>JAZQDV010000001.1:0-57201 GCA_045546975.1 Eubacteriales bacterium
TGCACACCCTCTTGTCAACATCTTTTTTCTACTTTTTTCAAAAAAATTTGTCGACTTCAAAAGCCGCCTTTCGACGCCCTCTCGCGAGGTGCCTTAATAATATACCACCTTATTACCCCTTTTGTCAACATCTTTTTTTAACTTTTTTTATGATTGATTTTACTTTTGAGTTATTATATAATGTAGATTAGTAAATTTCTTTTCGGAGGTATCTTACATGCCTATTAAAATTCCCGATGCTTTACCTGCCCGGAACATACTCGAGCAGGAGAATATATTCGTTATGTCCGAGTTCCGTGCAGAGCACCAGGACATACGTCCGCTCCGCATACTTATATTAAATCTCATGCCTACAAAAATCACAACGGAGACTCAACTTCTCCGTGCTCTTTCAAATACACCTCTTCAGATTGAGTTTGATCTTCTCAAAACCGCATCACACAAATCAAAGAACACATCATCCGAACATCTTGATTCATTCTACAAGGATTTTTCCGAGATAGAAAACAAAAAGTATGACGGAATGATTATAACCGGTGCCCCCGTTGAGACACTCGATTTTGAAAAAGTTGACTATTGGGATGAGCTTTGCGAGATCATGGAATGGTCAAAGCGAAATGTATTTTCAACCTTCCACATCTGCTGGGGTGCACAGGCTGCACTTTATTACCACTACGGCATAAACAAAGCTCAACAGGATAAAAAAGTTTTTGGTATTTTCAAACACAAGAACCTCGCGCCGAAGTGCCCGCTCTTGCGAGGCTTTGACGATTATTTCTTTGCTCCGCACTCGCGACACACCGCAATAGATGAGGTCGCACTCGCAAACTGTGACGCTCTTGAAATTCTCGCTTCTTCAAAGGATGTCGGAGCATACCTTATTGCAAGCCGTGACGGAAGGCATATTTTCGTGACGGGTCACCCCGAATATGACGCAAAAACCCTTGCCGGTGAATACGAGCGCGATGTAAACCTCGGAAAGCCGATCAACATCCCTAAAAACTATTACAGGGACGACAATCCCGATCTTGCACCTATCGTCACCTGGCGTGCTCACGCACATCTTCTATACACAAACTGGCTCAACTATTATGTTTACCAGTCAACACCGTACAACGTAGATGAAATCAACTAAAACAACACCTCCTGTGAATGTTCCACAGGAGGTGTTGTTTTACGCATAAAAGTCGTGTTTTCCAACGGTCATTACAAACTCACGGTTATCAGTTATCCAGAAGCTTTGCGAAATTGCAGGGTTTAAGAAGAAAAGCACATCTTTATCTGTCACCTTGAAATCCTCAAGGCAGATTTTTGCTGCCATTATACTCTCATCCGTCGGCGGATTATTTATTGTTCCGTTGAGTACAGGTGTGAACTGCACGCCCCCTTTTGTATCGAAAATCACATCGTAGATGTTATCAGGATACTCAGAGTTCTCCACTCGGTTGAGAACAACATTCCCCACTGCTATTTTTCCGAGAAGTGGCTCCCCTGCACTTTCGGCGCTTATGATTTTTGCAAGCCACCAGAGGTCATTTCCGTTATAAAACTCTTCGGCGCTTTCAAAAATCTCCGAGTTTGTTCTTAAGTTCGCCGTTCTTGTTCTTGCATCCCACTCCACTTCTGCGCCAAATGCTTTTGCAAGAGACCGTATGGGAACATAAGTCGTTCCGTTTATCAATATGTTTTCATTTCCCGAATACAGATATCTGCCCTTTGACTCAATATGCATATCCGAAATCCTTGCAGAAAGCGAAAGCTCATCTGTATTTACGATAGCTTCTCTATTCTCCGCATCCCAACCGATGTTGCAATCAGATACCTCTTCACAAAACGCTCGCAGCGGAACGTATGTAACAGATCCGATAAGCTTTCCTCCGGAAAAACTCTTACCGTCTATACTCACGTTCGCCGCACACGTACTCATAAAAAGCGAAATTACAACCATAAAACAAAGTAATATCTTTTTCATAATTCAACTCCTTTCGCATTTATGTTTGCAATTTTACACTATTTTGGTGACTTTTTCAATGTAAAACATTTGGAAATTGTGCAAATATATGGTTTCTGTAACCTTTTTTCTGTTTTTTGTTGTTTTTGATAAATTATTTTGAAAAAACTCTTGCAATTCGTTTTCAAATCTGCTATCATAATATGTGCTGTTTATTGACAAGATTTGAAGGAGGTGCGGCAAATGGCAAAATGCGCAATATGCGATAAGGGCGTAACCTTTGGAATTAAGGTTTCTCACTCTCACAGACGTTCCAATAAGATGTGGAAGCCGAACGTTAAGCGTGTAAAGGCTATCGTTGATGGTTCACCCCGTCATATTTATGTTTGTACTAGATGCCTCCGTTCCGGTAAGGTTCAGCGCGCTATATAAGTACACATGAATTGCTGAAGGCGCAGAGATTTCTGCGCTTTTTTGCTTTTTAGGGAGGTTTTTATATGACATTATCCATTCTTTCCCTCGATGCATACATAGTTGTTCTTATTCGCCTTGTTGTAGCTACCGTTCTCGGCGCCCTGATAGGAATAGAGCGCGGAAGCAGTAAGCATGACGCAGGACTTCGCACACACATAATTGTGTGCCTTGGCGCTGCATCTACCATGATTACAAGCCAGCTTATAGCAATAAACCACGGCGCGATTACGGATATTACCCGTCTCGGTGCACAGGTTATAAGCGGCATCGGTTTTCTTGGAGTCGGAAGCATATTTGTTTCGCACAACCGCATTCACGGGCTTACAACTGCCGCAGGACTCTGGACGACAGCGTGCCTCGGTCTCGTAATCGGTGCAGGCTTTATCGAGACTGCACTTTCCATCGTCGCACTTATGATGTTCACTGTTTATGTACTTCGTCCGCTTTCACTTAAAGTTCGCTCAAGTGACCTGACATACGAAATCACCGCATCTCTCGAAAATCGCAAAACAACGCAATATGTCGAAGAGCTTACAAAAAGAAGCTACAACATTATTTCCGTCAAGGAAAGCGAAGGTGCAGTCACAATTAACGTAAATTCTGACAAGAGAACCTCAAAAAATGATTTTGTCCGTTCAATTCTTGAAATTGACGGAGTAACGGGAATATCTGAAATATAGGTAAAGTAAAAAGAGACTGTGTAGAAAATCTACACAGTCTCTTTTTTTGCATTTGCATACGCCTCGACAAAGCCTCGAGCACTTTGTATCGGCTCATCGTCACCTTTGAGTTTTAGCATAAGATACGGTTCCTGCCCTGCGTTGAGGAGTATTTTGCCTTTATACTCAGGTCGTGCGCATATCTTTGATATTATATCAAATGTAGGATTTACCATTGTTATCTTAAGGCTGCTTCCCTTTTGGGTTATATCGCAGATTCCCGCATCACGCGCAGAAACGCGGAGAAGCGCTATATCAATGAGCGTCATCGTCTCGCGCGGAGGCTCACCAAAACGGTCGCAGAGCTCGTCGATTACATCGTCTGCATCCTCACGATCCTCGATCGACGCAATTCGGCGGTAAAGGTCCATTCTTGTTTCACTCGAAGAAACGTATTTTTCAGGGATATTGGCAGAAACAGTGAGGTCCGCACTACAGCTTTCAACCTCGCGCGTCTTCTCTCCCTTTTCCTCAAGGATTGCGGTCTCAAGAAGCTTTAAGTACATATCGTAGCCGACACTTATCATATGCCCGCTCTGCTCGGCGCCAAGCACATTTCCTGCGCCGCGAAGCTCAAGGTCGCGCATCGCAATCTTAAATCCCGAACCAAACTCGACATATTCACGGATTGCTGCAAGTCGCTTTTCCGCAATCTCTGTAAGTGCTTTTCCTCGCCTGTAGGTAAGGTATGCATACGCATGTCTTGACGAGCGCCCTACTCTTCCGCGTATCTGGTGAAGCTGGGCAAGGCCCATTTTATCAGCATCCTCAATGATAAGCGTATTGACATTGGGTATGTCGATTCCCGTTTCTATAATCGTAGTACAAACAAGGACATCAATTTCACCCTCACCCATCTGTCGCATTACTTCAGAAAGCTCGCCCTCACCCATCTGTCCGTGACCTACCGCAACGGAAACATCTGGCACAAGCTTTGCAATGCGTGCAGCGCACGCCTCAATGGATGCTACATTATTGTGAAGATAGTACACCTGACCGCCTCTGGCAACCTCACGTCGAATAGCATCGGCAAGAATTTCCTTGTCATATTCAAAAACATAAGTCAGTACCGGATGGCGATTTCGCGGTGCTTCCTCCATTATGGACATATCACGAATTCCCGAAAGCGCCATATTGAGTGTTCTCGGAATCGGTGTCGCCGTAAGCGTCAGCACATCGACATCCTTGGTCATTTCCTTGAGACGTTCCTTATGCGTCACGCCAAAGCGTTGCTCCTCGTCAACTATAAGCAGTCCGAGATTTTTGAAGCTCATCGTCTTTGCGAGGAGCTTATGAGTTCCGATAATTATATCAAGCTCACCGTTTTTTGCGCCTTTTACAGTCTCCCTGTTCTGTTTATCCGAACAAAAGCGCGAGGTGAGACCTATTTTCACCGGATAGTTTGAAAAACGGCGCACAGTCGTCATATAATGCTGCTGGGCAAGAACGGTGGTCGGTACAAGAATTGCAACCTGCTTGCCACCAAGCACACACTTCATCGCGGCGCGTAGCGCAACCTCTGTTTTTCCAAATCCTACATCTCCGCAGAGAAGTCTGTCCATTGGATACGTTCTCTGCATATCGCCCTTTATTTCAGAAGTGCAGCGGAGCTGGTCCTCGGTCTCCTCAAACTCAAAGGATTCTTCAAACTCTTTCTGCCACTCGCTGTCCTTCGGGAACGGTTCACGCTCAAGTGCCTGACGGGAAGCATAGAGTTTTATAAGTTCCTCTGCAAGCTCGCGAGCGGCCCCCTTTGCGCGAAGCTTTGTCTTCTGCCATTCTCCGCCTCCGAGCTTTGACAGACGGATGTTTGCATCTTCTCCACCGCCTATATATTTTGATACCATATCAAGATGCGTTACGGGAACATAAAGTGCATCAGTACCTAAGTATACGATTTTTATATAGTCCTTTTCCACTCCGTCGGTTTTTATCTTTGAAACACCTGCAAAGCGTCCAATTCCGTGCAAATCGTGT
The DNA here is from genome assembly GCA_045546975.1 of Eubacteriales bacterium. Classification (GTDB taxonomy): domain Bacteria; phylum Bacillota; class Clostridia; order Oscillospirales; family JAAYXM01; genus SIG480. Next base: position 5,122 of record JAZQDV010000001.1, read on the forward strand.
ACGACAAGGCAGCCTTCGGTCAAATCACGGTAATTTCCTATTTTTTCTCTGTTCTTGCGCTCTCTCGTTATTCTGCCCTTCTTTTTTTGTGCGCGAAGAAGCTGCCCCTCGGTAAATAGTGTAAAATCATCACCTGGGTACGAAAAGCCTGCAGAAAGCACACCTTCTCCGATAACTACACACGGTTCATCGGGAAGCTTTGCAAGCATAAAATCAAGCGTTGAGGGTATGTTTCTCTCGCGCAGGAGAATCTGCATATTTTCCGCACTTTTTCTGCTTCCCGTAAGGATCAGAACCCTATTCCCCTCATTGAGTGAATCTGCGATTTCAGATGTTGCAAGGTCGAGATTTCCGCCGTAGCTCGGAAGCTGTCGCGCAATCACGGACAAAACACATTTTGGTGAAATTCCGTATTCCGCGCGGATAAACGCCTCTAAAAATACACTTTTCCGTTCTGATATGAACCTTTTGACAACATCGAAGTTTTCGCAAAAAGCATCCGTTGACGGAAGAAGGAAGCCACCTGTGATAAGGCTTTTAATGTCCTCGTTTTCCCTCTTTTTTTCTCTGCCCGCTGCATCACGGATTCTATAAAAATCATCAATAAAAACAATCGCATCTTCGGAAATATAATCCAAACCACATATATTTCCATCGTATATAAGATTCAGGTACCTGTCACGTGCCTTCGGTGCGATCCCCGAATCCAAAAGCTCAATATCTGTCTGAAGCGTTTTTACAAGACGCTCATTTTGTTTTTTCTTTCCAAGTTCTCTCTTTAATTCTGCGCGGAGTTTTTCGGAAAGAGTTTCAAATTCCGTTGCCTGAAGATTTGTTACGGGCAAAAACTTTGCAACTCTCACATTCTCAATTCTTCTTTGTGACTGTGTTTCAAAGTACCCCATAGCGTCGATTTCGTCACCGAAAAACTCAATTCTTACCGGATTTTCGCTTCCGGGAGAAAAAACATCAACTATTCCACCACGAACAGCAAGCTGACCTTCACTCTCTACCTGAATTTCTCTGACATACCCGTATGAAACGAGTCTCGAAACAAGGTCATCCTGAGAAATCTCGTCACTTATCCTTACTGTTATGGTTTTCTCAGAAATACTCTCAGGCGGCGCACATCTTTGCATGAGCGCAAAAACGGGAGCCAGACATATTCCCGCCGTTCTGTCGGAAAGAGCTTTAAGCGTTGCAAGACGCTCGTGCTCATATTCGTGAGACGCACTGTCGACATCATGAAGCGAAAGCTCGTGAACAGGCAAAACCTTCGGAGTTTCCCCACTCATAATCTCTATATCGTGAAGCGCACGCCTTGCATCAAGCTCGTCGGCATATATGCACACTATCTGACGTTTTGTAATCATCCTTACCGCGGAGATTATGTGTGCTTTGTGTATAGCAGACAAGCCAGAGAGCGCTATCGGGCACTCTCCGGCTTCTATTTTTTGCAATAATGTAGCAAAATCTTTATTATTTTTTATGGCATCACATAACGCAAGCATAGAGAATCCTGCCTCTAATTATATTTCCCCGCAGCCTTTTCGCAACCGTTCTTGATTATTTCCGAAACAGCAGAGCATGCACGGTCAATTGCACCTTCGAGCTCTTTTCTCTCGTCAGGTGAGAATGAGCCAAGCACCCAGCCGACAAGCTCTCCTTGTCCCTTCGGTGCGCCCACGCCTATTTTTATGCGCGGAAACGCATCAGTACCGCTCCGCTCTATTATGCTTTTAATTCCGTTGTGACCGCCGGCGCTCCCTTTTGCGCGGATTCGGATTTTTCCCACTGGAAGCGATATATCGTCATAAATCACGATAACTTTCTCCATAGGTATTTTATAGAAGGATGCCGCCTGCACTACAGAATCACCCGAAAGATTCATAAACGTCTGCGGTTTCAAGAGGAGAACACTCTCCCCTGCAAGCTCACCCCTTCCGCAAAGTCCGCGGAATTTGAGTTCCTTCACCTGTATCTTATTCACACCGGAAAGTGTGTCAAGAGTGAGAAAGCCTGTGTTATGGCGCGAGGTTTCGTATTCCTTCCCCGGATTCCCGAGCCCGACTATCATCCACTCAGGCTTTCCATAAAGAGGCTTACTCTCGCTTTCTATTTTTTTGAAGAGGTCAAATATAGACACCTTTATCACCTTTATATTTTGAAAATGCCCCGCACAGGCGAGGCATTTTTCTTTTTTTATTAAAGCTCTATGATTTTTCCTGTCTCTGCAGACTTGTATGCAGCCTGGATAATCTTCTGTGCCCAAACAGCATCAGCAGCCGGAACCTCAACAGGCACTCCGTCGCGATGTGAACGGCCAAAGGAATCGAGTTCCTTTGTATACATATTTCCAAACTCGACTTCTACATCAAGTTTCTTGACTTCATTTCTCGTCTGCTGAGCATCATAACCTGCTGTGCTGTCAGCTGCTATGACATCAATTGTACCGCCCTCAACCTGAGAAAGTGTACCGTAGGCTACGATAGAGCCTGCCGTACCGTAGATTTCAAGCTTTGAGGGGACTGCATCAGGAACATTGAAGTTTGACTCAACGTATGCAACCGCGCCGTTATCAAGCTCCATCATAAGGGAAGCCTGGTCCTCAACCTCATAGCTGAATGTATTTGTTCTGTTGAAGGAAGCTACACGCTTTGCCTTTGCTCCTGTAATGTACTGGAGAAGGTCAATGCAGTGAACGCCGAGATCCATAAGAGCTCCGCCACCCGAAAGTGCCTTTACCTGACGCCATGCGCCTGGAATATCAGGATACCAGCAAGTGAACTGAGCACGGCAGGAAACAACCTGACCGATTTTGCCGGACTGGACAAGCTCGCGAATCTTTGCATTGTATGCGTGGAAGCGCATAAGGAAGCCTGTTGCGATTTTAACGCCCTCTTCCTCACAAACACGAAGAACCTCTTCGGCATCTGCAATATCAAGGCAAATCGGCTTTTCAAGAAGGATATCCTTCTTTGCGCGAGCTGCATCTATTGCCTGCTCCTTATGGCAGTTTACGGGAGATGCGATGTATACAACATCTACCTCAGGGTCTGCAAGAAGAGCCTTGTGGTCTGTATATGCACGCTTTGCGCCATACTTTGCACGAAGGTTTTCTGCAAGTTCATCATTGATTTCCATTACGGCAATAAGCTCTGCCTCATCAGAGAGCATCATACCGGGAATTGTACGTCTGTCAGCAATACCGCCGGCGCCTATAACGCCCCATCTTACTTTTTTCATATCCCGCACCTCACCTTAGTTGCACTCTGCAACAAGCGGACCTGCAAGCTCTTCAAGGAAGAAAAGCTTACCGGGGAGAGTGGGCATATATGAGGATGTTACCCAACGGCTCGGACCGTAGCGGAGAGTCATCCAGAGTGACATACCCTGCCACTGCATACCGCGTGAAAGAGCACCGTCACATCCGCCGATGATTCTGTCTGACTGGAGAATGAGGCCGGGGCCTATTGTGTTAGCACGGCACGGAACAAGTGTTGTTCTGCTCTTGAAGCTTGTGATAGCGTTCTGCTCTATTGTAAGCGGATGGAGCTTTGCACCGATACGGTACATCTGCTGCTTCCACTCCTCGTCAGTTGCAAACTCGCCACCGAACTGCGGCTCCCAGAATGCGATGTGGCACATTCTTCCGATACCGAAGGTTGTGATAAGGCGAGCTCCCTCTGCCTTTAATTTTGCAATCTTCTCGGGGTATGTCGGGAGATTGTCCTTTGTTGCGAAGTTGCGCTGATTCTCAGGAACTGTCTTGTTGATCTTGCTGTAAAATGCATCGCGCATTGCGTATGTAAATGAACCGGGATTTGACGGGTCGAGAGTGTTGCCGTCAGCGTCACTCCACTCGTCCATGTTAAAGCCGTAAACGTGTGAGCAGTCGATATCCCACTCATTGAGGAAGTATGCTGCCCAACGGTACATTCCCATCGGACCTGCCGGGAGAATCATAGCAAGCTTTATTCCCTCATCGCGTGCCATCTTGATCTGGTTTGCAATCTCGTGGCCCATCATCATATCAAATTCTGTAACATTCTTGCACATTACCGGCTTGAAATCCGGATTCCAGAAAGACTGACGCTCAAAAATAGCCTCAGGAGCATTTGAGCAGCACTTGTCTATCTTTTCAAAATCCCAGCCCTCGGGATAGAAGCCCTCAAGAAGCGAGCCTTTTACTGTACTGATAAAATCCATTTTCTTTTCCTCCTCGTTTTATGTAACTATTTTAGCCTTACGGCAAATGTCTGATGGTTGTCTGACGAAGGTGTGCCTTGCAGGTCTTAAAGCCCTCGGCATACATAACTCCGCACTGGAGACCGCGACCGCGTGTGCATGACCTTACAAACTCGATAAAGTCAATCTTGTCGTGCTCGCGCATCCAGACTATCTGGCTCTCATGGCACTCAACAGCCTTAAGTTTTGTTTCGATATAATCCGAAACATCGACATACATCTCGGGAACAAAATTTGTTCCTGCAAGATTGTCCATATAATAAATCGGAACGACCACTGCCGTGGGCTCCCCTGTTTCAGGGAACATATGTCCTACCGTTGCAGTAAAGCTCGTTTCAAAAACAAGCTGGCTGACCTGCAGGTGGTCATTCATATAATCGTCGGGACCGTGCGTGATAATGAAATCAGGCTTGACCTCACGGATTATTCTTACCATTTCACGGCGAGCATCAATATCGTCTGCATAAACCATACAGTCGCCGACATCCACGTTGTAAACTTTCTTTACACCGAGCACCTCGCCCGCTCTCTCAGCTTCCTTTTCGCGCATTGGACCAAGCTCAGGAGGCATTATTACAGCGTGGCCCATATTGCCATTGCAAACGTGGCAGGTATATACCTCATACCCCTCTTTTGCCATACGAGCAAGTGTTCCGCCACAGCTGAGTTCAAGGTCATCAGGATGGCTTCCGACAGCAAGTACTCTCATCAGTTTCATTCCTTTCAAATATATGGAAATTTTGCTTTTCATACTTAATAATATTATATCTCTACTTTATCCCTTTTGCAAGTACTTCTTTTCCCTGAAAGGCGGTATTTATCTTCTGTAAATTTTGCGTATTTCCTCAGTTTCCGTACCGTCCGGATTTTTCACAACAAGTGTAGGAAGAAGCTTTATTCCGCTCTTCCCGCCCTTTCTTGCTTCCAGAAGAACAAGTGACGGCTCGGCAAGTTCGGTATCCTGTACAAGACGCATGCGTTTTGGTGCAAGATTACACTTTTCCATTGCCGAAAATATATCGGAAAGCCGCGACGGACGGTGCACAAGCGAAAATGCACCGCCAAACTTGAGAAGAAAGCTTGCCGCGGCGCAGACATCGTCTATCGTACAGCAAATTTCCATTCTCGCACACAGAAGATCTTGTTCCTCGGTTTTGAGTCCTCCTCCCTCTTTCATAAACGGAGGGTTTGAAACTACCGCGTCAAAGCTCCCTGCCTGAAAATGCTTTTTTATATTTTTAAGGTCTTCATTCAATACTGTCATACGGTTTTCTATGTTGTTATGGCGCGCGTTTCTTTCCGCAATTTCCGCCGCACCTTTTACTATTTCAACTCCGCAGACGGACATCTCCTCATACCTTGCGGCAAGAAGTATTGATATCGCACCCGTCCCGCAGCCGAGGTCACACACCCTTCCTCTTTTGGGAATATGTGCAAACTCAGAAAGAAGCATTGCATCTGTTCCGAGTTTTAAGTATTTTTTGTCCTGTTCCATAACAAAACCGTTAATTCCGAGTTCATCAAGCATACTTTCACAACCTTTTAAGCCTATGTTACATTGGGTTATAGAAAAAGTCAAGCATCTACATATAGTAATTATTTTAATTTTTATGCAGTTTTACCTTGACATATTGATATTTTACATCTAAAATATAAGTGTGGATAATATTTGTTATTGCTTTGCGCTTTACGGTTTTTCCGTATTTACAATAACTTGAATTATTACATATAATCATTCGATTTTGAAAGCTTAAACGAGCACTACTAAAAAAGGAGGTAATGCACACAAAATGTCTGGAATATCTTTAACTACTTGGCTTATTATCCTGGCAGTTGTTGCCGTTATTGCTGTTATTGCTTTTTTCCTCGGCGTCACAATGCGTAAAAAAGTCGCAGAAAAGACCATCAGCAGTGCGGAAAACGAAGCCAGACGAATTGTTAATGACTCTATAAAGACTGCAGAGAACAAACAGCGCGAACTCCTCATTGAGGCAAAGGAAGAAATTCACAAGAACAGAACTGAATTTGACCGCGAGATGAAGGAACGCCGCGCAGAACTCCAGAAGCAGGAACGCAGAGTTATTCAGCGCGAGGAATCCCTCGACAAGAAGCACGAAGCCATCGAGCAGAAAGAATCCGTCCTTGAAAAGAAGATCAAGGATAATGACGCTCTCAACGAAGAGCTCAAGCTGGTAAAGCGCAGTCAGCTTGAAATGCTCGAGAAAATTTCGGGCTACACAGTAGAAGAGGCAAAACAGTTTCTCATTCAGAACCTTGAATCCGAGGTTCGCCACGACTACGCTGTTCTCCTCAAAAACCTCGAGGACCAGTTCAAGGACGAGGCAGAGGGCAAAGCCCGCAACCTCATCTCCCTTGCAATCCAGAAATGCGCAGCAGACCACGTTGCTGAGGCAACAGTTTCTGTTGTTCCCCTTCCCAATGACGAAATGAAGGGTCGCATAATCGGTCGCGAAGGTAGAAACATCCGTACACTTGAAACACTCACAGGTGTTGACCTCATCATCGACGATACTCCTGAGGCTATCACACTTTCAAGCTTTGACCCTGTAAGACGTGAGATTGCACGTCTCTCACTTGAGAAGCTCATCACCGACGGACGTATCCATCCGGCGAGAATCGAAGAGATGGTCGAGAAAGCACGTCGTGAGGTCGAGGCAGTTATCAAGCAGGAGGGTGAACGCGCAACATTTGATACGGGCGTTCACGGCTTAAACCCCGAGATTATCAAACTTCTCGGACGTCTCCGCTTCCGTACAAGCTACGGTCAAAACGTACTCAAGCATTCCATTGAAGTTTCTCATGTTGCAGGTCTTCTTGCTGCAGAGCTTGGAGTTGACGTTCTCACAGCAAAGCGTGCAGGTCTTCTCCACGATATCGGTAAGAGTGTCGACCACGAAACTGAAGGTTCTCACATCTCTATCGGTGTTGATATCGCGAAGAAGTACAAGGAAAGCGAGGAGGTTATCCACGCTATCCACGCACATCACGGCGATGTTGAAGCAAAGACAGTTATTGCTTGCCTCGTTCAGGCAGCAGACGCTATCAGCGCAGCACGCCCCGGTGCAAGACGCGAAAACCTCGAAAACTACATTAAGCGTCTTGAAAAGCTCGAAGAGCTTTCAAACAGCTTTCCCGGTGTTGAACGCTCCTTTGCAATTCAGGCAGGTCGTGAGGTTCGCATCATAGTCAAGCCCGATGAGGTCAATGATGACGAGCTTATCCTTCTCTCACGCGAGCTTGCAAAGAAGATTGAATCTGAGCTTGAATATCCGGGTCAGATCAAAGTTCATCTTGTTCGCGAAACCCGTGCTATTGACTACGCAAAATAAACTGTGAAAATATAGTGGTGTAATCCTGATATTTGTGATACAATATCTATAGATTACACCACTATTTATATTTAGAAAGAGGTACTTCTTTTGAAAATTCTTGCATTAGGCGATGTCGTCGGAAACGGCGGTGTTCGCGCAGTAGCAGAAAACCTTTCACTACTAAAAAAGCAGTACAACGCAAAATTTACCGTTCTCAACGGCGAGAACGCAGATATGGTAGGTATTCTTCCCGACCAGGCAGACACCCTTTTCAAAGCCGGAGTCGACGTCATAACCCTCGGCAACCACACCTGGGGCAGACGACAGATTGCCTCGTATATCGAAAACGAACCAACGCTGCTCCGCCCGTATAATATGACGGGAGACGCACCGGGCCTCGGTTATGGTATCTTTGATGCCTTCGGGCGGCGTGCACTTGTTATAAACCTTATCGGGCGCGTTGATATGCACCTCGGTGCAGATAACCCGTTTTTCGCCGCTGATAAAATTCTTAAGGAATGCGAGGGTAAATTTGACTTTGCCCTCTGTGATTTCCACGCGGAAGCGACAAGTGAAAAACAGGCACTTGGATACTACCTCGACGGCAGATTTTCTGCAGTATGGGGTACGCACACTCATGTTCAGACTGCAGACGAAAAGATCCTTCCGAAAGGAACGGGCTTTATCTGTGACCTCGGTATGTGTGGCGCATATAATTCCGTGATAGGCACTGCACCGGAAAAGTCTCTTTCCACCTTTCTCGGTTCTCTTCCCGAGCGCTTTACGGAGGCCGAGGGCGAGCTTATGATAAACGGTGTGTGCTTTGATATTGACGATAACGGAAAATGCATTTTTGCAGAAAGAATAAATTACAGGATAAAGGGGTGAGCTTATGGCAAAAATTTTACACGCAGGTGACATACACCTCGACAGTCCCTTTTCGCTTCTTTCTCAGGATGAACAGAAGAAGAGACGCTCTTCCCTGCGCAATCTTTTTTCAAGGATAATCGACATTGCAAATGAGGAAAATGTCGATATACTTCTCCTTGCAGGTGATGTTTTTGATACTTATCCCATACATCCCGAAACCGCAGAGAGATTTATCCGTGACTTAAACCGCGCGAAGATGCACGTTTTCATCACGCCCGGAAATCACGATCCTTACACCCCCGAATCCCCGTATCAGAATCTTCCGTTCCCTGACAAGGTGCATATCTTTACATCTAAAAATCTCGAATCCGTCGAACTTCTGAAGCTCAACGTCCGGGTATTCGGTGCCGCGTACACAAGCGAAGTTTACGACGAGCGTATTCTTGAAGGATTTTCTGTCCCGAACGATGACCTTATAAATATAGTTATGCTTCACTCTAACCTCTACGGTGAGGGGTACAGTCCCGTCTCCCCTGCAGAACTTGAAAATACAGGCGCAGACTATATAGCACTCGCCCACGTTCACAAGCCGACAGAAGTCTCAAAGGCGGGAAAAACCTCGTATGCCTACTGTGGCTGTCTTGAGTCCCGTGATTTTGGTGAAAGCTACGAATCAGGCTTCTATATAGGAGAAATCAAAAAAGGCTCCGTTTCCCTCAACAGACGTACAATCTCTGACATTGTTTACCGTGAATTGACGGTGAACGTCCAAGAGTATCCCGATATTATAGCAGCTTTACCAACGCCTGCAGCACAGGAACATTTGAGGCTCACTCTCACAGGAGAGAGCGAGGTTATTGATATGGAAAAGCTTAAAGCTGACCTTTCAGGGAAATACGCGTCACTTGACATACGCGACAATACCACAGCACCCCGTGACATCTGGCAGGGTCTCAGTGAGGATTCTCTCCGCGGAGTATTCTTGCGGAAGATGGCAGAAAACTTAAACACCTGCACAGATGATCGCGAAAAAGAAAAACTCCTTCTCGCAACAAGACTTGGCATAAATGCAATAGAAAACCGTGATGAATAGAAAAATCCGTACAAATCAAATGATTTGTACGGATTTGTTTTACTTTTCCAAAAACAGAACTCCGAGAGTTCCCGGTCCGCAGTGAGTTGAGATTGTGCAACTTGCACGGCTTATATATATTTCCTTGAAAATTCCCGTTTCTTCAACCTGACGCTTCACGTTTGCAAGTCTTTCCTCAGAAACACCAGAATGTGTGATGTACATACGCTCTGGGTTTATGTCGTACTTTCCAAGCTGCTCACTTACATACTGTGAGAGAACCTTATCCATGTTCCCGCGGTATTTTTTAGCTGCATGAAGTGCACCTGTCTGATTATCCACCTCAATGCAGACCTTAAGGCCGAGAACTCCCGCCGCAAGAGCTGCAACGCCTGAGCATCTTCCACCTGCTTTCATGAAATCAAGGGTTTCAAGAACAAAGCTGCAATGACTCTTTGAACGAAGAGCACTAACCTCTTCCACTATCTGCTCCGCGCTCATTCCCTTTGCAATGCGCTCTCCCGCCTCAATTACGAGAAGAGCAATAGCACTTGAAACATTGCGCGAATCTATAACGTGCACACCTGGAAGCTCCGCAGCGGCAAGAAGGCATGACTGATAGCTGCTCGTAATAGCCGAAGAAAGAGTTATATGGATAACTTCATATCCCTCATCTACCCATGGCTTGAAGTAGTCTATATACTCGGACGGGTTTATTGCTGAAGTCTTAGGAAGCACACCTTTTTCTCTGAATGCTTTATATAAAGTGTCCGGGAAAATATCTACGCTGTCCATATATTTCTTGTCCTCAAGTGTTATGGAATAAGAAATAAGATTTACGGAATATTTTTCCTGAAGCTCAGGACCTATATCACAGGTACGGTCAGCGCTGAGTATTATTTTAGACATATCTGATCCCCCACTTAAACAGTATTTATTCTTCATCCCAGTTGTGATAAACGTTCTGTACGTCGTCATTATCATCAAGCATATCAAGGAGCTTCTGCATATTCTTAATATCATCTTCTCCTTCAAGCTTGGTGTAGTTCTGCGGTACAAGCTCCGCCTCTGCAGAAATCACATTGAACCCTGCCGAGACAAGCGCCTCGCTGAGCTCTGACACTGCAGTCGGGTCGCAATATACCTCAGCGACCTCCTCTGATACCTCAACATCATCAGCTCCCGCCTCGATGCAAGCCATCATAATATCATCCTCTAAAGCATCGCCACGTTCAATTACAACAATGCCCTTGTTGTCAAACTGCCAGCTGACGCAGCCTGTTGCACCGAGATTTCCGCCGTATTTGTCAAAATAGTGGCGAACTTCACTTGCCGTACGGTTGCGGTTATCAGTCATTGTCTCAACGATAACTGCAACGCCACAGGGACCATAGCCCTCATAGACTATTGTCTCGTAGTTTGCACCGTCAGCACCTGAAGCGCGCTCGATTATGCGCTTTATGTTGTCATTCGGTACATTGTTTGCCTTTGCCTTTGCAATACATGCAGCAAGTTTGGAGTTGCTGAGCGGATCGGGTCCGCCCTCCTTTACGGCAACTGCCATCTCACGGCCTATTTTTGTGAAAATTTTTGCTTTTTGCGCGTCTGTTTTTTCCTTCTTGTGAAGTATGTTCTTCCATTTGGAATGTCCTGACATTTTCTTTCCTCATTCCTTGCGTAATTTTCATATATTATACAATATTCTGCGAACTTTTTCAAGCATCACACCACACTTATTTTTTAATTTGATTTTTTTATTTTTTGCGCATAAAATTGCTTTTTTTATAGATAATAAGGATACATCACGCTTTTGTGATGATACACTTTTTATGAGGTGAACTTTGATGTCTAAGGAAAACAACCAGCAGAACCAGAACAACAAACAGAATCAGCAGAATCAGAACAACCAGCAGAATCAGCAGAACAACAAGAATAACCTCTAAAAGGAAAAGGGACCGTGTGAGATAACACGGTCCCTTTTCCTTGACTTTGCATATCCTTTGGTATATACTTTAATTATCATTTGAAATGATAATTTTAAGGTGGTGAGAACTTGGACAGAATAATACTCCACTGCGACCTGAACGCTTTTTTTGCTTCGGTTGAGGAGGTGCGCAATTCTGAGCTTCGCTCATTTCCCGTAGCCGTTTGCGGTAATCCCGAAAAGCGCCACGGCATAATTCTTGCCAAAAACGAAAAAGCAAAGGCGTATGGCGTTAAAACCGCAGAAACCATCTGGCAGGCCAGACGAAAATGTCCCGAGCTCATCCTTGTTCCGCCACATTACGACGAATATATCAGATATTCAAAAATCGTCAACGATATTTATTTGAGATATACAGACCTTGTGGAGCCGTTCGGAATAGACGAGTCCTGGCTTGATATAACGGGCTCAGCGCATCTTTTTGGCACACCAAAAGAGATAGCAGACGACATCCGTTCCGTCATAAAAAAAGAGACGGGGCTTACGGTTTCGGTGGGGGTATCGTTTACAAAAACCTTTGCAAAGCTCGGAAGCGACTATAAAAAGCCCGATGCCACAACACTCATAACACGCGAAAATTACAAAGAAATTGCGTGGTCTCTTCCCGTTTCAGATCTTCTGTTTGTCGGAAAGAGTATGAAATCGACATTTGAACGACTTGGAATCACCACAATCGGCGACCTTGCACGAAGCTCAAAGTCTACAATTTCCTCCCTGCTCGGCAAATCGGGCGAGCTTGTTCACGATTTTGCAAACGGAAAAGACAGCTCTCCCGTCGCTTCTGCCTTTTCTGATACCGAGCCGAAATCAGTCGGACGCGGAATCACATTCCCCGAAAATCTCACAAGCCTTGACGATATAAAAACAGGTATATCAGCACTTGCCGACGATGTTGCATCGCGACTACGAAAATACAGGTTGAAAGCGAGTGTTGTCTCTCTCACAGTACGCGATATGGAGTTCAAAACTACCTCAAGGCAGATGACTCTCAACTTTCCGACACATCTTGAGCGCGACATCGCAAGTCACTGTTTTGAGCTTTACAAAAAGCATTATGACTCAAAAAAACACCCGGTGCGTATGCTTACGGTCACTGCATCTTCGCTCGTTCACGAGGACCTTGCAGGACTTGAGCAACTCTCTCTTTTTGGTGAAAACCACGACCTCGAAAAACAGGAAAGCGTTGTTCGAGCCATCGACAAAATACGCAGCAAATTCGGAAGAGATTCCATGACTCGAGGCTCCTTTCTCAAAAGCGAGTTTAATTTGCAAAAAAAGGACGAATAAAGCCAAAAACAAGCGATAAATTTCTTGACAAACACGCCCTTTTTGGTGTATCATATTCTTTAATAAACTACGAAGGAGCGTTGCGAATTATGGATATTGCTAACAAGGTTTACGGCGAAGGTCTCACCTTTGATGATGTTCTTCTCATCCCTTCAAAAAGCGAGATTCTTCCTGCTGATATTGACGTTTCAACACGTCTTACAAAAAAGATTTCTCTTAACATCCCCGTCATGAGTGCGGCGATGGACACCGTTACGGAATCACGTATGGCTATTGCCGTTGCGCGTGAAGGCGGAATCGGTGTTATACATAAAAATATGACTATCGAAGATCAGGCAAACGAGGTTGATATGGTTAAGCGCTCCGAAAACGGCGTTATCACAAACCCGTTCTTCCTAAGTCCGACCCATACACTCGGAGATGCCGACGACCTTATGGCAAAATACCGTATTTCCGGTGTTCCGATTTGCGATAACGGAAAGCTTGTTGGTATTATTACAAACCGCGACCTCAAGTTTGAAACGGACTATTCACGTCCCATCAACGAGGTTATGACAAAGGAAAATCTTGTCACCGCTCCCGTTGGAACAACACTTGAAGATGCAACTGAAATCCTTCGAAAAAATAAAATCGAAAAGCTCCCGATTGTTGATAAAAAGGGTGCGCTCCGCGGCCTCATCACAATCAAGGATATAGAAAAAGCTCATCGTTACCCGAACTCTGCACGTGACGAAAAGGGTCGCCTCATCGTCGCTGCGGCTATCGGTAACACACCTGACGTTCTCGACCGTGCAAAAGCACTCTCCGACGCAGGAGTTGACGTGCTTGTACTCGACAGTGCACACGGCCACCACATCGATATTGTAAAGGCAATTTCAAAGGTCAAGAACGCATTCCCGCACATTGAGCTTATTGCAGGTAACATCGCAACCCCGGAAGCTGCCAAGGACCTCATTTCTGCCGGCGCTGACGCTATTAAGGTTGGTATGGGCCCCGGTGCTATCTGTACAACACGTATCGTAGCAGGTATCGGTGTTCCGCAGATTACTGCAATCATGACAGTTGCTGAGGTTGCAGACAAGTACGGAGTTCCTGTTATCGCAGACGGTGGTATCAAGTACTCAGGTGACCTTCCGAAGGCAATCTGCGCAGGCGCTTCCGTTGTTATGCTCGGTTCACTCCTTGCAGGCTGTGACGAAGCTCCCGGCGACTTTGAAATGTTCCAGGGCAGACGCTTTAAGGTATACCGTGGCATGGGCTCTCTCGGCGCTATGGCAAAGGGCGGTCGTGACCGTTACTTCCAGAACAACAACAGAAAGCTCGTTCCCGAGGGTGTTGAGGGTCGTGTTCCTTACAAGGGACCCGCAGGTGATTCTATTTATCAGCTTATCGGCGGCCTCCGTGCAGGTATGGGCTATTGCGGTGCAGTTAATATTGAAGCACTTCGCGAAAACGGTCGCTTCATAAAGATTACGGGTGCAGGCCTCAAGGAAAGCCACCCGCACGATATCTACATCACAAAAGAAGCACCCAACTACTCTATCAATCCGTAAATATAAAACAAAAATCTCCACAGAAAATTCTGTGGAGATTTTTTTATTTGATATTTAATCAGCTTTTCTGACAACGACCTTGTTGGTCTCTTTAATTATGCAGTTTTCGGGGTATACACCGCGAAGTGAGGTTAGCGGATATACAGACGTGCCTCGACCGATAATTGTTCCCGGATTGATTACACTTCCGCAACCGATATCTGCGTGGTCTGCAAGGATTCCACCGATTTTTCGTATGCCCGTTTCATAATCACGGTCCGCATGAATAACAACGGCCTTACCGTCAGACTTCAAATTCGAGCAGATTGAGCCTGCGCCCATGTGAGCAAAATTGCCGAGCACGGAATCACCTACATAGTTATAGTGCGGAACCTGAACCTTATTCAAGAGAACGCAATTCTTAAGTTCTGTTGAGTTTCCTATAACGCAATTCTCACCTGTTATTACAGAACCTCTTATAAATGCTCCGGGACGTATCTCACATCCGTTACCGATTATAGTCGGTCCTTCGATTGTTACGTTCGGGTAAATCTTCACATTCTCGCCGACAAACACACCGTCCGAAATCTCTGTAAAACCGAGAGCGCCGTCCGCAATGAGTTCTTTTATATATCCCTTTATTTTGGGAAGTATCTCCCACGGGTATTCACTTTCTTCAAAAAGCTTTTTGAGGTAAGGTGTTTCGCAATCGAAAAGCTCTTTTGTCTTTACCTTCTTATCCAATGCTGTACCCTCTTTCAACAACTTTATTTACGATTCGTGTGACGTATTCACGGCAAAGCTCTTCCGTCTCCGCTTCTGACATAACACGGATAACAGGCTCTGTTCCCGACGGACGGAGAAGAACTCTTCCCTTTCCCGCTATGAGCTTTTCAATCTCTGCCATTTCTGTCTTTATCGCATCGTCGGAAAGTACTGCTTCCTTGTCGGCAACTCTTACGTTCTGCATATACTGCGGATAGAGCTTCACAGGCTCTGCAAGGTCTGAAAGCGAGAGCTTTGAATCGCAGATTTCCTCAGTCATCATAATTGCCGTGAGAATACCGTCGCCGGTGGTCGCATACTTCTTGAGGATGATGTGTCCTGACTGCTCGCCACCGAGGTTGTAGTCGTTCTTCTGCATGCACTCGTATACAAAGCGGTCGCCAACCTTCGTCTGCTCGCATTTGATACCGATTTCAGAAAGTGATGAGATAAGTCCGCTGTTTGACATAATCGTCGCAACAACAGTATCACCTGTGAGAACCCCGCGTGACTTGAGACGTTTTCCCAGAATGTAGAGCATAGCATCTCCATCTACAATATTTCCGTTTCCGTCAACTGCTATACATCTGTCAGCGTCTCCGTCAAACGCGAATCCGCAATCAAGACCCTTTTCGCGGACAAGCTTACAGAGGTTTTCAACATGAGTGGAGCCACAACCGTTGTTTACATTAAGACCGTTCGGCTCAGCTCCGATAACGACAGTCTGTGCACCGAGAGCACCAAAAACTGCTTTTGCGATCATCCATGATGCACCGTTCGCGCAGTCGAGACCGATTTTGAGATCCTTATATGAGTTCTTTGCAAGTGAGATGAGGTATCCGACGTAGCGATTACGCCCTGATGCATAGTCAACAATGCAACCGATATTGTCACGTACAGCAAGCGGAAGATCACTTTCGGAAACACCGAGTGCTTTGAGGTTTCCGTCAATATACGCTTCGATCAATGCAGTTGTCTCGTCATCAAGCTTTTCACCATTTTTGTTGATAACCTTGATACCGTTATCGTAGAACGGATTATGTGATGCCGTTATCATAATTCCGCAGTCGAATGCGTCCTGACGTGTGACGTAGGAAACGCTCGGAGTAGTGGTAACGTGAAGCATATATGCATCAGCGCCCGATGCAGTTATACCTGCAACGAGTGAATACTCTATCATATAGCTTGAACGTCTTGTGTCTTTACCGATAACGATCTTTGGGCGGTGACCCTTTTCCTTGCAACCTGAAAGTTCAGATGAATAGTACCAACCGAGGAAACGGCCAACCTTATATGCATGCATAGAGGTGAGGTTTACGTTTGCCTCACCGCGGAAGCCGTCTGTGCCGAAATACTTGTTCTTTTTCTTCTGTCCTTTGCGCTCGATCTCTATATCGTCGCGCAGAAGCTCGTCAGCAGAAACGCCAAACAAGTCACAGAGGAGAAGAACCTTATCTATCTGTGGCTGTGCCTGATCCATTTCCCATTTTGAAATGGACTGTCTTGAAACATAGATTTTTTCCGCGAGCTGCTCCTGAGAAATATCAAGAGCTGTGCGAAGCTCGCATATTTTTTCACCGATTGTCATTTTTTCACTCACCTTTCGAAACCTTTTCTCCTACCTAATATTTTACATCACTGTTTATATAATATCAAGCGGTTTTTCACGGATTTTTGTCCTTTTTTCGCAACTCTCAGTTGCGTTTTTAGATATATTTTAATTTTATTATCGTTTTTTATTGTTTTTTCGTTTTTGTTGTAAACTTTTGTTTGCATTATTTCTTTCCTGTTATTCCTTGACTTCAAACCCCGGTTTGTACTATAATATATAAAGAATATTTATGTGTTTTTCATTATACTTTTTCAAACAAGGAGGCAAAAAAATGTCTGCTCAAAACAAAGTTTTAGCATTTGACTTCGGTGCATCAAGCGGAAGGGCCATGCTCTTTTCCTTTGACGGAGAAACACTTTCCATGGAGGAAATGCACCGCTTTTCAAATGACCCTGTTTTAGTCGGAGGAAACTTTCACTGGGATATTCTCCGCCTCTTCCACGAAATCAAGACAGGTATACTGAAGACTATCAATGCAGGACATCGCGACATTATGTCCATTGCTTTTGATACCTGGGGTGTTGACTACGGTCTTTTTGACGAGAAGGGCAAGCTTCTCGGAAACCCCTATCACTACCGCGATACAAGAACAGACGGTATGATTGAAAAGGCAGACAAGGAAGTCGGAAAGAAGTACATATTTGACCACACCGGCATTCAGTTCAACTTCTTCAACACCATCTTCCAGCTCATCGCAGCCCGCGATGATTCGTCGCTCAAGAACGCAAAGCACCTTCTTTTTATCCCCGATATATTTAACTACTTCCTGACGGGAGAAATGAAAAATGAATACACCGAGGCATCCACATCCCAGCTTCTTGATCCCTACAAAAAGAAATGGGATACAGAGCTTATGGATAACCTTCAGATCCCGACCGGAATTTTTAAGGACATAATCCACCCCGGTGAAATCGTCGGTTATCTCACAGATGAGCTTTGCGAAGAACTCGGTTGCCCGAAGATTCCCGTTATCGCAGTTGGCTCACACGATACAGCTTCTGCAGTTGCAAGCGTCCCCGTAACAGAAGATTACCCGTACGCTTACATAAGCAGCGGTACATGGGCACTTATGGGCTCAGAGCTTGACGGTCCCGAGATTACAGATTCTTCCTATAAGTACAACTTCACAAACGAAGGTGGCGTCTGCGGAAAAATCCGATTCCTTAAGAACATTATGGGTCTCTGGATTGTCCAGGAGTGCCGTCGTCAGTGGGAGCGCGAAGGAAAGGCATTTTCCTTTAATGACCTCGAGCAGGCAGCAAGAAGTGCAACTCCTTTCCGTTGCTTTATAAACCCCGATGACCAGAGCTTCGCAACTCCCGGAAATATGCCGCGACGCATACGTGAGTTCTGCGAAAAGACAGGTCAGTATGTTCCCCAGACAGAGGGCGAAATCATCCGCTGCGCCATGGAAAGCCTCGCTTTCAAGTGCCGTATGGTTGCCGATGCTCTCGAGGATGTACATGGCAAATCGCTCAAGGTTATACACATGCTCGGCGGCGGTATCAAGGATACCATGCTCTGTGAGTTCGTTTCCTGCGCAACAAAGAAGCAGGTTGCCGCAGGTCCCGTTGAAGCTACAAGCACGGGTAATGCTGTTATTCAGTATATGGCACTCGGCAAAATCTCAAGCCTCTCCGATGCTCGCAAGATAATTGCAAAGTCCTTCCCCATCAAGTACTATGACCCGAAGGACAATGAAGATTGGGATGCAGCTTACTCAGACTATAAAAAATACGTACAATTTTAATTCATCCGGAGGATAAAGAAATGAAAAGTTTTGTTACAATGTGCCAGAAAATCGGCAATATGGTCGATTATGTTCAGGGTGGCGGCGGCAACGCTTCCATAAAGCATAACGCAAACACGATGGCTATCAAGGCATCAGGCTTCACAATCAAGGAAATCACAGAGGTTGACGGTTATACAAACGTCGACTATATAAAAGTCCGTGACTACCACACAGAAGCAAAGCCCGAAGAGCTTGAAACACGCGAAAAAGAGGCAACACCGTTTACTATGACCTGTGTTACCCCCAATCCCGCAGGAAAAACTCTTCGCCCGTCAGTCGAGGCAGGTTTCCATTCACTTCTCAAAAAGTACGTTATGCACACACACCCCGTTTATGCAAACGTTGTTACCTGCATGGTAGGAGGCAAGGACCTTGCAGCCGAGATTTTCCCCGACACTGACTTTGTGTGGATTCCGTACATCAACCCCGGTTTCTCACTTACACTCTCAATCGGCAATGCAGTTTCCGAGTACGAGAAAAAGACAGGCCGTTTCCCGAAGGTTATCTTCCTCGAAAACCACGGTCTTGTAACTACTGCAGATACTGCTGAGGAGTGCACAGCTCTCCATATTGAGATTAACGAGAAGATTAAAAAGCACCTCGGTCTCTCTGATTTTTCAAACGACCTTGAGCTTTCCGAGAACGGGGACACCTTCACTTCAAATGCGAAGGTTATCGGTGAGTTTATCGGAAGATACGGTGAAGAAGAGGTTTCAAACACAATTCTCTACCCCGATCAGCTCGTTTACTTAAACGGCGGACTTGATGAGGGCAAAATTTCCTTCGGTGAGGGCTCAATGACCTTCAAAACACCAAAGAAGGAAGCACTTGCTATGATTGAGACATTTGCAGCTTATGCATACGTTGTTATGAGCATCCGTGACTCAAAGCGCACCGTTCAGACAATGAACGAAGCAGGACGCGACTTCATCAACAACTGGGAAAGCGAAAAGTACAGAAAACAGGTTTCAGGCCAGAAATAAGATTAACACAAAAAGAGCAGGAACTCTCGTTCCTGCTCTTTTTTATTCTACTTTATCGAGTGCTACGATGTATGCCGTACCCTCGCGTATTTTGAAGTGTACGTCAAACCTGTCAAAGCGCATACTGTATACGCGCATCTCATCTTCCTGGTATGATGGGCGCGGATCTTCCGCTATGCAACCGATAAGTGCCTCGCGCTTATCCTCGGGTATCTGAAAGAGAAAGCACTCAGGAAACTCGACATCAAGGCGACTCCGCGGTACTGTATCCGTATATCCTCCTACAGCATCAGGATGACAGTCAGCATACGGAATATACGGCTTTATGTCATATATCGGTGTCATATCAAGAAGGTCTGCACCTTCTACAACAAGGACTGTACCTTCTTCAGTTTTTTCTATACCGCAAAGCTTCACAGAAGAAAGGCCGAGGCTATTCGGGCGAAAGGGTGAGCGGCTTGCAAATACTCCCACCCGCTCATTGCCGCCAAGGCGCGGTGGACGTACCGTCGGTGAAAATGTATCCCTGTGACTCTCCGAAAAATCAAATATTAACCAAAGGTGTGAAAAGCCTTCTATACCGCGAAGCGATGAGTCATCGCGGAAGTCCTCAGTAAACACAATCCTTGCGCGAAGGCCCTTTACAAGCCCGCTCTGGCGTGGTATACCGAACTTTTCCCTGAAGTCACTTCTTATATATGCAACGGGCGAAATCTCGTGTTTTTCCATCTTCCCACCTCTTCCTCAGAGAAAACGGATAAGTCGATTTTATCGGCTTATCCGTTTTATTGTTATTTAAGTCCTATATCTGCCTTTGTGAGGCTTTTAAGTCCCTGCTTTGCGATTGCCTTTTCTAATCTCTCGCTGTCATTCACACGGAAAACCATATATGCCGTATTCCCTGCTGATGCAAAGAGAGAGTACATATATTCTATGTCGATATTCTCCTCTGCAAAAACAGTAAGAAGATTTGAAAGGCCGCCGGAACGGTCAGGCACCTCAACAACCGAAACGGGTGTTCTTGAAATTATATTTCCGTTATCAAGAAGAATCTTCGACGCGAATTCGTCATCGTCTGCTATCATACGGAGCACACCATAATCCGAGGTCTCTGCAATCGAGATTGCACGAAGATTTATGCCGTTATCGGCAAGGAGCTTTGTTATCTCTGCAAGCTGACCTGAGCGGTTTTCAAGGAAAACGGAAATCTGATAAACATTCATTATTCTTACCTCCGTTAAATTTTTCTGTTATCAATAATTCTTACAGCTTTACCCTCGCTTCGTGCGATGGTCTTCGGTGCCACAAGCTTGACCTTTGCCGAAATACCAAGCATTGCACGAAGTGCGGAAACGAGGCTCTTCTCCATTTCGGTGATCTCTTTGAGGGAGTCGGAGAAGTTTTCAGGAGACATCTCTACCATAATTTCAAGAGTGTCAGAATTATTTACTCTGTCAACAACAAGCTGGTAGTTTGCGGGATATCCCTGTTCTATAAGTACTGTTTCTATCTGTGAAGGGAATACGTTTACACCGCGGATAATAAGCATATCATCGCTTCTTCCCATCGGCTTTGACATTTTCACGTGAGTTCTTCCACACGAGCACGGCTTATCCGAAAGAACACATATATCACGGGTGCGGTAGCGTATAAGTGGGAAACCCTTCTTTGTTATACAAGTAAAAACAAGTTCTCCTTTACTTCCCATCGGGAGCACTTCTTCTGTTTCCGGATCTATAATCTCCGCTATGAAGTGGTCCTCATTGATGTGCATTCCTGTCTGCTCTTCACATTCAAAAGAAACGCCCGGACCTGAAATCTCAGTAAGTCCGTAAATGTCATACGCGCGGATTCCGAGACTCTTCTCGATATCGCGACGCATCTCTTCACTCCATGCCTCAGCACCGAAAATACCCGCTTTGAGCTTTATATCATTTTGTAAGCCGCGCTCGTGAATAGATTCAGCAAGGTATGCCGCATAAGACGGAGTACAGCAGAGAATTGTAGACCCGAGGTCTGTCATAAACTGAAGCTGGCGATCTGTGTTACCGGAAGACATCGGAAGCGTAAGGCAACCCACCTTGTGTGAGCCGCCGTGGAGACCTGCACCGCCCGTAAAGAGACCGTAGCCGTATGCAACATGTACGACATCTTCTTTTGTTGCACCTACTGCAACGAGTGCACGTGCACAACAGTCTTCCCAGAGGTCAACATCGTTCTGTGTGTAGAATGCAACTACTCGCTTTCCTGTTGTTCCGGATGTAGACTGGATCCTTACACATTCAGAAGCCGGTGCTCCGCGGAGTCCGTAAGGATATGCATCGCGAAGGTCATCCTTTTTAAGGAACGGAAGCTTATGAAGATCAGCTACACCCTTAATATCATCAGGAGTTACGCCCTTCTCCTCCATCTTTTTTCTGTAGTAAGGGACATTCTCCCAAACGTGCCTTACCTGTGCAACGAGCCTCTCATCCTGCCATGAGCGTATCTGCTCACGCGAGGCGGTCTCTATCTCAGGCTGATAATAATTCTTCATCTGTATCACTCCTCTATTTTGACTCTCTTCCAAGATTGAATGCTTTTTTGTTCATCTCTAAAAACTTTTCCGGAACGCTTTCCTCTATTGCGCGCATCCATTCGGAAACATCAGCGTCAAAATAGTTTGAAAGCCTTCCCATAAGCACGATGTTTACCGCCTTTGACGAGCCTGCCTCTTCTGCAAGAGAGAGTGCATCAAATGCATCAACCTCAATTTTCTTATCAATCATCTTTTCTGCAAGATTCTGCGGATACTCAGCAACACCCGTTATAACAGGCATGGGGTTTATCTGCTGCATATTTGTTATAATCTTGCCACCGGGCTTTAAGTATTCCGTCCAACGTGCGGCCTCCAAAAGCTCAAATGAAATTATGAAGTCCGCCTCACCTTTGTCAATAATCGGAGAATACACCTTGTCACCGTATCGGACGTATGTCACAACACTTCCTCCGCGCTGACTCATACCATGAACCTCTGAAACCTTTATATCATAGCCTTTTGTCAGGAGGAGACGTCCTAAAAGCTTTGAGGCAAGAAGGCTTCCCTGCCCACCGACGCCTACTATCATTACATTCTTTGTCTTCATATCTTAGCCCTCCTTGAGTGCATCAAACTTACAAAGCTGACCGCAAACTCCGCAGCCTGTGCAGAGGGTGTTGTCTATCTTTGCTTTTCCGTCTACCATGCTTATTGCAGGGCAGCCTATCTTCATGCACATCTTGCAGGATTTGCATTTGTCTGCCTCTACAACAAGCGGCTTGTTGTGCTTTACATACTTAAGCAAAGCACACGGACGTCTTGAAATAATAACCGAAGGTTCCTCTGCCGAGAGTTCCTCACGGATAACAGTTTCGCACTCAGCAAGGTTATACGGGTCAACAACGCGAACGCGAGCTATTCCTACCGCATAGCAAAGAGCTTCAAGGTCTATCTTTGATGCAGGGTCACCCTTTAGATTATAGCCCGTTGTCGGGTTCTGCTGATGTCCTGTCATACCTGTTATTGAGTTATCAAGGATGATAACAGTTGAATTTGAACCGTTGTATGCGATATTGACAAGTCCTGTCATACCCGAATGCATAAACGTGGAATCACCGATTACTGCAACTGACTTTCCGTCACTTGCGCCCTCGTTTGCTTTGTTAAATCCGTGAAGTCCAGAGATTGAAGCACCCATACAGATGGTCGAATCAAGTGCCGAGAGCGGAGGAACAGCACCGAGAGTGTAGCAACCTATATCACCCATAACGGTGATTTTGTTTTTTGCAAGAGTATAAAAAAGGCCTCTGTGCGGACATCCCGCACACATAACGGGCGGTCTTGCAGGAATAGCATCCTCGACCTTTGCGCCTGTAAGTGTTTCCTTACCGAACTTCTCTGCAACCATATTCTGGCTGATTTCACCGATGCAGGAGAACATATCCTTGCCCGAAACCTCGACGCCGATGTTTTTGCAATGTTCTTCGATAAAGCCGTCAAGTTCTTCCACAACTATAACCTTATCTACACTATCCGCAAGTGCTTTGATTTTCTTTACCGGAAGAGGCCAGACCATACCAAGTTTGAGCACGGGATATGTATCGCCAAGGACTTCCTTTACATACTGGTAAGAAGTAGATGAGGTTATAACACCAATACTCTTGTCATTACCGTCTTCAAGGACGTTTATTGAGGCAGTTTCGGCATATTCGCGAAGTGCTTCAGTCCTCTCCTCAACCACAGGATGACGGAGCTTTGCATTTCCCGGCATCATTATGAACTTTGCCGGATTCTTCTCGTATGTTTTTGTTACCTCTACACGGTCAGATGGTTCTACAATGCTCTGTGAATGTGCAACTCTTGTGCACATCTTAAGGAGAACAGGTGTGTCAAACTTTTCGGAAAGTTCAAATCCGAGCTTTGTAAACTCAAGTGCCTCACGCGAGTCTGAAGGCTCGAGCATCGGAATTTTTGATGCGCGTGCATAGTGACGTGAATCCTGCTCATTCTGTGAACTGTGCATACCGGCATCATCTGCAACGCCTATTACCATACCTGCGTTTACACCTGTATACGCAACTGTAAAGAGCGGGTCGGCGGCAACGTTGAGTCCAACGTGCTTCATTCCGCAAAAGCTCCTCTTACCTGCAAGGCATGCACCAAAGGCAGCTTCCATTGCGACCTTCTCGTTCGGTGCCCACTCCGCATAAACTTCTTTGTATTTTGCAACCGCTTCAGTTATCTCGGTACTAGGTGTTCCGGGATAACTTGATACGAAGCTGCACCCTGCCTCATAGAGACCGCGTGCAACCGCTTCGTTTCCGAGCATAAGCTTTTTCATATCTTCTTCTCCTTTATTCTTTCTCAAACAAAAAATCAACCTGTAATCTGAGCTTCTACAAGTCTTCCGTGACAGTACTTCTCACGAAGGACAGGCTTTTCAATCTTACCTGTTGGGTTACGCGGTACCTTATCAAAGAAAATCTTTTTAGGTCTCTTGTATCTGGGAAGACTTTCACAGAATGTATTTATATCTTCTTCCGTACAAGTTTCCCCTTCCTTAATCTCCACGATAGCGGCACATATCTCACCAAGACGCGCATCAGGAAGACCGATGACTGCAACGTCCTTGATCTTTTCGTATCCGCGGAGGAAGTCCTCAATTTGTACAGGATAGAGATTTTCTCCACCCGAAATGACAACATCCTTCTTTCTGTCGACAAGATAAATAAATCCGTCCTCATCCTCGCGTGCCATATCGCCTGTGAAGAGCCAGCCATCCTTTAAGACGTCTGCCGTCGCTTCAGGATTTTTGTAATAGCAGAGCATTACACCGTCACCCTTGACGATAAGCTCTCCCACTTCTCCTCTTGTGACTTCTTTTCCGTTCTCGTCAACTATCTTTGTTTCCCAGTTATATCCCGCTTTTCCTATTGCTCCAACCTTATGTACGTTTTCAACGCCGAGGTGCACACAACCCGGACCGATGGACTCAGAAAGTCCGTAGTTTGTGTCGTACTGATGGTTCGGGAACACTTTGAGCCACCGATGGATAAGACTCGGCGGAACAGGCTGTGCTCCGATATGCATAAGGCGCCACTGGGAAAGCCTGTATTTTGATGTATCAACCTTACCTGACTCTATGGAATCAAGAATATCCTGTGCCCACGGAACAAGCAGCCATACGATAGTACACTTCTCTTCTGTTACCGCACGCAAAATCCACTCAGGCTTTACTCCGCGAAGCAAAACTGCCTTGCCTGCCGAGAGAAGCGAGCCAAACCAGTGCATCTTCGCACCCGTATGATAAAGCGGAGGAATACAGAGGAACACATCTTCCTTTGTTTGTGAATGATGGTTCTGTTCTGTAATGCATGAGCAAACAAGTGATTTGTGGTCGTGTAAAATAGCCTTCGGGAAACCCGTTGTTCCGGAGGAAAAGTAAATTGCAGCATAGTCCTCTGGAGACAGTGCAACGGGTGGTGCACTTGACGAGCAGAATCCCATAAGCGAAAGACAGTCTTCAGTATACTCCGGACCGTTCTTTCCCACAAAGAAGAGGGTGCTTGTCTTCTCGAGCGAATCATAAATTACATCCATACGGCTTATGAACTCAGGACCGAAAACCAACACCTCAACATCTGCAAGGTCGAGACAGTATTTAATTTCGTCACTGGAATAGCGGAAGTTCATCGGAACCGCAATACAGCCGGCCTTTAAGATTCCGAAATAAATCGGAAGCCACTCAATGCAGTTCATAAGAAGTATGCCGACTTTTGTTCCACGCTTTACGCCGCGGCTCAAAAGAAGGTTCGCAAAGCGGTTTGCACGTCTGTCAAAGTCGCGCCAACTAAGTTCTCTACGATACGCAGCATCCTTCCCTGCGCTCTCGATCAGGTTGAAGTCCCACCAGGTTGTTACGCTATCGCGCTCCTCAGACGGGTTCAGCTCAACAAGCGCAACATCCGAGCCATAGAGCCTTGCGTTTCTCTCTAAAAATTCTGTAATTACCATATCCACATTCCTTCCTTTTCGGCGTAAAACAAAACATCCTCTGCCAAACAGCAGAGGACGAAATAAATTCCGTGGTACCACCTCTATTTACCGTAAAGCTACGGCCTCGCAGGATCCAACCAGACCCTTAAGCTGTATCGGGCTTTCCCGTCTCCGCCTACTCCTTATGTTTTGGTGAAGCCACTCCGAAAGGAATTCCGCACAAATGTTTTTATTGTCTTGCACCAACCGACAACTCTCTGAAAAAACTGTTTTGTACGTACTTATTTTCATCATCGTGTTATATTCAATACACGATTATTTTATCACTTTCTACATATTAAGTCAATAGTTTATATATCTTACTCCCTACCTTTATTTAACAAAAAAATCTTGTTGCAATAATACGCTTTTACGTTTATAATGTATATGTATGTAATTTTATAAAAATCGCAACGGGAGTGATATAAGTGGACGCCTTTCTGTTTTCAGTCAACGCGGTTTTTCCGCTTTTTATACTCACCGTAATTGGATGGTTACTCACAAAACTGAAGGTATGGAATGGGGATTTTCTGAAAATCGGAAACACGCTTTCCTTCAACATTTTCATTCCTGCAATGCTTTTCTATAACATCGCAACTTCAGACTTCAGAAATGTTTTTGATTCAAGGCTTCTCGCCTTTTGCCTCATTTCAGTTTTGCTGATTTGCGCTCTCGGACTTGTTGCAGTTTCCTTTGTGACAAAAAACCGGGCACGACGCGGCGTTGTTGTACAGGCTCTTTTTCGGGGAAACTTTGCTCTTTTAGGCGTTCCGCTCTGCGAGGCTCTTGCAGGCGCCGAAGGTGCTGAAATCGCTTCAGTATTTCTCGCCTTCATGGTCCCGACCTTCAATATCCTTGCCACAGTTGTCCTTTCTTTTTATAGCAACAACCCTGTTGAGTCACCTATAAAAATCATAAAAAACATATTCAAAAATCCGCTTATTATAGCGTGCCTTCTTGGATTATTCTTCTCGCTTGCAGGGATTACGCTTCCCGAAATTGTTCTTAAGCCGATTTCTTCACTCAAGGCGGTGGCAACTCCGTTTGCCCTTCTTGTACTCGGCGGCGATTTTAAGTTCAAAAGCTTTATGAACAATCTCAGCTTCGTCCTTACAACAGGACTTACACGACTTATAATTCTCCCTGCCATCGCTGTTTTTGTTGCAGCGCTTATGGGCTTTCGAGGTATACATATCGCTCTTGTTATCGTCACCTTTGCAACCCCTGTCGCGGTTTCCAGCACGGCCATGACGTATAAAATGAACGGCGACTATGACCTTGCGTGCGAGCTTGTCGTATTTACTACCATAGCCTCTGCATTGACTGTTACGTTATTTGCTTTTATAACAAAGCTCCTTAATCTTTTATAAATATATTCGGAGGTCTTTATTATGATGCGAAAAATAATATCCGCTCTTTGTGTCCTGCTCCTGATTTTTTCTGTTTCTTCATGTTCGCTGGAGATGGAGGAGGAAGCACTTTCTGGCGTTGCCCCCTCTACTGTTGACGTTCAGCCTCAGCCGCTCACTACAGCAGATTCTTTCTTGTACGACAGCAAGCTCTCTCTTGCTGACTCCTTCAAGCAGCTTAACGAGCTGAGACTTTCAATCTGCAATGATATGTATTCTGCTGTTGTCTCCTTCTCAGGCCAGGATGCGTGGGTTCCCGTCGAAGCAAATAAATTTGCGCTTGGCGGTGATGAGTTCCTCGCAGCTTCTTATATTATGGAAATAGAACCCGGTATTACCTCAAAAAAGCTTTTCCGCGAGGCGGGTTTTGAAAACTACGAGGTTTCTCCTCTCGATGTCGAAAACACATGGCGCATAACGGCAACAAAGAAAGAGAATGATATTATTCACCGTTACGAATACACAGTTATGTACGGTGCACAGTCAGACTCGTATCGCTTTACACTGAGAATAGATGAAGAACCGACAATGCTTCTTGCTTCACGCCGAATCACCGGCGGATATGCCGTTCAGGTATGGACACCGGAAGGTGAATACCGCATACTTGCTCAGGACATAAAAGAAGGCCGTTTCGGATTTATACCAAAGCCGCGAGATGCCGAGGTTTCATTCCCTGAAGACGATATTTACTTCAACGATAACCTCATAACAAATGACTTCACCTTGCGCGGCGCAGAACACACATTCCTTCTTGCAAACAATATTCTATATATTGCAAAGGACGGTTCAAACTACGCCATTCCGCTCAGATAAAATGCAAAGGGAGCGAGAGCACCTGCTCTCTCGCTCCCTTTTTGTCACATCCACAAAAGGAGGTTTTTCCAATGCTTACCATAGGTTGCCATCTTTCATCCTCAAAAGGATACCTTGCAATGGCCGAGACCGCAATTTCAATAGGTGCAAACACCTTTCAGTTCTTCACACGAAACCCGCGTGGCGGAGCCGCAAAACCCATTGACTCCGAGGATATCAAAGCTTTTCTTTCATATTCACAGGAGAATGGGATAAACACAATTCTTGCCCATGCCCCGTACACACTCAACGCTGCGTCAAAAGACCCGAAAATACGCGAATTTGCATATCTTACAATGCGAGATGACATAGAGAGGCTCGAAAACACCCCTGGAAACCTCTATAACTTTCACCCAGGCTCCCATGTTGGACAGGGCACCGAAGTGGGTATAGAGCTTATCTCAAAGCTTCTCAACGACATTCTCACACCCGCTCAGACAACCACAGTTCTTCTTGAGACAATGGCGGGAAAAGGCAGTGAAATCGGCGGCTGCTTCTCCGAGCTTCGCGAAATTATTGACCGTGTAGAATGTAGCGACAAACTCGGTGTTTGTCTTGATACCTGCCACATCTTTGACGGTGGATACGACATCAAGCACGACCTCGACTCAGTTCTTGACGAGTTTGATAAAGTCATCGGTCTTTCAAGGCTCCGCGCAATCCACTTAAACGACAGCCTTCACGGTTTTGAAAGCCACAAGGACCGACATGCATGTATAGGTTCAGGAGAGCTTGGAGTTGAAACCTTTGATAAAATCATCAATCATCCAAATCTCAAACACCTCCCCTTCTATCTCGAAACTCCGAATGAGCTTCCGGGATACGCAGAGGAAATCGCGCTTCTGAAAAACATCTACAAAGAATAAGAGGTCAAGTTTATGAAATGGTTAATAGCATCAGATATACATGGCTCTGCCGAGTTTTGCGAAAAGCTTGTTCGTGCATATAAGAAAGAGGATGCCACAAAGCTCGTGCTTTTAGGCGATATCCTCTACCACGGTCCGCGAAACAATCTCCCGAGCGAATATGCGCCAAAATCGGTTATCTCAATGCTCAATGAGCTGAAAAACGAGATTGTCTGTGTTCGCGGAAACTGTGATGCAGAGGTCGACCAGATGGTGCTTGAGTTCCCCATCATGGCAGAATATGCACTCCTCCCGCTCGGTGACAGAACTATCTTTATAACTCACGGACACAAATTCAACACATCAAATCCACCACATTTGAAAAAGGGAGATATTCTCCTTCACGGTCACACTCATATACCTAAATGCGAAGAATTCGGAGACGGGTTTCTTTACTGCAATCCGGGTTCAACCTCTATCCCAAAAGACGGCTCAGCCCACGGTTATATGATAATTGAGGACGAACTTCTTTCCTGGAAAACCTTCAGTGGCGAAACTTATATGACATACGGGATATAAAAAGCTTCCGCGACGCTACAAGCGTCGCGGAAGTTCTTTATACTTTTATATTCCCCAGAAAATCCACATAAACGCGTATCCTGTAAGGACTGCCGCCAGTGTGAACGGCACTCCTATGCGAAGGAAGTCGCTTGTTTTTACAGTTTCACCGTTTTTCCTGAGAATTCCTATTGCAGCGATATTTGCCGATGCTCCGATCGGGGTGAGATTTCCGCCGAGCGTTGCACCTATCAAAAGACCAAAATAGAATATCTCCGGAGGCAAACCTGCCTCTCCGTTCATCTGCCCTGCTATTGTTGCAACAACAGGAAGCATTGTCGCAACGTACGGTATGTTATCTATGAACGCAGAAATTATTACTGATGCAAAGACCAGAAGTGTATAGAGCAGGAATGGACTTTCCCCCGCTATTGAATAGAAAAGACCCGCTATTGCGTCTATAACACCAGCAACTCTGATTCCCTCAATTACGATAAAGAGTCCGAAGAGAAGAAAAATTGTATCAAGGTCAAGATCCGAGATTACCCTTTTTATTATCGCTGCCGATTTTTCCTTAATGCAGACACGAACAACACCAATTATGCAAATAATTGCGCATATAAGACCGCTTCGAAGGTCATAAAGCGTCAAAAGAACTTTATTCTGCGGTTCGGGAACAAAGGACGCAATCATAAGAAGCACCACTGTTCCTACCATAAGAATTGACGGGAAATAGTCCGTTACTTTGCTCTCAACTTCGCCTTCAACCTTTTCGCTGTTCTTCCGGAAAATAAAGAGCATTATAAACGCCGTAACAAGAGCGCCAAGCTCTACACCCCAGAAAATACCGGGTTTTCCGTCCATCCAGAAGAACTCAAAAAAGTTCATATCGGAAGCTCCTGCAAGAAGCATACTTGTCGTATCCCCAACAAGAGTTGCCGCGCCCTGGAGGTTTGAAGAAACAGCTATTGCAATAAGAACAGGTATAGGTGAAATTTCAAGCTTTTTGGAAATTGCAAGACCAATAGGTGCCAACATCAGAACCGTTGCAACATTATCAACAAACGCGCTTATTATTCCTGAAAAGAGTGCAAGTGCGACTATAGCCCATTTTACATTCGGAACCTTTGTAATAAGAATTTCCGAGAGGCGCGCCGGCATTTTACTGTCTATAAAGAGAGTCACCGTACCCATTGTTCCGGCTATCATAAGAAGCACATTGTAGTTCACAGACGCCAGTGCGTCAAGAAACGACAACTCGTATACTCTAAACGCACCGAGCAAAACAAAAACGAGCGCGCTTGAAAGTGCTATCCACGGTCTGTATTTCTGAAACGAAAGCATTAATACATATGTAATAAGAAAGATTACCAAAGCTAAAACCATAATTTTTTCTCCATTGAATTCGACTGACTTATATATTGTGTTTCATTATTCTTCAGATGTGAAGTTCTCTTCGCGAGATTTCAAAGTATCTTCCCCATCATAATACGAGTATTCATAAAAATCTTTTTTGGCTGTTCTGTATCCCAAAAGACTTATCGCCCATGAAAACAAACCCATAAATAGGGAAATAATTACAATAGATATAATCGTTTTTACCCCAAAACATTCCGCAAAACGAATCGGAAGAAGGATAAAATTAAAAATAAATGCAGGCAAAGTAAAAAAACATATAATTGATATGCAAAGGACAAACAAATACGGCAATATCACACCCTCAAAAGCTCCCGTCTCTTCCCAGGAATTGTAAGAAAAGACGTATGCATCACGCGCCGCAAGAAGCAAAAATAGAATAAATGAAATCAGAATGGTTACTTTACTGTCAATCCTGATTACCTGCATGATGGCAAAAGGCAGTGATGAAATCACACTTATTATTAAAAGCTTTACCGTTCTTGACAATGCGAAAAAGATAAGCATTTATTCCCCCTCGCTCTCCACTATTTTTTCCATATAACGTCTTATACAAGCTGCCATTTCAGCTCTCGTGGCACTGTCACCCGGTGCAAGAGTACCGTTGCCTTTACCTGTTACAATTCCCGCGTCTACTGCCCAGGCAACCGCATCGGTCGCCCAAGAAGAAACGCTCTTATAATCAGTAAAGGACGTAAGTTCTGCCTTATTCGTATTTTTGCCAAGATGTTTTGTATAGTTATACAGCATAACACAAAGCTGCTCGCGAGTCAAATTCCCCATCGGAGAAAATTTACTGTTTCCGACTCCGCTTACAACCTTGTTCTCATATCCCCACGTAGCCGCAGCTTCATACCAGGAGTCTTTTACAACATCCGTGAAAGTATTTTCCCCGGATGTTTCTTTTTCTCCGTCAAGGCGGTAGAGCACGGTAATCATCATTGCGCGGTTAAGTGTAGTGTTTGGCGAAAACGTCCCTTTTCCTGTTCCTGTCATTATCTTTCTGTTATAGACAAACAAAACATCGTTATAAAACCAGTTTTCTTTTTTTACGTCGGTAAAACTCATTTCAGTTTCTTCCGTCACATTGTCGCTTTCGCTTATTGTAACATCACCGGAAGAGCCGGAAGCACCACCGCCTCCGCCACCAAAGCCCGAACCGGTTGTCCCTCCACCATAATCCGGCTGTCCCGGTTCAACGACCGTAGTATCCTCGCCAAATACTATATCCTCTGCCGCACCACCGTCTCCGACAACAAGATCGGCATAAACGGTTGAACAAAAAGCGCAAGAAACCATAAGGCAAAGCGCCAATATTCTTTTAATATTCATTCTCTTCTCCTCTTAATCCACACAGGGAAACGGACAGACCTTTCCGGTCTGTCCTTTTCTCAATACTGTTTTTAGTTGTTGTACGGGATGTTCATCGGGAAAATTGTATCATCTCCGTCAGCTGAACCCTCTCCTCCATCTGTCAGACCACCGCTTGTGCAGATAATATCTTCGATTTTCAGTTTGAAAATTTCCAATATAGGTGATTCATATTCCTTCATATCATTCTCTCCTTGTTTACTTGAAAAGATGTTTTCCGTTTGCGCTGAGAATTTCTTCGTTTACCTTTGTTGTAGTACCGAAAATTTCCTTTCCATTGAGGTCAACAGCAAACGGAGTTATATAGATCGTTGTGTTGTCATTTGTCCATGTCAACGACGGGAAAAGAACTCTGTTTCCGTACATATAATTTGCACCAAGGTCACTCGGTGTGTACCTCTTTGTAGTGCCGTCCGGTCTCGTTACCGTAAACGCACTGTAAACCGTACTTGTTTCCTTTTCGATTTGATGTGATTCCGCATTCGTTCTGTCTCCCTTTATAATGAAACCTACTTTCTCATACTTAAGGGAGTCAATGCCCGTGCAGATCTGAATCGGTGAATACTCGGTCTCGTTCTGCGTAATCCTGTTCATGTTGGTAATAAGGAGCAGTCCACCAAAGATGCTCTCTATTCCCTCGACAGAATATGTCGAGAAGTGAGTTGTCTCGAAAACGATGTATTCTCCGTCAACAGTTGTTTCAAGTCTTGTCTTTGCACCGGTTTCATCAATGTAGTAGACAGTCGGGTTTGCAACTCCATTTATCGGAAGCTTTACCGTTGCAACACCTTGGCCGTCCTTACTGAACTCATTTCCGAGTGAGGTGCCGTCGTCTGTGCTGAGAGTAATATCGTAAACCTTTATTCCGCGAGCGACAAGATTCTGAACGGTAGTAACACTTCCCGCAGTCTCCGTCGTAAGCTCCTCGACCTTTACCGTTACCGTTTCAGCGCCCTTTTCTGTCGCGCTTGTGCCGATATTCGCAAGAGCATCACTGTCAAAAATGACATCACCGAAATCGGTCTTTATTTCAAAACCTTTTGTTTCTGTTGCATTTTCGACATTGTCCTTTGCGATGTTGACCGAAGCTACATTTTCGTCTGTTTTTGCGGGGATTGTAACGAGAGCGTCACTATTCTTGGCAGCCCCAATCGCTTCTTCCAGAGTCTCGAACTTCTCATCACCCACAGACGGCTTTTCCGCCTCACGAATCGGATTATATGTTTCCTCATAGCTCATCGCAACTTCAAACGAATCACCGACTGCTGCATCATATACATAACCCTGTGATTCATCCTTTTCATTCACGAACGATGAGATTAATGAGAAGCTTCCGAAGCTCAGCGTTGCCTCGTCCGGTGTTTCCTCATCCCACTCTACTGCATCTATCATAAATGCAGAGTTTCCGGGATATGCTCTTTCGCCTATTGCGTTTTCAAGGTCGATATTTATCATCCTGTCGCAAAGACCGTTTGCCTCGTCACTTGTAAGTGCGCGGTCAAACTTAACTTTTACCCAGTTATTGAGTGAGAGTTCGCGCTGGAAGTCAAGCACTGTTCCCTCAACCGCAGAATCACGATTTGAGTTCGTTGTTACTTTTTCGTCGCTGATGAACTCACCGTCATTTACATAGCTGTAAATCGGCTTGCTCTCGTCGTTGAGTGTCCATACACCGACAAAGCCACGGAACTTAAACTTGTATCCCTTTTGAACGTCCTCTACCTCGTAGGTGACATTCTTGTTTGTTGTGTATACGATGTAGTCAGTTCTCTTTACACCCTTTGCAATATCGTTTATCTCTACTCGTACTGCCTTTGCAACATCGTCTGCACCGGGTGTTCCGTCTACTGCAGTCACCTTCATAACCTTGTCATCAGGTGCGCCAACAACATTTTCAGAAGCAACAGATTCAATATACTTGCTTCCTTCAAGATACGGCTCATAGACCGTTGTGAAGAGAGAATCAAGAGCTACGTCTGACTTTCTTCTGATCATAGCTTTTTCAAGGTGATCTATCTTTGAGTTTACCGACTCACGCTGTGGCGGAACACTGAGAAGTGAAATTTCCTCAGCTGCGAAATCATTTACAGCAGTCACGCGAAGTCTGATATCGATATCCTCGTTTCTGGAATATCCTCTAAAATCGGTTATCTGATAGTCAAACCAGAATGCGTTCTCGCCTGTGTTTTCCGCCTTGTCTACATCATACATCCATGTGTATCCGCGAGGATATTTAAGTTCTCCATACGGATCGACAACAAAGTTCGGGTCATCGCCAAACGGAACGTCAGGTCCTGCATAAGTTCCGCCGTCCTGGGTCACGAACTTATCCTTGATGTTATCCGAAACCTCAGGCTGAGTATCGCTCGTCGGCATAAACATATAGTTATGGTCTGTTCCTCCGTTTACGCGGAAGAAGTCGACGCCGTATGACACCTCATCGTCATAGTCAACCATAACGATTGTTCTGCGATAATCGTCGCATTCGTCGTAAGCATCCGGAGCCGCGGCATCAAGCACCTTTACCTTTGTGTCCTTCGCATCAAAATGAAGCGGTATCTGTGTGAAATGTGTTCTGTTCTGATTCTTTTCATTTACCATCACAGTGTTATGTGATGCAGTTGCCTGTATCCACTGTACTGTGTTGCCATGCGTAACGCTTGCTACCTCAGGATAGCCAAGGTCTGTAATAAGACCTGTACCGTATGCCTCCATACCGAGGTCAAGATAGTCGTGGTGAGAGTGTCCCCACTGTCCGCTGAAGTTGAGCGTAAAGTCGCGCTGGGTATCGAGAAGTCCGTCTGTTTCGCCTTCATCATACAACGTACCGCTCTTTATGATACCGAGGCCGAAGCCCGTGAGTATTGAGCTCTTGTCGTAATTAT
This sequence comes from Eubacteriales bacterium, assembly GCA_045546975.1. Classification (GTDB taxonomy): domain Bacteria; phylum Bacillota; class Clostridia; order Oscillospirales; family JAAYXM01; genus SIG480. The sequence goes on from JAZQDV010000001.1 coordinate 40,488, forward strand.
ACTCACCATACTCCGCGATAAGCTCTGCAAGGTCTTCTGCAAGGCCCTCAGGGTTAGTCTTGAATGAATCATAGCGCAAGGATACGTTATTGTTAACCTGTTTTCTTAAATAGATATGCTGACCAATCATTATATTCTTTTTCTTGATGTCCGGGTCAGTTGTATCCTTGGTGTAGTAGTAAACCTTCTTAAGTGCGTTGATGTCAGGATATCCACCATACTGTAATGCTTTATCGGAGTCACCTACAGGCTTTGTGCCGTGTCTTAAAAGGTATTGTCTCTGATGCGAGGTTACCATCTGGAGATATTTCGGATGTTCAAAGAGAGAAAACTGTTCAACAGGGTTTTCCTCTCCCGCCGCTCTCTTTATCGCGGCATATCTTGCAAAGTCTTCACCAACTTCCAAAATATGTGAGATTCCGTAATCGTGGTATACCGACGATTCGTAGTTCATACCGTCACGGCGGATTGTTCCGACAAGAACATTGTTCAAATCTCCGCCTGTTGCCTCCTCGCGTGCGTTCGAGTCAACCTCTGCCGGAGCATACAACCAGTCTATCATTTCCTGGGTATCCGGGAAAGTATCAAATACAAGAGCAAGCTTTGTTATACCGCTCTGATGATGGCCAAAGTTACCTCGTGCTTTGCAGGTCTTGTAGGACTCAAAGCCCTGTCTGAAGAAGCCGTCGTAGATGTTCTGGCGAATCTCGTCCGGTGTGCTCTTTTCATTTTCAAGGCCCCACTCCTGTGCCTTGCCATTTAAGTATTCAACAACCTCAGGGTCATCATATATCGGGAAAATCATATCGTAGACTTCCGCAATCTCACCTATGAGAGTAGCTTCCCAGATGCGTCCGACCATACCTCCGCAGAAGGAACCGCCGTCGCAGTTACCGTACTTTCTGCCGTACTCTTCATAGTAGTAGCCAATGTCAAGCTCGGGATAAAGGTCTGCTATCCTGTCGATAATTACGGCAGCTGCAACCGCATACTTCTTTGCTTCCTCTCCACCGTTTTCTGCACCGCTGAAGATATATGCATTTCCTAAAGCGTTGAGAAGTTTATGTGCAATAGATGCGTCTATACCAACCTCATACCAGTTTGCGAGGTGGTTATAGAATGCCATCGGGCAGTACATCTCCGGTGTTTTGTTCGGGTCAATACGTCCGGTGTAATAGCCCCAACCGTCATCTACCATCCAACCGTCAACAGTTTCGGTTTCGGAGAGATTTACAGGCTTACCACCTTCAAAAGCAGCTGACGGATCGTCCTTCGGATAAATATTTCTGTGAATTTCGTTGTACAGATATCCGCCCTCTACACCATAGCCGTAATAGAGCTTCCATGTGTCGCTTCCGTCCTCACCCGGAGATGCAAGAGCGATTGCCTCACTGGAGAGGAGTCCCTTTTCAATGAGCATCTCACGGTGCTTTTCAAGAGCCGTGCTTCTGTTAAACTTACCGCCGTTTGCGGGATACTTTGCAGTTGCTTCATCTACCGAGATTCTTCCGAGTTCATAGAAGCTTTCAAAATCGTTTGTCGGAAAATCTGCAGCACATTCCTTGCAAGAAATCTTCCACGGATTGTTGAATATATCAACAGTAAAGGGATACTGTCCGTGTTTATCGAAAAGGTCGCCGCAGAACGGACATGAGTACTTCCACTCAGGAGAACCCTGTACATGTGCCGCTCCTGCACTTCTCGGGAGATCCTGACTCGCAAGGCTGTTCCAAAGGAAATCAAGCCCGAGTTCCAATGCTTTGTCTGCCATAGTAATGTAGTTGTGCTTTTCTACACGTGACCATGCGTATGTACTTGAATTATAGACGGCATTCTCTATCATCTCATCGCTATAGAGAGAACGGCCTGTCTTTGCACTGGTTACTTCTTCCGCCTCTGCTGCAAATGTCGCAGGCAGAAGCGATATACACATCATAAGAACCAGGATAAGTGATAATACCTTTCGCATAAATCTTCCTCCCAATACACATAAAATACTTTTTACCAACATATGAATATATGTAATATATATTTTACAATATATTTACAAAAATGTAAAGCGGTTTTCATATTTTCTTCTTTGTAAAGCAGCAAAACAGAGCGAGGCTTTCCACTCCCATTTTTCTTTCCAATATGTCTCTTTACCATTTTACAAAAATGTGGTATAATGTTTTTATCTGTGTAAACAAAGGAGAATACTTATGGAAATTTCAGCATTACAGAAAGCAAGATATGAATACGCTCCGAAGCTCCCGCAGATGCTCAGGGGTGGCATCTCTGAAATCAGCGTAGCTGAAGGCGCAACAACCCAGAGCGTCGCCGATTGCGAAAAGATACAGGCTCTCTTCCCTAATACCTACGGAAAAAAGGAAATTGTTTTTAAGAAGGGTCAGAATACATCTACACCCAAAAAGCAGATCGTCGGTGTTATCCTTTCAGGCGGTCAGGCTCCGGGCGGACACAACGTCATCTGCGGTCTTTACGATGCTCTTAAGTCCACAAACTCAGAGAATGTCCTTTACGGCTTTAAGGGCGGTCCGAGCGGCCTTATTGAGGATGACTATGTAATCTTTGACGACGAATATATCAATAAATTCAGAAACACAGGCGGATTTGATATCATCGGCTCAGGCAGAACAAAGCTCGAAACGACCGAGCAGTTTGCTATCGTTGCAGAAGTCTGCAAGAAGCACGGTATTACCGCCATCGTCATCATCGGAGGTGACGACTCCAACACAAACGCCGCTGTTCTTGCTGAGTATTTTGCAGCAAATAATACAGGCGTCCAGGTGATCGGCTGCCCGAAGACTATCGACGGCGACCTCAAAAACGAGGACATCGAATGCTCTTTCGGTTTTGACACCGCCACAAAGACATACAGCGAAATCATCGGCAATATTGAAAGAGACGCAAACTCTGCCAAGAAATACTGGCACTTTGTAAAGGTCATGGGTCGCTCCGCTTCCCACGTTGCTCTCGAGTGTGCACTCAAGACACAGCCTAACATTTGCCTTATCTCCGAGGAAATTTCAACAAAGAAGATGTCACTTTCCGAGATTGCAGACTACATCGCAAACTCAGTTGCCGAAAGAGGTAACAAGGGTATGAACTTCGGTGTGGCAGTCATCCCCGAGGGCGTTATCGAGTTTGTTCCGGAATTTGCAGTCCTTATTTCCGAAATCAATGAGCTCCTTGCCGGAAGTCGCGCGGACGCATTCAACGCACTTCCTACATGGAGCGAAAAGTACGAATTTATCAAGAATGGCTTGACAAAAGCATCCATGGATGTATTTGCAATACTTCCGCAGAGCATTCAGCAGCAGTTGTTCTTAGAGCGTGACCCGCACGGAAACGTCCAGGTCTCTCTCATCGAATCCGAGAAGCTCTTCTCCGCGCTCGTTTCCGATAAGCTCGCTGCACGTAAAAAGGCGGGAACATACAGCGGAAAGTTTTCTCCGCTTCATCACTTCCTCGGTTACGAAGGAAGATGCGCATTCCCGTCAAATTTCGATGCTGACTACTGCTACTCTCTCGGTTATAACGCATTCATGCTCATCCAGTACGGCTATAACGGTTATCTTTCAAAGATTTCAAACCTCTCAAAGCCGGCAACAGAATGGATCGCAGGCGGTATGCCGATAACAAAGATGATGAATATCGAAAGAAGACACGGCGAAGACAAGCCTGTTATCAAAAAGGCACTTGTAGAGCTCGACGGCAAGCCGTTTAAGTACTTTGAGTCTCACCGTGATGCCTGGGCAATCGAGACATCATACGTCTACCCCGGTGCCATCCAGTATTACGGTCCCACTGAGGTCTGCGACCTCACCACAGTAACCCTCTCACTCGAAAAAGAATAATTAAAAATGACTTAGGTTTTAATGAACCTAAGTCATTTTTAATTTATATCGTGAGTTCAAACAGTCCATGCGTACTACAGAAATAATAGAGCTTGCCCCCGCGCATCTGCGGAATCCTGAGCTCTGCACCCTGTTCAGGATATAGCTTTACAGCAAGCACCCTATCGAAACGGACATACGCCACAAACGAAATATAATGTTCCTTTGTCATAGGATGAGAAAATGTGATATAGTAATCATCCTCTATATTTTCGACGTTTATCGTATGCTCCTCATCAGGTCTCTTTGCAATGAGAGGAGTGAGCTTTCTCCCGCAGCAAACAACCTCAGCATTTCCTATGCTCGTCAGAATGTTGCCACACTTTTCGCACACAAAAAAAGTTGTCTTTTTCACGTTATTTCCCTCTTTTTTCAGTTTTGGCAGCTCTCCGCAAAGAATCTTTTCAATATCTACCCTGAAGATTTTTGAAAGCTCTGAAATGAGGCTGATATCGGGAAATCCATGTCCTGTCTCCCACTTTGAAACCGTCTTTGCACAAACGCCGAGTCGCTCCGCAAGAGACTTTTGCGTCATCCCCTTCTCATGTCTTAACTCCGCGATAAGCTTTCCCGTTTTTGATAAATCCATTTTCTCCACCACCTTTACTCATTTTACACAAAAGCTGTAACTTTTTCAATCCACGCTTCGTTCACTCGCGATATATATTTCTTGATTCTGTTTTCTAAATGCGGTATACTGTGGGTATATCCGTTTTGTCGGGTACATCTATAGGAGGTATATTATGGCAAAGAGTAAATGGGTGTCATTTTTCCTGTGCCTGTTTCTCGGGTATCTGGGAATACACAAATTCTACGAAGGCAAGGTTTTATTGGGTATTTTGTATATCTGCACCTGCGGTCTTTTCGGTTTCGGTATAATCTTTGACTTGATTTCGTTGTTTTTCAAGCCGAACCCATATTACCCGTGATTTCAAAACGCCTAAGTTTTGCCGCCAAAAGCAGAGTGGTTTTCCGCTCTGCTTTTTATTATATCTTGATGACTTGAATTGTTGACTACCGATATGCAGCTATGATACAATTTCACCAGACGCACTGTCCGTTTTAACACTCACTGAATTTGCTACAATGAGTACAAAGAACAAAGCATTTTAATGTGGAGGTTAAAACATTATGAAGAAATTCACTATCGGTTTCAACACCAAAGCGTACGAAGAGCCAAAAATCACGATGCCCGTCTATCCTCACCTTGAAACGTGCGATCCCAGAAAATCATTGGTTAAGGTGTACTTTCCATCAAGAGGTGTGAGCTTCACTTACTACAACAAGGACTTCGACCTGAAAGTCGGTGACCTTGTCTACGTTGAAGGTCAGTTCGAAGGGTACCGCGGTCAGGTTACAGAGGTCAGCTACTCGTTTAAGATTAAGCTTTCGGACTACAAAAAGGTTATCGCAGTAATCGATACCAACGTCATGGGTGATTTGTATCTTGCATGCACTCACATGGTGTCCTTTGAGAAAACATCCATTCCATTCAGAAAAGTACTTTCCTGGTTCAAAGCCCCGGATGAGGAAGAATACGTAAGCGGCGATGACGCTTCAAAAAGCTTCCCGCTTGACAATTTATCAAAAATGAATATTTCCCCCGAAATCGCAGAGCGTGGCCACGACTATTATATGGAAAACCGCGTGTTGTACATAGAGATTGACAAAACTCACGGCCACGCGATAGTTGAAGGTAGCGAAAATTATGAAATTGAGTTTAACTACGCAAACGGCGAAATCTCCAATCTCAAATGCTCCTGTTTCTGCAGCGGCGCCTGTAAGCACGAATTTGCCGTACTTCTTCAGCTTCGTGACACACTTGCCTTTATATGCGAAAACTACGAAAATGAATATGATGACTACTTTGCTGTAATCAACAAGAGCGTCTTTCTCAATACTGTTCTCAACAAGAATAAACCCGGAAAGATTACTATGGGAATTTGATAGTTATCGAAAGTAATATTTCCGGGAGGGATTTAATAAATGTTTACATTGCTGATGGCTATGTTGAGGTTCATCGACGTACTGTTTTTCAAAACGAAGTGGTAGCAAACGAATCATACGATACACTCAAGGAGGCTTTGTAATATGAAACTGTCACATCAGAAACTTAAGCTTATGTATCTTGCAAAAATTCTTATGGAGCAGACTGACGAGGAGCATACCATAACCGTTCCCGAAATGATTGCCGAGCTTTCAAAGCTTGGTATTTCCGCCGAGCGCAAAAGTATCTACGATGACCTTGAATATCTCAGGCTCTTCGGGCTTGATATTTGCTCCAACAAGACTCGCACGACAAATTACTACATAGCCAATCGTGACTTCGAGCTTCCTGAACTGAAGCTCCTTGTTGACAGCGTTCAGGCATCAAAATTCATTACCCATAAAAAGAGCATGGAGCTTATTTCGAAAATCGAAAAGCTTACAAGCCGCGAGAACGCAAAAAAGCTTCAGCGACAGGTGTTTATAACCAACCGCGTAAAAACTCCGAACGAGCAGATTTATTATAACGTGGACAAGATTCACGAAGCTATTGCCGCAAACAAGCAGATTACCTTCAAGTATTTTAGCCTTGATGTTAACAAGGAGAAAGTATATCGCAAGGACGGCGGATTATATATTGAATCCCCCGTCGCTCTTACCTGGGACGATGAGAATTATTACCTCATCACCTACAAAGAAAAGTACGATAACTATACGCACTACCGTGTTGATAAGATGGAATCAATTGAACTTGCGGAAAATGACAGAATTTTGTCTGACAAGCAATTCGACTTGTCACATTATTCAAAGACAATGTTCCAGATGTTCAATGGTGACGAAACCGATGTTTCAATCGAGTTTGACAACGACCTCGTAGGCGTTGTTTTTGACCGCTTCGGCACGGATATTATGATTGTCAAGAAGGATGAGAATCACTTTGCATGCCATGTTAAAGTTGCCGTAAGCCCGCACTTTTTATCCTGGATTATGAGCTTTGGCAAAAAAGCAAAGATTCTCTCGCCAAAAAACGTGATTGACGAAATGTATTCCCTTGCTCACGAAATAACAGAAATTTATGAGAAGTAATTTTAAGAGATTGCAAAACAAGGAGGATTCAGTCAGTGCCAGATATGGATGATTTTTATGCATTCAACAGCACTTCCGGTGGCGGTAGCAGCAGTGGCTGCGGTTGCTTTAGTCCAGCACTTATATGGATTGTTATCGTCATCTCATTTTTGTATTTACTCGGCAAATGCGGCGGATAAAAACCACGGAATGAGTAATCCTGTGAAAAAAGAGCAAAGGTGAACTTATGAGCACATTTGAAAAGATTTATGAAGTCGTTAAAAGCATTCCCAAAGGCAAGGTTGCAACCTACGGTCAGGTGGCGGCTCTTGCAGGAAATCCGCGTTGGGCAAGAGTTGTCGGTTATGCTCTGCACGTAAATCCCGAACCGGGTGTTATTCCCTGCCACAGAGTAGTAAACCGCGAAGGCAAGGTAGCGCCTGCTTTTGCTTTCGGCGGTGCAGGAGTTCAAAGAGGCTTACTTGAATCCGAAGGCATTGTCTTTGAGGTTGACGGAACAATTGATTTAGAAAAGTATGGGATGTAAGCTTATGAAGAGACTATTGTATATACTTCCAATTCTGCTTTGCATACTGCTTGCCGCTTGCGGAAATGATACCGACAACACGAACAAAGGAGAGAATGTCATGTATGAACAAATTACAGCAGAAGAAGCAAAAAAGATAATGGATTCAAGTCAGGATTACACCATCCTTGATGTGCGTGAGCAGGACGAATTTGATGCAGGACATATTCCCGGTGCGATACTTATTCCCTACACCGAAATTGAGAGTAAGTCAGAAAAACGGCTCCCTGATAAAGATAAACAGATTTTAGTATATTGCCGCAGTGGACGACGAAGCAAAATAGCAGCCGATGCTCTTGCAAGACTCGGCTACACAAACGTAAAAGAATTCGGCGGTATTATAGACTGGCTGTATGAGGTGGAGAAATGAAGAACGGTGTCCTATATGAAACTTTATAGCGCAAAAAATAATAAACGTCCAAAAAACGTAGCACAAGAAGTTCCAAAAAAGAAAAGTGATCAATTTGAAAAAGCGTTCTTCGCACGTTGCACGATTTTGCATTGTCAAAAGCCGGGTTGAATGCGTAAAAGTTTTTTGAGTTGAGATTATCTTGAACCTCTCGTAGTGCTTCACCGAAATCGGTAATTTAAGGTAGGTCTGTGAAGGTTTTGAATCCATAAAAAAAGCAACTTGTAAAAACAAGTTGCTTTTTTAGGTGTTTAATCAGTAAAATACTTTGAGAATACCAAGCCGTCGGTATCACTCGGAACAAGAATTGAATCAAGCTTGATTTCCTCTTCAGTGCGCACATCACTAAACAGCGACACGCTGTATATCTCGCCTTTAAACCACGGCGGACTCATGAGTCTGTTATCAGAGCCTATAAGATATTTAGATGTTGCATTTGCAAACGGATTTGTAAGAGTTACAGTTTCTTTCTTTACTCCATTTAAGTAAAGTGTAGCAACGGTTCCGTCTACAGTAATTGCAAAATGCGTGATGCTATCAGAACGTACATCCGTGTTGAACAAATAGGTAGCGGCTACTCCATTAGTCTTATAGAACAGACGTGGTTTTCCGTTATTATATATTTCCACATTTACCTGATCCGCATTATTGTTCTGGTAGTTTCCGACAAGAACACCCACTCTGTCCTTATACGATGTAGGAATTTTTATAAACGCCTCATAAGTAAGCGGTGTGGAAGAAAATGTCTTTTCGATACTGTACGCATCACTATGGGATGACAGCTTAAGACCCGAAACATCTCCGGTATAATCAATATGTTCACCCTCAGAGCTTCCACTCATATATTCGTTTGCTATTATGACCGTTCCGCAAGCGATACATATCTTGTGCTTTAATCCGCACTGGCTCTCTGTCGGTTCGCGGACTATTATCCAGTCACTCACCACATGGTCTCCACTAACTGCACTTTCGGTGCAAACGCCCTCAACAAAGTTCATATTGCAGAGAAGTCCATCTTCGAGGTTACTTACTCCTGCAACGTCCATAAGTATCTCATCAGCACTTCTTACATCGTCGAAAAGTATAACCGAAGCAATTGTACCCTTGAAATATTGCGTGTTACCTACTCGGTTATCTCCGCCTATCTTTAATGCATCCTTTGCATCAGGAATGAGATACTGCATGATTTTTGTTTCTGTAGCTTTGCCATTTACATACAAGGTAACCTCTGCCCCATTTAGCGTAATGGCAATGTGTTCCATCTTATCGGATCTTATATCAGTATCAAACACACAGCTTACTATCTTGGAGCCATTTTTGTGATACAATCTTACGCGTCCCTCTGTATATATCTCAAAGCTTATAGAGCTTTTTCTGGTAATAGCGTAGTTTCCAACGATAACACCTGCACGGTCCTCAATATCCTTTGGCACATTCACGACTGCCTCAAAGGTCATTGGCATCGCGCTAATTTCCAAGGGTACCTGCGAATTGACTACAGGATGGAAAGTTCTACCCTTCACCTTGTTTTGTGACGCATCCTCACTTGACTTTGTAAAATACTGCCTATACAACAATGTTTCACTTTCTGCCATGAATCTATCGCTGATTTCATCGGCAGTTTTGACATTGCTGTACAACGCAACACCATAAATTGTTCCCTTGAAATACTGGGCATTTCCGGCACGGTTATCACCACCAACCTTATACTCCTTGGAAATCTTTGGCAAGGTATCCGGCAGTGTTGCAGTTTCAACCTTTTCACCGTTCATATATAACGTTGCATTGAGTCCGTCAACCGTGAGAGCAATATGCTCCGGTTTTCCTGAACGGATGTCCGTGTCAAAGATGTAGCTGTATATCTTGAATCTGTTTCTCCAGTACAGTCTTACCTTTCCCTGCTCGAACACCTCAAAGCTTACGAGATTCTCTGAGTTGACCTCGTAGTTACCGACAATGACTCCGCCTCTGCCGGCTACATCTTCAGGTAGATTGAGTACTGCTTCAAAAGTCTGAGGTGTCGTACTTACGCCACTTACTCCCTTGATTTCGGTTTCACTGAAGCTTCTTCCCTTGATGCTTACAAACTCAGCTGTATCGCTATTATAGTATCCGGAATAAAGCAAGTTATCGCTGTCATTTGTTACCAAAGCAGAATCAGCTTTAATCTCATTTGCTTCACGGACATCACTAAACAATGCCAAAGATTTGATTTCACCCTTGAAATACTGTAAATTTCCCGGTCGGTTATCTCCGCCAATTTTATATCCAGAAACAGACACAGGCAACGTCGTACCCAATGTTTTGGTCTCTTTGAGTTCACCATCAACATAAAGTTTTGCCGTCGTGTTATCGAAAGTGAGTGCAATATGCCTAAATCCGTCGGACCTTATATCCGACTCGAAAATACAATCAACACTCTGACCGTTATTTTTGAATACGATTCTCGGTCTTCCCGCACTATACACTTCTATAACAAGCTGATCAGCGGTTCCACCTACAAAGTTTCCAACAACAACACCTGCACGATTCTCCATTTCCAACGGGACATGGATTGTTGCCTCAAATGTATGCGGGGTCGCCTCCATAGTTTCTATATTGTGATATTCAGAAACTGTAAATATTTCGCCCGTCGGTTCAACCGAGCTATAAGAAAGCGTTTCTTTTCCAGTATTGTCAGCTTCCATACCATCAATATACAAAAGGGACTCCGTATCCGGTCGTATCAAGACGCTGTCCTGCATTACTTCTCCCGCAGTTCTTGAATCTGCAAACAATGCCACGGAATAGATTGCGCCCTTGAAATATTCAGTATTTCCTTGTCGATTGTCACCGCCAAGTTTCAAGCCTTCCACGTACTTGGGCAATGAAAGAGAAAGTGTCTTGCTCTGTGCTGCATTTCCGTTTACATACAACGTAGCCACATTCCCGTCTACTACGATTGCAATATGCTGCTGTTTGTCAGAGCGAATATCCGTATCAAAGACACAGCTCTCTGTCTTTCCGCCAGTTTTATAATAGAGTCTCGGTCTGCCCTCTGAATATATCTCAAAGCTAAGTATTCCATCGGCATCCTTTTTATAGTTTCCAACAATTACTCCCGCTCTGCCATTCATACTCTTTGGCACGTTGACAACCGCCTCAAATGTATAAGGCACACTATTTACCTGTACAGGAGTGAGAACAGTAGATGTAAAGTGCTTGGGTGGAATTGCAGAAACTTCTGTATCAGAACCTACAATTTCCTTTGTTTCAAGCAACTGGCCGCATCCGGTACATTTCTTATACGAAATACCGTTCTGCTCAACAGTAGCTTCTTTTGCCACAATCCAGTCGCTTGGGCGGTGTACTGTTTCAAGAACCACTGTCTTACCACAGTACTCACATTCTTTATAAATCTGTCCGTCCTCTGCGGTTTCCGGAATATATGTTTTTTCTTCACCATAAGTGTGCTCGACTATTCCGTTTGTAGTATTGTCAGCAAGGGCGAAGAATACGCTGCCTTCCTCTGCGCTGTTTTCTTTTATGGCGAGCAAGAAATTCGACTGGTAGCCAATAGCACCCGAGTGCATATTGAGTGAGTTAAAAAGTGTAACATAACTTCTCTCACCGCCTTCTACATAAGAAACCTGAAGATCCTTAGTATGAAGACCACCGAATTCTTTTTTGTTAAAACTCTTAAGACCAATATCCGTTCCGACTTCCAAATCATTGAAAGCTGAAGCATCAAATTGTGCAAGATTTACATAAATCTTATTGTTGGGGTTTTTGTTGGTGTGGTATGCTTCGATAATTATCTCTTCAAGCCTCTCAACAAGTCCCGAACTTATGTAGTTTGCATTGTTCCACGTTAAGATAATATAATCTTCAGAATCGGCTAATTTTTTAATGTATTTGCAGTAGGGATTATACGTTTCCGTCCATGAGTTTGGTTCACCGCCGAAGGGAGTAAAGTAAAGCTCAAATACATCGTCATTTTCCGTTCCAAGGTAAACAATCTGCTCATCAGCAGGAATTTCATCTTGTCTCCCTGCTAAAATAAGGTCAAACTGCTCGGCTGTTCGCTCTGCCAATATACTACGGAAAAGGTAAACCTCTTCCTGGCCGCAATTTTCTGCGAGCAAGTTTATGTAGTTAGTTGTTGTTCTGTATATTGCCTCGTGGTTTGTTACTATTGTTGCCGACTGTATGTTGTTATTGCCATTTGCTGCATTATCATGGATACCGTCAAGGTTAGAAGACGATGAATATACTGCATTCTTATAAGCAACACCATTCATATCAAGGTAGTGAGATACTGTTGCCATCTTAAGGTGCATCATATCTGAGCCGGCCTTATCTTCGTATGAAGTCCATTCACACGGAACAAAGTTCATATAATCCCTAACCTTTTTACCTTCGGCAACATAGGTAGGGTCACAAAGGTCTTTCAAGTGGTCTTCAAAATACCCTATAAAGTCGGGATCCGTTGCGCTATGAGGATAACCAGGAATCTGACCCATAACAGTTACGTCAATACCCATTTTTGCCGCAGTTACTAAAAGATATGAAATACGAACAAAACCATATTTATCTGTATCTGCACCAACAAGGTTTCTCATATATCCAAAGTAACGGCTATTTCTGTTGATACAGATAGCAGTTTCCATTTCAAATCTGAATTCTGCAATAGAAATCTTTACATCTTCCTCCGGATAGGCCTCTTTATATAAAATTGCCTGATATATAAGCATACCCAGTCCGAAGTTGCAATTTCCTTCCGCATTTCCCGGATGGTAAACAAATGTATCAACCATAACGTCTTCGCCGTTTATGTCTTCGAACACTGTTACATTGTCGCTCATAAAGTTAGAAGAATTGTCAAGTTTTGGAAGCTTTGTGTAGGCACTTGAAAAGACACCGTCAGATGATTCAATGCCAAGTGAAAGGACATCTGTAACAGGAACAACTTGTCTTTCTCCCTCTTCATCTTCAACGTCTTCTTTTGCTACATAATGAAGTCTTTCAGGAATTTCTTCTGTACCTGAGATATCAACAACTGTAAGCATATTTTTAATTGCGTCGTCCCAATATGCGTCGTCGCCTGTGTCGCCATTTAATCTGTCTTCGTAGTTAATCTTATCGATATAAAGTGTTGCACCGTAAGAATTACCAAAGATAATATCTCCATCAGTTGTTGCGCTGTTGCCTTCCACTATAAGGTTTACTATTATAGCTTCAGAGCCTGTAGTAGTTTCGTAGAAGAAACCACCTTTATCCGCCTTATTCCCAACAGCTTCGGTATTATACATATTAAGAAGGCCTTCGTTGCTTAAGTAAATAGCACCACCGTTTGTCTTTGCTTCGTTATCCTTAAATACGCAGCTGTGAAGCAATACCTCAGTAAGGTTCTGGTATGAGTAAATTGCACCACCTACACCCTGTGACACGTTTCCTTCAAAGGTCACGCCGTGAGCTGCAACTGTAGTTGCATTATAAAACGCCATTGCACCGCCATTTGAACCTGCGTTACTATTTTTAATGGTTGAATCAAAAATTGTAATTCTCGCATTATTTCCGTACAAGAAGCCAGCACTGCTAACTGATGTATTGCCATCTGCTTCAATGTTGTTAAGTGTAATTTGTGATGATGAGTGAAGTGCTATACCACCACCGCAGTATGACGCTTCATTTCCTGTAAAGGTTGCCCCGTCAACTTCAATACTTGCGCCAGATGTCATATAAATCGCACCGCCGTAAGTCTTATTTGTCTCAGAAACTGCCTTATTTCCAGAAAAGTCAACATTCTTCATGTAAGCGTCGACCTTTGCGGTTAAGTAAACTGCACCGCCGTTTGATTGAGCTGTGTTGTTGTTGAATTCTGTATCCTTCACGGTCAACACAAGCTTATCTTCTTCTACTTCATGCTCTGTTGCATAGATAGCACCGCCATGTCCGCCTGATGTATTGTTATTGAATACTGAATTATTTACCTTTACACTCGAATTAACTGTGCTTGCCGTTGTATATGACACCAAGAACGCACCGCCGTTTGACGGAGCACTGTTGCCATCAAATGTAGCGCCGTCAAATTCAATTGAAGCACTGTGGATTGAAAGTACACCGCCACGGCCTTTTTCCTGAGTAACAGTATTGTTGGTAAATGTGGAATCAGTTACTGTTGTTTTACTCTCTCCGGCAGCATAGATAACACCGCCTTCATATTCTGCCGAGTTTTCAGTAAAGTCAGAGTTTGTAATTGTTACAGAACCCTTTCTGGCGTTATAGATAACGCCGCCGAATACATCGTCTTTTTCAGGATTGTCGGTAAGGTTTACCGCCTTGTTTCCGGTGAAATCACAGTTTTCAATTTCAACAATACCGCCCTCTGAAAGGTCTGTACTTGACGAATAAACTGCAACCGCACCGCCGACAGTAGATGTATTTCCCTCAAACAAACAGTTTGTAAGATTTACTATTCTTGTTGTATATACGTCGTTTGAATTTGAAAGATATACTGCACCACCTCGTGTTTTTGCACTATTGTTGCTAAATGCAGCATTATTTACATTGAGTGTGCCGTATGTTGCGATAGCACCACCTGAAACATTAGCTGCGTTACTATCAAATGTAACATCGCCATAGATGATAACGGCACCCATTACTGAGTTATATAATGCCGCACCTGATGAATCAGAAGTATTATTCTTGAATAATACTTTATCGCTTATCGTTGCACCCTCAGATTTACCTATATAAAGATGTGCATACTGTGAGCTTGCTACATAAACGGCACCACCGTTTCTCAACGAATGGTTTTCGATGAACTGACCGCCTAAAATGTCAAGTCTCTTTAAGTTATATATAGCACCACCAAGTGTTCCTTCGTTATTCCGGAAGGTGCCGTCATATATAGTGAAACTGCTTCTGTTGTGAATAGCACCACCGTTTATTCCTGTATCAATTTCGGTGCCTGTCTCATCTGTGGTTTTTCCTGCTTCAGACGTATTATCTTCAAACAAACCGCCATACATATAAACTGTGCCTTCTACGTTAACAATAGCTGCACCGCCTATTTTTTCAGGTGAACCAAGAGCATATTTTTCAGCAAAACCTCTTTCGTTTCCGTTTTTATGGTGATTTATAATTGATGTGTTGCCATAAATGTTCAATGTGGCACTACCCGACACAAATATAGCAGAACCAACTACATCGACGGTCATATTGTCTTTGTTTCCATCGATAACAAGCAAGTTTTCTGTCTCGGATCCAGGATTACCAAGCGTAAAGACTGTCGCTACACCCTCTACAATCGAGTATTTTCCATCCTTATTTTCACCAACAACAAACATATCGCCCGCAAAACCAGGAGCTCTCTTAATTGTTTTCTTTGTGGTTGTAAAGAGAACCTTTTCTCCCGTAACATATAAAGTTCTGTCTGCTTCAATGTTACTTGTAAGCCTGATGTTCTTTGCGCTGCCCAAAAGAGCTGTTTCGAGCTCATCGATCGTTCTTACGTCGATGATTCCATCCATATTTTCGGTTGTTTCATCACCGTAATCTCCCGGCTTTTGAGGATCTCCCGCCAAATCACCAACAGTGAGTTTATTGTATATTGCAGCTGCCCAGTATGCATCATCAAGCTCGCCCGTTTCATCCAGATCTACATAATTAGCCTTATTTATGTAGAGCTTTGCATTTGTTGTATTACCCCAGATAATGGGGCCGCCGGTTGTTGCAGTGTTTCCGGAAATTGTCAATCCGTTTAAGTTAACAACTGTTCCGGATACTGTTTCATACATGAATCCGCCTTTATCCGAACTGTTACCCACGGCTTCAATATTATACATATTGAGCTGGGTTTTGTCAGATACCATTACAGCGCCGCCGAAAACAGCCGACTTGTTTCCTTTGAACAAAATTTCATTGAGAGTTACCGCTCCGCCATCTGTGCAGATGTATACTGCACCGCCTCTTCCGGTTTCAGCTTCGTTTTCAATGAAATCCGTTTTATATATTTCGCCGGATGACTCAGCAGACATAAACACACCGCCACCGTGAATCTCGGCAGTATTTCCCTTTATGTATGAATTGTACATCTTAATGGATGATTTACTTACATATATAAAGCCACCGGATCCCGCTGCAGCTGTATTACCCTCTGCTGTGATATCGTTTAATACTGCAGAAGAAGATGTGTGAATTTCGATTGCACCGGCATGATAGTCTGATGTATTTTCAATAAACTTTGCACCGTTTATTTCAATCGTTGCGCCCGTTCCGTAGATGGCACCTCCACCGTAAGCTGTGCCTCCGGCAGCAAGCGAGTGGTTCTTCGTGAATATTACATCCTCCATATAGGAAATTGCCTTAGAACCAAAATAGACAGCACCACCGCTATTTGATGTCTGGTTTCCATCAAATGTTGCATTGTAGAGCTCTATTGTCTTTTCGGTAACTTCGTCTTTTCCATAAGCCGCAATAGCACCACCGTGACTTCCAAGAGCTTTGTTACCGGTAAAAGTCGCACCGTCAAATAATGTAACTGCGCCGTCTTCAATGTAAACAGCACCACCGGCTTTTGCCGATGTGTTATCTGTAAATGTTACATCCTGCGCCTCGAGGCTTCGATTTGACGTCTTTTTGCCTGCTGTATATACGGCTCCTCCGGTTCCGCTTGTTGCTTCGTTGCCTGTGAACGAAGTATTTTTCAAGTCAGATGTTCCAAAGGAGTAAATCGCACCGCCTTCTGCCGCACTATTGCCGTTGAACTCGACTTCGTCAGTGTAC
>JAZQDV010000002.1:0-13679 GCA_045546975.1 Eubacteriales bacterium
CGAAAAATTTTCAAAAAATATTTCTAAAGGTATAAAAGAATGATAGCTTTACCTGCTAAGATGATACCGAAAAACAAAAAACATCAAAATTTTCCGAAGAATTTTTTTGAAACATATCAAATAATGAATAGTTTCACAGTTGTGATAACAGTAGAAAGAGTCATTCCGTGAAAAATGTCGAAAAGTTTTTTCGAAATTTTTTTGAAACATACGGTAAACTGCATAGTTTCACTGTTATTATGACAGTAGAAGAGGTCAACCTGTAAAAAGATGTCGAAAACTTTTTAAAAAAATTTTTTGAAACCCACCAAATACTGGGTGGTTTCACTGCTATGATAACAGTGAAACCTGAACTCGAAAAATTTTTGTTCATTTCTTAAGGTTTGGGTGTCCAATCTGCTTTAATTAAATTAGAGATGTACCTTGACAAAGAAAGCGCGCAAGATAACGGCGTTGCAGTATAACAAAAATCGGAAACAGATAATGATACTTCTGCATAGTCACAGTTCGAGCGGATAACAATTCAGGGCTCCCACAAAACCTGTTTTGTGGGAAAAGAGAGCAATCGCCTGAAAAGCGATGCTTTTGCCAATAAGGCAAAACGAGCCCAAAGGCGAATTGTGAACGCCGTCGCAAGCAATGAATGCAGTCCGGGCGGATGCCGGGAAGGTGAAATTCCTATGGATGTGTTTGCCGCACATCTCCGATTAAACTAGCTCATATTGTACAAGCGACTTTGAATATTTTTTAAAGGAAGGAGGCGTTGCTTTGTGGAGAATATGAACGAGTCAAAATGGCAAGTTTTTACCGATGCGAAAGACCTTGATGCAAACACCGTATTTACCCTTGAGCTTCAGAAAGCAATGCTTCTTGCTCTTTATGAAAATAAAAAGCTTAACTTCAGGCAATATGAAGAAGCTCTTGCGCTTTTGGAAAAGAAAAAGACAGCTTGGGATTCTGTTGCGGCGCAGAGCGACACAAAATAAAATTTATACGAAAGGAGAGATATTATGATTTACGTAGCGGCGTACTGCCGAGTATCGACGGACAAGGATGACCAGGCGAATTCTTTTGAAAGTCAAAAGAGATATTTTGAGCAAGAGATAAACCGAAACCCCGATTGGGAGCTTTATGAAGTTTATGCCGATGAAGGCTTAAGTGGAACAAGCACAGAAAAACGAAAAGCCTTTCAAAAGATGCTTGATGATGCAAGAATTGGCAAATTCAGCCTTATTCTCACTAAAGAAGTCAGCCGTTTTGCAAGAAACACATTGGATGCCATTATGTACATACGAGAACTTCGAAGACTGGGTGTCGGCGTTCAATTCATTTTAGATCGGATAAATACCCTTGAAGACGATTACGAATTCAAGATGACGCAAAATGCAAGCTGGGCGCAGGAAGAAAGCAGAAAAACATCCGTGCGAGTAAAATGGGGACAACTGCGGCAGATGGAGCGCGGCGTTGTTTTCGGGTGCAGTATGCTCGGCTACGATGTAAAAGACGGCAAGATGTACATAAACGAAAGCGGTGCAGAGATCGTGCGACTAATTTATCACAAGTTTGTGCGTGAGCACAAAGGCACCTGCACGATTGCCCGTGAGCTTCGGGAAGAGGGCTATAAAACCCTCAAAGGAAACAGCACATGGTCCAACACCACCATTTTGAAAATCCTGCGGAACGAGAAATACTGCGGTGATTTGTTGCAGAAAAAGACTTTTACGCCCGACTATTTAACTCACAAGAAAAAATACAACAATGGCGAAGAAGAAAAGCCGTTTATCTCAAACCACCACGAGCCGATTATAGATCGTGAGATGTGGGACGAGGCGCAGTACATACTCGACAAGAACAGACCGTCGGAAGAAATTCGTTCACAGCACACAAACCGCTATCCGTTATCGGGTAAGATAAAGTGCGGACACTGCGGAAGTTCGTTCTCGGCAAAGTACAAGCGCAAGAACGGCCCTACTCCCTACAAGGGCTGGCACTGCAACACGCACTCCACGCAAGGTAAAAAACACATCGACACGGCAGGTAACGAGGTCGGCTGTGATTTGAACTGTCAGATAAGCGAAAAGGATTTTATGGCGATTTTAGCGCAGGTTATGGCATGCGTGGATGTGGATAAGGATAAAATCACAAACGAGCTTTGCGACATCCTTGCGGTCGTTCTCAAGCATAATCTTGAGTTCGAGGACGATACCGAGAAAATTACGCAAAAGTTAGATGAGCAACGCAAGAGGAGCGATATGCTTCTTGATTTGTATTTGGGAGGTGATTTGACAAAAGAAGAATACCGAACACGAAAGGAGGAATATGCAAAAAACATCAAAGCACTTGAAAAGCGACTCCGAGAGCTTAAAAAGAAGAAAGACACTACATACGATTTGCAGGATGCAGTGCAGGATATCCGAGCACACATAAAAAGCGTATTCGACGGCGTGAAACAAGACGAAAATTTCTACAAATACATCCTCGATAAGATAGTTGTTAACTCCCGAGAGGATATGGAGGTATATTTAAACCTTCTCCCGTTTCGCTGGAAAATCGTTGCAAAATCAGCACTTTCAGAGGATTTTAATTTGGGTACCTCAAAAAACACGATGTACCTATATCAGTCAGCGAACCTTTGACCTTATCATACGGCATTGAATAACGCTGATTCAAATAACGCATAGCGGCGTTCAATTCTCCGTCCGGTCCACCAAGCTGAGTTATAATAACCTTGGCTGCTGCCGGATTTGGGTTTTTAATTTTTACAGGGTACTGCAATTTCTTCTCATAA
The DNA here is from genome assembly GCA_045546975.1 of Eubacteriales bacterium. Lineage (GTDB taxonomy): Bacteria > Bacillota > Clostridia > Oscillospirales > JAAYXM01 > SIG480. The sequence continues at coordinate 2,789 of JAZQDV010000002.1, forward strand.
ATCCACATATACTAATTCTCCCCTTCCCAAGGCCACGGACCTTTTACCCAGTCCCAGGCTTGCTCGTTCATATTTCCGTATATTGTTAACGGACCCTTGCTGTTTTCATATTCATTAGCAAGCTTTTCCCGCTCTTTACGAAGCTTTAAATAATAAGCGAGAGCTTTCTTGTTATGCGGATGTGTATCCAGGAAAAGGCTTGTTTCAACTATCGCAAAGTCGTATTCCTGAATTTTCTTTTTGAGTTGTTTTATCTGCATTCCCGTGCTCTCGCGGGACATATTTCCGCTCACCATTCTCATCTCCATACATCCTCCCCAAAAAACGGTTTATCCAGTTCCGGGAACTGTGTTCCGCGGCAGAGCGCCTCTTCAGGTGAGTTTACCCTTTCCCACGACTGAACAGGCACGTATGCCATGGCGAGTACCATATCGTTGCATCTCAACACGTCGCGTGACTCATCAACGTGCAACATATTTTCCATACATGGCTTATTGTCCATAGACTCTTATCTCCTTATTTTATTTGGGACAATTATCCCTACAGCTTATCCTATGAACTTCCGTATAAAGTTGTGAACAAGAGGAAAACCTTTCCGTTTTCGATTGTAAATTTTCGGTATTGATTTCGGAATATTTGTCCAAAATATAAATATACATTTAATGTCAGCTAATTTGTATGTTAAAACCAAGGAGGAATTATTATGGACAAAACCGTAAATACCGTTAAATTCAAAAAGCTCATAAGTGATTTTGCTATCAGCCTGTTTCCAAAAAAAGAAGAAGACCTTGCAATGTATGAAAAAAAGAGACTTCTTTCCGACATTGAAGACGCCCTTTCCGATTTAAGACAGGCAAAAAACTGTTTTGAGGATGCACGCGACCCCGAAATGATTGAAGCTTGCGTATATGAAATCAAATCTGCCGAAGCAAGATATAACTTTCTCCTGAAAAAAGCAAAGCTTCTTGCGGCAAAAGAATCTTCGATCGCAAGTGTTGCGGCAAGGTAAGTTTTGTCTTTCACAATCAGCGCAGTAGTTTTAGTTGTACTCATCCTCATTTCAGTCCTTACAATCCCAGTTTTAAGACGGTTTTTCACACGCGCCGTATCCGGACTATGTCTTCTCCTTATCGGCAAATATATTGGCCTCTGCACGTTTTCTTCCATCGGTGTAATACTCACCCTGCTTCTCGGCATACCGGGAGCGCTTACGTTTTTTGCAGTATCAGGCTTACTAAAATAGCAAAAGCGGTGGAGTAATCTCCACCGCTTCGCAGGTCAGTTCACTTTAGTTGCAGTTGTTTCCGCAAAGGAGCCATACAACGACGATAGCAGCGATGATGATGATCCAGCTGCAGCAATTGTTGTTCGAGTAGTTTTCATTGCATAACATAGCGCGTTACCTCCTAAAAGTTTTTTCACTCCATACTATGATTTCTTCAAAATATGGTTACTGGAAAATTTTTACAAAAACCTATTTACAAAAATTGGAAATTGTGTTATTATATATGCGATGAGAGGCAGTAAGCGTTTGCTGGCTGTCCATTCATATCTTTATCCCCACAACCCCCTTCACTGGCACCTGGCGATTTTCGTCAGGTGCTCTTTCTTTGTATCAAAAAATAAAACTCGGGCAATAATACATATATAAAAAACGGAAGTGATGTGAGGCTATGACAAAAAGAATCGTTGTTTCCGCATCTGCTCTTTTTATAATGCTTGCCCTTTTAGTAGGCGGAATCTCAAAGCTGTATGAAACCCGTGATGCTCTCGAAAAAGAAGAGACGGCCGAAAGTTCGGCTTCTTTTTCTGACGAGGTAACAAATGAAGATAGCTATGTTCTTAAAATAGAGGACGGTGTTGTAGTGGTCTTTGCCGAGAAGGATACAACGCGCCCGATAATTGTTACCGATATATATGCAGGAACACTCAGAAACCTCGACCGCGAAGAGCTTACACGCGGAATTTATGTCGAAAACGAAACAGCACTTCAACAACTCCTCGAGGATTTCTCAAGTTAGCCCATTTTAATTGTACAGTATATATACCTTACACCCGTCAAACCCGCATAGCATCGAAGTTTGACGGGTGACTTTATTTGGTACTTACTCTCTGTAACAAAACGGTTTTCCTCCGCATAACCTGTAGTAAGAAAACTTTCGGAGGTCATTTTATGCATACAAATTTCTTCTTGGGTTCAAATTCAAAAGACGGTTTCCACTCTTTTTACGATGACCTAACAGACTTAAAAGAAGCAAAAACCGTATACATATTAAAAGGAAGTCCGGGCAGCGGAAAGTCCTCAATTATGCGGAAAGTTGCAAAGCGGTGTGAGGATGCAGGAGAGAAAGTTGAATACTTCTTATGCTCATCTGACCCCGACTCACTCGATGCCATCACGATCTCTTCACGCGGTATTTCAATTGTTGACGGCACAGCTCCGCACGTCGTTGAGCCCCGTTATCCTCTTGCAGTAGAAAGATATATCAATCTCGGCGACTTTGCAGATTGTTCAGGCCTTATGAAAATCAAGGACAATATAATAGATGTCAGAGACAGATATTCCGAATTTTTCTCGCACATATACAAACTTACCTCCGCCTGCGGAGCAATCGACAATGAGTTATTTGATATCGCTCTTGGTGCAATATCTATCTCAAAACTGCACAAAAAGGCTGACGGTATTATACGGCGTGAGATACGAAAAACCGGTTCAAAAAGCGCAGTTTTACGCCGTTTTTGCAGCGCATTTTCAAAAAGCGGAACAGTTTTTACATTGGATGTGAGTGAAGATGACTTTACATCCGTTTTCCTTATTGAAGACTCCTTTGGTCTCGCTCATTTCATACTTTCCCCGATTCTTGATGCATTATCATCCGCTGATTTCACTTCTATCGCCTGTTACGATCACCTCGTCCCTGAAAGGCTTTCTCACCTTCTTGTTCCCGAACTCTCACTTGCGTTTGTTACAAGTAACGCAGAGACAAAATATAGCGGTCAATATACGAAGAAAATACGTCTCGACGCTATGTTAGACCACCTGACAATAAAACGCGAAAAAAAGCGTATTCTGCGCCTAAAAAAAGCGAGGGAAAATATAGTATCTGATATTTCACATCTTCTTGATTCCGCAAAAATCTGTCACGACGAGCTTGAGTCATTATACAACCCTTATATCGACTTTGACGCTGTTTATTCTTTTGCCGATAGTCTTGCAGATGAGATATTAAAATAAAAAAAGGATTACTTCAGAGGCTTGAAACTCTGAGGTAATCCTTTTACTTGTTTAATTAGACAAGCTCGATTATTGCCATTTCAGCACAGTCACCGCGACGCGGGCCAAGCTTTGTGATACGGCAGTAACCACCGTTGCGCTCTGCATACTTCGGAGAAATCTCTGCGAAGAGCTTTGTGACAACGTCTTCTTTTGTGATAAAGGCAAGTGCCTGACGCTTGTTGTGTAATGTGTTTGTCTTGCCGAGAGTAATCATCTTCTCGGTGAGAGGACGAACTTCTTTTGCACGCATAAGCGTTGTTTCAATTTTTCCGTTTTCAAGCAAATACGTAACCATTGCGCGAAGCATTGCCATACGTGCATCAGTGGTACGTCCAAGCTTACGTGTTCCGGGCATTGTAATACCTCCTTTTATAATGGCTCGCTACAAGCGGGACAATTAATTGTCCTCGCTTGCAAGTGAGAGCCCCATTGTATCAAGTTTGTTGATAACTTCCTCAAGAGACTTATGACCAAGGTTTCTTACCTTCATCATATCTTCCTGAGTTTTGCCTATAAGATCCTTGACAGTGTTGATTCCTGCACGCTTTAAGCAGTTAAAGGAACGAACTGAAAGATCAAGCTCTTCGATTATCATATCAAGAACCTTATCACTCTGATTTTCCGCCGGCTCAACAACAGTCACCTTGTTGCCGATTTCCTCGGAAAGATCGATAAAGAGCATGAGATGATCGTTTAAGATTTTTGCACTGTACGATACAGCGTCACGTGCCGAGATTGTCTTATCTGTCCATACTTCAATTGTCAACTTGTCGTAGTCGGTCATATTGCCAACACGTGTGTTCTCAACATAGTAGTTGACCTTGTGTACAGGCGTGTAGATGGAGTCTATCGGAAGAACTCCTATCGGCATCTGCTCCTGCTTATTGCGTTCTGCAGATACGTAACCGCGACCGTGTTCAAACGTGAGCTCCATAGAAAAGTTTGCGTTCGGGCCAAGTGTTGCGATATGAAGCTCAGGATTAAGTACTTCAAGCTCACCTGTTGACTTAATGTCGCCTGCGGTGATTTCGCCCTCTTCCGAGCTTTCAATAACAACTGTCTGCGGCTCTGCTGTGTGAAGCTTTGCCACAATCTTCTTGACATTAAGAACGATTTCCGTTACATCTTCCTTTACACCGGGGATTGTGGAGAACTCATGCAAGACTCCTGCAATCTTTATTGATGTAACAGCTGTTCCGGGGAGCGATGAAAGAAGGATTCTGCGGAGTGAGTTACCAAGAGTTGTGCCGTATCCACGTTCCAACGGTTCGATAACAAACTTTCCGTATGAGAGATCCTCCGGTGAATCTATACACTCTATACGTGGCTTTTCTATTTCTATCATGAATTTTTACCCTCCTTTTTCGCGGCACTTTCTGCCGCATCTGATTACACTCGTAACTACGAGGGTTTAACCGAATCTTACTTGGAGTAGAACTCGACGATGAGGTGTTCTTCTACCGGGAAGTCGATCTCTGATCTCTCCGGAAGATTCATAACCTTTGCTTCCATGCCGTTCTTGTTGAAATCAATCCAGTTCGGAACGGGACGGGATGAGTTTGCCTCAATAAGATCCTTAAACTTTGTAAGCGAGCGGCTCTTTTCGCAAACTGCTACTACATCGCCCGGCTTTACGAGATAGGACGGGATATTAACTTTCTTGCCGTTTACTGTGAAGTGGCCGTGGTTAACGAGCTGACGTGATTCCGGACGGCTCATTGCAAGACCCATTCTGTAAACAACGTTATCAAGGCGTGATTCGAGGATGCGGAGGAGGTTTTCACCTGTGATACCCTGCTTCGCAACAGCCATATCAAAATACTTTGAGAACTGAACCTCGTTTACGCAATAATAGCGTCTTGCCTTCTGCTTCTCGCGAAGCTGCAAACCGTACTCAGACAACTTCTTGCGGCCCTTACCATGCTGACCAGGTGTCTGGCCTGCGCGACGATCAAGAGCACACTTGCCTGTGTAGCAACGGTCTCCCTTTAAGTGAAGCTTCTGATTTTCTCTGCGACAAAGTCTGCAGACAGCTCCTGTATATCTTGCCATTTAACTTACACCTCCAAATAACTATACGCGCCTTCTCTTCGGCGGGCGGCAACCATTGTGCGGAATCGGAGTAACGTCTTTGATCATATTTACTTCAAGACCTGCTGCCTGGAGTGCGCGGATAGCCGCTTCACGTCCTGCACCGGGACCCTTGACGTAAACTTCTACTGTCTTAAGGCCGTGCTCCATAGCAGCCTTTGCAGCTGTTTCTGCTGCAACCTGTGCTGCGAACGGAGTGGACTTACGTGAGCCACGGAAGCCGAGGCCACCGCTTGATGCCCATGAAAGTGCATTACCCTTTGTATCGGTAATAGTTACCATTGTATTGTTGAAGGAGGAGCTGATATGAGCAGCGCCGTTTTCTATATTCTTGCGCTCACGACGCTTACGTGATACGCCCTTCTTTGCTGTTTTAGGACTAGCCATTTAACAAACCTCCTTACTTCTTCTTGTTTGCAATTGTCCTCTTCGGACCCTTGCGTGTTCTTGCATTTGTCTTAGAGCGCTGTCCGCGAACGGGAAGGCCCTTTCTATGTCTTGTTCCACGATAAGAACCGATTTCGATGAGACGCTTAATATCAAGCGCTAACTCACGGTGAAGGTCGCCCTCAACTGTGAAGTTCTTGCCGATATAATCACGAAGCTTTACTTCATCTTCTTCAGTCAAGTCCTTAACGCGTGTGTCGGGATTTACTCCTGTTTCAGCCAGGATCTGTTTTGCGCGACTTCTTCCGATGCCGAAAATATATGTGAGGCCGATTTCGACTCTCTTTTCTCTCGGAAGATCAACTCCGGCTATACGTGCCATCTTACATACCTCCAATTTTGTATGTGGGTTTTAATTAACCCTGCTTCTGCTTATGCTTCGGATTGTCGCAAATAACCATTACGCGGCCTTTGCGGCGAATGATTTTGCACTTTTCACAAATAGGCTTTACCGACGGTCTAACTTTCATAATCGTAAAAAGCTCCATTTCTCCGGCAATTTTCTTATGCACTCGGTATCAGTCTTTGCCGGTAGACCGAAAGAGTTTTATGCATCTTATTTAGAACGCCATGTTATGCGTCCGCGTGTCAAATCATACGGCGACATCTGCACCGTTACCTTATCTCCGGGAAGAATACGGATGAAGTTCATACGTAATTTTCCTGAGATGGTAGCTAAAATCTTGTGCCCGTTTCCGATGTCCACCTGGAACATCGCGTTAGGCAGCGCCTCTATGACGGTACCTTCGAGCTCGATTACGTCATCTTTAGCCAAGCAAATTACCTCCCTCTGCTTGTTCCTGCGCCTTTACATAATCTGCAAGCGCTTTGCGCATCTCGCTGTTTAATACCTTCTCGCCCGAGCGGAGTTTTTCTGCAATTCGCGTTTCAAAGTCGTCTGCGACTCTGACATGCTTGCGTTTTTTCTTCTTTGGAGATTCTATCTTCCTCAGACTTCCGTCGGAAAGGTATACGAAGTTTTCTTCGGTTTTCAATACATAGAACGGTCGACCCTTGTCTCGACCTGCGAGAGAAATAACTATATGTCCAACATCTGCTTCCATTTTATATTTCTCCTATATATCTGCAACTGTCAGAATCTCGGGTTCACCTTCTGTTATCAAAACCGAGTTTTCATAATGGGCAGACAGCTTTCCGTCCCGTGTCTTCACGGTCCAGCCGTCACTAAGCTCTTTTACGGTGTAGACTCCCTCGTTTACCATTGGCTCGATTGCAAGCGTCATACCGCTCAAAAGCCTCGCACCGCACCCGGGTTTTCCGAAGTTTGGTACTTCAGGCTCTTCGTGCAATTTTGAGCCGACGCCATGCCCGACATACTTGCGGACCACGGAATACCCGTTTTCCTCTACATAGGTCTGGATTGCATGGGATATATCTGAGACTCTATATCCTTCGCGAGCATATTTTATACCCTCATAGAAGCTCTGCCGAGTTACATCGATAAGTCTTTGCGCCTCACTGCTTATCTCACCGACAGCAAAGGTGTTTGCGCAGTCTCCGATGTAGCCCCGGAAAGTCGCCCCTACATCAATTTTCACCAGGTCTCCGTTCCTTAGAACTTTCGAACCGGGTATACCGTGGATTACCTCATCATTGACTGATATACAAGCCGCACCGGGAAAGTCGGCATATCCAAGAAAGCTCGGATATGCGCCGTCTTTCTCTATTGAGCTTTTAATCAGTTCGTTAAGTTCGCCGGTTGTAATCCCCGGAGCTACCGCACGTCCTGCGATAGCTAAAGCATTTGCTGCTATACGACCGGCCTCACGCATAAACTCGATTTCTCGTTTAGATTTAATCTGTATCAAAAGCCTTTCCTCCATTACTGCTTATGCAGCTCCTATGAGACTTCCGCTTTTCCTACACACCAAGAGCTTCAAACGCAAGGCGCGTTGTCTCTTCGACACCGTTTTCGCCATCAATGCTCTTCAGGATGCCCTTGGCTTTGTAATACTCACAAAGCGGTTCTGTCTGCTCGTGATACACGCGAAGTCTGTCGCGTACAGTTTCGGGAGTATCGTCTCTGCGTTGAATAAGCTTCCCTCCGCAAGAATCACAAACCCCGTCTTCTTTCGGCTTCTTGTTTTCGATGTGGTAGGATGCACCGCACGCTTCACACACGCGACGACCTGACATACGATTTTCAATAACCGAATCTCTTACTTCTATTGAGATAACCGAATCAATTTTAATGCCCATTGCATCAAGAGCTTCTGCCTGAGCTACCGTTCTCGGCATACCGTCAAGGATAAAACCGTTTTTACAGTCGCTTTCCGCTATACGCTCTGATACTATTCCTACAACAACCTCGTCCGGAACAAGATTTCCTGCATCCATAAAAGCTTTTGCTTTTATTCCACACTCAGTCCCGTTCTTTATTGCTTCACGGAGAATGTTTCCCGTGGAGATTGTCGGAATGTTGAGCTTCTTGCAGATAAACTCTGCCTGTGTTCCCTTTCCGGCACCCGGAGCACCAAGGAGAATAAGATTCATTGCGAATGCTCCTCCTTATTCAAGGAAACCTTTGTAATTTCTCATCATCATCTGTGACTCAAGCTGCTTTACAGTTTCAAGTGCAACACCGACTACGATAAGAACAGATGTTCCTCCGATGGAGAGGTTCAACGACGGAACAAAGCGACCTGCGAGAATCGGAAGAACCGCGATGACACCGAGGAAGAACGCACCAAAGAGAGTAATCTTGTTTACAACCTTTGAGATGAAGTCAGCAGTCGGTCTGCCCGGACGGAAGCCCGGCATAAAGCCGCCGTTGTTCTTAAGGTTGTTTGCAATCTCTGTCGGATTGTACTGAATTGCTGTGTAGAAGTAGCTGAATCCTACGATGAGGAGAAGATAAATCACAGCGTATGCCCAGCTTGTCGGAGAGAAAACATGATCCTGCATAAAGCGCCAGAATCCTGCTTCAGGTCTCGGGAAGAAAGCTGCGATTGTTGCCGGGAATGTCGAAATTGACGAAGCGAAGATAATCGGCATAACACCTGACATATTTACCTTAATCGGCAAATGTGTGCTGCGTCCGCCGTACATCTTACGACCGACAACCTTCTTTGCATACTGGATCGAAAGTCTGCGTTCTGCACCGTCAAAGAAGATGATGAACGCAATAACTGCAAGGAATATTAAGAGTATTGCTGCAATTCCATACCACTTAAGGTTCGCGTAGTTCGCAATAAGTGACTCAATTCCGGGGAACACGCGTGAAATGATACTTACAAAGAGAATCAATGAAATACCGTTTCCGATACCGTGTTCTGTAATCTGCTCACCAAGCCACATAATGAATGCTGAACCTGCTGTGAATGTAAGAACGATTACAAACGCAACAAGAACCTTACTGAGCTCACCTGTAACAATGATACCACTGTTGTTGAGCAATGTGTAATATGCAAAGCCCTGAAGAAGGCCGATTGCAATAGTTACATAGCGTGTAATTGAAGCAATCTTCTTCTTTCCTTCCTCGCCGCCCTCTTTTGAAAGGCGCTCGAGTGAAGGAATCGCTACAGCCAAAAGCTGCATAATGATTGAAGCATTGATATACGGCTGAATTGAGAGCGCGAATATCTTTGCCTGTTCAAGCGCACCACCGGACATCATATTCATCATACCGAGGAATGTGCCCTTGTAGTCACCGAAAACCGATGCAAGGCCTTCGATATTGATGAACGGAACCGGGATAGCTGAACCAAGTCTGAAAATGAACAAGCACACGAGTGTAAATAACATCTTTGTGCGAAGTTCGGGAATTTTCCATGCGTTCTTAATTGTAGTAAACAATTAGACCACCTCGACCTTCCCTCCGGCGGCCTCTATCTTTGCCTTTGCCGTTTCGGAGAAAGCATTAGCTTTTACTGTAAGCTTCTTTGAAATCTCTCCGGAGCCGAGAACGCGAAGGCCGTCTTCAGCCTTACGTACGAGCTTCTTGGAGAGCAACTCTTCGATACCTACTGTTGCGCCATCATCGAATGCATTGAGAGCGCTGATGTTTACTATTGCGTACTTCTTTGCAAAGATATTGTTAAAACCACGTTTCGGGAGACGTCTGGTAATAGGCATCTGACCGCCTTCGAATCCGATACGGACACCGCCGCCGGATCTTGCGTTCTGACCCTTATGACCTTTTCCCGCTGTTTTGCCATTGCCCGAGCCGGGACCCCTGCCCTTTCGCTTTACTTCAGAAACAGAGCCTGCTGCGGGAGATAATTCGTGCAGTTTCATAGCTACACCTCCCTATTAAACTTCTTCGACCTTGACAAGATAAGAGATCTGAGCTATCTTGCCGCGAGTCTGCGCATTGTCAGGCTGCACTGTTACGTTATTGACCTTCTTAAGGCCAAGCGATTTGGCGGTGGCAATGTGCTTATCTATTCTGCCAACCAAACTCTTGGTAAGCGTTATTTTGAGTTGAGACACGACTTTGCCCTCCTACTAATCTTGAATTTCGGCAACTGCTTTTCCGCGAAGAAGTGCAACTTCCTCCGCATTGCGAAGAGACTTAAGTCCTTCCATTGTAGCCGTAACAACGTTCTGCGGGTTGTTTGAACGCAAGCACTTTGTACGAATATCGCGAATGCCTGCTACTTCGAGTACCGCACGAACGGGACCACCGGCGATAACACCGGTACCGGGAGCTGCCGGCTTAAGAAGCACCTTGCCTGCACCAAATACGCCTGTTACTTCGTGCGGGATTGTTGTGCCCAAAAGCGCGATTTTTACCAGGTTCTTTTTTGCATCTTCAATACCCTTGCGGATAGCATCCGGAACTTCAGCAGCCTTGCCAAGTCCGAAACCTACTGTACCCTTGCCGTCACCGACAACTACGAGTGCAGCAAACTTAAAGATACGACCACCCTTAACGGTTTTTGATACTCGGTTAAGAGATACGACCTTTTCCTGAAACTCATCGTTTCTTTCTTCAAATCTTCCTGCCATAAAAATCTTACCTCCTCCCGATTAAAACTGAAGTCCGCCCTCGCGAGCGCCTTCTGCAAGTTCTTTTACACGTCCGTGGTAAACATAACCGCCGCGGTCAAAAAC
>JAZQDV010000003.1:0-37488 GCA_045546975.1 Eubacteriales bacterium
AAACTCATCGTTTCTTTCTTCAAATCTTCCTGCCATAAAAATCTTACCTCCTCCCGATTAAAACTGAAGTCCGCCCTCGCGAGCGCCTTCTGCAAGTTCTTTTACACGTCCGTGGTAAACATAACCGCCGCGGTCAAAAACGACCTCAGTTATGCCTTTTGCTTTTGCTCTTTCAGCAATAAGTGCGCCAACCTTCTTGGCTGCCTCTTTATTGCCACCGTTGCCCTCAAATCCGCTTTCAACAGAGCTTGCAGATACAAGAGTGTTACCTGTTGTATCGTCAATTATCTGTGCATAGATATTTGCCAAGCTGCGGAAAACGTTAAGGCGAGGACGCTCGGCTGTACCGCTTATCTTCGCACGTACTCTCTTGTGGCGAATCAAGCGCTTTTTGTTTGAATCAACTTTTGATACCATTTAAGCGCACCTCTCTTTACTTCTTCTTGCCGCCGGCTTTACCTTCCTTGCGGCGAATGACCTCATCAACATACTTGATACCTTTGCCCTTGTAGGGTTCCGGCGGTCTCTTTTCACGGATCTCTGCTGCAATCTGACCTACAACCTGCTTGTCAGCACCGCTGACAACGATTTTGTTAGGTGTGGGAGCTTCAAGTGTGATACCCGGGATTTCATCAACGAAAACCTGATGTGAATATCCAAGGTTCATAACGAGCTGCTTGCCCTGCTTTGCAACACGGTAACCTACACCGTTTACCTCAAGCTCTTTGCTGTAGCCTTCAGTTACACCGATAACCATGTTATTGATAAGGGTTCTTGTAAGACCGTGGAGGCTCTTGTGCTCTTTTGTCTCACTCGGACGAGCAACCTTAATCTCTGTGCCCTCAACAGTGATAATCATGTCTGCGTGCATCTTTGATGTAAGAGTGCCCTTAGGTCCCTTAACGGTGATTTCGTTTTCATTCCCGAGCGTTACTGTTACGCCGGCAGGAATTGTTATTGGTGATCTTCCTATACGTGACATTCTTCGGTTCCTCCTTACCAGATAAATGCAAGGACTTCACCGCCGATGTTTGCGGCTCTTGCCTTCTTATCCGTCATAACGCCCTTGGAAGTCGAGATGATTGCAATACCGAGGCCCTTGAGGACGCGCGGCAAATCTTCTGCTCCGACGTAGACGCGAAGTCCGGGCTTGGAGACACGACGAAGACCTTTGATTACCTGCTCTTTGTCGTTGTACTTAAGAGTAATCTTAATTGTACCCTGTCCGCCATCCGGAATAATCTGAAAATTACTGATATAGCCTTCGTCGAGAAGAATCTCAGCGATAGCCTTCTTCATGTTAGACGCGGGAACGTCAACTTCAACGTGACGAGCCGCACTAGCATTTCTGATGCGGGTTAACATATCCGCAATAGGATCTGTTATTTGCATTTGTCTTACCTCCTTTAGAGAAGTCGAAATTATATATCCGAGCTAAGTTTTAGCCCTCTTCTGTTTTTGCTGCTTACAGATTACCAGCTAGCCTTCTTAACGCCCGGAATCTGACCCTTGTATGCAAGCTCTCTAAAGCAGATACGGCAAATGCCGAAATCGCGGAGATACGCGTGCGGTCTGCCGCAGATCTTGCATCTGTTATAGTAACGGGTAGAGAATTTGGGCTCATTCTGCTGCTTGAGAATCATTGCTTTCTTTGCCATAAGTCCTTACCCTCCTAATTCTTTGCGAATGGAGCGCCGATGAGCGAAAGGAGCTCACGTGCTTCTTCATCCGTCTTTGCGGTTGTGCATATTACTATGTCCATACCGCGGATTTTGTCAATCTTTTCGTACTCAATTTCCGGGAAAATGAGCTGCTCCTTGAGACCGAGAGCGTAGTTTCCGCGACCGTCGAATGCGTTCGGGTTGATACCACGGAAGTCACGAACACGCGGAAGCGCTACATTGATAAGTCTGTCAAGGAATTCCCACATGCGGTCTGCACGGAGAGTAACTTTTGCACCGATCGGCATACCTTCACGGATCTTAAAGTTAGCAACTGACTTTCTTGCTCTTGTAACGATAGCCTTCTGACCTGTTATTGTTGCAATGTCGTTCATAACAGAATCGAGGACCTTTGCGTTGTCGCGAGCTTCGCCGCAGCCTACGTTGACAATGATCTTGTCAATCTTCGGAATCTGCATCGGGCTCTTGTAGGAAAACTTCTTCATAAGAGCCGGAGCAACGTCACTTTTGTAAAAATCATGTAATCTTGCCATTTTTTAACGTCTCCTCTCTTATATTGTTTCGCCGCACTTCTTGCAGACAGAAACTTTTGAGCCATCGTCAAGGATCTTGTGTCCGAGACGTGTGGGCTTATTGCACTTCGGGCAGACACGCATAACGTTTGAAACGTCAATGGATGCCTCACGGCGGATTATTCCTGAATTCTGGCCACCGCTCTTCTGTGCGCTCATGTGTACAGTTGCCATATTGACACCCTCTACAACTACGCGCTTCTTTACGGGGTTAGCTGAAAGAACCTTACCGCTCTTGCCCTTGTCCTTACCAGCTAAAACGACAACATTGTCGCCCTTTTTAATGTTCAAACTATTCATCGTCTGGCTCCCTCCATTAAAGGACTTCCGGAGCGAGGGACAAAATCTTCATGTAATCTTTATCACGAAGTTCTCTTGCTACCGGGCCAAAAATACGAGTTCCTCTCGGGTTTTTATCTTCTTTGATAATAACCGCAGCGTTCTCGTCAAATCTGATGTAAGAACCGTCTGCACGACGTACGCCCTTTACTGAGCGAACGATTACTGCGCGGACAACTTCACCCTTTTTAACTACACCGCCGGGATTTGCCTTGCGAACGGAAGCTACAATAACATCTCCGATGTTACCGTATCTGCACATAGAACCACCAAGAACACGAATGCACTTGATTTCTTTTGCGCCTGTGTTATCCGCAACTTTGAGTATCGATTCCTGCTGTACCACAGTTCGCTACCTCCTTATTGTGCTTTTTCGATCATTTCGACAAAACGCCATCTCTTGTCCTTAGAAAGCGGACGTGTCTCCATAACCTTAATCTTATCGCCTACTGCACACTCGTTGTTTTCGTCGTGTACCTTAAGCTTTACTGTTCTTTTAACAATTTTCTTGTAGAGCGGATGCTGTACTCTGTCTTCGATAGCTACGACACAAGTCTTATCCATCTTGTCAGAAACAACTTTTCCTACTCTTGTCTTTCGGAAAGCTCTTTCACTCATTGCTTTTGCAAACCTCCTCGTCTATACCGCTTTCGCGGCTTCTAAAAATTACTGAGAGATTTCCTGCTCACGGATAATTGTATTGATTCGGGCAATATCTCTCTTCACGGCGACAATTTTGATGGGGTTATCCAACTGATTTGTAGCGTGCTGGAATCTAAGGTTGAAGAGATCCTTCTTGAGCTCTTCAAGCTTTGTAACCATCTCGTCGCGGGACATATCACGTATCTCTTTCGCCTTCATCAATTATCACCACCAGTCTCGAGATTATCTTCTTTCCTTACAAACTTACACTTTACGGGGAGCTTGTGTGATGCAAGACGAAGTGCCTCGCGTGCGAGCTCCTCGGAAACGCCGCCGATTTCGAACATTACGCGACCCGGCTTAACAACTGCTACCCAATATTCGGGTGAACCTTTACCGGAACCCATTCGTGTTTCAGCGGGCTTCTCTGTAACGGGCTTATCAGGGAAGATCTTGATCCAAACCTGACCGCCACGCTTGATATAACGTGTCATAGCGATACGAGCTGCTTCAATCTGATTGCTCTTGATCCATGCCGGCTCAGTTGCCATCAAACCGAACTCACCGTATGTTACCTTATTGCCGCGAGTAGCCTTGCCCTTTAAGCGACCACGATGTACTCTGCGGAATTTTACTCTCTTAGGCAAAAGCATTACTTGCTGCCTCCTTCCTTACGAGGAGCAGATCCTCTCTCAGCGGGAGCGCGGCCTTCTCTGCGCTGTCCGTTTGCAGGACGACGCTCGCGGCGTTCGCGACGCTCTTCACGGGGCTTCGGGATCTCGATTGTTCTCGGTCCACGCTCGCCTGTACGAAGAATTTCACCCTTGTATACCCAGACCTTTACGCCGATACGACCGTATGTTGTCTTTGCTTCTGCAAAGCCGTAGTCGATGTCAGCACGAAGTGTCTGAAGCGGAATCATACCCTCATGATAGTGTTCTGATCTTGCGATTTCAGCACCGCCCAAACGGCCGGAAACTGAAATCTTGATACCCTTTGCACCCATGCGCATTGCGCGGCCCATAGACTGCTTCATTGCGCGGCGGAAAGAGATTCTCTTCTCAAGCTGCTCTGCAATGTTCTCTGCTACGAGCTGTGCATTTGTATCGGGGTTCTTTATCTCAATAATGTTGAGTGCGACGGGCTTGCCAATCATCTGCTCAACTGAGAGGCGAAGCTTCTCAATTTCAGAACCGCCGCGACCGATTACGATACCGGGGCTCTTGCAGTGGATCATAATTCTGACCTTCTTGCTGTCACGCTCAATCTCTATGCAGGGAACGCCTGCCTTGTAGAGTAAATTTTTGAGATACTCACGAATCTTGTAGTCTTCCACGATGAGATCGCCGACTTTTTCGTCGCGAGCATACCAACGGGAATCCCAGTTCTTTATAACGCCCACACGAAGACCGTGGGGATTTACTTTCTGTCCCATAAACTTACCTCCTGACCTAATCCTTCTCAGCCACTGCTAATGTAATGTGAGAGGTTCTCTTATTGATTCTGAAAGCTCTGCCCTGTGCACGCGGCATGATTCTCTTGAGAATCGGGCCGGGACATGCAAATACTTTTGAAACATAGAGCTTCTCAACATCCATGCTGTGGTTGGCTTCCGCATTGGAAACTGCGCTCTTAAGGAGCTTCAAGATCGGCTCGGAAGCGGCTTTGGGTGTATGCGCCAAAATCGCGTGTGCTTCCGCTATGCTCTTTCCACGGATAAGGTCAGCTACTATCTTAACCTTTCTCGGAGAGATACGGACATAGCGTGAATATGCTGTTGCTTCCATCACTGATTCCTCCTGTCTTACTTCGTGTTCGAGGTCTTGCTGCCAGAGTGACCCTTGAACGTTCTTGTCGGAGCAAACTCTCCGAGCTTATGGCCGATCATATCTTCTGTGACATAGACCGGAACATGCTTTCTGCCGTCATGTACGGCAAATGTATGACCAACGAACTGCGGGAAAATTGTTGACGCTCTTGACCATGTCTTGAGAACGTTCTTCTCTCCCTTTTCGTTCATCTCAAGTACCCTCTTCATTAATTCAGGTGCAACGAAGGGGCCTTTTTTAGTACTTCTACTCATTATTTAGCCTCCTTACTTCGCGTCGCGACGTCTTACAATGAACTTGTCGGAAAGGTTCTTCTTCTTACGTGTCTTGTAACCGAGAGTCGGCTTACCCCACGGGGTAACAGGACCCGGACGACCGATCGGAGATTTACCTTCACCACCACCGTGCGGGTGGTCACAGGGGTTCATAACAGAACCGCGAACTGTCGGGCGGATGCCCATATGACGCTTGCGTCCTGCCTTACCAATCTGGATGTTCTCATGGTCGAGGTTTGAAACCTGACCAATTGTTGCCATACAGTTGAGGCGGAACTTACGAAGCTCACCTGACGGAAGTCTTACGAGAGCCATACCGTCTTCCTTAGCCATAAGCTGTGCCGCATTACCTGCACCACGAACGAACTGTGCTCCGCGTCCCGGATTAAGCTCGATGTTGTGGATGATTGTACCTACGGGGATGTTTGTTATCGGAAGTGCGTTACCGGGCTTAATGTCAGCCTCTGTGCTTGAGATAACCTTGTCGCCGACCTTGAGGTCATGCGGTGCGATGATGTAGCGCTTCTCTCCATCCTCGTAACGGACGAGAGCGATGAATGCGCCGCGGTTCGGGTCGTACTCGAGAGTGAGAACCTCTGCAAACATATCCATCTTGTCGCGCTTGAAATCGATAATTCTGTACTTGCGCTTGTTGCCGCCGCCACGATGGCGAACAGTTATTCTACCGTAGCTGTTGCGACCAGAGTTCTTGCTTAAGTTTTCGAGCAAGCTCTTTTCAGGCTTTACGTTGCTAAGAACCTGGTAGTCAGTAACGGTCATATTACGTCTCGACGGAGTCGTCGGTCTAAACGTTTTTACAGCCATTGTTCTTTTCCTCCTTTTATGGTGTTGGGTGTTAGTTCGCAATTATGCGACTTTTACACCATTCCCTCGAAGAACTCAATCGTCTTGCTGTCTGCTGCAAGTGTTACGATCGCCTTCTTGAAATCGGGACGGAAGCCGACATGAGCTCCCATTCTCTTCTCTTTGCCGAGAACATTGATTGTGTTAACCTTTGCAACCTTTACTCCGAAGATTTCTTCGATTGCCTGGCGAATCTCAATCTTGTTCGCAGTCTTTTCTACCTCAAAGACATAAACCTTTTCGGCGACGCGCTCCATTGACTGCTCAGTGATTATCGGGCGCTTTATGATATCATAAGGTGATTTCATTATGCGAACACCTCCTGAATCTTTTCTACTGCTGACTTGTCAACGATGAACTTGTCATGGTTGAGAATGTCATATACATTGATGATTGTTGCTGTTGTTGTCTTAACGCCGGGGATGTTGCGAGCGCTCTTTACGACGTTCTCACAAACCTCAGGTGTAACAACAAGAGCCTTCTTTGCCTCAACTGCATTAAGGAATGCAGCCATAGCCTTTGTCTTAACCTCAGCAAGGTTAAGGTTATCAACTACCAAAATCTCGCCTGCTGCTGCTTTTGAAGAAAGCGCGCTCTTGAGAGCAAGGCGGCGATATTTCTTGTTGAGACGGTAAGAATAATCACGCGGCTTCGGGCCGAGTGCGATACCACCGTGTGTCCACTGCGGAGAGCGGATGGAACCCTGACGAGCACGTCCTGTTCCCTTCTGGCGCCACGGCTTTCTTCCGCCACCGCGAACCTCAGCACGAGTAAGAGTACTCTGCGTGCCCTGTCTGCAGTTGGCGAGGTGGTTCTTGACCGCTTCGAACATAGCAACCTCGTTGGGCTCTATACCAAATACAGCATCGGAAAGTTCGATCTCACCGATTGCCTTGCCGGTCATATCATAAACTGTTGCCTTAGGCATAGCTTTCTAACTCCTTTCGCTTAGACGTTCTTGACAGCGTTGCGAATGAACACAAAACCGCCACGGGGGCCGGGAATTGCGCCACGCACTGCAATCATATTTGTTTCGGCATCAACCTTGACAACGTCGAGGTTCTGTACTGTTACCTGCTCAGCACCCATGCGGCCCGGAAGCTTTGTGCCCGGCATAACCCTTGACGGGTCTGTGTTTGCGCCCATGGAACCTGCGCTTCTGTGAACAGGACCGACACCGTGTGTGTGATTCTGCATATGCTGACCGTAACGCTTTACGGTACCTGCGGTACCCTTACCCTTGCTTACTCCGGTAACGTCTACAACGTCGCCTTCAGCAAAAACGTCAGCGCGGATAACATCGCCAACATTGAGCTCTGTGCCTTCAAGCTTGAACTCTTTGAGTACGCGCTTTGCGGAAACGCCTGCCTTCTTGAGGTGACCTGCTTCCGGCTTTGTGAGTTTCTTCTCAGCAACGTCGTCGTAACCGAGCTGAACAGCGTCATAACCGTCTTTTTCAACAGTTTTCTTCTGAACAACGGCACAAGGACCTGCCTCGATGACTGTGACAGGAATTACCCTGCCTGCATCGTCGAAAATCTGAGTCATACCGACTTTTCTTCCGATGATTGCCTTTTGCATATATTTTCCTCCTTTAAGGTTATTGGTTGGCTTGCGCCAACGTGACCCGCCCTTTACCTGCATGCGCCCCTTCGCCGCATTCGTAATGAGCTATGGTACTTTTCAATTTTACAGTTTAATTTCGATTTCAACGCCTGCTGGAAGCTCAAGGGACATAAGTGCCTTAACAGCTTCTGCCGAGGGCTTGAGAATGTCAATCAAACGCTTGTGTGTACGGCGCTCGAACTGCTCACGGCTGTCCTTATATTTGTGCACCGCACGAAGAATTGTGATGACTTCCTTTGAAGTCGGAAGCGGAATCGGGCCTGAAACCTTTGCTCCGCTACGCTTTGCTGTTTCTACGATACGCTCTGCCGCCTGGTCGATGAGCTGATGGTCATAAGCCTTAAGACGGACACGAATCATTTCCTTTGATACTGCTGCCATTTTGTTTTCCTCCTTAAACGCATTTCGTTTTTTTGCGTTCGGCGGAATCCTGCACAACTCATCCGCGTGTTTCATCTGCGGACATTATAAAAACCGGATTGGTTCTTAAGGGGTTTTGACCAACTCCGGCAGTCGCCTATGCACAAGGCATGAGCATTGTACAGTCTTTCCTGCCGCCCGATTGTCGGACATACTCCACGGAAGTTACCTGCTAAAAGCAGCAATCTCCCGCTTCATCGCATAGTGCGCCCATACAGACGCTCTTATATTTTACATTAAGACATGTCCAATGTCAAGAACTTTTTTGCCTTTTTTTGAAAAAAATTTCAACCCGTCAAAACCTATTTTTGACAGGTTGAATTACATATATTATTTAAGATATTCAAACTCCATTGAGTAGATAATAATTGTATCTCCCTCTTCTGCGCCCCTTTCTTCAAGCGCGTCATATACTCCGTATTTTCTGAGCATTCTTTCAAAGTATATTCTCGACTCATAGTCATCAAAGTTGACCGAGCCCATTGCACGCTTTATCCAGTTACCTTCAACAGAGTAGACATCCTCATCAAGCCTTGTTATCTCAAAATCATGACTCGTCATATCCTCTTCTACTCTTACGTAGGTCGGAGTATATGTTTCAATCGGCGGGAGTTTTGAGAGTACCTCTGCCACTTTCTTCATAAGCTCAGCTACTCCCGTATTGGTTGCAGCAGAGATTTCGAAATACTCATAGCCGAGATTCCTTATATACTTCTTAAACTCGTCTGCCTTTTCTCTGTCAAAGATGAGGTCACTCTTGTTTGCCGCAACTATCTGCGGACGGTTTGCAAACTCAGGATTGTATTTTTTGAGTTCTTCATTTATCGCCTCAAAGTCAGCTATCGGGTCTCGCCCCTCACTGCCGGACACATCGACGAGATGAACTATAAGACGGCATCTGTCAATATGGCGAAGGAAACGGTGACCAAGACCTGCACCCTCACTCGCGCCCTCAATAATTCCGGGAATATCCGCCATTACATACGAAAAACTTTCGTCAACACGGACAACGCCGAGATTTGGGACAATCGTTGTAAAGTGATAGTTTGCAATCTTCGGGCGCGCTGCAGACACAACAGAAAGAAGTGTCGACTTTCCAACGTTCGGAAATCCCGCAAGACCGACATCCGCAAGAAGCTTAAGCTCAAGTCTTACCTCGAGCTCTTCACCCTCAAGGCCGGGACGTGCAAATCGCGGTGCTTGACGTGTCGGTGTTGCAAAGTGCTGGTTTCCCCAGCCGCCGCGACCGCCCTTGCAAATTATAAACGGTTCGTCATCGGACATATCCTTTACAAGTGCACCTGACTCTACATCATAAACAAGTGTTCCGCGCGGGACTTTTACTACAATATCCTTACCGCGCTTTCCTGAACAGCGCTTGCCGCTTCCGTTCTCACCGTTCTCCGCTTTGTATTTTGTTTTGTATCGGAATTCAACGAGCGTCGACATATGGTCATCAACCTTAAGGACAACGTTTCCGCCATCTCCGCCGTCACCACCGTCGGGACCGCCTGCCGCTATATACTTTTCTCTGTGGAAGGCTACTGCACCGTCGCCGCCGCGACCTGCTATGAACTTCGCACTTGCTACATCAACGAACACAACTCTCACCTCTTGATTACATATAATATATAATATGTAATATACATCCAATTAAACAATACGGGCAGGTCGTACATCAACCTGCCCGCACATTTTGTTTTTTACTGAGCAACCGGGTAAATGGAAACCTTCTTGCGGTCCTTGCCGAGACGCTCAAAACGAACAACACCGTCTGCAGTTGCGAACAATGTATCGTCGGAGCCGCGGCTTACGTTTGTGCCCGGGTGGATTTTTGTTCCACGCTGACGAACGAGGATGTTTCCTGCAAGAACGAACTGACCGTCTGCACGCTTTACGCCAAGACGCTTAGACTCAGAATCACGGCCGTTCTTTGTGGAACCTACGCCCTTTTTATGTGCAAAAAACTGAATACTGATTTTAAGCATTTCACTGCACCTCCAAAACTTCAATATACTTCGGATATTCTTCCGCCAAAGCACGAATATGCCGTGCAAAGCCTTCAAATATCCCTCTGCAAGAATCTGCATCACTTTCTTTAACGAGAAGTGAAATTCTTGCATTCTCGGGTTCTATTTTGATATCCGCCGAAACTTTCAGCGAATCGCTTATTATCGTTTCGCAAAGACCAACTGCACTTGAGATTGCAGCGCATACTATATCACTGCCGCTTTCTGCATAGCCGGAATGTCCCGATACGTCAAACCCTGAAAACTTACCGTTTTGCGAAACAAGCTTAACCGTAATCATTAAACGCTGATCTTTTCGATCTGAAGCTTTGTGTACGGCTGTCTGTGGCCCTGGCGACGACGATAGTTCTTCTTCGCCTTGAACTTGAAGACCATAATCTTCTTAGACTTGCCGTTCTTTATAAGCTTTGCAGTAACCTTTGCGCCTGCAACGCTCGGTGTGCCGACTGTGACATTGTCGCCGTCGATTGTCATAAGAACATTGTCAAACTCAACAGTCTCGCCCTCGAGCTCGAGCTTCTCAACGAAGATAACGTCGCCCTCGGAAACCTTGTACTGCTTACCGCCTGTAACGAAAATTGCCTGCATGTTGTTGCACCTCTCTCTCATATTTTAGAGTCTCGCTCTTGTAGGCGTTGCCGAAGCAAACTTACATGCCCACTCAATGCGGCTTTGCTATTATATCATCGAATTTTGCCTATGTCAAGGTTTTATTTCAATTTTATTTTCCGTAATACTGTTCTTTTGCAGGTGCGAACACCTTGAAAGTTTCTTCAAAATACTTGATGTTCTCTTCCTTGGTTGCATACCAGGGTGCGGTTATGTATCCGAGAATCTGATCTTCCGGTGCATTCTCCTTGAAATAGCGAAGCATATCCGGTGAGTTCCAGTCACAATGGTTGTTCATCGATACACACGGAATGTAGCTAAAGCCTTCCTTAAGAAGCGGGAGTGCCTTTTCACGGAATGTTACATAGAACGGATCTTCCTCAACATATGTGAGGTTCATTCCCTTGAATCTTTCCTGGCTGTAGAATCTTATATATGCATCACGCGATGTAATCGGTGTGAAGTGCTCGGGATAAAGCGCATTGTACTGCCACGGAGAAATTACAACTTCCTTCGGATCTATGTGCTTTAAGAACTCCTCTGTATCATCAAAGAGCGGGCATGACCATATCCACGGCTTTGCGCCCGTGTCGTGTACACAGTCAAGAAGGAAGCGCATATCATGCCAATAAAGCTCGCCCTGACGATATGCAACGAACTCATATCCGCTATAAAGCGGGCAATGCTCCTCGTCCATACCGAGATGGATATATTCAGGACCTTCAAAGAGCTCGTATACCTCACGGATGAGGTCTCTGCACACTCTGTAGTATATTGATGTGGAGAGCATTCTCTCATACTCACCGAGCCATATATCATGGTTTGATGAGAGATTGAGCTTCGGGATAAGTCTTATTCCCATCTTCTTGCAGCGTGCTATCTCATCACGTAGCTTCTTTCTCGTCCAGGCATCGGGAAGTGCTATTTCGGGATGACTTGCATACTCAAGACCATCGCCGAGGTCGAGAACAATTGTATTAAGTCCCATCTTTTCGGCACCTTCAAGGATGTATTCCCAAGCGCCTTCTTCAAACTCAAGAGTGGCACTCTTTTCCTTCCAGAAATTGCTGGTAAGGTGGACGAGGAACCCCCATATCAAATCTTTCTTTGCCATTCCTTTTTCCTCTCTTTCCATTTTCTTTAATTATACTGTTTTGTACCGTTTTGTCAATGCATTTTTGAATATATTTTATCTGAATTCGTTCATGTCCGCATCGAACACGTTTTTTCGCTCAAACTCCGCAAAAGAAGGCTTACAATCAGGCAAGTATTTTTCAATCGCGCGTATTATATATTCAGGATTCAAAGACGTATTCCCCGATGCCAAAACTGTTCTCACCAAGAGCCTCTCTCCGTCTACTTTGACATCAAACGACTTTATAAGCGGAGCGATGTTTGTTTGGACCTCTCCTCTTTTACTCTTTTTTAACACCGTTATGTCGTCCGACTCAAAAAGTTCCTTCAGCTTCTTTATCGCAGAAAGCGGAAGTCCCTCGTCGTACTCTAAGCCTATCTCAAACTCAGAGTATGCGATATCGCGCACAGGTCGACCTTCGCTGTATGCACGTATCGCGCATATTCCCTCGGGGAGAGTTCTGTTCATCCTCTCAACAATTTCCTCATCTGTCATTTCATCCTCAATGACAAGATCGAGAAATTCACACACACCAGTGTACCCGAGCGACAGGGGAAGCGCGATTGAAATGTAGGGATGCGGATTAAACCCCTCCGTGTGCTTTACCGCAATTTCCGCACGTGTGAGAACGCGCTGGAAGGTTCGCATAATATCAAGGTGGGAAATATATATCGCTCTTCCCTCTTTTCTATACATTATTCTTACCTTACGCATCGCACTTACCTCCGCACAGAAGCTTTGAGGCACCGCAGGCAAGACACTTTTCTCTGCAATTCGGAGACGCCTCCGACCTGTATGCCTTTTCTCTCTCACATGCAAGGAACTGTTTTGAAACACCCGTCGAGATGTGGTCCCACGGCATTATCTCGTCGCTACCGCGCTTTCTGTTTGCGTAGAAAGCAGGATCTATTCCGCATTCACGGAATGCATCGAGCCACAAGTCAAGTGAAAAGTGCTCATCCCAGCCGTCGAGCTTTGCACCTTTCTTCCACGCAGTTTCGATGACCTTTCCTATTTTTCTGTCACCTCTTGCAAATACCGCTTCAAGGAAGCTTACGGTAGGCTCGTGCCAGTTATATGTGATTGCCTTTGCAGTTATTGCCTCGCGAAGAAGTGCCGCCTTCCGGGAAAACTCCTCGCGCGTATTCTGAGCTTCCCACTGAAACGGCGTTTGTGGCTTTGGCACAAAGCACGCCGCACTCACCGTTATCTTCACTCCGCGCTTTTTGTTTGTCGCGTGTGTCTTCCAAAGGTACAGAATCTTCTGTGAAAGCTCTGCTATGCCCTTTATATCCTCGTCAGTTTCCGTCGGAAGACCTATCATAAAGTAGAGCTTAACAGTGCTTCTTCCATTTTCAAATGCTATCTTGCAGGCGTTTAAGATTTCCTCTTCCGTGAGGTTCTTGTTTATAGCATCGCGAAGCCTTGCGCTTCCCGCCTCAGGGGCAAACGTGAGTCCTCCGCTTCGTACCTTCTGTATTCTCTGCATAAGCTCAACGGAGAAGTTGTCCGCGCGGAGTGACGGAAGCTGGAGACTTATATTTCTCGGTTCGCACCAGTCGAGAAGACCGTCGGCAAGCTCAGGCAACTCCTTATAGTCACTTGTTGATAGAGATGCGAGAGAGATTTCTTCATAACCCGTCTCACGGCACATCTCCTTGCCGTGTTCAATAAGAGTTTTGGCTCGCTTTGCGCGGACCGGTCTGTACGCATATCCCGCCTGACAGAAGCGGCAACCTCTGATACAGCCCCTGAAAACCTCAAGGGATACTCTGTCATGAACAATCTCAGTCGACGGAACTATCACCTTTTTGGGTACGTATACAGAATCAAAGTCTTCAATTATTCTCTTTACCACAACTTCAGGTGCACCGTCACGTGGGGTAATCGCCGCAATTGTGCCGTCGTCGTTGTATGAAATATCATATAGAGACGGTACATATATGCCACCGATGTTTGCAGCAAGTCTTAAAAACTCTTTCTTTGACTTCCCGCTCGCGCGACATTCCTTATATAAATTACAGAGCTCTATAATCTGCTCTTCGCCCTCACCGATGTTGAAGATGTCAATAAAATCACAAAGGGGCTCGGGGTTATAGGTACATGGGCCGCCCGCAACAACAATCGGTTCATTCTCCCCTCGCTCATCCGCACGAACAGTGATTCCGCCAAGGTCAAGCATATTGAGAACTGCGGAATAACTCATTTCATACTGAAGAGTAAACCCGACTATATCAAAATCACAGAGAGGGTCTCCGCTCTCAAGAGCAAAAAGCTTCATATTGTTTTTGCGAAGCTCACTCTCCATATCGGTCCACGGTGCAAAAACACGCTCGCACCATATATCCTTTTCCTCATTCATAACTCCGTACAAAATGCGGAGTCCCATGTGAGACATACCGATTTCATAGGTATCCGGGAAACAGAAGGCAAACCGAAGAGCTATATCTTCTTTATTCTTTATAACCGCGTTATACTCACCGCCCGTATACCGTGCAGGCTTCTGAACAGACGCGAGAATTCTCTTCCTTAAATTATCCATATCCTTTTCCTTTCGGGCATACTTATATATAAGTATTGTACCATATACTGCCGAAAAAAGGCAATAAAAAAAGACCTTCCGAAGAAGGTCTTTTTTTAGTTATTACTGATTGTCTTCCTGGCGCATCTTTGCAAAGCAATCGCTGCAGTAAACAGGACGGTCAGTCTTCGGCTCGAACGGAACCTTTGCTTCTCCGCCACAAGCTGCGCAAACAGCTGTGAAGTATTCTCTCGGGCCACGGCTAGCAGCCTTGCGAGCATCGCGGCAAGCCTTGCAACGCTGCGGCTCGTTCATAAAGCCACGCTCTGCGTAGAATTCCTGCTCACCTGCTGTGAATACGAAATCTGCTCCACACTCTTTGCATTTTAATGTCTTGTCTTCGTACATTTTGTTACCCTCTCTTTGACTTAAGACTTGCCCCAGGACGGACTTCCACCGACACCTCAATTTTGCGCTCTGATTGTTTTAAGCTACTTGGGCATTTGATAATATATTGCTACACAGGTTACCCTGATGTTGCCTATTTTGAAAAAGCCTGGAATTTGCGGCGGATTCTTTGTACCGCATTGTCAACAGCTTTTGGAGTTTTGCCAAGTTTTTTGGAAATCTCCGTACACGAAAGACCTTCAAGATAGAACTCCAGAACCTTGCCTTCAAACCTCGAAAGAAGCTCCGAAACCCTTTTGAGAAGTTCCTTATAGTCTTCCTTGTCAATAAGTTCCTCCACGGGATCCGCAAATGCTCCAGTATTCAGTGAAGCATTTTCTGTCGCTTCGATCTTCGCATCCTCTATGGATACGTAGTTATTAAGCGGGGAGTTCTTTCCACGAAGCGAATGTCTTATCGCGGAATACACCCTGTTTCTGATGCACAGTGTTGCGTATGTCTTGAAGGAGGCCTCTTCATTTGGGTTAAATCCCGACAGAGCATTGATAAGCCCTATCATGCCCTCCTGGATAAGATCCTCAGAATCTCCTCCTGCCAGAAAATACGGCCTTGCAAGGCTCCTGACATACGGAACATAACGCAGAACCAGAACTTCCTCGCAACGCGAGTCACCCTCGCGAAGGCGAAGTATCAGTTCCTCGTCGCTGTAACTGTCAAATCCCTTCAAAACGAACTTCACCATTTTCACTAATACTGTATTTTATTATAAACGACACATTCACAAATGTCAAGTAAAAATAACAAAAATCTAAAAAACATCGAT
Organism: Eubacteriales bacterium; assembly: GCA_045546975.1. Classification (GTDB taxonomy): domain Bacteria; phylum Bacillota; class Clostridia; order Oscillospirales; family JAAYXM01; genus SIG480. Next base: position 15,776 of record JAZQDV010000003.1, read on the forward strand.
TATTTGTCGTTTGCTTCGACAAAATGTTTACTTTTTCGCGTCATTTTCAAAGTTCGAGTTGACCCTCAAAAGGTATGCCGAGATGGTCATATGCCTTCTTTGTAACGCATCTGCCACGCGGTGTTCGGCTTAAGAATCCAAGCTGCATAAGATACGGCTCCACGACATCTTCTATCGTTACCGCCTCTTCGCCTATCGTTGCAGCAAGCGTGTCAAGACCGACAGGTCCGCCTGCAAAGTTATATATAATGCTCTCCATGACTCTGCGGTCAGTTGTGTCAAGTCCTATCTCGTCTATTTCAAGGGCATTGAGTGCCATATCAGCGACAGCACGCGTTATCTCACCGTCTGCGCGTACCTCTGCAAAGTCACGAACACGTTTGAGTATTCTGTTTGCAATTCGCGGTGTTCCGCGACTTCTTCTTGCAATCTCGAAAGCTCCGGAGTCGTCTGTTTTTATTCCGAGTATCTCAGCACTTCGCTTTACGATTCCGCAAAGCTCCTCAGGTGTGTACATCTCAAGGCGCATAACTACGCCAAAGCGGTCGCGGAGCGGTGAGGTGAGCTGTCCCGCGCGCGTTGTTGCACCGATAAGGGTAAACTTGTGAAGTCCAAGCCTTACGCTTCGTGCTGACGGACCCTTGCCGATTATGATATCAAGTGCATAGTCCTCCATAGCAGGATAAAGCACCTCTTCAATACTACGGTTGAGTCTGTGAATTTCGTCTATAAACAAAATATCATTCTCATTAAGACTTGTAAGAAGTGCCGCGAGGTCACCTGTCTTTTCAATTGCCGGGCCCGAGGTTGTTCTTATATTAACGCCCATCTCGTTTGCAATAATCGTTGCGAGAGTGGTCTTTCCCAGTCCCGGAGGACCGTAGAGAAGAACATGGTCGAGGGATTCGCCTCTGCCACGTGCAGCAGAGATACAAACATCGAGCATACTCTTAACCTTTTCCTGACCCACATACTCTGTAAGAGTTTTGGGGCGCAGTGAATTCTCGTTATCGTCATGGTTTGTGAGCATGGAGGAGACCATGCGTTCTTCTTCTGCGTATTCTGCCGCAGAAGGACTGTTGAACTCAATACTCATGGCTATCCCCCTATCTCATAAGTCTTGCAAGAGCAAGCTTTACTATATCCTCAACACTCATACCGCTCGTATCAACTCCGCGGAGCGCTGCGCCGATTTCATCCTTGCCATAACCCAGTGCAGAAAGCGCCTCTGCTGCCTCGCCTTCAGCACCTGAAGCCTTCGGCGCGTAGTTTGCATACGATACATCCCCGACATTTATCGTGCTCTTTGCAAGCTTATCCTTAAGCTCAAGAATAATTCTTCCGGCAAGTTTTTTTCCGACGCCGTTTGCAGCGAGAATCGGCTTATCGTCGTCGGTTGCAACTGCAAGGGCAAGCTCAGACGGTGTTACCGCTGAAAGAATTGAAAGGGCCACCTTTGGTCCCACGCCCGAAATCGCGGTGAGAAGCTTGAAGGTTAAAAGTTCTTCCCTGTCGCAGAATCCAAAAAGCTCAAGTGCATCCTCGCGCACATTGAGATGTGTATATATCTTTGCCGAAACGCCTGTTTTGAGCTGCGACAATGTCCTGAGTGAAGCGTTGCACGAAAATCCTACGCCTCCAACATCAACAACAAGCATATTTGTGCCTATTTCAACTATTGTTCCGTTTAAGTAATTGAACATATTCACACCTCAAATCACAAATTCATAAGAAGGCTTCCTGTTGTGTTTGCGTGGCAAAGCGCAATTGCGAGGGCGTCGGCAGCATCGTCGGGCTTCGGGATTTTCCGAAGTCCCAAAAGCCTTTTAGTCATATCCATAACCTGGTTTTTCTCCGCTCTGCCGTATCCCACAACTGACATCTTTACCTGAAGCGGTGTGTATTCGTAGACTCTTACACCGCACTTGACACAAGCTAAAATTATTACACCGCGCGCCTGACTTACGTTTATCGCCGTTTTCTCGTTCGTGTTGAAATACAGCTTTTCTATCGCGACGTGGTCAGGGCGGAATGTTGAGAGAAGCTCACACATATTGTCGTATATTTCAGAGAGCCTGTCCTCAATTTTGAGGTCTGCCTCTGTTCTTATTACCCCATAGCCTTCTGTTTTCATTCCCTCTGTGTCGAGAACTCCATAGCCCACTATGGCATAGCCCGGGTCAATTCCCAAAATACGCATCAGCGTTTCCCCTTTTTCCTTCTTCCTTTTGCTTCAAACGGTTGTGCGGCAGATACAGTCTTCCGCTTTTCCGTCTTTTTCCTGTCATCACGTACAAGGCAACGCTTTGCATTGCCGATAAGATCTGTGCGTCCCGCTTTTCTCAGCGCTTCAAGCACAAGCGCGCGACATTCCGGTCTCTTCCACTGTAAAAGTGCCCTCTGCATCGCCTTCTCGTGAGGGTCGCGCGGAACAAACACCGGCTCCATCGTCATCGGGTCTAGCCCCGTATAATACATACACGTAGCCACTGTTCCCGGTGTCGGATAGAAATCCTGCACCTGCTCGGGCATGTGGTTTATGCTGTTTAAGTACTCAGCGAGCTTTATTGCATCGCCGAGCGTACATCCCGGGTGAGATGATATAAAATACGGTACAAGATACTGATTCTTCTTATACTCCGCATCAAGTTCAAAGAATTTCTTATAAAATCTTCTGTACACGTCAAAATGAGGCTTACCCATATACCTCAACACGCTGTCACACGAATGTTCAGGTGCTACCTTTAGCTGACCGCTCACGTGATGACGCACAAGAGAGCGGAAAAACTCATCAGATTTATCCGCCATAACATAGTCAAACCTGACTCCTGAACGGATAAACACTTTTTTTACCTTTGGAAGCTCCCGAAGCTTTGATAACAGCTCAATATAATCGCTGTGGTCTACCCGAAGGTTCTTGCACGGTGTCGGCGCAAGACAGTTTCTCTTGCACATTCCCCTTTCTTTTTGTTCTTCACAGGAAGTGTTTCGAAAGTTTGCCGTAGGACCGCCAACATCGTGAATATAGCCCTTGAAATCTGGCATTTCGGAGATAGCTTTTGCCTCACCTATCACAGAATCGTGACTTCTCGTGCTTATCATTCTGCCCTGGTGAAACGCAAGCGAGCAGAAATTACAGCCGCCAAAGCACCCTCTGTTGTGGATAATAGAAAACTTAACCTCTTCTATCGCCTTGACACCACCCACACTCTCGTATGACGGGTGATAGTCCCGCATATACGGAAGCCCGTAAACCTCGTCAAACCGCTCGGTTGTTATCGGATACTGTGGCGGAGTCTGCACGACAAACGCATCACCGTGCTTCTGTGCTATGGCTCTACCGCGCACAGAATCCTGCTCTTCCTGCTCAATTTTTGCAGCTATTGCGTATTTCCGTTTATCTCTCGAAACCTCATCGTATGACGGCACCGTAACAAACGGATAGATACAGTCGTCGAGAGTATCGGATTTGTACACCGTACCCCTTATGTTTTTTATCTCGGAGATTTTTTTGCCCTCAGAAAGTGCATCGGCAAGGAGTACAACAGTGTCCTCGCCCATACCGTACATAAGGATATCTGCACCCGACTCTATAAGCTCAGAGCGGCGCACGGTATCGTCCCAGTAATCATAATGGGCAAATCGGCGAAGTGATGCCTCAAGCCCACCTATCGCAATCGGAATATCGGGGTATACCCGTCTCACCGCCTTGCAGTATGTGCTTACTGCGCGGTCAGGTCTCTTTCCCATAACTCCTCCCGGAGTATAATCGTCGCGCTTGCGTCTGTTTTTTGCGACCGTATAGTGCGCGACCATTGAATCTATGTTACCGCCCGTAACAAGAACGCCAAGGCGCGGTCTCGGGAATGCCTTTATGTCCTTATCCGTCTTCCAGTCCGGTTGGGAAAGAATCGCCACACGGTACCCTGCCTTTTCAAGCACTCTTGATATTACGGCTACACCGAAGCTCGGGTGGTCGACATACGCATCTCCGGTTATGTAGAGAAAATCGTACCAGTCCCATCCGCGCGCCTTCATATCTTCTTTTGAAACAGGCAGAAAACCGTTTTTCATAAAGCCTTTTTATCTTCCTTCTTTTCGCATTTTCATTTCGTTCCACTCATCACGCGTGATGAGAATTTTTCTCGGCTTTGAGCCTTCAAACTCGCCGACAATTCCGCGTTCTTCCATCTGGTCAATGATTCTTGCGGCTCTTGAATAGCCAAGCTTGAGTCTCCTTTGAAGCATTGAGGTTGATGCCTGACCCGATTCCACGACCACATCAATCGCCGCTGTGAGCATTTCATCTGCTTCTTCGTCGTCATCAAATGCACCACCTGCGCCCGCTTCACCCTTTTCAGCCTGCTTTTCAATCTGGTCTATGACATCCTGTGAGTACTCGGCATCCTTGCCACTCTTGACGTATGCTACGACCTCTTCGACCTCATCAGATGAGATGTAGCAGCCCTGAACTCGTGTCGGCTTTGCCGCACCCATAGGCTCATATAACATATCACCGCGGCCAATGAGCTTTTCCGCACCCATACTTCCGAGTATGATGTTTGACTCTATCTTTGACGCTACCGCAAAAGCGATACGCGACGGGATGTTTGACTTGATTACGCCCGTGATAACGTCAACAGACGGGCGCTGTGTTGCGATTATAAGATGCATTCCAGCAGCACGTGCCATCTGGCTTAAGCGCATTATGGAATCTTCAACATCTTTTCTCGCAACTACCATAAGGTCGGAAAGCTCGTCTATAACGATTACGATGTGCGGCATCGGTTCCCCTTCGCCCGACTTTGCAATCGCCTTATTGTATGACTTCATATCACGCACGCCGCACTCAGAAAACATCTTGTATCTCTTCATCATTTCAAGCACTGCCCACTGAAGCGCGCCTGCCGCCTTCTTCGGGTCTGTAACAACAGGGACGAGAAGGTGCGGTATACCGTTATATACACCGAGCTCAACCATCTTCGGGTCAATCATAATAAGCTTTACCTGTTCAGGTGTTGCGCGGTAGAGAATACTTACGATAATCGAGTTTATACATACAGACTTACCTGAGCCCGTAGTACCTGCGATAAGCATGTGCGGAAGCTTTGATATATCCGAAACTATACAGTTGCCCGAAATATCCTTACCGAGAGCAAACGCAACATCGCTTTCGTTCTTCGTGAACTCGTCAGATGCGATAACTTCAGAAATATTTACGACCTGAACACTCTCGTTCGGAACTTCGATACCTATAAGGGACTTATTCGGTATAGGTGCAATGAACACACCCGTAGCACCCAGAGCAAGGGCGATATCGTCAGAGAGTGAGGTGAGCTTTGAGAACTTGACACCCGCATCAAGCTGTACCTCAAATCTCGTTACCGACGGGCCGCGTACAATATTTACAACCTTTATGTCAAGGCCGAAGCTTCTTATTGTTTCGCCGAGCTTGATACCGATGTTTTTAAGCTCCGTGGTGGCAGATGCAGTATTTGCAGCAGCCGGAGGGTTGAGAAGAGAAAGCGGAGGGTACGGATACATTTCCTTTGTCTCCATCTCGCCCTCAATTTCAGGTACAACAAACTCCTCTGCCGCAGAAACAAGCTCATTCTTCGGAGTAGCCTCTGCTTTTTCACTTTGTTCGATGGCGTTTATAACATCACGTGCAAAGTCATCATTATCCGCATCGACTTCCCCTACCATCTCCTCAGCGATTATATCACCCGGAGTCGGTACGTTTGGCGGTGCAAGCTTTAAGCTGTTTTCTTTTTCTTCTTTTACCTCCTGCACATCATCAAGAGGAATATCTATTATGCGACGTTTGCGACGCGGAAGCTTAATCTCAGGTTCTTTTTCAACCTCATCCTCTTCCTCGTATTCTTCTTCCTCGTATTCAACCTCGTGATGCATCTTCTGCAAAGCAGACTTTACAGCATCATAGGCGTTCATTATTGTAAGGTTAAAAGCATTGAGTATTACAAAGAGGGTAGCAATTACAAAAAGAATAACGGTTGCAATCCGACTTATTGTACCATTGAGAAAAGCAACGGGATATCCCGCGAGCACACCGCCGCCTGCAAGGGCCTGTCCCTCAGCGACTATAGTCGACCAGTTGTAGTCTGTAGTACCGACAAACGCATGGGCAAGTGCTCCTATAAGGTACGGGATGAGAATAGCGGATATGACCCTTCCCTTTATGGGCTTGCCGCGGCTTATGATGAGAAGAATCCCCACCATAAGAAGTGCAAACGGCAGCACAAGGAAGCCAAGCCCTATAGCTCCGCTTGCAAACTTGCCTATAAAATCAACCCAGGTCGCCTCAACACGGAAAAGCGCGAGGAACGAAAGAAGTGCTCCAAAAAACGCGAGAAATGCCCATCTCTGATTTAATATCGCGCGCCTTTTCTGAGTTATCTTTTCCGGACTCTGCGTACTCTTCCGCCTTTTCGTTGCAGTGCTTGTCCTACTGCTCCTCTGGGCGGTTGCTTTCCTCTTTTTCTGTGCCATATGTATACCCTCTCAAAACTTTGATAATTATACAGATACATTATATCACATATTTTCTTAAATTTCCAGTAAAAAAAGAGCGTGCAAAAAGTCTTTTTGCACGCTCTTTTTCTCACTTTATCCCGAACATTTTCTTAAGCATAGGCGCAATCGTTTTCGGAGCCTTTACAACTACCACCTTCATCCTTTCCACCTCCGTCAGAAAAGAATAAGTATGCCCACCGCAATAAGCAGTATGCAGAGCACGAACACGAGAAAGCCCGACGGGAACAATGCCCCGAAAAGTATACCGAGGGCAATCGCCATCGCACACACAATAAAAAAGCTTCCGCTTCTACGGCACATGTTCTCGCCCACCTTTCTTCCCTTTTGGTACATTCTACGCAAAAAGAATACTTTCGGTGAGTTGTCCTCCGAAAATTATTGAATTTTCTTTATTTCCTCACAAGCTTTTCTCATGTCTGCAATAACGCTCTCGACAGGCTCTGAGGAAGTCAGATCCACTCCGGCTCTGCGCAATAGTTCAATCGGATATGCCGAGCTTCCGCCACGGAGAAACTCAAGATACCTCTCCGCATTTGTGCTATCAGAAAGTACCAACTCCTTTATCTTCGTTGCGGCAGCAAAGCCCGTTGCGTACTGATACACATAAAAGCTCGTATAGAAATGCGGTATTCTTGCCCACTCATACGAAATGTTGTCGTCAATCTCACATACAGCTCCGTAATACTTTCTGTTTATCTCGGAATACAGCTCCGAAAGAGTTTCAGCGGTAAGCGGTGTCCCCTGCATATACCTTTCGTGTGCCTCGCGTTCAAAGTCTGCAAACATCGTCTGACGGTAGAAGGTTGTTCTTATCGCCTCAAGCTTTCTTCCGAGCAGATACTTTTTTCTGTCTCCCACAGCATCTTTTAAGAGATACTCCATAAGCAGGTTCTCATTAACAGTACTTGCGACCTCGGCAACGAAAATCTTATAGTCGCGATATACCGGAGGTTGAGTCTTGTTTGTATAGTAGGAATGCATCGCGTGTCCCATCTCGTGCGCAAGAGTAAACACATCCTCAATCTTTCCCTGGTAATTGAGAAGAACATACGGATGTGTTGTGTTATCTCCCCATGAATATGCACCTGAGGTCTTGCCACGATTTTCATACACATCCACCCAACGCTCGGAAAATGCGCGTTTCATATCATTTACATAGTCTTCACCAAGCGGTGCGCTTGCCGCGAGAACAAGCTCACACGCCTCTTCATAGGAAATCTCCTCATCGTCCGACGGAACAATCGGGCAGTACAAATCATACATACAAAGTTCTGAAAGTGAGAGTCTTTCTTTTCTAAGAGCAAGATACTCTGAAAGCTCAGGAAGTCCTTTTTCTACATTCCTGATAAGACTGTCGTAAATTTCCTCGGGAATAAAGCTATCCGAAAGCTTCATTGCTCGGCTTGAAGCAAAACCTCGTGCACGTGCATAAAAAAGATCGCTCTTCACACTGCCTGCATACATCGATGCAAATGTATTCTTAAAAGCCTTATACTGCTTATACATCGCATCATACGCTTCTTTTCTGACGTGTCTCGTACCACTTTCCATAAACACACCGTAGCGACCGTGGGTAAGCTCTACTTTTTCCCCGTTTTCATCGGTTATTTCACCAAAGCGTATGTCTGCATTGTTCATAGCGGAGAAAATATCGTGTGCTGCCTCACCGAGAGGCGATGACATTGCAAGAAGCCGTTCGCTTTTTTCGTCAAGTATGTGCTCCTTTTCGCGGAACAGGTTATCAAAATACTGTCTGTATACGCAAAGCTTCCCATTCTCTTCCATAAACTCTTCTATCTTTTCCTTGCCTGTCGCGATAAGCTCAGGTTCAAAGAATGCGCATATACTCATGATCTCACTTTCAATATCCCCTATTCGGTCTGCCATTGCACGGTATTCTGAAACATCATTGTCCTCATCTCTGTGCATACAGGCGTATGCATAAAGCGAGAGCATAAGAAGCCCTATCTCATCAGAAAGAGAGAGTGCCGAAAGGAGCGTGTCGGAATTCTCACCAATGCTTCCGTGCATTTTTTCAAAGCGGGAAGCAAGCTCTTTAAGGTGCACAACCCCTTCTTCAAAAGCCGATTCACTCTCAAATATATCCTCAAGATTCCACTTGTATTTTTCTTCTATTTCACTTCTTTTCCTTACCTCTGCCAAGACGTTCGCCTCCTTTTGCTGATATATAGAATAATAGCACATATCAAAATAAATATGCAAGTATTACACACCTCATAGCATAATTGCTCATCGGTCCATCATATATTTGAAAAGAAACTTAAGACGAGGTGGAAAATATGGAAAATACCGCACACAACGTATTATATATAAGCGGCGAAGTAACAAGCCGTGTCGAATTCTCACACGAATCCCACGGATGTGATTTTTACACATTCAAGCTCGCTTCCCGGCGACTTTCAGGTACATACGATGAAATCAACATTCTTGCAAACCGCGCCATCATCGAAGGAATCGGTCTCTCTACGGGAAGCTTTATCTTCGCAAACTGCTCTCTACGGTCATTCAACAAAAGAACGGAAACAGGAAACAAGCTTATTATCTCGGCGTTTGCAAAGGAGCTTTTGCCCGCTCCTCCAGACACCTACAGAAACGAGCTTACACTTTGTGGTGCCGTATGCAAACCACCCGTTTACAGAAAAACACCGCTTGGGCGCGAGATATGTGACATAATGCTTGCAACAAACCGAAGCTACGGGCGGTCCGATTATCTGCCTATTGTTGTCTGGGGCAAAAACGCAAGAATGGCGTCAGGGCTTAATGTCGGCGATAGCATAACCGTTCTCGGCAGAATACAGAGCCGCGAATACACAAAGCTTATCGACGGCGTGTCGCAGATAAAAACGACCTTTGAAGTATCTGCGTCATCTATTGAATTTGCGCAAAATTGAAAATAAAGAAGACTAAGGCCGGGGGCCTTAGTCTTCTTTTTTTATAAAGTATTATTCTTCAGAATAGCAACTAAAGATTTCTTCGACTCTTTCACTGTCCTTATTCTTTGTAAATGCACTGACCAAAGGAACAATAACCATGGAAACTGCCATTGCGGCAACACCCATCTCAGGTGATTTTGCAGCAGCTGCAGAAAATCCTGAATTGAGGCTTATAACAAGCGTTGAAATACCCACAACCAAAAGTCCCGAAATGATACCTGAGTATGCACCGATTTTTGTAATCTTCTTTGAGAAAATACCCCAGATGTAAGGTCCGATGAAGCAACCGGAAACAATTCCCCAGGAGAAAGACATAAGGCTTACAATAATCGGGATATTCTGTGTTGCAAAGATAAAGGAACAAGCAACGAACACAAGGCAGAGAATTCTCGTAAGAAGCATCTGTGTTTCCGGCTTTGTGTCCTTCTTTCTTACAGCAGGGACAAGGTCGACTGCAACTGCCGATGCGGAGGTCAGAACTACTGCTTGAAGTGTTGACATTGACGCCGAGAGAAGAAGAATCATAATTACTGCGAGGAGAATAATTCCAAGAGTTCCGCCACTTAAAACTTTCATAAGAACGGCAGGGATAACTGAGTCAATTCCGCCCTCCGGAAGAACGCCGCCGAGAATAAGACGTGATGTTGAACCGATGAGGTAAGCACCGCAACCGATAACAACACAGAAGATTGTGGAGATGATCGTTCCGCGCTTGATTGCCGCTGTATCCTTGATCGCATAGAACTTACCGATCATCTGCGGAAGTCCCCATGTACCGAAGCTTGTGAGCATAATATTGAAGCAGAGGAACTTAAACGAAGAACCGCCGAAAATATTTGTGAGCTGTGCTCCGTCACCCGGAATCGCTGCAAGGTTTGTAACAAGTCCCGAAAGTCCGCCGACTGCATCATGTCGGAGAACTGCAACAACCAGACAAACAACACCTACAATCATGATAACGCCTTGAACAAGGTCGGTGTAGGCTGTGGCAATGTATCCGCCTGCCACAAGGTAAACCGCCGTAAGGCAAGCCATAATAAGCATCCACACCCAGGTTTCAACACCGGGGAATACTGCGCTGAACAAAGCACCGAGACCCTTGTAAACTGCCGCAGAATACGGAACAAGGAACACAAAGATAATAACCGCCGCCAAAACCTTCATTCCCTTTGATGCATATCTCTTTTCAAAGTAATCTGGCATTGTTCTTGCCTGAAGCTTCTTTGTCATCTTTCTTGTTCTGTTTGCAAACAAGAGCCACGAAAGCAAACAACCTAAAACAGCATTGCCAATACCGATCCAAATGCTTCCGATACCGATGTTCCAGCCGTGCTGACCCGCGTAACCAACAAAAACAACTGCCGAGAAATATGTAGTACCGTAAGCAAAGGCAGTAGCCCAGGCTCCGATATTTCTTCCGCCAATCAAGAATCCGTCAAGTGTTTTTGACTTGCCGTAACTGATACAACCGATAAGTGCCATTGCAGCTGCATATATGCAAAGGGCAACAATCGTGTAAAGCTGTGCGTTTGTCATTTGAAATTCCCCCAAGTCTTGCTTTTTTCTGTGATATAGTATATAATGCTTCCTAAGATTAGTCAAACGAATGGTTTTGATGTTTACTATCGAAAATTTCGATACCGGAGGGACGTAATGGAATTACGGAATTTAATCACTTTTATCAATGTAGCAGAGCTTGGTAGCTTCACCAAAGCCGCAGAGCAGCTTGGATACTCTCAATCAACAATATCTTTTCAGATAAAGCAGCTTGAAGATGAGCTCGGCTGTCTTCTGTTTGAAAGGATAAATCATACCATAACACTGACAGAACGCGGGCGCGAGCTTGTTTCATACGCTCATCAGGTTCGCACGCTTACGGACGAATTCAAAGAGAGTTTTGAGGAAGAAAAAGAATATAGCGGGCACATTCATATTGTAACCCCCGATTCCGTATGTGATGAAATGATTAACAGAAGCTATATGGATTTTCATAACAGATATCCTTCTATTTCCGTTAAATTTACTACTGCCGATACTTCTGTCATGTTTGATATGCTCGACCATAACGAAGCGGACATCATTATTACACTCGACAGCCATTCATACCATAAGGACTATGTTATCGCAAAGGAGCAACCCCTTTCGACTCACTTTGTAGCAAATGCAAAGTCGAAATTTGCCGGAGCGAAAAACTTATCAATTCACGACATTATAAACGAGCCTTTTATTCTGACCGAATACGGCCAAGGTTACAGAAGGGTCTTTGATAAAGAGCTTGCAAAAAAATCATTGGAGATAACTCCCATACTTGAAATCGGCAGAACAGATATGATTACTTCCCTCATAGCTCAGGGTGATATGATTTCTTTTCTCCCTGATTTTGTCACCTGTGATATGGTTAAATCCGGAGATTTGTGTTACCTCGATATATGCGATATGAATATAGACATCTGGAAACAGCTCATTTATCACAAAAACAAATGGATGTCAAAAAGCTTGAAAGCCTTTGTTGACTACATAAAAGAAACCGAATTTTCAAACTGATTAAGTTTTGTTATACAAGAAAAAAGCGAGCTTTGGGCGACGCCCTTAGCTCACTTTTTTTGCATTTCTTATTCACTTAAAAGGCATGTGTATGCAACATTTCTCAGTCTCGGCTGGTAGTAGTGTTCGTGGGGATTTAGCATGTGATGAGAATAGAAGTACGAGAACTGGTTATCAGGATCGCAGAGGATAGTTCCTCCGGCTGCTCCTCCCCATCCAAACTCACCGCTTATACCGTTAAAGCCCGCCTCCGCACGGCTGTAAAGAGTTCTTACTCCTAGACCGTAGCTATAGCCGATATGGTTTTTGGCAGTTCCGCGAAGAAAGTCAAATCTCAACTTATCGGAAAGCTGATTTGCCCTTATTAAATCTACTGTTCCCTTTGAAAGAATCCGCTCTCCCGTATGTGCAAGTCCACCCATTGCAAGAGCATTCGCAAACTTTGCATATTCCGGAACGGATATCGTTATGCCGGCACCTCCGCTGTCGTACTCACTTCCAAGGTCGTGGCACACAACGTTCTTGCCCGCGTTTACAACTGTACCCTTTCTGCAACCGTTTTGCATCTGAAGCTTTACTATGTCAGTTTCACTCTTGTCATAGACATAGTCATATTGCTCCGCCATTCTCTGAAATAGATTTTCGTCCCTGTGGTAGTAGATATCACGCACACCGAGAGGTGTAAATATATTCTCCTTTACATACTCCGAAAACTTCTTTCCCGAAATCACTTCTATGAAAGCACCGAGCACATCGTGGGCACGGCTGTATTTCCAAGCAGTGCCCGGCTCAAAAAGAAGTGGCTCGCGCGCAATGGCACGTGCAACCTCAACAGTCGGCATTCTACCGTTCGTTTCCTTTTGGAGTTTTTTAAGTTCCGGGCTTTCCATATCGTATGTAAACCCTGCGGTATGCGTGAAGAGATTGCGGAAAGTTATAGGGTTTTCTGCCTTTTTTATGCTTCCGTCTGCATTTTTGACATACATCTCTGCAAACTCCGGCATATACTCGGAAATCGGGTCATCAAGAAGGAAAAAGCCTCTTTCATAAAGCTGCAATGCCGCTGTGATGGTAGTAAGCTTTGAGCATGAATAGATATTAAAAAGCTTATCATCTGTCATCGGGGTTTTGTTTTCAAGGTCCGAATATCCGGACGCATATCTGAAAACCTCTTCACCCTTGTGATAAACAGAAATTACATTACCCGGGATTATCCAGTCGGTAAGCCTGTCCATAAACTGAGAGAGTTTTGTGAAATCCATGAGTTTTCTCCCCTTTCTCTCTCCATTGTACTAAACCGTCAAGAAAAATGCAATATTAAGGGCGGCACTTTTCTTAAAAAGTGCCGCCCGATATTCTTATTTGTTTTGTGCTGATTTTTTCACGATTTTTGCGAGTGCCCAGAGTGCGATTACGTTGGGAAGAACCATGAACTGATTGAATGTGTCCTGCGTGAGCCATACAAGTTCGTTCTCCTGTACAAGTGTGCCGAGGAAAACGAAAACTACGGCAAGTACCGAATAAACAATCTTAGACTTTTTCCCGAAGAGATATTTGAAATTTATCTCTCCAAAGAGATTCCAACTGATGATCGTTGTAAACGCAAAGAACATAAGACAAACTGCAACGTATGCATTTCCAAGCCATTCTCCGAACACACTGCCAAATGCCATCTGTGCAACATTTGTTTTATTGATTCCGGCATCCGCAATCATTGCCGCATAAGATGCACCGTCAGCTCCTGCAAGAGGGCCTCCCGTTGTATAGGTGCAGGTTATAACCACAAGAGCCGTCATTGTAAGTACGACAAATGTATCGATAAACACACCAATCATCGCAACAACACCCTGGTCGTGCGGCTTTTCCACATTTGCCATTGCGTGTGCATGCGGAGCTGAGCCCATACCTGCCTCGTTCGAGAAAAGACCGCGCTTTGCACCCTGGCTTATGGCCGTTTTAAGCGCATACCCGATTCCGCCGCCGATAAGAGCTTGCGGCTGGAAAGCGTACTTGAAAATCATAGCAAAAGTCTCAGGGATTCTTGTAATATTGACCGCGATAACCACAAGGCTTCCCACAAGGTAGAGAACTGCCATAATCGGAACAATTTTCTCAGCAGTTGCAGCAACTCTCTGCGCACCGCCGATAACAATAAACGCAAGCACCGTAGCAATAACAATACCGGTCACCCAGGTTGGAACGCCAAACGCCGTGTTTATTGTTGCACCAATTGAGTTTGACTGAACCATACCGCCAATAAAGCCGAGAGAAATTATAATTGCGACAGCGAAAAAGCCTGCAAGGAAGTTTCCGAATTTTCCCGTAAATGCACGCTTTATGTAGTAAATCGGACCACCGTGAACGGTTCCGTCTTCATCTACTTCTCTCGTCTCCTGGGCAAGCACTGCCTCAGCATAGATCGTTGCCATACCGAGGAAAGCGATAACCCACATCCAGAAGATAGCGCCGGGACCGCCCATGAGGATTGCGCCTGACGCTCCGACGATATTTCCCGTTCCCACCTGTCCTGCAATTGCAGTTGCTAGCGCCTGGAAGGAGCTCATACCACTCGACTGCTTTCCGCCAAAGAGCTTGACGCTTCCAAAAACCTTCTTCATTCCCTCGCCAAAGCAACGCACCTGCACAAAGCGCGTCTTGAATGTGAAATAAAGGCCGATTGCAACAAGCAGAACGATGAGCACATAGTCTGCCATATATGTGTTTATCACACCCATAACATCGAGTAAGACCTGTTCGATTTTTGCCATTGTAAATTCCTCCTAAAAATAAAAAATGCCGCATAAATGCAGCACTCTGAAAAAAACACACGCAAAAAACGACATGTGATTTCTCTGTTCTTTTGCCTGAGAGATTCAGAGGTTCTCCCTCCTTACACCTTCGGCACCCATTTAAGAGATTCTCCAGAGTTCCCTCCGCTACCGGTTTCAAAAAAGATTCCGGAAGTTTCACAGGGTAATATTAAATTCTATGACATTATAGCACGCAAAAATAAAAAAAGCAAGACTTTCATTCAAAATCTTGCTTTTTTGTTATTATTTGAGTATTCCTTTATAAACAAGGTTTCTGAGATGCGGATGAATCTCACGATACGCCGGGTTACAGTCGCGCATGTGTGTTGTCCAGACAACCGCAATATTATTGTCTGTATCAACCATTGAATACGACGCAAGTGCACCGTCCCAGCCGAATTCTCCGACGGGGCCCGGACTACCTGCTTGTTCAGGGTAAATAAGCGTTCTTACACCGAGTCCGTAACCATATCCGGGTTTCATTACATAAAACTCGTGCACCTCGGATGGTGTAAGCTGATTTTCTTTAATGAGTGCTATTGTCTCAGGCTTGATAATCGACACACCGTTTGCCCCGACCCCGCCGTTTGCAAGTGCATCGGGAAGCTTCATGTATTCGTCGTTTGAGCCAAAAAGTCCACCACCGCCGCTTTCGTATTTCGTTGAGACATACTGGACAAAGTCAATCTCTGACGGAGTTGACGTGTAGTCGAGGGGATTAAATTTGAATATCGGAGCAAAGCGTGACTTCTGCTCATCATCAGGAAAAAATCCCATGTCAGAAATCCCAAGCGGCTTTATGATATTTTCATTGAGAATTTCTGAAAACTTCTTACCGGCAGCAACCTCAAGAACTGCACCCAGAACGTCGTGTGCAAGACTGTAAAACCAGTTGTCCCCCGGCTCAAAGAGAAGCGGAATGTCTGCAATGATGTCCGCAATCTCCCTCGTAGTTGCATTATTTTTGCAAGCTTCATGGAATGCGACAGATTTATTGTAGCTCAGTCCTCCTCGCATTGAAAGAAGATGGCGGATTGTAAGCACCTTTCTTGCTGGGACAACCGTGCCGTTTTGTAAAAACGTCAAATTCTTATATGCAGGCAGGTACTTATAAACAGGATCATCAAGTCCTATCTCACCCTTCTCGACAAGCTGCATTGTCGCCGTAACGGTAAACAGCTTCGTCATTGAATACAGCTCATAAAGCGTATTCTTTCCGTGCGGCAGATTCCCCACCGAATGGCGGTAAACAAGCTCGTGCTTGTGCCTTACGGATAGCTCGCAAATCGGAATTCCGTAAATTTCAGGCAGTGCATCGAGATATTTTGTAAGTTTTTCAAATGACATGGTTACAACACTTCCTTGGTGTTCTTTTACACAAATGATAGCATACAAAAAAACTAAAATCAAGCCGAAGATGAATCTTCTCAGCTTTACGCCCTTTTCATATTGAAATAAAAATAGTATACCCTATTGGGTATACTATTTTTGGTCGGAGTGACAGGGCAGCATATTGCTTCGCAATCTGCGCAAGCTCGACGACCGCTCCGCTCAAGCGTCGCAGTACCCGTCTTCGCCCATCGTTTCTGAAAAACAGTCCACCGGACTGTTTTCTTAACTGAAACGACCTTCTCAAGGTTCGAGCCCTTTTCATATTGAAATAAAAATAGTATACCCTATTGGGTATACTATTTTTGGTCGGAGTGACAGGGCTCGAACCTGCGGCCTGATGGTCCCAAACCACCCGCGCTACCAGCTGCGCCACACCCCGATATTCAATTAACTGTTCTCTGTTGCCTGCTTCTTATGTTTCTGCAACCCGCCCGCTGCGCTTCCTGTTGCAACAGCACCTCTGCCTGCGCAAGGCTTTGCTTGTCAATCGGTTTGTTGCTGCCACTCCTTTTTCCTCGCTTCTTCTGCCACCGGCAGCGCTCGGAAACGTCCCCAGCTGCGCCACACCCCGATATTCAATTAACTATCTTCTGTTGCCTGCTTCTTCGCAACGTGACTATTATAATATATGAAATTTGTGTTGTCAACAAAAAAGAGGCGGAAAGATTGGCCGCAGCTACATAAGGAAGTATTGGTTTTGAATGGCTCTTTTCTGCTTGTAATGCACAAAAAATTCCGGAAATACGTCAGTATTCCCGGAATTTTTATATTTCTACAAACGAAAAATACCTCAATTCAAAACTGCATACACCCCGAAAGGCTTAATTTTGGATGAAGTTAGAGGCAAAAAAGCGAGCACAACCTGACGGTTGGCTCGCTTTTTTAACGAAGAAATTCGCCAAAAGGATGTTTTTCGGGGCAAAACTGCCTTGTGTGGCTGTGGCCACGCCTCTTTATGTTCTTTGTTTTTACTTTACAAGCTTCTTTGCTGTTTCAACAACATTTTCAACAGTAAAGCCGAACTTCGGGAAGAGCTTGGAGTACGGAGCGGAAGCGCCAAAGCCTTCCATGCAAATCTTTGCACCGTCAAGACCTACATAGCGGTCAAGACCGAATCCGCAGCCTGCCTCAACAAATACGCGTGCGCGGATGCTCTTCGGGAGAACGCTCTCACGGTATGCTTCATCCTGCATCTCAAAGAGTGCAACAGACGGCATTGAAACAACGCGGGATGCAATTCCCTGTGCCTTGAGCTCGTCGTATGCCTTGTATGCAAGCTCAACCTCAGAACCCGAAGCAATAAGGATAACCTTTGCATCAGCGCTGTCACGGAGAACGTAACCGCCACGGAGAGCGTCACGGCCTGTTTCCTCGTAGTACGGGAGGTTCTGACGTGTTACAGCAATACCTACCGGGTGCTTGCCGTTTGTAACTGCATAGTACCATGCAGCAGCTGTCTCATGACCGTCTGCCGGACGGAAGTCAACAAAGCCCGGGATAGAACGCATAGCAGCAAGCTGTTCAATCGGCTGATGTGTCGGACCGTCTTCACCAACACCGATACTGTCGTGTGAGAATACGTATGTTACCGGAAGCTCCATAAGAGCTGAGAGACGCATTGCCGGCTTTACATAGTCGGAGAACACGAAGAATGTAGCAACGAACGGATGGATGCCGCCGTATGCGCACATAGCGTTTGCAATAGCGCCCATTGCATGCTCACGAACACCGAAGTGGATGTTGCGGCCTGCATAGTCGTTCTTTGAGAAGTCTCCGCCGTCCTTGATGTTTGTCTTATTTGACGGAGCAAGGTCAGCAGAACCACCGAAGAGGTTCGGCATAATCTTTGCAAGGCGGTTGATCATCTCGCCTGAGAGGTTACGTGTTGCGTTTGCCTTGTTCTCAAAGCCCCAGAACTCGTCTGAATCAAGCTTTGCCATATCGAGCTTACCGGACATGAGAGTTTCCCATTCCTTTGCAAGCTCAGGATACTTTGCAGCGTATGCGCTAAAGAGCTTGTTCCACTCGTCCTCGTTCTTGTTGAGGTCAGAAACCATGCTATTCATGTGAGCGCGAACTTCGTCGGATACGAAGAACTCGTCTGTCGGCATACCGAGGTTTGCCTTGAGAGCTGCAAGCTTCTCCGCGCCGAGTGCTTCACCGTGAACCTGGCTTGTGCCTGCGTTCGGTGCGCCGTAACCGATTTCTGTTGTGATCTTGATGAGAGTCGGCTTGTTCTTTTCTGCCTTTGCTTCATCAATTGCAGCAGCGATGCAGTCAATGTCGTTACCGTCAGAAACTGTGAGTGTCTGCCAGCCGTATGCTTCAAAGCGAGCGCAAACGTCTTCTGTGAATGCGATATCTGTGCTGCCTTCGATTGTGATTGAGTTTGAATCGTACAAAACAATGAGCTTGCCGAGGCCGAGTGTACCTGCCATGGAAGCCGCCTCAGATGCGATACCCTCCATAAGGCAACCGTCGCCACAGAGAGCGTATGTATAGTGGTCTACAACATCAAAACCGTCACGGTTGAACTGTGTTGCGAGGTGACGCTCTGCCATAGCAAAACCTACAGCGTTTGCGATACCCTGTCCAAGCGGACCCGTTGTGATTTCAACACCGTTGACCTCGCGGTATTCCGGATGTCCCGGAGTCTTGCTGCCTTCCTGACGGAAGTTCTTGAGGTCGTCGATTGTGAGACCGTAATCAAACATATGAAGAAGAGCATAGAGCATAGCGGAGCCGTGTCCTGATGAGAGGATAAAACGGTCGCGGTTCTGCCACTTTGAGTTCTTCGGAGAATGCTTCATCTTGCCTGCCCAGAGAGCGTATGCCATAGGCATTGCGCCGAGAGCGATGCCGGGATGTCCTGATTTTGCCTTATCGATAGCCTCTGCAGCGAGAACGCGCATGGTATCGATAGTCTGCTGATGAATTGTTTTCATACTTTCACCTCATATTTATAATTAGCTGCAAACATTATACCACACTTGCAGTGCGGATACAAGTGCAAACTTGCAAAAAACTGTTGACACTTCGTTATTTTATGGCTATAATTATATGGTGTCACGGGGGTGTAGCTCACCTGGGAGAGCGCTTGAATGGCATTCAAGAGGTAGTGGGTTCGATCCCCATCATCTCCACCAAAGAAAGACCGTACCAGCCGAAGGTTGGTGCGGTTTTTCTTTCGTGCTACGCGAGAGGATGAGGGAGCGAACAGGACGGCGGCTCGCAAGCCGCAAAAAGGGTGCCGGTGGCACGCTTTTTAGTCCGCGGGTAGATCCCCATCATCTCCACCAAGCAATAACAGAGCAGAGGGAAACCCCTCTGCTCTGCCGCGTTTTAATCGGAAAGTTTTATGAGTTCTTTTTCGGAGATGTCTAAACGGAAGAAGCCTTTATCGTACAGTTCAAAGAAAATCGAATCTCCTGCAACATTGAAAGACACGACTTCACTCTCTAACAGGAGCTCTTTTGTATTACCATCTTTTGACATTCTGTAAATATCTCCTTCTCTGTCCTTAGTATAATATATCCAATCACCGTGAAGGTTTCTTTCTTCCATGCCCACCTCAGCCAAAACCTCTTTTTCGAGAGTTTCTTTGTCCATTCTATAAACATAGCGTCCTTCCGATGTGAAATAGAGATATTTTTCGTCAAATTCAGGAAGCGAGCATACCGCGGAATTAATCAATTCCTTATTTTTACCCGATGTGTCCATTCTCCAAAGGAAATAGTCTTTGTCGGAGTAGTAAATAAAATCTCCATCAATAACAAACCTCGGTATTTCCTCTTTTGAAATGAGTTTTTTGTCCATGCCATTCAAATTGCAGGAATATAAACTTCCCCAATCATCGGCATATTTTTCGATTTTTAACCATATACCGTCGCAAGGTGTAAGCTTGTAATATATCCGGTCTCCGCTGATAATGACATTCGTTACCTGTTTCATAATGACAGGCCATATCACTCCACCGTTCTTGCTCATTTTTACCACAAACCCGGGAGATCCCTCAACAAAGTAGAGATAGTCTCTCGCAGTGTTTAGGTAGTTTACTCCCGCAGATACTGTTCCGATTTTCTTCTTCTCCGAAAAATCTTTTTTCGCTTTATATATGTCCTTATCACCTTTACCCGCCACATAATAAATGAAGTCTTCGTCCTCTGCAATGTCTCCTCCACTTAATATGTTTCCGGGGTCGCTCCCGAGATCCGTAAACTCTTCTTTGGGGTTCAAATTTACTAAAATCATCATCAGGAGAATGGCTACAACTACAACTGCGCCCGTACACAAAGCAAATTTTTTCACTTTCATTTACCTCCCTGATTCTGCGAAGTAATTAGGCCCGCTGTTTACACTTCGAGTCGTATTATTTATAATATTCAATGATACGCACCCACAAACTGTCTTGAGTTGACAGAGTAATATACATTGTCGCAAATGCAACAAGCACTAAAATTGGTATAGTTTGTTTTATATCTTTCGTAGCAACAGTTTTGTACAAAGAAACTGTTGTGGAGAAGATGGCAAAGAGAACGAATAAGACGAGAATAAAAGGGATTAACATTCCTAAAACCATTTCTGCACCCAAACTATACACATCAGCCAAATCGCTACACCAAGTTAAAAACAAGTCGGAGATAATGAAAGCCATCGAAACTAATGTATTTATGAGTAAATGCTTCTTCATAATTTTACCTCCCTGAATTTGCAAGGTCAATGCCGTACTGAACCCATTCCGCATCATCTTTTTCTGTGGTAGTAACATTTTTGTATACCCACTCGGGTAATCCCATATTTTTGCCAACATATGCCATATTCATATTGCCTTACCCCTGCGTTTTCGCAGGAGTAAGGCAATGCAGACGAATGTGAGTTTAAATTAAGTAGTCGGCAAAAATTTTATTCTATGTATTTGCGCATAGTGTCGTATTCATATGAATTGCCACTTATCTTGGTTGCACTTCCAACTCCTTCCATCATACTGTCAGAACCGTCGTTTACAAACATAATGCCCCATTCATCATCAACGGCTCCACCTGTAATAAAATAAACGATATCATCCGATTTGCGTGCATATATAAACTTTTTGCTTCTGTCATATTCTTCAAAGGGAATTTCGGATATCGGGTTGCGAGCCTCATCATAAAGTATGATTTTACCGTCTTTTGCCTTGGCTGAATGAAATTCCAAGTCCTTGATTATTTCATTTATTTTTCTGAAGTATTGTTCTTGTTCGTTGATGTAATTTACATAGTCTTTGGAATCATCTTTTGAAATTGCAACTTGTAATCCTATCCCTGCAGTAAAGCATATGATCAAACACAATGGCATGCAAATGATAAAAGGGAAAATATACTTTTTCATAAGAATTCCTCCTTCTCCTTAAAACCTTACTGTATCTCCGTATAATATGTCATAGAGCCACATCAAGTTGTTCTTTTCATAATAATATCTT
>JAZQDV010000004.1:0-5268 GCA_045546975.1 Eubacteriales bacterium
TGCACACCCTCTTGTCAACATCTTTTTTCTACTTTTTTCAAAAAAATTTGTCGACTTCAAAAGCCGCCTTTCGACGCCCTCTCGCGAGGTGCCTTAATAATATACCACCTTATTACCCCTTTTGTCAACATCTTTTTTTAAGTTTTTTCGGAAATTTTATCTTTCGACGTTTTACCCAAAACACTGCAGTTTTTCAAGCCTTGCGCTTGTATGTTTTGTGCATACTATATGTTGTATATATTATATATATTATAATATGTAACTTTTGAAAACTGCCGCATCGGAGTTTTCGTTTCCGATGCGGCAGAGACATATCAAAGTCTTTTGTTTTTTATCCCTCGAAGGAGAAGATTCGGATGATCTCGCCTTCCTCAATTTCAATAATCGCGTTGAACTGACCTGACTTAAGCTCCTGGTTTCTCGGAACTGTTACGAGGTATGAGCCTACATATTCGTCGTCGCTGATTGTTATGATTTCATGTCCGTCTTCTGAGAGAAGGAGTGACTCTGTCTCGTCTGCATTGAGTCGGCCGTCATTTCCGAGGCTGTGTGCCTTCTGTGAGCTGTAGTAGATGAATCTGTTGTCGATTATCTGTGCAGCGTTTACATAGAAGAGACCGCTTGACTGGCCCTGAGGATCCTTGTTCATATCCTTTGCAAGGCCGCCCTCTGAGCTTATAGCCTCGACTCTGCCCTCACTATCAAGTGAGTAACGTACAATTGAGCCTGCTTCAAAGTTTTTGATGTTGCCGACGTAACCTGCAGCTTCTGAGAAGATAGAGTTGTTGTTAAGGTCTGTTACATCGTCAATTGAGTTTACCTCGAGCACACCGTCAGCATTGATGAGAACAAACTTTGCGTACGGTGCATGTGTCTCTACGTTGTACATCTGCTTTGCAGATACGACGTATGCAAGACTGTCAGAGCTCTTGTAAACGATGTTTGCAAGGTCTGAGCCGTGGGTAATCGCCGCAGCACGGACAGTGTTGGAGTAACCGTTTGTATCAACGATTGCACTTCCGAGCGGAGCTGTTACAGCATTGTTTCCAATCTTGAGCCCCTCGATTTTCTTTCCGACAATGTCTACAATGTTCTGGAGCTTGTATGCGCGTGCTCTTACCGGCTTGTAGTTCTCGCTTGAGATGTCGCCCTGTAAATCGCCGTAAAGAACGAATACTGTTGAGTTCTCGTCGCCGTAGTAACGTTTGCCGTCAATTGAAACGGACTTGTCTACGACGCCGTAGGTCTTATTCGAGTTCGGTGCACGGAGGCTTCCGTCCTTCGCAAGACCCTTGAAGTCCTGATGTGAGAGGTCGACAGTTCCGTCCTCACGGAAGGAGTACTCAACAACCCAGCCGAAACGTCCGTTGTTTGCGTAGTCGCGTGCACGGTCGTTCTCTGCGTGGTTCGGAGTCGAAGCGTACTTGGTGTAGAACTTACCTACCTTGTAGGTGCCCTCTGTGTTATCGGCAAAGCCGAGCTTTACATATGCAACGTCAAGTCTCTCATCGTAGCTCGAGTTAAGGATAACTGCGAAGTTGCCTGAAGTTATCGCATCCTCACTCTTCTCAATGTCGAGAATTGTGTTGCCGTGTACTCTGAAGATTGCGCCGTTCTTCATCGCGTCCTTATTGCTTACGAAGAAGTTTGAAAGTGAGCCGTAGTTTGCTATCTGACGGCAGACATCCTCATCAGCGTAGTACTTCTTACCGTCGATTGTAACGCTATCGTCCTCGTTGATGCTTGTTACGAGACCGCGGATTTCAGATACCTTTTCAACATTTACCTTGTCGTTTGCGTAGTAGTATACAACATAGTCGTCGCGCTCTACCTTGTCCTTGAGAACAACGTCCTCGAGGTCGAGAATGCCGAGCTTCGGAAGAGTAATTGTTCCCTTTGACTCGTTGATTGCAGAAACCTGAGCGAACTCAACAGAGTTTGCACCGTTGTGCATTCTGAAGATATAGGAGAAGGTCTTTCCGCCGTCTACCGACACGAAGCGGTAGGTTCCGAGTGAGCCCTTGCCCATATCCTGGAAGAAGTCGTCATTGCCATTCGGATTGAAGAGTGTGCCTTCATCGCGGAGTGTTGCGTTTGCAGCGTAAGAGAATGCGGAGAAGTCATTTGCCTCTGCCTTATTCTTCTCTGTGTTGTAGTCCTTGTTCTTCTCCATCTTCTGTGCAGAAGAATTTGCCTTTATTTGAATTTCCTTACCGTCAACCGTGAATGAGATATACGGTGTGATAAGTGCTGAGCTGTTTGATTCGCCGTTCGGGAAAATCTCGACGTCGCTTGACTGTACGTCATAGATTTTTGTGTCCGCAGAAACGATTACGTTTCCGATAACCTCAATATTTGTATATGAGAGGCTTGTGCTGTCGGTGTTTGCCTTGAAGTAGACATCAACCTTCGCACCAAGAAGCTCATCGGCAATCTCGCGGTCAATCTTGATTGTTGAACCGACATCAGCGCCCTGTGAGTTTCTTGTTACATAGTAGATTATGCTCTCACCGGAATCCTTGCCGGTTGCAGAGATTGCAGGACCGCTTGTGACCTTTATCTCCTCGCCCTTTTCATCCTTTGTGATAGCAAAGTTTTCGTTTGCAACAACGAGACCTGTTACGTGCTTAAGGCCCATAATCTGCTCGCCGAGTGTCTGGTTCTTCTCGCCGTCAAGTGCGTTGTACTGTGAGCCGATACCTGTTATCGGGCTGTATACATATATGGGAGAGAAGATTGCATTTCTCATGAGCTTTGCTACGAGCTGACGGGATGCCGGAGATGTCGGGTCACCCTTCCAGCCGTCGTAAAGACCGAGCTCCATAGCCTTTGCAACTACGTTTGATGCCCAGTTCTTACCCTTGAAGCCTTCCTTGTCTGCGTTGCAGCCGAGGATTACGAGAAGCATCTTTGATGCCTCGGCAACTGTTACGTTGCCCTGCGGGTTAAATCTGCCACCGCCGACACCGGAAACTATACCTTGGTTTTCGCAGTAGTTGATATATCCCTTTGCCCATTCATAGCTCTTGTTGGTTTCAACATCCCAGAATGAGCTCTTCTGCCCTGCGAAGAGGGCACCCTGATCGTCTGCCCCGTACTTTAATACGTATGCCATCTTGGCAAACTCTGCACGGGTGATTTTATCTTCCGGACGGAATGACCCATCGGGGTATCCGCCGAGTACTCCGAGTTCAACGAGCATATTTACGTCGTCCTGATAGTCCTCGTGAATGTCATTTGCATCGGTGAACCCTACTGCACTTGCAAAAAGTGAGAATGAAAGTACAAACACCATTACAAGCGCAAGAACTTTTCTGAAGCTCTTCATGTTAGAATTCCTCCTTTGTTTTTTCAGGCTCGTGCCTGTTACGAGTGCTATGATACAGCATCGCGCTCTGAGAGTCAATGCTTTTCGACGTCCTGTAAACCGAGAGAAATTCTTCTGTTATATTTTGTCCTTAATCTGGCAGAAAGCACTCAAAAAAATGAAAATTTTTACAAATTTGGAATTTTTTTCATAAAAATGACCAACTTTGTGAGTTTGACTCTTTCAGACCTCATATGGTACAATATCGTATATTATCAAAGGAGGATTTTCTTTGAATATATGTGAGATAATGAAAAACACACCGCTCGCACTCGCACCTATGGCAGGTGTTACCGATATGGCATTTCGCACGGTATGTCGCAAGTTCGGTGCTGATATTACATATTCTGAAATGGTAAGCTCGCGCGCGCTCGTTTTTCAGGACAGCAAGACAAACTCACTTCTCGAAAAAGGCGAGGGTGAATCTCCGTATGCAGTTCAACTTTTCGGAAACGAGCCGTCGGTTATGCGGCGCGCCGCCGAAATTGCACTTGAGAGAACAAATGCTGATTTTATAGACATAAATATGGGCTGCCCGACACCGAAAATCGTAAACAACGGCGACGGCTCGGCTCTTATGAAAAACCCTACACTTGCCGCAGAAATCGTCCGCGAGATAAAGCGCGGCGTTGATGTTCCCGTAACGGTCAAATTCCGCAAGGGTTGGGACAGCGGAAGCGTAAATGCGGTTGAGTTTGCAAAAACACTTGAGGGTGCAGGGGCAGACGCACTCACCGTCCACGGCAGGACCCGAGTTGCAATGTACTCGGGTCGCGCCGACTGGGACATAATACGCGACGTTGTCTCGGCAGTAAGTATTCCTGTCCTTGCAAACGGAGACGTTTTCTCTGCCGAAGATGCCGTGAAAATTAAAAAATGGACAAATGCCGCAGGCATTATGATAGGCCGCGCAAGCTTCGGTGACCCGTGGGTTTTTGCCGAATGCCGCGCAGCTCTTGACGGGAAGGAAATCCCCAAAAGGCCGACACTTTCAGAAAAGCTTGATGTTGCAAAAAGACAGATAACACTCTCTGCCGCGCAAAAGGGCGAGCGACCCGCTCTTTTAGAAGCAAGACGGCATATTGCGTGGTATCTCCGCGGAGTTCGCGGCGCAAATCCCTACAAAATACGCGCGACGAGTATCTCAACACTCGAGGATTTATCACGGCTCATTGAGGAAATAAAGCATAATTTGAGATAAAACAGAGCAGAGGGAATTCCCTCTGCTCTGCCGCGTTTTAATCGAATAGTTTTGTTAGTTCTCGCGTTTCAATGTCAAAGCGGAGCAACTTTGTCCATAGTAATAATGTTTTTGTTCACCCATTTCGGTAGCGGGAAGAATTTCTCATTGGTAATACTTGTGCATAGTGTCGTATTCATATGAATTGCCATTTATCTTGGTTGCACTTCCAACTCCGTCCATCATACTGTCAGAATCGTCGTTTACAAACATAATGCCCCATTCATCATCAACGGCTCCGCTAGTGATAAAATAAACGATATTATCATCTTTATGCGCCCCTATGAACTTTATGCTTTTATCGTAGTCCTCAAACGGAATTTCCGATATCGTCTCATATTTGTTGTTATAAAGTATAATTTTACCGTCTTTTGCCTTGGCTGAATGAAATTCCAAGTCCTTGATTATTTCATTTATTTTTCTGAAGTATTGTTCTTGTTCGTTGATGTAATTTACATAGTCTTTGGAATCATCATTTGAAATTGCAACTTGTAATCCTATCCCTGCAGTAAAGCATATAATCAAACACAATGGCATGCAAATGATAAAAGGGAAAATATACTTTTTCATAAGAATTCCTCCTTCTCCTTAAAACCTTACTGTATCTCCGTATAATATGTCATAGAGCCACATCAAGTTGTTCTTTTCATAATAATATCTT
>JAZQDV010000005.1:0-31427 GCA_045546975.1 Eubacteriales bacterium
CCTTCACGGATAGCGAAGCGGAGACCCTCTTCGATAGCGATCGGAGTGATGAGCTCAACGTTCATAACAACGTTATCGCCCGGCATGCACATCTCAACGCCGTCTTCAAGTGTGATAACACCTGTAACGTCAGTTGTACGGAAGTAGAACTGCGGACGGTAGTTGGAGAAGAAGGGCTTATGACGGCCACCCTCTTCCTTCTTAAGAACGTAAACCTGGCCCTTGAACTTTGTGTGCGGATTGATTGAACCCGGCTTTGCAAGAACCTGACCACGCTTAATCTCGTCACGTGCGATACCACGGAGGAGAGCACCGATGTTGTCGCCAGCTTCTGCATAGTCAAGGAGCTTACGGAACATTTCGATACCTGTAACAACAGTCTTGCGGCTCTCTTCTGCGAGACCAACGATTTCAACTTCTTCGTTGAGCTTGACCTGACCACGCTCAACACGGCCTGTAGCAACAGTACCACGGCCTGTGATTGTCATAACGTCCTCAACAGGCATGATGAACGGAAGGTCAGCCTTACGCTCAGGAGTCGGGATGTAGCTGTCAACAGCATCCATGAGCTCAAGGATCGGAGCATATGCAGCATCGTTCTGATCATCGCTTGCTTCGAGAGCAGCAAGAGCAGAACCCTTGACAATCGGAGTGTCATCACCCGGGAAGTCGTAGCTTGAGAGAAGCTCACGGATTTCCATCTCAACGAGCTCGAGGAGCTCAGGATCGTCAACCTGGTCGCACTTGTTCATGAAAACAACAATGTACGGAACGCCAACCTGACGAGCGAGAAGAATGTGTTCACGAGTCTGCGGCATCGGGCCGTCTGCAGCTGAAACAACGAGGATAGCGCCGTCCATCTGAGCAGCACCAGTGATCATGTTCTTAACGTAGTCAGCGTGTCCCGGGCAGTCAACGTGAGCGTAGTGACGTGCGTCTGTCTCGTACTCAACGTGAGCTGTGTTGATTGTAATACCGCGCTCTCTCTCTTCCGGAGCCTTATCGATGTTAGCATAGTCCTCAAACTTTGCCTTGCCCTGTAAAGAAAGTGTCTTTGTAATAGCAGCGGTGAGAGTTGTTTTACCATGGTCAACGTGACCGATGGTACCGATATTTACGTGCGGTTTACTTCTTTCAAATTTTTCCTTTGCCATTTTTTAATCCTCCTCTTTATTTTCAATAAAGTATTCACATTTTTAAGCTCGCAAAAATATTTGCGACCATATATTGTTATTTTATAGTAAAACAACAAAACTTGCAACTGTTTTTTTGAATTTCTTCAAAAATTAATCCTTCTTTGCGCGTACAGAGATAATTTCCTCAGAAATGCTCTTCGGAACTTCAGTATAGCTGTGCGGCTCCATTGTGTACTGACCGCGTCCCTGTGTCTTGGAACGGAGGTCTGTAGCGTAACCGAACATCTCTGAAAGCGGAACGAGAGCCTCTATCTGCTGTGCACCAAAGCGTGCTTCCATACCCTGGATCTGACCACGGCGGCCGTTGAGGTCTCCCATAACATCGCCCATGTAATCTTCAGGAACGATAACAACGACCTTCATAATCGGCTCCATGAGAACCGGGTTTGCTTTGCGGCAAGCTTCCTTGAATGCCATAGAACCTGCAATCTTAAATGCCATTTCAGATGAGTCAACTTCGTGGTAAGAACCATCGTAAAGTGTGACCTTAACGTCAACAACATTATATCCTGCAAGAACACCGCTCTGCATTGCGCCCTGGATACCTGCATCAACAGCCGGGATGTATTCCTTCGGAACGGCACCGCCGACGACCTTGTTGATGAACTCATAACCCTTACCGGACTCGTTCGGCTCAACAATGATCTTAACATGACCGTACTGACCCTTACCACCTGACTGACGTGAGTACTTGTGGTCAACATCTGCAGACTTGCGGATTGTTTCTTTGTAAGCAACCTGCGGCTTACCTACGTTTGCTTCAACTCTGAACTCACGAAGGAGACGGTCGACGATAATCTCAAGGTGAAGCTCACCCATACCTGCGATAATTGTCTGGCCTGTTTCTTCGTCAGTGTAGGTACGGAATGTCGGGTCCTGTTCAGCAAGCTTTGCGAGAGCGATACCCATCTTTTCCTGACCTGCTTTTGTCTTCGGCTCGATAGCTACGCGGATAACCGGCTCCGGGAATTCCATCGATTCAAGAATGATCGGATGCTTTTCATCACAGAGGGTGTCACCTGTAGTAGTATTCTTAAGGCCGACCGCTGCAGCGATGTCGCCGGAATATACTTCCTCAACATCTTCACGGTGGTTAGCGTGCATCTTAAGGATACGACCGATACGCTCTTTGTTGTCCTTAACAGAGTTAAGAACCGAGCTACCTGCTTTAAGTGTACCGGAATATACGCGGAAGAAGCAAATCTTACCTACGTACGGGTCAGTAGCAATCTTAAATGCAAGAGAAGCAAACGGAGCCTTGTCGTCTGACGGACGGTTGTCCTCTTCGCCTGTTTCCGGGTTTACACCCTTGATAGCCGGAACGTCAACCGGAGACGGCATATAATCAACAATAGCGTCGAGAAGCATCTGAACGCCCTTGTTGCGGTAGGAAGTACCACAGCAAACCGGAACCATCTTAACGGCAATTGTTGCCTTACGGATAGCACGGCGGATTGCTTCTTCTGAAACTTCCTCGCCCTCAAGATACTTTTCCATAATCTCGTCATCAAACTCTGAGACTGCCTCTAAGAGTTCTGTACGATACTGCTGTGCTTTTTCAAGCATATCTTCAGGAATATCCTCCTCGCGGAAATCCTTGCCGAGGTCGTCATAGTAAACCTCTGCGCGCATTCTTACGAGGTCGATAATTCCACGGAACAGATTTTCAGATCCAATCGGGAGCTGAATCGGAACTGCGTTACAGTTGAGTCTTTCCCTCATCATAGCGACAACGTTGTAGAAGTCTGCACCCATAATGTCCATCTTGTTGACATATGCCATACGCGGAACCTGATACTTGTCCGCCTGGCGCCAAACTGTTTCAGACTGGGGTTCAACGCCACCCTTTGCGCAGAGAACGGTAACGCTACCGTCGAGTACGCGGAGAGAACGCTCAACTTCGATTGTGAAGTCAACGTGTCCCGGGGTGTCGATGATGTTTATGCAATGTTCCTTCCACTGGCAGGTAGTAGCAGCAGATGTGATAGTAATACCACGTTCCTTCTCCTGCTCCATCCAGTCCATAGTAGCTGTACCTTCATGTGTATCACCGATCTTATAGTTACGGCCGGTGTAATAAAGGATACGCTCTGTGGTGGTTGTTTTACCTGCGTCGATGTGAGCCATGATGCCTATGTTTCTTGTAAGTTCAAGCGGAAACTGTCTTGGCATTTCATATCTCCTTTCGATAATAACAGGTGTACAAGATTACCAGCGGAAGTGTGCAAACGCACGGTTTGCCTCTGCCATCTTGTGTGTATCTTCACGCTTCTTAACTGCACCGCCAACGCCGTTGATAGCATCGACGAGTTCGCCTGCAAGACGCTCGCACATAGTCTTCTCGCTTCGGCTGCGAGCATAAGCTGTGAGCCAGCGAAGACCGAGAGTCTGTCTGCGTTCGGGACGAACTTCGATCGGAACCTGATAAGTAGCACCACCTACACGGCGAGCCTTAACTTCAAGTACCGGCATAATGTTTTCGAGTGCTTCGGTAAATGCCTCAAGCGGGGCCTTACCTGTTTTTTCGCCCAATATCTCAAAAGCGCCGTAGACAATCTTCTGTGCTACGCCTTTTTTACCATCGAGCATAATGCTGTTGATAAGCTTTGTGACAAGCTTGGAGTTGTAAAGCGGATCAGGCAATACATCTCTCTTCGGAACAAATCCTCTTCTTGGCACTTTTCTTCCCTCCTTCATAACGGATAATGATTTCATAGGTACTCCGAAGTCCTATACTTCGGTTGGTGCCCGCCCGAGGTTTATACATATATATAAACACTGGGCAAGGCAGTGACTTTGCCTTGCGCTGTGCGTGGTAAAGTCGTGTGTTAAAAATTACTTGCCTGCTTTCGGCTTCTTTGCGCCGTACTTGGAACGAGCCTGCATACGGTTTGCGACACCCTGTGTATCAAGTGTACCGCGGATGATGTGGTAACGTACACCAGGAAGGTCCTTAACACGTCCGCCACGGATCATAACAACGGAGTGTTCCTGAAGGTTATGACCTACACCGGGGATGTATGCTGAAACTTCTGTACCGTTAGTAAGACGAACACGGGCGATTTTACGAAGAGCTGAGTTCGGCTTCTTCGGTGTAGCTGTACGAACTGATGTACATACGCCACGCTTCTGAGGTGAACTCTGATTCGTAACTTCCTTCTTGATTGAGTTGAACCCGTTCTGCAGAGCCGGAGCCTTTGATTTGTAGGTAGAAACCTGACGTCCTTTTCTGACAAGCTGGTTTACTGTAGGCATTAGCTGATTTCCTCCTTTCCTCAAATATGTATAAATATGGAAATATATTCTCACCCGACCGACTCTTGCTTTGAAGAGTCGGTCGAACGGGAATTTAAGGTTTACTGCGGGCTTATTTCAAAAGCACCGCGACGGCCGCACCCACGTTTATTCCGCAGGCGAGCCCGAGCTCCTCCATTGTTTCCGCAAAAACTACTTCGACACCGTTTTCACGGCAAAGCTTTTCAAACGGATCGGTAATATCGGGGTCTGCATCTGACGCAATATATGCGATCTTTGCGCTTCCGTCCTGTACAGCACGGCGCGACTGCTTGATTCCAACGATTGTTTTTGCGGATGCAAATTCGCAAAGCATCTTGAATTTACCTCCAAAAAGCTCATAATACCGGAGCATAATCGTACAGTTATGCATTATAACAGATTATTTGCAAATAGTCAACGATTAATACAAATTTTTCTAAATGCGTGATTATGCTTCTGTTTCTTCACTTACTTCCTCGGATTTGTATTCCATGTCAAACTCGCGGTACATTCTCATACCTGAGCCCGCAGGAATAAGCTTACCGATAATTACGTTCTCCTTAAGACCGACGAGCGGGTCAACCTTACCCTTGATAGCCGCGTCTGTAAGAACTCTCGTTGTCTCCTGGAACGAAGCTGCTGAGAGGAACGAATCTGTTGCAAGAGCTGCCTTTGTGATACCGAGAAGAACAGGTGTGCAGGTTGCCTTTGTGAGTGCTTCCTCACCTGCTGCAATTCTCTCATCAATCTTGGCATTTTCGTTTTCGATCTCGAAGAAGTCAACCATTGAGCCTGAAAGAAGCGGTGTATCACCCTTCTCATCAACCGTTACCTTTCTGAGCATACGGCTGACAATAACCTCAATGTGACGGTCGTTGATATCAACACCCTGCTGACGGTAAACGCGCTGAACTTCCTGGATGAGGTAGTTCTGAACTGCGGAAACACCGCTGATTCGGAGAACGTCGTGCGGGTTGAGTGCACCCTCTGTAAGTTCTGCACCGAGAGCGACCTCGTCGCCTTCCGAAACCTTCAGGATTGCGCCGAACGGAATCGGATAGCTCTTTGTCTCACCGTTTTCCTTGTTTGTGATGTTGATTGTACGCGGTGCGTTCTTCTTGATTTCATCGAAGGAAACTACACCTGAAATCTCAGAGAGAATTGCCATCTTCTTCGGC
Source organism: Eubacteriales bacterium (assembly GCA_045546975.1). Lineage (GTDB taxonomy): Bacteria > Bacillota > Clostridia > Oscillospirales > JAAYXM01 > SIG480. Next base: position 5,651 of record JAZQDV010000005.1, read on the forward strand.
TTTCTTCCTTCGAAGAGTTCAACAACTCTCGGGAGACCCTGAGTAATGTCGTCTCCGGCGACACCACCGGTATGGAACGTTCTCATCGTAAGCTGTGTACCCGGCTCACCGATGGACTGTGCAGCGATGACACCGACAGACTCACCGATGCTTGCGGGCTCACCGGATGCGAGGTTTGCACCGTAGCACTTTGCACAAACGCCCTGCTTTGCACGGCACTTGAGTACTGAGCGGATAAGAACCTTTTCAATACCTGCGTTTATAATCTTGTCTGCATCCTCGCCAGTCATGAGTTTGTCTGTAGAAACGAGGACCTTGCCATTCTTATCGCAGACATCCTCTGCAAGGTATCTGCCGATAAGTCTGTCGCGAAGCGGCTCAATTGTCTGTCCGCCGTCGCGGATTTCAAATACCTCAATACCTTCGTGTGTTCCGCAGTCGTGCTCACGGATGATAACATCCTGAGAAACGTCTACAAGACGGCGAGTAAGGTAACCGGAGTCAGCAGTACGGAGAGCTGTATCGGCGAGACCCTTACGAGCACCACGGGATGAGATGAAGTATTCAAGAACCGAAAGTCCTTCACGGAAGTTAGCCTTGATCGGAATTTCGATTGTCTTACCTGCAGTGTTTGCCATAAGTCCGCGCATACCTGCAAGCTGACGAATCTGGTTCATAGAACCACGAGCACCGGAGTTTGCCATCATGTATATCGGGTTGTAGTGGTCAAGTGAATCGGAAAGTGCCTTTGTAACATCGTTTGTCGTCTTTGTCCACTCCTCGATAACAAGGCGGTAACGCTCGTCATCGGTAATCATACCGCGCTGGAACTTCTTTTCAATGTCTGTAACTGCCTTTTCTGAAGCCTTGATATACTCGTACTTTTCTTTCGGAACGACCATGTCCGAAATAGAAATGGTGATAGCACCGCGAGTTGAGTACTTATATCCAAGAGACTTGAGGTTATCAAGAAGCTCCGCAGTTTCTGTAAATCCGTGCTTGTGGATTGACTTGTTGATGATTTTTCCGAGTTCCTTCTTTGTTACAAGGAAGTTTACCTCAAGGTCAAACTTATGCTCGGGGTCTGTTCTGTCAACAAAGCCGAGGTCCTGCGGAATCGGCTCGTTGAAGATGAGACGTCCTGCAGTACAATCGATGATACCGCTCTCCACGACACCGTCAAACTCGCGCTCAACACGGAGCTTGATGGGTGAATGGAGACCGATTACCTGCTCGTCAAGAGCGAGGATGACCTCGTCCATGCTTCCGAATACTTTTCCTGCGCCCTGCTCCTCACGCTCAAGTGTGAGGTAGTATGAACCGAGAACCATATCCTGTGACGGAACGGTTACAGGGAAACCGTCCTGCGGCTTCAAGAGGTTGTTTGCTGAGAGCATGAGGAATCTTGCCTCAGCCTGTGCCTCTGTTGAAAGCGGAACGTGAACAGCCATCTGGTCACCGTCGAAGTCAGCGTTGAACGCTGTACATACGAGCGGGTGAAGCTTAAGAGCACGGCCTTCTACAAGTACCGGCTCAAATGCCTGGATACCGAGGCGGTGAAGTGTCGGCGCACGGTTTAAGAGAACCGGATGATCCTTGATGATTGTATCAAGAGCATCCCATACCTCAGGCTTTGCACGCTCAACCATTTTCTTTGCGCTCTTTATATTGTTTGCAATGTTGTCTGAAACAAGCTTCTTCATAACGAAGGGCTTGAAGAGCTCAAGTGCCATCTCCTTCGGGAGTCCGCACTGATAAAGCTTAAGCTCAGGGCCTACAACGATAACAGAACGTCCTGAATAGTCAACACGCTTACCGAGGAGGTTCTGTCTGAAACGACCCTGCTTACCTTTAAGCATATCAGAGAGTGACTTGAGCGCACGACTGTTCGGACCTGTTACGGGATGACCGCGACGGCCGTTGTCGATAAGTGCGTCAACAGCTTCCTGAAGCATACGCTTCTCGTTGCGGACGATGATATCCGGTGCACGGAGCTCCAAAAGCTTCTTTAAGCGGTTATTTCTGTTTATAACCCTTCTGTAAAGGTCGTTCAAGTCACTTGTAGCGAAACGTCCGCCATCAAGCTGTACCATCGGGCGAATTTCAGGAGGAATAACAGGGAGAACCGTGAGCACCATCCACTCAGGGCGGTTACCTGAAGTTCTAAATGCCTCTACCACCTCAAGACGCTTGATGATGCGAAGCTTCTTCTGGCCTGTTGCATCGTTAAGCTCTGCCCTGAGTTCCTCTGAAAGTGCTTCAAGGTCGATATCAGCAAGAAGCTCACGGACTGTCTCCGCACCCATACCTGCCTTGAAATCGTCCTCATACTTGAGTCTGTAATCGCGGTATTCCTTTTCGCTGAGTACCTGCTTCTTCTCGAGCGGTGTATCGCCCGGATCTGTAACTATATATGAAGCAAAGTACAATACCTTTTCAAGAACACGCGGGGAAATATCGAGAATAAGGCCCATGCGTGACGGGATACCCTTGAAGTACCAGATATGTGATACGGGGGTAGCAAGCTCGATATGGCCCATGCGCTCACGGCGAACTTTTGCCTTTGTGACCTCAACTCCGCAGCGGTCGCATATTTTGCCCTTATATCTTATCTTCTTGTACTTACCGCAATGACATTCCCAGTCCTTCATCGGACCAAAGATTTTTTCGCAGAACAAACCGTCTCTCTCAGGCTTTAAGGTTCTGTAGTTTATGGTTTCGGGCTTTGTTACTTCGCCATAAGACCAGCCATAGATCATTTCGGGCGACGCAAGACCGATTTTGATAGCTTCAAAAGTCGTATAACTCATAGCTTTCTACCTCCTTAAAGTTCTTCCGAATCCGAGAAAAGGTCGGGTTCTTCATCGTCGAATTCACCTGCAACGTCGAAAAGACTGTCGTCACCGTCAAGGTCGTCTGCATCGCTTACGGTATAGCCCGCATCCTCGATGTTTCCGTCCATTACGTAGGACTCGTCATCGTCGTTGAATCTTACGAAATTGTCATCGTCGTCATCATCGGTGAGTTCAATTTCTTCCATATTCTTATCAAGAACGCGAATGTCAAGACAGAGTGCCTGAAGTTCCTTGACGAGAACCTTGAAGGATTCAGGAATTCCGGGATGCGGAACATTTCTGCCCTTTACAATCGCCTCGTAGGTCTTTACACGTCCTACGATATCGTCAGACTTAACTGTGAGAATTTCCTGAAGCGTATAAGCTGCGCCGTAAGCTTCAAGAGCCCAAACTTCCATTTCACCGAAGCGCTGTCCGCCAAACTGTGCCTTACCGCCGAGCGGCTGCTGTGTGACGAGCGAGTACGGACCTGTTGAACGTGCGTGAATCTTATCGTCAACGAGGTGGTGAAGCTTTAAGAAGTAAACATAACCGACGGTTACCGGGTTATCAAACGGCTGACCAGTACGTCCGTCATAAAGAACGCTCTTACCGTCAGGTGAAAGACCTGCAAGCTTGAGTGTTTCTTCAATGTCGTTTTCATTTGCACCGTCAAATACCGGAGTTGCAACCTTCCAGCCAAGCTTCCTTGCAGCATAGCCGAGGTGAACCTCAAGAACCTGACCGATGTTCATTCGTGACGGAACACCGAGCGGGTTAAGAACGATATCAAGCGGAGTACCGTCCGGAAGGAACGGCATATCCTCCTGCGGGAGAATTCTTGAAACAACACCCTTATTACCGTGACGACCCGCCATCTTATCGCCGACAGAGATCTTTCTCTTTCTTGCGATATAGCAGCGTACTACCATGTTGACGCCGGGGTTCATCTCATCACCGTTTGCACGGGTGAATACCTTTACGTCAACGATGATACCGCTCTCGCCGTGAGGAACACGGAGTGAAGTATCACGAACCTCACGTGCCTTCTCACCGAAGATTGCACGGAGAAGTCTTTCTTCTGCTGTAAGCTCGGTTTCACCCTTCGGCGTAACCTTACCGACAAGGATGTCACCCGGACGGACCTCAGCACCGACGCGGATGATACCGCGCTCGTCAAGATCGCGGAGTGCATCGTCGCCGACATTGGGAATTTCGCGTGTGATTTCCTCGCAGCCGAGCTTTGTATCACGTGCTTCTGTTTCATACTCTTCAATATGAACAGATGAATATACATCTTCTTTTACAAGACGCTCGTTTAAGAGAACAGCGTCTTCGTAGTTGTAACCTTCCCATGTCATAAAGCCGATGAGAACGTTCTTACCGAGAGCAATTTCGCCCTCCGAAGTAGAAGGACCGTCAGCAATGACATCGCCTTTCTTTACCTTATCGCCGGCAAATACTATCGGGCGCTGGTTTACGCAGGTGCCCTGGTTTGAACGCATAAACTTGATGAGCTTATGTGTCTTTACCTCGCCGCTTGCGTACTTGATTGTGACGCTGTCAGCCTCAACAGCAGTGACAACACCGTCGTCCTCTGCAAGCTCACAAACGCCGGAGTCAACAGCTACCTTATGCTCAATACCCGTTGCAACAATAGGTGCCTCTGTAACGAGAAGCGGAACTGCCTGCTTCTGCATGTTCGAGCCCATGAGTGCACGGTTTGCGTCGTCGTTTTCAAGGAACGGAATCATTGCAGTTGCGACAGATACCATCATCTTCGGAGAAACGTCAATGTAGTCAACTCTGTTTCTCGGAACTTCAACGATTTCGTCGCGGATACGGCAGGTTACACGTTCTGCAGCAATGCAGCCGTTTTCATCAAGCGGCTCATTTGCCTGAGCGATGATATACTCATCCTCAGTATCTGCCATCATATACTCAACCTGGTCTGTGACCTTGCCTGTAGCCTTGTCAATCTTGCGGTAAGGAGCTTCGATAAAGCCGAAGTCGTTTATACGTGCAAAGCTTGCAAGGTAGGAAATAAGACCAATGTTCGGACCTTCAGGAGTCTCAATCGGGCACATACGTCCGTAGTGACTGTGGTGAACGTCTCGAACCTCGAAGCTTGCACGGTCACGTGAGAGACCGCCCGGACCGAGCGCAGACATACGGCGCTTATGTGTAAGCTCCGCAAGGGGGTTGTTCTGATCCATGAACTGTGAAAGCGGAGAGGAACCGAAGAATTCCTTTATCGCTGCAGTTACAGGACGGATGTTTATAAGTGACTGCGGTGTGACGATATCAAGGTCCTGAATCGTCATACGCTCACGGATTCCGCGCTCCATACGCGAGAAGCCGATTCTGAACTGATTCTGCAAAAGCTCGCCGACGGAGCGGAGACGACGGTTGCCAAGGTGGTCGATATCGTCAGTTGTGCCGATTCCGTGAGTGAGGCAGTTTAAGTAGTTGATAGACGCAAAGATATCGTCAATGATGATATGCTTCGGAATGAGGTCGTCAATTCTCTCTGTTATCTTTGCACGGAGCTCATCGCCCTCGAAGTTGTCGATGATTTCGCAAAGTACTGAGAATCTTACCATTTCGTTGATTCCAAGCTCTCCCTTTGCATCAAAGTCGACAAAGTCGTTGATATTTACCATACCGTTGCCAAACACCTTGACTGCACGGTCATTTATATTGAGAATAACAGTATTTACACCACAGCGTGCGATTTCCTCTGCCTTTTCGCGAGAAAGGATTTCTCCTGCCTCTGCAATAATCTCGCCTGTGCGCGGGTTTGATACTGCTTCAAGAAGAGTCTTGTTCGCAATACGGCGTGCGATGTTCATCTTCTTGTTATATTTATATCTGCCTACTGCAGAAAGGTCATAGCGTCTTTCATCAAAGAAGAGATTGTGAATGAGTGTTTTTGCACCGTCAATTGTCGGGGGTTCACCCGGACGGAGGCGCTTGTAAATTTCAATGAGAGCTTCTTCCTCTGTCTTGCAGGTATCCTTCTCAAGGGTCTGGACAATTCTGTCGTCCTCGCCAAAGACTTCCTTGATTTCAGCGTCGGTAGAAAGGCCGAGCGCACGGATAAATGATGTTACCGGAAGCTTTCTGTTCTTATCTATTCTGATGCTGAAGATGTCGTTGAGGTCGGTTTCATACTCGATCCATGCACCGCGGTAAGGAATAACAGTCGCGCTGTAAATAGCGCTGTCTGCCTTGTCCATCTTTGCATCAAAGTACATTCCGGGTGAACGTACTATCTGAGAAACGATAACACGCTCTGCACCGTTTATGACAAAAGTACCTGTCTTTGTCATAACCGGGAAATCGCCCATAAAGATTTCCTGCTCCTTAATCTCGTCTGTCTCCTTGTTGCGAAGTCTGACCTTTACGCGAAGCGGAGCGGCATACGTTGTGTCGCGTTCCTTGCATTCCTCTACACTGTATTTGCATTTGTCCTCAAGCACATAGTCGATAAATGAGAGCTCGAGATTTCCCGAATAGTCCTCGATAACACCTGCGTCCTGCAACACGTCGCGCAGACCGGTACTGAGGAACCACTCGTAAGACTTTTTCTGGACCTCGAGAAGATTCGGCATATCAAGAATCTCATCGATATGCGCAAAGCTCTTTCTCGCTGTCTTGCCGTACATTACGTCTTTCACTGCACAATCACTCCTTCAAAACTCGAAAGCTTTTGCTTTCTGTATTGTCTTTCCTGCCGGACTCTTGACAAGCCTGAAAACAGCCTTTACAAAACGCCCGGAACAGTTGATGTTTTTTTGCCGTAATTTGTTGTATTTCTCAAGTTTTTGCAGTAAACTATAGGTGTGTCAGCGCACATTACCGCATTATAATTGAGACTACCATTTTATCACTATTCTGTCAAGTATGTCAACTTTATATAAAAAATTCGGCAAAACGAACATCGCTTTGCCGAATTTTCTTTACTTTTTTGTGCACTTTTACTATTTTTTGCCCAGATTCTCTTCAAGCAGGTCGAGATTTCCACGAATTGCATTCAGATACGCATCCTTTGTATTTTCATCTATCTCACCCACTGTAAGCATATCAAGAGCCACGACCTTGCATTTTGTTTCCTTTGCGACCGTGCGCACTACTGCGCCGTCCTTTTCTTGCTTGTCCACAAATATCGTTTCAATTCCGTTTCGCTTTATTTCTACAGATATCTGTTCCGCCTGCTTTGAAGCGGATTCGTCTTCGTTGTACTCTTCAAGAAGTCTTATCATATTAAGACCGTATTCCTCTGCAAAATACTCAAACGAATCGTGAATGACGTGGACATCGCGAAGCTCAAGACCTGCCACGCGCTCTGCTGCTTCTTTTCTCAGCTCGGTAAGTTTTTTCGTGTATTCCTCTGCATTCTTGTTGTAAACTGCAGCATTCTCGGGATTTAATCTGCAAAGATTTTTTCTTATCTTCTCGCACTGTGCAATTGCGTTATCGATATTCATCCAGTAATGCGGGTTTTCTTCTGCATACTCACCTATTTTATTAGGTGCGTCCTCGCCGCAGTCAATAACCTCAAGTCCCGGAATTCCAAAGGACACATTCCCGACAAAAGGCTCCATATTGAGTCCGCTTGCAATAACAAGATTCGAGTCACTTACAAGCTTCATTTCCTCGCCTGTCAGTATATAATCGTGGAGGCAACCCTCTTCGGGATCTGTCATGTTTGTAAGTGTCACCCTGTCTGCCCCGTCAATGATATTGAGTGTTGTTACGTATACAGGATAAAACGTCGTTACTATATTGAAATGTCCTTTTTTTGCTCCTCCGTTTTCTCCGCACGAAGCAAGAGAAAACACAAGCATTATTGTGAGAAGAACCGAAAGTGTCTTTTTCATCATCCGGATTTCCTTTCTTGTTTATTTTTTGAAAAGCTTCTCCATAACCGAATAGAGCGGAATGCCGATCGCATAGCAAACAATTGCCTCACCGAGCCCTACCGTCGCGATGTTGTATATCAGCGGCGCACTTTCAGCCTCGGGTAATATTATATATGTAAGCATTGTTCCGACCATAATAGCATTGAAGAATACGGTAGGAATCGGAGCGAGCCACTTTGAGCGAATCTTCCAGGTCGCAACAGCTGCCAGAAAAGTCGCCATTGTTCCTATAATTATGTCCCACGGCAATGAAAAGCCAAGGAACACGCCGACAGTATTTGCAAGAAAGCACCCCAAAGTAAGCCCCGCCACCGCCTCAGGCATAAGAAGCGGGAGCAGGCAGAGCGCTTCACTCACCCGAAGCTGTAACGCGCCGTAGGAAAGAACGGGTAGTGCAAGAGTTGCCACGGCATAAATTGCTGCAATAATTGCAATACGTGCAACATTAGAGGTTTTTTTCATGGTTGTCCTCCAAACATTATTATATTTCCGCAACACATTATAGCAAAAAGGACAATTTTTTTCAAGTAAATAAAATTTTATTTGACATTTATCAAAAAGAGTGTATAATATTATCTTGCAAAGTTTTGCATCGCGTGCAAGGCTTTCAATCCTTGCTCCCAAATATTATGGGGGCCACAAGTCCAGAAGGAGGTGTTAAACATGGCAAAAGTAAGCGCAAAGTATGAAACAGTTTTCATCATCAATTCCGAACTCGGCGAAGAGGCTATCGCAGAACTTGTTGCAAAGTTCAAGGCTCTTGTTGAAAAGAACGGTACTCTTGTCAATGTCGACGAATGGGGCAAGCGTAGGTTTGCATACCCGATCAACGACATGAACGAGGGCTACTACGTACTTTTCGACTTTGAGTGCGTACCGTCTTTCCCTGCAGAGCTTGACCGTGTCTTCAAGATCACTGAAGGCATCATGCGTTCAATCATCATCTGCAAAGACGACATTGCTTAAGGAGGGCGAGCATTATGTTGAATAAGGTAATTCTTATGGGCAGACTCACCCGTGACCCTGAACTTCGCCACACGCAGAGCGATGTACCCGTTGCATCATTTTCTATCGCTTGTGACCGCGGCTTTGCCCGTCGCGACGATAACCAGCAGAATGTTGACTTCATCAACATTGTTGCATGGCGCAACACTGCAGAGTTCGTTTCAAAGTGGTTTACAAAGGGTCAGCTTGTTGCTGTAAGCGGCAGGCTTCAGGTCCGCAACTATAAAGATCGCGACGGCAATAACCGCACAGCTACTGAGGTTGTCGCAGACGAGTGTTTCTTCGCTGATTCAAAGCGTGATTCCTCTCCTGCTCCTTCCTTCAATACAGCTGCGGACAGCGCTCCGTCTGCATCAGGCGGACTCAACGCTACATCGTCAGGCTTCGATTTTGAGGAGCTTGTCGGCGATGACGGCGAACTTCCATTCTAATTTTTGAATAAAGGAGGTCCCTACTGATGGATAAGAACCTCAAGAACCGTAAGCGCAAGAAGGTTTGCCCCTTCTGTGCAGACAAGGTTAGCTATATCGATTACAAAGACACAGCACGTCTTCGCAGGTTTACTTCCGAGCGCGGCAAGATTCTTCCGCGCAGAATGACAGGCGTTTGTGCTGCTCATCAGCGTCAGGTTACAGAAGCTATCAAGCGTGCACGTCACATTGCGCTTCTCCCCTACGTTAACGACTAATAATAAAAAGGAGTGTAGCAAAATACATTTTGTTACACTCCTTTTTTAGGACTTTAGAAAAATGGTGCAGAATAAGCAAATCGGACCCGAAGTAGTACATAGGTACGTCGAGAGGTCCGATTTGCTTATAGCATAAAGTGTTTCCACTTTATGCGATCTGTGCCGTTTTTATACAGTCCATTTATCCTCTTGTCTGTCCGTTTCCGCGAATAACATACTTTGTTGATGTGAGTGCGCGAAGCCCCATCGGTCCCCTTGCGTGAAGTTTCTGCGTGCTTATGCCGATTTCTGCACCGAAACCGAATTCGAAGCCGTCGGTAAATCGGGTTGACGCATTTACATACACTGCCGCTGCATCTATCTCATTTAAGAACTTCTCCGCATTCTCAGTGCTTTTCGTAATAATCGCTTCGGAATGCTTCGTGTTGTATTTGTTGATATGAGAAATTGCCTCATCAACTGAATCGACAATTTTCATTGAGATTATCGCATCGAGATACTCACGTCCCCAGTCGATTTCAAGTGCCGGTTTCAAATCCGCAACAAACTGTCTTGCCCTTTCATCCGCGCGGATTTCAACCCCCTTTTCTCTCAGAACCTTCACTATTTCAGGCACTGCCTTTTCGGCAACACCGCTGTGTATTACAAGCGACTCACACGCATTGCAAACTCCAAGTCTCTGCGTTTTCGCGTTCACTATTATGCTGCATGCCATTTGGATGTCCGCCGTTTCGTCAACGAATATATGACAGTTGCCCGTCCCCGTCTCAATAACAGGAAGAGTGCTTGTTTCCACAACGGTTTTTATAAGCCCTGCGCCGCCGCGCGGAATAAGAACATCTATATACCCGTTAAGGCGCATGAGGTCGCGCACCGTTTCTCTTGAAGTATCAGTGACGAGGGCTATAGCATCTCCCGGAATTTCACATTCTGAAATTGCCGCACGGATGGTATCAGCTATTGCGATATTTGAGTTTATCGCATCACTTCCACCGCGCAGAATAACGGCATTACCCGTCTTGAAGCAAAGACCGAAGGCATCAGCCGTAACATTCGGGCGCGATTCATAGATTATTCCGACAACGCCTATCGGAACGCGCTTTTCCTGTATATTAAGTCCGTTCGGACGCGTAGTTTCAGATACAATTTCACCGAGAGGTGTCGGAAGTGCCGCTATCTGGGAAAGTCCCTCGCTCATCTGCCTGACACGCGTCTCATCAAGTCTCAGTCTGTCAACGAGTGCATCAGACATACCTGATGTTTTCGCATTATCCACATCTCTTGCATTTGCAGAAAGAATAAACTCTTTTTTCTCCAAAAGCTTTTCTGCCGCATTTTTAAGTGCACGGTTTTTAGCATCATCAGATATCAAGTTGAGCATAGCCGCCGCACTTTTTGCGCGGCTTCCTAAAGTTTTAAGATAATCCATATAAATCACTCCTGCTTAAATTATACCAAAGCATGAAAAAAAACGCAATTGTCCAAAACGACAATTGCGAAGTTCTTAAAGTTTTTCCGAGAGTATATCGGCGGCGATACTGCAAAGCTCACCGCAGGAATACCTTTTTGCATCTCCACTCGTCTGGAACTCGCGAAGCTCATGGCAAATAATTGAGCCACAAGCTTTACAAAACTCATCCATAAGCTCGCGACAAAGAGCATAATGCTCCTGCTTTGCCAATGCATTTCCCTTTTCGTAGCCACCACGCAGAAGTCCTGCGGCAATGAGCATTCCGCTCACCGCGCCACACATTTCGCGCGTTCCCGCAATACCTCCGCCAAAGCCTGATGCAATGCTTACAAGTGACTCTATTTCCTTTTCATCTCTTGCAAAAGCGCCCGCAACAGCCTGGGCGCAATTATATCCCTTTTCAAAGAGCTCTCCCGCTCTCTTTCCGTAATCCGACATTCTTTTGTTCCTGTCTTTCGTAGTTATTTTTTGCCTCTTCGAGGTATTTTCGCCTCGTCGCCATGCCTCCGCGCATGTGCCGCTCGGCTTTATTCTCTTCAAGCACCTGCTTCACCTCAAGATAGAGGTCGCGGTCAAGTAGCGCAAGTCTTTCCGCTATGTCCTTATGTACCGTAGATTTCGATATGTAAAACTTTTTTGCAACCTCGCGTACGGTGCTTTTATTCTCTATAACGTAATGTGCAAGCTCAATCGCCCGCTCTTCGATATATGTCTTTGCCAAAGGTGATAAGCCTCCTTCCGTAACATATGTATATGTGACGGAAGGAAAAACTATTCACACTATAAGTACTTCTTTTCTCCGCGCAAAATCATCATTTTGTCTGTATTCGGTCCAACCTCGTTTTCTTCAACCTCATCCCAGTTTTCGGGTTTTATCTCTTCAAGTGAGATTGAAATTGCCTCAGGAGGACACCCCCAGAGCTCAAGGAATGTATCGTTTATCCTGTCTATAACCTTTTTCTTCGTTTCCATATCCTTCGGATAGCATTTGATTTTAATATACGGCATTATATTTTACCTTCCTTTTTAAGTTTTTCTAAAAATCCCTTACAACCACGTACAATATCGTCGTAGGTTTTCTCAAAATCTCCCGAATACCACGGGTCTGCAACATCGCGTGGGGTATCGGTATAGTCAAGCAAAAGGGATATTTTCCCTTCTCTGTCATATCCGAAAATACGCTCCATATTGTAACGGTTTCTTGAATCCATTCCGATTATGTAATCGTATCGGTCATAGTCATTAAGGGTTGTCTTTCTCGCAAATCTCTCCTCAAAGGGAATTCCATGACGTGAAAGCTCCGCTGCGGCAGGAGGATACATCGGGCACCCAAGCTCCTCTGAGCTCGTCGCGGCAGATGCTGTTTCAAATACTCCCTCATACTCCTTTGTCATATCACGGAATATAAACTCTGCCATCGGACTCCTGCATATATTCCCGTGGCAGATAAAAAGAACTTTTATCATAAAGTGCCCTCATTTCTTGTATATCCGTATACTAATTTACACTTTTATGCAATTCTTGTCAACTCAAAACAAAACTATTTCTTTTTATATGAAAAAAACTGCTTTTTTTATTGAAAATCTCTTGCGAAAATCAGCATTTTGTGGTAGATTATATAGGATAGATAAAAATAAATTTTACATAGAAAGGGTTGTATCAAAAATGGCAGACAACAAAGTTATTGTTGAGACCTCCTCACGTCACGTTCACGTTACAAAGGAGCATCTCGAAATCTTATTCGGAAAGGGTGCCGAGCTTCACAATAAGCGCGAGCTTTCACAGCCCGGTCAGTACCTCACAGAAGAAAAAGTTACTCTCGTAGGTCCGAAGCGTTCTATCGCTAACGTTTCTATTCTTGGTCCTGAGAGACCGGCAACTCAGGTTGAGGTTTCCCTCACTGATGCACGTACTCTCGGCGTTTCTGCTCCCATCCGTGAGAGCGGTGATGTTGCAGGCAGCGCAGCTTGCAAGATTGTAGGCCCTGCAGGCGAGGTTGACCTTACTGAAGGTGTTATTGCGGCAAAGCGCCACATCCACCTCACACCGAAGGAAGCAGCAGAGTTCAATGTTTCTGACAAGGAAATCGTCTCTGTCAAGATCGACAGCGAGCGTCCGCTTATCTTTGACGAGGTTGTTGTTCGCGTAAGCGAGAAGTTTGCACCTGCTATGCACGTTGACACTGACGAGTCAAACGCTGCGGCCCTTGCAGGCGAAGTTTACGGCACAATCATCAAAAAGTAATTTAACCCTTTTGGGAGATATGATATGCTTAAGGATCTGGTTTTGAAAAATCGTTCTTACCGTCGTTTTGAAGAGGACTTTGAAATTACGGAGGATACCGTGCGCGAGCTTATCTCGCACGCACGCGTTACCCCAAGTGCTGCGAACAGGCAGTTTTTTAAGTTCCGCATATCAACGGACAAGGCAGAGTGTGAGAAGGTTTTCTCCTCCGTTGTCTGGGCGGCATACCTCAATGACGGCGCACCAAAGGAAGGCGAGAGGCCTCGCGCATACATAACAATCCTCAACGACAACCGTCTTGGCAAAGGAAGCCCCATCGATATCGGCATTATGGCACAGACGATACTACTTGCTGCGACTGAAAAGTCACTTGGCGGATGTATGATGGCAAGCTTTAAGGCAGAGCCCCTAAAGGAGGCACTCGGCATCGGAGATGACTTTGACATTGCTCTTGTTATTGCACTGGGCAAGCCTTGTGAAACCGTTGTTCTCGAAGATATGAAGGACGGAGACGTAAAATATTGGCGCGATGAAAACGGCGTTCACCACGTTCCTAAGCGTTCACTTAATGAGCTTATAATTTAACAACATAAAATACTACAAAGGAGAAATGTAACATGGCACGAAAAAAAGTTTCCATGGACGGTAATACCGCTGCCGCTCACGTAAGCTATGCGTTTACTGAAGTTGCTGCGATTTACCCCATCACCCCCTCAAGCCCGATGGCTGAGGTTACAGACACATGGTCTGCAACAGACAAGAACATCTTCGGCGAGCCTGCAAGAAACATCTTCGGCGACCGCGTAAAGATGGTTGAGATGCAGTCCGAAGGCGGCGCTGCAGGTGCTGTTCACGGCTCACTCGCTGCAGGTGCTCTCACAACAACCTACACAGCTTCACACGGACTTCTACTTATGATCCCGAATATGTACAAAATCGCAGGTGAGCTTCTCCCGAGCGTTATCCACGTTTCCGCTCGTTGCGTTGCTTCTCATGCTCTCAACATCTTCGGTGACCATTCAGACGTATACGCTTGCCGTCAGACAGGTTATGCTATGATGGCAGAAACAAACCAGCAGGAAATCATGGACCTCGGCGCAGTTGCTCACCTTGCAACAATCAAGGGCCGCGTTCCGTTCCTCAACTTCTTTGACGGTTTCAGAACATCCCACGAAATCCAGAAGATTGAAGCATGGGATTACGAAGACCTCAAGGAAATGGTAGATATGGATGCCGTACGCGCATTCCGTGCACGCGCAATCAACCCTGAGCATCCTGTACTCCGTGGCTCTGCTGAAAACGGTGATATCTTCTTCCAGCACAGAGAGGCATGTAACGAATACTACAACGCCCTCCCTGCTATCGTTGAAGAATACATGGACAAGGTCAATGCAAAGCTCGGCACAGACTACAAACTCTTCAACTACTACGGTGCACCGGATGCAGACCGTGTTCTCATCGCTATGGGTTCTATCTGCGACGTTGCAGAAGAGGTTATTGACTACATGAACGCAAACGGTGAGAAGGTCGGTCTTGTAAAGGTTCGCCTCTACCGTCCGTTCGTTCCGGAAAAGCTCATCGAAGCTATCCCTGCAACAGCTAAGAAGATTGCTGTTCTTGACAGAACAAAGGAGCCCGGTTCACTCGGCGAGCCGCTCTACCTCGACGTTGTTACTGCTCTTGCTTCAAAGGGCGTTACAGACAAGACTGTTGTCGGCGGTCGTTACGGTCTCGGTTCTAAGGATACTCCTCCTGCAAGCATCTTCGCTGCATTTGCAAACCTTGCATCTGCAAACCCGAAGAACGGCTTCACTCTCGGTATTGTTGACGACGTTACAGGTCTCTCTCTTGAAGAGAAGGCATGCCCCGATACTGCTGCAGCAGGTACAATCTCCTGCAAGTTCTGGGGTCTCGGCGGTGACGGTACTGTTGGTGCTAACAAGAACTCCATCAAGATTATCGGTGACCACACAGACAAGTTTATCCAGGCATACTTCCAGTATGACTCAAAGAAGACCGGCGGTATAACAATTTCTCACCTCCGCTTCGGTGATAAGCCGATCAAGTCACCTTACTACATCAACAAAGCAAACTTTGTTGCATGTCACAACTCTTCATACATCCTCAAGGGATACAAGATTGTTGAAGATGTTGTTCCGGGCGGTACATTCATGCTTGACTGCCAGTGGTCAAAGGACGAGCTCGACTCTCACCTTCCGGCATCAGTCAAGTCCTACATTGCAAACAACAACATCAAGTTCTATACAATTGATGCTACAAACATTGCTATCAAGGAAATCGGCAATGCAAAGGTTAAGAACACTATCCTCCAGTCTGCATTCTTCGCTCTTGCAAACATCCTTCCGAAGGACGAAGCAATTGAGTACATGAAGAAGATGGCTTACAAGTCCTACATCAAGAAGGGCGAGGCTATTGTTGAGCTTAACTACAAGGCTATCGACGCAGGTGCAAACGCTGCAGTTGAAATCGATGTTCCTGCTTCCTGGAAGAACGCGGGCGAGGATCCGGCAAAGGCTCCTGCAACAGGCAAGAGACAGGACCTCGTTGATTTCGTAAACAACATCGTTGAGCCTGTATCACGCATGCAGGGTGACTCTCTCCCGGTATCCGCATTCAAGGATATGGCAGACGGTACATTCCCGCAGGGCTCTGCTGCATACGAGAAGCGCGGCGTTGCGGTTTCAGTTCCGGTATGGCATCCTGAAAACTGCATCCAGTGTAACAACTGTGCATTCGTTTGTCCGCACGCTACAATCCGTCCGTTTGCTCTTACAGCTGACGAAGCTGCAAAGGCACCGGCTGTTACAAAGTACACAGAAAAGCCTGTTCTCAAGACAGACTATAAGTTCACAATGGCAATCAGCCCGATGGACTGCATGGGATGTACTCTCTGCGTTAAGGCTTGCCCCGTAACTGCAAAGGCAGAGCGCGACGGTACACCTGAGAAGAAGGCTATCGAAATGACAGCTCAGGCAACACAGCTTGACCAGCAGGCAGCATTTGACTACTGCGTAGCTAATGTTTCAGAGAAGCCCGAGCTCATCAACAAGACAATCAAGGGCAGCCAGTTCAAGCAGCCGCTCCTCGAGTTCTCAGGCTCTTGCGCAGGTTGTGCTGAAACCTCTTACGCACGTCTCATCACACAGCTCTTCGGTGAGAGAATGTACATCTCCAACGCTACAGGCTGCTCATCCATCTGGGGTGGCTCCGCTCCTGCTACACCTTATACAGTAAATAAGGAAAGCGGAAAGGGTCCGGCTTGGGCAAACTCACTCTTTGAGGATAACGCAGAGCACGGTCTCGGTATGTACCTCGGCCAGAAGGCTATCCGTGAGCGCCTCATCGCTGCTGTTGAAGAAATTCTTTCCCGCGACACAGCACCTTCTGAGCTTAAGTCAGCTGCAGAGAACTTCCTCGCAACAAAGGATAACGGTGAGACAAACGAAGCTGCAACAAAGGCACTCGTCGCAGAGCTCGAGAAGGTTGCAGACAAGTGCGAGCATTGCGCAGCTATCCTTGCAGAAAAGGATTACCTCTCCAAGAAGTCCGTATGGATCTTCGGTGGTGACGGTTGGGCATACGACATCGGCTTCGGCGGTCTCGACCATGTTCTCGCATCAGGTGAAGATGTAAACGTTATGGTATTCGATACTGAAGTTTACTCCAACACAGGCGGACAGGCTTCCAAGTCCTCTAACCTCGGTCAGGTAGCTCAGTTTGCTGCAGCAGGTAAGAACATTGTCAAGAAGAACCTTGCAGAGATCGCAATGTCCTACGGCTATGTATACGTTGCTCAGATTGCTATGGGTGCTGATATGAACCAGACACTCAAAGCACTTGCTGAAGCTGAAGCATATCCGGGTCCGTCACTCATCATCGGCTACGCTCCTTGCGAAATGCACGGTGTCAAGGGCGGCATGGTAAATTGCCAGTCCGAGATGAAGAAGGCTGTTGAAGCAGGTTACTGGCAGATGTTCCGTTACAACCCGGCTCTTGAAGCTGAGGGTAAGGAAAGCTTCATCCTTGATTCCAAGGAGCCGACAGCTAACTACATCGACTTCATCAAGAGCGAGACACGCTATGCACGTCTTGCACAGCAGTTCCCCGAGAGAGCAGAAGAGCTCTTCGCTAAGGCTGAAGCTGCTGCAAAGGCAAAGTACGCAAAATATGCTCGCCGCGCAGGCAAGTAATATAGCTTAAATAACAAAACGCCTGGTAGGTTATAACCTATCAGGCGTTTTTGTTTACTTTTTCGACAGAATGTGATAAGATAAATATATCAAATTGAGGGAGTTCCAAAAATGAGTAGTTACGAAGCGCTTGCCTCCTGCTATGATGAATTTACAACTGACGTAGAGTATTCGCGTTGGGCAGATTACATCACAGGTCTTTTTTCAAAATACGGCAGCGACATAAAAGAGGTTCTCGACCTTGCCTGCGGTACAGGCTCTCTGTCTGTCGAGCTTGCAAAACGCGGCTTTGAGGTTATAGGTACCGATATGTCTGAGGAAATGCTCAGTGTTGCCATGCAAAAGGTATGGGATATTGACGGACCCCGTCCTATGTTCTTACATCAGGATATGGAGCATCTCGACCTTTACGGAACGGTCGATGCGGCAGTTTGCTCCCTTGACAGCTTAAACTACCTCACGACACTCAAATCCCTTAAAAACACGTTTGGAAGGCTTAAGTTTTTTGTCCGCCCCGGTGGACTTTTCATCTTTGACCTTAATACCGATGCAAAATTCAAAGCACTTGACGGTCGCGTGTTCCTCCGCGAAAGCGACGGCTATTTCTGCACGTGGAGTGCGGAGTATGACGAAAAAAAGCTTCTATGTACATTCTGCTACGACATTTTCACGGCAAGTGGCGAGCTTTGGTCGAGAAGTCAGGAAACACACACTGAGCGCGCACATACGGACGAGGAAATCAAAGAAGCTCTCATTGATTCGGGGTTTGAACTCCTGGCACGTTTTGGTGAGCTTTCAGGATCTGCACCTGAGCCGGATGAACAACGAACATTTTACATTGCAAAAAGAAAACAGTAAATCGAGGTTTTTATATGAAAAAATACATTCTTTACAATGCCCTTGCAGGAAATACCCAGGGGGCAATACACGCAAAGAAAATGGATGCCTTTTTCATCGGGCATGAGCTCGTTTATCTTGAAATTGCAGAAATCCCTGATTTTCGTGAGTTCTTTAGCTCCATCGAAGAATGTGACGATGTTATCGTTTGCGGTGGCGACGGCACCCTGAACCGTTTTCTGAACTCAACCTCCGACCTCGACATTAAAAACCGTATTTTCTATTACGCTATGGGAAGCGGAAACGACTTTTTACGCGACCTGGAAAAGCCTCTCGGCTCTGAGCCGTTTTTGGTAAATGACTTTTTGCGAAACCTTCCGGAAGCCGACTTTGGCGGCACTTCCATAAGGTTCATTAACGGCATAGGCTACGGTATCGACGGATACTGCTGTGCCGAGGGTGACAGACTGCGCAAAAAAGCAAAAAAGAAAATCAACTACACAACAATCGCAATCCGCGGACTCCTCTACGCCTTTCGTCCAAAAAAAGGAAGAGTTACCGTTGACGGAGAGACCTTTGAATACAAGAAAATCTGGATGGCTCCCACAATGCGCGGCCGTTTCTTCGGTGGCGGGATGATGGTCACGCCGGAGCAAGACAGAGACTCGGATATGCTTACCGTCTGCGTCGTTCACGATTGCGGAGCTCTCAGGCTTTTGTGCATCTTACCTACAATATTCAAAGGAAATCACGTGAAATTCAAAAAGGTTATTGATTTTTATAAAGGACGCGAAATCTCTGTAGAGTACGACGAGCCCTGTGACCTTCAGGCAGACGGCGAGGTTTTTCTCGGTGTTCGGGGATACACCGCAAGGATAGCAGAACCGCAAAAAGCGCCCAAAAAGACAACAAGGAGAGCGCCCAAAAAGAAGGTTGACGTACCGCAAGAAAACGAGCAGTTGTCTTTAGAACTTGTATAATAAAAATAGACAGAAGTTAAAAACTTCTGTCTATTTTTATAAGTATTCACGCAATATTTGTATCCCTTGTAAAACAGCTAAATGCACGGGATAAAAAACATAGAAAAAGTATTTCATCTTCCACTTTCCACGCTCACCCGAATAAAGCAATAACAGCGGTATTGCAAAAAGCGAATAAACCTGATTCCCTCCCAATGTTATCACAAGTATAACAAGCACAACACAAAACGGCAAAACTCGCTTGTATTTGTCGGCTTTATTATCAGCAAAAATACTTGCCGCTACCGGTGCCATACATCCCCAAAAACCGTAATCAATAACAAACCATTGATTGAGCAGATATACACATACCACGGCAAATAAAAACATACATCCTGATACAACTCGCAAAGTTCCTGCGCTTTTGAAATTTTGTAGTGCATATATCATAAGTATAGATAGTGAAAACGTAATAAGTATGCACATATCAAAGCTTTTATCGAACAGATAATATACAATCTGGCACAATACGGCAAGTGTAAACATTGTAAGCAAGTATCGTTGCTTGTTCCTTGTGTGCATACATCCCTCGGATATCATAAATGCAAAAATCGGAAAAGCCAGCCGCCCTATGATTCGAAATATCTCAACCTGCGGAAAGAGAATGTACCCCATGTGGTCTATGAACATAGAAATCACGGCTATTATCTTAAGTGTGTTACCGTCAAGTTGTAGACCTGATTTCATACTACATCACCACAGTTTTACTCGTATTTTCGTTAAAATTGTCCCTTCAAATACGCCTGAGTTCGGGTTTTCCAATATAGTTGAGTCCAAACTCCTCTACCATATCCTTTGCGACGAGCAGCGACTCGCCGTCATAAGCTGAATGTGCGGAGTGTGCATCTAAGCCGAATGTTACGGGTGCCTTTTCCTCTCCCGCGATTTGCCAGAACGCTTTTGTGGGATAATGCCTTTCCCCTCGTATTCCCAAAAAATTCAGTTCAAGAGGAATACCGAGTTTTCTTGACGCAACACATAACCTACGCATTTCTTCACGGTAGACATAAGCATCACCTTTGAAGTTTGCAATATCCGGGTGTGCAATATATGTGAAAGCGCATGTTTCTATTCCGGCAATTACCAAATCTACGTACTTTTTAAGCCACCTTACGCTTTTCGTCTCATGGAACATATGTCTGCCGCCTTTATCCTCCGCCTCTGCGTAATGCTGTCCGAGAATAAGGTACTCTGCTCCGTATTTTTTTGCATTCGCAAGCATTTCATCGAAATATTCAGGATAGTACTCTGACTCAAAACCTATGCTGATTTCGATTTTGTCCTCATATTTTTTTCGAAGTCTCCTAAGCTGGGTGCAGTAAGCTTTTCCCTGAGCTGTCGGGACACGGATTCCCGGGGATTCAAAGCCGTTAGGAAATCGAAACGGGATATGGTCGGAAAATCCCATATACTTTATACCGCCCTCGATTGCTCTCTTTATATATTCCTCAGGTTTCCCTGTTGCGTGGCCGCACCTGTACGTGTGCGTGTGGTAATTGTAGTTCATTTTTATTCCTCGGTTGGTTTATTTCTATAACCTATTTTTTTGTCAAAAAGATTGCCAGAAGTGAGCTTATGCACAAGAGATATGGGTAGAACAGCTTAGGTATGATTTCAAGTGCCGAAATTTCTCCACCCAATGCCGAAACTGCAGAAATTGCAACAAGCATCTGTGCGCCGTAGGGCAAAATTGCCTGGAACACGCAGGAGAATGTATCGAGTATTGACGCTGCTTTTCTGGGAGATATGTCATAATCCTTTGCAATCTCATTTGCTATTGGGTTTGCCATGACTATTGCTACCGTATTATTTGCAGTGGCAATGTCCAAAATTCCCACAAGCGCGCCCATGCCAACCTGACCGCCTTTTTTGCCTCGGAAAACCCTCTTGATTCCGGAAAGCAGAGCATCAAAGCCACCGTGTTCACGGATAAGAGCACAGATTGCTGAAACTAGCACCGTAACAATAATTGTTTCAAACATTCCAGAGGCTCCCGCTCCCATATTTGAAAGAAGAGCTACGGGCTCGGTACTTCCTGTAAGGAGCATTATAACAGATCCCGATAGGATACCTATGAGCAGCACAACAAATACGTTTATTCCGAGTATTCCACCGATTAAGACAAGTATGTAGGGGATTATCTGCACAAGATTGTAGTCCTTAACAACAGCGCCGCTGATTTCGGTGTTGAGTGACAATATAAGTATAATAACGAGCGACACTATCGCAGCAGGAAGAGCTATAAAGAAGTTTTCGCGGAACTTATCCTTCATCTCACAGCCCTGACCGTTGCATGCTGCAATTGTTGTATCCGAAATAAACGAGAGATTATCGCCAAACATTGAGCCGCCGATTACCGTCGCTACACAAAGCGACACATCAAAGCCTGATGCTTTTGAAACGGCTACTGCAATCGGTGTTATGAGCGTTATTGTTCCAACGGACGTACCCATAGCAAGTGATACAAAGCAGCTTACGACAAAAAGCACTACAACCGAAAACTTGGCAGGAATGAGAGAGAGCATAAAATATGCCACGCTCTCGGCACTTTCACGACCTACAACGCCAACAAAAATGCCTGCACACAAGAAGATAAGTATCATGGTGAAGATGTTTTTATCTCCGACTCCGCTCCCCATAACTTCAAGCTTTTCATCAAATCTGAGCTTTCTGTTCTGAAGACACGCGACCAAAAGTGCAACTAAAAAAGCGACGACGATCGGTATATTATAAAATCCCATCGGAATTTTCAGGGCGTACTCAAATATAAGTCCAAGTCCCAAATATAAAATCAAAAATACACCTATCGGAGCAAGTGCTTTAACGTTTCCCTTTTTCATCAGTTTTCCCCTTCAAAGTCAATATAATTTCTTCAAATAATTATACCACCAGAACCCTTCTTTTTCAATACTGCAGAAAGCGTAAAATAATATCTCTTGATAAGTTTTAATATGTGGTATATAATTATTTTATTATAATCAGGAGAGGTGTGTCTGCCATTAGACCTGCAGTTGTTACCGATGTGCGCTACCGTATGAGTCTGCCCGTTATACGCTCGCTCGGAAAAAGCGGTGTACCCGTAGTCTCCGTAGAGAGAAACGAATGTAGTCCCAAGTCCGCCCTCGGTTTTTATTCAAAATATTCAAAAAACAATATTCTTATCTCCGATGCGGAAAACAAAGAGGCTTTCTGGTCAGACCTTGCGGCCTTATGCGGAGACCTTTCAGAGCGTCCCGTGATAATCCCCGTCGGAATTTCAACGCTGCTCACACTCTGCGAGGAGCGTGAAAGACTCTCGCAGTTTGCAGACTGCGCTCTCCCCCCGTTTTCGTCCATCGAGCTTGCAAACGATAAATCGCGACTTATTCCGTTTGCAAAGGAGTGTGGCGTTCCCGTACCTGAAACCACTTTTCTCCATGACGGTGAGAGCCTCTCCGAGCTTTCGGAACGAATAGACTTCCCCTGCGTAATCAAGCTTCCTCGCGGAGAAATGCTTGGGCTCCCACCGGAGAAGCGATATGCAATTATAAATAACAAAGAGGATTTTATCACGACCTACGAAGCTTTTTCAGAATACGATAAGAACATCCTCGTTCAGCAGTACATAACCGGTGACGGTTTTGGCGTTTCGGTTGTTTTTGACAAGAACTCAGAGCCACTTGAGATCTTTTGCCATAGGCGAATACGCGAGTATCCGTCAACAGGGGGCCCCTCCTGCTTCTGTGAAAGCGTCAATACCCCCGAACTTGCAGACTGTGCAGTGAAGCTATTAAAGGCACTTCACTGGGTGGGAGTTGCGATGGTTGAATTCAAGGGAAGTCCCGAGACCGGCTTTTACCTTATGGAAATAAACCCGCGCTTCTGGGGAAGCTCTGCCCTTGCTCCAAACTCCGGCTGTAACATAGCGCTCGCACTGTATCGCGCGGCAAGTGGAGAGACCGCCGCACCATATAAGAGTTTTTCTCCCGACTACAAGGTGGGACACAAAATGCGTTTTCTTCTTCAGGACCTTTTGGCATTTCCGTCTTACCTTAAAAAAAGCAAGAATAAGCTCAAAGAGGCGCTTTCCTTTATTTTGGGTCTTTTTAACCCGTCAATATCTGACGGTGTCATCTCAATTTCAGATTTACGCTCTTCTGTTCAATATCTGAAAAACGCCTTAAAGAAAACTGACAGTATAGTGAGGTAAGCCTTATGAAATTCGATTTGCATGTACACTCAAATCTTTCATACGATGCGGATATGACGACATCCGAGCTCGTTGAAGCGGCAAAAAAGAAAGGTCTCACCGGTGTTGCGGTTTGCGACCATAACGCTTTTCGCATCCATCGTCCGCGCAAGGATTTTTATATGATCCCTGCCTGCGAATTTTCAACTGATGCAGGTCATCTCATCGTATATTTCCAGAAGGAGCATATAAACGAATCTCTCCCGCGAGACGAACACGACAGATTCTACTGGCGCGATATCTGCAAGGCGGCTCACGAGCAGGGCGCACTTGTTTTCCTTGCGCATCCCTATGCTCCGCTCCGCGAACGCTCCGATGCATTGTTCCGCGAGATTGACGGTATTGAAATTTTTAATGCACGCGTTGTTCACTCACGAAAGAAAAACGCAAATGAGGATGCCCTCACCCTTTGCAGAAAGCTCGATAAACCGTTTTCCGCAGGAAGCGATGCTCATTGCCCATCCGAAGTCGGTGCAACCTATTGGGAGTGCGATCTTCCCGACAGTGCGATAGACAACCCTGATTTTGAAGAAAAGCTCAAAGAGGCGCTTCTCAATCGACGCGGGCGTGTCTTTGCAGGTGCTGCCTCCCCATTTGATGTTCTTCGTTGCAAACGCTTCACCTACCGCAGAGAACGCCTTTGGGGCAGACTTATGAAGAGTTATCTCTACTTGATCATAACCGCTGTTAAATCTGTCTTTACAAAGAAGTTTGAATCGCATTACATTAACGTAGAGCCTTACGTTGAGGAGGAGCCAGAGGATGATTTTATATGATCTTGCACGACGCGCAAAGCACTTTATAAAAGAATATAAAAAAAGCCTCGACTGTAAGTATATAACTCCCGTAAGACGAATCGAGCGGGTTTTTCCGCTTCCTGACCGTCGCGTTGTTGCAATGACCTTTGATGACGGCCCGACAAACGCAGAAACGAACCCAAAGGTATCAGACGACGGGCTTACTCTTCATCTCCTCAAAACTCTTGAGAGCTTTGGTGCAAGGGGTACATTTGACGTTATCGGTACAACTGAGCACAACTACCCCGATGAGGCAGGTGTGCACGGCTCGTTTTCCTGGGGTGGCGTAAAGTATGACCACTATCCCGACATTAACCGAGATTCTGATGCAGGTGCAAAAAATCGTTCCGAGCTTATCGAAAGAATTCTTGAGGGTGGCCACGAAATAACAAACCACGGCTACCGACATATTCTCTTCGGTCACTTAAAGCTTGTTTACGGTGCGCGTGCCTGTTTTGAGAATATCCACGAGGTGTGCGCCGATTTAGAAGAGCTTCACAAGCTTCTCACGGAAAAGCACGGCTATACCATGCGTCTTTCCCGTCCTCCGCACTATGTGGACAACATCCCCGACGGAAAAACATCCTACGATGCATACCGCTATATCGGATACAACTACCTCGCCGCAAGCTTTGACGGTGGCGGATGGCTTCCGTCGTGCGGCGATTTTGACAAGGACATCGACGCGATGGTATCACCGATTACGGACGCTTTGAAAAACAACCCTGACTCACTCAACGGTCAGATAATTTTCCAGAAGGACGGGTACAGCATGTCGCGACATACTCCCGTCGCAAACGCACTTCCGCTTCAGCTTGAGGCTTTGCAGAATGCAGGCTACAAGGTCATTCCCGTATCCGAGCTTCTTTCACTCTCTGCATTTTCAGATTGTCTCAATGCAGATGCACAGGCTCTTGCAAACGCAGGTTATACAGTTGCGTACAAGAACAACACCCTTAAGCCTGAGCGCATAATGACCTTTGGTGAGCTTGTGGAAATGTGCACACCGCCTGATGTTACCTTCAAGGCATACCGTGAGTTTGTAGACTCTCATTTTAGCACGGAGGGTATTGACTGTGAATGTGCAAAGAGCTACGGCCTTACTCCCAACCACCCCTATTTTATCTCCTTCTGCAAGGCAGGAGAGCTCGGACTTATAGACCGCAAAAACACATCAAAGCTTTCTTACAAGAGCGCTGTTACAGGTGAGATTTTATCACGCTTTATAAAAAAACTTTCACCTGAATACGACTTTTCCGTTCCGAGCGGAAAGCTCAGACGCGGCGATGTATTCCCCATTGTCAGAGGAGCACTTATTAAATAATAAAAAGAAACGGTACAAGGGTGGCGCTTCATAGGGATAAAATGCCAAAAAACCACGATTTTGGCACATAACTGCGTCAAAAAAGCTCCCAACCCGTCAGGGTTGCGAGCTTTTTTATCTTGTTCTGCACTCAAACTTATGATTTTTTGGTGCGAAGCAGTTTTGGGTTAGATATTTTTCGTCTTAGAGAAATT
>JAZQDV010000006.1:0-126899 GCA_045546975.1 Eubacteriales bacterium
ATCTGGAAGCCGACAGCATCACAGATAGGAACAAACCTCATATCAGTCGATGCAAAGGATGAACTCGGACGAATCTCAACAATAACCTTCGAAGTAGCCGTACTTGGATCAAGCACGGATAACGGAAAGGACGACGACACTACCACAACCGATCCCGACGATGAGGGAAGCGGTGACGACGGCTCCGGCGGAGGCGGCGGAGGCGGAGGCGGCGGTGGCGGCTCCGAAGAGCAGCCCTCCGACGAAGATAAGCCGACCGATGAAGAAAAGCCGGGAGAAAACGAAGGAACAGTTCCGGGTGGAGAAGGTGTGAGATTTGTTGACCTTGGAAGTCACGCATGGGCAAGTGATGCAATCAACTCTCTTGCAGATGCAGGAGTAATCAAGGGCACGAGTGAAAGTACGTATTCACCTGCAAACAACATCACAAGAGCGGACTACGCACTACTTCTTGTACGCGCATTTGAGCTCGAAAGTGATAATGAAGAGAACTTCAGTGATGTAGCGCCGACAGATTACTTTGCCCGCGAACTTGCAATAGCAAGAAACGCAGGAATAGTCGGAGGAATGGGTGATAACAAGTACGCACCGCGCAATACTATAACCCGTCAGGATATGATGGTAATAATGTACCGCGCACTTATAAAGCTTGGAATAGAGCTTAAGAGCGGCGATGTAGATTATCCGGATTACGACGAGGTTGACGAATATGCGAAGGATGCAGTATCAGCTCTTATCACAAGCGGACTTGTCAATGGCAAGAGCGGAAAGATAGAGCCGAAATCGTACACCACACGCGCTGAAATCGCAGTACTTCTCAAGCGAGTGCTTGACTACATCGAAAGCAAATAACAAAACACGAAGAAGGGGTGAAATTCACCCCTTCTTTTATATTGCAAAATAAATCCTGCAATGTTATAATATGTATATCGAAATAACAGAAAGGTACGATAAAAATGTCAAACTTTACTGACGCAAAAGAACTTTACTTAAAATATGGTGTAGATGTAGAGAAGGCAATGGATACGCTTAAGAATGTTCCGGTCTCTATTCATTGCTGGCAGGGGGACGACGTAGTTGGCTTCGATAGTAAGCAGAGCCTTTCGGGCGGTATACAGACAACGGGTAATTATCCGGGTAAGGCAAACAGCTTTGAAGAGCTCACGGCTGATATTTCAAAGGTGCTTTCACTTGTTCCGGGAAAGAAGAAGCTCAATCTCCATGCAAGCTATGCCGTCTTTGAAGACGGAGAGTTCGCAGACCGTGATGCTATAGGCCCGAAGCACTTCAAAAAGTGGGTTGACTTTGCAAAGAAGAACGGTATGGGAATTGACTTTAACCCCACATACTTCTCACATGCAATGGTTAAGGATGGCCTCACTCTTTCATCTCCTGATGAAAAGGTACGCAAGTTCTGGGTTGAACACGGTAAGCGTTGTATCGAGATTTCTGAGTACTTTGCAAACGAGACAGGCATCCCGTGCGTTATGAACATTTGGATTCCTGACGGTTATAAGGATGTTCCGGCAGACAGAATCGGACCGAGAAAGAGATTCAAGGAGTCTCTTGATGAGATTCTTTCTATTAACTATGATAAGTCCAAGGTATATGTATGCCTTGAATCTAAGGTGTTCGGAATTGGCGTTGAGTCATACACAGTAGGCTCTGCAGAGTTCTGTCTCAACTATGTAAACTATAAGGGTATTACTCCGCTTATGGATAACGGTCATTACCACCCGACAGAAGTTGTTTCAGATAAGCTTTCAAGCATGCTTGCATTCCATGATAAGGTAGCGCTCCACGTTACACGCGGCGTACGCTGGGATAGTGACCATGTTGTTCTCTGGGACGATGAAACAAAGGAAATCGCAAAGGAAATCGTAAGAAGCGATGCACTTGACCGCGTATTTATTGCAACTGACTATTTCGATGCATCCATTAACAGAATTTCTGCTTGGACAACGGGTCTTCGCAGCATTCAGAAGTCACTTCTCTTCGCACTTCTTGAGCCGAAGGCCGCGATGAAGAAACTTCAGGATGAGTCGAGATTCACAGAGCTTATGGTTATGATGGAAGATATGAAGACTATGCCGTTCGGTGCTATCTGGGAAGAGTACTTAAAGCGCGAAGGTGTTTCTTCAAACTACATAGACGAAGTTCTCGCATACGAGAAGGAAATATTAAAGACTAGAGCATAAGACAAATAAAAAAGAGCACTACACTTTCGTGTAGTGCTCTTTAGTTATAAGAATAACTCCCCGTGTATTACACGGGGAGTTTATTAATCATTAGCTTACAGAGTGTATCTGTAATCCGGAAGAAGAACGGGTGAAACTGCATCTGTTTCGATGCCTGCAGCTTCGCGCTCCTTGTCAAACTTTGCGATGTGCTCAAGTGTAAGCTCGCCGACCTTAACATCACGAGCCTTAGCAGCGGCGCTCTTGCCTGCTGTACGGCCGAAAACGATGATGTCAAGGAGTGAGTTACCCATAAGTCTGTTCTTGCCGTGGATGCCGCCAACAGCCTCACCTGCAACATAGAGGTTTTCAATGTTAGTTGTCATGCAGTCAGGAGTAATGTCAAGACCGCCGTTCTGATAGTGAAGTGTCGGGTAGATGAGAATCGGCTCCTTGCGGATATCAACACCAAAGTTTGCAAACATACGCATCATAGCAGGAATACGTGCCTCAATTGTGCCCTCACCACCGATTTTCTCAATCATCGGAGTGTCGAGCCATACTGCTTTTCCGTCACCGTTGCCTGTCTTGATGCCATTGTCACGGTCAGAACACTCACGGATGATAGAAGCTGCAGTAACGTCACGTGTTTCAAGCGGATGCATAAATACTTCACCGTTGCAGTTTACGAGCTTTGCACCGAGAGAACGAACCTTCTCAGTAACGAGTGAGCCGAAAATCTGCTGCGGGAAAGCAGCACCTGTCGGATGATACTGAAGTGTTTCGGGGTAGAGAAGCTTTGCGCCTGCGCGGTAGCCGAGGACAAGTCCGTCAGCAGTAGCGCCGTAGTGGTTTGAAGTCGGGAAGCCCTGATAGTGCATACGTCCTGCACCGCCTGTTGCGATGATGACTGTCTTTGCACGTGCAACGTAGAGCTTTCCTGTTTCCATGTTGAGAAGAACCGCGCCTGCTGCTTTGCCGTTCTTATCAAGAATAAGCTCGATTGCAGCAGTAAAGTCAACAACGGGGATCTGGCGGTTCAATGCCTCATCGCGAAGAGTTCTCATGATTTCAGCACCGGAATAGTCCTTTGCAGCGTGCATGCGCTTGCGAGAAGTACCGCCGCCGTGTGTTGTAATCATTGTACCGTTATCATCCTTGTCAAACTCAACGCCGAGGCTATCGAGCCACTTAATAGCATCAGGAGCATCACAAACGAGCTTTGCGAGAAGCTCACGCTTTGCAGCAAAGTGTCCGCCACCGAAAGCGTCAACGAAGTGGATAGCAGGGGAGTCGTTCTCTTTATCAGCAGCCTGGATGCCGCCTTCTGCCATCATTGTGTTTGCATCACCGATACGAAGCTTTGTAACAATCATTGTGTTTGCACCGAGGTTATGAGCCTCTATTGCGGCAGATGTACCTGCTCCGCCACCGCCGATGACGAGAACATCAACGTCGTAAGCGATGTCTGAAAGGTCAATGTCTTCCGCTTTGATTCTGCTGTTTGCCTGAAGCGCACGGCAGAGCTCTATCGGAATTGACTCGCCCTTGTTGGGGCCTACTTTAAGCTCTGCAAACTCTTCCTTCTTATAGTCCGGATGATAAGTTGCGAGCAAGTCTTCTTTTTCTTTAGCTGTCATTCTGGCAGGTTCATATGCGATGTTCTTTTCTCTCGCTGCTTCAACTGCCTTAAGTGATTCCTGAAATTCAATAGGATACATAGCAAATAAACCTCCTTATTTCTCTATTTCTCTTGTGTTGTAGAGTTCTTTGAGCTCTTCAACAGGTTTGTCCATCAATGCCTCAATAAGCTCCTTGAAAGTTCCGTCCTCGATTTCCTTTACGCGGTTTTCAAGGTGTTTGCTCTTCGGAGCAAGGTACTTTCCGTTAAGGCGGCGTGCAAGCATTGCGACCTGCGGATGTGAAATACCTGCAGGGCAACGTGATGAACAAGCTCCACACATAACGCAGTCAAAGGATTCTTCGGCACATGCTTCAAAATCTCCACGCTGTGCGTATGCGATGTACTGCATAACGTTGAGTGACTGTGTGCAGTTCTTCGTGCAGGCGTTACATCCGACACAAGCGTAAATTTCGGGGTAGAGCTGCATCATAATCTGCTCTGTGGGGCTTACTTTTTCAATGTCATAAACTTCCTTAACGAGCGGGAAGTAGGGGAGAGTTGCGATGTACATGCCGTCCTCTACCTTAGTCTGGCATGCGAGGCAGGTTTTAAGCTCGTTGTTGCCTTTTATGCGGTAAATTGTAGCACAAGCTCCGCAGAATCCGCCACGGCATCCGCAACCGCGAACGAGCTGATAGCCGCTGTACTCCATAGCACGCATAATTGTGAGGTGCTCGGGAACGGAGTAGTGTTTTCCGAAAAGGTAAATACTAACCATATTTTCCATTATCTTATCTCCTTATTAATATTCATCAGGAAGCTCGTCGATCTGATCGCAACGGAAGACCGGACCGTCTTTGCAGACGTACTTGTCGCCGATGTTACATCTTCCGCATTTGCCGACGCCGCATTTCATGCGAAGCTCCATTGTTGTGTAAACCTGAGTCTTGTCAAAACCGATTTCCTGAAGTCCTGCGAGAGTGAACTTAATCATTATTGGAGGACCGCAGAGAATAGCAATTTTGTCAGTTGTGAAACCGAGTTCCTTTACGTAGTTCGGAACGAAGCCGACATGACCTGACCACTCGGGCTGTTCGCGGTCAATTGTGAGGTGAACGTTAACACCTGCATCCTTTGACCACTCTTCGATGATTTCGTTGTAGTCAACAAGGTCTTCCATGCTTCTGGAACCGTAAACTATATCAATCTTGCCATACTTATCACGGTAGTGGCGGCAATAGTTGATAACGGAACGGAGCGGGGCAAGACCGATACCACCTGCGATAAAGAGCATATCGTGACCGACAAACTCAGTATCAACGGGGAAGGCGTTGCCGTAAGGACCGCGGATAGTTATCTGCTGGCCAACTTCCATTGAATGGAGCCACTGTGTAACACAACCGCATTTCTTGATTGAGAATTCCATGAACTCGGTATTTGTCGGAGATGATGTGATAGAAAACATTGCTTCGCCGACCCCCGGGATAGAGAGCATTGCGCACTGACCGGGCTTGTGCTCGAAAGCTTTTTTGCCGTCAGGGGTAACAACTCGGAAGGTCTTGACATCCGGTGTGTCGATTCTGATATCGGTTACAACGCCGACAACAGGAATAAGTGCTTCTTTAATATCAGCCATTTTTCTTACCTCCGAGTTTTTTCATAACTTTTACTATGTTCATATTGATGGGGCACTTATTAAGGCAACGTCCGCAGCCTACGCATGAGAACAAGCCGTCGTTGTTTGTCGGGTAGTAGACGAGCTTGTGCATAAAGCGCTGGCGGAACCTCTCAAGCTGAGTGAGACGCGGGTTACCGTGTGCCATTCTTGTGAAATCAGAGTACATGCAGGAGTCCCAGCATCTGAAACGCTTTACACCGTGTCCGGTGTTAAAGTCCTTTATGTCATAGCACTGACATGTCGGGCAGACGAACGTACATGTACCGCAACCGAGGCAGGACTCTGAAAGCTCCTTCCACTCAGGAGCGTTGAAGAACTCACTTGTCTTGCCGCTTCCGAATGCTGAAGGCTCAAGACCTGCAAGCGGAAGCTTTTCGATGCGCTCACGAATGAGCTCCTTCTGAGCAGCAACGTCCTTTTCGTCAGCATCCTCAGTTACATTCTCGAGAGCCTTGAGGAGAGCTGCACCCTTTTCTGTCTTTGCGTTAAGGTAAAGAGTGTCATTGACCTCCACACATGAGATATCACCCTCGGGCTCTGCTGCGTCAATTCCGAAGGTCTTGCAGAAGCAAGTCTCGGAAGGTCTGTTACATGCGATAGAGATGATAACTCCATGCTCGCGACGGTTTTTGTAATATGTGTCGACCGGCTCTGAGAGGAAAACTCTGTCGAGAATCTCAAAGCTCTTGACATCACAAGCACGAACACCGAAAACAACAAAGTCTTCACATTCTTCTCTGATGTCGATAACTTCGATTGTCTTTCCCTCAACCTTGAAATCTACAAGGTTTTCTGTCTGGGGGAAGAAAAAGTCCTTTGCGCTTCTTACTGTGTTAAGCGCGCCGGAAAGCTTCTTTCCACTTTCCCAAAGGTCATACTTTGCACCGTTCTCCGTATCAACGGGGAGGTAGAGCTTACTTGCTTTTGCAATTTCCGCAAAAAGTGTGTCAAGCTTTGAAAGTGAAATCTTACGCATTAACATCACCTCTTCCTACTGCATCGCATGGCTCAATGTCTTCTGTTGTGTAGTTGACGATAGGAGCACGGCTTCCTGCCTCTTCTCCGGCCTGGTATTCGCCGTAGAACTCGTTGATATCACGGATGAACTTGCGGTTTAATAAGTGAAGCGGAATGTTCTGCGGGCAAACGCGAGAACACTCGCCACAGTCTGTGCAACGTCCTGCAACGTGGAATGCACGGATGATGTGGAACATCTTTTCCTCAAAGGAATCTGCAGGAGCTTTATTTTCAACACCGGAATTCGGGTTGTCAAATACGCACTTTTCGCATGTGCAAGCAGGGCAGATGTCACGGCAAGCGTTACAACGTATGCAACGTGAAAGCTCATTCTGCCAGAAAGCAAAGCGCTCGTCAGGAGTCATCTTTTCAAGACGCTCAACCTCATCAAATCTTGCTGAGTTGAGAACCTCACCGTCATTACCTAAAAGCTCATCAAAAGCAACGTGCTTTTTGGATTTACAGTTTTTGCAGCGCTCTGCGAGGACATCTGCGCGAGAGAGTGTGATATCCCCGTCGTAAAGAGTCTTTACAACGATATTCTCGCCGTTTTCTTCAATAGAAGAAATTGCATCGCTTGATTTCTTAATTTCGGATATGTCTACCATACCGTTGCAGGGGATACCCACTGCATATACCTTCTCGCGGTCAAAACGGTGCTCAGTGAGGAGCTGATTAAAGCTGTATGTGTCGCACGGTTTTAAGAAAACGAGAATTTTGTTCTCATCCTTTATAGTTTCGCGGATGAGATACTTTGAAAAGTTAGCTCCGCAGAAATCGTTCCAGACAAAATCCGCTTCAAGCTCTTCTTTGGAATTGAAAATTGCAGGAGTGATGTCATAGTCAAACTCGCCGCGCTTCCAGCCAAGAACGCGGTTGACTTTTCCTGAATCGAGGAGCTCGGAGGCTTTTTTAAGCAAAAGCTCGCGTGTTATTTCTTGCATCTTAAATCCTCCAATCTCTTGTTTTCGCCGAGAGCGGCAACCGTTGTGGCGAAGTCGTTCATTGTCTCTGCAAATTTCGCACCTTCAGCTGCGGAAACCCACTCAACACGTGTCCTTTCTCTTTCGATACCGAGATAGTCGAGCATTGAGAAGAGAAGAGCCATACGGCGGCGTGTGTAGTAGTTACCTGAGGTGTAGTGGCAGTCACCGGGGTGGCATCCGCAAAGGATAACACCGTCAGCGCCTCTCTGGAAAGCACGAAGAATAAACATCGGGTTTACTCGGCAGGAGCAGGGCACGCGGATGATTTTTACATCTGCGGGATATGAAAGTCTGTTGTTTCCTGCAAGGTCAGCACCTGCGTATGAACACCAGTTGCAGCAGAATGCGACGATTAAGGGTTTGTATTCATTTACTTGCATATTGCATCCACCTCCGCCATGATTTGCTTGTTCATAAATCCTTTAAGATCCATAGCGCCTGACATACATGCAACCGTACATGCACCGCAACCCTGGCAAACTGCCTCGTTTACCTGTGCGACACGACGGACACGTGTTGTGCGGTCGGGCATTCTGAATTCCTTATCTACATAGGTTATTGCTCCGTACGGGCAAACGTTTGCACAAGTGGAGCAGCCGTTACACATAAGCTCGTCTGAGTGTGCAACACACGGGTTACCTGTAAGCTTATCCTTGCAGAGGAGAGAGATAACCTTTGACGCTGCAGCACCTGCCTGAGCAACTGTTTCAGGGATATCCTTCGGACCTTGGCATGTACCTGAGAGGAACACACCTGCCGTCGGGCTCTCAACAGGACGGAGCTTCGGGTGAGCTTCTGTGAAGAAGTCATTTGTGTCCATACTTGCTGTAAGCATCGTAGCAAGGGGACGAGCGGACTTGTCAGGCTCGATCGCCGCTGCAAGAACAACGAGGTCAGCATCGATGTTGAGCTGCTTTCCGTCGATGAGGTCGGATGCGCGGACTTTGAGCTTGTTACCCTCCGGCGAAACCTTACCTACCATACCTTTTATATAATGTACTCCGTATTCCTCGACTGCACGGCGGTAGAACTCGTCAAAGTTCTTACCCGGTGTACGAACGTCAATATAGAATACGTAAACATCAGTGTCCGGGTATTTGTCGCGGATGAGCATTGCGTGCTTCGCTGTATACATACAACAAATCTTAGAACAATATTCCTTGCCCTTTTCTGCGCAGGAGTCACAGCGTGAACCGACACACTGTACAAAAACGATGGTGTGGGGGTGTTCACCGTCTGACGGACGGAGAAGAGTTCCGCCTGTCGGGCCTGCGGCGTTCATTAGACGCTCAAGTTCAAGAGAGGTAATAACGTCTTTGGACTGGGAATATGCGTATTCGTCAAACTTATCCATAGAAATCGGATTGAAACCTGTTGCAACAACGATGGCACCGTATTTTTCTGTGATAAATTCGTCTTTTGCGTTATAGTCGATAGCGTTTGCGGTACATACCTTCGAGCAGACACCGCACTTGCCGGTTTTGAGCATTGTGCAAGAGTTCGGGTCAATTGTTGCGACCTTCGGTACTGCCTGTGCAAACGGGATATAGATAGCACGTCGGTTGTCCATGTTGAGGTTGAACTCGTTGGGAACCTTCTTCTGCGGACACTTTTCAGTACAGAGACCGCAGCCTGTGCAGACGTCCTCTTTTACGTAGCGTGCGCGACGCTTGATAGTTACATCAAAGTTTCCGACAAAGCCGCCGACTTCTGTAACCTCACTGTATGAGAAAATACGTATTTTCTCGTTTACTGCAACGTCAACCATCTTTGGGGTAAGGATACATGCAGCACAGTCGAGTGTCGGGAAGGTTTTGTCAAGCTGTGCCATCTTACCGCCGATCGTGGGTTTTGTTTCAACAATGTCGACGGGAAATCCTGCGTCTGCAATGTCAAGAGCAGTCTGGATACCTGCGATACCGCCACCGATAACGAGAGCACGTTTTGTGACTGGGCTCTCACCCGGAGTAAGCGGAGCATTGAGGTTTACCTTTGCAATGGCAGCCTTGCCGAGGATGATGGCCTTTTCCGTACCGGTCGGAACATCCTTATGTACCCAGGAGCACTGCTCGCGGATATTTGCAATTTCGACCATATAGGGGTTAAGACCTGCAGCAGCTGCAGTCTTGCGGAAGGTAGCCTCGTGCATACGGGGAGAACAAGAACAAACGACAATACCTGAGAGCTTATGCTCTGCAATAGCGTCTTTAATCATGTTCTGACCTGCCTGAGAACACATATATTGATAGTCTGTGGATACAACAACGCCCGGCTCGAATTTAAGAGCTTCAGCAACGGCCTTTACATCAACAGTTCCTGCAATGTTGGTACCACAGTGGCATACAAACACACCGATTCTTTGCATTTTTCTAGCGCTCCTTTCTTATTTGGAATATTTTCTCAAAGCGCTGACAAGTGCCTGCTGGGGCATTTCATCATCGAGATGAGAAGGAATATCGTCAGAGGATAAATGAGTTTTTCCTTTTTCGCGTATAACCGAAAGACGTACAGCCTCGATGAGCTTTGCGGGCTCAACGTTTCTGGGGCAACGGTCAACGCATGCAAAACAGGATAAGCATTTATAAAGAGAGTCTGAGTTCATAAGCGGCTCAATGTCGCCTGTCTCGACCATATAGACGAACTGATGCGGATGGTATTCCATCTCGTCATAGGAGGGGCAAGTGCCGGAGCATTTTCCGCAACGCATACACTTGCGTGTGTTGACTCCGCTCATGCGTACTATCTGTTCTTTCAAAAGATCTTTTTTACTGCGCATCTTCATTCTCCTTTACACCGAGAGCAGTTGCGAGAAGCTCAGTCAAATAAACAACCGGAACGGGGCTTTCGTTCTTTGTGAGATTGTATTTGCAGAGCGGGCAAGCAGTGACAATCATATCAGCACCGTGGTTTAAGGCGCTGTTTGCAACTGCATTGCTCTTCTTCTTTGCGCTTTCTGCATCTTCAAGAGCTATATAACCGCCGCAGCATTCGTTTCTTGCGGGGTATATGACGGGCTCTGCACCGAGAGCACGGATGAAGTCTTCCATAATCTGCGGGTTCTCGACATCGTCAAACTCCATAGCCTTACCGGGACGGAGAAGGAGACAGCCGTAATATGCGGCGATCTTCTTTCCTGTGAGGGGTTTTTTGACAGCCTCGCGGATTTTGTCAAAGCCTACAACATCGCGAAGAAGCTCGAGATAATGCAAAACTTCTGCCTCGCCGTGGTATTCGCCGTGATGCTCGCCGTCCTGGGCGAGGTATCTGTTAACTCTGTCAGCAAAAACAGAGTCATTTTTAAGAGCATAGTTTGTCTGCTTTATCACATTGTGACAAGCAGAGCAAACGGTAACAAGCGGAACACCGTCGTTACGAGAGGTAATAAGTGCGCGTGCAGAAGAAAGCTTTGAAGCTATCTCGTCGGAGGATGTGACGAAGACACCGCCACAGCACTGCCAATCGGGAAGCTCGGAAAGCTCTATCCCAAGGAGCTCTGCACACTTACGTGCGTAGAAGTCCAGGTCTTTTGCCTTGTTGCGCAGGGTACAACCCGGGAAATAATT
The DNA here is from genome assembly GCA_045546975.1 of Eubacteriales bacterium. GTDB lineage: Bacteria > Bacillota > Clostridia > Oscillospirales > JAAYXM01 > SIG480. The sequence goes on from JAZQDV010000006.1 coordinate 11,046, forward strand.
AACCTTCATTTTTTTCCTCCAATTATACATAATCGTAGATAGTACATATTCTAACATATTTTATATGTAATTTCAATATACAAGTTGTCAAAAGTAGAAGAAAATCGACGGGGAATTTCTTACAAAATTGACATAGTTGCTATTTTGAAAAAAATAGTATATAATATAAAAAAAGTTAGGGAGGCGGACAGAAGTGAAGATAAAAGAAGGATTTGTTTTAAGACATGTTCTTGACGAGGCGATTGTAGTCGCAAGCGGTGAGGCGAGCAAGAGCTTTCACGGTATGGTTAAATTGAACGATTCGGGTGCAGACATCTGGACCTGGATTTCTGAGGGCTTTTCCGAAGCTGAAATTGCAAAGAAGCTCGCAGAAAAATATGAGCTTTCAGAAGATAAGGCAAAAGAAGATACAGCGGCAATGATTTGCCAGATGAAGGATAACGGATTTCTTGAAATATGAGTGATGTTAAAAGCATAGCCCAACTTCTTTCCGAAGAGGGGAAGTTTGTCGGAACGACGTCGGGAGTCAGTATGGAGCCACTCTTTGCTGACCGTCGTGACACAATTATCGTCTTGAAAAACGATAAAAGGTTAAAAAAGTACGATGTGCCTTTATACAGACGCGGGGGAGAGTATATTCTTCATCGCGTCATTCGTGTTTTGCCTGATTCTTACATAATACGCGGTGATAACTGCGAGGAGAAGGAATACGGAATACGCGACGAAGACGTTCTCGGTATCCTGGTTGCTTTTTACAGAAAAGATAAGTACTACACGGTTGACAGCAGGCTTTATAAGATATATTCCTTCATGGTTGTCAACACGCACTTTTTGAGGTTTTCCACAAAAAGGTTAAGGAGAAAAATTGGTAAACTATTGCGAAAGCTTCGCATAAAAAAGTAAGGAGAAACTATGGAAACCATAGCACAGATACTTGGAATAATCGCACTTTCCTTTGCGGTTATCTCATATCAACAAAAAACACACAAGAAGATACTTATATTTCAGCTTCTTGCAAATGCAACATTTTGCATACATTTCATTATGCTCGGCGCGGTTACGGGCGGTATACTCAACGCAGTTGCGGCAACTCGTGCTCTTGTTTTTGTAAACAAGGGCAAGAAGTGGGCAGAAAACAAAATATGGCTCGTGGTATTCTGTGCAGTTTCCATAATCGTAGGAATACTTACGTGGAAGGATTTATACTCAATCCTCCCGATTCTTGGTATGCTTTGCACAACGGCGGCACTTTGGATAAAGACCCCCAAGTATGTAAGGCTTGTTTCGTTTCCGAGCTCTCCCTTGTGGCTTGTGTATAATGCGGTGAACAACTCATTTGCCGGCGCAATAACAGAAATTATAACAATGTGCTCAATTATAATTGCAATAATCAGGCTTGATTTGAATAAAAATACAAAAATCAGGGAAAATGAACGAATAAAACAGAAGTAGTATTGACAAATGCGCGACGGGTAGTGTATAATAATTCAAACACTAAAATCGCGCATTGTTTTCATATAGAGGAAACGGAAAAAGAGGACGGTTATGACAAAGGTATTTATAGACGGAAGCGCAGGGACAACAGGGCTTAGAATATATGAAAGACTTTCGGCACGCTCGGACATTGAGCTTTTGAAACTTTCTGAGGAACTTCGCAAAAATGATGACGCAAGACGGGAAATGCTCAATCTTGCGGACATTGTATTTTTATGCCTTCCGGATGCGGCGGCGATTGATGCTGTCGGTATGCTTGAGAATAAGAATACAGCGGTAATTGATACCTCAACGGCACATAGAACGGATGACGGATGGACCTACGGTTTCCCTGAACTCCGTGACCTTCGGGACAAGATAAAGACATCAAAGAGAATTGCAAACCCGGGTTGCCATGCCAGTGGTGTTGTGGCACTTCTTTCTCCTCTCCGTGAGGCGGATATAATAGCGCCTGATTTGTCCCTTTCGTGCTTTTCGCTTACGGGATATTCAGGTGGCGGAAAAAAGATGATAGCCGAGTATGAAGCAGAAAAAAGAGATGTATTGCTGGATGCACCGAGAATGTATGCGCTTGGGCAGACGCATAAGCACCTGAAAGAAATTGTAAAGCTTTCGGATTTATCAAAAGCACCTGCTTTTTGTCCGATTGTCGCACCTTTTTACAGCGGTATGGAGGTAACAATTCCATTACATAAAAGCGACATTGACGGAAGTATAGAAGATATTAAAAACATTTATAAAAATTACTACAAGAACGGACTTGTACGCTTCTCGGAAGAAGACAAGGAAAGCGGATTTATGTCTGCCGGAAGCTTTTCGGGGCGTGATGATATGGAGATTTCAGTCTGTGGAAATGAGGACAGAATTCTCCTTGTTTCAAGGTTTGATAACCTTGGAAAGGGCGCGTCGGGCGCAGCTATTCAGAATATGAATATTCTGCTTGGCACAGATGAAAAAACAGGTCTTAATGTATAACGGAGGAAGTTTGGAATGAAGATTATTAACGGCGGAGTTTGCGCAGCAAAGGGGTTTTCTGCAAACGGTATCCATTGCGGAATAAGAAAAAACAGAGATAAGCGCGACCTTTCTCTTATATACAGTGAAAAGAAGGCAACTGCTGCTGCAGTATATACAACAAATCTTGTAAAGGGAGCGCCCCTTACAGTTACAAAGAGGAATATTGCAGACGGTTATGCTCAGGCTATTATCTGCAACAGCGGAAATGCGAATACGTGTAACGCTGACGGTATAGAAGTAGCGGAAAAAATGTGCGAAATCTGTGCTTCTGAGCTCAAGATACCGGCAGCGGACGTTGTTGTTGCATCAACGGGCGTAATCGGTCTTCCGCTTGATGTTACACCCATTGCAGACGGTATGAAGGAGCTCGCTTCCGGTCTTTCTGTGAACGGCGGTGATTTTGCGGCAGAAGGCATAATGACAACCGATACTGTCAAAAAGGAAATAGCGCTTGAGTTTGAGCTTGGCGGCAAGCTTTGTCATATCGGTGGTATTGCAAAGGGAAGCGGGATGATTCATCCCAATATGGCGACAATGCTCGTGTTCATTACAACCGACGTTGCAATAAGCTCTGCTATGCTTCAGAAGGCACTTTCAAAGGATATAACAAACACATTCAATATGATAAGCGTTGACGGCGATACCTCGACAAACGACAACGTCGTTGTTCTTGCAAACGGTATGGCAGAAAATCCTGAAATCACAAATGATAGCAAGGATTTTGATATATTTATGAAAGCACTCAACACCGTAAACGTGCATCTTTGCCGTATGATAGCGTCAGACGGTGAGGGAGCTACAAAGATGCTCGAATGTAAGGTTTCGGGCGCGAAGGACGACATTACCGCAAAAACGGTTGCAAAGAGTGTAATCTGTTCAAGCCTTCTCAAAGCTGCGATGTTCGGCTCAGATGCGAACTGGGGACGTGTGCTCTGTGCCATAGGATACAGCGGTGCAAATGTTGATGTAAACCGTGTTGATGTTTCCTTTAAGAGTGTGAAGGGCGAGATTCCTGTCTGCAAAAACGGTGCAGGTGTTGAGTTCTCTGAAGAAATCGCAAAAGAAATTCTTCTTGAAAAGGAAATTGAAATTCTCGTAGGCCTCGGTGACGGTGAGTATTCCGCAAATGCATGGGGCTGTGACCTTACTTATGATTATGTAAAGATAAACGGAGATTACAGAAGCTAAGGAGAAAAGAAGATGCATAACGATTTTTCAAATGCAGAGCGCGCTGAGGTTTTAACTCAGGCGCTTCCGTACATAAAAAGGTATACGGGTAAGGTTGTCGTCGTAAAATACGGCGGAAATGCCATGATTGACGAACACCTCAAGCAGCAGGTTATGGAAGACATAGTTCTTCTGTGGCTCATCGGCGTGAAAATTGTTCTTGTCCACGGTGGCGGTCCTGAAATCAACGACCTTATGTCAAAACTTGGCAAAAAACCTGAGTTCTGTGACGGTCTGCGTGTTACGGATAAGGAAACCGTCGATATTGTTCAGATGGTACTTGCCGGTAAGGTAAACAAAACTCTCGTAACAATGCTCGAAACAAAAGGCGGTCGCGCTATGGGTGTTTCGGGTATGGACGGTCGTCTTATCGAGGCAAAAATGAAGGACGAGCGTCTTGGATTTGTCGGCTCCATCACAAAGATAAACATTCAGCCCGTGCTTGACTTACTTGAAAAGAACTACATTCCTGTAATTTCAACTGTCGGTTGTGACCGCGAAGGAAATACGTACAACATCAACGGCGACACTGCAGCTGCATATATTGCAGGTGCGCTTGGTGCTGAGCGTCTTATTATGATGACGGATATTGCAGGTCTTTTGAGAGACAAGGATGACCCGTCAACACTCATTCCGGAGCTCACTGTGAAGGAAGCGGAGAAACTTTATGATGAGGGTGTAATCTCTGGTGGAATGATTCCCAAGGTAGACTGCTGTATAGAGGCTATCCGCGAGGGAGTAAAGAATGTAATCATAATGGACGGAAGAGTTCCGCACTCAATTCTTATGGAGCTTCTCACAGATGAAGGTGCGGGAACAATGGTAACCGGAGGATAAAATGAGTATTATAGCTACAGATAACAACTTTGTTGCAAATACATATAAGCGTTTTCCGATAGAAATTTCACACGGCAAGGGCAGTGAGGTTTACGATACGAACGGCAAACGCTATATAGACATGGGTACAGGCATTGGAGTTACGGCTTTCGGTATATGTGACGATGTATGGAAAAGTGCAGTGGAAGCACAGCTTTCAAAGGTACAGCATATGTCAAATCTGTACTATACAGAGCCTTGCGCAAACCTTGCAAAGCTTCTTTGCGAGAAGACCGGAATGAAAAAAGTATTTTTCAGCAATTCCGGTGCTGAGGCAAACGAGTGTGCGATAAAGGTTGCAAGAAAATATGCCGCAGATAAAAAAGGTAAGGATTATTTCACTATAATAACCTTAGAGAACAGCTTTCATGGCAGAACACTCACAACTCTCGCCGCAACGGGGCAGGAGCATTATCACGAGCTTTTCACTCCGCTTACCCCAGGCTTTATCCATACTCCTGCAAATGATTTTGAGGCACTTTCAAAGCTTGTTTCTGATAACAAGGTTGCAGGAATTATGCTTGAGTGTGTGCAAGGTGAGGGCGGTGTAATCGCTCTTGATGCTGATTTTGTGAAGAAGACAGCAGCTCTTGCAAAAGAAAAAGACATAGTTCTTATAATAGACGAGGTACAGACAGGCAACGGCAGAACGGGTGAGCTTTATGCATATATGAATTACGGTATAAAACCAGATGTCGTATCCACTGCAAAGGGAATAGGCGGAGGTCTTCCGATAGGCGCAGCACTTTTAGGTGAAAAGGTCGAGAGTGTGCTTGGCTTCGGTGACCACGGCTCAACCTTTGGTGGAAATCCTGTGTGTGCGGCAGGTGCAGTAAGTGTAATTGAACGTATAGATGAAAAGCTTCTTTCAGAGGTACGTGAAAAGAGCAAATATATATTTGAGGAGCTTGAAAACGCTCCCGGTGTAGAGTACTTGAGCGGTATGGGACTTATGATAGGCATAAAGACCGAAAAGCCGGTTGCAGACGTCCTTTCAAGTTGCATAGAAAACGGTGTGCTTTGTCTTACGGCAAAGGATAAACTTCGTCTCCTTCCGGCACTTAATATGCCGATGGATATACTCAAAGAGGCAATAGAAGTAATAAAAAATGCTGTAAAGGGATAGGTGTTTACAGATGAATCTTAAAGGAAAAAGTTTTTTGAAACTCCTCGATTTCACGCCGGAGGAGATAAACGGGTTGATAGAGCTTTCCGAGAAGCTTAAAAAAGAGAAAAAAGAGGGAATTCCGCACAGAAATTTTGTCGGAAAGAACATAGCTCTTATTTTTGAAAAGACAAGCACAAGAACACGTTGTGCCTTCGAGGTTGCAGCAGCAGACCTCGGTATGCATCCGGTATATCTTGACCCTCAGGGTTCACAGATAGGGAAGAAGGAAAGCATTGCCGATACAGCACGTGTTCTTGGCAGAATGTTTGACGGCATTGAATATCGTGGCTTTGGTCAGGAAGTGGTTGAGGAACTTGCAAAGTACGCAGGTGTTCCTGTCTGGAACGGACTCACAAACGAGTTCCACCCGACTCAGATTCTTGCAGACTTCCTAACTATTAAGGAGCGCTTTGGAAAGCTTTCGGGAATAAAGCTCGTATATATGGGCGACGCACGGTACAATATGGGCAATTCCCTCATGGTAGGGTGTGCAAAGATGGGAATGCACTTTGTTGCCTGCGCACCGAAAAAGTATTTTCCGAGTCCTGAGCTTGTACGAGAGTGTGAGGCTATCGCAAAGGAAACGGGAGCAGTGCTTGAGTTCATTGAAGATCCCGTTGTTGCAACAAAGAACGCAAATGTAATTTATACGGATGTCTGGGTTTCTATGGGCGAGCCCGATGAAGTATGGAAAGAGAGAATAGAAGACCTCTCCCCGTATCAGGTAAACACAAAGCTTATGCAGAATGCGGGAAGTGACTGCGTGTTTATGCATTGCTTGCCTGCTTTCCACGACCTTAAGACAACGATAGGACTTGAAATAAACAAGAAGTTCGGAATTACTGCTATGGAGGTTACCGACGAGGTAATCGAAAGTGAGCAGTCTATCGTCTTTGATGAAGCGGAAAACCGTATGCATACGATAAAAGCGGTAATGGCAGCAACGCTTTAAGGCCAAGCGTTTGTATTGACAAAATATAAAATTTTTTATATAATCAGAAACGATAAAACATATTAGAAAAGGGGGATTTGTTATGTTGTTTATAGAAGCATACAAAAAATCGTTGGAAATAATTGCAAAGAAGCCTGTTATGTTGTGGGGTCTCTCACTTCTTAGTGGAATTATGGTTCTTCTCTTTACAATATTCACTTTGCCGATATTCATTTTAGGGATTGCATTTTCAATTCTCATCACTTGTGGAATGGCAAAGGTGTATATTGACGGCTTAAAGGAAAAAGAGGTCAACTCAGATCAGCTCTTTGAAGCTTTCAGCAAAAAAGGCTTCCGTGTTGTCGGAGGAATGGCATGGATGACACTCTGGGTCATCATCTGGTCACTCGTCCCTGTTGTTGGACCTATTCTTGCAATCATCAAGGGGTATTCTTACAGATTTGTTCCGTATATTCTTATGACAAAACCTGATGTAAATGCAACACAGGCGTTGAGACTCTCAATGGAAATGACAAATGGAAAAAAAGGACAGATGTTCCTTGCTGACCTTTGCTTCGGTGTAGGTGCTTTCGTTGTCTGCTTTATCCTCGGTCTCTTCTCTGCAATTCCTGTTATTGGTGTTCTTTTTGCACTCTTGCTTGCAATTGTTTATATTGCACTCTTGCTTTTCTCTTCGATTTTTCAGGGGCTTTACGGCGCATATTTCTATGTAGCTGCTGATGCTCCTGTAGAAACTTCAACGGAGACAGTAGCATAAATGATAAAAAAATTAACACCGTCTGTTCAAAGTGAACAGACGGTGTTTTGTTATACTTTTTATCGTGCCATTTTTTTGAGAATGTCGACCTTGTCTGTCTTTTCCCAGGGAAGATCAATGTCTGTACGGCCGAAATGTCCGTACGCTGCGGTCTGACGGTATATCGGACGGCGAAGATCAAACTGCTCAATTATCTTGAGTGGGCGCATGTCAAATGCTTCGTTTACGAGAAGTGAGATTTTGTCATCTGATACAGCGCCTGTACCGAATGTGTCAACAAAGACGGATACGGGGTTCGCAACGCCTATTGCATAAGCAAGCTCGATTTCGCAACGCTTTGCAAGTCCGGCTGCAACAATATTCTTTGCAATATAACGCGCCATGTAAGCGCCGCTTCGGTCAACCTTTGTCGGGTCCTTTCCTGAGAAAGCACCGCCGCCGTGTCTTGAAAATCCGCCGTAGGTGTCGACGATGATTTTGCGTCCTGTGAGGCCCGAGTCACCCTGAGGACCGCCGATTACGAAACGACCTGTCGGGTTGATAAGAAATTTCGTGTCTGAATCAATGTATTCTTTCGGCATAACAGGGAGAATGACGTGGTTAAGCACTGCATCACGCAGAGCATCAAGAGAAACCGTATCATAGTGCTGTGTTGAAATGACGATTGTATCACAGCGCTTGATTTTGTTTCCGTCATATTCAAATGTAACCTGTGACTTTCCGTCAGGACATAGGAAGTCGAGCTCACCTGATTTTCTTACATCTGCAAGCTTCTTTGTGAGCTTGTGTGCGTATGTGATAGGAGCCGGCATAAGCTCGGGCGTCTCGGTACAAGCGTAACCGAACATCATGCCCTGGTCACCTGCACCTATCTGGTTTGCAATATCTCCAGAATCACCCTTGAACTCAAAGGAGTTGTCAACACCGAGGGCAATGTCGGCAGACTGCTCGTCAATGGAAGTAAGGACAGCGCAGGTTTTAGAGTCAAAACCCATAGCGGGATTGTTGTAGCCGATTTCCTCAATGGTTTTGCGCACTGTTGACGGAATATCAACATAGCAGTTTGTGGAAATTTCACCCATAACAAGCGCCATACCTGTTGTGACGATTGTCTCACAGGCGACTCTTGCAGACTTGTCCTCGGTCAGAATAGCATCGAGAATAGCGTCTGAAATCTGGTCACAAACCTTGTCGGGATGACCTTCTGTTACTGATTCTGATGTAAATTTGTATAATGACATAATTAAATCCCCAAACATATATTTAGTAATCATATCATAGCAAAAAAAAGAGAAAAATGCAATCCTGTAAAATTAAAATTATAAAGAACTATTGACAAAAAAGTCATAAGGAAATACTTTCTTAACAATTTGAGCGTTTTCTATTGTGTAAAAGAGTAAAATGTGTTATAATTTAACATATATTGCTGACATGGAGGAATGTGGCATGGCAGAAAAAATATGGCTTTCCTCACCGACTATGCACGGAGAGGAACTCAAATATATGAAGGAGGCGTTCGACACCAACTGGATGTCTACTGTCGGTGCGAACATAAACGAGGTTGAACGGCTTATATGCGAACGCGTCGGTTGCAAGTATGCTGTCGCACTCTCTGCGGGTACTGCAGCACTTCACCTTGCAATAAAGCTTGCAGGGGTAAAGCAGGGTGATCTTGTTTTTTGTTCGGACGTAACCTTCGGAGCCACCGTAAACCCCGTTGTCTATGAGGGTGGTATCCCGGTGTTTATTGATACGGAATACGATACATGGAATATGGACCCTGTAGCTTTAGATAAAGCTTTTGAGATGTACCCTAATGTAAAGGTTGTTGTTATGGTCCACCTTTACGGTACTCCTGCAAAGATTGACGAAATAAAGGCAGTGTGTGACCGTCACGGTGCAATTATCGTTGAGGATGCGGCAGAATCTCTCGGTGCTACCTATAAGGGCAGGGAGACAGGCTCGTTTGGTACATACAACTGCATCAGCTTTAACGGAAACAAGATTATAACGGGTTCATCCGGAGGAATGCTTCTGACTGACGACCTTGAGGCTGCAAACAAGGTCAGAAAGTGGTCTACCCAGAGCCGTGAAAACGCTCCGTGGTATCAGCATGAGGAAGTGGGCTATAACTACCGTATGAGCAATGTCATTGCAGGATGTGTCCGCGGCCAGATACCGCATTTGGATGAGCATATCGCACAGAAAAAGGCGATTTATGAGCGCTACAAGGAAGCGTTCTCTGACCTTCCCGTAAAAATGAATCCGATTGATTTTGAAAACTCTGTACCTAACTACTGGCTCTCATGTATGATAATTGATGAAGATGCTATGGTTAGACAGGTCAGAGGTGAGTGCGAGGCGCTTTATATTTCTGAGGAAGGGAAGTCCTGCCCGACGGAAATTCTTGAAAAGCTTGCCGAAATGGGTGCTGAGGGCAGACCTATATGGAAACCGATGCATATGCAGCCGATATATAGGAATCACGCATTTATCACCCGTGAGGGAAGCGGCAGATGTAAGACAAATGCCTATATCGCAGGCGGATCTCTCGGTCGCGACGGAAAACCGCTTGATGTGGGTATGGATATCTTCAATCGCGGCCTTTGCCTCCCGAGTGACAACAAGATGACGAAGGAGCAGCAGGCGCGCATAATAAAAGTCGTAAGAGCGTGTTTTGATAAGTAATAAAAGGGCGATTTATTCGCCCTTTTTTCTAAAGTGAGGGAAATACCTTGAATTCAATGAAACAATTTGAGGTGGTACAAACGATTGCCGCCTGCGGAAGCATATCAAAAGCAGCCAAAAAGCTTAAAATAGCTCAGCCTACGCTTTCAAAATATCTTGCGAGCGTTGAAAAAGAAATAGGTGCCGAGCTTTTTGACAGAAAAACAGTTCCTGCCCGAATGACCGAAGCAGGGGAGCGGTTTTTAAGAGTGGGGAAACAGATTCTTGGTGAATACTCGAAGCTTCGTCGTGATATTGCAAAACTTTCGGAATCTTCTCCTGATGTGATTCGTGTCGGAATGAGTCCGACGCGTGCACACTATATTCTTCCGTCTCTTATGAGTGAGTTTCGCCGCTTGAATCCTGATGCAAAGGTTGTAATTCGCGAAAGGACAACCTCTCAGCTTAACGCAGAACTCTCAGGAGGAGAACTTGACCTCGTAATTTCACTTAAATACGACGGAACAAAGCAGTTTGAGTCGGCAAGTCTTTTTTATGAGGATATTGTTCTTGCTGTGCCGAAAAAGTATAATGAGCTTGACGGAGAGTGGGTTTTGAGGGAGTGTCCGTTCATAAGTGTTGGCGCAGGTCTTCGTATGTCTGATATACTGCGTGATATACTTGCAGAATTTGGCGGAAGAGAGCCTGCAATTGAGGCTCAGTCGATAGAATCCGTTGTTTCTCTTGTGAATCACGGGTTGGGTGCAGCACTTGTGCCGTCCTATATTTCGGAATACGGCGGTTATGAAAACATAGTTTTTGTCGAGCTTCCCGAAAGCGTGAAAAAACGCTTTGTGAGAGAACTGGGGCGCGAGGTTTGCGTATTTTACAGAGATGAAAATTTGCTTTCACAGTCTGAAAAAGACTTTATTGAGGCGTGCAAGAAACTATAGTTTTGTGAAGCATATCTCATATAGCAAAAATGCTATATGAGATATGCTTCTTGCTATTTTGTTAAAATTAATATATATTTAATAAAAAAGTTGTGAAAGGGGAGATAGTATGCCATCAGCATTTTTGTACCTTGGCATTATGCTTGCAGTAGTCATTATATGGTTTATGCTTCTGAAACGCCCTGTGTATGAGGCAATACTCATAAGCTTTATTGTACTGCTCGCGGTAACAAATACGTGGGGAGAAGTTTGGAGCTACATAGACAAAAGTCTTTCGACCTCACTTTTGTATTCAATGACTGCGTTTGTTGCAATGTCCGTCATTATGACAAAGACAAAAACTCTTGACAGCTGCATTGCGATAATCCTTGCGCTTCTCGGAAGAGTTACAGGTGGTGCGGGATATGTCTCAGTTATAGGAAGCACCTTTATGGGTGCGCTTTCCGGAAGCGGTCCGGGAAACGTTATGGCGACCGGTGCAATTACAATTCCTGCGATGAAGAAGACTGGTTTTCCGCCGGAGCTTGCAGCAAATATTGAAAGCAATGCAAGCTATATGGGAAATATGATTCCGCCGTCGTCAAACATAGTTGCAGCGCTCGGCGCATTTACAGCACTTTATCCCACTCTTGAAATGACGATAGGTCAGTTCTGGATAGTTTTGTGGGGTGTGTCGTTCTGGTTTATTCTCCAGCGCATACTTATGGTTTATGCTTTCTGCAAATACTATAAAGTAAAGCCTATGGCAAAGGAAGATTTGCCTGATTTGAAGACTGTGTTGAAAACGGGTTGGCAGGGGCTTTTGCTTCCTGTAATCATTCTTCTTCCGTTCCTTCTCGACTATCTTTTCAAGGACAACCTCTTTACAGCTCGTCTTGGGGCTAGTGGCGCAAAGAACTTCTCTTCAAGTCTCTTGATTTTCATTCCGGGAATCGCAGCTATATATGCTGTTCTGATCGCAAAGGACAAAAGCTTTTTCAAACCTTCAAAGCTTGCGGATATGTTCGCAAAAGCGGTAAAAACAATTGCACCTGCGGTCGCGGTATGTGTTATCGGTTATATGGTTGGTGCGCTCTTTGCATCTGTGGATATAGTAGGTGAAATGGAAGTCTTCATTGAGTCTATGAAGATGGGAAAGCTTGGTATGGTTGTATTTATCTGCCTCTTTACCTGCTTCCTCGGAATGGTAATTCCGGGCTCCTCTCTTGTCGTAATATTCGGCAGTATGTTCATATCCGTTCTCGCCTCTGTCGGAGTAGATCCACTGCTTGCTGCGGCAATGCTTCCGTGTATCTGCGGAGTAATGTGCGGAATAACGCCTCCGCTCGGACTTGGAATGTATGCAGGAATGTCACTTGCTGAGTCTGATTTTGGAAAAACGTTCAAAAACAATCTGTGGTGGGTAGCCGCGCAGTTTGTTATGGAAGTTGTCGTTTTAATGGGATTTTTGCCCATTTTCGGACTGTAAGGGGGGACGAATATGAAGAAAGTCTTAAAAAAGATATCGGAATTCTTGAAGAAGATTTTCGGTTACGGCATATATGTTTCGCTGCTTGCAGGCGGTCTCACATTCTTTGGATATCTCGCAGCATTCATAATCGGGGGAGAGACGGCAACGGAAATTTGCACATTTCTCTACAAAAAGATTATTCCGATAATAATCTATCTTGCAAACTGTATGATTTTACTTGGGATTGTCTCGATGTATCTCTCGGGAGAATATGCTCTGACATCGCAGAAAAAGAAGAAATAGTACTAAAAAAGCAAGTCGTTTTACGACTTGCTTTTTTGTTGATTATTCCTGACACTGCATATATGCTTCGTACAAAGCTTTACCGTCATAGTTAAACAGTCCCTTTTTCTCAAAGAAAGTTTTGATATTTGGTTTTGAGAGAGTAGGACCGCACATAATCTGTTCATAGTCCATTGCGGGGTGGGAGTTGATTTCGCAAAGCTTCATACCGTCTTCTGTGATGATAATGTCAAGACCGAGGTAATCAAGTGAGGAAACGTGCTGACAGATATCTTCGATTTTCTGCTTCACATATGCCCAGTTCGGGAGTGAAGAGGTCCGCCATTCAACTTTTGTATCGGGGTGTTTTTCAAACATCCAGATGCCGTCAGGACAGAATCTTTTATACCTTATGCAAAAGTCATTGTATTTTCCTGTTTCGAAATCAAAGCCGACACCAACACCACCGGAGGAAAGGTTGCTGGCTCCGCCGTTTGTGGAGGTTCCGAAGCGTGCATAGGAAACAGCGCATGACCATGTAGCAGGTGAGTAAAGTGTTTTCTTTGGGTCTTTAGCCATAATAACACGCAAAGTACACTCACTGTCGGGCCAGACTTCTGCGAGTTCGTGATGCTGGTGTGCGTATTCCGTGATTATATAATTGCGCATCGAATCACGAATCTCTTCAAATCTCGACATATCGATGTTCTTGTTGTTTTCGATAAACTTGCCGTCTTTGTATTCAATCTTTATAAAACCGAGACCGCCAGAGGTTCCCGAATTTGGCTTCATTGCAAGTATGCCTTTATATTTGAGAAGATTAAGGAGAAAATCCTGATTCTTCTCAATGCAGGAGGGAAGGTCCATAAGATATGTATAGCTGCCGTCGTTTTCGACATAAGCATAGTATTCGGGCATTGTGCTTTCACAACCGTTACTGTTAAGAACATACTTAAGAGTTGTTTTATCAAGCCACTTCAGGAAGTGGTTATTCATCGGATGCAGCATAAAATAATTGAAGTCCGGGACAAAAGATTTATAGTTTTCTTCAGTCAATCCGTAAAGTTCAATTCTCCCGGGGTAAAAGCCACGCTCTAAAGCCCAACGGATATTCTCGGGGGTTGTGGGAAAAGCCTTTTCATCGTCTGAGAGCTTTTTTACAAACATTTTTGACCACTTATAATCCATGCCGAGTTCGCGTACCTTTTCAAGTAACTTATCGTAATTTGTCATGGAGAGGTGCACCTTCTTTCTTTCGTTGTCAAGATAAAAAAAGTATAACATATTGGAGAAAAAAATGCAATAATTTCTGGCTTTTGGCAAAAAAATGATTTAACTAAAGGGTTGAAATTTGTATTTGTTTGTGCTAACATAATAATATGTATATTTCTGCTCTGTTGATAGCTGGAAGGAGAGTGCAAGGTGAGAAAATTCAATCTTTTTTTGAAAAGAGCATTTGATATTTGCGCAAGCCTTTTGTTGGTAATCATATTGACGGTGATACCGTTTCTTATAGTTATTCCGCTTATGATAAGATTGACTTCCAAGGGGCCTGCGATTTTTACTCAGGACAGAGTTGGCAAAGACGGAAAGATATTTAAGATTTACAAGTTCAGGACGATGCTTATACCCGAAGAAAGCTTTGCTGAGGATGGCAGACCGCTTGAGCCAAAAGAGAGGATTACAAAGGTAGGGAAATTTTTGAGAAAAACAAGTCTTGATGAGCTTGCACAGTTGTTTAATATTCTGAATGGAACAATGAGCATTGTCGGCCCGAGACCCACACTTCCTCATCAAATCGAAAATTATAGTGAACGGCATCATATTCGCCACAAAATGAGCCCGGGTGTTACGGGATGGGCACAGGTCAATGGGCGAAATGACCTGAGTTGGACTGAAAAAATCGAATTTGATATCGAGTACATAGAAAAGTTCAACTTCTGGTTTGACATAAAAATTCTGTTTAAGACTGTATGGGTTGTTCTTGCCGGTAAGGGCATTGAATTCACAAAAAGTGATAACCTGAGCAAGTTCAACACCAAAAGCACAGCAGTCGATACTGAGCCTGTCGCTTTGGAAGAAGAAACTAAAGTATAAGAAGAGAAGGAGAGCTTACTGTGAAAGCACTTGTTTTATGTGGAGGACTTCCGCAGAGAGCTTTGATAAAAGAGCTCAAAAGTCGCGGCGTTTATACAATTCTTGCAGATATGAACGAAAAGGTCGCAGCAAGAGAATATGCAGACAAGTTTTATCCCGTATCTGTACTTGATGTGGATGCCGTGAGAAAAGTGGCAATTGAAGAGCGGGTAGACTTTATCCTCACAGTATGTGCCGACCAGGTGCTTCAGGTTGTTGCACAGCTAGCAGAGGAGCTTGGACTTCCTTGGTACATAGATTACGAAACTGCGGAAAACGTTTCCAAAAAATCCTATATGAAAAAGATTTTTTGGGAAAACGATGTGCCTACTACAAAATTCGTAATAATGGAGCAGTTTGACGAGGATAAAATCAAGCACCTCAATTATCCTATTATCGTAAAGCCTGTTGATTCTTATTCTTCCAGAGGTGTTTGCAAGGTAAACACTCTTTCTGAACTCAAGGTGGCTTTCGACAATGCAGTCAATATAAGCCGTACGAGTGGCGCGATAGTAGAGGAGTTTGCCGAGGGCGAAGAGATAACGGTTGATGTGTATGTTGAAGACGGAAAAGCGCATGTTTTGTGCTTGTCCAAGCTCGATAAGATTTCAGGTAACGACAAGTTTGTTATAAACAGAAGCCATATTCCTGCTCCTGTGTCTGATAGCGTCAGAGAGCGTATATGCGAGGTCGCACAGAAGATAGTAGATGCATTCAGCCTCAAAGATTGCCCGATGCTTATACAGCTTATATCGAACGGGGAAAAGATATCTGTTGTTGAGTTCTGCGCAAGAACGGGCGGCGGAATAAAATTCCTTATGATAAAGAAAATTTCGGGCTTCGATGTTGTACGCGCGGTTGTGGACCTGACTCTCGGAGAAAAGCCTCACGTCGAGGAGATTAAGACTGCGGACAAGTTTACGGTAAATGAGTTTATTTACTGTAAAGACGGTGAATTTGATCACGTTGAAGGCTTTGAAGAGCTGCTTTCTGAAAACGTAATTGTTGAGTATTCTGCTTTCAAGGCCAAAGGCTTTAAGTTTGACGGAATAAAGAGCAGTGGAGACAGAGTTGCGTATTTCAGCGTTGAGGCAGAAACACTTGATGAACTTAAAGCAAAGCACGAGCTTGCAAATTCCCGGATAAAAGCTCTTGATGTAAACGGTGTTGATTTAATTCGCCACGATTTAATTTCGGAATATCACCGATAGAGGGTTGTTTTTATGAACGTTTTATTTCTTTCGATAAGTCCTATGGCACATCTGAGTTCTCATTCCATATCTCTTGACCTTATCCATGAATTTGTTAGAAATGGGCATAAGGTTTATGTGGTTTGTGGTCTTGAACGAGGAAATTCGCAGAGCACCTTTCTTGCAGAAGAAGCAGGGGCAACCGTACTCCGCGTAAAAATAGGAAAAAACAAAAAAGCAAATCTGATAGAAAAGGGAATAACAACTCTCCTTCTGCCGTTTTTATACAAGTCGGCGGTAAAAAAGTATTTTAAGGATGTCAAGTTTGATCTTGTTATGTATCCGACGCCACCCGTAACCCATGTGGGTACTGCAAAATACATCAAGCGTCGCGACGGTGCAAAGACATATCTTCTCCTCAAGGATATTTTTCCACAGAATGCGGTTGATATCGGAATGATGAGAAAGTCGGGACTTAAAGGCATAATTTACCGTTACTTCAGAATGGTGGAAAAGAAGCTTTACAGGATTTCTGACTACATCGGATGTATGTCCGAGGCGAATGTTGATTATCTATTGAAGCACAATCCGGAAATCTCACCTGAAGCTGTTGAAGTTTGTCCGAACAGTATAGAGATACAGGATTTACCTGTGACCGAGGATGAGTGCGCGGCACTTCGTGAAAAATACGGAATACCCCCAGATAAAAAAGTGTTCATTTACGGGGGTAACCTTGGAAGACCGCAGGGCATCCCGTTCTTGATGGAGTGCCTGAAGACCGCACAAGAAAAGGAAAACGCTTTCTTCCTTGTCGTGGGAGACGGCACCGAATACGGAAAGCTTGAAAAGTTTTTTGCAGATGAGAAGCTTCCAAACGCGAAGCTTTTGAAAAAATTACCGAAGGAGGATTATGACCGTCTCGTTTCCGCGTGTGATGTAGGGCTTATCTTCCTTGACCATCGCTTTACCATTCCGAATTTTCCGTCGAGGCTTCTTGCGTATATGCAGAAGAAAATGCCCGTTATTGCGTGTACGGATCCAAACACCGATATCGGAAAAGTCGTTTCCGAAAACGGTTTCGGTTGGTGGTGCGAAAGCAATGATGCAGAAAAGTTTGCTGATATTATAGATGTCTCACTTGGTTCAGATCTCAAGTCGATGGGCGAGGCAGGATATGAGTTTTTGAAAGAAAATTATACGGTGTCCAAGAGTTATGCGACGATAATGAGAAGAATGTAGAGTTTTCTTTCTGAAAGGTTGTAGCTTATGAATGCGGAAAAGTCTCCAAACAAAAAAGTTTTGATAATAAGCAACAATGTCCTTTCCCATACAAGAAATAACGGAAAGACGATATTGTCATTTATTGACGGACTTGATGCGGGTAGCATCAGTCAACTGTATTTTAATGGCGAAAAACCGTCTGTTGCGGGATATTCGTATTATCAACTCTCGGACCGCGATGTGATAAAGGGTATTTTTAATGCGAACAGGAGAGGACGCTTCTGGAACAACTTTGAGACAGACGAAAAGCCCGACGCAAAAAGCGGAGGCTCCGTAAAAAAACGCCCGTCACCGCTTGCAAGACTTGCAAGGGATATTCTTTGGCTCGGACGTTGGAAATCGAAAAAGCTTATTTCGTGGCTTGATAAAAATTCTCCCGATGTCATTTTCTTTGTGGCAGGAGATAGCGGGTTTTCCTACAACATCGTAAAGTATGTTGCAGGCAGATATAAGGCAAGGCTTGTCACATATATAACTGACGACTACATAATGCCCAGAAGCCGTGAAAAACTGATTGATAAAATAAGACGTTTCTATATAAGACGTAAAATGCTCTCGTGTATTTCCCGCTCGGATGCATATTTTACCGTATCGGGAATTATGCAGAAGGAGTATGGAAAGCTGACCGGGAAGCAGAGCAAAATAATTATGAATATGACACCGCCCTTGCTTGATGAAAACCTCAATTCCGCTTATTCTGATTGTGAGCGAAGGGTCATGATATATACGGGAAGCCTCTACTACGGCAGAGACGGTGTTTTGGGACGTATAGCAGAGGCCTGTGAGAAGTACAATCTTACTTGCAACGAAGAAAAAGAAAAGGTTGCGATAAAGATATATTCAAACAGTGCGGTGACAGAAGAGGGAAGAACTGTTTTTGAGAGAGAATGCTGCAAGTTTTGCGGCTCACTCAACCCGACTGAGCTCAAAGAGGCGTTCAACAGCGCAGATGTTCTTCTTTTTGTAGAGTCGTTTGACCCGATGATGCAGGAAAAGACGCGCTATTCGCTTTCAACCAAGGTTCCTGAATATATGTCGGTTCGCAAGCCTATTTTTGCTGTGGGTCCGTCAGGAATCGGCTCTATAGATTATTTGTCTGATGTCGCGTTTTGTGCTTTCTCGGAGGACGAGATAGAAAAAGCTCTCTTTGAGATGCTCACATCCCCCAAAAGATGTGAGGAGCTGTCATTGGCGGCAGTGGAAAAATATAACAAGTATCACGATACAAAAAAGCAAAAACATTTGTTTTTGGAAAACTGCTTTGGGGAAAGCTTTCTTGATTTGAGGTAATGAAATGGGAAACAAAAAGGGAGTAATAATTAAGTTTGGAGACAAAAGCATAGATTCAAAAAGAATGCTCATTCTTTTTGTTATTATAGATTTGCTTGTTTTTCCGTATATACGTGCACTCCATGCAGGCGCGGGAATGATTTTTGTCGCTTTATGGTGTTTGCCAAACGTTATGAAAAGGGTAAAGGAATATACCTGGATTTTTGCGGCGTTTGTTGCATTCTCAAATCTGAATGGATATCTGTTTCATTATGTCGGAACTTTTGGTGTGACCCAGGCGATAATGGTTATTTATGGTTTTGTTTTGCTTGATTTCTTTGCAGAAGCAGACCTTGAAGGAAATGGCGGGATAATAAAGAAAATTCTTGTGGCCTATATTATTTTAACATCTGCATTTGCTCTTCTTTATGCGGTAGCTCCCGAAGAATATTTCTCAATTCGTTCAAACTGGACGATGAGCGATACACAAATAGAGTTTACAACGATGAGAATTAACCGCTTCACATCAATCTTCTCTGACCCCAATAACGCAGGTGCGGCACTTACGGCACTGCTTGCATACATTCTTGTGTACGAGGATGTAAAGCCGTTAACCTTGGCTACGATTTGCGCATGCACATTTGTGTGTGTTGTTCTTACCTATAGCGTAACGGCTTTGGTTTTGTTTATCTCAGTTATACTTATTTATCTCCTGATAGGAAGCAAGGCCGTTGAGCACAAGAAAAAGAGAGTCACATTGTTTTTTGTTGTTTGTATAGCTGTTGGAGTGTGCGCAGAATTTCTTTTTGCGGCAAACGCAGACCCGTCATCAAACCCGTACATCTATGCCTTGCAGAAGCGCATAGAAGGAAATACGGAAAACGCAAGCCTCGGCGGTCGACTTCCGAGATGGCAGGAGCTTCTGACAACACTTTCGATATGGGACTATATTCTTATCGGAAAAGGCGTTGTGCTTGACGCTAACGGAAAGTCTTTCCAGCCGCATAACGGAATTTTGTTCCTGCTTTATTCGTACGGACTTCCTGCTGTATATCTCTATTTGAAAAAGTTTTACAACTTCGCGCAGAAAAAGCTTATATTCTACTTGCCGGCAATTGTTATTTTCGTAGCTGTTTTTATCAACGTAGGTTTTTCGGATTATCGATTCCTTACGTTGTCGACGCTTATAATAGCTCTTTCCAAGAGCAAATGTAAGATTTTGGCTGAAAAAGCAAAGAAAGAAGCTTAGGCCTTTTAAGAAAGCGAGTTTAGAAAGTTATGGGAACAAAGAAAAGGTATCTCGGTATAGATTTGCTCAAGGGTATCGCAATGATACTGATTATCCTGCTGCATTCCATTCAACGCATTGACGGGATACCGTCGATAGTGCGCCTCCCTCTGCTTTTTGGACAAGTTGGAGTTCAACTCTTCTTTGTTTGCTCGGGCTTTCTTCTTGCAAAGACGTATTTCAAAAATGACACTTCGATATCTCTTTCTTCGCACGGTAGGTATATGATAAAAAAATATGTTTCACTTGCTTTGCCGTTCGTTTTCTTTTTGATTGTATACATAACAATAAATCTTCTTTTTGAAAAAAACGGAATAGAAGTCCCGTACGAGAACAATACATCATTAATTTCGGTTTTGTTGAATGCTTTGATGCTTCACGGACTTTTTCCTTTCTGTCTTAACAATGTTGTCCCGGGCGGATGGTTTGTGGGAACATTATTCATATTACTCTTGGTTTCACCACTCTTTCGTTTTGAGAAAAAGAGGACCTACGAGCTTGTTGCGGTAGCAATTGCTGTTGTGGCAGTCGTTCTTTCTGTGCTCTTGAAAGCAGTTGGGGTTTCTACGGACAACGGTTCATATTTTTATTTTTCGTTTTTCAATCAGTTACCTGCGTTTATCATAGGAATCAAGATGGGGACATTTGAGCAGGAAGAGCGAAGTCATTCTGGATTTGTTTTTGTAAAGTCTGCGTTCTGTTTTGTGCTTGTACTGGTTTTGTTCTTTTTCGGCTTTTCCTTCTCGTATGCGATTATACCGATTCTGTCAGCTGTTGCCTTTGAGGGTGTATATGAGCTTATGTGTAAAATACCTGAAGAAAAGCTCGAAAAGTTCGGCGGATTTTTTATAAAACTTGGTAGAAACACATACCCTGTATATCTTGCACATTTTCTTACGGTGTGGTATGTTCCTGTCCTTATTGTGGGGGTGTCCGGATGCAAAATAGGGGGGGTACTTCTATGGATAATATCCTTGCTCGCAAGCCTCATCCTGTGCTTTGCCGCATCGGGCATCAACGGTATGTTTGGCAGAATGATTAAGGCAACGGTGGCTAAGCTCAAACTCTGAAGATGGGAGTAGGGAGAAAAGTATGTCGCAGAAAATATCATTAAAAGAAGTAATAAAAAACTTAATGTATAGCTTTACGTCCTTTGCGATGCCCACGGCAGTACTTCAATTTCTTATTCAGCCGCTGCTCGCACGTGAGCTTGGTGCGGAAATGAACGGGCAATACCTCACGATTATGTCCTTCCATTATTTTATGGTCGGAATTACCGCTACGGTATTGAATCATGTAAGGCTTCTGCAACAAGAAGAGTACGAAAAGAAAAAGCTGCGCGGAGATTTCAATATTTTTCTCCTGATTTACGCGTTTGTCGCGATAATAGCAGTACCTCTTTCGTGGTTGTATTTCACGAAAACGGTAAATGTAACAGATGTATCGCTGATGCTTCTTGTCGCGTTTTTCTACATATACCATGACTATATTTTTGCAGAATACAGACTCAAGCTCCAATATAACAAAATACTTATAAATAATATCCTGATGTCGGTGGGTTATGTACTGGGCTTCTTTATTTTTAGGTCAGTAAGGCATTGGCAGATAATATTTATCGTTGCTTATGCGATACCCACGGTATATGACCTGATAAACACAACGTTCATCAAAGAACCCATTTCAAAGACTCCGCTTTTTCGACAGACGGCAAAAAAGGTGCTTACGCTTACGTGCTCAACGTCGCTCGGCTCTCTTACAACCTATTGTGACAAGCTTATACTGTATCCGCTGCTTGGTGGTGTGAGCGTGTCTGTTTATTATTCTGCGGCTATTGTAGGAAAGCTTCTTTTGCTCGTGTCTTCGCCGATGAATAGCGTTCTGCTCAGCTATCTTGTAAAGATAAAACAGCTTGACAAACAGCGGATTGCAAAAAAGGTTTTACCCCTTTTGGGTCTGTTTGTTCTTGCTTATGTATGCTGTGTGGCTATCGGATATCCTTTGACCTCTTTCTTATATCCCGAGTGGGCAGAGCAATCCAAGTTCCTGATTCCGCTTACGGTTGCGGCAAGTATGTTTTCTCTCATAGCAAATCTTCTGAATACGATAGTTCTTCGTTTCTGCAAAACGTCGTATCAGGTTGTAATACAAATAGTTTCACTGGTTATCTATCTTGTCATATCTCTTTTCTCGTTGCACTTCTGGGGACTGTTCGGCTTCTGCGCTGCGGTCACCTGTGCAAATGCCCTGAAAACAATTATTCTGTTGCTTATAATTTGTTTCAAAAAAACTGTCATAAATAGTGAGGAGGAAGAATAATGTCACTTTTCAAGAACAAAACCCTTATGATTGTCGGAGGAACCGGTTCTTTCGGCAACGCAGTACTTAATCGCTTTATCAATACCGATATAGGTGAAATCCGCATTTTTTCACGAGATGAGAAAAAACAGGATGATATGCGTCATGAGTATCAGGCAAAATATCCTGAAGCAGCAGAAAAAATCAAGTTCTATATAGGTGATGTCAGAAACAGTGACTCTCTCCGTCCTGCAATGTATGGCGTAGACTATATATTCCATGCAGCAGCTCTCAAGCAGGTTCCGTCATGTGAATTCTTCCCGATGGAAGCTGTGCGCACGAATGTTATAGGAACTGAAAATGTCCTGACAGCCGCTATTGATGCAGGGGTCAAGAATATAGTTTGCCTTTCTACCGACAAGGCGGCATATCCCGTAAATGCAATGGGAACGTCCAAAGCGATGATGGAAAAGGTAATAGTTGCAAAATCAAGAACGGTAGACCCGAAAAAGACAAAGATTTGCTGCACTCGTTATGGCAATGTAATGTGCTCACGTGGCTCGGTAATTCCGCTCTGGATTGACCAGATAAGAAGCGGAAAATCTATCACTATCACGGATCCGACCATGACCCGTTTTATAATGTCTCTTGAGGAGGCGGTAGACCTCGTTCTCTTTGCGTTTGAACACGGTGAGAGCGGTGATATCCTCGTTCAGAAGGCACCCGCCTGCACGATTGAGACACAGGCAAAAGCTGTTATTCAGCTCTTTGGCGGAGATGAGAGCAAGATAAATGTTATCGGAATCCGTCACGGAGAAAAGATGTATGAGACACTTCTCACAAATGAGGAGTGTGCGAACGCTATAGATATGGGAGATTTTTACCGTGTGCCATGCGATAAGCGTGGACTTAACTACGATAAATATTTCCACAAGGGTGACACACAGAGAAACCCGCTTGAAGAATTGAATTCAAACAACACGAAGCTTCTCACAGTAGAGCAGACAAAAGAGAAGATTGCGGCTCTTGCATATATTCAGGAAGAACTTGCAAAGAACTGATTTTTACTTTTGAGAGAAGCGAAGCCATTTGCCAAAGGAGCATAGTTTATGGACGTAATTAAAATATTGTTCTCGTTGCTTCGTTGCGAACTCCAGGGAATTCCTTTAGACACGCAACAAATGAACGATATAGACGACAAAACTTTATCCTCTTTGTTTTCGATTTCTACAGCTCATGATATTGCACACATTGTCGCTTCTGCGTTGTGCAAGAACGGGGCTCTTGGAAACAATGAAATTTCGGAGAAATTCAGAAGAAAAACAATGGAGGCTATTTGCCGCTATGAACGTTCAAACAACGAGTTTGATGAAATATCAAAAACGCTCCGGGAGGCACGAGTTCCGTTTGTTCCCCTGAAGGGAGCTGTTATCAGACAGTACTATCCGGAACCATGGATGAGGACAAGCTGTGATATTGACATATTAGTCAGAAAAGAGGATTTTGAGAAGGCAATATCAGCATTAAAATCCGAGCTTGGCTACAGAGCTGAAGCGAAATGCAATTATCACGATATCTCCCTTTATTCGCAAACGGGAGTTCATCTTGAACTCCATTTCAGCGTGAAGGAAAATAAACCTTCGGTTGATAGTGTCCTTGAAAGAGTGTGGGATTACGCAATGCCGACAGAAGAGGGAAGCCTCTGTTATAAACTACAAAACGAGTTTCTGATGTTTTATTTTATCGCTCATGCGGCTTATCATTTTCTCAACGGCGGCTGTGGGGTCCGTATGCTGATTGATTTGAACTTTCTTGAGGACAATCTTGAATACGATGAAGAGTTGTTTGCCACTTTGCTTAAAGAAGCGGGACTTTACAAGTTCTGTGAAAATATGAGAAAGCTTTCTCGCGTGTGGATGCGCAACGAACCGCATACTGAAACAACACTCCGTATGGAAAACTACATTCTTCTGGGTGAGCTTTACGGAACCCTTAAAAACAATATTGCAGTTGAGCAGAATAAAACTGGCGGAAGATTAAGGTATGCTTTAGGAAAACTGTTTATACCCTACGAAAGTATGAAGAAAGCATATCCGATTCTCAAAAAACATAAATGGTTAACTCCGTTTATGCAAGTTCGACGTTGGCTCAGAATTATATTTACGGGAAGAACTCTTGGATCCGTAAGAAAGCTCAGGACAAACGCAACGCTTAATGAAGAAAGAACAAAAGGCACAAAAGAGTTGCTTGAGTTGCTTGAGTTGTAATAGTCAAACTTCAAAAAATGAAAACCGTAGAACACAAAGGTGATTAAATTATGAAAAAGGTAATGGTGGTTTTTGGCACAAGACCTGAGGCAATCAAGATGTGTCCTCTTGTAAATGAGCTTAAAACTAGAAAAAACATAGAAACAGTGGTTTGCGTAACAGGCCAGCATAGACAGATGCTTGACCAGGTGTTGGAAGCGTTTTGCGTTACACCCGACTTTGACCTTTCGGTCATGAAAGAAAAGCAGACACTTTTTGACATCACAACAAATATCTTAAACAGAATTAAAGATGTTCTGGAAGACGTTAAGCCTGACGTTGTTCTTGTTCACGGTGATACATCAACAACCTTCGTTACGGCACTTGCTTGCTTCTATCTCCAGATTCCGGTAGGGCATGTCGAGGCAGGACTCCGCACATATAACATATATAGTCCGTACCCGGAGGAGTTTAACCGTCAGGCAGTTTCTATTGTTTCAAAATACAACTTTGCACCGACGGAAATGTCAAAGGGGAACTTGCTCCGCGAGGGGAGAGATTCTTCTACGATATATGTAACAGGAAACACCGCGATCGACGCGCTTAAAACAACGGTGCGTGAGGACTATACTCATCCCGAGCTTGAATGGGCAAAGGGTAGCCGACTTATTATGATAACAGCACACCGCCGTGAAAATCTTGGTGAGCCTATGCACAATATGTTTCGGGCAATTCGCCGCATTATTGACGAAAATCCTGATGTCAAGGCAATTTATCCGATTCACATGAATCCTGTTGTCAGAAAGGCAGCAGACGAAGAACTTGGCGGTTGTGACAGAATACATATAATTGAGCCGCTTGAGGTTCTTGATTTCCACAACTTCCTTGCGCGAAGTTATTTGATTCTTACGGATTCCGGTGGTATCCAGGAGGAGGCTCCGTCGCTTGGCAAGCCTGTTCTTGTGATGCGTGATACGACGGAACGTCCCGAGGGTATAGCGGCAGGAACATTAAAGCTTGTAGGGACAACGGAGAGTGTAATTTACGATAACTTCAAATTGCTTTTGGACGATAAGAACGAGTATGAAAAGATGTCACATGCAAGTAACCCTTACGGTGACGGATTTGCAAGCAAACGTATAGCAGATGTTCTGGAAGGAAAGGTGTCAGAATGAAGATATTGGTAACCGGAGCGGCGGGTTTTGTCGGTAAAAATCTGTGTGCTGCACTCTCAAATATCCGCGATGGCAAAGACAGAACGCATCCTGAAATCTCTGTTGACGAGATTTTTGAATTTGATATTGACACTGATACAACGCTTCTTGACGGGTACTGCAAGGAGGCGGACTTTGTTTTTAATCTTGCAGGGGTAAACCGCCCGAAGGACAACAGCGAGTTTATGGAGGGTAACTTTGGTTTTGCATCAACCCTTCTTGAAAAACTCAAAAAGCATAACAACACCTGTCCCGTTATGCTCAGTAGCTCAATTCAGGCAACTCTTATTGGTCGCTACGGTGAGTCGGATTACGGCAAGAGTAAGCTTGCGGGAGAAGAACTGTTTTTTGAGTATGGAGAGACAAGCGGGGCGAAAGTGCTTGTTTACCGTTTTCCGAACCTCTTCGGAAAATGGTGCAGACCAAACTACAACAGTGCTGTTGCTACATTCTGCAATAATATGGCAAATGATTTGTCCATCACGGTAAATGACAGAAACACTCAGCTTGAGCTTCTCTACATCGACGACCTTGTTGATGAGATGATAAGAGCTCTTGAAAATTGCGAGAATCGTTGTGAGTATGACGGTCTTGCTCCGGTTAAAAAGGTGGACGGAAGATATTGCTACTGTCCGGTTACTCATAAGGTTACTCTTGGAGAGATTGTCGACTTGCTTGAGAACTTCAAAGCTCAACCGGCTTCCTTGTGCATGCCGGAAATCCCTGACGGAAGCTTTGCAAAGAAACTTTATAGTACATATCTGTCATACCTTCCGAAGGAAAAGGTTTCATTTCCTCTCAAAATGAATATTGATGAGCGAGGTTCTTTTACTGAGCTTCTCAAAACTGGAAAGTGCGGACAGATATCTGTAAATATAAGCAAGCCCGGTATTACCAAAGGTCAGCACTGGCACAACACGAAGTGGGAGTTCTTTATTGTTGTAGCCGGCCACGGACTTATTCAGGAGAGAAAAATCGGAACGGACGAGGTGCTGGAGTTTGAGGTATCAGGGGAGAAGATAGAGGCAATACACATGCTCCCGGGATACACGCACAACATCATAAATCTTTCGGACACTGAGGATTTGGTCACAGTAATGTGGGCAAACGAGCAGTTTGATAAAAATCATCCCGATACATTTTTCGAAACAGTGTAAAGGAGAGAAAACAATGAGTATAAAGGTTGACTATTCAAATATTAAGTGGAAAGAAAACGGAAAGCTTAAGCTTCTTATTATCGTTGGCACACGTCCTGAGATAATCAGACTTGCTGCAACAATAAACAAGTGTCGAGAGTATTTTGACTGTATCCTTGCACACACCGGTCAGAATTATGACTACAACTTAAACGGAGTGTTTTTCAGGGATTTGAAGCTTTCTGACCCTGAGGTTTATATGGATGCTGTAGGTGACGACCTTGGTGAGACGGTAGGAAACATCATAAACTGCTCATATAAGCTTATGAACAGCATAAAGCCTGATGCACTTCTCATACTCGGCGACACAAACAGCTGCCTTTCTGCAATATCTGCAAAGAGACTTCATATTCCGATATTCCACATGGAAGCAGGAAATAGGTGTAAAGATGAATGTTTGCCGGAGGAAACGAACAGAAGAATTGTTGATATAATCTCTGACGTAAACCTTGCATACTCAGAGCATGCCCGCCGCTATCTTGCGGATTGCGGACTTCCCAAGGAAAGAACGTATGTGACAGGCTCTCCGATGGCGGAGGTTCTGCACAATAATTTAGATGAGATTATGAAGAGCAATATCCACGAAAAACTCGGACTTGAAAAGGGAAAGTACATTCTTCTCTCTGCACACAGAGAAGAGAATATCGATACGGAGAAGAACTTCTTAAGTCTCTTTACTGCGATAAACGAGCTTGCAAAGAAGTATGATATGCCGATTCTGTATTCCTGTCATCCGAGGAGCAGAAACAGACTTGAAAAGAGTGGTTTTGAGCTTGATAAGAGAGTTATCCGTCAGGAGCCGCTCGGCTTCCACGACTATAACTGCTTGCAGATGAATGCTTTTGCAGTTGTTTCCGATAGCGGAACATTGCCTGAAGAAAGCTCGTTCTTCACAAGCATTGGAAAACCGTTCCCTGCAGTCTGCATAAGGACAAGCACTGAGCGTCCCGAGGCAATCGACAAGGCTTGCTTCTTTATAGCGGGGATTGATACAAAGTCACTTCTCCAGTCGGTTGATACGGCGGTAGAAATGACGAGAAACGGTGATCACGGTATTCCTGTCCCTGACTATGTTGATGAAAATGTATCAAGCAAGGTTGTTAAAATCATCCAGAGCTATACGGGAATCGTAGATAAAATGGTTTGGAGAAAAAGCTGATAAACCGTTGAAATAAGACAAGCTTTGTGGTATAATATCCCTTGTATTTTTATAAACCCCACGCGAAGATAAAAAGAGTTTAGGAGATTTGGCATGATTAAGGAAAATATTGAATTTTTGAAGGATTACGATTCCGCTATTGGCAACGCTATTGAGGCAGAATATAACCGCCAGCGCGGAAATATTGAGCTTATTGCGTCTGAAAACTTTGTAAGCCCTGCGGTTCTTGCTGCAGCAGGTACCGTCCTTACAAACAAGTATGCAGAGGGTCTTCCGGGCAAGCGTTACTACGGCGGTTGCGAGTGTGTTGACGTTATCGAAAAAATAGCACAGGAGAGAGCTCTTGAGCTTTTCGGTGCTGACCACGTCAATGTTCAGCCACATAGTGGTGCTTCTGCAAATATGGCAGTATACTTTGCTCTTGTTAAACCCGGTGATACAGTCATGGGTATGAATCTTAGCGAAGGCGGTCACCTTACCCACGGAAGTCCTGTAAACATTTCAGGTTCATATTACAATATCGTGCCGTATGGTGTTGACCCCGAGACACACCGCATAGATTATGACAAGCTTGAAAAGACAGCAAAAGAGTGTCAGCCGAAGATGATTATTGCAGGTGCATCTGCATATCCGCGTGTCATCGACTTTGAGCGCTTTGCTCATATTGCAAAGAGCGTTGGCGCATACTTCGTTGTCGATATGGCTCATATCGCAGGTCTTGTTGCGGCAGGCGTTCATCCGAGCCCTGTTCCGTATGCAGATGTTGTTACAACAACAACACACAAGACACTTCGCGGTCCGCGCGGTGGTATAATCCTCTGCAAGGAAGAGCTTGCAAAGCAGATTGACAAGGCAGTTTTCCCCGGCACAATGGGCGGCCCGCTCATGCACATTATCGCAGCAAAGGCAGTATGCTTCGGTGAGGCGTTGAAGCCTGAGTTTACAACATACCAGAAACAGGTTGTTGCAAACGCTTCAGCTCTTGCAAATGCTCTTGTGCAGTGTGGCTTTGACCTTGTGTCCGGAGGTACGGATAACCACCTTATGCTTGTTGACCTTCGCAAGTTCTCTATCACGGGTAAAGAGCTTGAGCACCGGCTTGATGAGGTTGGCATTACGCTCAACAAGAACTCAATCCCGAACGACCCCGAGAAGCCGTTTGTTACAAGTGGCGTGAGAATCGGAACTCCGGCTGTTACAAGCCGTGGCTTTGTTGAAACAGATATGGCGGAAATCGCCCGTCTTATCCACCTCACGGCTACTGCGTTTGAAACAAAGAAGGATTATATCCGCGAGTGCGTAAAGGCACTTTGCGAAAAGTATCCGCTTTATTAAGTGATTTTAACGCACGCGCTATTAATAGTGCGTGCGTTATATAATAGAAAGGAGGATTTCTGTGGGAAATTACAGACCGCTTGCGGACAGAATAAGGCCTGATAATATAGATGAGGTTTTCGGGCAAAAGCATATCCTTGGCGAAAATGGAATACTTCGCAGAATAATCCTCACGGGGCAGATACCCAATATGGTATTCTATGGCCCAAGCGGAGTGGGGAAGACGACTGTTGCAGAGATAATCGCAAAGCACACCTCACGCGAATTCCGAAAGCTCAATGCAACGACGGCTTCCATAAATGATATAAAGGAAATAGTTTCAAATATCGATACACTTCTTGCTCCGAACGGAATACTTCTCTATATTGATGAGATACAGTATTTCAACAAAAAACAACAACAGTCGCTTCTTGAGTTTATGGAAAACGGAAAGCTTACGATAATTGCGTCCACTACCGAAAATCCGTATTTCTACGTTTACAGTGCAATTCTTTCCCGTGCGACGGTGTTTGAATTCAAATCAATAGAGCCGGAAGATGTAACGCTTGCAATCTCTCGTGCGACAGAAAAGCTTGAGGGTGAGGCGGCTTTTGAAGACGGTGTATGTGCTCATATCTCAAGCGCCTGCGGCGGAGATATACGAAAGGCGCTTAACGCTGTTGAGATTCTCTATGATAGTGCCGAGAGGCGTGACGGAGTTGCATATATAACAATGGAGGATGCGAAGACCGTCACACAGCGTAGTGCAATGCGTGCTGACCGCGATGGAGACGCACATTATGATATAATGTCAGCACTTCAGAAATCAATCCGCGGCTCTGACCCCGATGCTGCGGTATACTACCTCGCAAGACTTTTAGAGGCGGGAGATATGTTATCTGCGTGTCGAAGGCTTCTCGTTATAGCAAGTGAGGATGTCGGTCTTGCGTATCCAATGGCGGTAACGGTAACAAAGTCGTGCGTGGACAGTGCTCTTCAGCTGGGACTTCCTGAGGCGAGAATCCCGCTTTCTGAAGCTGCAATTTTTCTTGCGACTGCACCAAAATCAAACTCTGCAATATGTGCTGTCGATGCGGCACTTTCCGATATACGAAGCGGCAAGGGCGGGGAGATTCCGTCTCATCTCCGTGATGCGCATTACAAGGGAGCGGAGAAGCTCGGTCGCGGACTCACATATAAATATCCTCATTCCTATGAACACCATTGGGTTAAACAGCAGTATTTGCCCGATGAATTAAAGGATAAAAAGTACTATGAGTACGGCGAGAATAAGATAGAATCCGCAACGGAAGAGTACTGGAAAAAGATTAAAAAATGATATTTTAGCCCGACGGGTATCGTCGGGCTAAAAAAATGTTTGAAACTAACAAAATTCCTCTTGAAAAACAAAAAAAGATGTTGTATAATATGTTTGTATGTTAATTTGTAACGAAAATTTTGTTAAAAACTAACAAAAAGGTGCTCTCAAATGAACGAAAGACAGAAACTTATATACAATTCTATACAAGAGAACGGTGAAGTTTCTCTCTCGACTCTTCGTGAGCTGGTTCCGTATGTATCCGAAATGACCATTCGCCGTGACCTCGAAGCTCTCGAGAACAAGGGCAAAATTGTGCGTGTTCACGGCGGCGCCCGTTCCGTAAAAGCTATCAATATGCTTGTTGAAGATGTTTTTTCAAAACGCTCGGCAACAAACGTAAATGAAAAGCGTGACATTGCGGAGAAGGCACTCTCGTTTATTGAGGAAAACAGTTCGATATACATTGATGCCGGCAGTACCACAATGCTTCTTGCAGAGCTTATCCCCGATAAGCATATTCTTATATCTACCTGCGGTATAAATATTGCAGCAGAGCTTTTGCATCAGAAGGAAACTGAGGTTAATCTGGTGGGCGGTGCTGTAAATAAGAGCAGTATTTCTACATATGGCCCTGCGGCGCTTAAAAGCATTGAAAATATGAACATAGATGTTGCATTTATCGCATCGACGGCATTTTCACCGCAAAGCGGATTTAGCTGCGGTAATGTTCACGATGCAGAGCTCAAGCGCAAGGTGTTAAGCCGCGCAGCACTTAAGGTCATCCTTATGGACAGTTCAAAGGTGGGGAATATGATGCCTTACATTTTTGCTCGTCCGGGTGATATAGATATTCTGATATCCGATAACGGGCTGTCAGAAGAAGTCCGCTCCTTCTTTGAGGCGAACGGAACAAAAGTATTGTAAATTTTGAAAGGAGAATATACATGAAAACAAAAGCGTTAAGACTCTACGGCAAAAGCGATTTGAGACTCGAAGAGTTCGAGCTCCCGCAGATTACTGCAGACGAAATCCTCGCAGAGGTAGTCACAGACAGTATCTGTATGTCAAGCTACAAGGCAGCAATCCAGGGCGGCGACCACAAGCGTGTTCCTGATAACGTTTCAGAAAATCCTGTTATCATAGGTCACGAATTCTGCGGTGTTATCCGCGAGGTCGGTGCAAACTGGAAGAACAAGTTCAAGGAAGGACAGAAGTTCTCCATCCAGCCTGCTATCAACTGGAAGGGAAGCCTCGGTGCTCCCGGATACTCTTACCCGCATTGCGGCGGCTGCACAACATATGCAATCATCCCGGCAGAGGTTATGCTCTCAGATGCACTCCTTGAGTACAACGGTGATGCATACTTCTACGGTTCACTTTCAGAGCCGATGTCCTGCATCGTTGGCGGATATCACGCATTCTTCCACACAAAGCCCGGCTCATACGAGCATGAGATGGATATTCGCGAGGGTGGCAACGTCATCATCATGGCGGGTGCAGGCCCGATGGGTCTTGGCGCTGTTGACTATGCAGTTCACGGTGACCGCAAGCCGTCACTCGTTGTTGTCACTGATATCGATGATGCACGTCTTGAGCGCGCAAAGACACTTCTCACTCCTGAGGATGCAGAGAAGAACGGCGTAAAGCTCGTTTACATCAATACAAACAACTGCGAAGACCCGAAGAAGGCACTTATGGACCTTACAGACGGCCACGGATATGACGATGTTATGATTATGGCACCTGTTAAGCCTGTTTGCGAGCTTGCAGACTCTGTTCTCGCATACGACGGTTGCGCAAACTTCTTTGCAGGTCCGACAAACCACGAGTTCTCCGCAATGGTTAACTTCTACAACATCCACTACGGTGCAACACATTACATCGGCACATCCGGTGGCAACACAGACGATATGAGAGAGTCTCTTGCTCTTATGGAAGCGGGCAGAATCAACCCGGCTGTTATGATCACACATGTTGGCGGTATCGACAGCGCTAAGGATTCAACTCTCAATCTTCCGAACATCAAGGGCGGTAAGAAGCTTGTCTACACACATGTAGATATGCCGATGACAGCTATTGAAGATTTCGCAGAGCTCGGAAAGACAGATCCGTTCTTTGCAAAACTTGCAGAAATCACAGGACGCAATAACGGCCTCTGGTGTGCAGAAGCAGAAAAGTACTTACTCGAAAACAAATAATCAGAAGGGAGAAAATAATTATGGCAACTCCGGTAATTATGCCGCGTCAGGGACAGTCAGTTGAAAGCTGTATTATCTCAAAGTGGCACAAGAAGGTAGGAGATATGGTCGCAGAGGGCGATACACTCTTCTCCTACGAAACGGACAAGGCAAGCTTTGATGAAGTTGCAAAGGTATCAGGTAAGATGCTCGACATCTTCTTCGAAGAGGGTGACGATGTAGAGTGCCTTCTCAACGTCTGCGTTATCGGTAACGACGGTGAGAGCACTGCAGAGTTTAACCCGAAGGGCGCAGCGGAAGCAACGCCTGCTGCAGAGGCAGCACCCGCAGCAGCTCCCGTAGCTGCTCCGGCTCCTGCAGCAGCACCTGCAGTAGCAGTAGATCCGGGCAACTGTGCTCCGGTAATTATGCCGCGTCAGGGACAGTCAGTTGAAAGCTGCATCATCTCAAAGTGGCACAAGAAGGTAGGAGATATGGTCGCAGAGGGCGACACGCTCTTCTCCTACGAGACAGACAAGGCAAGCTTCGACGAAGTTTCAAAGCTCTCAGGCAAGATGCTCGCTATCTTCTTTGAAGAGGGTGACGATGTAGAGTGCCTCTTGAATGTTTGCGTAATCGGTGAAGACGGTGCACATCCTGAAGCATTCGACCCGAACGCAAAGGCAGAGGCAGCACCTGTTGCAGAAGCAGCTCCGGCTATAGCACCTGTTGCAGCAGCACCTGTTGCAGCTCCGGTTTCCACTGCAAGCTCAAACGGAGGAAACGTAAAGATTTCTCCGCGTGCAAAGATGCTTGCTGAAAAGACATTTGCAGACATTTCTCTCGCGGTTCCGACAGGTCCGAACGGCAGAATCATTGAGCGCGATGTTGAGCGTCTCATTTCTGAGGGCAAGGTTGTAACACCTGCAGCTGCAGACGCTCTCGGAAAGGGCCTTGTTGGCACAGGTCTCGGCGGCAGAGTTACTACTGCAGACCTCGCAGCAGGCAACACTGCAGCAGCTCCGGCAGAAGCAGCACCCGCTGCGGCAGCAGCTCCGGTTGCAGATTACGAAGAAGTTCCGATGTCCAATATCCGCAAGGTTATTGCAAAGTCAATGAGCGCTTCTCTCACAGAGATGGCACAGCTCACACTCAATACATCCTTCGATGCAACAGCTATCCTCAACTACCGCAAGGTACTCAAGGCAAAGGGCGAAGCATACGGTATGGACAAGGTAACTCTCAACGATATGATTCTTTACGCTGTTTCACGCGTAATACTCAATCACAGAGATATCAACGCTCACCTTGTTGACAACAAGATGAAGCTCTTTAACAACGTACATCTCGGCGTTGCTTGTGATACAGCTCGTGGACTTATGGTTCCGACAGTATTCAACGCAAACAAGATGTCACTCAAGGAAATTTCAGCAGAGTCCAAGCGTGTAACAGGTATGTGCCGTGACGGTGCTTGCAGCCCTGACCTTCTCAAGGGTGCATCATTCACTATCACAAACCTCGGAAGCCTCGGAATCGAAAGCTTCACTCCTGTTATCAACCCGCCGCAGACAGCAATCCTCGGTGTTTGCGGAACTGAGACAAAGATTCGCGCAAAGGGCGATGAAATCAAGACATATCAGGCAATGGGTCTCTCACTCACATTTGACCACAGAGCAGTTGACGGTGCTCCTGCAGCTAAGTTCTTAAAGGAACTCTGTGAGGCACTTGAAAACTTTGATATGCTTTTAGGTGTATAAGAAAGGAGAATAACCCAATGTATGATTTGGTAGTACTCGGTGGCGGCCCTGCAGGTTATCTTGCAGCAGAGCGCGCATCAGCTGAGGGAATGAGCGTTTGCCTTATTGAAAAGCGCTTCCTCGGCGGTGTTTGCCTCAACGAGGGTTGCATTCCGACAAAGACATTCTTAAATTCAGCAAAGATTTATGACCACACAGTTCACGGCGCTGCATTCGGTGTAAGTGCAAGTGACATAAAGATTGACCACAAGGCAGTTGTTGCCCGCAAGAACGATGTGCGCTCAAAGCTCGTTGCAGGTATCGGCGCAGCTCTCCGCGCAGGCAAGGTAAAAGTTGTCGAGGCAGAGGGAAAGATTGTCGGTAAGAGCGAAGGCTTTGACGTTTCCGCAAACGGTGAGATTTACTCCGGTAAGAAGCTTCTCATAACAACAGGTTCTTCAGCAGTTGTTCCTCCGATTCCGGGCCTTCGCGAAGTTATCGCATCAGGCTTTGCAATGACAAACCGCGAGATTCTTGATATGGAAGAAGTTCCGAAGACTCTTGCAGTTATCGGCGGTGGAGTAATCGGTCTTGAGATGGCATCATACTTCAACTCCATCGGCGTTAAGGTAACTGTTATCGAAATGATGCCGAAGATTGCAGGTCCTACAGATAACGAGATTTCTTCAATTCTTCTCAAGAACTACGCAAACAAGGGCATTACATTTGAGCTTGGCGCAAAGGTAACTGCTTTCGGAGAGGGAACAGTTGAGTTTGAAAAGGACGGCAAGAAGACAACTCTTAACGTAGACAAGGTTCTTGTTTCTATCGGCCGTCGTGCAGAGACTGCAAACATCGGCCTTGAAGCAATCGGCGTAGCAACAGAGCGCGGTGCTATTGTTACTGATGATTTTGGCAGAACAAACGTTCTCGGCGTATATGCAGCAGGCGACGTTAACGGAAAGTCAATGCTCGCACATACAGCATACCGTGAGGCAGAGGTCTGCATCAATCATATGATGGGTAAGCGTGACCGCATGCGCTATAACGCAATCCCTGCTGTTATTTACACAAACCCCGAGGTTGCAAGTGTAGGTGAGACAGAGGAGAGCGCAAAGGCAAAGGGCATCGCTTATAAGAAATCAACAGTAAGCATGATGTACAGCGGCAGATATATGGCAGAAAACACAGAGTATGACGGTATCTGCAAGGTTCTTGCAGAAGAGAAGACCGGCAAGATAATCGGTGTTCATATGCTCGGTACATACGCATCAGAAATCATTTTCTCAGCAGCAATGATGGTTGAGTGTGAAATGCGCGTAAACGACGTTAAGGAGTTCGTATTCCCGCATCCGACCGTCTGTGAAATAGTAAGAGAAGCAATATTCAAAATGAAATAAGAAAGAAGGAGTAAAAAATGCCTAAGTCACAATTTCTTGATCCTAATGAAGTCAGAAAGAGTAGTTTTATTACCTTTACTGACATCCCCGTAAACCAGTACAACAAGACAATCAAAGAAGAGAGCAAGATTTACACAAAGGCTGATTTCATGCGCATTTACCGCGATATGGCAATCATCCGTGAGTTTGAAACAATGCTCTACCAGATTAAGACAACAAACCACTACAACGGAGTTGACTATTCAAATCCCGGTCCTGCTCACCTTTCAACAGGTCAGGAAGCTTCTGCAGTAGGTCAGGCATATCTCCTTGGAGTTGATGACTACATCTTCGGTTCACACAGAAGCCACGGTGAAATCCTTGCAAAGGGTCTTTCTTGCATCGAGAAGCTTTCAGATGATGAGCTCTACAAGATTATGTCTGAGTTCTTCGATGGCGACATTCTCCGTGTTGTTGAGGGCAGAAAGTACGACAAGAAGGACGTAAAGTCACTCGCTATCGACTTCTTGATTTACGGCGCTCTTGCTGAAATCTTTGCACGTACAACAGGCTTTAACCGCGGTCTTGGCGGCTCAATGCACGCTTTCTTCACTCCGTTTGGTATTTATCCGAACAACGCTATCGTTGGTGGTTCTGCTACAATCGCTCTCGGTGGTTCACTCTATAAGAAGGTAAACGACAAGAAGGGTATCGTTATCTGTAACATCGGTGACGCTTCTCTCGGTTGCGGACCTGTTCTTGAAGCTCTCAACATGTCAGCTATGGATCAGATTCGTCAGCTCTGGGATGAGAGCCACAACAGCGGTCTCCCGGTACTCTTCAATATCTTCGATAACATGTACGGTATGGGTGGCCAGACCTTCGGTGAGACAATGGCATACGGTATGCCGGCTCGCCTCGGCGCAGGCTTCAGCCCGACACAGATGCACGCAGAGCGTGTTGACGGTTACAACCCGCTTGCAGTTATCGATGCAATGCGCAGAAAGAAGGAACTCCTCGAGAACGGCGAAGGTCCGGTTCTCCTCGATGTTCTTACATACCGCGTTACAGGTCACTCTCCGTCCGACGCATCAAGCTACCGTACACAGGAAGAAATCGATGCTTGGATCGAGCAGGATGTTCTCAAGGCATACAGTGCAAAGCTTATTGATGCTAAGATTGCAACAAAAGAAGAGTTTGATGCTATCCTTGCTGATGTTAAGGACCTTATCACACGCGCTTGTGCTCTTGCAGTTGACGAAAGCGTATCACCGCGTATGGACCTCAAGAAAGAGCCCGATATGATCGAAAAGCTTATGTACTCCAACCTCAAGGTTCCGAAGATGGAAGACCGTAAGCCTGACGTTCTTATGCCGAAGGAAGAGAATCCGCGCGTACAGCAGATCGCAAAGAAGGAACGCTTTGGCTTTGATGCAAACGGCAAGCCTGTTTCAAAGAACAAGGTTTACCAGCTCCGTGACGGTATCTTCGAGGCTATTATCGATAAGTTCTATGAAGACCCGACCCTCGTTGCATACGGTGAAGACAACCGTGACTGGGGTGGCGCATTCGCTGTTTACCGTGGTCTTACAGAAGCAATTCCGTATCACCGCTTCTTCAACTCACCGATTTCTGAAGCTGCTATCGTTGGTAGTGCTGTTGGTTACGCAATGACAGGTGGCCGCGCAATCGTTGAGCTTATGTACTGTGACTTCCTCGGCCGCGCAGGTGACGAAATCTTCAACCAGCTCGCAAAGTGGCAGTCAATGTCAGCCGGTATCCTCAAGATGCCTGTTGTTCTCCGTGTTTCTGTTGGTTCCAAGTACGGCGCACAGCATTCTCAGGACTGGACATCAATGGTTGCTCATGTTCCGGGTCTCAAGTGCGTATTCCCGACAACACCGTACGATGCAAAGGGACTTATGAATGCTGCTCTTAACGGAACAGACCCGGTTATCTTCTTTGAAAGCCAGAGAATTTACGATGTCGGCGAGCAGTTCCACGAAGGCGGAGTTCCGGAAGGTTACTACGAAATTCCGATCGGTGAGCCGGATGTTAAGCTTGTTGGTTCTGACGTTACAATCCTCACAATTGGTGCAACTCTCTACCGTGCAATTGACGCTGCAAAGATACTCAAGGAGAAGTACAACATTTCTGCTGAAGTTATCGATGCTCGAAGCATTGCTCCGTTTAACTACGACAAGGTAGTTGAGTCTGTAAAGAAGACAGGTAAGCTCGTTATCGCATCTGATGCTTGTGCTCGTGGCTCAATCATCAAGGATATGGCACAGACAATCACATCTACATGCTTCGACTACCTCGATGCACCTGTTGCAACAGTCGGCGCACGCAACTGGATAACTCCGTGCTATGAGCTCGATGCAGACTTCTTCCCGCAGGCAGATTGGATCATCGATGCAATCCATGAGAAGATTATGCCGATTCCGGGACACACACCGTCAAACAACTTCTCAGAAGCTGAAGAGCTCCGTCGCGCAAAACTCGGCGTATGATTTTTCTCGTAAGTAAAAGTTCTGATCCGTATTTTAATCTGGCACTCGAAGAAACATTATTGCGAAACCGCAACGATGAAGTCTTTATGCTGTGGCAGAACGATAACACGATTGTTGTCGGAAAGAACCAGAACGCACTTGCCGAGATAGACTATGATTATGTAAAAGAAAACGGTATACGCGTCGTCCGTCGGATAACCGGCGGCGGCGCGGTCTACCACGACATGGGAAATGTCAACTTTACATACATAACAAGCTATGACGGGGAGTGGAAGAGTGATTTTTCACGCTTTGCACACCCCGTTATTTCTGCACTTTCACGGCTTGGAATCGAAGCGACTCTTTCGGGAAGAAATGATATTTTAGCTGACGGCAAGAAGTTTTCAGGGAATGCCGAAACTGTTGTTGACGGAAGAATACTCCACCACGGAACAATCCTTCTTGATACAAATGTAGAGGTGCTTTCAAAAGCGTTGATTCCTGACCCGCGCAAAATTAAGAGTAAGGGTATTAAATCCGTTGCCTCTCGCGTTACAAATATAAGCGAGGTGACGGGCAGAAAGGTAACACCTTCTGAAATAATAGATCTTATAGAATGTGAAGTTAAAAAACTTTACAACGCTGAAAGCCACGAAGCGACGGCAGAAGAGCTTGAAACGGCAAGAAAACTTGCTGATGAGAAGTACAGAACATGGGAATGGAACTTTGGTTATTCTCCTAAGTATACATTTTCGAAAAGTGAGCATTTTTCTGTCGGTATTATCGGCGCAGATGCAGAGGTTCATGACGGAAAAATAGATGAAATCAAATTTTCGGGCGACTTTTTCGGTATTCGTGATGTCGCTGAAATTGAAAAAGCTCTTTCGGGCATAAGCCACAGGGAAGAGAGCATACTGAAAGTCTTAAAAAACTTTGAACTTAGTGAGTATTTTGGCGAAATAAAGCCGGAAGAACTCCTCACGATTTTGATATAAGGAGGCAACCTTATGAAGGCCGTAATGTACGGTGCAGGTAATATCGGACGTGGTTTTATCGGCGAACTCTTTTCCTTGTCCGGATATTCCGTAGCATTTATTGATGTAAACAAAGAAATAATCGGCGCGCTCAATTCACGCGGCGAATATACAGTAGAGGTTCTTTCAAACGACAGCAATGAAGAAATCCTCGTAAAGAACGTTTCAGGCATCGACGGAATGGATGCAGATGCTGTTGCGAAAGCTATTGCAGAGTGCGATGTTATGGCAACTGCAGTTGGCGTAAACATTCTTCCGAGAATTGTCGGAAACATTGCAAACGGACTCAAGCTCCGCTGGAAGAACGGAAACAAAACTCCGCTCAATATCATCATCTGCGAAAACCTTATTGATGCGGACAAGTTCCTTGCAAAGTCGGTCAAAGACCTTCTCTCAGACGATGAGAAGAAGCTTTTTGACGAGCTTGTTGGCACAGTTGAGGCTTCAATTGGACGTATGGTACCGATTCAGACTCCTGAAATGACAAAGAACGACGTTCTCCGTGTTTGCGTAGAGCCGTTCTGCAATCTTATTGTTGATAAGGACGGATTCAAGGGCGAAATTCCGAGCATCACAAATATGTCGGCATTTGCTCCGTTCAGACTCTATATTGAGCGCAAGCTCTTCCTTCACAATATGGGACATTCTCTCACGGCATATCTCGGAAACCTCAAGGGCTACGAGTTTATCTGGCAGGCGATAGAGGATACAGAAATCGAAGTAATGGCGATGCGTGCTATGTGCGAGTCTGCTCTTGCTCTTTCTATCCGCTATAATGTTCCGTTCAAGGCTCTCTATGAGCATGTCGAGGATCTTCTTTACAGATTTACAAACAAGAAGCTCGGCGATACTGTTTTCCGCGTAGGCCGTGACCTTAACCGCAAGCTCTCACCTGAGGACAGAATTGTCGGAGCTATCCATTCTTGTCTTGAGGCAGGAGTAAAGCCTGTTGCACTCTATGCAGCGTACGCAGCAGCGCTTAACTTCTCGGCTGACGATGTATCAAAGATGGATGCAGAGGATGTTATGACAAACATCTCAAAGTTTGAAAAGGGCTCAGTTGAATACAACGAAATCCTTGAGTTTGTAAGCATTCTCAAAAACGGAGGAACAGTCCGTGATATGATAAAGCTTGCAAAATCAAAGATGGACGCAAGCAAGTAAAAAAGCATATAAAAAGCGCCTATGTGAAGACATAGGCGCTTTTACTTTTGCGATTTACTTTTTGTCATTAGCTATGGCGCGTTCAAGCCAGATAGCGGCAATGTCCATAGCTTCGTAGAGACCTTCGGTTTCTGTTTGCTTAACAACTCTGTCCTTGGACTTGATTGTAGGGTCTGTGTACTGGAGCTGAAGCAAAACTCTTGTTGCAAGCTCAATATCAGACAAGTCCTTGGATTCGAGAATCTGAAGCATAATGATGTACTTATCAGCCATGCTGCCGTAGTATATAACCTTGTCCTTGCGGGTGAGGGCACGACCTTTGTATGTCAAAATCTTTTCTTCTTTTTTCTTAGCCTCTGCCATTGTAATTCCTCCAAAATTAAATAATAAAAGCCTGCGCAACTTTCCACGCAAGCCTTATAAAGGTTATTCCGACAAATAGTGACGGACAAGCGCGTGTAAAAGCTCGTCGCGGTCAAGCTTGCGGACTAAGCTGCGAGCGTTGTTGTGGTTTGTTATATAGGTCGGGTCCTCGGAGAGAATATAACCGACAATCTGACTGATGGGGTTATAACCCTTGCTTTTGAGCGCATCATAAACCTCGGTGAGGATGAACTTCATCTCATCGTCTTCGTCGCGCTTTAAAACAAACTTCTGAGTATTGTCAAACATAAGTGCACCTCCTAAGTGCTTTATCAACATATATATTTTAATATATTTTTCTCGATTTGTAAATAATAAAAAAGAGACATCAAGAAAAATAGTAAAATAAGTTGACGTTACTAATAAATTTAACATATTTTTGCCTGAAAAGCAAGAGAAATATAACTTTTAGAGTTGGGACAAAAAAACATAAAAATTTTTTCAAATTATGCTTGACATTGGTGGGCAAAATCGGTATAATATAACAGTCGCTTATGACTGGCGACGATATGGGAGCATAGCTCAGCTGGGAGAGCATCTGCCTTACAAGCAGGGGGTCACAGGTTCGAGCCCTGTTGTTCCCACCATATGGCCCGGTAGTTCAGTTGGTTAGAACGCTAGCCTGTCACGCTAGAGGTCGTGGGTTCGAGCCCCATCCGGGTCGCCAGTCTCGCCTCTGTAGCTCAGTCGGTAGAGCAGGGGACTGAAAATCCCCGTGTCGTTGGTTCGATTCCGACCGGAGGCACCATTATGCGGGAGTGACTCAGTGGTAGAGTGTCACCTTGCCAAGGTGAAAGTCGCGAGTTCGAATCTCGTCTTCCGCTCCAAAATCAATACGGCAGGAGCGAAAGTTCCTGTCGTATGTTATATGGCGCCATAGCCAAGTGGTAAGGCATGGGTCTGCAAAACCTTGATTCCCCAGTTCAAATCTGGGTGGCGCCTCCAAAAGAAGCGAATGATTTAGATGACATCTAAATTGTTCGCTTTTTTCAATGGTTTGAGGACTTTTTGCAAAAAACCGTTTTGAAACAAAAGGGTAGATGCCAAGCGGTTTTGAACCAGACTCGAACTGGAGAGAAACTTAAATTTAGTTAAACATTATAAACTGCTATTCTGAAAAAGTAATAGCAGTTTTTCTATTGCATTTTTTATCCAGATATGATATACTAATTATGCCACACAAGTTAATAAAATGCAATTTGCAGGAGAAGTGTTTTTATTTTTCGGTAAAAACGCATTCTCTTTATTTGACATTCTCTTGTAGATTGCAAACTTGTGTGGCGCAAGCGGAGTTATGCGTTTTTCGTGCGTAGCTTCGGCTGCGCACTTTTTAATTTATAGGGATGTTGAATGGGGGCAATATTTCTAAAAAAGTGTAAAAGAATATTTTAATTTATTGGAGGTAAATATATGAAAAAAATTTACAGTTTAATTTGCATGGTATGTTTAATGTTAACAGTGTGTTCTTGCGGAATAAAGGATGAGCCTATATATGGCACATACAATACGGTAGGGATATTTGAGGACACTTATACATTAAATCAGAATAAGTCTTATGATGCAAAAGGTACTACTCCTGATATAAACTATGCAGAAAAAGGAACTTTTGTAGAGAACGAAACAAGTTTTGAGTTGCAACCTACAAAATCAGGATTTATGTATAAAAAATTTATTAAAGTAGGAAACTACTACTGTGAAGAAGGCTCATGTTTTACAAAAGATGTAGAATATGGATTGAAGCCTACATTTGATGAAAGCGGAAGAACAAATCAAACATTTGAAGATAAAATAACAAATGGGTTAATTTTTCCTAATAGAAATCACGAGTTTACATTGTCGTTAAAAGATGATGGGACTTGCACTGGTAAGTTTGAGATAACTGTAACCAGAGTAAACAACACCGGAAATATCTTGGCTGATTTAGCAAGTATGCAGACTGAAACTCTTAAAAGTGATGAATTTATGGGTACTTACGAATACAAAGACTCGATTTTAACTATTACCTATGATGGTAAAACATATCCAATGCCCGTATCAAACGAAAAAATTTATTTTTACACATTGGAAAAAATAAAAGCAAATTAACTTGCATCTAAACCATTCGGCTCTTCCAAAGAGAAACGACAATTTTCAAATTGAAAGTTGTCGTTTCTTTTTATACTATTCACTATTTACTTTTCTCTCTTCACTCTTCATTAAAAATGTCGTTTTCAGATAAAAGCTAAGGGAGAATAGAGAAGAAAAATGGTGGCTTTGTTTTCGCAAAGCTTCTTATATTGGTAGAATGCGGAGGATTTGAAAGGTGGCTATTGGGGTTCCTGCACGAACTTACAAATACGATTATGAATTTATCGTGCTGTAAAGTGTCGTTTTTTGTGTTTTAATGGTGATTTTTTGCACATATATTGTCAAAAAGAAAAAATATGATATAATGATTATAATAAAGCTACCGCGGTAGCATAAACGAGGTGTGAAATGGGAATTAAAGAAATTATAGGGCAGGCATTCGGCATAATTGGACTTGTTATATTTGTGCTTTCGTTTCAGTGCAAGGATAGCAAAAAGCTTGTTTTCGTCCAGGGAATAGGCGGTTTTATGTTTTTTATGAACTTTCTTCTTATTAATGCGTATGGCGCAGCGCTATTTAACCTGACGATTCTGATAAGAGGTCTTCTCTATCTGAAAAAGGGGAGCGGAATTTGGAAACCGCTTTTTGTGGAAGTATTATTTACAGTTGCATACGCATATTCTCTCACATTAATCTGGGGAGATATACTCCAGATAGTTCTTACGACACTGCCATACATTTCGCTTCTCATCATGAGTGCGCTTATGTGGAAGGATAACGGTAAACATATACGGATTTGCCAGATAGCCGCACTTTCTCCGTCGTGGCTCATACACAATTTTATCAACTTTACACCGGGCGGAATTTTGACTGAGATGTTGAATGTAGCTTCTGCCATTGTTTCACTTGTAAGATTCAAGTCAGAAAACGCCGGGAAATAGGGTTTTGTAACGAATTACAAAAACAAACAGCGTTTAAGTTACTTTATTGGTAAAAAACACGAAAAATAATTGACAGAAATACAGAAAAATGGTACTATAATAGTAGCATTAAAGGAGCTATCCGCAAATACAATTTTTACTGTAGAACGGAGAAAAGATATGGATCAGATTATTCTTGAAATGAAGGATATTGACAAAAGATTTTCAGGAGTCCATGCTTTGAAGTCTGTAAATTTTGAACTCAAAGAAGGTGAAGTTCACGCTCTTATGGGAGAAAACGGAGCGGGAAAATCAACCCTTATGAAAGTTCTTTGCGGAATTCATAAGCGCGACGGTGGCTCGGTCAATCTTTTTGGTCAGGAAGTGAACTTTCATACAATCAAAGACTCTCAGGATGCCGGTATCAGTATGATTCACCAGGAACTCAATATGATGAATCATCTTACCGTTGCACAGAACATCTTTATAGGTCGTGAGCCGATGATAAACGGTATTTACATAAACGACAAAAAGATGGAGCAGGACGCAAAAGAGCTCTTTGACAGAATTGGGGTTAAGATAGACCCTTCGGCTGTGCTCGGCACACTTACGGTTGGAAAGCAGCAGATGGTCGAGATAGCAAAGGCTGTTTCAAGAGATTGCAGAATCCTGATTCTTGACGAGCCGACAGCAGCGCTTACACAGGTCGAGGTTGAAGAACTCTTCAAGATTATGAACGACCTTAAAGCAAAGGGCATCGG
The DNA here is from genome assembly GCA_045546975.1 of Eubacteriales bacterium. Classification (GTDB taxonomy): domain Bacteria; phylum Bacillota; class Clostridia; order Oscillospirales; family JAAYXM01; genus SIG480. The sequence continues at coordinate 55,952 of JAZQDV010000006.1, forward strand.
TATGATATACATTTCGCACCGCATGGACGAAATCAACAGGATTTCAGACCGCATAACAGTTATGCGAGACGGTGAGTATGTAGGTACCTTGATAACAAAAGACACCACCAAGGATGAAATCGTAAAGATGATGGTTGGTCGAGTTATCTACGGTGATAAAAAGGAACAGAGCAATGTTTCAGAGGATGCAGAGGTTGTTCTTGAGGTCAGGAACTTAAATCGTGGAAAAGAAATCCGCGATGTAAGCTTTAAGCTCAGACGTGGAGAAATCCTTGGCTTCTCAGGACTTATGGGTGCAGGAAGAACAGAAGTTGCCCGTGCCATATACGGTGCAGACCCAATTGACAGCGGTGAGATTTTCATAAATGGCAAACCTGCGAAAATCAAAACTCCGCAAGATGCGGTCAAAAAAGGTATTTGCTACCTTTCTGAAGATAGAAAGAGATACGGTCTTATGCTTGACAAGTCCGTTGCGGAAAACTCGGTTCTGGCGTCTCTTGATGATTACATCAGGCTCGGTTGGATAAACGACAGCAGAATTGAGGCAGATGCGGAAAGAGAAAACGCAAAGCTTAAGACAAAAACACCGTCAATGAAACAGTTGCTTAAAAATCTTTCGGGCGGTAATCAGCAGAAGGTTATTATTGCAAGATGGCTTCTTAAAAACTCCGATATATTTATTTTCGATGAACCCACAAGAGGTATCGACATCGGAGCAAAGAGTGAAATGTATACTCTTATGGAAGAACTCGCGTCTCTTGGAAAGTCAGTTATCATGATTTCGTCAGAGCTTGCCGAAATCCAGAGACTTAGTGATAGAGTTGTGGTAATGTGTGAGGGGCGCATAACGGGCGAGATCGACATCAAGGACGCAACCCAGGAAAAAATAATGGCTTATGCAACGATGAGAGATTAGCGGGCATTTGTTTTACGAAGGGAGATAGTGGAAGAAATGAAAAGTTCAAATACACTCAACTCAATTATTAAGAAAAGTATGCAGAATATGATTATAATTGCAGCACTTGCAATTCTCGTACTAATATTCTGGGCATTGAACCCCAACTTCTTGGGAAAATATAACATTGTAAGTATGGCGCAGTCACTTGCACCGTACGCTATTATGGGCCTCGGAGTTACGTTTGTAATCGCGACAGGAGGTATTGACCTTTCAATCGGTACAACGTGTATCGCGGCGGCGGTTATTGCAGGTAAGCTTTATATGGGCGGTATGCCTCTTGGATACACAATCCCTGTTATGATTGCGATTGGCGCACTTGTTGGATTCGTCAACGGTATCTTGGTTGCAAAGCTCAAGATTCCTGCATTTATTGCAACTCTCGGTACAATGATGTTTGGTCGAGGTTTAAGTGCTATTATCGTTTCAATACCGAATATCTTCTTCCCGGGCGGCACTTGGTTCAACAAAGTGTTCTCAAACCTCAACGGTATCCCGGTAGGACTTATCTGGGTTGTATTCTTCGCTTTGATTTGCATGTACCTTATGTACAAGTGTAAAATCGGCAGATACATACTTTCAATCGGCAGTAACGAGGAAGCAACAAGGCTTTCGGGTATAGATACAGACAAGTATAAGATTATAGCATATACTATCGCAGGCATTGCGACGGGTATTGCTGCAATCTTCTGGGCAGCATCCTTCACAACTGTCGCTGCCGCAACAGGTAACGGTATGGAGCTTGACGCTATCGCCGGTGTATACATCGGAGGAACATCCGCAGCGGGTGGTACAGCTTCAATTGCAGGTTCTGTAATCGGTGCTATTATGCTTGTTGTTATCCGAAGCGGACTCAACTTTGTTCTTGCAAAGTTCAACCTCAACGTTAACTCAACTTACGTAACCTATGTTTTAACCGGTATCATTGTTGTTGTCGCTGTTCTTATGGATGTTATCAAGAACAAGAATGCCAATAAGGTTAAAATTGAAAAGAAGCCCAAAAAGGAAAAAACACAAGGTTAAAAAACAAAAAACGCACGCAACCCCCGCGAAAGTCTTTTGAAAAATAGAATTTGGAGGAGGAAACATTAATGAAGAAAGTATTATCCATTATCTTGGCAGTTACAATGCTCTTTACTCTCGTAGCTTGCGCAGGTTCAGGCTCAGGAGAAGGCGACAAGACAATTGCAGTAGTTGCAAAGGGTGAATCCCATGCATTCTGGCAGTCAGTTAAGGCAGGAGCTGAGGCTGCTGGCGCAAAGTACGGCTATAAGATCACATTCAGAGGCCCCGCAAGTGAGTCAGCTAAGGACCTTCCGTCACAGATGGAAATGGTTCAGACCGCTCTTTCAAACAATGCTTCAGCAATCGTTTTAGCTACAATTGGTGAAGGCTTCGTTGATCTTTTGACGCAGGCTAAGGACAGCAATATCCCCGTAGTACAGTTCGACAGCGGTATCTGGGCAAACGACGTTGCAGCTCTTGATGCAGCAGGCAAGAATCCGCTTGTAGCTCATGTTGCAACAAGCAACTACCTCGCAGCAGGTACAGTAGCTGAGAACTTCTTTGCAGCAATCAAGGAAGACATCGCAGCAGCTGATAAGTACATCGTCGGTGTTATTCAGCATGACGAAACACAGACAGGTATCGACCGTGCAGCAGGGTTCATCGATAAGTTTGTTGAGCTTGCAGATGCAGATGCATCAACAAAGGGTAAGTATGAAATCGCTAAGGAAGTTAAGCCCGGCGACGCTGACAATGCATACAAGGCAGCTCTTGAGGCTCTCACAGAAAAGGGCGCAGCAGCTATCTTTATGACAAATGAAGGCGTTGTTAAGCAGGTTTACGATGCAATCGGTGCTGCAGGCACAAAGTATGATGCAATCAAGTTTGCAGGATATGATGCAGGTACAAAGCAGATTGAATGGATGAAGAAGACAGAAGGGCCGAAGCTTGTTGGCGCTGTTGCACAGGATTCCTATCAGATCGGTTATCAGGCAGTTGAGCAGGCAGTGTTCGCATTGGAGAACCAGACAATCACAGAGAAGGTTGACATTGCAGGTGCATGGTGGGATGCAACGAATGTTGACGAGATGATTGAGAAAAACTTAGTTTACCAGGGATAAGTTCTTAATCTGCGTTGCGTTTTTAGTTTAATATCAGAGCACCCTCCCGCGCGGGGGTGCTCGCTTTTTGTGTGGGAAAATAAAGAAGCTGCGTGGATTTTTGTATCCACGCAGCTTTTGCTAGTCGTTTCTGATTTGTCTGCGATATTCACTCGGTGTAATGCCTGTATGCCTCTTGAATAGGGTTGAAAAGTATGCGACATTGCAAAACCCAAGAGAAAGCGCAATTTCCGTGAGCTGTAAATCAGTTTCAAGCATAAGTGCTTTTGCACTTTTCATTCTGAGATTTTCAATGTATTTGTTAAGGGAAACACCGGTTTCGCTTTTGAACTGATGACTTATTGCGGAAACGCTGTAATTAAATTTTTTGCTGAGTTTTTCCATTGTAATGTTGTAGGTGTAATTCTTGTTTATGTATTGTATTATCCTTGATATGAGCGTGCTGTTTATAAGCTCTGCCTTGTGCGTGCTGTAATATGCCTCACACATGATTACGAGCGGGCGGAGCAGGGCATCTATCTGGCTTTTGTCAGGAATAGGGTAAAACGCGTTTTTTGTTTTTTCCATAAACGAGGTTTGTTCACGGATGCCTTTTTCTGTGTTAGCTTCATATCCGCTAACGGAGATAAAACCAAAGACGGTGCTTTCATCCTTCAAAGGATAAATAAACTCGCCCATACCCGCATGGCAAACACCAAAGAAAGGTGCGCCATTACAGTGCTTTAAGACCTTTTTTTGTTGTGCGCGGCAGGTTTCCGCCATATCGCAGGCGTTTTTTATATGAACACAAAACGGGTGAGCGTGTATACCGTATTTCGAAAGCTTCGAAAAATTCAAAATTTCTCCATGAAGACTTATATACAGTTTTTGGTTGCAAATAAGAAAGTTGATATAATTCAAAATATCATTGCGAGATACCATATTATAACTCCTTTGCACGAAAATATAAAAAACATACTTAGTATTAAGAGAATTTTTACAGATTATATTATACAATATAATTAAAATTTGTCAAGTGGAGGATAAAATATGTCGACGGTTTTTGAGACAATAAAGCATGACGTGGACTTTTGCGTAGTTGGTGGCGGTCTTTCCGGTATGTGTGCTGCGATAGCTGCTGCACGAAACGGACTTAAGGTTGCCATAATGCAGGACAGACCCCTTTTCGGAGGAAACGCATCAAGTGAAATCAGAATGTGGGTTTGCGGTGCGAACGGAAAAGACAACAGAGAAACGGGCATCATGGAAGAAATAGCTCTTGAAAACCTTTACAGAAACCCGTACAGAACATGGCCTGTGTGGGATGCTATCCTTTTTGAAAAGGTAAAAGAAGAAAAGAATATCGAAATAATATTGAACTGTTCATGTAACGACATTGAAATGGATGGAAACCGAATTGTTTCAATAAAGGGCTGGCAGACAACAACTCAGAAGTGGCATACGGTAACCGCAAAGTATTTTTCTGACTGTTCCGGAGACAGTGTTCTTGCTCCTCTTACAGGTGCAGAATACAGAATGGGCAGAGAGGCAAGAAGTGAGTTTGACGAAAGCATCGCTCCTGAGGTTGCAGATAAAAAGACAATGGGTATGACCTGTCTTATCCAAGGCAGACAGATGAAGGAAAAGCGTACATTTATCGCACCGTCATGGGCAAGAAAATTCACAAGAGAAGAACTTGAGCCGAAAAGGCTTCCGGGAATTGAGCGCGCCAACGAGAATTTCTGGTACATGGAAATCGGCGGCGAGGCTAATAGCATCGACGATACCGAAACTTTGCGTGATGAGCTTTTGAGAATCGCAATGGGTATCTGGGATTATATCAAGAACAGTGGCGAGTGCGATGCTGATAACTGGGAACTCGACTTCCTCGGATTCTTGCCGGGTAAGCGCGAGAGCCGCAGGTACGTCGGTGACCACATAATGACACAGCACGATGTTTCAAGCGAAGGCAAATTCCGCGATGTTATCGCTTATGGCGGATGGGCTATGGATGACCATCATCCGGGTGGCATAAACACAAAAGAGCCGCCCACAATCTTCCATCCGGCTCCAGCTCCGTTTGGGATTCCGTATAGATGCGTTTATTCAAAGAATATAGAGAACCTCTTCTTTGCGGGAAGAAACATAAGCGTAACGCATACGGCAATGAGCTCAACACGAGTTATGGCAACCTGTGCTATACTTGGCCAGGCGGTCGGTACTGCAGCATACATTGCAGATAAGTACGGCATTTCTCCGAGAGGCGTATACGAGGAGAGACTCCACGAGCTTCAGCAGACCTTGATTCGTGATGACTGCTATTTACCGTTTATTGAGACTGAGATTTCTGAGTTTATGAAGAATGCAGAGATTACGGCAGACGGTGTAGATGCTCCTGAAAGACTCATCAATGGAGTTGAGAGAAACTTTGAGGAAAACGGTATTGCAATTGAGGCAGGAAAGAGTATAGTTGTTGATTTTGGAAAGATCGCTAAGTGTGATATGGTAAGAATCGTGCTTGACAGTGACCTTAATCGTGAAACTACATGTGATGGCGATCACATGAACGAAAAGGCAACAGTTGCAAACATTCCGCTCAATTTGCCGAAGGTACACCTTCCGGGATTTATGGCAAAGGAAATCACCGTTGAATTTATGGATGATGCAGGAAATTGGAATGACCTTGCAAAGATTTCGGAGAACCGTAAGCGTCTTATCAAGATTGAAAAGGAATTCTCTGCAAAGGCAGTTAAGATTACATTTAACGAGGCGTGGGACGGCAAGACTGTAAACGTGTTCTCGGTAGACGTAAAGAAAGCATAATTAAATAAAAAAAGCTTGGGGTTGGCTGTGACCAAACCCAAGCTTTTTATTATTTTTTTGAAGAATCTGAAATATCGTATACTGCCATTTGCGTCTGGGCAACCTTCGTATTTGTTGCACGGTTGTCAAACTCCGAAGAGGAGAAAATAGGATAAACATAAGAGTATTCGTCAGGGAGTTCCAAAAGCTTATGCACAGCTGCGCGGTGTTCTGGGTTTGCGCGATATTTGAGGATAAGGTTGCGCTCAACCTCCGTTAACTCCATAGAACTTGTGTTTTCAACTATTGTCTCGTCTGTGAAATACTCAAGAGGGGTATTGAGAAGCTCTGCGATGCGTTTTAAGCGCGAAGTCTCAATGGTATCGTACATACCTTTTTCGTAGTTTTCAACGATAATATCAAGGATATGAAGCTTCAAGGCGAGGTCTTTTACGGACATACCTGCTGATTCACGCTTGATGCGGAGCTTTTTGCCGAATTCTATTTTCTGGGGAGTTACCTCAAAGGAGCTTTCTTCGGAAGAAAGACCCGCGATACCGTCCGCCCAGCCAATAAGCTCAGCGGGGGTTATGGAAAAGATTTCAGCCAGTGCCACAATATTTGAAGTGGGGATGTTCTGAATAATACCCTTTTCGTATTTATATATATTCTGTGGGGTGGTGTGAAGTTTTTTTGCGATGTCTTCCTGAGTCATGTTATTAAGCTCTCTGTAATAACGGATTTTTTCGCCGACCTTCATAATTTCACCAACTTTCTGATACTTATATAATATCATATAACTTGTCAGTTTGCAACAAAATAATTTTCCAGAAAAACAACTTGACAAGTTACACAAAGAATGGTAAAATTAACTTAAAAAGTTAGAAAGGCGAAATGCTATGAAATATGTTATGTTTCGTGAAAAGATAGACAGCGAAGATTTTGGAAATTATGCTTCCTACGGAATTCTGCTGCGCGACGGGGCAGAGGAGATAAAAAGGTATTCTGACGTCGCCAGGTCATATTTCAGAGTGCGTCGTCTATGCAGACTATGTAATAAACTCGGGGTAGATGCAGACCAGTTTGAGTACATATTAGAGGACTTTTGCGTTGAAGAAACATATAGAAAAAAGCCTGATTGATTTTCATCAATCAGGCTTTTGGTTTTAATTACTGAAGGTCAGCCTTTGTAAGGATGTTATACATAAGCTGAATGAGTTCCGCGCGAGTGACATTTGATTTCGGGTTAAGTCTGCCCTTGTTGTCGCCGTTTACGACGCCTGCATTTACGCATTCTGCGATATCAACTTTTGCCCAGTCATCTACTGACTTTGCGTCTGTAAATCTTGAGAGAACATTTGCTGCTTCCTGAAGCGTCATATCAGATGAAGCAGAAACGCTCTTGCCCTTCATAAATCTTATAGCACGGGCAACGATTGTCATAGCTTCAGCTCTTGTAAGCTTGTTTCCGGGCTTAAATGTTCCGTCGGGATATCCTGAGATAAGCTTGTATGAAACTGTTGACATTACTGCGTTAAAATAGCTGTCTGTTGCAAGCATATCAAAGAACGGGCTTGCACCCTTCATGTCGCCGTAAACACCTAGAGTCTTTGCCATAATGGTAACCGTTTCGGAACGTGTAATTGCCTCATTCGTCTTGATACTTGAGCCTGTTGCATTTGTGAGGACGAGCCTTGAGCCAAGTGTGTTTGCAGGACCTGAAACCCAGCTGTCAGTAACTGTGAATGAGTGAGAAGCGGAAATTGCCGCATAGTCGCCGTCCTTTAAGGTTTTGCCGTCAAGGTAGATGATGCCGCCGACTACCTCACTTGTGGTAGGAACAGGAACAACATCGCCTGAATTCTCAATACGTACAACGGTGAAGGCTGTCTTGTTCTGGCTTGGCTCCTCAATCATAAAGCGCTTTGTTGCAAAAGCGGTATGTGTTATATCTGTTACAGCGCCAGCTGAGGTCGTTTTCTTTACGGAGAAGTTAGTTGCGGGAGCTTCAATCGTGAAAGAGTGCTTTGACGAAGCGGTTGAAAGCTTCGTTGATGCAGATGAAGAAGCAACTGTTATTGAAAGAGTATCTCCGTCTGAGAGGGAAGCTGCGTTTGAGAGGGGAACGAAGTGAGTTGATTTTCCAAGTGAAAGAGCAACAACGCTACCGTAGTTTGCAAGTGATTTTGCAACGCTTCCGGAAATGTTGAGAGTTGCTTTGGTGGCGTTGGAAGGAGCCTTCACGAGAAGCTCGATTTTCTTTGAGTAAGAAGTGAGCTTTGAGGAATCAGAAATCGTGATTGTCGATGATGTTCCCGAATCACTTGAAGATACAAGTTCTGATACTGCTGTATCATCAATGTAAGCTCTTGCAGGACCGTCGGATTCGCCAAGGGGAAGAGTTGTTATGTTGTTTGAAATTGAATTTCCGTCTGCTGTTCTGAGTGAGCCTGAAAGGATGCGAATCTGTGAGTTATACTCATCTGCAGGTTCTGAAAGCATTATAAGAAGCTCTGAGCTTGCACTGTCAAGTCTGATGTAATCATCAGTTGTAAGTGTGCGGAAAGAACCGTTTCTGGAAATTTGAATTTTGCTTTTCAAGGTCTCAAGAGAATCCTTGTTATTATACATAGGTTCGGAAAATTTGAGAACTATTGAATAGAAATCATCAGAAATGGAAGCGGATACATCTCCTGAATAGCTCTCGGTACTGCCTGACGAAGTGTTTCCGGATGAGCCTGAACCGCTTGCACTTACGTAATCTGTTGTTATTGTTTGATTTGCAACATAGCCCGTGTCGTAGTCAGCAAGTGTTCCGCCCTGGATTCTGAAGGCGTTTCTTGCGCCTGTGAGCGGTGTTGAAAGAAGAATAGTAACTACATTTGACGGGGAAATGGTGACCACATCATACGGAGAAAGTGAAACGTATGTACCGCCGTTACGGGAGATAAGCACATTGGATGTGAGCTTTTTGGATGAAACAAGTCTTATATCATCTGTAAAATGAATCTGCACTCTCTGGGAAGATGCGTCGTATGTGACGTAGTCGTATGTGGGGTAGTTTGCATTGCCGTAATCGTCATCATCGTAGTAATAGTCGTCGTCGCTTGCCATACCTGCTGTGAGGTAGCTTGTTGTGATTTGTGAAGCAAGGAGAGCTCCGGATGCGGAAGAAACAGTGTATGGGGTAACTCTGATTCTGTTGTTTGAACCTGTGAGCGGCTCGTCAAGAGTTATGACCATTGTGGTATCGGAGAAGGAAACACTGTCATAATACGAAAGGGAAGTGAAAGACTTTCCGTTTCTTGAAATTGAAACCTTGGAGCGGAGATCACTTGATGAAATGGAAGAGCTTCTCTGTACCGGCATTGTGAAGTAGAGAATAATTCTTGAGTTGGAAGCAAGAGTTGCGTAGGAGAACTGGGGAGCACCTGCAGTAGAGGACATACCGTTTGTAATGTTGTCGGTGATGAGGTCCTCGGAAATGAGATTACCCGAATAGTCGGTAAGACTGTCTGCGGCGATCTTGACGTAGTTTCTGCTCGATGTGAGTGGAGTAGCGAGAGAAATTCTCAAATAGTCTGAGCCGAGAGTGATTGTATCTGTCGAAGAGAGAATCTCATAGTTTGACGTGCCGCCACTGCTGATTGAAATTTTGGATTTGAGAAGTGCGTTCGCTGCAGAGGAAGCGGAGTAGGCATTAAGAATTCTCTCTGTGAAGTTTATTGTGATAACAGTCCTGTCGGATGAAATTGTTGCATAGTCGATTTCAGGAACGGCAGAAGCCGTTGAAGCATCAATGTAGGGGGTCGTGATGGCTGTAAGGTTTATATTTCCCGTGTCCGCATTCTGAATGCGGCATTCAGCAAAAGAAACTCTTGTGTAATTACCTGAAATCCAGGAAGAAAGGGAAATTGTGACAGTTCCTTTTTCTGTATCAATGGAAACATCATCAGCAGGAATAACTTCCTTTGTTGATGAGCCGTTTCTGTAAAGGAAAATACTTCCGTTCTTGAGAGAGTCATTGTTGGGATAGCCCTTGATTTTTGAATCAAACCTGATTGTGATAGTCTTTTCATTCTTATCAAGAACTACGCTGTTTTGTGTGAGAAGGGCAGGAGAGGATGCATTAAAAGTTGGGGTTTTGATTTCTGCTTCCTGACCGACAAAAGTACCCGGAACAATGTAAATGTAGTTTTCTTTATAATTGAGAGACGAGGAGAACCTGATTTTCATCTCATTACCATCTATAGTTGCGGTACTGATCAGATAGCTTGAAGATGGAGTGTTTCCGTTATAGCTGAAACGAAGCCTGCTAACAAGTGTTGAGGTTGTTGCAGCTGTAAGCTCTTTGTTGAATGTAACCGTAAGAAAAAGACGGCTTTCATCAAGAGAGACGCCTGTTACGGCAAGCGGTGTTGTCGCTGTCTCTTCTGCAAAAACTCCCATTGAAACTGTGGAGAGGAGAAGAGAAATTACGAGAAGAAAGTTGATTGTTTTCATAAGTCGATTTTTGATGTTTTTCATATCAACTCCATAACCGCAAGAGCGATGTTGCGGCACCGTTTTTACGGCAAACGGTATGCCGAATTCCTTGTGCGAAAGCACAGTTTGTTGTGTGTACAAAAATCGCACAATACTATATATGTATATAATATATGAAAACAGTCGAAATGTCAATGATATTGAAGTCTTTTTTTGCGTTTGAGTTATAATGTAAATTCGGTTGACTATACGAGAAAATGAAGTTATAATAAAGATAGGAAAAATGAAGGGAGAAACTATGATATGATGTCGAAAAAAATTACTTCTCTTATCCTCGCTTTGGTGTTTGTTGTAAGCTTGTCTTCTGTTGCTTTTGCGGAAGGACCGAACACAATATCCGTAAACGTTATTCCGAGTGGTTACGGCACCGCTACCGCAAGTGTTCCGTCTGCAGTTGCAGGGACTCCCGTAACACTTACGGCAACCCCTGTTTCTGACCTTGTTACTTTTGTAGGTTGGACCGGAAATGTTGCTTTTGTCGATGCAACAAATCCCACGACGGCATTTGTTATGCCTGATTCACCTGTTGTTATCGCTGCAAATTTTGCACTTAATGCAAACACGGTAAATACAGTTACAGACGGCGGCGGTTACATATACCTCGAAAAGCAGAAATATCAGATAGGCGAGGTAGTACGAGCCAAGGCGGTAGCGAATGAGGGCTTTGTCTTTTACACATGGGCATCTGATGATGTTCTGATCGAAAACACGGGCAATGATATGATCGAGTTTGTCATGCCGGCAAAGGATGTTACAATAAGCGCAATTTTTGCAATCAAACGTGACGAAATGATAAAGACAGCGTCAGTTGTTTTCAACACCTTTGGCGGAACAGAATTTGCAACAGAATACGTTGAATACGGAAGCTGCCTTGCAGTGCCCTCCAATATCCCGACACGCACAGGATATGTATTTGAAGGCTGGTATGCGGATGCTATCTGCACAAAATACTTTGACTTTGAACAGCCGATTTATGAAGATACGTTCATTTACGCGAAGTGGTCGCCCGTAATTGAAGAAGGAAAAGCAAATAACTTTATAGACGTAAAGTCTTCTGACTGGTTCTGTGATTACGTGCTTTCACTTGCGGAAAAGAACATCATTTCAGGTGTCGGAAAGGCGGAAGGCGGACTTTCGTATTTTGCACCTCAGGCGAACATAACACGCGCACAGTTTGCGACAATGCTTGCAAACCTTGCAGGAGCAAATCTTGAAAGTACAGAAAACCCGTTTAAGGATGTTAAAAGTGATGCATGGTATGCAAAGGCTGTAACATGGGCGTATAACAACGAAATTGTAAACGGAACGGGACTTGATACATTCGCTCCTGGTGCCAATGTTACGCGTCAGGATATGGCGGTAATGCTCTCAAGATATGTTGACAAGATTGCAAAAATATCCCTTCCTGAGATTGCTGATGAAATTAAGTTCGTTGACAGTGCAAGTATATCAAGCTATGCAAGCGAAGCTGTAAGAACAATGCAACTTGCAGACGTTATATCAGGGAAACCGGGAAACAAATTTGACCCCAAGGGCAATGCAATACGTGCAGAGAGTGCAAAAATGATTTACAAAATTGTTGAGATTGAAGAACTCAACTGAGCGGTAAAGAAAAACCGGTGAGAAGATATCTTCTCACCGGTTTTTTTATTGTTTTACATACTGGGGAAAACAACAGTAAAACGAGTTCCGCCAATGGTTGAATCGGAAATGGAGATTGTTCCTCCCATCGCCTCAACGTTTTGTTTTACGATAGAAAGACCAAGACCACTGCCACCGCGTCCGTCATGTTTTCGTGAGGCATCGATGCGGAAAAAGCGTTCAAATATACTTTCTCGGAATTCTTCGGGGATACCGATTCCGCTATCGTCAATTATAAAGATGCAGTTTCCTCTTTTGTTGAAGAGGTATATGCGAAGTAAACCGTTTTTGTTATTGTATTTGATTCCGTTATCTATAAGGTTTCCGATAATCTGGTTTATTGCTTCCATATCACCGAATATCGTGCACTCATCCTCAAGATGAGATTCGATTCTTACGTTTTTACTCTCTGCAATCGGAGAAAGGTAAGATATGATTTTGTAAACGATATCGGTGAGAGATATAGGTGCTTCAGTAGGGGATTTTGAAGGATTATCAAGTCTTGAAAGGATAAGAAGCTTTTCTGCCGTATGCGACATTCTGTCAACCTCCAAGATAATATCCTCCATAAACTCCTTATAGGTGTCTTCGTCAATGCTTTCTGTCTGCGTAATTGATTCGCAAAGGAGTTTGATTGCCGCGAGAGGAGTACGAAGCTCGTGGGATGCGTCAGAAACAAATGCATGGCGCATTTTCTGAGTATAATCAAGACGTTTATAAAGGTTGTTGAATTCGTTGTAAATAGGTGAAAACTCGTCAGAGCTCTCGGGAAAAGCTGCCTCGTTGAGGTTTGTTTCTTCTGCATTTTTTACAGTAAGTACGAGAGAATTAACTCTTCTATGCAGATAAACAGAGATGACAAATACAACGATTGCAAGGAAAAGGAGAGAAATGGTGAGAGAAAAAACAAACGAGCTTTCAAGTGATTGCATGATAAAGACGGGAAGATCGTCATACTCGTAGATAAGGATGACACCGTGTATGTTGCCGTTTTTTAGTATCGGTGTTGCAAATATGCTTTCATACATAGTTTTGTTGTTTTTGCACTCGAAATATGTTTCACCGGAAAGAGCAGAGACGGTAGCCGGAAGGTTGAACTTCTGTCCTTTAAGGCTATGTATTGCGGACGAGTCAAAAACGACATCGAACGTGGGGTTAAGAATTAAAAGTCTCCTATTTGCATCAACAAGAGGGAAGACGAAATTTTTGTCCTCATATGTAAGGCTTTCGGGAAGTAATGAGGAAAAGCTATTTGCCAAAGAGGTAAACTCTTCCTGCTTTTTTTCAAGTAAGGAAGATTTCATATTGGAAAATATAATCCAATGCGAAATAACGGCACAAAGGAAAAATGCAATAAGACAGAGTACTGTTACCTTAAAGGAAATTCCTTTGAAATGCTTTGTGATGTTTTTTAAATTATGTCTTAAAATAGTAGCCAACTCCCCACTTTGTGAGAATAAGTTCAGGTGTTGCCGGGTTTGTTTCAAGCTTCTCACGAAGTCTTCTTATGTGAACGTCGACGGTTCTCATGTCACCCAGATACTCATATCCCCAGATAATATTAAGGAGATTCTCACGGCTGTATACACGGCCTGGATTTCTCATCATAAGCTCAATGAGGTCAAATTCCTTTGCTGTGAGCTGTACTTCAGTTCCGTCAACGAATGCTGTACGCTGCTCTGTGTCAAGAATGAGAGAGTCTGCAATGAGGCGCGTGTTTTTGAACGTTGAAGAAGCAACCGAGCCTGAACGACGTAAGATCGCGCGTACTCGGGATTTGAGCTCGAGGATGTTGAATGGCTTTGTCAGATAGTCGTCTGCACCGTACTCAAAGCCGAGTAATTTATCCGTATCCTCGCTCTTTGCAGTGAGCATAATTATCGGTACTGTGGAGAATTCACGAATGCGTTTGCAGGTTTCAAGTCCGTCAAGGACAGGCATCATAAGATCGAGGATTATAAGGTCAAGATGAACATTTTTTACAATTTCAAGTGCGTCTTCACCGTTATATGCTGTTTCGACCTCAAAACCTTCGTTTTCCAGATTGAATTTAATTCCTTTAACGATAATCTTTTCGTCGTCAACTACAAGTATTTTCATTTAGAGCCCTCCTGATTCAGTACTATATAGTCTTTGATTTTTAGAAGCGTGTTATTTCCGATTCCGGAAACTTTAGAAAGCTCTTCTATGCTTTTGAAGTTTCCGTTCTTTGTTCTGTATTGTACAATGCGCTCGGCAATAGCAGGACCGATGCCATCAAGGGTGTCAAGCTCGGCGGCCGAGGCAGTATTGATATCAACGTAATAAGGTGTTGCAACTTCTGTGGCAGGGGAGACTGTGTTTGGAGCTTTGTTTGTGAAGAAGGATACCGAGAGGAGCAGAACGAGAAAAAAGAGTGTCAGAACTATGAGATATTTTTCGTGAGTTAAAAGTTTCATAATAAGCAACCTGCTATTGTTTAATTAAAAAAGTTTTGGTATAATGATACTTATAAAGATGAAGTGAGGGAAAACGATGAGAAAAATTCGCTTTTTTGCAACCGCAATGCTCCTTGTATTTGCATTGAGCTTTAGCGCGGGTGCGATAGAAAAAATAGATATAGATTCAAAGGCGTCTATCCTTGTTGATGCGACCGATGGGCACGTGCTGTATGGAGAAAATGCTGATACAAAGCAATATCCTGCGAGTATAACAAAGCTTATGACGGCACTTCTTGTTGTGGAAAATGTGTCGGACTTAAGTGAGATTGTAACTGCAAATGAATCCGCTTTTGAAGGGCTTTCTGATGCGGGAAGCTCTGTCGGTATAAAGGCGGGAGAGAAGATGAGCGTAGACAATCTTCTCATCTGTATGCTTGTTGCAAGTGCAAATGAAGCATCAAACATCCTTGCTGAGCACGTTTCGGGAAGCCTTGATGCATTTGTTGAACTTATGAATGCCCGTGCTCTTGAACTCAGACTAACAGGCACGAATTTCGTAAATACCAACGGACTCCACGATGAAGAGCATTACACAACTGCAGCGGATATTGCAAAGATAGCAATAGAGGTCAGAAAACACCCGAGACTCCGCGAGATATGTGCAATGGAAAAGGCTACGATTCCGCCAACAAATATCAGCGACGAACGGTTTTTCTTTACAACGAACTCGTTGATTTCACGCTACAAAGAGCTTGGATATAAATACTCAAGAGCAAACGGAATGAAAACGGGAAGTACAACACCTGCAGGACTCTGCCTTGTGGCAAGTGCGGAATACGGAGGAAAAGAGCTTATTTCTGTTGTTCTTGGTGCAAAAAAGGATGAAGAAAGCGGCAAAAAGGGCAATTTCGTTGAGTCAAAAAACCTCCTTGTATGGGGATTTGAAAACTTCAAACGCGAAATGCTTCTTCCTTCAAGTCATCCCGTATGTGAGGTTCATGTTGAATCTGCAAGGGCAAGGGACTATGTTGTGGCACATACGATGGAAGACTACGCAGTACTGATGCCGAATGACTATGACCCGCAAAAACTTGAGATTATTCCAAATGCCGAAACAACGCTTGAAGCCCCCATAAAGAAGGGGGATGAGGTCGGCACCGTGACGATTAAGTACGACGGTACCGAGTACATAACACTTCCGATTGTTGCTGCAGACGATGTTAAACGCTCAATTGTTTTGTTTGTGTTCAATAAAATCAAAAAGGGAGTTACAAGTCCTGTTGGAATAGCAGTTATGATTGCGGTTGTCATAGCGATTATACTGTATATCGTATATGTGATACAGTACAACAAGCGACGGAAGCGTCGTAGAAGAAGGTATTATTGATAATACTACTCAGAGTCAGCCTCTGCATTTTTTGCGGGGGCTGATTGTTTTTTACAGTTTTTGTTTCCGCATGAAGCCGGACATGTGCAAGAAACTTCGCTCTTGTCAAAGGTCTTGAAGGAAAACTCGTTTGCGTCACCGAACTTTACACGAAGCTTGCCTGAAATGAGGCTGACCTCTGAAACAACACCGGGACCCTGAGGAGTGTTTACCTGACTGCCGACTCCGGGAGTGTTTCTGATAAGGTCCTCGTATGCTTCCTGTTCGTATTTAAGACAGCACATAAGTCTGCCGCAGGTGCCTGAAATCTTTGACTGGTTAAGGGAAAGGTTTTGCTCCTTTGCCATCTTGATTGAAACGGGCTGAAAATCGTCAAGGAAGGAGTTGCAGCAGAAGGGTCTGCCACAGATACCAAGCCCTCCGAGCATCTTTGCCTCATCACGGACGCCTATCTGGCGAAGTTCTATTCTTGTTTTGAATATTGAAGCGAGGTCTTTTACAAGATTTCTGAAGTCGATTCTCCCGTCTGCCGTAAAGTAAAAGAGAATTTTAGAGCCGTCAAAGGCAAACTCGGAGCTTATGACCTTCATTTCAAGGCCGTGTGCATCGATTTTTTCCTGACAGGTAACAACCGCTTCCTTTTCGCGTTTGCGAAGCTCTGCTGCGGTTTTTATATCAGCAGGTGATGCGAGTCGAATTACGGGGCGGAGAGGGGAGACGATTGCAGAATCCTCAATGGAATGCCGAGCCTCTGCGATAACGCCGAGCTCCGGACCTCTTGCTGTCTCGACAATAACGCTGTCACCGACATTGAGAGATAAATTGTTTGGGTCAAATGAATATACTTTTCCGCCTTCGCGGAAACGAACACCAACTATTTCTTTCAAAGTAAATCTATCCTTTCAATGCTACTTTGTAGCAATATAAGTAAATTTTGAAATTAAGTTTCCTGTGATATGAGAAACACCGACGTTTCTCGTGCAGGCATTTTTTGCATTTGCAATTTCGCTTGTAAGGGAAATAAAATCCGATGCATCAAAGATTTTTGCAAGGTTTGCTGAAAGCTCCGGATTTGCACTTGATAAAAGCCGACTTTTGGCACCCGATGCAAGAATAAGAGCATCGCGAAGGATAACTGTCAACTCATCAAGGATTTTAGAAAGCGTAGTACGGTCATTGCGATCGATTGAGTTTATTGCAGAAAAGATTTCAAGCTCGTCCTGGGTAAAGAGTGCCTTGGCAATCGGAGCTGCAGAGGACAGATACTCGTCATTTGTGTCATTTGTAAGAAAAGAGCAAACACCGTCTGCTGTGCGGACAATCTCCTTTACCTCAGCAGGAGTTGACTCGGGGAGCTTTTCGCGGATTATTCGTTCAATGTCACTATCCGAAAGTCGCGAAAGTGCTATGTGTGCAGTTCTCGAAACGATAGTGGGCAAAAGGTCACTCTGACTTTGACACAAGAGAATAAAGAAGGTAAAGGAGGGTGGCTCTTCCAGTATTTTGAGAAAAGCATCCTGTGACTCCGGTGTCATCGCTTCTGCGTTATTGAAGATATAAACTTTGCGGTCAGCATCGTTTGGGAGAATAAGCGCGTCAAGTTTGAGCTTTCTGAAATAATTTACACCATGAGAAGAAGGATCAACATCGAGCTTTATAATGTCAGGATGAAATCCGTTTTTTGCCTTTTTGCACGACGGACAATTGCCGCAGGGCACATCGTTATCGCTTTCGCAGACAAGAGCACGTGCTATAATGTCTGCAAGTGTGCGTTTACCTATTCCACGCTCACCTGAAAGGAGAAGCGCGTGCGGAAATGCCTTTCGGGAAAAGGCAGATGAGAGGTATTCTTTTGTTTCCTCATTACCGTAAAAATTATCAAAGTTCATAAACTAAATCTTCTCAAAACGCTCTACGTCCATAACGAAGATAGTAGCGCCTCCTATGGAAACCTCAACAGGAACTGCCGGAATCATACCTATTCCGAAGTCTGAGGTTGAGGGAATCATCTGCTTTCTCTTGTGTGAATGCTTGTTGATGATTTCAAGAACGCTGTCAAGAAGGTCGTTCTCCACGCCAACGAGAATTGTTGTGTTACCGGTTTTGAGAAAACCACCGGTTGTAGCAAGCTTTGTTACTGAAAAGCCTGATTTTGTAAGGTTTGTAACTACAGTATTGGCATCGTCAGAGTTGATAATAGCAAGAACCATCTTCATAGAAAAATACCTCCGTTAAATGTATTCCCTGTAAATGTCGGGGGAGACGTAAATTGGATTAACATCAAACACCGCCTTGTCTCCTAATGAGCAAGGGATGTTTGTTATATCACAAACGGTATGTGTCATACCGATATGACCAAGAATTTTTGCCTTTTTGCCGTTGATTTTAACATAAAGTGCCTTGTTTGTAATAAGACGCTTAAGGTCTGAGAGAATGTAGAAAAGTCCGTCGCAAAGCCTGTAAGTGTCGCGCATCTTTTCGACTGCGAAACCGTCAGAATAGCCAATCGGTATAACTGCGGTCTTTATCGCACGCTTTGCCGTATAGGCTCCGCTGTATCCGACCTTTGCGCCTTTGGGAAGCCAATGCATTTCACAGATACTGCCCTCGAGATATCCGGCTCTTGAAAGACCGCTTGAACGCACCTTGCAGGGGAGACGCCCTGTAAATGCAGAACCGACTCTTACAGCATCTCCGAGCGGAGCACGGTGTTTGAAAAGGTAAGATGAGTTTGCGAAATGGACCGTACCGCACGAAATCCCTCGGGATTTAAGCTCGTTTTGAACCATATCAAAGGCACTAAGCTGAGCTTCCGTAACTTTATTATTCTTAAATGCCGACGTAAGATGTGTAAAGATTCCGCAAACTGAGATGTTTGAAAACTTTGTGTATACGGAGATGATCTGTTCGCTCTCGTCAATGGAGAAACCGTAGCGTCCCATACCTGTGTTGATTTTCACGTGTGCGCGACAGGAAACTCCTTTCTCGAGGGCAATTGTGTTTGCGTTTACCGCAGTCTCAGTACTGCCTATTGTGATTATTATGTCGTTTTCAATAAGTGCGGAAAGCTCTTCTGAAAGCGCAGTTGAGCGAAGCATAAGGATATCGGTGTCGGGAAGATTAAGACGCTTTAATGCGAGGGCGTCAGAAACGTCAGTGACGGCGAAGAATCTGATTCCGCAGGAGTGCAGAAGCTTTGAAAATTCTTCCACACCAAAGCCGTATGCACGACCCTTTACAACTGCAATAACAGTCGCATTCTGTGCACGGTGCATTATCTCTGCTGCGTTTGATTTTATCTTGTCACATTCTACAACAAACGACTTCATAACCTTATCCCCAAGTAAAATTTCTTATTTTTTGTTCTTGAACACAAAAAGCTTTTTGCGGAGCTTTCTGTAAAGTAATTCGCCCTTTTCTATTACCAAATTGACTGGTTTGTTGAAAATCATTTCAAATTCGCCGTGGAATTCAACAAGCTCACCGTTAAAGCCTTTTTTGAATCGATAAAGACCGTAGAGCGGGTTGGACTCGTCAAGGTCACCGGAAACTCCGCGGAAGTCATAAATTTTGCAGCCGAGCTCCACTGCCCACTGAATCATATTCCATTGGAGAAGATAGTTCGGCATAAAGTTGCGGTACTGGTTAGAGGATGCGCCGTACAGATACCACACCTTGTCACCGTAGTGAATTGCGAGTGTTCCGGCAATCGGGGTGTCACCCGAGTATGCCATATAAAGACGGCAGGAATCGCCCAGATTATCGAGCATATTCTCAAAATAATCCTTTGTGCGTACAACAAAGCCGTCACGGACACCTGTTTCGAGCATGAGATTTGAAAAATCCTCGACAGCTTCTTTACCGCAGAGACGGACTTCAACCTCTTTGCGCTCTGCGACGCGTATGTTGTAGCGTGTTTTTGAGTGGAAAGAAGCCATGAGTTCTTCCTCGCTCTTGCCATCAATGTCAAGACGGAACACGAAACGCGGTTGGATGCCTGAGAAGTTCTTTCCTGTATCGCGACGGTTAAAGCCAAGGTCCTTCATGATATCTGCAAATTCGGTATCCGCAATGGAAATGTCAGGGTCGAGCTTCAAACAATATGCTTTATACTTTTCTGCGAGCTTTTTGGCTCCGTTCATAAGCTCTCTCAGAACTTCCTTGTCGTGAACATCGCAGACGGGCGCACGCGCGCCGTACATTATCGAATAGGGAAGATGCGGAACACGTCTTATAAGGACTGACATAGCACCGCATATATTACCGTCGTTGTTTCTGACAAAAAGACCTTCCCAGACCCACTCGGGCTTCTGTTTGCTCCATGCATAAGACTGAAGGAAATGTCCCTTTGGATGTGAAGAAACAAACGCTTCGTATTCTTTAAGTGTTTCTTTGGTGACAAACTCTACCATAAGAGCCTCCAAGATAAATAATAAGATATAACTATACAACAATATTATATCATCTTTAACCTTTACAGTCAAAGATTTTTTGCCTATATGTATATGAAAAAACGGCGGAATATTTTTCTATTCCGTCGTTTTTTCATCTTCGTTTGTGTCTGTTATTTGGCATCATAATTTCCGTAAGAGTACGGGAAATTTCGCTCCTGTAATTTCCTCGGATAAGTACGTCAGAAATCGAAAGCATTCCGACAATACGGCTGTTTTGAGTGACGGGAAGTCTGTGTATCTGCTCCTTTGACATCAATTCAAGAGCAGTGTGGATATCGTCATTAGGAGAGACGCTTACAACTCCACGCGTCATAATTTCCCGAAGTTTCGTTTCTTCGGGTGGATTTCCAAGCGCCGCACAGCGAAGAGCAATATCGCGGTCTGTGATAAAACCGCGTAAGTGTCCGTCCTTTGTGCAGACAGGGAGTGCTCCTATATCGTGGCGCATAAGAAGCTTTGCTGCACGGCTTGCGGTGTCGTCAGGGGTGAGAAAAACAACATTTGAATTCATAAGTTTTGAAACGAGCATAAGTAAGTTTACCGCCTTTCGTATGAACAGTTGTTATAAAATTATAGACGGTGAAATCTGAAAGTATACAAAAAGACGGTGAAGTTTCTTCACCGTCTTTAATGTTATTTGATTTTGCTTTTTACAAAGTCTATCTGCGCTTCGATTGAGGCTACACTCGTTCCACCCTCAGAGATACGTTTTTCTACGCAGGTTTCAAGACTGATTTCGTTGTACAAATCATCCTCGAAAAGCTCTGAAAATATCTTGTAGTCCTCAAGAGGAAGGTCTTCAAGCACCGTTCCGTCGTTTATGCATTTCGCAACAATCTGACCTGAGATTTTATATGCACTTCTGAAGGGGAGACCCTTCTTTACGAGATAGTCTGCAAGGTCGGTTGCGTTTATAAAGCCCTTCTGCGCAGCGGAACGCATATTAGCTTCGATGGGTTTCATCGTGGCAAGCATTGGGGCAAGGACACGAAGACACATCTTTGCGGTATCGACCGCATCAAATATGCTTTCCTTATCCTCCTGCATATCCTTGTTGTATGCAAGCGGGAGACCTTTAAGGACAGTGAGAAGCGCCATAAGGTCACCGTATACACGTCCTGTCTTTCCGCGGATAAGCTCTGCCATATCGGGGTTCTTCTTCTGCGGCATAATCGACGAACCTGTTGTATAAGCATCGTCAAGCTCAACGAACTTGAATTCCCAACTTGCCCAGAGGATGAGCTCTTCACTCATGCGTGAAAGGTGCATCATAAGGATTGAAAGCGTGCTTGCAAGCTCAAGGCAGAAATCACGGTCGGAAACACCGTCAAGGCTGTTGAGCGCAATACTGTCAAAGTCAAGTTCTTTTGCCTCGAACCTTCTGTCCGTATCGTATGTAGTTCCTGCAAGGGCGCAACAGCCGATGGGGGAAACGTTCATACGCGCTCTGCAGTCAGAAAGACGCTCGACATCACGCAAAAGCATCATGGCATACGCCATAAGGTGATGCCCAAAGGTGATCGGTTGCGCGCGCTGAAGATGTGTGTATCCCGGCATGATTGCCGCTTTGTGCGCACTCGCTTTGTCGCAGAGAGCACGGATTACATCATATACAAGAGCGGAGATTTCGTCAGTCTCATCACGCAGATACATACGAAGGTCAAGCGCTACCTGGTCGTTACGGCTTCTTGCTGTGTGAAGCTTCTTGCCCACATCGCCGACCCTCTCGGTGAGCACCTGCTCGACAAACATATGAATATCCTCGCAGGACATATCAAAAGTGAGCTTTCCTGACTCAAGGTCTGAAAGAATTCCTGAAAGTCCGTCGATAAGGATGTCTGCTTCTGCCTTTGTAATAATGCCCTTTGAACTAAGCATAAGTGCGTGAGCCATACTGCCGCGTATATCCTGACGGTACATCTTGCAGTCAAAGCTGATAGATGAGTTGAAGTCGTCTGCTATGCTATCTGTAATTCCGGAAGTTCTTCCGGCCCACATTTTAGCCATATTACTTACCGTCAACAATAGCCTGAGTCTTTATCGGGAGACCGAAGAGGTTGATAAAGCCATTGGCATCTGTCTGATCATAATCGCTTTCACCAAAGGTTGCGATTTCTTCACTGTAAAGTGAGTACGGGCTCCATACGCCTGCGTTGATCATATTGCCCTTGTAGAGCTTGAGGCGAACTTTACCTGTAACCTTCTCCTGAGTCTTGTCAACAAAAGCAGAGAGTGCTTCGCGGAGCGGAGTAAACCACTGACCGTTGTAAACGAGCTCAGCAAAAGTGATGGAGAGCTTCTGCTTCTCGTGGAGAGTCATCTTGTCGAGGCAGATTGACTCGAGAACGCTGTGTGCCTTGTAGAGGATAGTTCCGCCCGGAGTCTCATACACGCCGCGGCACTTCATACCGACAAGACGGTTTTCAACGATGTCAAGGATACCGATGCCGTTCTCACCGCCGAGCTTGTTGAGCTTTAAGATAATGTTCTTTGCGCTCATCTTCTCACCGTCAAGAGCAACGGGAACACCCTTTTCAAAATCAATTTCAATATATGTAGGCTTGTCCGGAGCTGCGATGGGGGAAACGCCCATTTCGAGGAAGCCCGGCTTTTCATACATAGGCTCGTTGCCTGTGTCTTCGAGGTCAAGACCCTCGTGGGAAAGGTGCCAGAGGTTCTTGTCCTTTGAATAGTTTGTTTCGCGGTTAATCTTGAGCGGAACATTATGAGCCTCAGCATAATCAATTTCCTCTTCGCGAGACTTTATGTCCCATTCACGCCACGGAGCGATGATAGGCATATTCGGTGCAAAGTGCTTTATAGTAAGCTCAAAGCGAACCTGGTCGTTACCCTTACCTGTGCAGCCGTGAGCAATAGCGTCAGCGCCTTCCTTGAGAGCAATTTCAACAAGACCCGTGGCGATGCAGGGACGTGCGTGGCTTGTTCCGAGGAGGTATTCCTCATAGATTGCGCCTGCCTTCATGGTCGGGATGATGTATTCATCAACATATTCATCTGTCTGGTCGAGAACGTAGAGCTTTGATGCGCCTGTCTTGAGAGCTTTTTCTTCGAGACCGTCAAGCTCGTCAGCCTGTCCTACGTTACCTGCAACAGCGACAACCTCGCAGTTGTTGTAGTTTTCTTTAAGCCACGGAATGATGATAGAGGTATCAAGTCCGCCAGAGTATGCCAAAACTACTTTCTTAATGTTTTTCTTGTCCATTTATATGTCCTCCTTAAATATATATTCAACAATACCTGTATATAATACATCAATATACAATATATGTCAACACTTAATTTATAATTATTCAAAAAAATAATTAAATTGCATAAACCGGGTGTAATATTTCCCGGTTTATGCATAATGGCATTATTTTGCCTGCAAAAGATGAACAGCGAAGCCGCCGAAGTCCTGCTTGAGGTATGCAGCGACGCCCGGCTTTACGGAGTCAGGGTCGATGGCAAAGCCGACCTTTTCAAGGTACGCCATTGCGCGGTCAAGGTTATTTGTCTTGATTGCAATGTGGCCGAGTTTACCGCGTCCGCCGTTCTTCTGTGCCTCAATGCCTGTTCCTGCAAAAACGGAACTGTTGCCGTTCTTTACAGGGAAAGCAAATGCGGAGGAGAAGAGGTTTGCAACTGCGAGAGCCTCTGCTTCAGATTCTGTATTTATACCGATGTGTGCAAGTTCAAAGCCGAGAACCTTCTGAACAGCTTCCTTTGTGAGACGGGTGATTTCGTCAAACTTACCCTCCTTGATGAGTGAGTCCTTAACCATCCAGCTACCGCCACAAGCGTGAATCTTCGGAAATGCGAGGTAGTCGTTGATGTTCTTTTCACTGATACCGCCGGTGGGCATAAACTTGACACCGCCGTAAGGAGCGCTCATTGCCTTGATTGCAGCAAGACCGCCACAGGCTTCTGCGGGGAAGAACTTTACCACCTCAAGACCGAGCTCGAGTGCGGCTTCGATATCTGACGGGTTTGAACAGCCGGGAGTGATCGGGATGTTTTTCTCTACACAGTAGCTCACAACCTTCGGGTTGAGACCGGGGGATACGATAAATTTTGCGCCTGCAGCGACAGCTTTATCAACCTGCTCTGTTGTGAGGACTGTACCTGCACCGATAAGCATATCGGGGTAAGCCTTTGCCATAGTGCGGATAGCTTCTTCTGCACAAGCTGTACGGAAAGTGATTTCCGCAAGAGGCAGGCCTCCGTCGATAAGAGCGCGTCCGAGCGGGAGCGCATCCTCAATGTTGTCGATTTTAACAACCGGGACAACGCCGTATGCACCGATTTGCTTTAATACTTCGTTCATTTGAAATAACCTCCTGAATTCGACAAAACAAACAAAATGTCGAAAAATTATTCTACAGAAAATAATATCACGATTTCGTTGCGTTTGCAAGCGGAAGATAGACAACTTTATATGCCTTAAACATTGAAAGAAACTCTTTTTTGTGTTAAAATAAACAGAGTAAAATGTCAAAGGATATGATTTAATATGAAAGAAAAAGGAAAAAAGAAGAAAACCAGAAGAACTGCACAGTGGGTGTTGACAGCGCTTTTGCTTGTTTTCGGTGTGCTTTTTATATTTGTTTCTTCTCTATTTTCGAGTATTGACCGTGGGGACGGAAGCTTTGATGACACTGATCTTAGTGTCTATAGCGGCCTTTCGGGAGACGTGAAGAATATTGCGGTTTTCGGAGTTGACAGCCGCGAGGGTGACGTTTCGGGGCGGTCTGATGCAATGATGATTCTTTCTGTTGATATGAAGCATCACAAGGTAAAAGCAGTATCGCTTATGCGCGACAGTCTCGTAAGTATAGAAGGCTACGGGAAGAGAAAAATCAACAGCGCCTATGCAATAGGTGGAGTGGAACTTGCAATAAAAACAATAAACCAGAATTTTAATATGAATATAACTGACTATGTCTCGGTTAACTTCACTCAGCTTGCAGGTGTCGTAGATGCTCTTGGCGGAGTTGAGGTTGAAATAACGGAGGCGGAGCGAAGAAACGCAAATAAGTACATAAAAGAGATGGCGGAGCTTGAAGGGATTGAGGCTGATCTTATCAAGGAAAGCGGAACAGTCACGCTTCATGGTTATCAGGCTGTTGCATATACAAGAATAAGATATGTAGGTAATGCAGACTTCCAGAGAACAGAGCGTCAGCGTGAAGTTATGGGCAAACTTATGAATAAGGCGCTTGATACAAGTTTTGTTCGATATCCTTCTGTTGTAAACAAACTTCTTCCCATGGTTGAGACCTCGCTCTCAAACAGCGAAATTTTAAGAATAGCGTTCAGGATGCTCATATTTGGAAAGCCGACCTTTGAACAGGGCAGATTCCCGATTGACGGTACATACACCACAAACGAGAATTACGCAATGGTATACAATATGGAAAAGGCGGCAGATAAGCTTCACTCATTTATTTATGAGGATGAGCCGTTTTATGCGATAGAGGAAGAATAATCACGCATTTTCACAAAGCAAAAAATATTGATATTTATTCGGGTTTATGATAAACTGTATAGTTAGTATATTGAGTTTTTGGAGGCAAAGACGTTATGGAATTTTCAGAAAGAATATCTTCTCTCAAACCTTCGGCAATTCGTGAAATCTTAAAAATGCCGAACGACCCTGATTTGATATCGTTTGCGGCAGGCAATCCTGCTCCTGACAGCTTTCCTGTCAACGCGATGAGTAAAATCGCTGCAACCATTTTTGAATCAAGAGCGGCAATGGCACTTCAGTATGGTGTAAGTGAAGGATATACTCCTCTTCGCGATATCACAAAGAAGCGTATGAGCGAAAAGTATAATATTCTCGGTGAAAATGACGACCTTATCATAACGAGTGGCGGTCAGCAGGCAATTGAAATGACTGCAAAGATATTCTTGAATGAAGGAGATACTGTTCTTTGTGAGGACCCGAGCTTTGTAGGTGCGCTCAATGCTTTCCGCTCCTATGGTGTAAATCTTGTCGGTGTTCCTATGGATGATGACGGGATGAACATAGACATTCTTGAGGAAAAGCTCGAAAGTGAGAAAAACGTAAAAATCATTTACACTATTCCTACTTTCCAGAACCCGATGGGCGTTACGATGTCGCTTCCTCGCCGTAAGCGTTTGCTCGAGCTTGCGGAAAAATATGACGTTATGATTATCGAGGATAGCCCGTATTTTGAGCTTCGTTTCAGAGGGGAGAATATTCCGACAATAAAAAGCCTTGATAAGAACGGCAGAGTTATTTTCTCCGGCTCCTATTCAAAAATTCTTGCGCCTGGAATCCGTATAGGCTTTGCGTGTGCAAGTAAAGAGATAATAAGCAAGCTCACTGTTGCAAAACAAGTTTCTGACGTACATACAAACCTTTTCTTCCAGATGCTTGCTGCGGAATATCTTGATAAGTTTGATGTAGATGCGCATATAAAAAAGATATGTGATATGTACCGTGTGAAGGCGGATAAGATGATAGAGTGCATGGAGCGTGAGTTTTCGCCAAAGGTAAAATTCACCCGTCCTGACGGTGGTCTTTTCATTCTTTGCACACTTCCTGACGGGCTTGACGGTGCAGAGCTTACCGCCCGCGCAAAAGAAAAAAAGGTAGCGATTGTTCCCGGATGTGCATTCTCGGCAGATGAGAGCCGTGTATGTCCGACTTTCCGTCTTAATTTCTCGCTTCCGTCACTTGAAAGTATAGAAAAGGGAATTTCGCGACTCGCGCAAGTTCTCAACGAATATGTTGGTTAGGAGAAAGGTCTGTTATGGATACAACTGAGAGAAGACAACGCGTATTTTCGGGCATTCAGCCCTCCGGTAATATTACAATGGGAAACTATATGGGTGCTATAACGAACTGGGTAAGCATGCAGGATGTTTATGACTGCCTCTTCTGCGTTGTTGACATGCACGCAATCACTGTGCGTCAGGACCCCAAGAAGCTTCGCGAGCAAACACTTTCACTCCTCGCACTTCTTATCGGCTGCGGTCTTGACCCGGAGAAGAACATAATGTATATCCAGAGCCATGTTCAGCAGCACGCCGAGCTTTCGTGGATACTCAACTGTTATACAATGTACGGTGAGCTTTCGAGAATGACTCAGTTCAAGGATAAATCCGCAAAGCATTCGGACAACATAAATGCAGGTCTTTTTGATTATCCTGTGCTTATGGCTGCTGATATTCTCCTCTATAATGCAGACTATGTGCCGATAGGCGAGGATCAGAAACAACACCTTGAGCTTACAAGAAATATAGCGGCGCGCTTTAACAATATTCACGGTGATGTATTCAAGATTCCAGAGCCGTACATCCCGAAGGTCGGCGGAAGAATAATGAGTCTTGCTGAGCCTGAAAAGAAGATGTCAAAATCCGATACAAATGCAAATGCGTATATTCTCTTGCTTGATAAGCCTGAGGATATAATGCGCAAGTTCAAGCGTGCGGTTACAGACAGCGAGGCAAAAGTGGAATATCGCGAAGGAAAGCACGGCGTGAATAATCTTATGACGATTTACTCCGTTGCAACGGGAAAGAGTATTCCTGAGATAGAAAAAGAGTTTGAGGGAAAAGGCTACGGCGATTTCAAGACGGCGGTAGGTGAGGCGGTCGTCGAAATGCTCCGTCCTATTCGTGAAAGAACAGAAGACCTTTTGAAGAATAAGGATTATCTTGAAGAGGTATATTCAAAGAATGCACTCCGGGCGGCAGCGCTTGCGGAACGAAATCTTGTAAAAATACGTAAGAAAGTCGGTTTTGTGCAGAAACCCGTAAACACATTCGAAAGATAGTAGAAAAGAGGAGTCCCGATGGATAAGATAGCTCTTTTGAAGCTTATTGCAATCGGTGCAATTGCAGGAATTCTTTCCTTTATTCTGACGCCCGTTGCAAAAAAAATAGCAGAGCAGATAGGCGCGATTGATGTTCCAAAGGATGAAAGAAGAATGCACAAGAAGCCGATTCCGCGTCTGGGAGGTCTTGCGGTATTCTTTGGTTTTTTGGTCGCTGTTGTTCTGTTTGTTCCGATTGAAAGGGAGATGCAGGGTATTCTGCTCGGCTCGCTTATAATGGTTATTCTCGGCGTTATAGATGACTCGGTCTCTTTGCCGGCTATGGTAAAGCTTCTTGTACAGATTGTTGCGGCGCTTGTTGTTGTTTTGCACGGAACAAGGATAGATGTGATGTCAAATCTGAACATCTTTTCTGATCAGACGTACTTGAATCTCGGTTTCTGGTCGATACCTGTTACCATACTCTGGATTGTTGCGATAACAAACGCAGTAAATCTTATTGACGGTCTCGACGGTTTGTCGGTTGGTGTTTGCACGATAGCGTCAATATCCCTGTTTGTAATTGCTGTTATTGTTTCTGAAGTTCGCGTTGCAATGATTATGATAGCGGTGATTGGCGCGTGTCTCGGCTTTTTACCGTACAATGTAAACCCTGCCAAGATATTTGTAGGTGACACGGGAGCAACATTTCTCGGCTTTATTCTCGCTGCTATGTCGATACAAGGAATGTTCAAGACATACGCAATACTTTCTTTTGCGGCACCGCTGCTTATATTGGGACTTCCGCTGTTTGATACGATGTTTGCGATAATAAGGCGCGTTTCTCACGGTCAGAGTCCTATGCACGCAGACCGTGGTCATGTCCATCACAGACTTATTGATATGGGTTTTTCGCAGAAACAGACTGTCTTGATTCTGTATCTCGTAAGTATAGCTCTTGGAGTGACGGCGATTCTTCTCACTACAAGTGGGGCGGAGAGAGCTCTCGTTTTTGTTTTTGCTGTTATAATTCTTGCGCTTGTGGCTCTCAAGCTATATTCGAAATTCACAAGAAGAAAGAAAGAAAACGAAGAAACGGATAAAAACTGAAATTTTCGATATTATTACAACTCAACATAAATACAAAAAGCAAAGATAAAAAGTCTTTGCTTTTTTATATTTATGTTGTATAATATAGATATTGTTTTTATAACAAATCGAAAAATATGAGTATATATTATGGGGTGAGGCAGATGTCGTTATTCAAAAACAAGATACTTATAAGGTTTGTATGCTGTTTCTTGGCAATGCTCTGCTTTGTGTCCGTTTTTATGATAGTAATTAAAAATTTAAGTGAAAAGAGTCTTAAAGCAGCAGCACTTGAAAATTTGAATATCGAATTCCAGAGCGGAGCAAAGAACATACAAAGAGTGTTTTCGCAAATCAGGTATGCAATGTCGGAGTTTTCTGTAGACCTTGCCGCGTCCGATGAATTTGCCGACGGTACATATATCAATAAAAACGATATCAGGGCGGATATGCGATCCGTTTTTGTAGACAGAAGGCAGAATGAGTTTTCGGGATTTATCGCCTCTGTTTTCGTTTTTGATGCTTCTAAACCAGGATATATATACGAGCTTACAGAGACGCTCCCGACAGAAGTGTTCTTTAATCAGTATATTGTTAGTGATATATACACACGTGAATTCTGGGCGACGAAGGTTTCCGATTCTGAGGCTTTTCAGATTTTTCCGGCGGATATTTTTTCGGAAGCAAAAGAAACAAAGAGAGTTGAAACAGCTCTTTTGCCCGTTGCATATAAACCACAGGACGATCGTGGATATATAATGGTTATGCTCCTCGATGTAGTCGGTTTGGCTGAAAAATATGGCTTTTCTGGAATATATACGGAGGAAGGGGAGGCTATTTGCTCTGTGAAAGGTGAGCTCATCTCACGCAATGAGCTTTTTTCGGATGAACCAAATAAACTGCTCAAATTCCATGATGAACAGAATGGTGGAATTTACATTGTCAAATCAATTACAAAGGCTGATATAAGTGCAGCAAAACACAATTTCGGCATAACATTCAATCTTTCACTTCTTGCGTTCTTTCTTATTTCTTTTGCGCTTTTCGCCTTCTTGGCTGTTAAAGGCTATTTGCTGGCAAAGAATATTTCCGGGGCGATCAACGGGCATCCGGGAGTCCGTGAAAAGTACAAAAACGGAGTCGCCTCTTCAAAAGAGATACAAGATGCTGTAAAGATAATGGCTTCACATGATGCTCGACGCGGGGGAGATGTAAAAACGAAAGACTCTGTCCTTGATTCGTTGTTTTTGCAGTCTCAGATGCGGGATGTATATGTTGCTGCTGACGATATAGAAAAAAGGGTAACAACAAAAACGGAATCCTTCTATATGGCTTTTTGTCGAGTTAATTACAAAGAAGGCTTCTGCGAATACATGGATGAGGATATAGGTAAAGCCACGTTTTTCTTAAAGCAGCTGCTTGAAATGCATATTGAAAGCATGGGTATAAGTGCAAATGCTCTCCAACTCGAAAAGGATGCAATTGTGTTTGTTTTTGATGCAAGTGGTAACGAACTGCAGATCAAAGAGGTTATAAACGGGATTATAATGCATCTTTCAAATGAGTCGGAATATGCATTTTTCACGATTGCGGTTTCTGAAGTTCGGAATGGTCTTGCAAATATAAAGACTGTTTATGAGAAATTAAAGGAGCTTTCAGAGTACAGGAGACCTCTAGCGGAGAATCAGGTTTTGTATGAGGGCGAGGAGGATAAAAGCGGAGGCCGATTCTATTTTTCTGTCGAGGAGATGGAAAAGCTTACGGCAATGCTTAGAAATGCGAATGAAGAAGAGGTTGTTCATACTGTAAGTGAAATACTCGAGTTCAATGTAAAGAAGGGCATAAATCGTTTTGAAATTTCCTTGCTCTGCACGGAAATTATCAACTGTGGAATAAAACTTTTGAATCGTGTGTTTCATGTTATTCCGAAGGGACTTGACATTTCTGCGGTATATAAGCAGATTGAAAAGGCATATACTTTGGATGAGTACAGAAAAATCTGTATGGACTTTCTGCTTGAAACGATATCTTATATCAAACAAAACAAAAGAGAAGAAGACTACATAATAAGCTATATTCTTGATTATGTTGAAAATCACTATTCAGAGGATATTTATCTCAATTTGTTTGCCGAGAAACTTAAGCTCACCGGAGCATATATATCTTCGTATTTCAAGGAAAAGATGAATGTGAACCTGAGTGACTATGTGAATGGCTACAGAATCAAGAAAGCGGTAGAGCTTGCCAAAAATCCGCAGAATAAAAACAAAGATATTGCTGTAATGGTAGGGCTTCCGAATATCAATACGTTTATAAGATTGTTCAAGAAGTATACGGGCTACACACCGGGAGAATATCGGAAAAACCATTTCGGAGGAAAGTAAATATTTACAGTATTTGCTGTTTTGTTAATATTTACGCCTAATTGTTAACTGTTTGTTAAGAAGCACTGAAAGGAGTAATGTTTTGGAAAAGTGCAATTTTAATATAAAACAGCTATAAACCAACCATAAAAGTTCAAAACATTTAATTTGCGTTGCTATTTATTATGTTGATAATTATTTTTACTAAAATCCAATATTTTGAGTACAAGTTAAAAAAATGGTGATTCATATTTATATATATTATGTTGTATAATATAGACACGGAAAAAGGCACATTTTGTTGTTTTGTGTTTCGGGGACAAGCGCCCTCGTCTATCCGCATTGTTTATATTGTGCTCTTATTAAAGTGCACATTATAATATAGTGATTTGTCAGTTATGTTATCGACTGCTTATCGCAAAAGAAATTTCAAGGAGTTGAATACTTTGAAGGCAACAAAAAAATCCGGCGTAGCTGCCGAGACCTTACCGACGACACCTCAGTCGAGTAAGATGTATGAGCTGAAGAGAAAGTTTGCTGACGGCAAGTATCTTATGATTCTTGTTCTCCCGTCTGTAATCTGTCTTGCTCTCTTCTATTACTTCCCGATGTACGGCCTTATAATTGCATTTAAGGACTACAATCCGTTCGATGGAGTTTTTGCAAGTGAATGGGTAGGATTTGATCACTTTGTTCGATTCTTCAACTATAGGTATTTCTGGCGTATCATCAAGAACACTTTCCTGTTGGCGTTCTATAATATCATTTGGGGCTTCCCGATGCCTATCATTCTTGCGCTCTTGCTCAATGAAGTTCGCAGTACCAAGTTCAAGAAGTTTGTTCAGACGGTCAGCTATATGCCGCACTTCTATTCCACGGTTGTTATAGTTGGTCTTGCAACGATGCTTCTTTCACCGACCGGCGGCGCACTTTTTAATCTTTTCAAGTCTTTAGGTTTGCAGTCTGTTGATATGCTTTCTGAGGCAAAGTACTTCAGAACAATTTACATTGCAACTGGTATCTGGCAGGAAGTTGGTTGGGGCGCGATTATTTACCTTGCCGCTCTTACAAACGTTGACCCGCAGCTTTATGAGGCGGCTACGGTTGACGGTGCTGGCAAGATGCGTTGTCTCTGGAGCATCACGCTTCCGAGTATTGCACCTACAGTTATTACGATGCTCCTTCTCCGAATGGGCAGTATCTTCTCTGTTGGATTTGAAAAGGCGTTCCTTCTCCAGCGTCCGGTTACATACGAGACTTCTGAAGTTATTTCGACGTATGTTTACGAACAGGGTATCGTTTACAACAACGAAAGCTACAGCTCGGCTGTCGGATTATTCAACTCTATTATAACGCTCGTATTTGTTATCGTTTCCAACTACGTTTCCAAATCAGTTTCGGAAACAAGCTTGTGGTAAGGGAGGAAATGCAAAATGGTTGAGAAAAAATTTACACTTGGCTGGTTCATAAGAACTTTAGTTCTTTTAGCTGTAGTTGTTGTTATGATATGGCCCTTCTTACACATGCTTGCTATTTCCGTTTCAGGAAAAGCTGACGTTTATTCAGGTAGCGTAGGTGTTCTTCCTATGGTAGATGGAAAGCTTTGGGTTTCCTTCGCGGCATATAAATCGGTTCTTTCTGACCCGCTTATTTTTACAGCTTATAAGAACACTATTATCTACACTGTTGTTGGTACAGTTTTGGCACTTGTTGTTCTTTCTACAGGTGCTTATGCCCTCAGTAAGCCTGACAGGCTTCCCGGCGGCAAGTTAATCAACATTCTCATTATGGTAACGATGTTCTTTGGCGGCGGTATGATTCCTGCTTTCCTTTGTATCAAGTGGCTTGGTCTCTATGATACAATCTGGGCGGTAACACTCCCGGGTGCTTTCTCTGCATACAACTGTATCATTATGAGATCCTTCTTCGTAGGTTTCCCGAAGGAAATTGAAGAATCAGGTCGTCTTGACGGACTCAACGATATCGGTATTCTCTGGTATCTTGTTCTCCCGACATCTACTGCAGTTCTTGCTACAATAGGCTTGTTCGTTGCAGTTGCTCAGTGGAACTCATTCTTTGGTCCGTTGCTCTACCTTGATGGTAGCCACAAGTATCCGCTTCAGATCGTTCTTCGTCAGATTATCCTTCAGAATACAACGGATAATTTTGAAGGGGCTGCAGTTGGCAACGCATTGTTCGCTGAAAACTCGCTCAAGTATGCTACGATTATCGTATCAATTATCCCGATTATCGCTGTATATCCGTTCCTTCAGAAGTATTTCGTCAAGGGCGTTATGATCGGCTCAGTTAAGGGTTAATAAAACTCTATAAAATTATAACACCGTCTGTTCACAAATAAACAGACGGTGTTTTGTTATTTCATTAAGCTTGTTGCAAAATCTGCTATATCGTCGGCAGCGTTTGGTTTTGCGAGTTTTTGAAGCTGCTTGTTTATAAGCTCAAGCCTCGTTTCATCGTGGAACATAAAGTACATAGCCTCTTCGATGGTGAAGTTCTTTGTCACTGAGAGAGCGACGCCGTTGTTCAAGAAGAACTCGAGGTTTCTGTCTTCCTGCCCGGGAATCGGGTTTACCAGAATCATTGGCAGATTTTTTGCCATAGCCTCGGATGTTGTGAGCCCGCCTGGCTTTGTTACTATACAGTCGGAGGCATCCATAAGTACCTCAACGTTATCTATAAATCCGAAAACCTTCAGATTTTCGCAGTAGCCACCTTCTGAAAGTTTTTTGTATAGCTTTTTGTTGTTACCACATACGGCGAGAACCTGACAATTTTTGTTAAAATTAAATATACCTGATATTATTTCGGGCATATTTCCGTATCCCATACTTCCTGCCATAACAAGTACAGTGGGGAGATTGTTGTCAATTCCCAGTTCCTGCCTTGCAAGTGCCTTGTCCATCTTGTGGGTGAATTTTTTTTGGACGGGTATTCCGAAAGGACAAAGTCTGTCGGGGTCGATGCCTTTGATGAGAGCTCGCTGTGCGAGGAGCTCACTTGCGGTTTCAATGTATTCTATATACGTTACGTCTTCCCAGAAAGGATGAATAGTATAATCTGTGACAACTCCTATGGTCGGGATATCAAGGAGTTTTCCACGCCTTTTCAGTTCGTTTACAACCTGAGCGGCAAAAACGTGCGTACATATAATAACATCGGGTTCGAAGTCATAAATGAATTTTTCGAAGCGTATAGCAGTAAGGATGCCCATAATACTCTGTAAAGAATATTTACTTGACGGCGCGGTTTTTGAATCGATAAGCTCATAAATAGCACGGTATGCTTTTGGTGAGTGTTTGGTTGAAAGCAAATATCCTTTATTTACTGCGTTGCAAAAAATCTTATCAATTTCCTTATACACATCGACGATTTTTACTATTGAGCCGCGTTCTTTCAGAGCGTCAGAGATTGAAAGGGCGGCGGAATGGTGGCCTTGACCTGTGGTTATGCTGAGTATAAGTGTCCGCATGATGTTTCACTTCCTTTGCGTAAATGTATTTGTCTATACTATGATAATACTTTTACGCAAGCTTTTCAAGGTCAGTTTTCGATTGAACCCTGTTTATATCTTTCAAATTCGTCAAGAACCGCAGATTCGATTTTTTCGCGAAAGTCCTTTTTGGTGGGGTGTGCAATATCGGAAAAACCGCCGTTAGGAAGTCTTCTGGAAGGCATTGCGAGAAAAGTTTTATCCTGACTTTCTATGATTTTAATATCATGAACTACAAGTGTGTCGTCAAACGTTACGGAAACTATCGCGCGCATTTTTGAGTCGTCGGAAAACTTTCGTATTCTGATGTCTGTGATTTCCATAATTTAATTACTCCTCGAAATTTTTGTTTTTTGTGGACATTTCTGCTAAAAACGAATATAATATATTTTAACCGCAGTATTTATTAAAATACCTTTACCGAATGAATTTTTCTGTGAAATGGAGTTTGTATAATGCAAGATATTTTGTCGGGTAAAAATAAGGTCGTTCATCTTGTTGGTATCGGTGGCGTTTCCATGAGCGCTCTTGCGGAGGTACTTATATCGAGAGGACTCTCAGTGCGCGGTTCTGATATGAACAATGGGGTATATGTAGAAAGATTAAGAGAAAAAGGTATTGATGTTATAAGTGGCCATTTTTCTCTTAATGTCGAGGGTGCGGATGTTGTAATAAGAACATCTGCCATCAAAGACGATAATCCCGAAATCCGGCGCGCGCATGAGCTTGGTATACCAGTTCTTGAGCGTGCGCAAGCATGGGGAATCATTATGCGTGATTTTCCTGAGGTTATATGCGTTTCAGGAACTCACGGAAAAACTTCAACAACGGCAATGATAACCAATATAGCGCTTTTTGCTGGTCGCGATCCCGAGGTTATGATAGGTGCAGATATGCGTGAAATTGGCGGCGTTGTAAGAATATCAGACGGAAGTTTGTTTATTGCAGAGGCTTGTGAGTATTGCAACTCGTTCCTCAACTTCAATCCGACCGTTGCGGTTTTATTGAATATCGAAGAGGATCATCTCGACTTTTTCTCTGGTCTTGACGATATTATAAATTCGTTTAGCAAATTTGTATCGGGAGTAAAGGTGGGCGGTGTTGTTGTTGCAAATGCAGATGATGAAAATGTAATGCGGGCAGTGTCAACCACCGACAAAACAGTTGTCACCTTCGGAATAGAGAACGACGCAGATGTTGTTGCGCAGGATATACGCTATGAAAACGGTTTCCCGTCATATACGCTTGTGTATAAGGGTGAAGAACTTGGGCGAATAAATCTCTCTGTACTTGGCGAACACAACGTAAAAAACTCCCTTGCTGCAGCTTCTGCGGCACTGGCTGTAGGAATTGATTTTGACAGTATCAAAAAAGCGCTCCCGGACTTTTGCGGTGTCGGGAGAAGAATGGAATATAAGGGTGAGTGCAACGGTGCCAAGGTGTATGATGACTACGCTCACCATCCGAGTGAAATTAGGGCAAGTCTGTCTGCTGTGAAAAAGGCACATAGTGGTCGCTTGATTTGTATATTTCAGCCTCATACCTATACGAGAACAGCTGCACTTTGCGATGATTTTGCAAAAGCGCTTTCTCTTGCAGATGAGGTTGTACTTGCGGATATTTACGCAGCGCGTGAGAAAAACACAATAGGCATAACCTCCAAGGCTATCGGTGACAAGATCGAAGGAGCAAAATGCATAAGCTCATTTGATGATATAGCAAATGAAGTCGAAAAAAATGCGCGTGAAGGCGATTTTATACTTACTATGGGCGCAGGTGATATTTACAAAGTAGGAGAAAAACTCTGCGGAAAAAGATAAGGTGACGGTTGTGAAAAAGAACGCAATTAATTTCTTATATGCGATAGATTGCTATCTTCTGTATATGCTT
Organism: Eubacteriales bacterium; assembly: GCA_045546975.1. Lineage (GTDB taxonomy): Bacteria > Bacillota > Clostridia > Oscillospirales > JAAYXM01 > SIG480. Next base: position 92,898 of record JAZQDV010000006.1, read on the forward strand.
TCGGGCGTTGCGGCATCGGCGATAGTTGTTGCATATTACAGCATAAATGCGGCTCGTGAGTTTGACAGTACCGGAGTGGGATATCTGGATTTTACGGAGAACCTTACGGCTTTTTTGTCGGGAAAATCTTCGTTTGTTCTTCTTGTTTCATATATTCTCGTAATACTTGCACTTCTTATTGTATTTATGATAAAAAGAAGAAGCCTTGGTGCGTATTCAGGACTTTCTTATGTAAAAGTGCCAAGTGTTGTTTCATCGATTCTTCTCGGTGTCTGCCTTGGCATTGTAACCTATAGGTTTGTGCCGAGCGGGAGTGGGGTCGGAGAAGAAATCACAACGGTGTTGCTTCTTTGCATCATTATCGGACCGTTTGTTGAAGAGTTGATGTTTAGAAGCATCCTTCTCAAGATGTTTGGGGCGTCTTCTGGAATGTTTTTCTCAGTTGTTATCACCTCTGTTTTATTTGCTTTTTCGCACACTGAGGGTGTGCAGATTGTCTACACGTTCGCGCTTGGTCTTATCCTTGCGGTCGTAAGGATCAAAAGCACAAGTCTCTGGAATGCAATCGCCCTGCATATTGCGTTTAATATGTCGGGAGCATATCTTGCTGTTTCCGGTCTGGCACTCGATATACCGAATACGATTTTTGTTTCAGTTCTTGCTGTCGTTCTGCTGTTTTTTGCATGTTCCGGAGGAAGAAAAAAGACGACCAATTTGCAAGGTTAGAAAACCTTGCAAATTGCTTTTTTGAGGCGCTAAATTTCCTTGACACGAATTTTGCCGTATGGTATAATAATTGTGTTATAAATAAGCGTTTTCTGCGACTGACGGATAAGTGGAGCACCACGGGAAGCAGAGAACTTTTTTAGGGGAGAAATCCTCTGATGAAAGCCGACCGTCTGGGCACATTTGACTCCCCGTTGAGTTAAGTGCGCCTGTTTTTATTTTTTGAGAGAATTGGAGGCTGTTTTATGAAAAAAGTTGGTATTGTTATGGGAAGCGACAGTGACCTTCCTATCATCAGAAAAGCAACAGATATGCTTTCCTCATTCGAGATTCCGTTTGAGGTGCATGTATACTCTGCACACAGAACACCGGAAGAAGCTCGGGATTTTTCCCGCAATGCACGCGATAATGGCTTTGGGGTTATAATCGCTGCTGCGGGGATGGCTGCGCATCTTGCCGGTGCTATTGCTGCAAATACAACAATTCCTGTTATCGGAATTCCGTGTGCGTCAAAAAACCTTGACGGACTTGACGCTCTTCTTTCAACCGTACAGATGCCTACAGGTATTCCTGTTGCAACGGTTGCGATTGATGGCGGTGCAAACGCGGCACTTCTTGCGGCACAGATTCTTGCAGTGTCGGATAAGGACCTTGCGTCAAAGCTTGACGATAAGCGTAAAAAGGATGCGGAGACAGTTCTTGAAAAAGATGCAAAGATCTCTGCAGAGTTAAATAATAAATAATTTTAGGAGGATATAAAAATGACAAAAAAGGAATTGCTTTACGAAGGAAAAGCCAAGAAGGTTTATGCAACCGACAATCCTGAGGTATTGCTTGTTGATTACAAGGACGATGCGACAGCATTCAACGGACTCAAAAAGGGTACCATTTCAGGAAAGGGTGCTATCAATAACAGAGTTACAAACTTCATGATGCAGCTTCTTGAAAAGGAAGGCGTTGCAACTCATTTCGTAGAAGAACTCTCAGACCGCGAAACACTTGTCAAGAAGGTTTCCATTGTTCCTCTTGAGGTTATTATCAGAAATATTTCTGCAGGCTCTTTTGCGAAGCGCTACGGTGTAGAAGAGGGTATTGTTTTCTCGGAGCCGACAATCGAGTTCTCATACAAGAACGATGATCTTGGCGATCCGCTTATCAACGATTACCACGCTCTTGCTCTCGGCATCGCAACAAAGGAAGAAATCGAAACAATCAAGAATATGTCCTTTAAGATAAACGAAGTTATGAAGGCTTTCTTCAAGAATCTCAACGTAGACCTTGTAGACTTCAAACTCGAGTTCGGTAAGGTTTCAGACGGAACAATCGTTCTTGCTGATGAAATTTCTCCCGATACCTGCCGCTTCTGGGACAGCACAACTCACGAAAAGCTTGACAAGGACCGTTTCCGTCGCGACCTCGGCAATGTTGAGGATGCATATCAGGAAATGATGAAGCGTATTCTCGGAAAGTAATTAAGGAGGACTAAAATGGGAGGATTTTTCGGCGCAGTATCCAACCACGATGTTCTCGCTGATGTCTATTTCGGTACAGACTATCACACGCATCTTGGTACCCGTCGTGCAGGTATAGCTGCATACGATAAAAAAATAGGTCTTCAGCGTGAGATTCACAATATCCAGAAGTCACCGTTCCGCGCAAAGTTTGAGCATATCTTTTCCGATATGTGCGGAACATCTGCCATAGGATGTATAAGTGACTATGACCCGCAACCGCTTCTTATACGCTCTAAGCTGGGAACGTATGCTATATGCGTCATCGGTATTGTAAATAACGCAGATGAGCTTATTGATAAGTATCTTTCCGACAAAGGAACTCATTTTGATGCGATGACAGGCGGTGGAGTAAACTCTACTGAACTTGTAGCTGCACTTATAAGTCAGAAGAGTAACTTTGTCGAGGGGATAAAGTTTGCCCAGGATGAAATTGACGGGACGGCATCTATTATCGTGCTTGAAAACGACGGCTCGATTATTGCCGCGAGGGACAAGCTCGGCAGAATCCCCGTAATAGTTGGAAAAAACGAGGCAGGGCACTGTGTCTCTTTTGAAGAGTTTGCTTTTGAAAAGCTTGGATACGACAAGATAAAAGAGCTTGGACCGGGCGAGATTGTGAGAATCACGGTTGATGACGTAACACAACTTGCAGAGCCGGGCAAGGAAATGCGTATGTGCGCATTTTTGTGGAGCTATTACGGATACCCGACCTCTACATACGAAGGTGTAAATGTAGAAGCAATGCGCTATCGTAACGGAGAGATAATGGCGCGCAACGATAAGGAGATGGGTAAGCTCCATGATGTCGACTATGTCGGAGGCGTTCCGGATTCGGGAACACCACATGCCATAGGATATGCAAACGAGAGCAGAAAAAAGTTTGCAAGAGCGTTTATCAAGTACACACCAAGCTGGGCAAGAAGCTTTATTTCGACGCAGCAAAAAGAGAGAATGAAGGTCGCAAAAATGAAGCTCATTCCTGTTCCTGAATTGATTCAGGATAAGAAGCTTTTGTTTGTTGACGATTCAATCGTGCGTGGAACACAGCTTCAGGAAACAGTTGAGTTTTTATATGACAGCGGAGCAAAAGAAGTACATATGCGTTCGGCGTGTCCACCGATTATGTACGGATGCAAATACTTAAACTTCTCCCGTGCGACAGATGATATGGAGCTTATAGCACGCCGTGTCATTATGGAGCTTGAGGGCGAAGAGGGCTTTAATCATATTGAAGAGTACAGTGACGGAAAAACCGAGCGTGGCAAGAAGCTTCGTGATGCAATATGTAAACAGCTTCATCTCGCATCGCTTGAGTTCCAGTCACTTGAGGGAGTCTTAGAGTCTATAGGCATAGAGCCTTGTAAGCTCTGCACATATTGCTGGAATGGAAAGGAATAGTAGATATGAATATGCAATCTAAATCTGACAGCTATGCAGCAGCCGGAGTTGATATTACGGCAGGTTACCGCGCTGTTGAACTTATGAAACAACATATCGCAAAGACAATGACAAGCGGAGTTTGCTCTGATGTCGGCGGCTTTGGCGGTCTTTTTGAACTAGATGTCACCGGTATGACAAGACCTGTTCTCGTCAGCGGTACAGACGGTGTCGGAACTAAGCTCAAGCTTGCTTTTCTTCTTGATAAGCACGATACAGTAGGTATCGACTGCGTTGCTATGTGCGTAAACGATATTATCTGTGCAGGCGCAAAGCCGCTTTTCTTCCTTGACTATATCGCCTGTGGAAAGAATGTTCCTGAGCGCATTGCAGACATCGTAAAGGGTGTTGCTGAAGGCTGTGTTCAGTCAGGTGCGGCACTTATAGGTGGAGAAACTGCAGAAATGCCGGGCTTTTATCCGGTTGACGAATATGACCTTGCAGGATACGCTACCGGTGTTGTTGATAAGTCAAAGATAATTGACAACAAAACAATGGCAGAGGGCGATGTTGTTATCGCTCTTGCATCAAGCGGTGTTCATTCAAACGGATTTTCTCTTGTAAGAAAGGTGTTTGATGTTGAGAACAGCGATATCAAATCCCCGTGTGAAGAGCTTGGCGGAAAGTCCATCGGCGAAACTCTTCTTACGCCTACCAAAATCTATGTAAAGTCAGTTCTTGCTCTTCTTGAGAAGGTAAAGGTAAAGGGAATTTCCCACATTACCGGCGGCGGATTCTATGAGAATATTCCGAGAAGTATTCCGGACGGTCTAGGAGCAAAGATTGATAAGTCTGCTGTGAAAATCCTTCCAATATTTGAGCTTATTGCAAAAACGGGAAACATCAGCGAGCGCGACATGTTCAATACTTTCAATATGGGTGTTGGTATGAGCATAGTTGTCTCAAAGGATGATGTTACGGAGGCACTTTCAATTCTTCGCGAGAACGGAGAAGATGCATACGTGATCGGCGAGATTATAAAGTCCGACGAAAAGGTGATTTTATGAGAAAAGCAAGAATAGCGGTTCTTGTTTCAGGTGGAGGAACAAACCTCCAGGCTCTTATTGATGCCGAAAAGAGCGGGATTATAAAAAGCGGAAAGATAGAACTTGTTATTTCAAATAACGCAGATGCTTATGCGCTCGAGCGTGCTAAAAGAGCAAATATTGAAACTGCCGTTGTTCTAAAAAAAGAGCTTGGCAGTTCCGATGCTTTTGAAAAAAAGATTATAAGTCTTCTTGACGGGAAGAAGATTGACATTATCGTTCTTGCAGGCTTTATGTCAATTTTAAGCGCTGATTTTACCAAGCGCTATCCCGAAAGAATAATAAACGTACACCCATCACTTATTCCGTCGTTTTGCGGAAAGGGATTTTATGGACTCCGCGTCCATGAAGCTGCGCTTTCCTATGGCGTAAAAGTGACGGGGGCAACGGTACACTTTGTAAATGAGATACCCGACGGCGGAAAAATCATTATGCAAAAGGCTGTTGCAATACGGGAAAGCGACACGCCGGAAACTCTGCAGAAACGCGTCATGCGTCTTGCGGAGTGGAAGATTCTTCCTGAGGCTGTGGAAAAGGTAAGTTCGGATATTATTTCAAAGTAACTGAAAGGAAATGCTCAATGAACATTTATGAAATCAATGACATCGCAAAGCAGATAGAAGGAAACTCCTATGTCGGTCGCGGTATAGTAATCGGCAAGAGCGGGGACGGCAAGAAGGCTTGCAGTGCATACTTTATTATGGGACGCAGTGCGAACAGTCGCAATCGTATATTTACTGAGAAGAATGGCGATATATATACCGAGCCGTTTGACGCTTCAAAGGTAGAGGATCCGAGCCTCATTATATATGCGGCAATACGTTCCTTTGAAAATAAGCTCATTGTTACAAACGGTGACCAGACAGATACAATATATGACTTTGTATCAAAGGGTAAGGGCTTTAGAGAGGCACTGGGTACTCGTGAGTTTGAGCCTGATGCACCGAATTTTACACCAAGAATAAGCGGTATGCTTACATTTGACAACAATGATTTCACGTATGAAATGAGCATTCTCAAGAGCATAGATGCAGAGGGCTCTGCTTGCACAAGAATGACGTTTGACTATCCGGCAATTCCGGGGCTTGGTCACTTTATCCATACCTACGTATGCGACGGTAACCCGATTCCGACCTTCCAGGGCGAACCTGAGCGCGTTGCTATTCCCGATGATATCGATGCGTTTACACAAAAGCTCTGGAACGCTCTTGATGAGCAGAATAAAATATCACTCTATGTCCGTTACACTGATTTGGATAGCGGAAAGTTTGAAGACAGATTGATAAATAAGAATAAATAAGGGGAGTTAACGATGAAGGAATTTGAACTCAAATACGGCTGTAATCCGAATCAGAAGCCGGCAAAAATTTTCATGAACGACGGAAGCGACCTTCCGATAGAGATTCTCTCCGGCAGACCCGGATACATAAATTTTCTCGATGCGTTTAACTCCTGGCAGCTTGTAAAAGAACTAAAGGAAGTTCTCGGACTTCCTGCTGCAACGTCTTTTAAGCACGTAAGCCCGACATCTGCAGCGGTTGGAATTCCGCTTTCGGATAAGCTTAAGAAAGCTTGTTTTGTTGACGATGTAGAGGGTCTTGATGAGTCACTGCTTGCATGTGCTTATGCAAGAGCACGCGGAACTGACAGAATGTGCTCATTTGGCGACTGGGTTGCGCTTTCTGATGTTTGCGACGTAACAACCGCAAATATGATTAAGCGCGAGGTTTCCGACGGTGTAATAGCTCCGGGATATGAGCCGGAGGCACTTGAAATATTAAAGACAAAGCGCAAGGGCAACTATAATATAGTAAAGATTGACCCGAACTTTGTTCCTCAGGAAATTGAGCAGAAGCAGGTTTTCGGAATCACGTTTGAGCAGGGAAGAAACAACTTTGCAATTAACCGTGAGCTTCTTACAAATATTGTTACTGCAAACAAAGATATTCCTGAAGAAGCACTTCGCGACCTTATTGTTGCGCTCATTACACTTAAGTACACACAGTCAAACTCCGTTTGCTACGCAGTGGACGGACAGGCTATTGGTGTAGGTGCAGGTCAGCAGTCACGTATTCACTGCACGCGTCTTGCAGGAACAAAGGCAGATACCTGGTTCTTGCGTCAGCACGAAAAGGTATTGAACCTTCCGTTCAAGGAGGATTTGGGCCGTCCTGAACGCGACAACGTAATTGACGGCTATATAAACAAGAATGAAGAGGATGTTTGCGCGGACGGTAACTGGGAAAAGTACTTCACAAAGAAGCCTGAGCCGTTTACACAGGAAGAAATGCGCGCATACCTTGATTCTATTGACGGTGTAGCTCTTGGTTCTGATGCGTTCTTCCCGTTTGCGGATAACATTGACAGAGCTAAAAAGAGTGGAGTTAAGTACATCGCAGAGCCGGGCGGTTCTATCCGTGACGATATCGTTATCGAGCGTTGCGACCACTACGGTATGGCTATGGCATTCACAGGAATGCGTTTGTTCCACCATTGATACGGAGGTAACCTGATGAAAATTATGGTTGTCGGTGGCGGCGGAAGAGAGCATGCCATCATAAAAAAGATAAAACTAAATAAAAATGTGTCGGAAATCTTTGCCCTTCCGGGTAACGGTGGTATGAGAGATGACGCTATATGTGTTGATATCGGAGCAAAGGATATTCCGAAAATAGTTGATTTTGCGGTTGAAAACAAGATTGATTATGCAATCGTCGCACCTGATGACCCGCTTGTTCTTGGTGCAGTAGATGCGCTTGAGGAGAAGGGGATCCCGTGCTTCGGTCCGGAGGCTTCCGCGGCTATAATTGAAGGAAGTAAGGTTTTCTCCAAAAACTTGATGAAGAAATACAATATTCCCACAGCGGAGTATGAAGTATTTGATAACTGCGAAGATGCGCTCAAATACCTTGAAACCGCGCCGATTCCAACTGTTGTAAAGGCGGACGGCTTGGCACTTGGAAAAGGCGTTATAATTGCAGAAACCCGAGATGCGGCAATTGACGCCGTAAAGTCAATGATGCAGGATAAGGCATTTGGAAAGAGCGGAGAGACCATTGTCATTGAAGAGTTCCTAACAGGTCCTGAGGTTTCAGTCCTTGCATTTACTGACGGAAAAACAGTAGTGCCGATGATATCTTCAATGGACCATAAGAGAATAGGTGATAACGATACAGGTCTTAACACAGGCGGTATGGGTACCGTTGCGCCAAACCCCTATTATACAGATGCGATTGCAAAAACCTGTATGGAAAAGATATTTATCCCGACGATAAAGGCTATGAACGAAGAGGGAAGAACCTTCAAGGGTTGCCTCTATTTCGGCCTTATGATTACTGCAGACGGCCCGAAGGTAATTGAGTATAACTGCCGTTTCGGTGATCCCGAAACACAGGTCGTACTGCCTCTTCTTGAAAGTGATTTACTCACAGTTATGCAGGCTGTCACAAATGAAAAACTCTCGGAAACTGAAGTGAAATTCAGCGATAAGAGTGCTTGCTGTGTAATAATGGCTTCAAAAGGCTATCCGACAGATTATGAAAAGGGCTTTGTGATGGATATCCCGTCTGATATAGCAGACAACGTGTACGTTGCAGGCGCAAAGACAGATGGGGACAGGCTTCTCACAAACGGAGGCAGAGTCCTTGGTGCAACAGCTGTTGCAGATACGCTCCCTAAAGCTATACGTGATGCATACGAGCTTGTATCACGCATAAAGTTTGATAATTCATATTACCGTCGTGACATTGGTGCTAAAGCGCTTCGCGCAATGGAGGAATAACTCATGGTTTTTAGAGTATTTGTTGAAAAGAAAAAGGAGCTTGCAAACGAGGCTCGCGCGCTTCTTTCAGATGCAAGAAGTCTTCTCGGTAAGAAGAATCTCACAGAAGTCAGGGTTATAAACCGCTATGACGCTGAAAATATCACCGAAGAGCTTTTTGATTATGCAAAGAAGACTGTTTTCTCGGAGCCTCAGCTTGATATTGTTACAGATGAGGTAACCGGCACAGATAATGCAACTGTCTTTGCTGTAGAATATCTCCCGGGTCAGTTTGACCAGAGAGCAGACTCTGCTGCACAGTGTATCCAGATTATCTCACAGGGAGAGCGTCCCACGGTCAAGACTGCAAAGATATACGTTCTTTACGGAAACCTTTCAGAGTCTGACATTGCAGATATCAAGAAGTATGTCATTAACCCCGTTGAGGCACGCGAGGCAACTCTCGAAAAGCCGGAAACATTGAAGACAGAATATGATATCCCCACAGAGGTAAAAACTCTTGACGGATTTATTGATCTTGACAGAAAGGGCCTCGAAGCATTTGTTTCAGAATACGGCCTTGCTATGGATGCAGATGACATCGAGTTCTGCCAGGAGTATTTCAAAAAAGAAAACAGAAACCCGACCATTACGGAAATCCGGATGATTGATACATACTGGTCAGACCACTGCAGACACACAACATTCCTCACCGTCATTGATGATGTAAAGTTTGAGGACGAGCTTTTGCAGAAAACGTATGATGAGTATATTGAGATAAGACGTGAGTTGGGAAGAACAAAACCCGTCTGCCTTATGGATCTTGCCACCGTTGCTGTAAAGTATCTCAAGAAAAACGGACACCTTGACCGACTTGATGAGTCTGAGGAAATCAATGCATGTACCGTAAAGATAGATGTAGAGATTGACGGCAAGGTTGAACCGTGGCTCTTGCTCTTTAAGAATGAAACACATAACCACCCGACGGAAATTGAACCGTTCGGTGGTGCGGCAACCTGCATTGGCGGAGCAATCCGTGACCCGCTTTCTGGACGTTCCTATGTATACGGAGCTATGCGTCTTACTGGTGCGGCAGACCCACTGAAGCCCGTAAATGAGACCATGAAGGGTAAGCTCCCGCAGAGAAAAATTGTCACAACTGCGGCAGCAGGATACTCTTCCTACGGTAATCAGATAGGTCTTGCAACGGGTATTGTCGATGAAATCTATCACGACGGTTATGCTGCAAAGCGCATGGAAATCGGTGCAGTTATAGCTGCAGCACCGCAGGAGAATGTAAGGCGTGAGCGACCGGCACCCGGAGATGTTGTCATCCTTCTTGGCGGAAGCACGGGGCGCGACGGCTGCGGCGGAGCTACGGGCTCTTCGAAATCACATACGGCAACTTCACTTGAAACCTGCGGAGCCGAGGTGCAGAAGGGTAACGCTCCGGAGGAAAGAAAGCTTCAGCGTCTTTTCAGAAATTCAGAAGCAAGCAAGATGATCAAGCGTTGCAATGACTTTGGCGCAGGCGGTGTATCCGTTGCTATCGGTGAGCTTGCAGACGGTCTTGAAATTAACCTCAATGCAGTACCGAAAAAGTATGAAGGTCTTGACGGAACAGAGCTTGCAATAAGCGAGTCACAGGAGAGAATGGCGGTTGTAATTGCCGCAGAGGATACGGATAAGTTCCTCGCTCTTGCAAATAGCGAGAATCTCCAGGCTTGTCCCGTTGCAGTTGTTACAGAGCTTCCGCGCCTTGTAATGTACTGGAACGATAAGAAGATTGTTGATATAAGCCGCGAGTTCTTAAATTCAAACGGCGCAGATAAGCACATCAACGTTACTGCAACAAAGCCGAACCTCAAGGAACAGAAAATTGAAGGCGGCTTTAAGGATAATTATAAGAGAATTGCAGATGATCTTAACATCTGCTCAAAGCGCGGACTTTCAGAGCGTTTTGACTCTACAATTGGCGCAGGAACAGTTCTTATGCCGTTTGGCGGAAAATATCAGCTTACACCTATCCAGGCGATGGTACAGAAAATCTCAGTTGAGAAAAAGCACACAAACGACTGCTCATTTATGTCCTGGGGCTATAACCCGTTTATCACGGAACAGAGCCCGTATCACGGTGCATATATGGCTGTAGTTGAGTCAGTTTGTAAGCTTATAGCAACGGGTGCAGAGTTCAAGGATGTATACCTTACGTTCCAGGAATACTTTGAACGTCTCGGTCGTGATGAAAAGCGTTGGGGCAAACCGCTCTCGGCACTTCTCGGTGCATTCAAGGCACAGAAGGAACTTAAGATTGGTTCAATCGGCGGTAAGGACTCTATGAGCGGCACATTTGAGAATTTGGATGTTCCGCCGACCCTCGTTTCCTTTGCCGTAACCTGCGGAAAGGTTTCGGATGTTATTTCCCCTGAGTTTAAGAAGGCAGGAAATAAGGTTGTCGTCATCTCTCCGGAGTTTGACGAGAATGGTCTTCCGAAGACGGAGTCATTGCTTTCTGTATTCCGTAAGGTCACATCCCTTATGCGTAGCGGAAAGGTTCTTGCAGCCTATACTCCGGGTCTTGGCGGCATAGCTGAAGCAGTTATGAAGATGTCCTTTGGTAATATGCTCGGATTTAAGTTTAGTGATGACATCTCGGTTTCAGAGCTCTTCAAGTATAGCTACGCATCGTTTGTACTTGAAGTAACTGACGATGTAAGAGAAGGAAAGCTTCTCGGTTATGTTACTGATGACAACAAGCTTACACTTGGTGGCGAGAGCGTATGCCTTACTGAACTTCTCGGAATTTATGAGGACAAGCTCGAGAGCGTTTTCAGCTGTAATATTGAAGACAGAGAGACTCCGATGGAGAACTTTAAGTTTGAGGCAAAAGAATGGTCGGCACCTGCTATAAAGACAGCGAAACCGAAGGTGTTGATTCCTGCATTCCCGGGAACAAACTGTGAGTTTGATTCTGCAAAGGCTGTGCGTGATGCAGGTGCAGAGCCTGAGATTATGGTTATAAATAACCTTAGTTCTGACGGTATCCGCAAGAGCGTTGATAAGTTTGCAGATTCCCTCAAGAGCGCACAGATGATATTCATCCCCGGCGGATTCTCCGGCGGTGACGAGCCTGACGGAAGCGGTAAGTTTATTACGGCATTCTTCAGAAACGCCGCAGTAAAAGAGGGCGTAACAGAGCTTTTGGAAAAGCGTGACGGTCTTATGTGCGGTATCTGTAACGGATTCCAGGCACTTATAAAGCTTGGACTTGTTCCGTACGGTAAGATAATTGATACTGATGAAAATTGCCCGACGCTTACATTCAACACAATCGCACGTCACCAGTCAAGAATTGTAAGAACAAGAATCGCATCAAACAAGTCACCGTGGCTTGCGCTTACAAATGTTGGTGATGTATATTCTGTTCCGATTTCTCATGGTGAAGGTCGTTTCCTTGCAGATGAGGAGCTTATTCGAAAGCTTGCTGCAAACGGTCAGATAGCTACTCAGTATGTTGACCTTCTTGGCAACGCAACAAGCGATGTTCATTTTAACCCGAACGATTCTATGTACGCTATCGAGGGTATCACATCCCCTGACGGCAGAGTTTTTGGTAAGATGGGACACAGTGAGCGCGTAGGAGCAGGACTTTATAAGAATGTTTCAGGAAACTATGATATTCGTATGTTTGAAGCAGCAGTACGCTACTTCAAATAAATGTAGGAGGAATAGTCGTGGGATATAAGACCGATATTGAGATAGCTCAGAGCGCAGAAATGCGTCCTATATGCGAAATTGCAAAAAAGGCGCATGTTGACGAAAAATATGTTGAGCAATACGGCAAGTACAAGGCAAAAATAGATTTGTCTCTTCTTTCCGAAACTGACAGAGAGAACGGAAAACTTGTCCTTGTTACAGCCATAACGCCAACCTCTGCAGGAGAGGGCAAAACCACAACAACCATCGGTCTTGCTGACGGACTTTCAAGAATAGGCAAAGATGTAACGGTTGCACTTCGCGAACCGTCTCTCGGTCCTGTTTTCGGAATCAAGGGCGGTGCGGCAGGTGGAGGCTATGCTCAGGTTGTGCCGATGGAGGATATAAACCTTCACTTTACAGGTGATTTTCACGCGATAGGTGCGGCAAACAACCTCCTTGCGGCAATGCTTGATAACCACATTCACCAGGGCAATGCACTCGGTATTGATGTCAGAAAGATTACATGGAAGCGCTGTGTTGATATGAACGACCGTCAGCTTCGCTCTATTGCCTGCGGCCTTGGCGGTGCGAAGAACGGTGTTCCGCGCGAGGACGGGTTTGATATCACTGTTGCAAGTGAAATAATGGCAGTTTTGTGTCTCTCAACCTCAATCACAGACCTAAAAGAGCGTCTTGCGCGCATAATCGTAGGATACACCTATGATGATAAGCCTGTCACCTGTGGTGAGCTCAATGCCCACGGTGCAATGACGGCACTCTTAAAGGATGCACTCAAGCCAAATCTTGTACAGACACTTGAGGGTACTCCTGCGTTTGTGCATGGCGGGCCGTTTGCAAATATAGCACACGGCTGCAACTCTGTTATGGCAACAAAGATGGCACTTAAAATGGGTGACTATACAGTTACGGAAGCCGGCTTTGGTGCAGATCTTGGTGCTGAAAAGTTTCTTGATATCAAGTGCCGTGTTGCAGGACTCCGTCCTGATGCGGTTGTTGTCGTAGCAACTGTAAGGGCACTTAAAATGCACGGTGGACGAGCAAAAACGGAACTTTCAGAAGAGGATGTTACGGCTCTTGAAAAGGGAATACCAAATCTCTTGAAGCATGTTTCAAATGTCAAGAACGTATACGGACTCCCGTGCGTTGTTGCGGTAAACAGATTCCCGACAGATACTGATAAGGAAATTGATTTTATAATAAAGAAATGTCAGGAGCTTGGTGTGAATACGGTGCTTTCAACTGTGTGGGCAGACGGTGGTGCCGGCGGCGAGGCTCTTGCACGCGAGGTTGTCCGTCTCTGTGAAGAGGGTGAAAACAACTTCTCATATAGCTACGACCTTGATTCAACAATAGAGGAAAAGATTTTAACTATTGCAACCAAGGTATACGGTGCTGACGGGGTAACAATTCTTCCTGAAGCAAAAAAGCAGATAGAAAATCTCGAAAAGCTCGGTTTTGGAAACCTGCCTATATGCGTTGCAAAAACACAGTACAGCTTTTCGGATAATCCTGCACTTCTTGGTGCACCTGAGGGATTTAAGATTACAATAAAGAACGTCAAGGTTTCTGCAGGTGCAGGCTTCATTGTGGTTCTTACGGGCAATATAATGACAATGCCGGGTCTTCCGAAGGTTCCGTCTGCCGAAAAGATAGATGTTGACGAAAACGGAAGAATAACAGGTCTGTTTTAATCGGGAAAGTATTACAATTTGATTGACATTAAAACAGAAAAGTATTATAATGTAAAAAATTGAAAAAACGGGAGCTTGTGTTACAGGCTGAGAGGAAGGTGAAACCTTCGACCGAGAACCTGATTTGGATAATGCCAACGTAGGGATGCCTGATACGCAAGTTTCGGGAAAGACCGGGTAATATGAGAAGCTACCAAATCGGTAGCTTCTTTTTTTGTTGAGTTTTGGAGGTGAAAAACGTGGTAAAAATTAATGGAGAGAATTTAGATGTAGGCGGTAGGTCCGTTGCAGAATATCTTAATTCTGCAGGTTACGACTTAATGCGTGTCGCGGTGGAACTGAACGGCGATATAGTTCCTAAAACGCAGTATGATGCTGCGATTTTCAAGGACGGCGACAGCGTTGAGGTTGTAAGCTTTGTGGGAGGTGGTTGATATGATTCCTACTAAAAAAGAATGGATGAAAGCTCTAAATGACAGACACGGAATTGAGTTTCAAGAGAAAATTTCATCCACAACTGTTGCTGTATGCGGTCTGGGAGGTCTTGGCTCCAACATAGCTACCTCACTTGCTCGTGCAGGTATAGGAAAACTCATACTGATCGATTTTGACAAAGTAGATATAACAAATCTGCATCGTCAGCAGTATAAGGCAAATCAAATTGGAATCAGCAAGACAGAAGCTTTGCAGGACAATCTTAAAGGAATAAATCCCTATCTTGAAATTGAGATACATAATGTTTATCTTGATGAAAACAATGCAAGGTATATTCTTTCAGATGCCCAAATTATCTGCGAAGCATTTGATAACGCAGAAGCAAAAGCAAACATTGTCAACTTTGTTTTAGAGAAAATGCCTGAAAAATACATTGTTGTTGCATCTGGCATGGCAGGCCTTGGCAGTGCCAATGCAATACATACACGAAAGATTTCAAAGAGGTTTTATCTTTGCGGCGATGAAGAAAGTGATGTAAAAGACGGAATTGGTCTTGTATCATCAAGAGTGATGCTGTGTGCTGCACATCAGGCACATACAGTTTTAAGAATTATAGCAGAAGAATACGAAGTATAGAAAGAAGGAAACGCAAATGAACAGTGATAAACTTGTTATCGGAGGTCACGAATTTAATTCCCGTTTTATTTTAGGTTCAGGAAAATACTCGCTTAATTTAATTGAAGCTGCGGTAAAGGATGCAGGTGCGGAGATTATAACTCTTGCTGTACGCCGAGCAAACACAAAAGAACAAGAAAACATTTTGGATTTTATTCCAAAGGGGATAACACTTCTTCCAAACACAAGCGGAGCAAGAAATGCTGAAGAAGCAGTGCGAATTGCAAGACTTGCCCGTGAGCTTGGGTGCGGCAATTTCGTTAAGATTGAAATTATGCGTGATTCAAAGTATCTTCTCCCTGATAATACTGAAACAATTAAGGCAACAGAAATTCTTGCAAATGATGGATTTGTTGTTATGCCATATATGTACCCTGACTTAAATGTTGCCCGTGACTTAGTTAATGCAGGAGCTGCAACCATAATGCCTCTTGCATCGCCCATAGGTTCGAATAAAGGTCTTGCAACAAAAGACTTTATTCAGATCCTCATTGATGAAATTGATTTACCCATTATTGTCGATGCAGGTATCGGTAAACCTTCTCAGGCTTGCGAAGCGATGGAAATGGGTGCTGCTGCAATTATGGCAAATACGGCACTCGCTACCGCAGGAGACTTGCCGCTTATGGCATCAGCTTTCCGTCATGCAATCGAGGCAGGAAGAAAAGCTTACCTTTCAGGGCTTGGCAGAGTTCTTACTCGTGGTGCAGCTGCATCAGATCCCCTTACGGGATTTTTGCGTGATTGAGGAGGCTTTATGATGGAAAATCAATTTTTTGTAGACTCGGAGCATTTATCGCCTGAAGCACTTGCAAGAAAGCATCAGCTTGAAACGGAGCCTTCCTCACGAAAAAATCATATGGAATACTTACCGGGTATGGAGAAAATAGAATCGGATGTTTGCAAAAATGTAATGGAGCAGATGAATTCTTTTGATTACTCTAAATATACTGCCAAAGATGTAAAAGCGGCATTGGAGCGTGATACTTGCACCATAGAAGATTTTAAGGCACTTCTTTCTCCTGCGGCTGAAACATTTTTAGAGCAGATGGCACAGAAGGCGAGACTTGAAACAAGTAAACATTTCGGAAACACTGTATACCTTTTTACGCCTCTTTACATTGCCAATTACTGTGAGAATTACTGCGTGTATTGCGGGTTTAACTGCTATAACCACATTAACCGTATGAAGCTATCTATGGAGCAGATTGAAAAAGAAATGCAGGTTATTGCCGAAAGCGGTATGGAAGAAATTCTGATTCTGACAGGGGAAAGCCGCACTCAAAGCGATATAGCGTATATCGGTGAAGCATGCAAACTTGCAAGAAAGTATTTTCGTATGGTAGGGCTCGAAATATATCCCGTAAATACCGACGAATACAAGTACCTTCACGAGTGCGGCGCTGACTATGTAACCGTGTTTCAGGAAACTTATGATACAGAAAAGTATGAACAGTTACATTTGCTTGGTCACAAGAGAGTGTGGCCATATCGTTTCGATGCACAGGAGCGAGCACTTATGGGCGGTATGCGAGGTGTAGCGTTTTCAGCACTTTTGGGACTATCGGATTTCAGAAAGGATGCTTTAGCAAGTGCGCTTCATGTGTACTACCTGCAAAGAAAATATCCTTTTGCTGAAATGTCGCTCTCCTGTCCCAGACTCAGGCCTATTATAAATAATGATAAAATCAATCCATTGGATGTTCACGAAAAACAACTATGTCAAATAATCTGCGCTTATCGTATCTTCTTGCCCTTTGTAGGGATAACAGTATCTTCACGTGAAAGTGCTGAATTTAGAAATGGTATTGTGAAAATTGCTGCAACAAAGGTTTCAGCAGGTGTTTCTACCGGAATCGGCGACCATGAAAGTAAGTACAGTGGAAAAGAATCAGATAAAGTGCAGGGCGATGAACAGTTTGAGATTGCCGATAACAGAAGTCTTGAAAAGATGTATAAAGACATTGCGGACGAAGGCTTACAGCCTGTTCTGAATGACTATCTTTATGTGTAGGGGAAAAAGAAGATGAGAAGATTTGATACAACACTATATTTTATAACTGACAGCACAAATTTTGCGGAAGAAGAATTTCTTTATCGTATAGAGCAAGCGCTCTTGGGCGGAGTAACACTTTTGCAACTTCGTGAAAAAGAAAAATCAACGAGAGAATATATTGCACTTGCTGAAAAGGTACATACACTTACAAAGAAATATAATGTTCCGCTGATTATTGACGACAGAGTGGATGTTGCTCTCGCCACTTCGGCAGAAGGCGTTCATCTCGGACAAAGCGATATGCCAATTTCTACAGCGAGAAAAATTCTTGGTGATGATTTTATTATCGGAGCAACAACTAAAACTGTTCCGCAGGCTCTTGAAGCTTATGAACAAGGCGCAGACTATCTTGGTGTCGGTGCAATTTATCCAACTACGACAAAAGTAAAAACAGTTCTCACATCAACAGAAACACTTGATGCGATATGCAGAGCTGTCCAAATCCCTGTAAATGCTATCGGGGGACTCAATAAGGACAATATAAATGTTCTTAAAGGGATACCTATATGCGGAATTTGTGTGGTTTCTGCCATTATGAAGGCGCAAGATGTGAGAAAAGAAGCAGAAGTATTACTCGGTAAAGTAAAGGAGCTTAGAAGATGAAGTGTGTGCTTACAATTGCAGGGAGTGACTGTAGCGGTGGCGCTGGTATTCAAGCAGATATTAAAACAATGACGATGAATGGTGTTTATGCTATGAGCGCAATAACGGCACTTACCGCACAAAACACGACCGGAGTGAGAGCGATTTTGGAGTCAACACCTGAATTCCTGAAACAACAATTAGATGCGGTATTTGAGGATATCCATCCCGATGCCGTAAAAATCGGTATGGTATCATCGGGTGAATTAATCCGCGTCATTGCAGACCGGCTTAGGTTTTATGGGGCAAAAAATATTGTTGTGGATCCTGTCATGGTTGCGACAAGCGGATCGTCGCTCATGAAAACAGATGCAGTTAAAACGCTTACCAAAGAACTACTTCCAATAGCGACACTTGTTACACCTAATATTCCTGAGGCAGAGGTTTTGTCAGGATTTAACATTGAAACCAAAGAGAATATGCAAAAAGCAGCAAAAGTTATTAGTAATGCACGTGGCTGTGCTGTTCTCTTAAAGGGTGGACACAACATCAATGATGCCAATGATCTTTTATATGTAAACGGAGAGTATCATTGGTTTGAGGGAAAACGAATAGATAATCCGAACACACACGGTACAGGGTGTACGCTATCCAGTGCTATTGCATCAAACCTTGCAAAGGGCTTTGTGCTTACCCGGTCTGTACAAAGAGCGAAGGAATATATTTCAGGCGCTCTTTCTGCAATGCTTGATTTAGGGAGTGGTTCGGGGCCGATTCAACACAATTTTGATTTACAAGGTGAATATACAAGGGAGGTTGAATGAGATGGAAGAAAAACGTACATCGGTATTTGAAAACGGACTTATTTGGTTTGGTGCCGCAGTTTCTATTGCAGAAATTCTGACAGGAACTTATTTTGCACCGCTCGGTTTTAATAGGGGCGTACTTGCCATAATTATAGGTCATATAATTGGTTGCGCAATGCTTTTCTTAGCCGGGCTTATTGGCGGTAAGGTTCGCAAAAGCTCAATGGAAACTGCAAAGATGAGTTTTGGAAGTAAGGGCGCTTTGCTTTTCTCGGTGCTAAATATTGTTCAGCTTATTGGATGGACTGCTATTATGATTTATGACGGAGCACTTGCGATAAGCAGTATTTTTGACATTGGTAATTGGATTTGGTGTATTGTTATTGGTGCGTTAATTGTTCTTTGGATTATGATAGGTATCAAAAATCTTGGTAAAGTAAACACTGTTGCAATGACAGCGCTATTTGTTCTGACAATTATCCTCAGCTTTGTCATCTTTGGAAAAGGTACAATGCATAATATTACCGTAGAAGGTATGAGCTTTGGTGCGGCAGTGGAATTATCTGTTGCGATGCCTCTTTCCTGGTTGCCCTTGATCTGCGACTATACAAGAGAAGCAAAGAAACCCTTAAAAGCTACCGCTGTCAGCGCGATTACATACGGTGTTATCAGTTGCTGGATGTATATAATTGGTATGGGCGCAACTATATTTACGGCAGAATCCGATATTGCACAAATTATGGTAAAAGCAGGGCTTGGTATTGCAGGTCTTTTAATTATCGTGTTTTCAACGGTTACAACGACATTCCTTGATGCATATTCTGCAGGAGTATCAAGTGAATCTATAACTAAAAAAGTTAATGCTAAATGGGTAGCCATTGCCGTAACTGTCATTGGTACGCTTGGTGCGATATTTTTGCCGCTTACAGACATTACAGACTTTTTATATTTTATAGGTTCGGTGTTTGCACCGATGATAGCTATTCAGATTGCTGACTTTTTCATTCTGAAACAAAACAAGGAGGCAAGTGATTTCAATATTCAGAATTTGATTATCTGGCTTGCAGGATTTGTTATTTACAGGATGTTAATGAGTGTTGATATCATTGTTGGAAGCACATTTGTAGATGTGGTTTTAACGATAATAATCTGTATTGCGGTCAAGCTAATCAAAAGGAAAATATATTTTCGGTAATGTCCTTAACGGATCACAGCACTTCTTCTATTATCTCAAGGAGTTTGAATTTGAATTTGTATTCCGCTTTATCCGAAGTTATAAATTTGATTTCGTCATTTGTGAGACCTGAGTTTTCAAGCTTACATTCAGCTGCGGAAACACAGAGCGGAGGGAAGAGTACACACCACCAGTTTTCTCCTTTTCCTTTGCCGAGAACTATCCTTAAAGCCTCGTATTTACCGGCGGGCAGAGAAAAAGAGTCATAGTTCTTTGTGGGGAAAGCTGATTCATCAAGAACTGCATCTGCTTTATATGTAAAGCCACTTGCTTTACATATATCTTCTGCCAAAATTTCAAAATTTTCAAGGTTACTTGAAATTACTTCTTTGGTTTCTTCGATAGTTGAACAGTCTTTTGTGAGCTCGTCTGCAAGGGTCAGGACTTTGTCGCGCACAGAAAGCTTTAACTTCTGGTCTTCCTCGGAATCTGAGTTTGCAATGACGTGAAGCCTTATTATTTTTTCTTTAATACCGTCGCGTGTTTCAGTCGCAAGAGCGGCAGAGAGAAGAGAAAAAACAAGGCCAATTAGAAGGGCAAGTTCAAAAATGTTTTTTCGCATAAAAAACCTCCGTCAATAGAGAATATACTCTTTATTGACGGAGAAATTATTTTTTATACATTTATTTTTTTATATCGCCGTTTAAGAAGTCTATTGTGTGCTCGGCTGCCTGTTTTGCATCACCCAGCGGAACGTCGCGGAATTTGTAATTATAGCTGTTGCAAAAGCGTGTAACTTCGTCCTCAAGGTTTTCAAGAATCTTTCGCGTTGCGGAGGTGTGGTCATTGAGGAAAGCTGCGTAATTTCGCTTTGATAAAAGACCTTTTGCGGTTTCAAAGAGAAGCGCGAGGTGTTTTGGGCAGAAGTACTCCTGGGCTCTTGTTTTCTCCCTGAATTCCTCTTCACTTTGCCAGATGTATACGATATTCTTTGCAAAAAGCGAGAGCTTTTCTTCTACTCGCTCACAGATAAAACAACCATGTGAAGCATCTTTTACCTTGTTTGTAATCTTTTCAAAATCCTTTTTTGAAACGTGCTTGTATTCTTTTTTTATACCGTCTGCGAGAAGCTCACCTAAGTAGCTTTGAAGCATAAGAGAAAGGCTTAAGCGGTTTTTCATTTCAAGCATTTCGGAAAAGTGACGCGGGCAGAAACCGACTCTGTTTGTCATAATACGAACATCGGGCTCCATCATTGCCGCACCCATTACATATTCGCGTGCTTCCTCGTCGAGCTTTGCTTCAAGCCTGCATACAGGGCATCCGCATTTTACGTCGTACGCATCATTTATAGGAATTGTATAAATGACCTCTTTCATGTTGTTCCTCCGCGATTTTTGTAGTATAATATATTTTATCAGTAATATTAATTTTGTCAACCTATACACAAATGGGAGAAAAGATATGCCTGAGATAAAAACAATTATAATTGAAAACTGTGCCGATTTTTCACCGCGCGAGATTTTTGAATGCGGTCAGGCGTTTCGTTGGAATGAGGACGGAAACGGAGTATATACGGGCGTTGCATTTGGCGCTCCTGCCTCTGTAAGAAAAGACGGAGAAAGGGTATATATAGATTGTTTCGACGGAGATTATGAAAGAATCTGGCACCGGTATTTTGATATGGACAGGAACTATGAAACGCTTCGCCAAGAGATAGGAAAAGAGGAAAAACTCCGCGTTGCATGCGATTTCGGAAAAGGAATAAGAATACTGAATCAGGAACCGTGGGAGGCGCTCTGCTCGTTTATAATTTCTCAGTGCAACAATATTCCTAGGATTAAAGGAATTGTTGAAAAACTCTGCTCACTTTGCGGAGAAAAAACGGAATTTGCGGGGAAAACATATTTTTCGTTTCCGTCGCCCGAAGCTGTTGCAAAACTTTCGGAAAAAGAACTTGCGACCTTGAAAGCGGGCTATCGTGCGGCATACATAGCGGATGCGGCAAAAGTAGTTGCGGGTGGAGAAATTGACCTCACCTCCATTTCGTTGATGAATACAGAGAATGCAAAAAAAGAGCTTCTGAAGCTTAACGGAGTGGGGGAAAAGGTTGCAAGCTGTGTTCTGCTTTTCGGTATGGGAAAGCTTGATGCATTTCCGGTGGATGTGTGGATGAAAAGGGCAATTTCCGAGTTCTTTGGGGATGAAAAATTTGACTACAAAAGGTTTGGAAATCTTGCCGGACTTACACAACAATATATGTTTCACTACATGCGCAACGGAAAGTCATAGAATGCAGAAAAAAAACTGGACATTTTTGCAAAAAAAGGTTATTATATAATAAGAATATTTTGTGTTGGGAGGAACAGATTTTGGGTAGTGTAAAATACAAGCGTATTTTGCTTAAGCTTAGCGGTGAAGCGCTTGCCGGAGCAAAGAAAACAGGACTTGATTTTGACGTTATTAAATCCGTTTGTGCAACCGTTAAAGAGTGCGTGGATCTCGGCGTACAGATAGGAATAGTTGTTGGTGGCGGAAATTTCTGGAGAGGAGTAAAGGACGGCGGCGGCCATATGGACAGAACTCGTGCAGACCACATGGGAATGCTCGCTACAACAATAAACTCTCTTGCCGTTGCAGACGTTCTTGAACAGCTCGGAGTTGAAGTAAGAGTTCAGACAGCTATCGAGATGCGAGCTTTTGCGGAGCCGTACATCAGAAACCGTGCAATACGTCACCTTGAAAAAGGACGCGTTGTTATTTTTGGCTGCGGAACAGGAAATCCGTTCTTCTCCACAGACACTGCTGCGGTTCTTCGCGCAGTTGAAATGGAAGCTGAAGTTATTATGAAGGCCACAAACGTAGACGGTGTTTATGACTCTGACCCGCAGAAGAATCCGGATGCCATCAAGTTTGATGCGCTTACATACGACGAGGTTCTTGCCCGTCATCTCAATGTTATGGATACAACAGCAACATCACTCTCAATGGATAACAATATCCCGATACTTGTATTTTCTCTCAAGGATTGTGAAAACATCAAACGAGTTGTACTCGGTGAAAAAATAGGAACAGTTGTAAGAAAGGAAGCTTAACTATGAGACCTGAGATTAAAGAATTTGACGAAAAAATGCAAAAGAGCGTAGCTGTGCTCGCAAGTGAATACGCATCAATCCGAGCAGGCCGCGCAAACCCTGCTGTACTTGATAAAATCACAGTTGACTATTATGGAACTGCAACCCCGATAACACAGGTTGGTTCAGTTTCTGTTCCTGAGCCTAGAACACTTCTCATTCAGCCTTGGGATGCATCCATCTTAAAGGAAATTGAAAAGTCGATTTTGGCATCTGACCTCGGAATCAACCCGACAAACGACGGCAAGTGCATACGCCTTTCGTTCCCGCAGCTTACAGAGGAGCGTCGCCGCGACCTCATCAAGCAGATCAAGAAGATTGGTGAGGACGGAAAGGTTGCAGTGAGAAACATTCGACGCGATGCACTTGATAAGTTCAAGACTATGAAGAAGAACTCTGAAATCACCGAGGACGACCTTAAGGGCCTTGAGGATGATGTTCAGAAGATTACAGACAAGAACTGCAAAGAAATCGACGTAATGACAGAGAAAAAAGAGAAAGAGCTTCTCGAAATTTAAGGAGTCATTCTGATGGGGTTTTTCAGAAAGAAAAGCGATATCAATAAGGTGGATTTTTCTTCCTTACCAAAGCATATCGCTATAATACTTGACGGAAACGGACGTTGGGCTAAGCGGCGTGGTATGCCAAGAACGGCAGGCCACGCCGTCGGCAGTGAAAACTTCCGAAAAATAGCTACATACTGTAATGACATTGGAATAAAGCATCTCACCGTATATGCGTTTTCTACGGAAAACTGGAAGCGTCCGCAGGATGAGGTAGATACAATCATGAGTCTTCTTGAAAAGTACATTCTTGAGGCTATTGATGAGGTTACCAAGAAAAATCTGCGCCTGCGTTTCTGGGGAAGACGTGACAATTTAAGCGAAAAGATTAAAGAACTTATGGAAGTCGCTGAGAAGAAGTCAGAGAGTATGACGGGCATGCAGGTCAATGTCTGCTTAAACTACGGTTCAAGGGATGAGATTACCACTGCTGTCCGCAATATTGCTGAAAGTGTACGCGACGGAAAGCTTTCTACAGACGAAATAAATGAGGATATGATAAGTGCAAAGCTTTATTCCTTTGATGCTCCTGACCCTGACCTTCTTATAAGACCGGGTGGAGAGCTCCGTCTTTCAAACTTTCTTCTCTGGCAGCTTGCTTACAGTGAGATGTTCTTTACTGATAAGCTTTGGCCTGAGTTTGATGAAAGAGAGCTCGACCGTGCTATAATTGCATATCAGAAACGAAACAGAAGATTTGGAGGTATATAGTATGCTTACTCGTGTTATATCTGCAATAGTCGCTATCGCGATTTTTGTAGGAGTAGTTTATTTTTTACCTCCTTTTTGTTTTACCTTGGCAATCTGCGTAGTTATGGGAATTGCCGCGTATGAGATGACTTACCGCAACGGTATTGTAAAGAACATACCACTTACGGTGATTGCGTGTCTGTTTGCTGCACTTATGCCGCTTTTTGTTGGCGTAGATCCGCTTTCAGAATATCTTTTCCCGCTTGTTTTCCTCTGTGTTGTTGCGGTTTTTTTTGCGTGGCTTTTGCAGTACGGAAAAGTGTCGCTCGTAATGGCTCTGACCTCATTGTTTGCAGGTGTTTTGATTCCTCTTATGTTTTCGCTCATTGTCAGAATCCGCGGGGCGGAGTACGGTGAGTTCTGGATACTTTTCCCGCTTGCGGCGGCATGGATGACAGATACCGGTGCATACTTTACGGGCTTTCTCTTTGGCAGACACAAGCTCTGTGAAAAAATCAGTCCCAAGAAGACGGTTGAAGGTGCTATAGGAGGAGTTATAGTTTGCATCATCTCGCTTTTCGTTTTTGCAGAGGTTATGAAGAATACAACAGGTGCTTCAATGAACTATGTTCTCCTCGCAGTCGGTGCACTTGTACTTTCTGTCATTGCACAGGTCGGAGATCTGTCATTTTCAATTATCAAGAGAGAATATAATATTAAGGATTACGGAAATCTTATGCCCGGTCACGGCGGTGCTCTTGACCGTTTTGACAGCACGATTTTCACAATACCCCTTACCTATATACTTTTTACAATTGGCGGTATCTTATAATGGTCAATAATTTATCAATACTTGGGTCCACCGGATCAATAGGAACGCAGACACTTGACGTTGCGAGAACTCTCGGAATTAAAGTTTCTGCGATTTCTGCAAATAAGAATATTAAATTACTTGAGGAGCAGGCGAGGGAGTTTTCTCCGCGTCTTGTTGCCGTTGCCGATGAGAGTCTTGCAAAAAACCTTAAACTCGCGCTTTCCGATACCTCCTGTAAGGTGGTTTCGGGAAAAGGAGGAATACTTGAGGTTGCAGCCTGTGAAGAGGCAGATACTGTTATGTCCGCACTCGTCGGAATGGCAGGCATTGAGCCGACTCTTGCCGCTATTGATAGTGGGAAGAATGTTGCACTTGCAAACAAGGAAACACTTGTTTGCGCAGGCGAGATTGTAATGGGAAGGGCAAAGGAAAAGGGTGTAAAAATCATCCCCGTCGACTCTGAACATTCTGCAATATTTCAGTCGCTTCACGCATCCTCGGCACCTTCGCGAGAGCTATCGAAGATTATTCTGACAGCCTCGGGCGGACCGTTTTTCGGCAAAACGGCAAAAGAGCTCTCAAGCGTCACGGTAGCTGAGGCGCTCAATCATCCCAACTGGAGTATGGGTGCAAAGGTGACAATCGATTCTGCAAGCCTTATGAACAAAGGCCTTGAATTTATAGAAGCTATGTGGCTTTTTGGTGCAAAGCCTGAAAACATCGAAATTGTTGTTCACAGGGAGAGCATTATTCACTCTATGGTAGAATTTTGCGACGGTGCAGTTATAGCCCAGCTCGGGACTCCCGATATGCGCACTCCAATATCCTTTGCAATGACATATCCCGAACGCAAGAGTTTTGGAGGAAGTTCGATAGATTTCAAAACGCTTAAAAGTCTTTCGTTTGGTGTTCCAGATACTGATACTTTCAAGTGTCTCGCTCTTGCACTTTTTGCCGCAAAGCGCGGAGGAAGTGCAGGGGCAATACTCAACGGTGCAAATGAGGCGGCAGTTGATTTATTCCTGAATTCGAAAATAAAATTCCTCGATATTGCAAATTATATAGAAAAAGCGTTTGAGAATATTGAGGTTTTGGATAACCCGACGCTTTTTGACGTTATAAAGGCATCTGAGGATGCCAGAAGCTTTGTTTACAAACTTGTTTAGTAGGTGATTAAGATTTATATTCTCCTTGCAATTTTGTTATTTGGTGCGCTTGTTGCACTTCATGAGTTCGGTCACTTTATTACGGCAAAACTCTCGGGCGTGAGAGTCAATGAATTCTCAATAGGAATGGGTCCTGCAATAATAAAAAAACAGTTTGGTGAAACGCTTTATTCCTTGCGTCTTCTTCCGTTTGGCGGTTTTTGTGCAATGGAAGGAGAGGATGAAAACTCGGACGACCCAAGAGCGTTTGGAAATGCGAAGATACTCCACCGCATTCTAATAGTTATTGCGGGCTCGTTTATGAATCTTGTTGCAGGATTTTTGGTCCTTGCACTCGTCTTTGCACCCGTGAAGGAGTGGTATGTTCCGACTGTTGAAAGTGTTCCGATATCGGAAAAAGCAGATGCAAATACACTTCAGAGTGGAGACGTAATCAAATCAGTAAACGGATACAATGTCTATATCTACAACGATATCTTCATGGGCCTTGAGAGAAGCGAAAAAGAAGGAGAACACGATATAGAGGTCCTTCGCGACGGCGAAAAGGTTATGCTTTCTGACCTCGAATTAAGTTACGGTCAGGAGGGTGACGGCAAAGAGGGAATAACTTTCAAAACCGAAAAAACTTCTTTCATGGGAAAGGCGAAGTTTGTGCTTCAAAACGGCTTTAACCTTGTAAGACTTGTCTATGTCGGACTTTTTGATTTTGTTACCGGAAGAGTTTCTGCAGAGGGCATGGCAGGCCCGATCGGAATAGGCAAAATCATGGTAGAGACTGCAAAGGTAAGTATGGCATCGCTCTGGTATCTTTTTGCGTTTATTTCAATAAACCTTGGTCTTATGAACCTGCTTCCGATTCCTGCACTTGACGGTGGCAGATTCGTATTTCTTCTCTTTGAACTGATCTTTAGGAAGCCTGTGCCGAGAAAGTTTGAAGGATATGTTCATCTCGTGGGAATTATAGTTTTATTGCTTCTTATGGCACTTATAACTTTTAACGATGTTTTCAAGCTGGTGAAATAAAATGGAAAGAAAAATAACAAAACAAATACTGGTTGGAAATGTTCCAGTCGGCGGTGGCGCGCCTATAGCGGTTCAGTCGATGTGTAATACAGACACGCGCGATGTAGCAAAAACTCTCGCACAGATAGAAAGAATGCGCGCAGCAGGATGTAAGATAGTCCGCGTTGCAGTTGTGGATAAAGAAGCGGCACACGCGATAGGTGAGATTTCGGAAAAAGCGGGTGTTCCGATAGTTGCCGATATCCATTTTGACTGGAAGCTTGCAGTTGAGGCGGCTGCGGCAGGTGCTGCAAAAATAAGAATCAACCCGGGCAATATCGGTGATGATGACAGGGTGCATGAGGTTGTCCGTGCCTGTCGTGCTAAAAACATACCGATAAGAATCGGTGTAAACGGCGGTTCGCTTGAAAAGAACATTCTTCGGAAGTACGGTGTTTCTGCCCGCGCTATGACGGAATCGGCAAAGCAACACGTTAGGATACTTCAGAAATTTGATTTTGACGATATTTGTATCTCGGTAAAAGCGTCCTCGGCTGCTCTTACAGTTGAGAGCTACAGACTCCTTTCAAGTGAGCTTGACTATCCATTGCACGTAGGAGTGACAGAGGCAGGAACAGTCAGGATAGGTCGTCTTAAATCCGCTATTGGCATTGGAAGTCTTCTTCTTGACGGTATAGGTGACACTATCCGGGTTTCTCTCACGGACGATCCTGTCCTTGAGGTTGAAACTGCGTATGATATATTACATTCAATAGGACTTTCCGAAAACGTGCCTCAGCTTGTTTCCTGTCCGACCTGCGGAAGATGTATGATTGACCTTATACATATTGCAAAAGAGGTAGAAGAGCGTCTTTTGTCGGTGAAAAAGCCAATTAAGGTTGCTGTTATGGGCTGCGTTGTAAACGGTCCGGGAGAGGCGAGGGAGGCCGATGTCGGTATGGCAGGTGGCAAGGACCTCGGAATACTCTTCAAAAAAGGAGAAATAGTCAAAAAAGTCCCGATGGAGAAAATCGTGGACGAGCTTATGAAAATGGTAGACGAAATTTAGAAGTGGGGACTATGGAAAAAAGTTTGAAGATTTTTGGAGACGTTTTCAAAATACGCGGAGAGAAAGCTCTTGAACCGTTTGAAAAGAGCGTATTTGTCAAAACGTTGTCCGCAGATAAAACTGAAAACAGAATAGTTGCGACGCTCTATTCGGAAAAGATAATTCTTTCATCTGAGATAGACGCGGCGGAAAAGGTTATTCGCGAAAAGTACAGGCTTAATGCGGCAAAGCTTATCCCGACATACCCCGGGAAACTTTTGGGCGAAGAGTATTTTTCGGAGCTTGATAAGAGAATAATCAGGGAGTTTCCGTCTGCGACAGGGCATTTTTCGGGTGCAGAGTGGAGTATCAGCGATGATAATACAATTACTTTGCGGCTTCATAGCGGGCTCAATGGCTTTTTTGGCTCTTGTGTGCGTTTTATTCGTGATACCGTTAGTGCGGAGTTTGGCATAAATGTCGACGTTAATGTGGAAACTCCGGAAGGAACAGAAAATACAATTGATGAGAGAGCGGAAAACATTCGTCGCCAGATAGAAAAGGAAGCGACGCTTCCTGCGGACAAGCCTGCGGTCACACCTGAGAAGAGTCCGTCAAAGCCGGTTGAAAAGCGCGAGTTTAGACGAAAAAGTCTAAATCATGAAAACGGTGAGATTGTACTTGGAAAAGATGGCTTTGGCGAGTATATCGCGATAAGTGACATTGAAGAGGCTTATGGCGACGTTTCTGTAAAGGGCGAGATTTTTGCCGTTGAAACAAGGGTTTTCGAAGAACGTGGCGTAGCTATGATAAATTTCGATATGACGGACTACAAGGGCTCTGTCCGTGTAGTTGTGAGAAATATCAAGCTTGAGAGTCTTGAAGAAATTCAGGGAAAACTCAAGAAAGGTGCATACGTTCATGTATACGGTCCGACTCAGTATGATACGTATCTGCATGATACAATCATCAGACCGAAGAATATAGTTTTGGGAAAAGCAGAGAAGCGACAGGATGTTGCAGAGGAGAAGAGAGTTGAGCTTCATCTCCATACAAGTATGTCTACTATGGACGGAATCACACCTGTTGCAGATCTTCTCAAACGTGCGTCAGAATGGGGGCATAAGGCTGTTGCGATTACTGACCACGGAGTAGTTCAGGCGTTCCCTGATGCGATGAATGCTGCCGGAAAGCTCGGTATAAAAGTGATTTACGGAGTTGAGGCATATTACGGCGGCAGCAAAAAGGCACAGATCGTTACGGGGGACGTACCGTGTGATTTTAACGGTGAATATATCTGCTTTGATATTGAAACCACAGGTCTTTATAAGAAAACCTGCAAAATAATCGAAATAGCGGCGGCGCTTCTCAAAAACGGTGAGGTTTCCGATAAGTTCCAGACATACGTAAATCCGAAATGCGCAATACCTGATAAGATAACAGAGCTTACGGGTATCACCAATGCAACAGTTGCGGATGCACCTGAGATTGATGTTGCCCTCGGTAAATTCCTGGATTTTGTCGGTGAAAGACCGTTTGTTGCTCATAATGCCGAATTTGATATCGGTTTTATAAAGCAGGCGTGTCAGGATCTCGGTATAGAGCGTGAATTTAACTATATAGATACTTTGGAGTTTTCAAGAAGAGCTCTTCCTGATATCAAGAACCATAAACTTGATACTGTCGCAAAGGCGCTTAAGCTTCCGAAGTTTGAACACCACAGAGCACTCGATGACTCTGTAACTGCGGCACTTATTCTGCGTGGGCTTTTTGACCTTACCAAAGAAAACTTTGGTGTTTACCGTGCGGATGAGCTTGACGGAATTTCCTTTTCATCGGACAAGACAGAAAAGTATAATCGTTATCACATGATTATACTTGTAAAAAACTATGTGGGTCTTAAGAATCTTTACAAGCTTATATCACTGTCGCACCTTAAGTATTATAGCGGTCGTCCGATTATTCCGTCTCACGAGCTTGCAAAATACAGAGAAGGGCTTATAATCGGTTCGGCATGTGAGGCGGGCGAATTATACGGCGCAGTGGTTGAGGGGAAAAAGTTTGACGAGCTTTCAAAAATTGCGGAGTTCTATGACTTTCTTGAAATACAGCCTCTTGGCAACAATGCATTTATGCTCGCAAATGGAATTGCCTCCTGCGAGGAAGATATAAGAAACTTCAACAGAACAATCGTTAAGCTTGGTGAAACACTCGGAAAGCCTGTTGTTGCAACGGGTGACGTCCACTTTCTTGAGCCACACGATGAGCTTTACCGCCGCGTGCTTATGGCAGGTAAAAACTTCTCTGATGCAGATAATCAGGCTCCTCTTTATTTCAAGACAACAGACGAGATGCTTTCGGAGTTTTCGTATCTTGGAAGAGAAAAAGCATACGAGGTTGTTGTTAAAAACACAAACGCGATAGCTGATATGTGTGAGGAGATAAGACCTGTTCCGAAAGGGGAGTTCCACCCGTCAATTGAGGGTTCAAAGGAAGAACTCAAAAAGCTTTGTTACGATAAGGCGAATGAGCTTTACGGCGAGGAGCTTCATGAGGTGGTCCGAGACCGTCTTGAATACGAGCTTTCAAAAATTATAGGACATAACTTCGATGTTATGTATATGATAGCGCAAAAGCTTGTTACAAAGTCTGTTTCTGACGGTTATCTTGTAGGCTCGCGTGGATCTGTCGGATCATCATTTGTTGCGTTTCTTTCGGGAATCACAGAGGTAAATGCGCTTCCTCCGCACTACCGTTGCCGTGAGTGTAAACACGTAGAATTTTATGAAGGCAATGAATATGCGGTAGGTGCCGACCTTCCCGATAAAGTATGTCCGGAGTGTGGAGCGAAGATGTTGAAGGACGGCTTTAACATCCCGTTTCAGACATTCCTCGGCTTTGACGGAGATAAAATTCCTGATATAGACCTCAACTTTTCCGGTGAATATCAGTCCACCGCACATGGACAGGTTATAGACCTGTTCGGTGAGGGGCACGTTTTTCGAGCGGGAACAATAGCAACAGTTGCGGATAAAACTGCATACGGGTATGTAAAAAAATATCTTGAGGAACGTGGATTAAACGTTTCAAGAGCAGAAGAAAACCGTATAACAGCAGGCTGCACGGGAATAAAAAGAACAACGGGTCAGCATCCGGGCGGTGTTATGATTGTTCCGAAGGATAAAGAAATTTACGACTTTACACCTGTTCAGCATCCTGCAGACGATAAGGATTCGGACATAATTACAACTCATTTTGATTATCATTCCATACATGATAATCTGCTGAAACTTGATATGCTCGGGCACGATGATCCGACGATGATCAAAATGCTTGAGGATATAACGGGAATCAATGCGAGAGAGATTCCGCTCGATGACGAGGCAACGATGAGCATATTTACATCCATTTCTGCTCTTAATATTGATAAGGATGAATTGCTCGGTGAAACAGGGTCAGTTGCAATTCCTGAATTTGGAACACGCTTTGTTCGTGAAATGCTCAAGGATACACAACCCACGACGTTTGACGAGCTTGTAAGAATTTCAGGACTTTCGCACGGAACGGACGTCTGGCTTAATAACGCACAGACGCTAGTCAGAGAAGGTGTTGCAAATCTTAAGCAGGTTATCTGCGCACGTGATGATATAATGCTCTACCTTATTGACAAGGGCGTAGAGCCTAAGCTTTCGTTTACAATTATGGAAAGTGTACGAAAGGGAAAAGGACTAAAGCCCGACTGGGAAGAGGAAATGCGTAAAAACAATGTCCCTGAATGGTACATTGAATCGTGCAAGAAGATAAAGTATATGTTCCCGAAAGCACACGCCGTCGCTTATGTTATGATGGCATTCCGCATAGCGTGGTTCAAGGTACATCACCCGAAGGCTTTTTATGCTGCATATTTCTCGATAAGAGCAAAGGCGTTTGACGCTGCAGTTATGATTAACGGGGACGAGGTGGTTCTGTCGAAAATAGCTGAACTCAATTCTATGGAAAAGATTTCCCAGAAGGAAGAGAGTATGCTTGTTACGCTTGAGGTATGCCACGAGTTCTACAAGAGAGGATTTAAGTTTGAACCGATCGACCTCTATAAATCAGATTCAAAGAACTTCCTTGTAACTGACGAGGGTCTTATACCTCCGTTTACGGCAATCTCGGGCCTTGGCGAAGTTGCAGCACAGAACATAGTCGACTCTCGCGAAGGTGAGAAGTTTATGTCCGTTGAGGATATACAAAGGCGTTGCAGTAAGGTTTCGAAGGGTGTTATAGAAATGCTTGAAGAAAACAAGGTCCTTCGTGACATTCCCAACACGAGCCAAATAACACTTTTTTAACTAAAAGTGTTAAAAAACTTGCAAAACACGACAAAATATGATATTTTATATTAGATATGAATTGTGGGGTGATAGATGTGCGCTTTATTCCTATTAATCTCGATAATGTAAAAAATGCGGCAATGATGTTTGTCGGTATAGCAAATAAAGCTCCGTGGAATGCGGAATGGACGTATTCCTCTGCGTATGCGCGTCTGTTCGCTATTGCAAAGTCGGTTGGCTTTACAGGGTTTATAACCATGGACAACAACGGTTTGCCATGCGGTTTTATTATGGGCAACACAAAAAACCGTCCTGACGGCAAGTCGGATTTTATCATTTGCGAAATCTGCTATCAGAACAGCGATTCGGGAATGATGTATGCCGCGAAAACTCTCGATTACCTGGAAGAGCAGCTTCGCGCCTGTCATATAGACCGTATGATATTCTGTGATGAATACGGCGATTCCGTCTCGAAATATTTTGCTTCGCTCAATTTCACAGAGATAGAAAAAATCGTTGCAGTCGAGAAGAAAATAAATTAAAAATTATGGGATAAAATCACAAAACACTCTTGATTTTATTTCAAAATATGGTAAACTAACATAAGTGAAAAATTTTTAAGGAGATGTAGTAATTATGCCACTCGTAACATCAAAAGAAATGTTCAAAAAAGCATATGAAGGCGGCTATGCTATCGGCGCTTTCAATGTAAACAACATGGAAATCGTTCAGGGAATCACTGAAGCTGCAAAGGAAGTTAATTCTCCGCTCATTCTTCAGGTTTCTGCAGGCGCAAGAAAGTATGCTAAGCACGTATACCTCATGAAGCTTATTGAAGCTGCAATCGAAGATACAGATCTTCCGATCTGTGTTCACCTCGACCACGGTGACAGCTTTGAAATATGCAAGTCATGCATCGATGGCGGATTTACTTCCGTTATGATCGACGGTTCAAAGTACTCTTTTGAAGAGAACATTGAGCTTACAAAGAAGGTTGTTGACTACGCTCACGAAAGAGGAGTAGTAGTTGAGGGTGAGCTCGGTAAGCTTGCAGGTATTGAGGATGCTGTAAACGTATCTGAAGAGGATGCACAGTTCACAAACCCTGCTGAGGTAGAAGAGTTCGTTACACGTACAGGTGTTGACTCTCTCGCAATTGCTATCGGCACAAGCCACGGTGCATTCAAGTTCAAGGGCACACCGAGACTTCGTTTCGACATTCTTGAGGAAGTTTCAAAGCGTCTCCCGAACTTCCCGATAGTTCTTCACGGTGCATCTTCCGTTATCCCTGAGTATGTTGATATGATCAACACTTACGGCGGAAATATGCCGGGTGCACAGGGCGTTCCGGAAGAAATGCTTCGTCAGGCTGCAGGTATGGCTGTTTGCAAGATCAACATTGACTCTGACCTTCGTCTTGGATTCACAGCCGGTATCCGTTCCACACTGATCGAGAAGCCGGATCTGTTTGATCCGAGAGGATATCTTACGGTTGCCCGCCAGAATGTCAAGGATGTTGTTACCCACAAGATCAAAGACGTTCTCGGATCAGAAGGCAAAGCCTGATTATTTCCGGTTTTTTCACGGGGAACTGCCGTATATGGCAAGTCGGAGGCCAAGCGGTCTTAGGAAGACAATGACTAG
>JAZQDV010000007.1:0-203041 GCA_045546975.1 Eubacteriales bacterium
AGTGTCGTCGTCCTTTCCGTTATCCGTGCTTGATCCAAGTACGGCTACTTCGAAGGTTATTGTTGAGATTCGTCCGAGTTCATCCTTTGCATCGACTGATATGAGGTTTGTTCCTATCTGTGATGCTGTCGGCTTCCAGATAAGCTTTCCTGTTGAAGCGTCAATCATTGCGCCTCTCGGGAGTTCGCGTCCTGTGTATGTTACAGTTCCGCCGTTTTCCTGAGCGGTTGCGTTAAGGGTTACCTCGTAGGTCTTCTCCGCAGTTGCCTGCTGGTCCTTTACCTCAGCAAACTCAGGTGCGCCTGTATCCTCATAGCTCATTGCGATTTCAAACGGATCTCCAACTTCCGCATCGTATACATAGCCCTTTGATTCATCCCAGTCATCTACGAATTTAGAAATCAGTGAGAAGCTTCCGAAGCTGAGTGTTGCCTCATCCGGTATTGCCGGATCCCAAGTTATTCCCTCTATCATAAATGCCGAGTTTCCGGGATATGACCTTCTTTTGATTGTGTTCTCAAGGTCGATGTTGATCATTCTGTCAACAAGTCCCTTTGCCTCATCAGCTGTAAGAGCGCGGTCAAACTTAACCTTTACCCAGTTATTAAGCGAGAGTTCGCGCTGATGATCAAGGATTGTTCCGTTGATTTGAGATTCACGGTTTGCGTTTGTGGTAACATTTGCATCACGAATGAACTCACCGTCGGAGAGGTAGCTGTATATCGGTATTCCGTTCTCGTTGAGCGTCCATACACCAACGAATCCGCGGAACTCGAAGCTACATCCCTTCTGTACGTCCTCTACCTTGTAGGTAACGTTGTTGTTTGTAGCATAGACTACATAGTCTGTTCTCTTGACGCCCTTCTTCGGGTCGTTGATTTCGACTCGTACTGCCTTTGCTACATCAGTCTCAGCAGGTGTTCCCTCGATTGCCGTCACCTTCATTACCTTCTCATTCTGGTTGCCAACGACGTTTTCTGCTGCAATAGACTCAATGTACTTCTTACCTGTCTGATACGGCTCGTAAACCGCTGTGAAGAGTGAATCGAGCTCGCTTGTTGACCTGCGACGGATAAGAGCCTTTTCAAGATGCTCTATCTTTGCGTTTACAGGTTCTCTCTGTGGCGGAACGCTTACAAGAGAAATTTCATCCGCATTAAAGTCGTTAAGTGCAGTTACACGGAGACGAACGTCGAGGTTCGGGTTTCTCGAATGATTTCTGAAATCCTTGATTTTATAATCCATCCAGAACGCATTCTCTCCCGGGTTTGTCGCCTTGTCTACATCGTACATCCAGGTGTATCCTCGCGGGTATTTAAGCGGAAGAGTTGAACTTATCGCAAAGTTCGGGTCGTCTCCAAACGGTACATTCGGACCTGCATACGATCCGCCGTTCTGCGTTACGAACTTATCCTTGATGTTAGATGAAACCTCAGGATGAACATCACTCGTCGGCATGAACATGTAGAGGTGGTCGTTTCCGCCGTTTACACGGAAGAAGTCTACACCGTAGGATACCTCATCGTCATAGTCAACCATAACGATTGTTCTGCGGTAATCATCAGTAACGCCGTAGGCATCGGGTGCTGATGCGTCAAGTACCTTTACCTTTGTGTCCTTTGCGTCAAAGTGAAGCGGTACCTGAGTGTAATTTGTTCTTGACTGATTCATCTCGTTTACAAGCACGGTATTGTGCGAGATTGTTGCCTGTATCCATTGTCCCGTATTTCCGTGAGAGAGGTTTGCAACTTCAGGATAGCCGAGGTCGGTCAAGAAGCCCATACCGTATGCTTCCATACCGAGGTCAAGATAGTCGTAATGGTTATGTCCGTACATTCCGCTGAAGTTGAGCGTAAAGTCACGCTGCGTGTCGCGGAGTGCTGTCGGGCTTACGGTATTCTTAAGCGTACCGCCCTTTATAATACCCAGACCAAAGCCCGTGAGAATTACACTCTTATCCCAGTCGTATTCTCCGTACTGTTCGATAAGTAACTCAAGCTCTTCCTCAAGGTCCTCAGGATTTTCCTTGAATTCGTCATAGCGCAACGATACATTATATACCTGAGACCTTAAGTAGATCATCTGACCGATCATTATGCTCTTCTTCCTGATTTCAGGATCGGCAGAATCCTTGGTGTAGTAGTAAATGAGCTTAAGTGCGTTGATGTCAGGATATCCACCGTACTGGACTGCCGCCTTACCGTTTGAGTCTCCGACACCCTTTACACCGCGTCTTACAAGATACTGTATCTGGTGCGAGGTTGCCATCTGCAGATACTTCGGATCCTCAAAGAGAGGTGGCTGTTCTATATGGTTCACTTCACCTTTTTCTCTCTTTATCGCGGCATACCTTGAGAAGTCCTCACCGACACCGATGATGTTTGTTATACCCATATCGTGGTACTGCGAAGACTCATAGTTCATACCGTCGCGTCGGATGGTGCCAACGAGATGTGCGCTCATGTCACCGCCCGTTGCGTACAAGCGTCCGCCACCGTCGCTCTTGTTTGGAGCGTACAGCCAGTCGACCATTTCCTGAGTGTCCGGGAAGGTATCAAATACAAGTGCAAGCTTTGTGATACCGCCCTGGTGGTGACCGAAGTTACCGCGGGCACGGCTTCCCTTATATGCATCAAAGGCCGGTCTGAAGAAGCCGTTGTCAATGTTCTGACGGATTTCCTCAGGAGTTCTCTTCTGGTTTTCAAGTCCCCACTCTTCTGCCTTAGCATTGAGGTAATTTACAACCTCGGGGTCGTTATATATCGGATAAATCATATCATAGACTTCGGCAATTTCTCCGAGAAGAGAAGCTTCCCAGATACGTCCGACCATACCGCCGCAGAAGGAACCGCCGTCGCAGTTGCCGTACTTTCTGCCGTACTGATCATAATAATAGCCGATGTCAAGTTCGGGGTAAAGGTCCGCTATTCTGTCGATAATAACAGCTGCCATTACACCGTATTTCTTTGCCTTTGCTCCGCCATTCTCTGCTCCGTTGAAGATATAAGAGTAGCCGAGGGCAGTAAGGAGGTTACGGGCAAGTGAGCCCTCAGACACTACTTCAAACCAGTTTGCATTGTGGTTGTAGTATGTCATAAAGAAATACATTTCGGGTATGTTTGCAGAGTCAACACGGCCTGTGTCATATCCCCAACCGTCATCAACCATCCAACGGTCAACGGTTTCGTTTCCTGTGAGGTTTACAGGCTTTGCTCCGGATGTAGGCGGTGACGGATTGTCCTTCGGATAGATATTTCTGTGAAGCTCGTTGTAGAGATATCCTCCCTCGACTCCGTAGCCGTAATAGAGCTTCCAGCTCTCGCTGCCGTCCTCACCGGGAGATGCAAGTGCAATTGCTTCATCTGAGAGAAGGCCTTTTTCTATGAGCATCTCACGGTGTTTCTCAAGTGCCGTAACTCTGTTGAACGCACCACCGTTTGCGGGATATTTGGGAGTTGCTTCTTCCACCGTTATTCTTCCAAGCTCATAGAAGCTTTCAAAGTCATTTGACGGGAATGAAGCTCCGCATTCGAGGCAACTTACCTTCCAGGGGTTATTGAATATATCCGCACCAAACGGATACTGTCCGTGCTTCTTCTGAAGGTCTCCGCAATACGGACATGCAAATTGGTTGTTTGCATTTCCCCTTGTATGCGCAGCACCTGCAGATCTCGGAAGATCCTGACCTGCAAGGCTATCCCATACAAAGTCAAGGCCGAGCTCAAGTGCACGGTCGGCACGTGTCTGGTAATACTCTTTTGTGCTTCTTGCCCAGGAATATTGATTTACGTTTTCCACCGCAGTTTCTATCATACTGTCGCTATAGAGTGTGCGGTATGTTTTTCCTTCGCGGAGTGTTATGAACTTCGTTTCCGTCTGTGTTACACCATTGAGTGTTACGCTTACGGTGATTTTGTCCTCACCTAAGGCATCCTTCACCGGTGTGACTTCAGCTGCATTTCCGTTCTGCGAAAGCGTTACAACGGATGCATCGTCACCCTCCGCTGCAGCCGGGTCATGTGACCAGACAATCGATGCCTCGCCAAGCGGGAGCTCTTCACCGAACACGTTAAAGCCTCTTACATGGTATTCCCTTGCAGGAGCATTTTTGTTCATTATAAATGTCGGGAGGAGGTATTTTTCTACAACACTGCCCTTACCGTCGTTATAGTAGCTGTCCACTTCAACGATTTCAAGTGTTTCAAGTCTTACCTTCTCATCGGGAATGCTGCCGTCGTTTACCTCAACGTCGATAAGCTGAGTTTTAGTCTCGCCGTTGTAGGTTATTGTTGCCTCAATCTCGGCTGTGCCGACCTGGACACCTGTTACAGTACCCTTTGTTGGGTCAACGGTGATATTCTCCCCACCGCTCTTGACAGCATAAGTTACTGTTATATACTCATCAATATACGGATCTTGCGCAATATCCTGCTTTGTGATATCGGAAGGCACTTCCTTATATGTTGCAGTTGAGTATACAAACTCGTCTTCCGTCTCTATCCTGATATCAGGAAGCGCTGTTTTTCCTATTGCCACATCAACCTTATCTGCACTTACCGCAGTTATTGCAGGAAGCGAAGGTCTGTTTCTGAGGCGCATATCGAGAACAGTTATATAATGTCTGTTGTTCTTCGTATTCTTTTCTCTTGCGATAAAGTTTATGCTGTGAACGCCTGCTGTGAGCTCAATTGTACGAAGCTCCTCTTTCTTCATCATATTATCGCTCTGCTCATTTATGTGGACAGTTCCTATGAACACACCGTCAACATAAACATCTGCAGCAGCTGCGTTATATGTTCTGTCAGAGAACGTGAATTCAAACTTGTACAAGCCCTCGTAAGGTACATCTACCTTTATTACAGCGTTGTTGTAGAGACCCGAAGCTGCGAGTTCAAGAGAGTTGCCGTACTCACCATTGATTACGGAGCTCATAATAGATGCCGAGGAATTATCGTAGTCGATTTCCCAGCCTGCCTCGTCAATGGTTATCTTCTTCGGCTGTTTCGGGAGAATGTCTGAGAAAACTATAACAAGGTCGCGCATATCACTCTCGCCAACCGTTACCGTAATCTCGTTTGTTTCTACGGTTGCGCCGTGGAGTGTAACATCTGCCGATATTTTTGCAACGGTGCCCTTTGTTACACCAAAGATTTTACCGTTTTCATCAATCGTTACACCGCCTGAATACGCAGGGTCATCTATTGTGATGTTCCATACAACGCTTGCATCGGGAACGTAGATATCACGGCCTGCAGTATTCTTACCTGTTATTACAAGCTGCTCATCTCGAAGATGACCGACTTCCGGAAGCTCGTGGAGTGTTGCTTCCGCTACCGGTGTATTGTCATTTACGGTAATCTTTGCCGTTGCCTCTGCGGAATAGCTTCCGCTTGCAAGTGTTACGGAAATCTCACCCTCACCGCGATTAAGTCCTGTTACAACACCATCGTCTGAAACTGAAACTACATTCGGTGTAAGTGACTTGTATGTTACGGTTACACCTGCAAGATCAATCGGGTTTGCATTGGAGTCGTATGCAACAGGTGTTACGGTTGTTGTAGTTCCTGCGTCAATTGTATCAGCTGCAGGAGTAAGTGTTCCGTAAAGGAGACGTACCGGCATACCGGAAACGGTAATTTCCACAAAGCCTGTTGCCTTGACGCCGTTAATATCAAATTCTGCAAAAATCTTGCCCGGTCCGTTCTTACCCATAAGGGTTGTTGATGTTGTTACTCGGGTATCGCCCGGCTTTACGGTTGAAATTCCGGGGATTCCGAAGTTGTCTGCAACGTTTGTATCACCGGAATAGAAGTTTACAAGTTCAGAATTCCACAATGAATTGAGAACAAACGGAGTTCCCGAGGATGCGATCGGTTTTGCGTGGACATCTATCATTGAGCCTGCCATTCCGACATCAAGATTTCCCTCAACTTCAACGTCTACACCTGCGACACCAACCTCACGAATTTCAAAATCGTCAAACCAGATAGAGCCGTCAAAGCCTTTCATACCTGCGTTTGTGGATTTTATCGTGATTCTCGGTGAAATATATATTTCAGGTTCCTCGGTTGTTGTAGGTGCAACTACCGGAACTGTAAGATATGTCCATTCACCGCATCTTGTCGCTGTCCATTCTTCTGTTTTTGAAATATCCCAGCCCTTGATACTGTCAAACGCAGTTTCATCCGTCGTATTTGCCATATCCTGTCTGTAATAGGCTATTGTGTCAACTGTAATACCGAGATCTGCAGCATTAAGGGGCTTTTCGTAATCAGACTTGAACTTGAAGGAGAGCTGATAAAGTCTTCCCGGAACGACCTTTACAGCACCCATCCTCTGAAGCTGGATAACGCGTGTTCCCTGTGCTCCGCCGTCGGGCTTGAAGTCTACACGGAGAGCATGGTTATTTGCATTATCGCTTGTCGGTGTCGCCTGAACGCCGAATGTGAGGTATGTATCACTCGCGCTCGCCTCAGGTCCCCACCAGAGTCTGCCCTTGCCTTCAAAGGTCATGTTGTAGCCTTCCGACATATTTTTACCTGTCGGGCCTACTACGAGACGGTATTTTGAAGTCTTTGTTGTTCCACCAAATGTAATCGTTGATGTGATTTCAACAATACCGGGGTTCTTTGTTGTAAGCTTTGTCTTATCTGCTGAGAGCTCTGCTACATCCGTACCGCTTATTGTTGCAACTGATACGGAATCGAGAGTGATATCAGCAGGATCCACGCCATCAAGAACGGTATCTGCAACATCTGCGGGGTTGTATGTTACATTGTATACCATTCCAAAAGGCGCAAGACCTACCTGAACGAGCTCGCCGTTTTCTTCAACAATCTCGTCCTCTATACCGTCAAGGTCTATATTTACTGTCTCAAAATTTTCGGCGACTCCCACAAGAGAAAACTCTCTTAAATGGAATTTAGAGGCATCAGGGTAAGTACTTGTATCAAGCTTAAAGAACACATAATACTCTCCGCGGGAAGGAAGTGTCACCTTACCTACATTTTTGTACGGAGTATCGTCTGCACGGACTCCGTTTGTGATAAGTTTTCCTATCGGAGTTTTGTCCTTTATCATATCGGCTGTAGCTTGCCCTGTCCCGTTTACGGGAAGAACATATACGTCAGCATTTACGCCGTCAGCATTTTCCCAGGGCTTTGCCATAAAGTCGTATGTGCCCTTGTTGTCCACTTTGATTTTGTAGGCAGCAATCGACTCTTTTCCTGAGCCTACATCAGCTTCTCTGAGTTCGTGGAACAATGAATAAGGCCAAATAACTCCGTATGTGATATTCTGCTTAAAGCTGTATGCCCAAAGGTCTGTTTCAGTTTCTTCAATTTCGCTGTATGAATCAACCTTTTCAAAGCCGACAATTCTTCCGTTACTGTCAAGCTGACTTCTATCCTTTACAACATCTGCAGAGAGAATATATCTGAAGCTCTTTCCTGCACTACCGGTGTCAACGGGGTATATTCTCAGTCCTACAGAGTCGGTCTCGCCGGTGCTCTTTCTTGTCGCCGTAATTGTAGCAACACCGTCTGTTTCCTTAACCGGTGTTATCTTGCCGTCTGCGGAAATAGTCATTGTGTCCGGCTGATTGGACGTGTACTCAATATCGGCTGAATCTACCGCACCGTAGCTTCCTTTAACCTCCCAGACCTCCTTCGCAGAAAGCTGGGCTGTCTCATTAAGCTCAATTTCTTCTTTGTCAATGCTTAAGTCAAAATCTATTACCGTGTCAGAATCTGACGGAGTAAGCTTTATGCCCGCAAGCATAAGCATCTGAGCTGTGTCACCTTTATTTGCTATTTCGAGCGAGGTCTCATCGCAGTTAAGCACAAGAAGGTATTTTGTGTCGCCTCTGACCGCCTCCACTTCTTCGACAAATGTATATTCGCTTGCCGAATCAACGCTTGAATCAAAGTATCCGACCTTATCATCATCTTTAAGAGATGAAGGATTTGTAAATGAGCTCTCGTCTGCAATAAAGTATACTGCAGGTGCCGCACCGTTTGTACCGTCGTTCTTTGACTTCAAGGAAAGAAGGTATTTGCCCGGTGCATCTATAACAAGCTCGAGCGCCATATACGGAGAACCTGAGTTTGTTCCGTAATTCGCAATCTTCGGCTGGAAATAAAGACCTGCATAGGTCGAAAAACGGAAGCCGTTATTGCCCTGGCCTGACCAACTTACAAACTTCCACTTATCAGTGAGCTTAATATCTCCGTCCACCTCTGTATCTCTCGTATCAAGAGTATAGAAGGCTTCAGCCGGGTCGCCATCACCGTAGTAGCCTGCCGGGACTTGTGTCTCATAGTCAGCCACCTTGGAAAATCCGAAATAGCCGTCCTGAACCATAGCACCTGAACCGTTGACACGGTGGTAGTAGCCACTGCCCCATAAATCCGTGCTTCCCTGAATCTGATTCAAATTGGTCGCATCTGCGGTAGTTACATACTCATAGACGCGCGGAATCTTCTTCGGTGATATCTGAAGCTTTACGGTATCGGTACTTCCTGTATTCTTGTTTTTTACCGTAATAGTCGCAAGGCCGGTTGTCGGTGCAATCGGAGTTATCTTTCCGGTTGCGGAAATCGACATGCTTGCAGGCTGATCATTTGTAATCTCAATAT
This sequence comes from Eubacteriales bacterium, assembly GCA_045546975.1. GTDB lineage: Bacteria > Bacillota > Clostridia > Oscillospirales > JAAYXM01 > SIG480. The sequence goes on from JAZQDV010000007.1 coordinate 8,637, forward strand.
CTTCCCACGGAACATTGTCGACATTTCCTTTGACCTCCCATACTTCACTTACGGAAAGCTGAGCTGTCTCGTCAATTTCTATTTCTTCTCTATCAATACTTGCATCAAAGCCTGTTACCGTATCGAAAGAAGACGGGGTAAGCTTTATGCCCGAAAGCATGAGCATTTGGGCTGAATCACCCGCGTTTGATATTGTGAGCGAGGTTTCATCACAGTTAAACACAAGGAGATACTCTGTATCGCCCTCGTCTGCCGTAACCTCTCCTATATAGGTATAGTTCTTTGCGGAATCAGCCGCGGAGTTGTAGTAGCCCACTCTGTCACTTTCATTAAGTGATGACGGGTCTGTAAATGAGCTTTCATCTGCAATGAAATATACTGCCGGAGCAGCACCGTTTGTAGCGTCATTTTTCGACTTTACGGAAAGAAGATAGTCTCCGGGCTTATCTATAATAAGCTTGAGCGCCATATACGGAGAAGCTGAATTTGTTCCGTATTTGGAGATAGACGGCTGGAAATAAAGACCTGCATAGGCCGAAAAACGGAAGCTGTTATTTCCCTGACCTGCCCAACTTACGAACTTCCACTTATCTGTGAGTTTTGCATCGCCGTCTTCTGTATCATCTCTTGTGTCGAGAGTGTAGAAGGGTTCTGCAGGGTCACCGGTGCCATAATAATCCTTCGGAACTACGGTTTCATAATCAGCTACCGCAGAATATCCGAAATAGCCGTCCTGAACCATAGCACCTGAACCGTTGACACGGTGGTAGTAGCCATCGCCCCACTTATCCGTGCTTCCTTTCATCTGTTCTATATTTGTCGCGGCTGCGGTAGTTATGTACTCATATACGCGCTGTGTCGATCCCTGTTCAGCATAAACAGGCATCGTCGGCAAGAACGATACGCACATCACAAGAACCAGAACTAGTGATAATATCCTTTTCATATTGTCTCCTCCTATCGCTTCTAAAAACATTTATCTTCTTGCACTTTCGTGCATTACTGTTCAATATCATAATACAATATGCAAATGCAAAAGTAAATGGTAAATCTCTCCCAAAAATAGTAAAATCGTCCCGTTGTGCAAAAATCGGGAAAGACTATTTGTCTTTCCCGATTTTTGATATATAGGATTAGAACTCGATTTTCTTCTCGATATATGCTGCAAGGTCTGAAATCTTGATTCTTTCCTGCTGCATTGTGTCACGGTCGCGGACTGTAACACATCCGTCCTCTTCACTCTCGAAATCGTAGGTGACACAGAGCGGTGTGCCTATCTCGTCCTGACGGCGGTAGCGCTTTCCGATAGAGCCCGCATCGTCAAAGTCTACCATGAACTTCTTTGCAAGCGCGGCATAAACCTCGCCTGCCTTGTCGGAGAGCTTCTTTGAAAGCGGAAGCACTGCGCACTTGAACGGAGCAAGGTACGGATGGAGACGCAAGACCACGCGAACATCGTTTTTTTCTGCATCAACAACCTCTTCATCGTATGCCTCACAGAGGAATGCAAGGGCAACACGGTCGCAGCCGAGAGACGGCTCAACAACATACGGAACGTACTTCTCGTTTGTTTCTGTATCGAAGAATTCCATACTCTCGCCGGAATGTGTCTGATGTGCCTTAAGGTCAAAGTCAGTTCTGTCTGCAATGCCCCAGAGCTCGCCCCAGCCAAACGGGAAGAGGAACTCGATATCCGTTGTAGCGTTGGAGTAGTGTGAAAGCTCCTCCTGTTCGTGGTCGCGAAGCTTGATGTTTTCCTTTGCGATACCAAGAGAGAGAAGGAAGTTTTCGCAGTAGTCCTTCCAGTACTTGAACCACTCAAGGTCTGTACCCGGACGGCAGAAGAACTCAAGCTCCATCTGCTCAAACTCACGTGTACGGAATGTGAAGTTTCCGGGAGTGATTTCGTTTCTGAAGGATTTACCTATCTGCGCAACACCGAACGGCATCTTCTTTCTTGATGTACGCGCGATGTTCTTAAAGTCAACAAATATACCCTGTGCGGTTTCCGGGCGGAGATAGAGCTCGTTCTTTGCATCCTCCGTAACGCCCTGGAAGGTCTTGAACATAAGGTTAAACTTTCTGATGTCAGTAAAGTTGCACTTTCCGCAGTCGGGGCAGCAGATGTTGTTATCTGCTATGTACTTTGCCATCTCATCAAAGCTCCAGCCTGCAGGATTTACACCTGTGTCCTCAATGAGCTTGTCCGCGCGATGACGTGTCTTACACTCCTTACAGTCCATAAGCGGGTCTGAAAAACCGCCGACGTGGCCTGATGCCACCCATACCTGCGGGTTCATAAGAATTGCACTGTCAAGGCCTACGTTGTAGGGAGATTCCTGAACGAATTTCTTCCACCATGCACGCTTTACATTGTTCTTGAACTCAACGCCGAGCGGACCGTAGTCCCAGGTGTTTGCAAGACCGCCGTAAATCTCACTTCCGCTATATACAAAACCGCGTCCTTTGCAAAGTGAAACGATTTTTTCCATTGTCTTTTCGGTATTCTTCATCTTTATCATCCTTTTTAATTATGATCTAAGACATTATAGCACAATTTTGCCCACAATACAATATGATTTTACAAAGAAAAACGCAGTCGGAATAACCGACTGCGTTTTGAAAGTGCTTCTTACTTGTGGTCAACAGAGTACATGTGCTTGATAAGCTCAAGAACCTTGTTGGAGTAACCGATTTCGTTATCGTACCAGGAAACAACCTTTACGAATGTATCGGTAAGAGCAATACCTGCACCCTTATCGAAGATAGAAGTACGTGTATCGCCGAGGAAGTCAGAAGAAACAACTGCCTCTTCTGTGTAGCCGAGGATACCCTTGAGCTCGCCTTCTGAAGCTGCCTTCATAGCTGCGCAGATTTCGTCATACTTTGCCGGCTTTGCGAGGTTGACTGTGAGGTCAACAACCGAAACGTCAAGAGTCGGAACACGCATTGACATACCTGTGAGCTTGCCGTTGAGTGACGGGATAACCTTACCAACAGCCTTTGCAGCACCTGTTGATGACGGGATGATGTTACCGCTTGCTGCACGGCCGCCGCGCCAGTCCTTAAGAGAAGGACCGTCAACAGTCTTCTGTGTAGCTGTTGCAGAGTGAACAGTTGTCATAAGACCGTCTGTGATGCCCCAGTTGTCGTTAAGAACCTTAGCGATCGGAGCAAGGCAGTTTGTTGTGCAGGATGCGTTTGAAACGAAGTTCATATCGCTTGTGTAATCCTTGTTGTTAACGCCCATAACGAACATCGGAGTGTCGTCCTTGGACGGAGCAGACATAACAACCTTCTTTGCGCCTGCCTTGAGGTGACCCTCAGCCTTTTCCTTTGTGAGGAAGAGACCTGTGGACTCAACAACATACTCAGCACCGAGCTTACCCCACGGAAGAGCAGCCGGATCGCGCTCAGCAGAGATCGGAATCTCCTTGCCGTTTACGATGATTGAGTTCTCAGTAGCCTCGACAGTGCCTTCAAAGTGACCGTGCATTGTGTCGTACTTGAGCATGTATGCCAAGTAGTCTGCAGGGCAAAGGTCGTTGATGCCGACAACTTCGATTTCAGGATGGTTTACACTTGCGCGGAAAACCATACGGCCGATACGGCCGAAACCGTTAATACCGATTTTGATACTCATTTTATATTCCTCCTAAATTTTTTCGTATGGTACCATTATAAACGAAGTTTTATAAATTTACAACTGTTATTTTTGAAAATATTAGCAAAATTACTCAAATTTTTTTGTATAAATGCAATAAAAGGCAACCTCTCGGTTGCCTTGGGTGGTGCTTTGGAAGTTTACTTGCTCTTTCTGAAGTCCTCGAGCTTGTTTACATAGTCGCATAGGTTTGTGACGATCTCACCGCAAATCTTCTCGCCAAGCTCGCGTGTTGCGCGCTCGGGAAGTCCCATAACTCCAACCTCTATCTCATCTCTCTGGCCAACGGTTTCGATTATGAACGGAGTGTCAATCGGCTTTGTTCTCTTTTCAAACCAGTCTTGGTCTGTACGCATCATCTTTGAATAGTATTCCTCATCCATAACGATTTCGCTTCCGACAAGCTCAGGTGCCCAGTACATCATAAGACCCGTTTCCATCATACCTGCGTGGAAATCGTGCTCCGGCTCAAGAGCAAAGCCTGAAAGCCATGTCGGAGAAAGCTTCCATGCCTCAACGAGTGAGAGCGTGATGTTCTCAGACATCTCCTTGTTTCTGCGAAGAAGCATCTGAAGACTGTTGCGGAGAGCATTTATGTTGTCTGTCCCTGCATGACCGAGAAGGATAATAACATTTTCAAAACCCATTCTCACAAACTCAGATACAATCTCGCTTATGTAAAGGCCGAAGGTGTTCGGACTTACGTTTACCGTACCGAGGAGCTCGCCGCCGGAGAAGCAGTAGTTCACGCTCGGCGCAACGACCGCGTTAAGCTTTTCCCCTGCTATTTCAAGAGGCTTTACTGCGTTTAAGATATCTGTTGAAAGCGGAAGGTGAAAACCGTGCTGTTCAACAACGCCGGTCGGGATAATAACTGTTTTTGTTTTCTTCATCGCCTCGTGCATGTCACGAACCGACATCTTATCCATATAAAATGCCATTTCTATCTTCCTTTCATTTTGTCTTTGTCCATTATAATATTCTGCCGCCATAAAATAAATGGAGAAAATCTATATTCTGGACAATTTGAACCTTTTTTCTCGTGAGGCTTTGATTATAACTTCTTTCCCCGTCTTCGGGTGGATAAAGCCGAGCCGTGCTGCGTGAAGCCCGAGTCTGCCTATGGGGTTTTCGTTACTTCCGTACTTTTTGTCTCCCACCACGGGGTGCCCGAGCTCTTTCATGTGAACACGAATCTGGTTTTTTCGTCCCGTATGCAAATTTACACGCACGAGTGAAAAGCCGTTTTGCTCATCCAAAACCTCATAATCCGTTATCGCACGCTTCCCTTCTTTCGCCGAGTACATGATATGAACGCTGTTTTCAGCAATCAGCGTATCGCATCTTCCCTTTTTGACCTCAAAGCTCCCCTCGCATATTGCGAGGTACTCGCGCAGCGTTACGCGCGCGTTCCAGTCATCCTGCATCAGCTCGCAAACCTCACGTACCTTTGCAAACAGAAGCACACCTGATGTGTCGCGATCAAGCCTATGCACGACAAAAAGCTCTCCTCGCCTGTTCTCACGGAGAAGCGAATATGCCGTTCTGTGCTTTTCCGTATCCGTCGAAACGGACAGGAGCTTTGCAGGTTTATTTATCGCAACAAGGAACTCATCTTCATATATAATTTCAATGCCGTGGGTTTTTCGGCTTCCCTCGGCTGCGGAAATCTTTACCGTATCACCCGCATTTATCTCATAGTCAAACCTCGTTGTGACCATACTATTGACAAACACCTGGCGATGCTCAAGGCACGACTTTATTTTTCCGCGCGGAAGACCCTTGACCTCGCGGTATAAAAATTCCAGTAGCTTTGCGCTTTCCTGTACTTCAAAAACCATATCTTTTTTCATTTATTCACACCCCCTTAAAAATAGCACATCTCTTGTCTGCAAGTCAACAAAAATAAGTGCTTTTTGTGATTGACAAATTTTAGACAAAGTACTATAATGTCCTTGTTTATAAATAATTTGGAGGTAATGAAAATGTCTGAAAATCGCGTTTTTAACTTCTCGGCAGGTCCTTCCATGCTTCCCGAATCCGTTCTCATCCGCGCAAGGGATGAGATGCTCAACTACAACGGCTCGGGTATGTCCGTTATGGAAATGAGCCACCGCAGTAAGGTTTACGATGAAATAATCAAAGCAACTGAGGCAAAGCTTCGCTCGCTTCTCAACATTCCGGACAATTATAAGGTCCTCTTCCTTCAGGGCGGTGCATCACTCCAGTTTGCATCTGTCCCGCTCAACCTCTTAAAGAGCGGAAAGGCTGACTATATCGTTACAGGTCAGTTCTCAGGAACTGCTGCAAAGGAAGCAAAGAAGTATGCAGACGTCAACGTCGTCGCTGATATGAAAGAAGAAAACTATGCTCGTATTCCGTCTCAGGATGAGCTTAAGCTCTCTCCCGATGCTGACTACGTTCACATCTGCGTAAACAACACAATCTTCGGTACACATTGGAACTATCTCCTTGATACAGGGAATGTGCCGCTTGTCGGCGATATGTCCTCCTGCATTCTCTCCGAGGTTATTGACGTTACAAAGTACGGCGTTATCTACGCAGGTGCACAGAAGAACATGGCTCCTGCAGGTCTTACCGTTGCTATCGTTCGCGATGACCTTCTCGGCTATGCACGCGAAGATTGCCCGACTGTTATGAACTACAAGATTATGGCTGAAAAAGAGTCTATGTTCAACACACCGAGCACATACCCGATTTATGTTTGCGGCCTTGTGCTTGACTGGATTGAGTCTCTCGGCGGTGTTGCTGAAATCGAAAAGATTAACCGTGCAAAGGCAAAGCTTCTCTATGATTGCCTCGATGAGAGCAAGCTCTTCATCCCGCACGCTGACATCGGCTCACGCTCACTTATGAACGTCACCTTCAGAACAGGCAACGAGGACCTTGACGCTCAGTTTGTAAAGGAAGCAGGCGCAAAGGGCTTTGTTTCCATCAAGGGCCACCGTTCAGTCGGCGGTATGCGCGCCTCCATCTACAATGCTATGCCCGTTGAAGGCATAGAAAAGCTTGTCGAGTTCATGCGCGAATTCGAGGTTAAAAACAAGTAGGAGGAAAACTCTAATGTATAACGTAAAACTTCTTAATAAAATTTCCGAAAACGGTCTTAGCCGTTTGCCTGCAGATACTTTTGCCTGCGGTACGGATATCGAAAACCCGGTTGCTTATCTCGTTCGCTCTGCAGACCTCAACTCCGCAGAGTTTGACCCCGAGCTTCTCTGCATTGCACGTGCAGGTGCAGGCGTCAACAACATCCCGCTCGACCGCGCAGCAGAGAGCGGTATCGTGGTTTTCAACACTCCCGGTGCTAACGCAAACGCGGTTAAGGAGCTTGTTCTTACAGGTCTTCTCCTCGCCTCACGAAAGGTTGCTGAGGGTATCGAGTGGGCAAAGACGCTCAAGGACAGCGGAAGTGAGGCAGGAAAGCTTGTTGAAAAGGGCAAGAGCCAGTTTGTAGGCCCTGAGATTTCGGGAAAGACTCTCGGCGTTATCGGTCTCGGTGCAATCGGCGTTCTCGTTGCAAATGCAGCAGAGGCACTCGGCATGAACGTTGTCGGCTATGACCCGTACCTTTCCGTAAATGCGGCTTGGAACGTATCAAGCACAGTTAAAAATGTATCAGACATAAACGAGCTTTATAAGGTATCTGACTATATCACAATCCACGTTCCGGCACTTCCCTCAACTATCGGCATGATAAATGCAGATACAATCTCCGTTATGAAGGATGGCGTCCGCATACTGAACTTCGCACGCGGAACTCTTGTCAATAACGAGGACATTCTCCGCGCTCTTGAAAGCGGCAAGGTTGCAAAGTATGTAACAGACTTCCCCGATGCATCGGTTATCGGAGTCGAGAACATTATCGCACTTCCGCACCTCGGCGCTTCAACACCCGAGAGCGAAGAGAACTGCGCAGTTATGGCGGCAGATGAACTTAAGGACTACATCCTTACAGGTAACATCAGAAACTCCGTCAACTTCCCCGCACTTTCAATGCCGAGAAAAGGAAAGGCAAGAATCTGCGTTCTTCACAGAAATGTTGACGGTACTTCAAACGCTATAACAGGTGAAGTTACCTCCGCAGGGCTTGACATTGCAAATATGCAGAGTGCCGCAAGAAAAGACTGGGGATATACCGTCATTGATACAAACGGAGATGCTTCCGAGTCACTTATTTCAAAAATCGCATCACTCCCGAACGTTGTACGCGCAAGACTTATTAAGTAATTTTACACCCGAACTCCGTCGCGAAATTCCGCGACGGAGTTTTTATACAAAGCTCTTGACATCAAATTTTACAGATGATATAATTTCTATAAACCGTTGAGAAAGAGTAAGTAGGTTTTGTTTCTTTTTCCAAAGAGAACCGCAGGTGGTGTGATTGCGGTGAAAAATGCAGGGCTGAATGGGCTTTCGAGGGCAATCAGAAAGAGGCTTTCCTTTAGTATGTGCGACGGAGTATGGCTCTCCGTTAAAAAAGTCTGCATATGTCAGTATGCGTAAAGTGGGCGCAAGATAATGCGTCAAGCCGGGTGGCACCGCAGGATTTGTCCTGTCCCAGCAAAGTTATTGCTCTGGGACAGTTTTTTTATTTTTGTCCCAAAATAACGGAAGGGTGAAAAAATATGTCAAACGAAAAAATTCCTTACAAAATTTATCTTGAAGAATCGGAGATGCCAAAATATTGGTACAATCTCCGCGCGGACATGAAGCAGAAGCCTGCGCCGCTTCTCAATCCGGTCACTCACGAGCCGATGACGCGTGAAGAGCTTTGCGAGGTTTTTTGTGAAAAGCTCGTTGATCAGGAGCTTGACGATACTACCGCATATATAGAAATCCCCGAAAAAATCCGCGATTTCTATAAGATGTACCGTCCGTCTCCGCTTGTCCGTGCATACTGTCTTGAGGAAAAGCTCAAGACACCTGCAAAGATTTACTATAAGTTTGAGGGCAACAACACAAGCGGAAGCCACAAACTTAACTCCGCTATAGCACAGGCGTATTACGCAAAGGAACAGGGACTGCGCGGCGTTACTACCGAAACAGGTGCAGGCCAGTGGGGTACCGCCCTTTCTATGGGTTGTTCATACTTTGGTCTTGACTGCAAGGTCTTTATGGTAAAATGCTCATACGAGCAGAAACCCTTCCGCCGCGAGGTTATGCGTACCTACGGCGCATCGGTAACCCCCTCCCCATCAACGGACACCGAGGTAGGAAAGAGAATTCTTGCAGAGCATCCCGGCACGACGGGAAGCCTTGGCTGTGCAATCTCTGAGGCAGTCGAGGTTGCAGGCAAAACCGAGGGGTATCGTTATGTTCTCGGAAGCGTTATGAATCAGGTAATGCTCCACCAGTCAATTATCGGTCTTGAAACAAAGACAGCTCTTGATAAATACAACATCAAGCCCGACATCATCATCGCATGTGCAGGCGGCGGTTCAAACCTCGGCGGACTCATTGCTCCGTTTGTAGGTGAAAAGCTCCGTGGCGAGGCAGATTACCGCATTATCGCCGTTGAACCGATTTCCTGCCCGAGCTTTACTCGCGGTACATACGCTTATGACTACTGTGACACGGGTAAGGTCTGCCCGCTCCAGAAAATGTACACTCTCGGAAGCGGCTTTATCCCGTCCGCAACACACGCAGGAGGACTTCGTTACCACGGTATGAGCTCTACGCTTTCTGAGCTCTATCACCAGGGTATCATGGAAGCGACAAGCGTTTCGCAGGTCGAGGTTTTTGCAGCGGCAGAGCTGTTTGCGAGAGTCGAGGGCACACTCCCCGCACCGGAGAGCGCACACGCTATAAAGGTAGCAATCGACGAGGCTATGAAGTGCAGAGAAACGGGCGAAGAAAAGACCATCGTCTTCGGTCTTACGGGCACCGGTTACTTTGATATGTACGCATACGAAAAGTTCCATAACGGCGAGATGGGTACATACTCACCGAGTGATAAGGAAATTGCAGAGAGTCTTAAAAATCTGCCCGTAGTAGAGTAAAGCCATGATCGGAGTTATTGTAAATACGCTCACGGTAATTCTGGGAAGTGCGATCGGTCTTCTGCTGAAGAAAGGAATCCCCGAGAGGGTTTCAAAGGCAGTTATGGTTGCAATCGGTCTCTGCACCGTATACATAGGGATTGACGGTGCGCTTTCGGGAAACAATACAATCGTTCTCATAGTTTCAATGGTGCTCGGAACGATTGTCGGAACATTTCTCGATATAGACGGCAAAATTTCGGCCGTCGGCAACTTCTTCGAGCGTAAGTTTCGTCGAAATGATGAAAAGACAAGCATCGCAGAAGGGTTTATGACAGGAAGCCTTCTCTTTTGCGTGGGTGCAATGACTATAGTCGGCTCACTCAATTCAGGTCTTTCGGGTGACAACACTTTGATATTTACAAAGTCAGTACTCGACCTTATCTCTTCGTGTATGCTTGCAAGCACGCTCGGTATAGGCGTTATGTTCGCCGCACTCTTCGTGTTTATCTTCCAGGGCGCACTCGTTCTCCTCTCGACACTTCTCCAGGGACTTATGACGGATATGGCTCTTGTTTCTGAGATAACGTGTGCCGGAAGCGTAATTATAATAGGTCTCGGACTCAACATTCTGGGACTTTCAAAATTCAAGGTTGCCGATATGCTTCCCTCGATAATTTTTGTACCTATTATTTATTATCTTTTTGGACTTATCCCTATAGCACTTTAAGAATAAAAAAACACTGCAATCGGTGATTGCAGTGTTTTTTTACTTTGATATCGCTTTTGCACAAGATTCGCAAATATGCTTTCCCTTGTACTCCCTTATGTTCCTTCTGCTTCCGCAGAAGACACATTCAGATTCGCACTTTTTAAGAATAATGGAATTGCCATCGACATAAATTTCTATGGGGTCCTTCTGGCCTATCCCCATCTTCTTGCGAAGCTCCATCGGAAGAACAATTCTCCCCAAATCGTCTATTTTTCTTATAATTCCGGTAGACTTCATATATTTTCCTCCCCCTGAACGTTTGGAAAATTATAATATCAAAAATGTCAAAATTTGTCAAGAAATTTTGTCGAAAAAACAGAAACGGTGGTATTGATATGCTCGGTAAAATATGGGTCGGTATGATTTTTGTTTCAATCTTAGGTGCAGTTATAAGCGGAAAGACAGAGCTTCTGCCCTCTGCAGTTTCAGGCGGTGCGGCACAAAGCATTGAGCTTATCCTCTCTATCGGCGGAATGATTATGCTCTGGAGCGGTGTTATGGAGATAATGAAGCGAAGCCGGCTCTCTGATAAGCTCACTTCCCTTCTCCTCCCGCTTATAGGCAAGCTCTTTCCTTCTGCCGTTAAAAACCGCGAGGTTATGTCGGATATATCTTCCAATATGACAGCAAATCTCCTGGGGCTGGGAAATGCCGCCACTCCCGCAGGCATAAGGGCGGCAGAGGGGCTCCACCGTCTTTCGGGTGGAGATTCGGCAAGTGATGACCTGTGTATGCTCGTCGTGATAAACACCGCCTCGCTTCAGCTTATACCAACCACTGTTGCCGCCATTCGCGCAGGTCTTTCCTCAAAAAACCCGTTTGATATCCTTCCTGCCGTGTGGGTTGCGTCGATAATTTCCCAGACTATAGGCATCTGCTCTGCAAAGCTCCTCGGAAGAATCTATAAAAGGAGACGGCCATGAACACCTTTACAGCCCTTATCGTACCTATTATATTGCTCTCTGTCGGTGCTTACGGAATCGTAAAAAAAGTGGATATTTACGACGCACTCGTCACGGGCGCAAAAGACGGCCTTGGCGTAGCAATAAAAATCGCGCCGAGTGTAGTTTCGCTTTTTGTTGCCATACATATGCTCAGAGCATCGGGTTCTCTTGATTTTATATGCAATCTCCTCTCCCCCGTAGCAAAAGTGCTGAGCTTACCAAGCGAGGTTTTACCTCTCATGCTTCTCCGTCCACTATCGGGAAGCGCCGCGCTCGCGCTCGGAAGCGAGATAATTATGACAAACGGAGTTGACTCCTTTGTCGGACGCGTCGCCGCTGTGATGCTCGGTGCGTCGGAGACTACCTTTTATACAATCGCAGTATACTTTGGGCCCCTTAAAATAAAAAATACCCGTTATGCTGTGATTGCCGCGTTGCTCGCAGACCTTGCAGGTTTCTCGGCGGCATCCTTTGCCGTAAGACTCTTTTTTTGAATAAAGGTTGAAATTTTTATAAAACTGTTGTATAATACATTCCGTCCTTTCAAGACAACAGCATATACGGAGAGGTATCGAAGCGGGGACGGTTGCGAGCGCTGCCAGTGGCAGATGAAGCGAGCGACAAGGAGTGGCAGCGGTCGAAACAAATCAAGCATCTTTCCGATGCGATGATTTTTTCGCTCACCGCAACAGGACATAACGGGGCTCCCCGTTCGGTAAAAATTCAATAGCACGTTATACTCCCATCAGAGTTTAACATATACGGAGAGGTATCGAAGTGGTCATAACGGGGCTGACTCGAAATCAGTTTGCGAGCAATCGCACGCGGGTTCGAATCCCGCCCTCTCCGCCAGACAGAAAGCGCACCAACCTACGGCTGGTGCGCTTTTCGCTTTAATTTCTTTTTTGAGAAAAAATTTAATTTTTACAGTATGCCGTACATAACAAAGCTTATGATTACCGTCGCCATGGCAACACCTAAAAGAATTGCTATCGAAGCCTTTTTGATTCGAAGTCCCAAAAGCGCCGCTATAATCGAACCTGTCCACGCGCCTGTACCCGGAAGCGGGATTCCGACAAATAGTGCAAGCCCCCAGAATTCTCCGTTTCGAAGCGCATCGCTTTTTCTCATCGCACGGTTTTCAAGTTTTACAACAAGCGGTCCTAAAACCTTTGTGGGCCTGAGCCATGCAAATATTTTTTTTATAAAAATCAGAATAAACGGAATTGGCAAAACGTTTCCTATCACCGATACAACTATCGTTTCAACAAGCGGAAGCCCGAGAAGACGTCCTACTATAATACCGGCTCTGCACTCAAGCACCGGCATTAAAGACACAATAAAAGTTACAAGCTCAGCAGGGATATATTGACCGAGCGTCTCGGCAAACCAAATCGCTATCGAGTCCATTCTTCTCTCCTTTATCTAGTGTTTAATTTACTTGTTTATTGTATTCTAAATCTTTCCTTTTGTCAACAAAACACTAACCTATAAGCCATTTATGTTTCTTTACGCTGTAAATCGGAAGAAGCGGAATGATTATCGGCTTTTTTCTTGCATATTCGAGGTACTCTTCATCGTTGCCGTAGTTCTTATCCTGGCGAAGCTCAAGACGTCTTGCTCCGCCAAACATTATATATACGATACACACATATCCGAGTATTGCAAGAATCCACTGAGCCGCTCCTTCAAAGCTTGTGACACCTGACACGAAAATGCCGGTCCACACAAGAATTTCTCCGAAGTAGTTCGGACATCTGACAATTCTATAGAGCCCGCGGTTGCAGAACTTTGTCGGATTTTCTTTTTTGAATTTTGTCTTTTGCGCATCAGCGACACTCTCAATTATGATTCCCGCGACTGAAATCAGAGCACCTACGTATGTGACAGTATGCGTACCGTCACCTGCTAAAAGCACACACAAAACGGGCATTGTCTGCAGGACATAGAGAAGCGCACAGGAAAGCCACGTGCATATTTTCGGAACGATTTTTGTATCAAGTTCCTTCTTAAATTCCTTTTTCATCGCCTTTTTATATGTATCGCTTTTCACATCCCTAAAAAGAAGATATCCGCCAAGACGCACACCGTAGACAACTAAACTTGCCGAGAGAATGGCCGTCGTGAGACTTAATTGATTATAAAAAATAACAGCAAGGGCTATACCGATAGCCGCAACGGAAAATCCGTATCCGACGGATATAAAATACAGGTATTTGTAAAATCCCGAGAGACATACAATACACGAAATCGCAAACAATACGAGAAAACTTTCCCAGAAACTCATGGTTTAACCTCCGATTATTTTTTGTTTATGAGTCTTTTAATCGCGCCGACCGCACACCTTATTGCACGGTCTGTATCTGTGGTGACAGGGCTTTCAAGACCCTTCTTGCTGCGCTCTACATTCCATATAGAAAGTAGCACCGCACCGGCTTTTACCCCTCTAGTCTGTGCAACAGAAAAAATCGAGGCACATTCCATCTCAGAGGTAAGACATCCGAGCGCGACATATGCCTTCCACTTTGCGAGCAGCATATCGGAAACAGGCATCGTCTCGGGGTTTGTTTCACCGTAGAAGGAGTCCTTACTCTGCACAACTCCGACATGGTATGAATTCCCGAGTGTTTTGTCGCAAAGAGCCTCCGCCTCATCTGAAAGTGCTCTCACAACGTCAAAATCCGCAGCAGCGGGATACCCTTCCGGAAGATATTCATAACTTGTTCCCTCTGCCCTCACTGCGGAGGTTGCAATAACGAGGTCACCGCCTACTACATCCTCGCGTATTCCTCCGCTTGTGCCCACACGAATGAGCACCTTTGCCCCGCAGTGAACAAGCTCCTCAACGCATATAGCAGCAGACGGACCGCCTATACCCGTAGACGCCGCAGACACCTTGACTCCACAAAGAGTTCCCGTATATATTGTATATTCACGGTTTTCTGAAATCTTTACCGCATTATCAAAATACGACGCGATTTTCGGCACACGCGCAGGGTCTCCGCAAAGAATGACGTATTCTCCTATATCTCCCTTTTCTATCTGCAGGTGGAATTCCTTTTTTCCAAAAATATCTGCCATGGCTTCTTCCTCCGTTATCTTTTCATATCTTTATTTTATCACATATTTTTTCGTGTTTCAATTGTACTTTGCTCTATTGAAATTCCTGCAAAACCAGTATATAATTATACTATTATAAGACATACTTTTGGAGGTGGCTTTTTTGGATACCAATTTCGGAGATTACAGCATCACTTTTGGAGAAATTATAAAGGAATTTTCGCTTGAGGTTATATACGGTCCCGAGGGCTACGAGGAGATGGAGCTTAAATCCACCGACATCAACCGTCCCGGTCTCCAGCTTTCAGGCTTCTTTGATTATTTTGACAACTCGCGTGCAGAAGTCGTCGGTAAGGTTGAAACCACCTTCCTTGATACGCTGACGCCCGAGGACAGAGCTGCGCGTTTTGATGTGCTTTTGTCAAAGAACATCCCGTTCCTTATCTTTACAAGAAGCCTTCCCGTATATCCCGAGGTTGTTGAGATTGCAAAAAAATACAACACGCCTATCTTCCGCACGCACCACGTTACTTCAAACTTTATGGCGGCGCTCATCTCATACCTTAACGTACAGCTTGCTCCGCGTATCACGCGCCATGGCGTTCTTGTTGAGGTTTACGGTGAAGGTATCCTTCTCCTTGGCGAGAGCGGTATAGGTAAGAGCGAAACTGCAATCGAGCTTGTAAAACGCGGTCACCGTCTTATTGCGGATGACGCTGTTGAGCTTAAGAGAGTTTCCTCGAGAAGTATTGTCGGCTCCGCACCTGAAATCATCCGCCACTTTATTGAGCTTCGCGGTATAGGTATTGTCGATGTACGCCGCATCTTCGGTATGGGCTCGGTCAAGCTCACGGAAAAGATTGACCTCGTTATAAATCTCGAGCTCTGGAAAGAGGGCAAGGAATACGACCGTTTCGGCGAGGAAACACAGTATATGGATATCCTCGGCATACAGATTCCAAGCCTGGTTGTTCCTGTAAAGCCGGGCAGAAACCTCGCTGTCATTATTGAGGTTGCCGCTATGAACAACAGACACAAAAAGATGGGCTACAACGCAGCAAAAGACCTTTCCGACCGCATGAGCAAAAGCTTTTTCTAATTTATTTTTTGACTGATGAGGGATTTTATGTTAAGAATAGGCATTGACCTTGGTGGTACAAATATTGCAGGCGGACTGGTCCGTGATGACGGTGAAATAGTTTTCAAAAAAAGCATTCCCACTGTTGTTGATAAAGGAGAGAGCGGACTTCTTGACGCTATTCTCTCACTCTGCAAATCGCTTCTTGATAAAGCAGGAGGTGATGAGGTTTCCTCAATAGGCATCGGTGTTCCCGGGCATGCGGATAACAGCGAGGGTCTAGTTGTCTACTGTAACAATATCCCTTTTGAAAACACCCACCTTTCAAAATTTATCACAGAAAACACAGGTCTTCCCTGCAACATCGGAAACGATGCAAACGCCGCAGCTCTTGCTGAAGTACTCTTTGGCTCCGCGCGTGGACTTGACTCCGCAATTATGGTGACGCTCGGAACAGGAGTCGGCGGCGGCATTGTCATTGGAAAACACGTTTTTGACGGTTGCAACGGCTCCGCGGGTGAAATAGGACACATGTGTCTTTTCCCCGACGGAATTGAGTGCAGGTGTGGCCGTCGCGGATGCTTTGAGCTCTATGCCTCCGCAACTGCACTTAAAGCGCAGACCCGCGAAGCCATGGAAAAGAATCCCGAAAGCAAGCTCTGGGTTCTTGCAAAGAACCTTTCCGAAGTAAACGGAAAGACAGCATTTGATGCTCTTCGCCTCGGTGATGAGATAGGTAAGGCCGTTGTCGACCAATATATAAAATACCTCGCAACAGGAGTTGTCGACCTTGTAAACTGCTTCTGTCCGGAGGCCGTTATTTTCGGTGGCGGTATCGCAAAGGAAGGCGAAACGCTTCTTTCCCCCATCCGCGAGATTCTTTCTCGCGAACAGTATTCTGACTACAACAAAAAAACCGTGCTTTTGACCGCCTCGCTCGGAAACGATGCAGGCATTATCGGTGCGGCGTTTTTCGGAGAATAAACTATGCTTAAAAATTACTCGAAAGAGAGCTTTATTTCACTTCGACGTGAGTTTATAGAGCGCAGATTCGGTTTTCTTAACGACACACAAAAAAGTGCGGTCTTCCAGACGGAAGGGCCGCTTCTTTTGCTTGCAGGCGCAGGCAGTGGAAAGACGACCGTTGTAATAAACCGGATTGCAAATATAATTACCTTTGGAAACGCTTACAACTCAGATGAGATCCCGTCACGGATTACGGATATGGACTATGAGATTTTGGAGCAGTACCTCAAAACGGGCGATGAGCTTCTTCTTGAAAGTGCCGAGGCGATTTGTGAACAAAATGCCGCAAAGCCGTGGTCAATTCTCGCGATAACCTTCACTAACAAGGCTGCAAATGAGCTCCGCGAGCGCCTTTCTAAAGTCTGCGGAGAAAAGGCAGAGGATATCCTTGCCGCGACCTTTCACTCCGCCTGT
This sequence comes from Eubacteriales bacterium, assembly GCA_045546975.1. Classification (GTDB taxonomy): domain Bacteria; phylum Bacillota; class Clostridia; order Oscillospirales; family JAAYXM01; genus SIG480. The sequence goes on from JAZQDV010000007.1 coordinate 25,597, forward strand.
GTAAGGATTCTCAGACGCGACATTGACCGTCTCGGATACACCTCATCCTTTACCATTTACGATGCGGACGACTCCGTTCGCGTCATAAAGGACATTATGGCCGAGCTTGATATTGACACAAAGGCGTTCCCGCCAAAATCTATTCAGAATATGATAAGCCGCGCAAAAGATTCTATGCTCTCTCCCGAGAAATACGCCGAAAAGGCTTGTGGTTTCCGGGAAGAGAAGACGGCAGAGGTTTATAAAAAATATCAGGCGCGTCTTAAAGCTTCAAATGCGGTTGACTTTGACGATATAATTATGCTCACCGTAAAGCTTCTTTCAGAAAACCGAGATGTACTTGACCACTACCATAAAAGGTTTAAGTACATTATGATAGACGAGTATCAGGACACCAACCACGCGCAGTATCTTCTTTCCTCTCTTCTTGCCGAAGGCAGCGGAAATCTCTGCGTTGTGGGTGATGACGACCAGAGCATTTACCGTTTCCGTGGTGCAACAATCGAAAACATCCTCGATTTTGAAAATCAATTCAAAAACGCGGTAACTATCCGTCTTGAACAGAATTACCGTTCAACAACGGGGATATTGAACGTAGCAAACAGCGTTATAAAGAACAACCGGGGAAGAAAGGGCAAAAACCTCTGGACAGACAAAAAAGATGCGTCTCTTCCCACAGTTTTCTGCGCACGTGATGAAAGAGACGAGGCAAACTACATATGCGAGGAAATCCTGTCACAGAAGGCAACGGGCAAAAACTTTTCCGACTGCGCAGTGCTTTACCGTATAAACGCACAGTCCATGCAGCTTGAAACAGCATTCAAGAAAAATGCCATACCCTACCGTATGTTTGGCGGACAGAAGTTCTTTGAACGCGCAGAGATAAAGGATATTCTCTCCTATCTCTGCCTTATCTCAAACCGCACGGACACATTGAGACTTAAGCGCATTATAAACGTACCTGCACGGAAAATCGGTGCCAGAACAGTCGAGATTGTCGAGCAACTCGCCACGCGCGAGGGCACCTTTGCATTTGATATAGTTTCACGTGCTGGTGATTTTAAGGAGCTTGGCGCATCTGCGCAAACGGCACTTGTTGGCTTTGCGGAAATGATAAACTCACTCGTTGACAAATCGGGAAAGCTCCCACTTGGTGAGCTTTTCGACCTTCTTCTTGAAAAGACAGGCTATGCCGCAGAGCTTCAGGCAAAAAATGATGTTGAGTCACGCGGACGTCTTGAGAACATAATGGAGTTGAAATCAAACATCGTCGACTATGAGGCACGCGAGGGCGCATCACTCTCAGGTTTTTTGGAAGAGATTTCCCTATTTACCGACCTTGATAACTACAACGCCGACGATGACTCGGTAACTATGATGACAATCCACAGCGCAAAGGGACTGGAATTTCCCACCGTCTTTGTTACAGGTCTTGAGGAAGGGATGTTCCCGAGTCTCCGCTCAATGGATTTCCCCGAGGATATTGAAGAAGAGCGCAGACTTTTCTATGTTGCAACGACGCGTGCAAAGGAAACGCTCCATATGACCTATGCAAGGTCGCGAATGATGTTCGGACAAACGAAGTACGGAAGAGTCTCGCGCTTCCTTTCAGAAATTCCCGCAGGTCTCGCGGTAGAAAAGGCATCAGAGCCTATCCGCGCGGCATTTTCGGACTACGGCAACAGCTTCTATGACAGCGCAAGGAGTGAGAGAACAGCTTCTTTTGATTTTGGCACAACACAAAGTTCTCCAAGGAAAAGCTCCGCCTCTTTCGGCAGTTCATCGTTTGCAAAGAAAGCGGAGACTGTACCAACACTGTCACTTAACCCCGGCGACAGAATCTCCCACAAAGCCTTTAAGGAAGGTCTTGTGATTTCCGTGACACCTGTCGCAGGCGACTCCCTTCTTGAAATCGCCTTTGATAATGTAGGCACAAAGCGGTTACTGCTGAAAACCGCGGCAAAATTCATAACTAAAATATAAATAAAAGGTCGTAGCGATTGGCTACGACCTTTTATTTATTTCTTTATAATTTTAATCATTACCAACGGCATCATAATAAGATATGCAACTATCGGCAGGAGTCCCTCAATTCTATAGAGAGAAAGTATCGGAAGCTTTCCTATAAGGAAAAGCGGAGCGACAAGCTCGACTATCATAAAGAAAATCCCGATAAAGCAGGAAAATACCGCAACGCCACGTCTTGTCCTTCCAAGCACATACGATGCTATCGAATATGAAAAGGCAAGGATTGAAAGGTAAGACAGAATCTTTGAGGCATACTCATAAACTACCGGGTTTGTGCTCTCTTCGCGGAAAGACACTACAATCATAAAGCATGCCCAGAATACAGGTACCGCAGAAAACACGTAATACGCAAGTGAGCTGCGCTCTGACATATTGTATTTTCCCAGAACGAGGAGCGATACCGCCGCATATACCGAGAAAAGTGCAAGCACGAGTCTTATTAGCTCAAATTTTTCCAAAAGCGGCACTACCTGAAATCCTGCATACACGAGTATAAATGCTGCTGCAATATAAAGAACTGTGTTTGCCGCATTATCTATTCTATCGCTTTTGAAGTCCACGCCACCCTTTAAGATAAACGCAGCGACAAGAGCCATGAGAACGGCAACTGCAGAAACTGCAATAAACCCGTATACCGCAGGTGAAACAAGCTCTGACGGCAGAACTTCAGCCGAGCATCCAATCTGCACTGAACGGAGATATGCCGCGCATACACCTGCCGTTATCGGTAAGGCAAAGAGCGCCGGAAAAAACTTACTTTTCATCAAAACCCTCCCTTGATATTATCTTTCGGAAATGGGTTTATATTCTATTCGCTTTGTAACGCCCTTATAACCCGGACGGATAATTCTTCCGCCGGTCATTGCTTCTTCAATGCGATGAGCACAAAGACCTGCAACACGGGCAACGGCAAATATCGGGGTGAACAAGTCCTGTGAAATTCCAAGCATTTCATAAACAAGACCTGAATACATATCAACATTTGCACAAAGAGGCTTGGTTGAGTTCTTCACCTTCCTGAACACATCGGGAGTAAGGCGTTCAACGGACTCTACAAGCTCGAAGCGATCAATGTATCCCCTCTTCTCTGCAAGAGCCTTTGCATGTTTCTTGAGAATGACTGCACGCGGGTCTGACTTGGTATAAACTGCGTGGCCCATACCGTAGACCTTTCCGCTCTTATCACCGACTTCTTTTCTGATAATCTTTGCGATATATTCACTTACCTCGTCATCGCTCTTCCAGTTCTTTACGTTCTTTTCAATATCCTGCATCATCTCAACAACACGTGCGTTTGCACCGCCGTGGAGAGGACCCTTAAGAGAGCACATAGCCGAGCCAATAGCGGAATATGTGTCTGTTCCGGAAGATGAAAGAACGCGCGCGGTAAATGCAGAGTTGTTACCGCCGCCGTGCTCAGCGTGGATAATGAGACACTTGTCAAGAAGCTTGGCTTCTTCATCCGTATACTTTCTGTGAGAACGCATGCAATAGAGAAGTATTTCCGCAGCGGAGAGATTTTTCGGCGGGATATGGATATGCATGCTCTTTTTCTGGTAGTAGTGGCGCTTTACCTGATATGCCTGTGCCGCAATCATCGGAAGTCTTGCAATGAGGTCCATTGACTGACGCATCATATTCTCAAGCGATGTGTCGTCGGGGTTGTCATCAAACGAATAAAGTGCAAGAACGCTTCTGGCTATCTTGTTCATTATATTCGGGCTTGGTGCCTTGATGATCATATCCTCGGTGAAGTTGGGCGGCAATGTGCGGTGATGTGCAAGCATATCGTTGAATTTTGCAAGCTCATCCTTTGTCGGAAGCTTTCCGACAAGAAGAAGATATACAATTTCTTCAAAGCCGAAGCGATCCTCACGGTCAATGTTATCGATTATATCCGTGATGCTGTATCCACGGTAGGTAAGCACACCCTCAACAGGCTCACGTTCACCGTCGATAAGGTGATAACCGTGAACGCTACCCAACTGCGTAACACCTGCAAGAACGCCTGTTCCGTCCTGGTTACGAAGTCCACGCTTTACATGGGGGTTATTCAAAATCTCGGGACTTATGTAGTTATTTTCCTCATAGCCCGCGCATATACTTTTTATAAAGTCGTTGCGCTCTGCGATATCTATTTTGGACATGTCTATGCCCTCCTGAATCTATAATATATCTATTTTATATTATTTACACCCAATAGTCAACCTCTTATATCGTGGAAAGGAAGTATAACCTATGAGAAAATTTTTGCTTTTTTGTCTTATTCTGTGGGCGTTTATCTTCACTGTGCCCCTCGCGTTTTTTAGCGGAAGTGATAAAGAAATACCTGAGCTTCTTAACTCCCGCGAGAACGAAGATGAAGCAAAGGATTCTTCTATCACCGTGTCACTTCTGAGGGGCGGTAAGGTTGAAAGCATAGCCCTCGATGCATATCTTGAGGGAGTCGTTGCCGCGGAGATGCCTGCACTTTTTCCTGATGAGGCGCTTAAAGCACAGGCAGTCGCCGCGCGTACATACACAATGAAAAAGCTCTCAAGCTCTCCCGCCGACGGGCATAACGGTGCGGCTGTTTGCGATAACCCCGCCCATTGCAAAGCATATAATCCGATTTCATCTTACGCTGAAGCATGGAGCTCAAACAGTGAAAGCTACACCGAAAAAATACGCCGTGCGGTAAAAGAAACCGACGGAGAAATCCTACTCTATGACGGTGAACCTATAAGTGCAGTTTTCCACTCCACCTCATCGGGGATGACGGAAAACTCAAAGGATATCTGGGGCGGTGATGTACCGTACCTTGTGAGCGTAAAAAGTGATGGCGATGAGTCGTCCCCGCATTTTCAAGCAGAAAAAAGTCTCTCGCCCGAGGATTTCAAAACCAAATTTCTCGAAAAGTATCCCGATGCAAAGTTTGACGAAAATCCCGAAAACTGGCTATCAAACATCTCCCGTTCAACGGCAGGAAGCATAAAAACCGTGTCAATCGGCGGTGTTAACCTCAAAGGCAGTGAAGTGCGCTCACTTTTTGGTCTTAATTCCGCAAACTTCACACTTTTGTACAAGGACGGGAACATGGTATTCACAACGCGAGGCTACGGTCACGGCGTCGGCATGAGTCAGTACGGCGCAAGAGCTCTTGCTCTTGACGGCAAAAAGTATGACGAAATACTGAAGACCTACTATACAGGTGTTGTCCTTGGAAAAATTAGCTGAAAACTCTTCATAAACCGCAAAAACTGTGCTATACTAAAAATTACAAAAGATTAAGGAGGGGTGACCCTTGGATATACTTTCAATTATAAATAAGCTCGAAGCAAAGGCCTCTCCCTCGGGTTTTGAGCACACGGCCGCAAAGAGTGTCGAGAGCTTAATTGCGCGTTTTTTTGACAAAACAGAGGTGGATTCCTTCGGGAACGTCTACGGTTTCCGCCGTTCAGGTAAGAAAAGCGCGAAAACAATTCTTCTTGATGCTCACATAGACGAAATAGGCCTTATTGTTACAGGAACAAAAAAGGGGTTCCTCACCTTCACTACCCTTGGCGGGGTCGACCCGCGCATCCTACCTGCACGTGAGGTAACCGTCCTTACTTCACCGCCTCGCCACGGTGTTATATGCACCGTTCCTCCGCATCTTCAGGCGGCAGGTGATGAGGACAAGGCATGCAGTATCAAAAACCTCTATATAGACATAGGTGCCGAAAGTGATGAAACACCCGTTCCCTGTGGCACTCCTGTTGTTTTTGATTCTTCTCTTACAAAGCTTCGTGAAAACTATATTTCCGCACGCGCTCTTGATGACCGCGCAAGTCTTGCGGCAATTCTCCGCGCAGTAGAGCTCCTGTCAGTAAAAAAACTAAATCTCAACCTTGTTGTAGTTGCAAGTACACAGGAAGAGCTCGGGCTTCGCGGGGCAAGGTGCGCAGCTTTCGGAATAAAACCCGATTTTGCGATTGTTGTTGACGTCACACACGCTACTACTCCCGATTCGGACAAGTCTCTTACCTTCAAGTCGGGCAGCGGTGTTGCGATAGGCGTCGGTCCGAATATGACAAAAAAGATGTCGGGTTCTCTCCTCTCCGTTGCAGAAGATAAGAAGATTCCGCACACAGTTGAGGTGTGCTCAGGAAACTCAGGCACAAATGCCTGGGTGATACAGAATCTCCGTGATGGAATCGCAACAGGTCTTTTGTCTATTCCTCTGAAATATATGCACACACCCGTCGAGACAGTGAAGAAAAACGATATTGAAGCAACTGCAAAGCTCATTTATGAGTTTGTCCTGAATCTTTCGTCGGGGGGTGGAAAGCTATGATGGAACTTTTAGAAAAACTATGCTCACTCCACGGCGTTTCGGGGAATGAGACAGAGGTTTCTGCTTTTATCCGCGAGTTTGCAAAGCCTTACGCTGACAAGATAGACGAGGACTCCATGGGAAACCTCATAATTTTCAAAAAAGGTAAAAAGAAAAGAGAAAAAACGCTTCTCCTCGCAGCGCATATGGATGAGGTTGGAATGATTATCCGCGACATAACCGAGGACGGATACCTCAAGTTTGACCTCGTTGGTGGCATTGACAGGCGCGTCTGCATTGGTAAACGAGTGCTTGTGGGAGATAAGAAAATACCGGGACTTATCGGTCTGCGCGCAATACATCTTACAAGTGTAGCAGAGCGAAACACCACTCCCAAGCTCTCCGAGCTTTATATCGACATCGGCTGTGAAAAGAAATCCTCTGCAAAAAAGCTTGTGTCTCCCGGAGATTACGTTTCATTTTCAAGTGGTTTTGTCCGACTTAGTGAAAACAAAATAAAAGCACGCGCGCTTGATGACAGGTTTGGCTGTGCAGTTCTTCTCACCCTTCTTTCCGAGGAGCTTATGTACGACACCTACTTCGCCTTTACTGTACAGGAAGAGGTTGGGGTTCGCGGTGCAAGATGTGTGGCTTTTTCCGTAAAGCCTGATATTTCTCTTGTTGTTGAGTCTACCACAGCGTGCGATATTCCCGACTGCGATGGTGCGCAGGAGGTCTGTCGCCAGGGCTGCGGTACGGTCATCGGATATATGGACGGCGGTGCGATTTACGATAAAGCGCTGTTTGCTCTTCTGCGTGATATTGCAGAGAAAAAGAGAATCAAATGGCAAATGAAAGAGCGCGTGGCAGGCGGAACTGACGCACGCAGTATCCAGCTTACGGGCAGCGGTGCCCGCGTCACATCTCTTTCAATCCCGACAAGATATATCCACTCACCAAGCTCGGTCGCGGACATACGTGATATGGAAGCAACTCTCATGCTTGCACGCGAGTTTGTGAACACGAAGGAGGAATCTTTTGATGCTTAGTTTGTATGAAATCTTAAAAAAGCTCTATACCGTAAACTCACCCTCAGGCTTTGAATCAGATATGGCAAAGCTCATACGCGAAATTCTCGGTGAGGACGGCTTTTCATATAAGGTTGACCCGCTCGGAAACCTTATAGTTAACAAAAAGGGTGTCGGCAAAAAATGTATACTCGATGCGCACATGGACACCACAGGTTTCCTTGCGACCTTTATTGATGATAACGGCTTTATCCGCGCAGATCAGCTCGGCGGACTTTCCTTCTGCGACCTTCACAACACGCCCATCCGCTTCCTGAACGGAAAAAGCGGTGTTATCTCCTACGAGCAGAAAACAAAGATAGCTGAGCGTAAGCTCTCATCATTCTTTATCGATATCGGTGCAAAGGATAAGGAGAGCGCAAAGAAATCTGTTCTCCCCGGTGATGCGGCGGTTTTCGAGGGGAAGCTCACAAAGCTTTCAGACACGAAAATCCGAGCACCCTATCTCGATAACAGAATCGGTTGCGCAATTCTGATCTACACTCTATTGAACCTCAATGAGTGTCCGTATGACATATATGCCGTTTTCTCCACACAGGAGGAGGTTGGGCTTCGCGGTGCAACAGTTGCAGCGTTCGGTATTGATGCCGACTTTGCCATAGTCTTAGATGTTACCGACTCATGCGACATCCCGAGCTTTGACGGATACGGTGAAACAAAGCTTTCCGGCGGTGCCGCAATAAAGGTTATGGATAACTCCTTTATCGCACACCCTGCAATCGTCTCCGCCCTTTGCGACACGGCAGAGAAGGAAGCTATCCCCTACCAGCGCGACATCATCACAATCGGCGGTACTGACGGTGGAAGCATCCACATGTCAAAGTCAGGAATCCCGACAGGCGGTATTTCCGTTCCGACAAGATACATCCATTCGCCCTGTGAGGTCTGCGATTTGCAGGATGCGGAAAACTCCGCAAAGCTCCTTATAAAAACACTCGAAACGCAGGCTATTATTCTGTAATTTTATTTTATCTTTCTTATTCTAAAAAGGACTCCGTGAACATTTAGCGCTCACGGAGTCCTTTCAGCTATTAACTGTCAAGTCTTCTTTTGTTTATGCTCGCCTTATCAAAGATATCATCAAGGTCCTCTCCCTCTGCATTCGGGAAAATTTTACCCATTCCCGTGCATTCGTTTACAGAGGCAAGCGAAGAAATCTCGGTAAGCTCTTCCGTGATAATCGGTGTCTCTTCTCCCACAAACTTCAAAAGATCAGGCTTTTTCTTCTTTTCCACAATAAAACATCTCCTTTCACGTTTATTCTTCCCCGTAAAGGCTTTTGTTATTTCGGAATTTTTTATATTGGCCTTGCTTTATATAAAAGTTTATAATATTATATTTACGGAAAAGTCAACGCCCGCAGAAGGGTCGATATATCTTTTTGAATATTACGGAGAACTAAAATGAGCAGAGCAACAGATATGACTCAAGGAAGCCCAACAAAGCATATTATTAAATTTGCTTTGCCGCTTCTTCTTACCAATTTCGGACAACAACTGTATATGATCGTCGATGCCGCTATCGTCGGCCGTGGTGTCGGTGTTAAGGCACTTGCGTCAGTCGGGGCAACAGACTGGATATACTGGCTGATTCTCTGGGCAGTAATCGGTCTTACCCAGGGCTTTGCGACCTTTGTCGCACGCTATTTCGGGGATAGGAACTACGACGATATGAACAAGGTAATCGCAATGTCTACCGTTCTTTGCGCTGTTATAAGCGTTATTTTTACGGTCGCAGGTATATTGTCGTCACTTCCCCTACTCCGCCTTCTCAACACACCGGAGGATATCATCGGCGGTGCAAACACCTACCTTATCGTTATGATTGCCGGAACTCCCATTATTACGGCATATAATATGGCAGGCGCAATCCTCCGCGCCTTCGGTGACGGTAAGTCGCCACTTGCGGCAATGCTTATTGCAGGTATACTCAATATCATTCTCGACTGTCTGTTTGTTTTTGTGTTTGAGTGGGGTATTCTCGGCGCGGCATGTGCTACAATACTTGCACAGCTCGTTTCTTTCCTCTTCTGTCTTTCCCGCATCAGAGAAATCAACTACATTTACTTTGAGCGTTCCACCTGGAAAATCGACCTGCGTATGATAAAGGACCTTCTTTTGTTCGGACTTCCCCTCTCGGCTGAGTATATCGTCATTTCAGTAGGCGGGATTGTTCTTCAGTCGTCCGTCAACCTGCAGGGCAGCGTCTTTATTGCGGGATATACTGCAACAAACAAGGTGTACGGACTGCTCGAATGTAGTGGCACCTCACTCGGTCTTGCCTGCGCTACATTCCTTTCTCAGAACTATGGTGCAGGGCTTTACGATAGGGTGAAAAAAGGCGTCAGAATCTCAATGCGAATCATAATTGCGATGTCTGTACTCGTGTTTGTGCTTGTCACTCTTATAAAACGATACCTGTTGCAGCTGTTCCTCAATGTGAATGAAGCAGGAGGCCCGGAGGCGCTCGAGATTGCAGTTCGCTACCTTTCAATTATGGTGGCATTTCTCACCGTCCTCTATCTTATCCACGTTTACAGAAACGCACTTCAGGCTATCGGAAACTCCTTCTGGTCAATGGTCTCCGGTATTGCGGAATTTATATGCCGCGTCTTTATGGCAAAGGTAGTTATACATTGGATGGGAAGTGACGCACTCTTTGTGTCTGAGCCCGTAGCATGGCTTGGAGCTCTGCTGTGCGTTGCAATTCCGTATTATTACTATCAGAAAAAGCTGTTCTCAACCAAAAAAGCGGACAGTTGACGCTAAGTAATAAAACCCCCGGAAGTCAAAATCAAGACTTCCGGGGGTTATTTTTATCAAATTATTCCCATTCGATTGTGCCGATGGGCTTCGGGGTGAGGTCGTAGAGAACGCGGTTGATGCCCTCTACCTCGTGAGTGATTCTATCAGTTATGCGGTGGAGCACAGCATACGGAATCTCCTCAATAGTTGCGCTCATTGCATCTGTTGTATTGACGGCGCGGATGATTGCCGGCCATCCCTCATAGCGCTTATCATCGCGGACACCAACGCTCTTGAAGTCCGGAACTGCTATAAAGTACTGCCAAACACTTTCTGCAAGGCCACACTTATCAAATTCTTCTCTAAGGATTGCGTCTGCCTCACGCAATGCATTGAGGCGGTCACGCGTAATCGCACCGAGGCATCTTACGCCAAGACCCGGGCCCGGGAACGGCTGGCGGTAAACCATAGCGTGCGGAAGGCCGAGCGCCTCACCTACTACGCGGACTTCGTCCTTATAAAGAAGCTTAACGGGTTCGACAAGCTCCATAGCCATATCTTCGGGAAGACCACCTACGTTGTGGTGTGCCTTAACACCGTCGCTTTCTAGGATGTCGGGGTAAATTGTTCCCTGTGCAAGAAAATCAATTCCCTCAAGCTTTGCAGCTTCTTCGTCAAAAACCTTTATAAACTCGCCGCCGATTATCTTGCGCTTACGCTCCGGCTCTGCAACGCCGCGGAGTAAGTCGAGGAAACGGTCTGTGGCATCAATATAGATGAGGTTTGCATCAAGCTCTTTACCAAAAACTTCAATAACCTGCTCACTCTCGCCTTTACGCATAAGGCCGTGGTTTACATGAACGCAAACGAGCTGTTTGCCAATAGCACGAATCAGAAGTGCGGCAACGACTGATGAGTCTACACCGCCTGAAAGTGCAAGAAGCACCTTTCTGTCTCCTACCTGAGCTCTGATCTCTTTTACCTGCGCATCTATAAATGCATCTGCAAGAGCGCGGGTTGTTATGCGTTCCATTGTTTCGGGACGTACATTGTTCTGCATGGTGATTCCTCCAAAATTATCGTTTGTATACTATTCAAAAAGTGGTGTTGAGAAATATCTCTCGGCAGTATCGGGAAGAACGGTAAGTACTGTTTTTCCCTCTCCGAGTTTTCTTGCAAGTTTTATAGCTGCAGCAACATTCGTGCCGCTGCTTATTCCGCACATAATTCCTTCTTTTGAAGCAAGCTCCTTTGAAGTGTGGATAGCTTCTTCGTCCTTTACTATGCAGACATCATCAAATATGTTGCAGTTGAGGATTTTCGGGATAAGACCGTCGCCGATTCCCATCTGAAGATGTGTTCCGATAGACCCGCCCGAAAGAATTGCAGCGTGTTCAGGCTCTACTGCCCATATTACCATATCGGGATTGTGTTCGCGCAAAACCTCACCGATACCGGTTATCGTTCCGCCTGTGCCTATACCTGAGCAGAAGCCGTGGATCGGGCCTTTCACCTGCTCTAAAATCTCGCGTGCCGTCTGCTTTCGCTGGATTTCAAGGTTTGCCGGGTTTTCAAATTGCTGAGGAACAAACACGTTTTTGTCCTCTTTCTGCATTTTAAGTGCGAGATTTAAGCATTCCTCTATACACTCTCCGATATTGCCGCCGTCATGGACAAGAATAACCTCGGCGCCGTAATGTTCTACAAGCTTCTTTCTCTCCACGCTTACGGAATCCGGCATAATTATCTTCGTCTTATATCCGCGGACAGCACCGACAAGAGCAAGACCGATTCCCTGATTACCGCTCGTCGGCTCGACGATAATAGTGTCAGGACCGATAATGCCGCGTTCTTCCGCGTCACGTATCATATTGTAAGCCGTTCTTGTCTTTATGGAGCCGCCGACATTCAATCCCTCCACTTTTACAAGAATGTCCGCACATCCGGGCTCGCAAATACGCGCAAGCTTTACGACGGGTGTGTTTCCCATAGCTTCTAAAATGTTATTGTATACCATTAAATCAATCCCCAAAAACTTATACATTATATTATATTGCAAAGACGCTCTAAAATCAATAATATTTTCCAAAAAACTGCAAACTGTTTCCCGATATCAGTGACATTGACAAACCGTTTTCTCAAGAGTATAATTACTCAAAAAGGCGGTGAGTTTATGTCTAAAAAATTTAATTTAAGAAAATTTCTTGGAATTTTTGTCCTTGTAACGCTTCTCGCGTCTATCATATACTCCATAGTATGCCTCGTCCTCGCGCCGAGTGAAGCACATAGTGATGAGCACGTAAAGTCCGACTATTTACTCATGCTGATTCAATGCCTTTTAGGTGTTGTTGTTATCGGTCTTCCGTCGCTTCTTGAGAGGAAATGGAACTTTGAACTGCCCAATTACATGACGATTATGTATTTTATTTTTCTGTACTGTGCCATATATCTTGGCGAGGTCAGAAATTTTTACTACGTTATACCGCATTGGGACACCATTCTCCACGCTTTTTCAGGGGCAATGCTCGGAGCGTTCGGTTTTTCTCTTGTTATGATTCTCAATGATTCGAAAAAGGCAACAATGTCACTTTCTCCATTCTTTGTGTGCCTGTTTGCGTTCTGCTTCGCTCTTGCCGTGGGCGGGTTATGGGAAATATATGAGTTTTCCGGAGATTTCCTGTTCGGTCTCAACATGCAAAAGTTCAGGCTTGCCGACGGCACTCTGCTTATCGGACAGGATGCACTTCGCGACACAATGAAGGATATCATCATTGATACAATCGGGGCTCTGGTTATTGTCACTATCGGTTACCTTTCGCTTATGAAAAAGAAAAAATAAACCCGCCAAGGCGGTTTTATTTTTTTATATAAGCTTCAAATTCTTCTTTCGTACCATAAAACACATTCATATCAATATGCTTTTCTTTGCCCTTATATCCATTGAGCCTTTCGGTATGTGAATACTGCCAGAATGTCCATTTTCTGCCGTCAGACAATGACGGTTTTTTTGCAATATCGCATATCCACACATCACACTCGGGGTATCTGCCCGAAATATAGAGCGAGTACGTACGGTGGTTTGTGTAGATTATAGGAGGGCTACCGTATGCACTGCCGAGCCTCTCCACCATAGGGTCAAGGATTGCCCGTACCGACTTTTCATCAAGCGGTGAGACGTTATACTTGCCGTAAAGCTCAATATCAATCACCGGTGGAAGTGTTATATCCGACTTCTTGACAGTGGAAATAAAGTTCTCCGCCTGTGCCTCGCCGTTACTCTCAAAGCTCAAAAAATGATATGCTCCAAGCTCAAGCTCGGTTTCCTTTGCGCCTGTGATATTTTTCTTATAGGTTTTGTCAACGTGGGAGCTACCCTCCGTTGCTTTTACAAAGGCAAAGTCAATGTCATTTTCCGATAGCTTTTTCCAGTCAATCTCGCCCTGGTACGAGGACACATCAACTCCGCGCACGGAATAGTTTTTGATTGATGCACGCCCTGAGAGGACTGAGGCGATTATGATAAGAAGTGACACAAATAAAAACACTATTAATATTTTTACTGTGATTTTTGAGTTTTTCATTAAAACCAACCTATATTTTACTCATGAATCTATCGAATGCAGCAAGGCCTTCTTCGTTTCTCTTGAACACGCCTGCATCCTTTAAGCACTCAAGGAAAACATATCCCATTTCCCTCTTGAAAAGGTCTGTGTATGTCTCACCCGGCTTTTTGTTATTTATTATTTCATTTGCCCACGTGCTGTGCTTTTTTGTTTCCTCATAAGAGTCAAAGCTCTTTCCTTCTTCCGCACATTCAACCAAGAGTGCAAGCTCGCGCTTTAAGCGTGAAGGAAGCACCGCAAGACCCATAACCTCAATAAGACCTATGTTCTCGCGCTTTATGTGGTGAAGTTTCTCGTGCGGGTGGTATACGCCCATCGGGAACTCGTCCGTTGTGATGTTATTGCGAAGAACTATATCAAGCTCGTACTCCTGCCCACGGCGACGTGCGATAGGTGTTACCGTATTATGCGGAACACCGTCTGTTTCCGCATATATAAACGCGTTCTCGTCGGTATATTTTTCCCACTTTCCAAGGATGGTTGCTGCAAGACTTTCTACTCTTGCTCTGTCTTTTCCGCGAAGGCGGATCACTGACATCGGCCACTTCACACGTGCAACAGAAACGTCTTCAAAGCCCTTGATGCTATACGTCTTTTCCTCAGGTGCACGCTCCATTGCAAAGGTGTATTTTCCGCCCTGGAAATGCTCGTGTGAGAGGATTGACCCACCAACTATCGGAAGGCCTGCATTTGAGCCAACAAAGTAGTGCGGATATGCATCAATGAAATCAAAAAGCTTTCCAAAAATTGCGCCGTCGACACTCATCGGCACGTGCTCGTGATTAAACACGATGCAATGCTCATTGTAGTATACGTACGGAGAGTACTGGAAATTCCACAGTCCTCCTGCAATCTCGATAGGGATAATCCTATGGTTCTGACGTGCAGGGTAGTTCATATTACCTGCATAGCCTTCGGCCTCAGGGCAAAGATGACACGCAGGGTATCCTGACTTAGGTGCAGTCAGAAGCTTTGCTATCTCGTTCGGGTCCTTTTCAGGCTTTGAGAGATTTATTGTAATATCAATCACGCCGTATTCTGTATCAACAGTCCACTTCATATCACGGCTTACTCTGTATCTGCGGATATAGTCGGTATCCTGAGAGAACTGATAATACCAGTCAGTCGCAGTCTCGGGAGATTTGAGGTACAACTCGCAGAACTTTGATATTACCTCGCTCGGACGCGGTGTGAGCGCACCCATTATACGCGTGTCAAAAAGGTCTGCCTCTGTACGGGTGTTACCGATGACACCGCGCTCCACAGCAAACGAAACAAGGGATGTCAGTATCTCCTCAAGACTCTTATCTGAAGGCTCCTCGTTCTTAAACTCATCAAGACCGAGAATTGAGATTATTGAGTTTCTTATATATGTCGCGTCAAGCGGTGAAACAAGATCTCTTTCCTGCGCGTAGATGACAAGCGCATTTATATCTGCGTAAATGCTCATTTGTTATATCCCTCCGGATGTGTTTTGTGCCAGTTCCAGGCAGAGCCTACGATTTCGTCAAGATCCGCATGCTTCGGGTTCCAGCCAAGAACCTTACGTGCCTTCTCACTTGATGCAACAAGGAATGCAGGGTCACCTGCACGTCTCGGAGACGGCTTCGCCTCTATATCAAGTGCTGTAACGCGTCTTGCGCTCTCTATAACCTCGTTTACGGTAAAACCTACGCCGTTACCGAGGTTGAAAATATCGCTTTCTCCGCCGCGCGCAAGATACTCAAGTGCAAGGATGTGTGCATCTGCAAGGTCGGTGACGTGGATATAGTCACGCACGCAGGTGCCGTCCTTTGTATCATAGTCATCGCCAAATACGGAGACGAACTCACGCTTACCAAGTGCCACCTGAAGAATAATCGGAATGAGGTGCGATTCGGGATTATGCGCCTCACCAAGCTTTGATGACGCGTCTGCTCCGCAAGCGTTGAAGTAGCGGAGTGAAACGTACTTCATACCGTGTGCCTTTGCCGTCCAGGAGAAGAGCTTTTCCATAGCAAGCTTTGTCTCGCCGTACGGGTTTGTAGGACATGTCCTGTCGTCCTCGAAAATCGGAATTCTCTCAGGCTCGCCGTATGTTGCAGCGGTGGATGAAAAGACTATCTTATCTATGCCGAGCTCTGTCATAACCTCGAGAAGAGTTATCGCACCGCCGACGTTGTTATTGTAATATTTAAGCGGATTTGTAACGCTCTCTCCTACGAGTGAGCATGCGGCAAAGTGTATGACCGCATCCACCTTTTTTGCTGAAAGCGCACCTCTCAAAAATTCTTTATCACGGATATCTCCGCAGACGAACTCCGCGCGCTTATCAACAGCTTCCTTATAGCCTGTCTGAAGATTATCGATTACTGTTACGTCATATCCGCGGTCAAGAAGCTCCTTTACAGCGTGTGAGCCGATATAACCTGCTCCGCCAAGTACTGCAACTGTCATATTGATGATACCCCTTTATCTTATTCTTACTCCGCCTTCATTCCTGACGGTAAGTATTCTGCATGCATCCTTACCAAGGATGCGCTCAACTTCACTCTTGAAGTATTCTGTCTTGTCTTTCGGTACAAAAGCCTCAATTGTACCGCCAAAGCCTCCGCCCTGGATCCTCACGGCGCCCTCACCGTCAAGAAGTTTCTCGCAGACCGCGATCGCAAACGCCATTGCCTGATTTTTGATTTCTCCCGAAACATATATGTTCTGGAGATACTTAAACGACGAAGCTCCCGAATCCGAAACAAGCGCGAGGAAGGTGGAAAGGTCTCCCCTCTTCAGCGCCTCTGCCTCGTCCTTTGCCCTTCTCGTATCGTTTAAGAAGTGGACAGCGCGAAGTGTTGCACGGTCGCCAAGCTTTTCTCTTACTTCCTTGATTTTTGAGAAGAACTCCTCTATGGTAACCTCTGAAAGAATTTCTTTCCCGAAGCAGCGTGCGGCACTTCTCATCTCGTTTGGAATTTCCGCATACTGTTCCGTAAGGTCGGCATGGTCAGCGCCTGCGTCTATTATTGCAAGGTCATAGCCGTTTTTTGCAAAGTCAAACTCTATCTTTTCAAGATGCGGCGGATTTGTAGAAAAGTCAATCGCGCAAATTCCGCCGGAAGCACTTGCCGTCTGATCCATGAGACCGCAAGGCTTTCCAAAATATACGCTCTCTGCATACTGGCCGATAATTGCTTTTTCAACAGGAGAAAACTCAGCTCCGAAAAGGTCTGAAAGTGCAGTTACCAAAAGCACCTCAAATGCCGCGGAGGATGAAAGCCCCGAACCCTTGAGTACGTTTGAAACAATGTACATATCAGCGCCTGCAAGTTTCACCCCGCGCCTTGAGAGTCCGTCAAGAACACCTCTTATGAGTGCGCTCGTAGTGTTCTTCTCCTCTTCCTTTACAGAAAGGTCAGATATATCAATCTCGATTTCGGGATACCCCTCACTCTTCACTGCGATGACGTTTTTGCCGTTAAGGGCAGCTATTGCACGGACTTCCATATTTATCGCCGCAGCGAGAACACATCCACCCTGATGGTCGGTGTGGTTTCCGCCAATTTCCACTCTACCGGGTGCACTATACTCTCTTATGTCATCCCTATCCCCGAAGGTATTGAGGAATTTTTCCACTATTCTTTCCATTTTTTATCACCTTTCCGTGCTACTTATAATATTTCACCATTATAGAAATCATTGTACCATAAAATTACATATTAGACAACAAAAAATCCTGATTTCAAAAAAGAAAAATCAGGATTTTTTCCTCATTCTATTTTTGCACTTCGGGCAGGTTATCTCTATCTTGCCTCTTCCTCGGGGAACGCGCAGAAGAGTCTTGCAGAGCCTGCACTTGAAATATCTGTGGGTCTTTCTTTCTCTAAAACGACGTTTCGCGACGGAAAGATTTCCTCTCACAGCATTTCTTGCCTTGAAATACAGCTCGCGTTCCTTATTTCGGCGGTATATATTTTTTGAAAAAGTTCTCACATACGAAAGGATTATAAGAACTAATGATGTGATGAGAAATGCAAGCGGGGTAAACAACGAAACCAAAAGTAAAATTATGCCAAGCGTGAGCAGGAAGGTGGAAAGCTCGTCTGTTCCGTATCTTCCCTGCATAAATATCTCTGTTTTTTCATTGAGCCTGTCAAAAAAGTCGCGCACGATTTCTCACCTCTGCCTGTATACTGATTAAATTTTACTACACATCCAAGCTTCTTTCAATAAGGGACGTGTCCTTTTCATAAAATATTTACAATAATAGGACGGTCCCAAACGGGACCGTCTTGAAATTACTTATTTCTCAAAAACTCGTTTGCGGCGCTTGATGATACAACTCCGTTTACCACAAGCTTTGCGAGAAGTGTCTGGTTGCTGTCCTTCACCTTTGCCGACATTGCAAGGTAGGAGATGTGCATAACACCGTCACGTCGGAGCGGAGCACTCTCAAGCTCTGCCTTTACCGTTTCATCAATTACGCCGAGTCTTACCGCATCGGAAAGCGCGGTTTCATACCTGAAGTCTCCCGCTTCCTCGCTATAACCGAGAGCACGAAGGATGAAGGTCATATACTGAATCGGAATTGTCATAGACGAACCGTCATAGCGCGTTTTTGACACGCCCTTTGTGTATCCCATTCTGTACGCATATCCGACATAACGCTCTGCCCACGCATCAACATCACCAAACGGATGCTCATGCGCCACTGAAAGTGCGCTTTCTTCTTCACCAAGAAGCCGGATAAGCATCGTTATACTCTCAGCTCGCGTGTTTCCGCGGTAAAGCTCCATTCCGTTTGCCGCGCCCCTTACAAGACCAAGCTTTTTAAGTGCATAGGCTTCATCCGTATACTTTACCTTATAGCCTTCTGAAAGTGCATATGTACCTTCAACAAGTACCTTTGCATGGTTTGAGGTTATCTCAACCTTGCCACCGTTTTCGGAAACAACAACGGATGAATTCCCCGAAATCGTACCCTTCGGAGCAATACTCTTTCCTCGCGTTATGTCAATAACATTTCCCGAGCTCAAAACTGCACTTCCTTCGGTAATCGTAATTACCGTGCCGACACCACCGCTTATTACATCACCTGAAACAAGCGTAATCGGAGCATCTGCCGACGAAGAGCTCATGTATTTACCACGACTCTGCAATGCCTCAAGAGTAAGGGAAGCTATCTCGTCAATGTACTTATCACCGACAGAAATGTTTTTTACCACTGAGGTAAAGCTCGCACTGTATTTATTTTTGAAGGAAGACATAAAGGCATCAACGTCCCCGCTTACCTTTGAAATTATGCTGTCAAAAAACGTCTTGTCCACATAGGATTTTGATACTACGGGGTCGCTCGACGTTCCTCCCGATGCAGAGGCAAGAATAACCAACATAATTACAAGCAGTGAGGCTAAAAGCCCTGCCGCAATTCTCCTCTTCATAACAAATCTCCTTATTCAGAAATTCCGTAACATAGTCTCATAAGGCTATCGGCAAAGTGGACATTTTCCACTACCACGTCAAACTCGTCAAGGTCAAGGTCAATGTTTGTGAAATTCCATATGCCGTTGACTCCGAGACCTGCTGCTCTTTTTGCAACATCCTGAACGCATACCTTTGGCACGCACAAAATCGCAACCTCGAATGGGTTTTCATCGTAGCCCTTTTCCATATCCGCAATATCGAGGATATCCACCTCACCCACTTTTGTTCCGATTAATTCCTTGTTTGTATCAAAAGCTGCAACAAGCTCAAAACCATAGTTTTTGAACTTGAAGTTATTAAGCAATGCGCGACCGAGGTTTCCAACGCCGATTATAACGGCGCGATGCTTCCTGTTAACACCGATTATTGATGCAATCTCAGAAAGCAGGCTTGATACGTTATACCCGTACCCCTGCTGTCCGAACTCACCAAAATTACTGAAATCCTGCCTTACCTGTGATGCTGTAAAACCGAGGCTCTTTGCAAGAACGTCAGATGAAACACGCGCTGTTCCGTCCTTTTCAAGATCCCTCAGACACCTGTAATATCTTGGGAGTCTGCGTATTACCGACTTTGAAATATGTCCCTCACGCATTTGCCTTTCCCCTTTTTTGAAATCTTACTTAAGCCGAGGGGAGTCGAACCCCTCAAGCCTTAAACTTGTTAAATTTCCATCCTTTGTATTTGTCGTCCTTGAAAGGCGTCAGCCTTCCTGCGTCCTCTGCATCCAAATTATATAAAATTTTCCTACGTTTAAGGTCGCAGAGTTTGAAAACAGAAAATTTGGATGAAATACAAAGAAAATTCAAAAATGATACTGTCGTATATTTGCAGAATTTTCTGAAGTATTACGCAAAATTTGCGTTTTTAAACCTTGGGGTGTTCGTCTCCCCTCGGCTTCAGCTTTGACATTACATAGTCTGCAAACTCTGCACATGTTGCACCGTCTGCGCGACCTGTAATCTTAAGTTTCTTTTCTGTATACATACACTCGTCAAGAGCGTCTGAAAGCTTCTTTGAAAGCTCTACCTCTCCGATATGCTCAAGGAGCATTACTGCCGCACGGAGAACACTGCACGGGTCTGCATACTTATCTCTGCCCTCTGCGACCATTCGCGGTGCAGAGCCATGTATTGCCTCAAACATAGCATATCTCTTTCCAACGTTTGCGCTTCCTGCAGTACCTACACCGCCCTGGAACTCAGCTGCCTCGTCAGTAAGGATATCGCCGTAGAGGTTCGGGAGCACCATAACCTGGAAATCGCGGCGGCGCTTTGTGTCAACAAGCTTTGCTGTCATAATGTCTATGTACCAGTCGTCAAACGAAATCTCAGGGTACTTTGCCGCAACCTTCTTGCAGGCGTCAAGGAACTTACCGTCAGTCGTCTTTATGACGTTTGCCTTAGTAACTGCGGTTACACGGCTTCTGCCCATACGCTTTGCATAGGAAAAAGCGAGCTCTGCAATTCTGTCGCAGCCCTGACTTGTTGCTATCGTAAAGTCAATTGCAAGGTCGTCCGTAACATTTACGCCCATGCTTCCTACTGCATATCCGCCCTCGGTATTCTCGCGGAAGAACATCCAGTCGATTCCTTCGCTCGGAACTTTTACAGGACGCATATTGGCAAAGAGGTCAAGCTCTTTTCTCATAGCGACATTTGCACTTTCAATGTTGGGCCACGGGTCGCCTGCGCGCGGAGTGGTTGTCGGGCCCTTAAGGATTACATGGCATTCCTTAAGCTCGGCGAGCACATCGTCCGGAATAGCTTTTCCCGCAGCAACTCGGTTTTCAATTGTAAGACCGTCAATAACGCGAAACTCTACCTTTCCCGCATCAACCTTGTCCTTCAAGAGAAACTCAAGGACGCGGTGGCCCTGCTCTGTAATTGCTGGACCGATACCGTCACCTCCGCAGACGCCTATTATAAGCTTCGGAAGAGCGGAATAATCTATAAAGTCGGTCTCCTTCTTCATCGCTTCAACTCTCTTAAGCTGAAGCTCAATGATTTTTTCGAACTGCTTCATTGTGTTTTCCATAAAAACTTTCTCCTTTGAATGATATCTATATTTTAATGTACATCTCTTTTTTTGTCAACGACAAGAGCTGCAATCAAAACTTCTGTTTTTGTGTTTTTCGTAACTTTATTACAATTCGTAATC
Source organism: Eubacteriales bacterium (assembly GCA_045546975.1). GTDB lineage: Bacteria > Bacillota > Clostridia > Oscillospirales > JAAYXM01 > SIG480. The sequence goes on from JAZQDV010000007.1 coordinate 46,991, forward strand.
AATGCCGATTTTTCACTTTTGCACTTTCGTTTTTTATGCTGTTTTTTCAAAAAATTTCTCTGTTTTTCGAAGTTAAATTTCGTGTCGTTTTTTAAGAAAATTTGATAAAATAGCGTGTTTTAAGGGACTTCGCGCAAGCTCACAAAACCCACAAAAAACAGTAAACTTTTTGCAATTTAGTTTACGTAAATATTTGTAATAATTTGTTTTACAAATAGTTATCCACATTTTCCACAGGTTTTTCCCCAGACTTCAAATCAAGTATCTGCAAGGCTTTCAGCGATTTTTGGTATTTTTTTGAAAACCCTGAAACGCAATTTTTGTATTTTTGAAAAAAGGGTATGAAGTTTACATAATCCACTTTTATTATGTCACTTAAAATCGATTGGTAGCGTTGCGCAAGCGTTCAAGTCTGTTTTTGCGATATTTCCGCGCAAAAACTCGAAATAGCCCTGTGCTCCTATCATCGCTCCATTGTCTCCGCAGAGTGAAAGCGGCGGGAAAAAAAGTTCAATTTCGGAACTTTTCGCCTCTTTTTTGAACCGATCACGAAGGAATGAATTGGCAGCAACTCCACCTGAAATAGCAATCTTTTTTCTCCCCGCAAGCTTTGCCGCAGCAATCGCGCGCGGTACTATTGCATCGCATACCGCCTCGCAGAATGACGCTGCAAGAGATGGCTTATCCAATTCCTCGTGAAGCTGCTCCGCGCGGTGCGCAAGGTTTATAACAGCCGTTTTAAGACCTGAAAAGGACATATCAAGCTCCGCACCGTCAATTGTCGCGCGCGGAAGCTTGTATTTAGTTTTATCGCCCGTTTTTGCAAGCTCGTCTATCTTCTTTCCTCCCGGATATCCAAGTCCCAGGACTCTTGCGCACTTGTCAAACGCCTCACCTGCCGCATCATCACGCGTTGAGCCGAGTATTTCAAATTCCGTATACCCCTTCACGTCTACCAAAAGCGTATGTCCACCGGATGCTACAAGGCACATAAATGGCGGCTCAAGCTCGGGAAAGGCGAGATAGTTTGCCGCAATGTGACCGCGGATGTGGTGTACCGGTATAAGGGGCTTGTCGAGCGCAAATGCAAGCGATTTCGCAAAGCCTACGCCGACAAGAAGTGCACCGATAAGCCCCGGTGCGTATGTAACAGCAACAGCATCAATTTCGTCTTTTTTAAGCCCTGCGTCACGAAACGCCTTATCGGTAAGCGCGCTTATACACTCTATATGCTTTCGCGATGCTATTTCGGGGACAACACCGCCATACAGCGCGTGCATATCCGCCTGAGAGTATATCGCATCGGAAAGGATTTTTCTTCCGTCTTCAACTATTGCGACTGCAGTTTCGTCGCAAGAGCTTTCTATGGCAAGAATCCTCATGGAGTCAGTTCCTCTCACAGTTATTTTTTGATGTAGTATGTCATAAGTCGGGCATCGTCATCGGGGTCTCTGTAAAACCTCGGGCGGATTCCCACCTCGACAAAGCCCATATTTTCATAAAGCTTGATTGCCGCAGTATTTCTGCATCGGACTTCAAGGGTTACAAACGAAAGCGGTACTTCTTGCGCTTTCCCGATAAGCGCTCCTATAAGTGCACGGGCAATACCGCGACGGCGGAATTTCCCGCTCACCGCAACGTTTGTTATATACCCTTCGTCAAGCACATAATATAAACCTATATATCCTGCAACCTCATCGCAGACCTTGGCAACAAGAAAAATATTATCTCCTCGCTCCATAGTATCGGAGATTGATCTCTCGCTCCAGGGGTTTGAAAAGCATTCTCTTTCAAGCTCTGCAATAGCAGGTATGTCACAGACTTTTGCCGCAGTTATTACAAAATCACTTCTTTGCATCATACCATGTATCTCCGATACCTGCATCTGCAGTGAGCGGAACGGAAAGCGAGCACGCATTTTCCATCTCCGCGCAAAGAATTTCAGCTACCTTCTCAGCCTCGCTTTTCTTGCACTCAACGATAAGCTCGTCGTGTACCTGAAGGATAAGCTTTGCGGAAAGTCCGCTTTCGCGAAGTTTTTTCGAAACTCTTATCATTGCGATTTTTATTATGTCCGCAGCACTTCCCTGGATAGGTGCATTAAGCGCAACTCTTTCTCCGAATGAACGGATGTTGAAGTTTTTTGAAGTTATTTCGGGAATGTAGCGACGTCTTCCAAACATAGTCGTTACAAACCCGTCACGGCGCGCCCGCTCGACGATATCCTTCATATAGTCGCGTACTCCGCTGTAATTTGCAAGATACGCCTCCATATAGCGTTTTGCTGCATTGCGCGAAACGCCTATATCCTCTGCAAGTGAAAACTCGGAAATGCCGTACACTATGCCGAAATTTACCGCTTTTGAAACGCGGCGCATCTCGGGCGTTACCTCACTCTCCGGTACTCCGAAAACCTGCGAGGCGGTCTGCGTATGGATATCACGCCCTTCATTAAATGCACGACACATTTCCTCGTCCTGCGTTATGTGGGCAAGCACGCGAAGCTCTATCTGTGAATAGTCTGCATCAACAAAGCACGTGTCAGAATCTCGCGGAACAAACATCTTTCTGACCTCTCCGCCAAGCTCACTTCTTATCGGAATGTTCTGTAAATTCGGGTCAGTAGAGCTTATTCTTCCCGTCGCCGTAATCATTTGCTGGAATGTGGTATGGATTCTTCCGTCCTTTTCTGATATGAAGCGGACAAGTCCGTCGGCGTAGGTAGATTTGAGCTTTGAGTATTTTCGGTATTCAAGTATGAGCGGAACTATATCGTGAGAAAAGCGCAGCTTTTCAAGTACGTCCGCGTCAGTTGAATAGCCTGTTTTTGTCTTTTTTACAGGCGGGATTCTAAGCTTTTCAAAAAGTATCTCGCCAAGCTGTTTTGGGGAGAGAATGTTAAACTCCTCACCCGAAAGAGCGTATATTTTCTTTTCTAAAGAACGCATCTCATCCGAGAGCATATCGGAAAAGCGCATGAGCTCGTCCTTACTGCAGCCAACACCTTCATCCTCCATTTCACAGAGAACATCAGTAAGTGGCTGCTCTATTTCAAAATAAAGCTTGTCCTCACCGTCAGCTTTAAGCTTTTTTCTGATTTCCTCATCGAGTATAAAAAGTACCTCAGCGCAGTCGGAAACCGCAGATAATCCCGTTTCTGTGCCCGTGAGGGGTGAGAAGTTGCTCTCATCCTCCACTTTTTCAACTGCGACATCAGGTTCAAGGCCGAACATATGTGCAACTGAAACCAAATCATATCTTTTTCTTGCAGGGTCGAGCACGTATGCCGCAAGAGCAGTGTCAAATGTGACGTTTGAAAGCACTATACCCTCGCGTGAAAGTGCTTTTACAAGCGTCTTTTTGTCGTGAACTGTCTTTTCTGTGTTTTCTGAGAAAACAAACTTTGCAAAAGTCAAAAACGTGTCTTCTGAAAAGTCTGCGCGTGCAATGGAATATGCAGTACCATCCGACACTACCGATATTGCCGACACCGTGTCGTTTGTAAATACTACGCATTTCTTGCAGCAAAGAGCATTTCTTGCGTTCTCTATATCCGCCTCGGTTTTGAGGTTTTTCCTCTCTATCGCCGGTGTGTCTTTTCTCACAATCTCCGGCATTGTCTCGGGTGCCGTAAGAGAAAGACGGTTTATAAAACTCTTGAACTCAAGCTTTAAGAAAAGAGAGTAGAGCTTATCGTTATCGGGGGATGTGAGTATTATTTCTTCTTCTGAAAAATTGATCGGGGCGTCCTGTGCGATTGTTCCGAGCCACTTTGAAAGATATGCGCTCTCACGCCCTGCCTCGAGCTTCTTTCTTACGGAATCACGTATGTCGGGAGAGTTTATATTATCATAAATCCTGTCTATATCGCCGAATTTTGAAACCAACTCAAGCGCCGTTTTCTCTCCGATTCCGGGAACACCCGGAATATTGTCGGAGGAGTCTCCCATAAGCGCTTTAAGGTCGCGCATAAGATCCGCAGACAGTCCATACTTCATAAGAAGCTCTGCACCGTTATAGAGCGTTGTTTCCGTTCTTCCCATCTTTGAGGAAACAAGAAGCACCTCTGTGCCCTCGTTTTCGATAAGCTGGAAGCTGTCGCGGTCGCCGGTTACAATTACGCACTCGTTTTTGTTCTCTTTACAGATGCGGCTGACCGTTCCTATAATATCGTCCGCCTCATAGCCCTCACATTCAAAACGCCTGATTCTCATCGCGTCAAGAACGTCCTTTAGGGGCTGCATCTGCTCGGCAAGCTCGTCAGGCATCCCCTTGCGGTTTGCCTTATACCCGTCATATTTAAGGTGACGGAAGGTGGGTTTTTTAAGGTCAAACGCAACGCAGACACCGTCGGGAGATACCTCCTCAAGTATCTTCAGGTAAATCGACAGAAATCCGTAAATTGCATTGGTGTTAAGCCCCTCTGCATTTGTCAGGGGGCGTACACCGTAAAACGCACGGTTTACTATGCTGTTTCCGTCAATTACCATTATCTTCATAGCGTTAAAACCTCAAACCGAAATTTATGCTCTATGCCACTTCACACCCTGCGGTGTGTCCTCAAGTATTATTCCCATTTTCTGAAGCTCATCACGGATTCTGTCAGCTTCTGCAAAGTTTTTCTCTTTCCTTGCCGCCTGGCGCTTTGCTATCATATCCTCAATTTCAGAGTCAAGAGAAGCTTCCTCCTTCTTGTCAAGGAGACCAAGAACGTCACAAAGCTCACGAACGCGGATAAGACTCTCTTTTGCAAACTCGCGTGTTCCGTTTGCAGAAAGTGCTGTATTTACATCGCGAACAAGCTCAAATATTGCCGCAATTGCATCTGCGGTATTGATATCATCATCCATTGCCGAGATAAACTTTTCCCTGTACTTGTCAAAGCCTGTGAGAATTTCCTTTTGCTCGGAAGTAAGCGGAGAGTTCTCTCCGTTTTCAGATAAGAATTCCATATTGTTCTCAGCATTCCTGAGGCGCTCGAGCGCTGCCTTTGCCTGCTTCAGGGATTCCTCAGAGTAGTTTATCGGGCTTCTGTAGTGTGCCGAGAGCATAAAGAAGCGGATTGCCTCATAGCCGTACACACCTGCAGCGTCACGAACGGTAAAGAAGTTGCCGAGTGACTTTGACATCTTCTTGTTATCGATATTGAGGAACGCGTTATGGAGCCAGTAGTTTGCAAACTGACATCCGTTTGCCGCCTCTGACTGTGCAATTTCATTTTCGTGGTGCGGGAAGGTGAGGTCAACACCGCCGCTATGGATGTCTATGGTCTTGCCAAGGTAGCGGTTTGCCATCGCACTGCACTCAATGTGCCAACCGGGACGGCCCATACCCCACGGAGATTCCCATGCAGGCTCACCCGGTTTTGCTGCTTTCCAGAGCGCAAAGTCGGTCGCTTCTTCCTTCTTCTCTCCGACGCTTATTCTTGCGCCTGCAACAAGGTCCTCTATCGGCTGTTTTGAGAGCTTGCCGTAGTCCTTGAACTTGAGTGCGCGAAAGTAAACGTCGCCCTCAGATTCATAGGCATAGCCCTTATCTACAAGGGTTTTTACGATATCGATAATCGCATCGATATTCTCTGTCGCCCTCGGGTGCACGGTCGCCTCGCGGATACCAAGGCCCTTTGCATCGACAAAGTATTCGTCTATATACTTTTCCGCAACATCCTTATACGTTACGCCCTCTTCATTTGCGCGCTTTATTACCTTATCGTCGATATCGGTGAAGTTCTGGACAAACTTAACCGTGTATCCGCGATACTCCATATATCTGCGCAAAACATCAAACACGATAAACGGGCGCGCATTTCCTATGTGAAAGAAATTATATACCGTAGGACCGCACGAGTACATTTTTACTTCATTGGGGTCTATCGGCTTGAATTCCTCTTTCGTTCTTGTAAGTGAATTAAAAAGTTTCATTTTTGTTCCCTCTTATTTCTTCTCTTCGACGGTCGTTTTAAGCACTCCGCCGAAGCTTTTGAAGTATTCTATGCCTGAAATCAAAGTTATTGCAGCAATTACCCACTCTGCTATATTGCCTGCGGTAATCACGCCGCAGGAGATAGCTGCAAGAGGTGTGAAAAGAAATACTATTCCGACTATCTGGAGGAAGGTCTTTGCCTTTCCTGATTTCTGTGCTGCAATTACTATTCCCTCACCCATCGCAACTATGCGGAGCGATGTAACTATAAGCTCACGTGCGATGATTATAAACGCAGGAACGCTTCCCATTCCGCCACGCTCCAAAAGGACGAGAACCGCAGCAGAAACAAGGAGTTTATCCGCGAGCGGGTCAAGGAATTTGCCAAAGGTGGTTATCTGATTGTATTTTCTCGCGATATAGCCGTCCACCCAGTCTGTTACGCTCGCGAGGATGAATATTCCGATTGCCCACCAGTAGTTGTTCGGGAAATCAACGAGTGCGCACACCATAAATACAGGTATCATAAGTATTCTTATTATTGATATAATATTTGCTGTTGTCATTATAAAACCTCCCCCAAAAGATCTCCGTCAAGCTCGTCATCAATTGTAACCGTAACAAACTGTCCCGGTTTGATTCCTTTCTTTCCTCGGAAAAACACCTTTCCGTCAATATCGGGTGAATCTGCAAAGCTTCTTCCGAAATAGCACTCGCTGTATCTGTCAAAGCCCTCGACAAGAACTTCGAGTTTTTTGCCGAGCATTGAGTTATTGTACTCGTCCATAATACGTGCCTGAAGTGCACCAACAAGTTCGGCACGGCGAAGCTTTACATCCTCGTCTATCTGGTCTTCCATATCGTATGCAGGGGTACCTTTCTCGCGTGAGTACGGGAAAACGCCCGCCCGCTCGATTTTGTTTTCTTTTAAGAAGTCGCAGAGCTCTTCAAATTCCTCGTCGGTTTCACCCGGGAATCCGACTATCAGGCTCGTTCTTATAACAACGCCCGGGATTCTCTCACGGAGCTTTTTTATGAGAGACTCAATATTTTCCCTCGTGTCGTGACGGTTCATTGCCCGAAGCAGTCTGTTATTTATATGCTGAATCGGTATGTCGAGATACTTTACTATCTTCTCCTCACTTGCAAGAGTCTCTATAAGCTCATCGTCGATTTTATCGGGATAGAGATAATGCACTCTTATCCACTTGAGCTTTTCTATTCTGCAGAGTTTTTTAAGCAAGTCTGAAAGATTGCTCTTGCCCTTGAGGTCAACACCGTAGCTTCCCGTATCCTGTGACACCACTATAAGCTCGCGAACTCCTGTTTCTGCAAGAGCTTCTGCTTCCTTTACTATCTCCTCAGGGTCACGGCTCCTGATTTTTCCGCGAAGGCGCGGAATGATACAATATGCACATCGGTTTGAGCAACCCTCGGAAATCTTTATAAATGCCGTATACTCAGGCGTTGTAAGAACTCTTCCACATTCAAGAGGTATCTCACTCGGATTTTTGAAATTCTCGACGTATTCGCCAAGAAGAACTTTGTCTGTAACATCTGCTATTTCAAGATAGCTTCCGCAACCGACAAGGGCATCGATTTCGGGAAATTCTTCCTTGAGCTTTCCGCGGGAAAGCTCAGAAAGACATCCTGTTATGATAATTTTACCGACAGTTCCCTCGCCTTTAAGGGTAATCGCCTCTTTTATGTACTCATACGCCTCATCCCTTGCATCCCCTATAAAGCTACAGGTATTGATGAGAACCGCATCTACATTATTGAGCTCTGTCGTAAGCTCATAGCCCCGCTCATCAAGGAGCGAGAGCATGTGCTCACAGTCTATCTGATTTTTTGAACATCCGAGAGATACAACGCCTATTCTTGCCATTAAAACATTTCCTCCATACCGACGCTTGCAAGCGCGGTCTGTATTTCGTCATACTTAAAGCCACGGCGGATAAGATATGCAACAAGCTTTTTCTTCTGCGCATTATCAAGGGCTTTTCCGTGAGTCTTTTTTTCTATAAGCTGCAAAAGCTCGCTTTCAAAGGAGCCAAGGTCTGACATAGCCTTTTCGGAAATCTCACGCGGAATTTCGCGACGGTAAAGTTCTTCCTTTATCCGCATACTTCCATATCCGCGCGCCTTATAGTACTCTACACACGAGCGCGCATACGCCTCGTCGTCTATAAAGCCACGCTCGGAAAACCAGTCGACTGCATCCTTGCTCTCTTCTTCCGAGAAGCCCTTCTGACGCAGCTTTTTCGAAAGCTCACCGCGCGACACGCTCCGCTTTGCAAGAGTCCTTGCTGCACTCTTCTTTGCAAGTGTTTTGGAAAATGCAAGGTTTAACTTTTCCGCCTCTTCGGGTGATATATCATCACCCACGCGAAGGTTATATGCATCGTCAACGCGTGCGGAGATATATTCTCCCCCCTCACATCGTATGACGAGCTTTTCCTTGTCATGCCGTCCGACCTTTATACTTTCAATCTTCATTAACCTTCAAAATCGTCCGCATCAATCTTGATGCCTGCACTTGCAGCAACAGGAGTTGCAGCGGACTTTGTCGGAGCCTTCATGAGCTCACTGTACTTTGCACGTACCTCTGCCTCGACCTTAGCTGCAACATCGGGGTTTTCCGTGAAGTACTGCTTTACGCTGTCACGGCCCTGGCCGAGACGTGTCTCGCCCATATTGAACCATGAGCCGCTCTTCTGGATAATATCAAACTTGACCGCAAGGTCAATGATTTCTCCGATTTTTGAGATACCCTGACCGTAGATGATATCAAACTCTCCTGAACGGAACGGAGGTGATACCTTGTTCTTTACGACCTTTGCTCGTGTGCGGTTGCCTATGAACTCTGTGCCGTTCTTGAGAGTTTCTGCACGGCGAATATCAATTCTTACGCTTGAGTAGTACTTAAGCGCGTGACCGCCTGTGGTTACCTCGGGATTTCCGTACATAACGCCAACCTTTTCACGAAGCTGATTGATAAAGATTGCAACGCAGTTTGCCTTTGAAATGGCACCCGCAAGCTTTCTCATAGCCTTTGACATAAGTCTTGCGTGTGCACCGACAAGTGCATCACCCATCTCGCCCTCGATTTCAGCACGCGGTACGAGTGCCGCAACAGAGTCGATAACGATAATATCAATAGCGTTTGAGCGCACGAGTGCCTCGGCAATCTCAAGCGCATCCTCACCTGCATCAGGCTGGGAAACGATAAGGCTATCAATATCAACACCGAGTGCCTTTGCGTATACGGGGTCGAGCGCATGTTCAACGTCGACAAACGCCGCCTCACCGCCGAGCTTCTGTGCCTCAGCAACTGCGTGGAGAGCAACGGTGGTCTTACCTGATGCTTCAGGTCCGTACATTTCGATAATTCTGCCACGCGGAAGTCCGCCGACTCCGAGCGCGAGGTCAAGTGTCAACGAGCCTGTTGAAATGCAGCTTACGTTCATATCTGCCTTATCGCCAAGGCGCATTACCGTTCCTTTTCCGAACTGCTTCTGAATCTGGGATAATGCGGTTTCCAATGCTTTTTCTTTTTCCATATCTATACACTCCTGTTTTATTTATTTCTTTTTATTTATCTGGTACAGGACACAACCCTGTTTGCACCCGAAGTATCGCGCGAGGTCTGAATGTTCTTCATATTAAAGCCTGCAAGGATTTTTTCAAGCTCGGTACTCTGGTCTATTCCGCACTCAAAAGCGAGCAGCCCGCCCTCGTTCAGTGAATCTATCCAGTTTTCACATATAGCGCGGTAAAAGTCAAAGCCGTCTATGCCGCCACAGAGTGCTCCTCTTGGCTCAAACTCACGCACCGAGCGGTCAAGCTCTTCCATTTCCGTTTCCGTTATGTACGGTGGGTTTGAAACTATAACATCAAACTTTCCGAGATTCTGAGGTGTCTCCGTCATATCTGCCTTTACACAGAGAAGGCGGGATGAGAGCTTTGCATTATACACGTTTTCCTTTGCAACAGCAAGTGCGCCTTCCGATATATCGGCGAGTACACCGCGACAGGAATCACGCATAGAGCTGATTGCGATACCGACACAACCGCTTCCGCAGCCAAGGTCCAGAAACCTGAACGCCCCTTCGCGACGACGCAGCACACAGTCTACAAGTGCCTCTGTATCCGAGCGCGGAATGAGGACATCGGGCGTAACCTTGAGCGTTATGCCATAGAACTCCCACTCGCCGAGAATATATGCAAGAGGCTCGCCCTGAACTCGCCTTGCCGAGAGTTTCTCTACCTCTTCTGACACGTGTGCGGGTGCGTGGAGATACTTGTCCCGCAAAAACTGCTCGCGCGTTTTTCCCGTTACGAACTTTATTATCTCAAACGCTTCAAGCTCTGCCATTGAAATTTTTTCTGCAACGAGCTTTCTTCTTGTATTCAGATATACATCGTTATACGTTGTAAACAATATATCACTTCATTTCTTGTTTTTACCAATTATCACTCTCATCGTCAGGTATTACCTCAGAGAGTGCCGCGATTGCAATTTCTATCATACTGTCATCAGGCTCAAATGTTGTGAGTTTCTGAAACCACAGTCCCGGAGCGCGAATAATGCGTGTGAAGAAGTTGTCGTGCCGTCCGACAAATCGGTTTATCTCATAACTGATACCGATAACAACCGGCAGAAGAGCAAGGCGGAGCACCATTCTTATAATGGGATTTGACCAGCTCACGACCGAGAACACGAGAATGCTGACGACCATCACAGAGAACATAAAACTTGTTCCGCAACGCGGATGCTCCTTTGAAAATTTCTTTACATTTTCAACTGTGAGTTCACAACCCGCCTCATAGCAGAAAATCGTCTTGTGTTCAGCTCCATGGTATGAGAAAACCCTCTTCATATCCTTCATAAGAGATACCGAAAACATAAAGATGAAGAATATAAGTATACGTAAAATTCCCTCGACACAGTTGCGGATGAAGTTTGATTCAATAATCTTTGAGATGAACCCTGCAAGAAGTGTTGGCAGAAAAATGAACATTGATACAGAAATCAGAACGCCAAGAACTCCTGCGATTCCCATGACCGCCTTTTCGGTAGCTTTCTTGCCGAACTTCTTCTCAAGCCACTTTTCAAATCTTGTCGGTTCCTCGTCTATTTCCGATATTGCGATTGACGATGAGAAATCAAGGGCTGCAAAGCCACGTCTTAAAGAATCAAAAAGACCTACGATTCCGCGTATGAACGGAAGCCCCAAAAGCTTACACTTGTCCGCAGGACGCGTTATGTCCTCGACCTTGAGCTCTATCTCGCCGTCAGCACGGCGAACAGCAATCGCGCTTTTTTTAGGGCCGAGCATCATAATGCCTTCAATTAGCGCCTGTCCGCCTATGGTGGTTTTTTTACAGTTTCCCATAGTTTTTATCCTTCCCGGTTATCTTCAACCATTTCCTTTACAGGAAGCAGAATTGTTACGTTTGTTCCCTCACCAAGCTTACTTTCTATATTGAGAGTTCCGCCGTGGAGAGTTACTATCTCATCACTGACAGCAAGGCCTATACCGTTGCCGTGTGCTCTTGACTTGCCCTTGTAGAACTTGACCTTAACATACGGTAAATCCTCCTCGGAAATACCCTCACCGTGGTCAACTATCGAGAGCTTTACAAACTTACCGTCGCGACGAAGGTCAATATCTATACGTGCATTTTCACCGCCGTGCTTTATGGCATTGTCGAGGATATTGAAGAACACTTGCTTAAGTCTTTCCCGGTCGCCGTTTATAAATATATCGTCGTCCTCATCCTGAGTGTAGTTTACAACCACACCCGCTTTTCTGAAGGTATCACCGTACATAAACAGCGTTTCCTCAAACTCAGCTTTTATGTCTACCGTATCAATATACAGCGTGAATCTCCCGCTCTCCATACGCGCAAAATTCAAAAGCTCTTCAACCATTTTTGAGAGGCGGCGCGTTTCTTTGAGAATTATCTCAACGCCCTTTTTTGTTTCCTCTTTGTTTTCTATACCCACCGTCGTAAGCGTCTCGCCCCAGCCGATAACCGCGGTAAGCGGTGTCCGAAGCTCGTGCGATACGGAAGAAATAAAGTCGTTTTTGATTTTATCTGCACGCGCTATCTCCGATGACATCTCATTTATGGAGTCAACCAACTCGCCGATTTCATCCTCGTACTTTTTATCTATGATAACGCCGTAGCTTCCTGCTGTTATCTTCTTTGTTGTATCTATAACCTCGCGAAGAGGAAGGATTATCGAGCGTATGAAAAACTTGTTTGAGAGAAGCACGATGAGAACCATAACTCCGCCCACCAAAAACGCGATGAGGGTTTGTATAAGTATTCTTCTGTCAACAACCCGAAGGCTTGTGACATACCTGACAACTCCGATAACGTCGCGGTCACCCGATACAAGCGGACTTGAGACGCTCATTATCCTCTCGCCTGTCTCTTCATCGCGACCGACAAACGTGCAGGTCTTGTTCGTGCTTACCGCCTCGGCAATATCCGAGCTTTTGGGCGTCATGCCCGCAGGGAGACCGAGCGAGGACAGAACAATTCTCCCGTTTGCAAAAAGAATCTGCCTTTCCACATTTCCCATTTTTGCAGAGGTAGCAAGCTGCCTTTTTGCGTTTGCATAAAACGAATCAACGCTTGATGCTAAGTCACGGCTGAAATACTCCGCACTTATGTTTGCACTGTTGATAAGGCTTGTTCTTACATTCATGTAGTAATAGTTTATTGCCGTGACGCAAAAAACAACTACGCACACTGCAATAATCAGCGCGATATATATTAAGTTGTTTACCATCCAACGACGGCGAAGTCCCATTGAACGTCGCATAAACTATTCTCTCCCAAGTTTTATACTATGAATTCCACTTATATCCGTAACCCCAGACCGTCTGTATGTACGACGGCTCGGCAGGGTCGTCCTCTATTTTGATTCGGAGACGTCTTATGTTTACATCCACTATCTTAAGCTCACCTATATAGTCGTTTCCCCATACCGCCGTGAGCATATCCTCTCGGGATATTGCACGGTCAGGATTTTCAAGAAAGTAACGCATAATCGTATACTCAACCTGTGTAAGGCGGATTCTGACTCCGTTTTTATCAAGTGTTCTATTCCTCGTATTGAGCTCAAACGGACCGCTGGTTATCTTTGAGGTATCCTCTTTTATAACACCGTCAAGACGGCGATAAAGGGCATCTATTCTTGCAATGAGCTCTGTCGGTGAAAACGGCTTTGTGACATAGTCGTCAGCACCCGTCATAAGACCTGTTACGCGGTCGACCTCCTGAGTACGGGCTGTGAGCATAATGATACCGATTTTCGAGCCGCTTGCACGGATGCGGCTGCATACCTCAAAACCGTCAATCCCGGGAAGCATGATATCAAGGAGCATAACTCCTATTCCCTTTTCCCGCGAGAGAATATCAAGTGCATCTTCTCCCGAGGAAGCTTCCGTAACCTCGTATCCCGCACGGGTTAAGTTTATAACTATAAAGCTTCTTATGCTGTCCTCATCCTCAATGACGAGGATTCTCTTTTTATCACTCATGCAAGGCCCCTCCTATGCGAACAAGATTTCAGACGCCCACTCACTTTCGCGATTCTTAAACGCACTTTTTATAAATTCCTCGGTAATTTCTGTCCCGAGATAACTCTGGCTCAATATCTCTGCTGTGAAAATAACGTCATCACGCTTTGATATAACAAATGTTCCTTCCCTCTGAGAAAGAGTCTCGCGCATATCTCCGGTAAGTACATATACCGTAAAGAGCGGAGCTTCAACAAACTCCCCGTCTCCACCCGCAGTAGCCTCACGCGTTACAAACCGGATTTCAGTTTGCCTTGTGCTTACTTCCCCGAGCTCAGCTGTAACTGATGCACTCCACACAAGCGGCATTGAGATATACCAGTTTTCTGTGAAGGAGTGGTATGTAAAGACCTCGGGAATGAGCATGCCGTCCTCCTGCACCGCGCTCCAGAGGTATGTACGGTCGGTGCCCGCGCCATCATCTGTCTCTTTTGCGGTCTTCGGGATTTCTATTATTCCATCACCGTCAGCATCCGCGCAGGAAGCAGAAACGGAACAGAACTCACCACTCCCAAAGAGATTTTTATATTCACCACGCGAGTTCATGATAAGGTCGGTCATTATTCCGTCGCCGATTTTTCGTTCTATAAACGCGCCCATTTTGTCCGGCATTACCTTTCCACTCATTATGCGAAGGACCTTTCCCTCGCCACCCGAGAGCGGAACACTTGCCGTTTTATTTATTTTCGTGCCTTCGCGTTTGTATATATCCGCAAAAAATTGGTCGTCGGTCTTTGTCACCGCGAGGAGCTCGTTTTTGCCGTCACCGTCAAAGTCATTTACGGAATACTGCTTTGCCGAAATATTAAATACTTTTTTGACACCGTCACGCTCAAGCGTATATGCCGTTACGGGGTGGGCACCGTCGCCCTGAGTTCCCCACTCGACTATTATTTCATAGCCGCTACCGAGAAGGTCGGAATACGAAACGGTATAAATCTCCTTCTCATCACTCTCGATTACGTCAAAGACGCTGAATGCGGAATTTGAATTTTCAAAAATATAAATCGCCGTTTTGTATGTGTCACGAACATCGCGAAGGAATGCGATTCCCTCCTCCTCACCGTCACCGTCAAGGTCCATTATCTGAAGCGGCTGACGGTTAATGCCGGAGCGTGGCTCGGCATATTCAAAGCCCTCGGCCCGCACGCTCTCAACCGTATCAAGGAGCGCACTGTGCATCTCAGACATTTCGGGCACGGCAAAGAGGTCTGTCGGCATTGAACTTCCACAACCGGCAAACAAAAACGTAAATATGAGAAGTATTACACACAACTTTTTCATATTTTTTCACTCCGAAAAGCAGATATATCTATACATCATTTATTATAGTACAAATCGCAAAAAAACACAATACGAAATGGAGAAATTTCTCCCCTGAAAACAAAAGAAATTCCCGGAAATTTTACTTCCCGGGAATCCGCAATTTTTATCTGCTTTTTACTGTGTCTGAAATCACTTTTTTAACGCCTTTGGAGAGCTTTCGGACCGCCTCCGAAATAATTGTTTTTTCTTCTCTGTCAAGTCCACCGAGCGCCTTCAATACCGAAAACAGATTTTCAATTCGGTTTTCCGATAATTCAGTCAGAGTTTCCGCGCCCGTAGCACCGATGATTTCATACAGGGTATCAATTAATCTCTCGCGCTGATACGGTGACATTTCCTCCATCCATTCCTTGAGCGCAGAGTCGAGAAAACGGCTGCTTTCTGTTATTCTTTCAAGCGAGACAAACCGCGTCTTATCCACTTCCCAGGAATATGTATCGTGCTGCAAAAGTCCGTTGTTTGTGCTACTGACGACCGTATACTCCGTGCCGTGGTAAAGCAAGAGCCCGACCACAGAGGACTGGGGAATATACGCATTCACCCTGTTCTTTATATTCTTAAAGCCTTCCGTCTCAAGCACATGGTTTTCAAACCCCGGCCCGTCATAGTTCTGGATGGCTATTATCCTTTTCTGAAGCTTCACACTTGCAAAAGCAGCAGCATAAATTGCGAGATTTCCGCCTTTTGAATGACCGCCGAGTATGAATTTCCCGCGAAGTCTTCTTCCGAGCCTTTCAAAATATTGCACCGCCTTTTCCTGTGCAGGAACAGGAGACTTGAATGACATATTGAAGTCTTCCTTCCACCCGACCAGAGTGTCGTCAGTGCCTCTGAACGCGACATAATAAAGACCCCTTGCAAGCTCAAAGGTAACTGCTGAAAACTGTGTCTCATTCTCCGAATCAATTATGTTGACGTATTCGAACATATACAGGTCCGAAAAGCGGGAGCTTTCCGAAATTGCACGAATGAGCTCCTCGTCTCCGCCGGTCACAAGGTGTTCGCTTAAATTTTCAACCTCGAGAAGTGCCGTGCAAAGGCGCCCTGTCTTTTCAGCTTTCACCTTCCCCACAAGCTCGAAGGGTGCGTATGAAAGCCTTGCAAGAAGCATTCCGTCAACCTCGTTTAAGGGAGATACGGAAAACGGCACGTCCCCGCGCCATGTAAGATAATCAAAACAATTTGGCATATTCTCCCTCCTTTCTTTTTTAGTATATCATATGTTTTCCCGTTTTTGAAGTTACTCCTTTTGTTTCCAAATTGTAATTGACTTATTTTCAGTTGGTGCTATACTGAAAATATGACGAAACTTGTCGAATGGAGGGGTTTGATTGAAGCTGATATCGAGTAAAAGAACGCATCGGTTTACAGGGCGTGGAGTTCCTGTTTCAAAAACAACAATTTTTGTTCTTATCGGTGTTGCCGCGGTGGCTTTTATCCTTGCAGTTGCAGCTTTCTTCGGTATTTCCGGAAACACGCAGAGACGTATTGACTCTCTCGTCTCCCGTATCAATTCCGCGCGCGCGACCGTTGCGGTTAAAAGTGCTGAATATCTCGCCCTTACATACGACTACGACGGTGCAATAGAAATGCTCTCCGAGTTTGATAGCGAGGAGGCAAACGCTCTTCTCTCAGAGCTTACAGAGAAGCGTTCTACACTCAAAGCCGCAGATAACTACGCAATCCCGCACATCTTTTTCCATTCGCTCATCGCTGATACGTCAAAGGCGTTTGACGGCGACACGCGGGAAGCAGGATATAACCAGGTTATGACTACGGTGGAAGAATTCCGTGCAATGCTTAATCAGATGTATGAGCGCGGATATGTGCTTGTCTCTATCCACGATATTGCAGGCTTTGATGAAAACGGCAACACTGTTATGAAGGAAATTCTGCTTCCCGAAGGCAAGCGCCCATTCGTTCTCTCTGTTGATGATGTGTGCTATTACGAATACATGGAGGGTGACGGCTTTGCTTCCCGAATCGTTGTCGGAGACGACGGTAAGCCCACCTGTGAGATGAAAAACGACGACGGCACTGTCTCAAGAGGAGAGTTTGACGTTGTTCCGATTCTTGATAAGTTTATTGAAAAACACCCCGATTTTTCATACCGCGGTGCGCGCGGAATCCTTGCATTTACCGGCTATAACGGGGTCCTTGGATATCGCACCTGCCCGTCTTACAGTGACAACCCCACCTACAGTCAGGATGTAGAGGCGGCAAAGGCAGTTGCAAAGTGCCTTCGCGAAAACGGTTGGGAGTTTGCAAGTCACAGTTGGGGACACCGCAATATGGGAACTATGGCTATGGAGCACTTCAAGACGGACACAAACCGTTGGGAGGAAGAGGTCGAGACTATTATCGGTGAGACTGACATCCTCATTTTCCCGTTTGGTGCGGACATAGAGTCGTGGAAAAATTACAGCGACACAAACGAGCGTTTCAAGTACTTAAAGGGCGTCGGCTTCAATTATTTCTGTAATGTTGACGGCAATCGCGCATGGCTTCAGGTCGGAAAAAATTACGTCCGTCAGGGCAGAAGAAATCTCGACGGCTACAGAATGTATTACGATATGATAAACGACAATCGCGACTGGCTTTCAGATCTCTTTGACGTAAACGAGGTGTTTGATAAATCCCGTCCTCTCCCCGTTCCGCCAATGGGTTGATAATTTTTCTTTCAAGTGATAAAATACTGTTAATATGTATTAGGAGATAGCGTTATGAAAAGAAATGACAACCTCACAATGCTCATGGATTTTTATGAACTGACCATGGCAAAAGGGTATTTTGAAAACGGAATGAAGGACATCGTCACGTACTTTGATATGTTCTTCAGGAAGATTCCCGACGGAGGCGGTTTTGCTATTATGGCAGGCGTCGAACAGCTTGTGGAATATTTGAAGGACCTCTCTTTTGATGATGAGGATATTGAATTTCTCCGTTCAAAAAACATTTTTGGCGAAGAGTTTCTTTCTTACCTTAAAAACTTCAAATTTTCAAGCGATGTATGGGTTGTGCCCGAGGGTACGCCGATTTTCCCCGGCGAACCGATTGTCACCGTCCGCGGTCCTGCAATAGAGGCTCAGCTTATAGAAACAATGGTACTTCTCACAATAAACCACCAGAGCCTTATCGCAACAAAGTCAAACCGTATCGTACGCGCAGCACAGGGGCGTCCCGTTATGGAATTCGGTTCGCGTCGTGCCCAGGGCTATGACGGTGCAATATACGGTGCAAGAGCTGCATATATCGGAGGCTGCGTAGGTACGGCATGTACGCTCTCAGAGCGAGATTACGGTATCCCAGCAACGGGAACAATGGCACACAGCTGGGTGCAGATGTTCCCGACAGAGCTTGACGCATTTCGTGCTTATGCTAAAACTTACCCCGATTCTTGCTCACTTTTAGTTGATACATATAACGTTCTCAAGTCCGGTATTCCGAACGCTATACGCGTATTCAACGAGGAGCTTGTTCCCAACGGCTACAGACCGAAGAGTATCCGCATTGACAGCGGAGATATGACCTATCTTTCAAAAAAAGCACGAAAAATGCTTGACGATGCAGGCTTTGAGGATTGCAAAATCATCGCTTCAAACGCGCTTGACGAGTACATCATCCGCGACATCCTCATGCAGGGCGCGCAGATTGATATTTTCGGCGTCGGCGAGCGCCTTATCACCTCTAGAAGCGAGCCTGTTTTTGGCGGTGTCTATAAGCTCGTGGGCGTCGAGGTCGACGGCAAAGTCGTACCAAAGATAAAGCTTTCCGAAAATATCGAGAAGATTACTACACCGGGCTTTAAGCAGGTGTGGAGACTTTTCGATAACGAGAGCGGAAAGGCTATGGCAGACGTCATAACTCTCCACGACGAAGTAATTGAGAGCGGAAAACCGTACGAGCTCTTTGACCCCGAGCATACCTGGAAGCGCAAAACAATTGACAACTTCACGGCACGTCCGCTGCTTGAAAAGATATTTGACGGCGGAAAGTGTGTCTATGAAAAGCGCGAGGTTTCAGAAATTCGCGATTTCTGCGCAAATGCGATAGACGAGCTCTGGAGTGAGGTTTGCCGTTTTGAAAATCCGCACAAATATTACGTTGACCTCTCCGAAAAGCTTTGGGAAGTAAGAAACAAGCTTCTCTCACAACACTAAGATAAAGATTTAAGCGCAACAGCATTAAAATGCTGTTGCGCTCTTTTTATATCCTGTCACCCTTATCCGATTTTTTTCATAACGTAAAAGTAAGAACTGATATTTCAAAGGGGTGAAATTCTTGAACGGTAAAATTTGCCGTCTCTGTGACATAGAGTGTGGCGAAAAAGCACAGATAATATCGCATTCAGATTCAGGTGCACTCAAAAAGCGCCTTTCAGATATGGGCTTTATCCCGGGCACAAATGTCGAGTGCATCATGAAAAGTCCACTCGGTGACCCGAGCGCGTTTCTTATCCGCGGTGCAGTTGTCGCACTGAGGCGCGACGATTCAAAATATATAAATGTGGAGGTGATAACATGAGTGCCAAAGAAACTCAGGTTATTGCTCTTGCAGGAAATCCAAACGTCGGTAAAAGCACGCTATTCAACGCGCTCACGGGCCTTTCTCAACACACGGGAAACTGGCCCGGCAAGACCGTTTCCGTCGCACGTGGAACGTGCGAAAAAGACGGTGTTCGCTACTCCTTTATCGACCTTCCCGGAACATACTCACTAAATGCACACTCGCAGGAAGAAGAGGTCGCTCGTGACTTTATACTTTCAGAGGATTATGATGCTATAGTCTGCGTGTGCGATGCAACCTGCCTTGAGCGAAGCCTTATTCTTGCACTTGATATAATCTCGAAATCCCCTCGCGTTATAGTCTGCGTAAATCTCATGGATGAGGCAAGGCGCAAGGGTATTTTTGTCGATATAAAAAAGCTTTCTGATGAACTTTCCGTTCCCGTTGTTGCCACTTCAGCAAGGCGAAAAAAGAGCATTCTTCCTCTTCTTGATACTATCCGTGGCAATGATTTTCCAGAGACTTCACCGTCCGTCGAGGACACAGTTTCAAGAGCCTCGGAGATTTCGGAGAAATGCATATCGGGAAATACATCAGGCTATACAGACCGCACAAGAAGGATAGACAAAATTCTCACCGGCAAGTTTTTGTCTTTTCCGATAATGCTTTTTCTTCTCGCGCTTATCTTCTGGATAAGTATTGAGGGGGCCAACTTCCCATCCGCACTTCTCTCGCGACTTTTAGGAAGCTTTGAGGCTCCGCTTTTCTCCTTTTTATCATCACTTAATCTTCCCTCTGCCGTGGTGGATGCTATTGTGTTTGGTGTGTGGCGCGTACTTTCCTGGGTCGTCGCCGTTATGCTTCCGCCCATGGCGATATTCTTTCCTCTGTTCACACTTCTTGAGGACCTCGGATTTCTGCCGAGAGTCGCTTTTAATCTCGACCGTGCCTTCAAGGCATGCGATGCATGCGGAAAGCAGAGTCTTACAATGTGTATGGGTTTTGGTTGTAATGCTGCAGGTGTTGTCGGTTGCCGTATCATCGACTCACCGCGCGAAAGAATTCTCGCGATGCTCACAAACAGCTTTGTCCCATGCAACGGCAGATTCCCCGCGCTTATAACACTCATCTCAATCTTTTTTCTCGGCAAGACTCACGGATTTATAAGCTCTGTATACTCCGCACTTTTTCTCACTCTCCTGATACTTATCGGAATAGGAATGACCTTTCTCGCATCAAAGCTCCTTTCTAAAACAGCTCTGCGCGGGGAGACTTCGTCCTTCGCACTCGAACTTCCGCCTTACCGCCGTCCGCAGATTCTGAAAGTTATCGTGCGCTCGGTTTTTGACCGCACGCTCTTTGTCCTCGGCCGTGCCGCTGCGGTTGCGGCGCCGGCAGGACTTCTTATCTGGCTTATGGCAAACATTTCCCCCGGTGGAACTTCTCTTCTTCTCCGTGCCTCAAACCTTCTCGACCCGCTGGGCAGGATGCTTGGACTTGACGGAGTTATACTTATTTCCTTTATTCTCGGATTCCCCGCAAACGAAATCGTTCTTCCTCTTGCGATTATGGCATATACGGCAAACGGCACAATTGTTGATGTTTCGGATATATCGGCAGTTGCTGAAATTCTACGGGCAAACGGATGGACTTTCCTCACGGCGCTCAATACAATGCTTTTTTCTCTGATGCACTGGCCCTGCTCAACAACGCTTCTCACAATAAAAAAAGAAACGAAGAGCGTCAAGTGGACGCTCCTCGCCTTGGTTTTGCCTACTGTTTTCGGGGTACTTTTCTGTCTTCTTACTACCCTTCTATTTAACTCCGTAGCCTTCTAAAGTACGCTCCATTTCGCGGACTCTCTCGTCCCACGAACAGTGGCGGGCATACTCTATCCGCATTTCGGTTTTTGTGTCATCAGTCTCGCACATCGCCTCTTCGCACTTTTTGAGGAACTCCTCCTCATCGCCTGCAATGTATACTGCATCCGCAAAATCAAGCACCTGCACGGGTTGTGGGGTACTTACCACGGGCTTTCCCGTTGCCAGATATTCATAGAACTTAAGCGGGCTTACATCACGCGAGAGTTCACCGTCGCGGAAGATGTTGAGACAAACGTCAAAATGCCTTATGTATGCAGGAAGCTCGTCGTACTTCTTCATACCGAGGAAGTGGATGTTTTTATATTCCTTGAGATAGTCAAGGTTGACTCCCGGAAGCGGACGCCCCACAAGAACGACCGACCACTCGGGACGCATTTTTGCGATATACTCTATCTTTTTATAATCTATGCACTCCTGAAGCATACCGACAAAACCGATTATCTTTCCCTCGATATTCTGCATATCCTCAGGCTTTTTGAGGTCATCCGTCGCCGCGGTATAAAAATGTTCAAAATTAACTCCGTTTGGAATGAGCTTTGCTCGTTCGTTGTACTTAAACAGCGTTTCGTGAAGTCCGAGCGCCGTTGAAAATACAGCATCGCAGCCTCTTGCGAGGTCGCGTTCAAGACCGTTTACAACATCCTCATTTATAAGTCCCTTGTATGCGCTGTGACGGTCTACGCAGTCATAGACGAGCGCGCTGTGCGGAATATACGGTGCCGCGTCCGCACTTGTGGGAGAATAGCACCAGAGAACGGGGTTTTCAAATCCGTGCTTTCGCATCTTTTTTCTTACAAAGCGTGCAAGTCGCTTCTGATTGATTTTGTTTATAAATCTGCTTTTGTTAAAAAACGGAAAGCTCGGCGGTGTCGCGTATACCGTGAGGTTTTCACGGGCGCGCTCGCCCTCTTTTCTGTACATAAAAAGGCGTTTCCACGCAGTCTTGTCCTTAAGTGGGGCAAGATATGTAACGGGCGGGTCAAAATAAAGGATTTCTGATGCCGAGATTCTGTTCATGACGTGCTGCTTACGCGTCGGGAACGGATGGTAACAGCTTGTTGAAAGGCATACGATTTTTTCCATTTTTCTACCTCTTATCAAAAAACTCACGGAGTTTTTTTACGTTTTCTCTTTCGTTTTCGCGCATCACACGACACGCAGTTTGCATATTTTCGCTATATTCGGTGTCGTTCATAGTTCTGTCTATATACGACTTGAGTATTTCAAACGAACAGTCGTCATACTGGACACACATCTCGCGTCCGATGTAGTTCATAAATCCTGTGACCTTGTGGTCGTAGGCTATTCCTATCGTCGCAACACCCTGTCCTGCACCGAACACGAGTGCATGGAGGCGCATTGCACAGATGACGCGCATTCTCGAAAGAACTCCGATAACCGTTGATACATCCATTTCGCTCTTTATTATGTGCGCGCACTCTTTCATCTGTTCAGCACACTTTTCGGCGATGACTATATCCTTTTTCCTCTCCATTGGAAGAAGTATGACTTCAAGGTCATATTTCCGCTTTGCATAGTCTGCAAGCCGCGCAATTTCGCCTATTTTTTCATCAATATTCTTCCAGCTTCGCAGAGCAAGACAGATATACTTGCCGTCAGGAGAAAGCCCTGACTCTCCAAAAATTGCATTTATCTTACTCTCGGAAGCCTTTGCAATTCCGAGAGTTGGGTCTGCCGCAAGCACCATTTTCGGCGCCTTGACCCCCATGCTCTGAAGCTCTGAAAACGAATCGGGGTCGCGAAGCGTTATGCAGTCGGCAGCTTTATCGATTATTTTTGCGGAAATCCTGCGGTTGTTGCCGCGCGTAACGGGACCGATACCGCAGCCGTACATCATTACATCGCATTTTGAGAGCTTTGCCGCAAGAAGTGTCATGAGATAAAAATACAGTGAGCGGCTTGATGTTGAGTCCTGAATAAGACTTCCGCCCCCGTTGATGTAAAGGTGCGATTTTCTCATTGCGCAAAGCATTTTGAACACATTGAAGGTGTATATTGACCGTACTCTTAGTGACCGTTTTGTCTGCTTCGGGTTTTTTGACATTACGCAGATTTTCGCCGTCTCTGACGCCTCATAAACCTCGCGTATAACAGCCTTTAAGATAGCGTCGTCACCTGCGTTGCCTCTGCCGTACGAGCCGCAGATAAGCACCTGATCGCGTTTCTTCAAACGATTCTTGTAAGCAGAAACCGCCTTTTCGTATATCGAAACTTGCGTTTTTACCATTGCATCAAACGAGTATTTTTCTTTTGCTTTAAGCAGAAGCTTTTCTGCCATTCCCTTTCGGATTTCAGGGTTTTTGGCAAGGAAGCTAATGTGCTCGGCAAGTTTCCGTACATCACCGACATCGAAAAGAAGTCCGTTTTCTCCATCGTCGATAATCTCAGGCATGGCACCGACCTTTGTCGAAATCATCGTACATTTTGCATGGATGGATTCAAGAATGCTGTACGGGAAACCTTCGCTCACAGAGGATATAATGCTTATGTCAACGGAATTTAAGAAGGAATCCATATCCTCTATCCAGCCTGCGAAAATAACGCGGTCGGAGAGGTTTTCGCGTTTCACCAAATCACGAAGGAATTCTGCCTGCTCACCGTCTCCGCCAAGCACAAGATAGAGATTAGGAAACTCTTTCCTTACCTTTGCCATTGCGCGGATTGCTGTCGCGATGTCCTTTACCGGATGAAAGCGCGCCGCAATACCGCAGACTATCGTACTTTCGCTATCGTCTATTCCAAGATGTCTGAGGTATTCTTCCCTATCTGTCCGGGGTGTTGGAGAATTTGAAAAATCAATGCCGTTGTTTAAGGTATATAGCTTATACGGGTCAAAGCCTCGCTCACAAAGAAGGTCCAAAAACGCGTTTGTTACGCCGATATACCCGTCAAGCGTGCGGAGGGCTACCGTATTCATAAGCCCGTTTGTGAGTCTCTTTATGATATTGCCCATATAGTCAAGGCGGTAGTCACTGTGCACTGTCGTGATTACAGGAATTTTAAGGCTCGGCTTTATCATTGATGCCATGACGTTTGCCTTTGCGCCGTGGCAATGAACTATATCAAAACCGCCATCAATGATAAGGCGCTTAAGCTCCCCTATATCGCGAAGCGGGTTTTTGCTTTTTATTATGCGTGTATCAATGCCAAGTGCTCTTGCATCAAGGGCAAATTCGCCCTCGCGAAAGCTCACAAGTACAACATCATTCGATTTTGAGAGCTCGGAAACGAGAGAGAGTACATGGGTCTTTGCGCCTCCGACGTCACCGCCGCCTATCATGTGCAGAATTTTCATAAGCTACCCCTGTTTTTGTAAAAAAGAGTTGTTATATTCTTCTGATTATTATATAATATTATAAGTAATCGGTCAAGCGATACATAAACGAAAGGAACTGAACCGAAATGAAAATAGTAAACGAAAAAGGAAAGCTCTTTGGTATAATCAACGTTGTAGATCTTGTTGTTCTTTTGTGCATAGCTCTTGTAGCAGTTGCCGCAATATATAAGTTTGCAGCACCTGCCGCAACAAATGTCATAGCACCAAAATCAGATATGTACGTAACCATGCGCGTAAGAGGAACTTTTGACTATCTCGATGTCGAGATTGAGAAGAAGCTTCTTCCCGGCACACGCCTCATTGCAGGCAGCGGATATATCGACGGTGCCGAGGTCGTTTCCGTCAAGAGGATTCCGTATCTTACAGCAGGTCTTACGGACAGCGGTACATTCAAAACCTCAGAAGACCCTCAGAAGTCTGATACCATTATCGTCGTAAAGGCAAAGCAGGCGAAGGATGACCCTATCCTCAAAATCGGCAATCAGGAAATCCGAATCGGCCGCGGCTTCATCTTTAAGACGCAGCAGTTTGAAATGAATGCTATTATTGAGTCGGTGGAATTCGATGGATAAGTTTATTCGCGAATGCGCCATTGCCCGTTTTTTTGCGGCATTTGCACGTGCGTTCAAAGAGAGCGTGCCGGGTAAGATAAAAACGTTTTTTTCGCGATCTTACCACAATTCAAAAACAAGGGTTGCCTTTGTTTCCTTTCTCTCCGTTACACCGAAGATTGTTTTTTCAAAAACCTATAACTTCTTTTTGAAGATAAACACGGCACTTTTTAACTTTGGCAAAAGACTCGCACCTGTTTTTGAAAAAAGCCTTATCGGTCGGGCTGTGATAGGTTTTGGAAACAGCACCTATATAAATAACAGCTCGATTTTCTCAGCTGTCAGAAAGCTTGGAATTAAGCGGTTTTTAATCGCTCTTTTTGCGCTCTATCTCCCGCTTGACGTTTTTATCCGTGATGTTTTGAATGTGGGCTTTATCTCCGCTGTGTGGGACGAGGCTTTTATGCTTTTCTGTATACTCTTCATAGCCTACCGAGTTATGACGGCAAAGGACATAGTGAAGCCGAGAATAACTCCGATAGATGCACCGCTTCTGTTCTTTATATCCGTCGGACTTCTCCTCGTCGCTGTGGTCTCTCCAAAAATCGGTCCTGCAATCGACGGATACCGTGCAGTATGCCAGTTTATGCTCTGGTTTTTCGTTCTGACCCGCCTTATTGAGGATGACTCAGACTACAAAACCTTCTACTTCACGCTCTCCGCCCTCGCTATTGTAATTTCACTTCACGGCATTTATCAGTATATAACAAAAGCTCCTATGCCTGAGGCTTGGGTTGCACAGGCCGAGATGGGCGTTCGCACGCGCGTCTACTCCATCTTCGGAAGCCCGAATGTCATGGGTGCATTTCTCATTATGACGGCACCGATGCTTGCAAGCCTTGCATACTACACAAAAAAGCTCTGGCTTAAATGCCTTATGTGGGGCGCTACGGGAATCGCATGTCTTGCAACGCTCTTTACCTTCTCGCGCGGTGCGTGGTTCGGGCTCACTATTGCGGTATTCGTGTTTGCGCTTATCGTTGACCGAAAGCTTCTTCTTATCGCTGGTGCGGCAATACTCGGCATAATCTTCTGTGTGCCTGAGATTTCAAACAGAATTATGTTCCTCTTCACCGCAGACTTTGCAGCAGCAAACTCAACGGGCGGCAGAGGTGAGCGTTGGGCAATAGGCCTTGAGCTCTGGCAGACAAATCCCTTCTGGGGCTTTGGTCTAGGTCGCTACGGCGGTGCGATAGCCATGCAAAACAAGGAGATAGATGACATCGTCTACTACTATATGGACAACTACTATCTGAAAACTCTCACCGAGATGGGAATTTTAGGCCTTGTTTCATACGTCTGGCTTCTTCTCAAGAATCTGCTTTGGTCGTGCAGATCACTTTTCAGATCTCAAAAAAACAGAATGTCCGTTCTTTCCGCAGGTCTTCTTTCCGGAGAGATTGGCGTGCTTGCACATTCGTTTTTTGAAAACATATTTGAGGTGCCGTATATGAACTCCTATTTCTGGGGTTTTGCCGCCCTCATCATGTATCTCGGATTTTTAAGACGCCGCAAAAACGATAAATAAAAAGATAAAGCTTCTGCATAATAAATTATGCAGAAGCTTTTATTTTGCAAGCCTTTAACTACTTGCTTAAGTTCTGTTCATAAGACATGATCATCTTCTTAACCATCTGTCCACCGATAGAACCTGCCTGACGAGAAGTAAGGTCACCGTTGTAACCCTGCTTGAGGTTAACACCTACCTCTGATGCAGCCTCCATCTTGAACTTATCAAGAGCCTCCTGTGCGTTCGGTACGATTGCCATTTCAAATTCACCTCCCTGAAATTGACTTCAATAGTATTTTGTTCGCTTTGAAAGTTAATATGAGATGTAATTTTTGTATGTCAAAAAATGTACCAAAAAAGAATTTGAATTTTTTTGAGCAGAAAAGTCTTGACAAAATGCCCTTTCATTCGTATAATTAAGTAGTTCGTTTGACGAATCATCGAGATGTGGCTCAGTTTGGTAGAGCGCTGCGTTCGGGACGCAGAGGCCGCAGGTTCGAATCCTGTCATCTCGACCATAAAAGCAGTACACTCAACAGAGTGTGCTGCTTTTATCTTTTTGACATGAGAGGATTCGAAGCTCGAGGAGGCAACGAGCGTTAAAAAAACGATTGATAATCGTTTTTAGCGAAGTTGGTGCGAGACGGGTACTGCAAACAAAGTGCAGCGGTCGTCGAGCAGTGCGGATTGCTTTGCAATACGCCATCCTGTCATCTCGACCAAAGGGAAAGTCCTGTCGACTTTTGTCGATGGGATTTTTACTTTGTATTATTCATTTTTCATTATTCAATATTCATCATTCATTTGACAGGATTTTCAATGAATAATGAAGTCGCTTCGCTGATGAATAATGAGTATTTTTCATTGTAGTTTTGCTCTGCAAAACACTTATTTTATAAAACACAAGGCTTAAAACCTTTACTGTTACTGCATTTACGCACAAATCCTATAAGAACATCCGCACCATAAAAACGGTAAACCCGTTCGGGTTTGCCGTTTTTATTTTTAATACAGGGAGGAAAGAAACCTCGACAAACAAAAAGTCCGTGGAGGTTTCTCCACGGACTTTTTAATTTCTTTTTTATACGCCGCTATATGCTGAGAAGCCGCCGTCAACGGGAATTACAACACCGTTGACAAAGCTTGATGCGTCATTGCAGAGAAGGAAGAGGAGTGTGCCGATAAGCTCATCCTGGTCACCGAATCTTCCCATCGGAGTCTGCGAAAGAATCTTCTTTGAGCGCTCGGTGTACTCACCCTTTTCATCAATCAAAAGATTTCTGTTCTGATTTGTGAGGAAGAAGCCCGGAGCGATTGCATTTACGCGGATACCGACCTTTGAAAAGTGTACCGCAAGCCACTGTGTAAAGTTTGATACAGCAGCTTTTGCACCTGAATATGCAGGGATTCTTGTGAGCGGAGTAAATGCATTCATTGAAGAAATGTTGATTATTGTTGCGTCCTTTTTGCCTATCAAATCAGTTGCAAAAACCTGTGTCGGAAGAAGTGTTCCGATAAAGTTTAAGTTAAACACAAACTGAACGCCATCGGGGTCAAGGTCAAAGAAGGTCTTTATCCCCTCAATGTTCTCATCGCCCATTTCGTAATAATCCTTTGTTGTTGTGCCCTTGGGGTTATTTCCGCCCGCACCGTTAATGAGGATATCAACACTTCCGAGAGTGTCATTGATTATCTTTTTTGCAGTCTCAAGACTTGCCTTTTCAAGCACGTTTGCAGCTACTGCAATTGCCTTGCCGCCATCGGCAACTATGTCATCGGCAACTACCTTTGCTGCAGCCTCGTTAAGGTCAAGCACTGCAACTGCAGCGCCGGTTTTTGCAATAGCCTTTGCAAACGATGCACAGAGTATTCCGCCACCGCCTGTAACAGCAACAACTTTGTCCTTCAAATCTATTTCAAAAGGTAATTTCATTTTTATTCTCCTTTCTCAAGGGTTTCCCAGATGCCCGCCATATACATAGCACCGAGTGCTCTGTCATAAAGGCCGTAGCCGGGTTTACCCGTTTCGCCCCAGATCATTCTGCCGTGGTCAGGGCGAAGATATCCCTTAAAGCCAACCTCGTGGTACGCCTTAAGTATTTCAACAACATCGAGTGAACCACATTTTGAGTAGTGTCCGCTCTCTTCAAATGAGCCGTCTTCGAAAATCTTTATATTGCGAACGTGGGCAAAATGGATTCTACCCATTGCACCGTACTTTCTTACCATTGCGGTGTAGTCATTAAACTTTGCACAGCCAAGACTTCCGCTGCAAAGCGTGAGGCCGTGGTGAACGTCATCATAAAGCGCGAGGAAACGGTCGATATTCTTCTCGTTTGTGATGATTCTCGGAATACCGAAAATGTTCCATGGCGGATCGTCCGGATGTATAGCCATGTTGACGTCGCACTCCACTGCAACAGGCATAATCTCGTTTATGAAGTACTTGAGATTTTCCCAGAGTCCTTCCTCGCCGATCTTTTTATATTCGTCGATAAGACCTGTCATCTCATCAACCGTGTATGATGCGTCCCAACCGGGAAGCGTCATCTTTGTCGGGTCCATCTTATCGACATCAGGCTTATAATATGCAAGAGCGTTTGAACCGTCATAGAGCGGCTGGTCAAGGCGTGACCTTGTCCAGTCAAAAACGGGCATAAAGTTATAGCAAATGCACTTTACGCCGGCACGGGCAAGTCGGCGGATGTTCTCTTTGTAATTATCTATGTATTCCTGATACTTTCCGCGACGGAGCTTTATGTCCTCGTGGACGGGAACACTTTCAATAACCTCCATTTCAAGACCCTTTGCGTTTACGTCTGCACGCATTTTGTCAATCTCTTCCTGCGGCCATACCTCACCTACGGGTACGGAATAAACCGCGGTAACGACGCCCGTCATGCACGGAATCTGACGTATGTAGTCAAGGCTTATGCTATCATCAGGACCGTACCATCTGAATGTCATTTTCATGATCTATACCACCTTTCAAAGTTTATAAACGCGAATTGCATTTTCACGGCAAATTTTCGCGTAGTTTTCTTCGCTTATAAGCTTCTCCGCCACAGCATTATCAAGCCATTCCGAGAGCGGGAGCTCCTGATTTGGAGCACAGATATCCGTTGCATACATTATCCTGTCGGCAAACTCATCAATGAACTTATATGCAAAATCGGGATCTCTTGAAAGCGCATTGAAGCCGCTTCCTGCAGAGAGGTCGCAGTAGAGATTCGGGTAAGCACGCATAAGCTTTGCAACCCTTCCCTCCTCGACCTTGCCCGTGGGATATCCGCTTCTTGTTTCCTCTGTGACGTCACTTCCGATTTCCGACCAGAAGCACTGAGAATGACCTATTATTTTAAGATTCGGGTGCTTTCGTAGCATTTTTTCAAGGCGCGGAAGATGAAGGTCATCTATAAGGCCATAGGTATCGTACTTTTTATGCGCAAGATGTATAGTCACCGGCATATCGCACAGCTCACAATGGTGGAAGAGGTTATCTACCATAGGGTCGTCGATATACAGATTTGAAACCAATTCACCAACTCCGACAGCGCCATGCTCCTTGCAGCGGTTGAGGTACGGCGAAAAGTCCGCACTCACGCTGTTTCCACCCATTCTTGGGTCAAGCCCTGCACACCACAGAAAAGTTTCGGGGTGCTCTTTTGCAATATACTCCGCCTCTTCGCTTGACTGAGGCAAAAAACCGCATTCAGCGCTCACAAGAGGCATAATGATTCCCTTTTCTACACCAAGAGAATCGTAGCTTTCCCTGACCTCTTCCGGAGTCACGCAAATGCCCTTTTTCTCTATCTGAGCCTTGCCCCACATTCTCGCGTGGACGTGAACGTCTATCTTTTTCATATAATCACCACCGCGGGAAATATTCTTTTTTAATTATACCCTACGCAAGAAATTAAGTCCACCCTTTTTTGTAAAAAACAAATCTTTTTTCCTTGACCAAAACGCTTCAATATATTAGAATATAATCATAAGTTATATATTTCTGCCACCGGGTAGAGAATGCAATGGCATTCACCATGCATATCGTTAGGTCTTTGAAGATATGCACAGTGAATGCTTTTTGATTTCGGGAGGTTTTCATGAATTTCATCAGAAGCATCAGGTCGCTCACAAAATTTGAGCTTTTATTATGGATATCATCTCTGATAATTGTGACGCTGTCTTTTCTGTTAGCACCGAACAAGGATTTCCTATCCCTGTCCGCATCGCTCATCGGTGTCACCGCCCTCATCTTTCTTGCCAAAGGATATATTCTGGGACAGCTTCTTTCCGTTGTATTTGCGATTTTTTACGGAATTATATCCTTTTTCTTTGCATACTACGGTGAGATGATAACTTATCTTCTTATGACAGCGCCCATGGCTGTTATGGCAGCTATTGAATGGTACAAGAATCCATACAACAACTCCGGCGAGGTCAAAATCAGCAGAGTCACAAAAACTCAGCTCATCGTGATGCTTGTTCTGACCGCAACCGTCACCTTTATCTTTTATTTTATCCTGAAGGCACTTGACACCACAAATCTCATGTTCAGCACCGTCTCAATAGCAACGAGCTTTCTTGCATCATACCTCACATATCTGAGAAGCCCTTACTATGCTCTTGCCTATGCCGCAAACGACGTTGTTCTCATTATTTTGTGGATACTTGCAAGCATCAGGGACACGGGATATATCCCGATGATACTCTGTTTTGTGATGTTCTTTTTCAATGATATCTACGGATATGTAAACTGGAAGAAAATGATGGCAAGACAGTCGTCCTGACTGCGAAAGTGTATCTTTTTACTGTATCATCGCAGTTTTTTGGTTAGATATTAAAAAACAGGTGACTTCAAAGGAAGTCACCTGTCTGTTTTTTGATTTACTTTACTAAATCCTTGAATGCCTTACCAGCCTTGAATGCAGGCACCTTGCAAGCTGCGATCTTGATCTTAGCTCCTGTCTGCGGGTTCTTACCCTCACGAGCTGATCTTGCGCGGCTCTCGAAAGTACCGAAGCCAACAAGCTGAACCTTGTCTCCAGCCTTAACTGCACCCTGAACTGCCTCGATGAAAGCGTTAAGCATTGCTTCAGAATCCTTCTTGGAAGTTCCTGCCTTTGCTGCGATTGCTGC
Source organism: Eubacteriales bacterium (assembly GCA_045546975.1). Taxonomy (GTDB): domain Bacteria; phylum Bacillota; class Clostridia; order Oscillospirales; family JAAYXM01; genus SIG480. The sequence goes on from JAZQDV010000007.1 coordinate 78,847, forward strand.
TACTAATTCTGTTTTATTCATTAAAAACACCTCCTCCATATTTTGCTGTTTGAGTAATTATAACACATTTTTCGACATTGCACAATAGATTTTATGCAATTTTCTCAATTTTTGTAAATTTTTTCTTTTTTCTTACTACCCTAAAAGAAAATCCAGAGCAAGCATAAACACAAAACCGACGAGTAAGAAGTATGTTGATTCGCGCGCATATCCGTGTGAGTGTGTCTCAGGTATCATCTCATCGCTCACCACATAAAGCATTGTTCCCCCTGCAAAAGCGAGTGCAAAAGGAAGAATGAACGAGGCTATATTGACCGCAAAATATCCGATAAGCGTACCGATAACCTCAACCACACCTGTTGAAAATGCGATGAGAACAGTCCTTCTCCTGCTTATCCCCGCCGCGAGCATCGGCGCGATTATAACCATTCCTTCAGGGATGTTCTGAAGCGCAATACCGCCCGCAACAGTGAGCGCACGCGATACGTTACCGTCTCCGAAGCTTACGCCTGCCGCAATTCCCTCGGGCAGGTTATGGATTGCAATTGCTATTACAAAAAGAAGAACGCGGTTTAGCTGTTTCTGCCTTGACGGGTGTGCTTCTGAATCCGCTCCGCTTATTCTATGCAGGTGCGGAACAAGCTTATCTATTAAATTCAGGCACACAGCACCAATGAAGATTCCTGCAACTGTTACAAGAACCGCTGTTATCCCGTTTCCGTACTCAAGGGACTGAAGTATAAGTCCGATAATTGCTGCAGATAGCATAACTCCCGCCGCGAAGGACATAATTATATCACTGAATTTATGCGATGGGTTTTTTATGAGAAATCCGAGCAGCGCACCGATGATTGTGGCACCGCCTATACCCACCGCTGTAAGTAACACCATTTGCATATAATCACCGCCTTTTTCTCTATTATACTCCTTTTGATAAATAATACAATATTGAATATTTTTCTTGCCTGGTGTATAATTACGATAACAAAACAAAAGGAGAACTCTTATGATTATTACAAATGATATCAAATATATAGGCGTAAACGACCGCGAGATAGACCTCTTTGAGGGCTATTATACCGTTCCTGAGGGTATGGCATATAACTCCTATGTTATTCTCGACGAAAAGATTGCGGTTATGGACACCGTAAGCTCAGGCTTTGGTGATGAGTGGCTTTCAAAGCTTCGCGCAGAGATTGGCGACAGAAAGCCCGATTACCTCGTGATCCAGCACATGGAGCCTGACCATTCTGCAAATATCAAAAACTTTGTAGATGCTTTCCCGGAGGCAAAAATCGTTTCTTCCGCAAAGGCATTTACAATGATGAAAAACTTTTTCGGTACCGATTTCGCTGAGCATCAGGTAGTTGTCGGCGAGGGCGCAACTCTCTCGCTCGGCCGTCACGAGCTTAACTTTGTGACCGCACCTATGGTGCATTGGCCCGAGGTTATTCTCACCTATGACAGCACGGACAAGGTTCTCTTCTCTGCAGATGCATTCGGAAAATTCGGTGCGCTTGATGCAGACGAGGACTGGGCATGCGAGGCACGTCGCTACTACTTTGGAATAGTCGGAAAATTCGGTGTACAGGTACAGGCCGTCCTCAAGAAAGCAGCGGCGCTTGATATTGCAATCATCTGCCCGCTCCACGGACCCGTACTTTCTGAAAACCTCGGATATTATCTTGATCTTTACAACAAGTGGTCAGCCTATGAGCCTGAGGAGGAAGGAATCCTCATCGCCTACACCTCGGTTTACGGCAACACAAAGCGTGCAGTTGAGCTTCTCGCCGAAAAACTTCGCGAGCTTGGGGCAAAAAAGGTTGAGGTATGCGACCTTGCAAGAAGCGATATGGCAGAAAATGTCGAGGACGCCTTCCGCTACAGTAAGCTTGTTCTTGCAACAACTACCTACAATTCCGAAATCTTCCCGTTTATGCGCGAGTTTATATCGCACCTTACCGAGCGCAACTTCAAAAACCGTACTGTTGCCCTTGTCGAAAACGGCAGCTGGGCACCGACGGCGGCAAACGTTATGCGCAAGATGTTTGAAAAGAGTAAGGATATAAAATTTACCGAGACTACCGTAAGGATTCTTTCGTCGATCAACAGCGAAAGTGAAGCAGCACTCAATGCTCTTGCAAAAGAGCTTGTAGAATAAAAGGAGGAATTTTTTATGAAAAAGTATGTATGTGACCTTTGCGGTTGGGAGTATGACGAAGCCATCGGCGATCCCGACAACGGAATAGAAGCAGGAACAAAATTCGAGGATCTCCCCGATGATTTTGCTTGCCCCCTCTGTGGCGCAGGCAAGGAAAATTTCGTTGAGGCTTAAAGGGCAGGTTTCTGCTACGCAGCGCAACCGTAACGGTTGCGCTGCTCTTTTATTTGAAAAAGTGTTTGTTTTTTAACATTTTCATTATATAATGTGTGTTTTAATATGTGGAATCATTGACAACTTTTGTGGAATATTATTATTTTTATGGTAAAATAATAATATAATATGAAGAAAGGAAGTTGTTTCAATGACAAAAGCAATAACACAAGATTTAATTGAAAATTTCAAAAACCATTTAATCGACGAAGAAAAAGCTTCTGCCACTCTGGAAAAATACATCCGCGACATCAAGGCTTTTTATGTGTGGGTTTCAGGACTTGAAATCAGCAAGCGAACTGTCCTTGACTATAAGGAGTATTTAATTGGTACTTTTGCACCGGCTTCAGTCAATTCCATGCTGTCATCTCTCAATGCTTTTTTTCAGTTTAATGACTGGCATGAACTGAAGGTGAAAATGCTGAAAATCCAAAAGCGGATTTTTGTGCAAAAGGACAGAGAACTCACAAAGGCAGAATATGTGAGGTTACTCAAAGCCGCAAAAGAAAAAAACAACGAACGACTTTATTTGTTGATGCAAACTATATGCTCAAGCGGAATACGGGTATCCGAACTAAAATATGTAACGGTTGAATCCTTAAAGTCAAGAAGCGCGACTATTAACAACAAAGGCAAAATGAGAATTGTCCTTTTGCCCGCAAAGCTTTGCAGTACCCTAATGGAATATGCAAAGAGGCAAAAAATATCAAGCGGGTCCGTCTTTGTTACAAAAACAGGTAACCCGCTTGACAGAAGCACTATCTGGAAAATGATGAAGGCGCTTTGCATGAGAGCTCAGGTTTCTGAGCGGAAGGTGTTTCCGCATAACCTGAGACACCTTTTCGCGCGTACCTTTTACACACTCGAAAAAGATATTGTAAGACTTGCAGACATTCTCGGACATTCAAGCGTAAACACTTCACGGATATACACAATGGAAACGGGTGAAATACACCGAAAGAAACTTCAAAAACTTGGGCTCTTGCAATTATAAAAAGCACCACATAATTGAAATTATGTGGTAAGACATAACAAATCAGGCATCAAAGGGAACTAAATTACCGTATGGCAAACGCAAATTTTTTCAAAAAACGACACAGTATTTAGACCGGTCTTGTTGATTTTGTAAAACCGGTCTGCTCCGTTGTGCCATTTTTAATGCACATTGATGATTTTTTCATAAAATAATTGCGAATCATTGACAAACCCCCTTCGAGCATATTATAATACGTATGCTCGAATATTATTTTGAAACAGAAAGCACCACATAATTTCAATTATGTGGTAAGGCTCTTTTTTTTACTTTACACCTGTAACGAGCATTACATAGTATTTATCCGCAGAGATGTGTTGTATGAAAGGACTGAATTGAAATGGACAGTTTTGATGAGTTCGACAAAAAGAAAGCAATCATTGCAAAGACCTGGGATTATCTTTTGAAAACCGGCCTCGCGAATGCTTCAATAGGAGATTTGTGCAGAGAGACAAAGCTTGCTCAAAGCAGCTTGTATTATTGGTTTGAAAACAAGGACGATATATGGATAAGCGCCGGAAAGTACGGCACCTCAAAGGTAGTTGACGCACTCCTGGATTTTACTATGAACCACACAAACGATGTCAGCAAGTACTTCGACACTCTTTTAGACGAGGTCGAAAAGTACAAGTACGAGTTGCGCCTGGCTGTTCAGATTACCACAAGTCCCGTGTTCGGTAATCGTATGCGTGATAAGGCAAAGGATTTCAGGCTGTGGTATGAGCGCTATGCCGAAAAATTGATGAACATATTTGGCTGTTCCTATCTACAAGCAGAAACCTTTATTTATTCTATCATCGCCTATGTAATTGACTACGCTATATGGGATGATAGAGACAAAACACAAATGCTGCTTGATAATCTTCGCACGAGACTAAGCGACAAGCTCGGCATTTAGCAGACTTTTGAGAAAGGACGAAAAGGATTGATAGAAAATACCTATGGAAGCTGGGAGCTCTTGGCAATAATTTTCGCAGTTCCCCTGCTATTGCTTATATTGCTTGCTTTTGTTGTGAATGTCTGGCTGCCCTTCATAAGAAACAGACATTACATAAAAAAAGAAATGCACAGATCAGACGGCGGTGAATACAGATACTGGAAGCGAGAGCTTAAACTGCTGTATCTGAGGCACATTCCGATAGTCGGATGGTTTTTCCGTGAAAAATACAGATAAATATTCAGCTTCGGCTGTTTGTTTATATATTAAGGCGGCGAGCAATTTCCTTACTTTGACAGATGTTGGCAGTAGTTTGAATAAGTACATGCCGCCCGTAAAAAATTGACAACTGCCGCAAGACATCTTGGAGGTGAGGTCATTTATCCGCACATTATTTTGCAAAAAGAGCAGAGTCAGCAAAATAATATATCCCAGAAACTCTGCCCGAATGCGAAAACGGAATTTTCGCAAAAATCTATTTAAGGAGGCGTTTTTAAGTTGAGACTTAAAAGAATTATGGCTATGTTCCTTTGCTTTGCAATGGTACTTAGCACAATGGGAACAACAGTATTTGCAGAAAATACTGCTGTTGTTTCAGCCGAGGCAACCGCCGTTTCGGACAATAATCTGTATGTAAATACAGATTACAATTCCGAGACAGAAGGCTACGGCGTAACAAGATTTGCCAACTATAATGCGGCATATGCATATGCTGTAGCAAACAACACATCTGCAACCATTGTTGTCGAGAAAAACAACAGTATTTCCGGGTTCTGTTTTGATAATAACCACAAGAATTATACTAAACTTGCGGTTGTAATTAAAGATGGAGCCACAATGGGTGTATCGCTTTCAAAGTGGGATATGACCTATCCTGTTACTGTAGAAGCAGGTGGTACTCTCACATGTGCTCGCCCGAAAAATGCCAGTGTCAGCAACATTCACATTAAGAATAAGCTAATCATTGGTACTGAGGGTTCTGATAAACAAGCATACTGCTATTTCCTAAGCGACAGCTACCAGGATTGTGATATTAGTATCCGTTACAACGGTTCTATTACTGCATACAATGCCGTTATGACCGTTCAGGATCTTGATGCACAAGGCAGCTTCACTGCAACCGATAGCAATATCACAGTTGACGGTGCATTCGCATCTGCCACTTGGTATGCTACAACGCTTACTGATTCGGATATGCAGATCAATGGTAACCAGATCAGCGGTGGCCTATCTGATTTTTCCGGTGGAGATAATAATCAACTCGGAAAAGTAACGCTGAACGGTGATTCTTCTATTTCGTTTGCTGAAGGCTCAGCAGTTGATGTAGCGGCTACTGTTACTGTAAACGGAAACTCCTACATTACAGCTGACACGCTGACTGTTGAGAAAAATAAGAAAATTAACGTCAACGGTACATCTTCTGTAAGTGCTCAGACACTTACAAATAACGGTACCATCGCAACTACAAGCGGATCCACGGTAACTGCCAAAACAGTGAGCGAGGAATCCACCGGCACCGTAACGATTGACGGTGAAGAAGCTGCGTTTGATGAGAGCGGAAACCTTGTTCTCCCCGCTGCACCTGTCGCAACTGTCGACGGTGTACCTTACACAGAGCTTCAGGCTGCACTCGATGCGGCTGCAGCAGGCGAAGGCAATGTAACAGTTGAGATCCTTGAAAATATCAATCTCACAAATGTTGACTGGAATCCCGTAACCGTAAGCGCTCCCAAATATCCTGTTGTTACTGTTAATGGTAACGGCAAGATAATTACAGGTCTGAATGATATGCTCTTTGCGGGCACATGGGCTGGTGGCTCCGGCCTTATCATCAACGACCTTACAATTGCGGACTCCGCTATTATTAATGATAAAGACGATACAAACGGCAATGTTGGCGTTGGTGCGTTCATTGGATTCCCCCAGGCAAGTGCAACAGTTACTCTCAACAACTGTCATCTTGTTGACTCCCGTGTTGAAGGTGGTCACTGGACAGGCGGTCTCATAGGTTATGCAGCAGGTTACGCTGGCAATGACGGTCCTGTATTCATGAATTTGACAATCAACGAGTGCTCCGTTACCGGCTCCACCATTACCGGTAAGGGCTCTGCAGGCGGTATCATCGGTCATGCTACAGGTAATGCTTGGACACAGGTTACCATCACAGATACAACTGTTTCCGGCAATACCGTTGCGTCTACAGGTTCTTCTACCAACAAAGCCGGTGCTGTAATCGGTACTATTGGTGCTGCCGGTCAGGCGACAACTGTTAACGGTGTAGAAAAAACCGGCGGTGTATCCGTTGCAGCAACAGTTAGCGGTAACACTGTAACATCCAGCAGTACAACAATTACAACAATCTACGGTCGTCAGGGCACCGACACAGGTATGCTCTATGTATCTGGCGGTGAATATGACAATTATCCGATAGAAGAAAATGTTGCTTACGCTGCTCCTATCGAAGGGTATGAAATTGCAGATAATGGCAATGGTACTTGGGGCATAGCAGAAGAAACTATTCTCTCCGGCGCAGGTACACAGGAAGATCCTTATCTCATTGAAGATATCGATGACTTGACCCTCTTTAGAGATAACGTAAACAACGGAACAGATTATGACGGTCAGTATGTAAAGTTGATGAGTGATATCGACCTTACAAGCGTCGAAAACTGGATCCCGATTGGTGCGTATGGTTCACACGCAAACGAGATGACATTCCGCGGTTATTTTGATGGTAACAACAAAACTATCAGCAATCTGACCGTCAATGACACAACAAGCACAGCTGATATACTTGGCTTGTTCGGTCATATTCATGGCGACGGTATGAAGAATACTTTGGAGCCGTCTGTCAAGAATCTGACATTGACCAATGTAAACATCTCAAGCACAGACAGCGCTTCAAGAATCGGCGGTCTTGCAGGTAATCCTTACACATGTTATCTCGAGAATGTACATGTCTCAGGAACTATTTCAGGCGGTAAGTGGACCGGCGGTATCGCAGGTAACTGTTACACAGTATTTGAAAACTGTTCATTTACCGGAACTGTTGACAGTAACAACCAGGCAGGTGGTATTGCCGGCGCAGGCGATGCTCGTGTATACAACAGCAAGGTCATCGGTGATATTACCGCTACATATTGGGCAGGCGGTATCATCGGTAACGGTCAGGAAGGCGCTTCTGCTGTAGGCTGTTATGCAAAGGGTACTGTTACTGCTGAAAGCAACTGGTACTTTGGTGTCGGTGGTATTGCCGGTGTTGGCGGACACGGCTACGAAGGCAGTGTTTATGAAGATAACTACTTCGACGGTGAAGTATATCTCGGAGAAACCAAGGTAAATGCAATCGTTGTCGGTTTTGTAAACGCAGACGGCAACGAAGCAATGAATACAGTTGTAGATGGCAACTCATGGAATACTGAATACTATGCAGCAGATACCCCGGTCGTTGTTACAGCTGATGTAACATCAGATATTTCTCCTGAGGACTGGGCAGCGTCCGCATCTGAGGAAAAGAGCTCAGTTCGTAACAACAATCTCGTTATGTTGGAAAGCGACATTCAGTATGTAGATGCAACTTCTATGGATAATGTTACCATTATGAAGTTCTCTGAGGTAACTGAAGAAGAGGTTGAGGTCCAGATCGAGAAAAACAACCTTGTTGCAAAGATAGGTGAAACCGGATTCGCATCTCTCGCAGAAGCTATCGTGGCTGCAAATGCTATGACAGGCGATGTCACTGTTGAAATTTACGCTAAGGTTGAATATAACGACGCAACAGCAAGCCTTACAGGTGCATATGATTCTATCAACTTTGTTGGTAAAACAGAAGATGCTGAAATTTCTATCACCAGAAATGGCTCTAATGGTTACATTTCAGGCGAGGGCAATGATTGTAAGGTAACATTTACAGACCTTATTCTTTCAAAGCCCGAAGGGCATTACGCAAATGATGCGGGCTTCATGAACATGGCGTTCAGTGTTTACAGAGTTGCCTCTGTCAAATATACGAACTGTCAGTTCCCCAACGGTGCATGTGCGGCAGGATGCCCGACTACATATACAAACTGTACTTTTGAAAAATCTCACGAAAAGTATGCTTTATGGGCATATGGTACAGAGGTTGTAGTTGACGAGTGTACATTCGATGATGACAGAGGTATAAAGATGTATGCTGAGGGCTCTGCAAAAACAACCGAACTTACAGTTACGAACACGGACTTCTCTAAATTGACATCAAAGCCTGCTATCGTAGCTACACTCGGCCAGAGCATAACTCTTTCAGGCAATACATATTCTGCCAAGGGTGTTCTCGAGCTTGAGGATAACGGCAGCTCCAACGGTATTGAAATTACTTCCGAGGATGTTGTGACCTGTATCAGTGACGCATATCCGGACGGATGCGGTGTTCTTGTTGACGGTGCCATCTATCGTACTGTTGCAGAAGCAGCAGAAGTTGCAGAGGAAGGCAGCACGGTAACACTTCTTCACAATTCAACAGAAACAGTTGAACTTTCAGAGGGCGTAACCCTTGACAAGAACGGCTTCACTGCTGACGGTGTAACTGTTAAAGTATCTGTTGCCGCAAAAATCGGTGAGACATATTACGAGACCGTTCAGGCGGCAATCAATGCGGCGCAGAGTGGCGACACCGTTGAAATTCTCCCCGGAGAATATGACCCTATCAACATCAGCAGCAAGAATATCACCATTCAGGGTACCGTAGGTGATAACGGTGAATTGCTTACCACCATCAAGGGCGGCAATCCTGCAATTACCGGCCACTCTTTTAACGGTACGATTAAGGATCTTAAGATCGTTGATGCATGGAAGGTTATGTATGCAGAACCGGCAGGAAATATAACCGTTGATAATGTTTATGTAACCGGTGCTACATACGGTTTCCACCTTGTAGCTTATTCTGAAGGTCTGACATGGACTATCCAGAATAGCTATATGGATTTGCGTTGGGCAAACTCCTTAGGTGTATACAAAGACGGTGATGCAGAAATCATCATCAAGGGTAACGAATTTGTTTCAACAGATCCGTACTACTCTGATTACGGTGCTCTTCATGTGAATTCGTTCTTGCCGAATGTAACTGTTGAAGAGAACATTTTCCGTGAAAACGCAAAGATTTACATCGATGCTTCTGTAACGGACACTTCCAACATCAATATTTCCAAGAACTATCATGCTGACGGTGTTGAAAATGCATTCGCAGATGATACTGACGGCGTGACGGTAAAAATTGATTCGTACTATACCGTAATAGAAGAAGACGGTACTCTTTCAGGCCTTGTAGAAGTTGTTGATCCCGCCGCAAAAATCGGCGATACAACATACGAAACACTTGCAGCGGCTATCGCGGCTGTCAAGGAAGGCGAAACAATCACAATGCTTGCTGATACAACTGTTTCAGAGAATGTTACACTTCCTGCAGGCATTACATTTAACGGTAATGGAAAGAAGATCAGCAGAGAAAACGGTGCAATTATTTATGCGGGCGGCGAATTGACATTTGAAGGATATACAACTATTGCTAATTTCAATGCCAACGGCAAAACAATTAACATTGGCGAGGGTGCAACCCTTGAAACAACTGACGGAAGAATGGTTATCGGTCACGGAGCTACATTTAACATTACAGGCTCGATTGCCGATGCGAAAACTGCAGATGTAACAAATATTACACCTTCCCTCATTGCCCCCGGAGTATCATTCACAGGTGCAGGTGTGAACTTTAATGTAACAAATGCATATGTTAAATTTACAGCTTACTGTTCTTCAAAAAACAGTAATGCGAGCGGCACATATAACATTAATGTAAATAACAGCATTTGGGAACAGACAGGTTCTTTGGTTTTCTCAGAGCCTACAAACGGAATGGACCCGACCTTTAACTTCAAAGTTAAAGACAGCGTACTTAACAGCACAAGCCACCTTGTTTTTGCTGTAACAAAGGGCGAAATCGTTTTTGACAATTCTGTTGTAAACGAAGGCGTACACAGACAGCTTGAAAACCGCAGCAACCTGACAATTAAGAACGGTTCTGTTGTTTATGCTGCTCACGCAACAAGCTCCAACGCAAAGAATCCCGGCACAACTATCGTTGAAAACGCAACTTACATAGCTACCGGTGATTTTAGTGGCTCGGATGTCGGCACAGGCACACTTATTGTTAAGAAGGGTGCAATTGTGAATATGGGTAAGATTACCAAGGCAAATATCGTTGTTGACGCAACCGATATGGCTGCCGGCGATGTTGTTGGTATCACAGCTAACCTGTCCGCCCTTGAAGGTACAATAAGTGTTGTCAATAACAATCTGGACGCTGAAATTGTAGACGGAGCGATTGTTCTTGTTGAAAAACCAGTTGCACAGATTGGTGATGAGAAGTTTGCATCGCTCGAAGAGGCATTCAAAGCAGCAACCGATGGATGTACCATCACTTTGATGAGCGACATTACCGTAAGCGAGCTTTGGGATTGCCGTTACAACGGTGCAAAGTTCACTGTTCCTGTAACAATCGACGGTAACAACAAGACACTTAAACTCACGGGCGCAGTTGATGACAAGAACTGGAACACAGTATTCAGATTTGAGGCTGATGCTACAGTCAAGAACCTTACAATCGACGCGAGTGAAGCAACAGGCATCCAGAGAGGTATCTCTGCTAAGTCAAGCATTACTGTTGAAAACTGCACATTCATAGGTAACGGAACATCAACAAAGCGCGGTGTTATCTTCGGTGAAGGCGCAGGCACAGCACTTTCCGATGTAGTTGCAACAATTACAAACTCCAAATTCACAAATTGGAGCTATGGCGTTTCTGATAACCAGAGCGGTAAGGATGCAAAGTCTGTTTCTGTTACAGGCTCTACCTTCATTAACGCAAGCGCACTCTTGAGTGCTTCCGACTCGGTAACATTTACAGGCAATACTGTATCAGACGGTTATGTAAATATCACTTCTTACACCGCAGCTGATACTGCTACTGTTGTTGCAACAGGCAACAATCTTGTAGGCACTGATGATGAAATTACTGTAAATCCCGAAAACATAACCTCAGATGATTCATTCATTACTCCTGTTGCCAAGATTGGCTCTAAGTATTATGAGACCTTAGATAAAGCAATCAGCAAGGCAGCAGTTGGTGACACAGTTGTTCTTTTAACTGATGTTGAGCTTTCGGATACAATTACAATTCCTACTGACAAGAAGATTACTCTTGACTTAAGCAGCAAGACAATCACAGGTACAGATAATACTGAAAAGAATTTCAGTCTTATCGATAACCGCGGTGATCTTACCATTACAGGAAACGGTACTATGACTCTTACTGCTACCGTCAACTCCGGATGGAACCGTTACTCTGCAGTTCTTGCAAACAACCCCGGCGGTAAGCTTACCATTGAAAACGGTACGTTTGAGCACCTCGGTGGCACCGATATGGCTTACGGTATTGACAACCTTACAAACGGCAAGGGAACCTATGCTGAAACCATAATTAACGGCGGTACAATCAAGTCCACTTACCGTGGTATCCGTCAGTTCCTCAACGGTATTGAAGCACAGAACATTCTCACAGTTAACGGCGGTACTGTTGAAGGCACTAACAAGTCTATCTGGATGCAGGATCCGAACAAGAACGCAAACACAGGTACACTTACTGTTACTGATGGCGCTACCTTGAACGGCGACGTGTATCTGACTGTAACAGAAGGTTCTACCGAATGGCCTGTTGAAGTAAGCATTGCTAAATCAGCAGTAAACGGACAGGTTCTTACTAATGGAAACGAGCCTGCAGGATATGAGCTGGTTGAAGAAAACGGAACCTACGGCGTAATAGAAAAAGAAATAGTAACTCCGTTCAAGGACGCTCCGTTGTTCTTGGCAGGACTTCCGGATGAAGTTATTGACGGTGTAACATACCACCCCGTTTATATGGCAACCTCTATTGATTCATTGAATTATAGAAAGGTCGGATTTGATTACACCTTCTCAATTTTCGATACTGAAACAGGCGAGGTTACTTTCTCGGTACCGTATACAACCGAAACAAGTGAGGTATACTCTTCTATCAGCGATGCTAATACAACATATACAGTTGACAGCATTGGCGGAAACGGTGAATACTTGTTTATGAATAAGTTGCTGTTCCACGCAGAACATTATCACAACAATAACACAAAGGTTACCATCACACCGTACGCTATTGATACGAACGGAAACAAAATCACCGGCTGGACAATTGATATGACAAATGAATTCTATAAGTCACTTCAGTCTGGTGATGTAAAACAGGATATGTTCAAGGAGGGAAACTAAGATGAGAAATTACGAAGAACCAAGACTTGATATTATTGAGCTTGAAGCAAAGGATATCATTCAGACAAGCGGCATCTTAACTCCGGGTGGAGATGCCCAGATTCCGGGAACGGGAGTAATCGTACCTATTCCGGGAGCTTCCGCCTTAGATAGCACGTATTAAGAAATAAATATCTCGAATAACGGGCAGGTAAACAGCCTGCCCGTTATTTGCAGATACAAACAGCAAAGGAATGATAAACAGTGAGAAATTTCATTAAAACTATATGTTTGTTGTTAGCAACACTTAATTTGTTTTCCATTACTGCTTTTGCAGAGCTGGAGGTAGGCAATAATTTTGACCTTGGCAATTCAACCGGCGTTATTGTTCCGCTTCCGAGCGATGATAAAGATGACGGACAGCAGGGTTCTTCATCCAATAGTAACAACAACGGAAATGGCAACGGCGGCAATAACAGCGTTGGTGGCGGTGGCGGTTCTTACATACCGGCTACAAAACCGGACAAGGAGACCGAAACACAACAAGAATCAACGCAAACAGAAAATAATATCAAAACTTTTTCCGATATAAAACAAAACGATTGGTTTTACAGTGATGTAATGTTTGTTTCTAATAATAAGATTATGACAGGTACGAGCGAGAGTGAATTTTCACCGAACACCACACTTAATCGTGCCATGATGATTACAATTTTACATAGGATTGACGGAGACAGTTCCACTTATAAAAAAGATATATTTAATGATGTTGAAAAAAACAGCTGGTACGAAAATGCTGTAAATTGGGGATATGAAAATAAAATCGTTACAGGCACAAGTGCGAATACCTTTGCTCCCAAAAACAATTTAACCCGTGAGCAGCTTTGCGTCATGCTTTACAATTATACAAAACATATTGGAGTTAAAACTGAATTTGCCGACACATCCTCTTTCTCTGACAACAACACAGTTTCAGATTGGGCAAAAGATGCCGTTTCCTGGGCAGTGCAGGAGAAGATTGTGACAGGAAAAGGAAACAATACACTTGCTCCCAAGGACAGTGCCACAAGAGCGGAAGCAGCAGCGGTTATAAGACGGTACACAGAAAAATTTGTAGAAATCGAGGAAAAATAAATTGCCACCATCATTGATTTCCAGATCATTAAGGTTTTTTATTACAAGCATAATTTGTTCTTTGCCCATATTTATCGGACAGTTGCTGTCAATCACAGATAACGGTATATTGTTTTTTTCTTTTATAGTTTTTGCTATTGAGATAGGCATTGACTCATACCATTTTTCTTTTGTTTTCTTAGGAATAGAAAATTATTGTTTTTATCAGCTTTTGCCACTCGTTATATATCTTATTACCGGTTTTTTTACTTGTTTGTTATTTCCGCCTTTTATATTCAACAGAATTTTTCTGCCTCTAAGATTTGCAGGAATCTTCGGAATGAGTACTATTGCATCAATAGCCATCACTTCGATAATCTTTATAGTAATAGTGACCGTTCTGAGGTTTTTCGGAGCAAGAGCAGGTCGTTTATTTGCAAATATGTAAATGTTCACTGTGACCTTGCGAAGTTTTTGTATGGTGACGGCATCGTGGATTTAAGCAAAGGAGAAAGTATATGTTTGGAAAGAATAAAATATGTACAAAATGCAAGATAGGAAAAGAAAGTTACGAACTTGATAAACTTTCTCATGTATGTCCGTACATTGTGTGTTGGAAACACGGCAAATGCAAATACTTTTTACCACTTGAAAAGCCAGAACGAACAGATTTCTTTAAGAGACTCAAAAATTATGTGTTGCATAAATAGGCTCGGAAAACTTCTTGAGGCTTAATCTTCAAAAAATAAAACTCACAAGGGATGAAATTCCTTGTGAGTTTTTCTTTTCTCTATTATGCTTTCCAGAGGCTGTGGAGGTTGCAGTATTCATAAACTCCTACTACTTTGCGTCCGCCTGTTGCAAATGCCGCACGGGGCGCCTCACCCGGCTTTAAGTACTTTATATCAAAGCCATCTGCATACTCAACGCAAATCCACTCGATGTAGTGCTCCTCCGCCATCGGGTGCTCTACCGAGCCAACCGTAACGCTGAGAGTATCACCCGATACCTCATATACGGGGATGTGCTTTTCAGTTGCAGCATCTGTTGTTCCGGGGACTATCTCCTGCATCTTTTCACCGCAGCATACTACGGGGACCTTGCGGTCACGAACCTTAGTTACGATGTTTCCGCAATGTGAACAGATAAAAAACTTCATTTTCATTCTCCTTTTTTGAAATTATATTTCGCCGCGTGCCATTCTGACGATATCACCTACACCGTCGAGAACAATCGACGGACGATATGCGTATGTTTTAAGCGTTTCCCGTGTCGAAACTCCCGAGAGAACAAGAACGGTTGACATACCGCTTTCAAGTCCCGAAATAATATCAGTGTCCATTCTGTCTCCTACCATTACCGCATCCGCGGAATGGCAATCAAGAAGCTTGAGTCCCGTTCTCATCATAAGCGGATTTGGTTTTCCGCAAAAGTATGCGCGCGTTCCCGTGGCAATCTCAATCGGAGCAACAAGCGCACCGCACGCAGGTGCGATTCCGCTGTCAATCGGCCCTGACACGTCAGAGTTTGCACCGATAAGCTTTGCTCCACCAAGGACGAGGTTCGTTGCCTTTGTGAGTGTATCAAGTGAATATGACTTTGCCTCACCGACTACAACATAGTCAGGATTTACATCATTCATCATAATACCCGCATCATAAAGCGCGTTGGTAAGACCTGCCTCACCGATAGCATACACCGAACAACCGGGTGCCTGCTCCTTTAAGAACGCTGCAGTAGCAAGAGCGCTTGTGTAGAAATGCTCCTCGCCGACCTCAAGGCCAAGGCGGTGAAGCTTCTGCTGAAGCTCGCGTCTCGTATAACCGCTGTTGTTGGTTAAGAAAAGATATTCCTTCTTTTCGTCGTGCAGCCATTTTATGAACTCGGCAACGCCGGGAAGAACCGTATTGCCGTGATAGATAACACCGTCCATATCACATATAAAGCCGCATTTTGAATTAAACTCTATTTTGCTCAATGTTTTTCTCCTTATACATATATTACTCTATAATTTTAACATTATTTTCCTTATGCCGTCAACTTAAATCTTTTTTTGTTTACATTATGATGTGATTTTGATATAATGATACACGGATTTTTAAGCTGAAGCCTCAAGGAGAAAGTTATGATTCTTATAGGAAATCTCAAGCTCGCGCTTTCCGAGAGCGAGGAAAAACTTAATATGAAAGCTGCGCGCGTTCTCGGTATACACCCGCGAGAGATATCCTCTCTCCGAATAACGAAGAAGGCGGTTGATGCGCGTGATAAATCCGACGTGCATTTTGTCTTTTCGGTAGAGGTTTCCCTCTCCTGCAATGAGGAGAGGACCGTTGCGCGTCTTAAGCGACGCGACATTACGTTAAAACCTCACGAGGACAAGCTCCCATATATTAACCCAACCCTTCCCACACTTCGCCCTGTTGTTGCAGGAGCAGGTCCGGCAGGACTCTTTGCCGCGCTCACACTTGCAAGAGCAGGCGCCGCGCCCGTTCTCATCGAACGCGGAGAGTGTGTAGAAAAAAGAGCTGAGACTGTTCGGCGTTTCTGGGAAAAAGGTGAGCTCCGAGAATCCTCAAACGTACAGTTTGGCGAAGGCGGTGCGGGTGCGTTTTCCGACGGAAAACTAAACTCCGGCACCCACGACAGACGACGCTTTGAGGTATACCGCACCTTTGTTTCTCACGGCGCGCCGAGTGAGATTATGTATATCAAAAATCCTCACATCGGCTCAGACAAGCTTCCAAAGGTTGTCTCCGGAATACGCGAGGAGATAAAATCACTTGGCGGTGACGTCCTGTTCTCTCATAAGCTCACAAAAATTCACGAAAAGAACGGTTCTCTTTCCGCCGTCACCTGTGAAACACCAAACGGAGAGGTAACATTTGAGACAAATCATTTAATTCTTGCGGTCGGTCACTCCGCGCGCGATGTTTTTGCACTTCTTCGCAACATGGGTGTAACCCTCGCGCAAAAGCCGTTTTCAATGGGTGTCAGAGTTGAACACCTGCAGAGCGATATCGACAGATGCCGCTTTGGAGAATTTGCAGGACACCCTGCCCTCGGTGCGGCGGACTACAAGCTTTCAAACAAACTCACAAACGGAAGATGCGTGTACACCTTCTGCATGTGCCCCGGTGGTCTCGTTATAAATGCATCGAGCGAAGAGGGCGGACTTGTGACAAACGGTATGAGTCTCTTTGCGAGAAACGAAAAAAACGCAAACAGCGCCCTTCTCGTAAATGTCACCCCCGAGGACTTCGGCGGCAACGATTCCCTTGCCGGCGTGGACCTGCAGAGAAAAATTGAAAAGGCAGCATTTTCGCTCGGTGGCGGAAATTACTTTGCACCTGTGCAGACGGTCGAAGGTTTTATAAAGAACAAGCTCACGGGATTTGGCAGAGTTTCACCGTCATTCTTGCCCGGTGTTTCGGAAGCAAACATCGCAGAGCTTTTCCCTGAATATATAACTGAATCGCTGAAAGCCGGACTTTCAGGTTTTTCGCGACTCATCCCTGCCTTTTCCGACGGTGAGGCGGTGCTGACCGCACCTGAAACGCGCTCATCCTCACCCGTAAGGATTTGCAGGAATGAAAAAATGATATCCTCGCTCCCGGGGCTCTTCCCCTGTGGCGAGGGAGCAGGCTATGCAGGAGGGATTCTTTCCTCCGCGGTTGACGGCATAAAGGTTGCCGAGGCAGTACTTGGAATTTAGCACAAAGGAAGTTTAGGATGACAAAACGAGATATCTTAAAAACAAAGCTCCGCCCCGTTGACGCTTTCATAAAAGAGAATGTCGTTACGGTCATTGCTTTTTTTGCAGCAATTATAACAAGTATTTTCGTACCTGTTGACCGCGAGTATCTCGGCTATTTTGACTTCAAGACCTTAACCTGCCTTTTCTGCGTGCTTGCGGTTGTATGCGCGCTTCGCAACATAAACTTCTTTTACGTTCTCGCAAAGAAGATAGTCCGACTTTTTGCAAACGCAAGGCTTTCCATTCTGGCACTTGTGTATATAACCTTTATCGGGTCAATGCTTATCGCAAACGATATGGCACTTCTGACCTTCCTCCCGCTCGGGTACTTTGTTCTTACCACAACGGGTAAGGAAAAGTATATGGCGTTCACCTTTATTATGCAGAATATCGCGGCAAACCTCGGCGGTATGCTGACTCCCTTCGGCAATCCGCAAAACCTGTATCTCTACACAAAATTCAACATCCCGACAGGCGAGTTTTGTTCGATTATGCTCGCACCGTTTGTTTTGTCTGTCGTCTTAATCACCGTTTGCTGCGTCTTTATTGTAAAGCCCGAACCACTCGAAATCGAGGATGAGAAGGTTTATCTTGAGCCGAAAAGAACAGTTTTGTATCTCCTTCTTTTTGCGCTTTCCATCGCGATAGTTTTCCGCACAGTACCGTATCTCATCGGACTTGTTATTATCCCGGCGGTACTCTTTTTCGCTGACCGGAAGGCACTGCGCGATGTCGACTACCCGCTTCTTCTGACCTTTGTTTTCTTCTTCATATTTGCAGGCAATATGGCGCGGATAGACGCAGTTAACAACATTTTTTCCTATCTTCTCGACAAGAGCACACTCCTTTTCAGCGTTGCCTCGTGCCAGGTCATAAGCAACGTTCCCTCATCCATTCTCCTTTCGCAGTTTGCCACAAACTATAGGGACCTGCTTGTGGGTGTAAACATCGGCGGCGTCGGGACAATTATCTCTTCCCTTGCAAGCCTTATAACAATGCGTGAATACTCAAAGCACAATCCGGGAAAACTCGGACAGTACATATTTGTCTTTTCAATATATAACTTCGGTTTTCTCTTTATTCTCACAGCGTTTATGATGATTATACGCTAAAAGCAGTCTGATTTATAAATCAGACTGCTTTTTTGTTCGCTATTTTTAAGATTATCGGGATTAAGACGAGCTGGAGAATTATTCCCGGGAGCGCATCGGCAAAGCCCTCTGCAAAGAACATCCCTAAAGCAAATGTTTTTCCTGCCGCTCCTAAAAGTGCTGCCTTTGTAATACCCCAGACTATTCTGCCGAGAAGCATAGTTATAAGAAGAGCGGGAAAAATTAGCTTAAAGCGTCTTTTGAATATTTTTTCAAAAAAGATTGAGATGAATACTCCGTATGTTGCAAGCTCTGCCGCCATCCACACAGCATTCGGGTAAATCGGCGGCATGCCGAAAATAGCCGAGCGCAAAAACGGGAGAAGCAATCCACAGGCAAGACCGTATTTCCACCCGCAGAAAAGTCCGCATAGCATTATGCAAAGATGCATGGGAAGTAATGAGTCGCCTATCTCCTTTATCTGAAAGGTGAGAAGCGGAAGCACCATTCCGAGTGCAACGAACACGGCCGCATATATAAGTTTTTTTAGCGATTTCTCCATATTTTCTCCCTCGCTTTTCTGTTATGAGATATTATACCATTTGCCGAGGTTTATTACAAGTTTACAAATCGGTTTGGCGGTGGTAAAATATATATTGAAGTATTATGCAAGGTGGTGAGACGAAGTTTGGGCAAGTTTGTTATACATTCCGACTACAAACCGACAGGCGACCAGCCGCGAGCTATAGACGAGCTTTCGCGCGGTATTCGGCTTGGTATGAGCGAACAGACACTTCTTGGCGTTACGGGTTCAGGTAAGACCTTTACCATGGCAAACATCATCGAGCGCGTGCAGAAACCCACTCTCGTTCTTGCCCATAACAAAACTCTTGCCGCCCAGCTCTGCTCTGAGCTAAAGGCATTTTTCCCCGAAAATGCGGTGGAATATTTTGTTTCCTACTTTGACTATTATCAGCCAGAGGCATACATTCCCCACACTGATACCTATATAGAGAAGGATTCCTCAACAAACGAGGAGATTGACCGTCTCCGCCACAGCGCAACGGCGTCACTCGGAGAGCGGCGCGATGTTATCATTGTCGCAAGCGTTTCGTGTATATACGGCCTCGGTGACCCTATTGACTATTCAAGCATGGTAGTCTCGCTTCGTCCCGGTATGACGCGCGAACGCGACGAGGTTATCAGGAAGCTTATCGAAATAAGATACGAGCGCAATGACGTTGCCTTTGAACGAAACAAGTTCCGTGTACGCGGAGACACGATAGAAATTTTCCCCGTATACTCAACCGATACGGGTATCCGCGTGGAGTTTTTTGGTGATGAGGTTGATAAAATCTCTGAAATTAACATAGTTACTGGCTCGGTAAAGTGTGAGCTCTCACACGTTGCAATATATCCTGCATCTCACTACGTCTCAACACCCGAAAAAATGGCAAAAGCATGCAATGAAATCATTGACGAGATGGAGCATTGTGTAAAGATATTTGAAGATGACGGGAAGCTTCTGGAGGCACAACGTCTCCGTCAGAGAACGGAATACGACGTTGAAATGATAGAGGAGCTCGGGTACTGCACGGGTATCGAAAACTACTCGCGTATTATAAGCGGCCGTGAGCCTGGCTCTGCCCCGTTCACACTTATGGACTACTTCCCCGACGATTTTCTCCTTATAGTTGACGAGTCGCACGTCACGCTTCCGCAGGTGCGCGGAATGTATGCAGGTGACCGTGCGCGAAAGGAAACTCTTGTTAAATACGGCTTCAGGCTCCCCTCGGCGTTTGACAACCGTCCTCTCAATTTCGAGGAGTTTGAAAATCACATAAACCAGGTAATCTACGTTTCTGCAACCCCGGGTGAGTATGAAAGAACACGCTCAGCTCAGATAACCGAGCAGCTCATCCGCCCGACAGGGCTTTTAGATCCCGAGGTTATCATACGCCCCACCGAAGGCCAGATTGACGACCTTATCGGTGAGATAAATGCACGCGTGGAAAAGAAGGAACGCGTCCTTGTGACGACGCTCACGAAAAAGATGGCAGAAAACCTAACCACGTACCTTGAGGGTGCAGGAATAAGAGTAAAGTATCTCCACCACAACGTCGAAACAATTGAACGCATGGAGATTATACGCGACCTCCGTCTCGGTACATTTGATGTGCTTGTGGGAATCAACCTTCTGCGTGAGGGTCTTGATATCCCGGAGGTTTCGCTCGTTGCAATACTTGATGCCGATAAGGAGGGCTTTCTCCGAAGCGAGACCTCGCTTATTCAGACGATGGGCCGAGCTGCAAGAAACGAAAACGGAAAGGTCATTATGTACGCCGATACCGTAACCGGCTCAATGCAGCGCGCAATGGATGAAACAAAGCGTAGGAGAAGTCTTCAGCAATCTTACAACACCGAGCACGGAATTGTTCCGAAGACGATAAAGAAGGATGTTGCGGCACTCCTTGAAATTTCAAAGGGCGCAGAGAGAGGAAAGGCGGACAAGCTTTCAAAACAGGAACGCGAAGAGCTTATCCGCAAGCTCGAAAAGGATATGAGGGAAGCGGCAAAGCTTCTTGAGTTTGAATACGCGGCACTTCTCCGCGACAGAATAATGGAACTACGCTCCGAAAAATAATCTGTAGGATTTGAGAATATGAGTAAAGAAATTTTTATTAAAGGTGCAAGAGAGCACAACTTAAAAAACATAGATGTTAAAATCCCGCGCGACAGCCTTGTTGTCGTTACTGGGCTTTCAGGCTCGGGTAAGTCAAGCCTTGCCTTTGATACTGTCTATGCAGAGGGCCAGAGGCGGTATGTGGAGTCTCTCTCATCATACGCAAGAATGTTCCTCGGCAGGATGGAAAAGCCGGATGTCGACTACATTGAGGGGCTCTCTCCCGCTATATCCATTGACCAGAAAACGACATCAAAAAACCCGCGTTCTACAGTAGGAACGGTTACGGAAATTTACGACTATCTCCGTCTTTTGTGGGCGAGAGTAGGCACTCCCCACTGCCCCGTATGCGGAAAGGTCATTGAGCAGCAGACGGTTGACCAGATTTGCGACAGGATAATGGAGCTTGCTGAGGGTACCAAGTTCCAGATTCTCGCACCCGTTGTGCGCGGTCGCAAGGGTGAGCACGAAAAGGTTTTTGAGAACGCGAAGAAGTCTGGCTTTGTGCGCGCAAGGGTAGATGGCAATCTGTATGACCTTTCAGAGACAATAAAGCTTGAAAAGAATAAAAAGCACAATATTGAGATTATAATCGACCGCCTCGTTATAAAGAGCGGCATTGAGATGCGCCTTGCAGACTCTATCGAGACTGCGACAAACCTTGCAGGCGGACTTGTTCTTGTCGATGTTATCGGTGGAGAGGAACTTTCATTCTCTCAGAACTATGCCTGCGATGATTGCGGAATAAGCATAGAGGAGCTCACTCCGCGCATGTTCTCCTTCAACAACCCCCACGGCGCATGCCCTGAGTGTGCAGGTCTCGGCTCACTTTTGCGTGTTGATCCCGATTCGATAATCCCCGATAAGTCGAAGTCAATTCTTGACGGTGCGATACACGCATCGGGCTGGGGAAACCCTATACCCGGCTCAATTTCGCGTATGTACTACGACGGTCTTGCAAAGGTCTATAGCTTTGACCTTTCTACCCCCGTGTGCGATATTCCGGAAGCGGCATATAACGCTCTCCTCTACGGTACGGGTGGCGAAAAAATCCCCCTGCATTACGACAAATCGTACGGAAAGGGCGATTATACTCAGGCTTTTGAAGGCCTCGTTGCAAACCTTGAGCGCAGATACCACGAGACTGCAAGTGAATACTCAAAGGCAGAGATTGAGGAGTGTATGATAAATACACCCTGCCCTAAATGTAACGGAAAAAGGCTTCGAGCAGAGGCACTTGCAGTTACCGTTGGCGGTATAAATATCGCCGAAATGTGCGAAAAGTCAGTTGTTGACGCACTCAAATTTATATGCGAGGTTGAAGATACCCTTACGCAAAGGCAGAAAAAAATAGCTGAGCTTATTCTCCGCGAGATTAAGGCAAGACTCGGCTTTCTCGAGAGTGTTGGACTTTCATACCTCACACTTTCAAGAAGTGCCGGCACTCTTTCGGGCGGCGAGAGTCAGAGAATACGCCTTGCAACTCAGATAGGTTCTTCTCTTATGGGTGTTTTATATATCCTTGACGAGCCGTCAATCGGTCTTCATCAGAAGGACAACGCGAAGCTTCTCACGACTCTTGAAAGACTTCGCGACCTCGGAAACACGCTTATCGTTGTTGAACACGACGAGGACACTATGCGCGCAGCTGACCACATTATTGATGTCGGACCGGGCGCAGGTGTTCACGGCGGTGAGATTGTAGCAAGCGGTACAATCTCCGATATAATCGCGCAGCCACGCTCAATCACAGGCCAGTACCTCTCAGGCAAAAAGACCATCCCCGTCCCCGAGGTACGCCGCAGCGGAAACGGAAAGTTTATTGAAATCCGAGGCGCAAAGGAAAACAACCTCAAAAACATAGACGTTAAAATCCCGCTTGGAAAACTCACCTGCATCACGGGTGTTTCCGGCTCAGGAAAGAGCTCACTCACAAACGAAATCCTCTATAAACATCTTGCAGCGTGTCTCAACGGTGCAAAAACGCATCCTGGAAAGTTTGATGAGTTTCGCGGCATAGAGCACCTTGATAAGATTATAGACATCGACCAGTCACCTATCGGGCGCACTCCGCGTTCAAACCCGGCAACATACACGGGCGTTTTCGGAGATATACGAAGTCTCTTTGCGATGACGCCCGATGCAAAAATGCGCGGATACACAAGCGGTCGCTTCTCATTTAACGTAAAGGGCGGAAGGTGTGAGGCATGCGCAGGTGACGGCGTAAACAAAATTGAGATGCATTTTCTCCCCGATATTTATGTCACCTGTGATGTGTGCCACGGTATGAGATACAACCGTGAAACGCTCGAGGTAAAATATAAGGGCAAGAATATAGCAGAGGTTCTTGATATGACGTGTGAAGAGGCATATGAGTTCTTCCGCCATGTTCCAAAAATTGCAAGCAAGCTCAAAACACTCAACGACGTTGGTCTTGGATATATAAAGCTCGGCCAGTCCTCCACCACCTTGTCCGGAGGCGAGGCACAGCGAGTAAAGCTTGCAACAGAGCTCTCTCGTCGCAGTACGGGAAAAACCATATACATCCTTGACGAGCCGACAACAGGTCTTCACGTTGCAGACGTACACAGGCTCATCGATATGCTCTCGCTCCTTACCGATGCCGGCAATACGGTAGTTGTCATCGAGCACAATCTTGATGTTATAAAGACCGCAGACCATATCATCGACCTCGGTCCCGACGGCGGTGACGGTGGCGGCAGAATTGTCTGCGAAGGAACACCCGAGGAAGTCGCAAAGTGTAAAAAATCATACACCGGCGAATATCTTAAAAATATATTGAAGTAGGTGGAAGTATGTTAAAAACAAAAAGCGGAATAGGACTTTCTGCATTTGCTCTTAAAATTATCGCGATTGCCTCTATGCTTTCCTCTCATATCTCGATAATGTTCCCAGACAACATTCCAAAAAAGTTTTTGCTCCCCATGGTTCTTTTCGGAAGACTCGCTTTCCCCATTTTTGCCTTCTTTGTGGCAAATGGCTGGGAAAAGACAAGAAGCAGGTGGAAATATGCATTCAGGCTTTTTGTCATGGCAGTTTTTTCGCAAATTCCATTTCTTGTAGGACTTCACGGAATTGCATGGCAGGGGCTTTCAACTGTAACAAGCTTTCCGACGCTCAATATAGGTTTCACCTTTCTTCTTGCAATGCTCTCACTCCTTGTCTATGACTTTTTGAGAGATATGAAGCTTCCAAAACCACTTTCCCTTATTATTGCACTTATCCCCGCCCTCGCTTTTGAGTTTCTTACCCCTCTGCATGTGGAATACGGATATGTGGGCATTTTTCTCGTTCTTGTTATGTATATAACAAAAAACGACGCTCTCACCTTTGCGCTTTCAACAATCGCCACCCTTGCATTTATGATCGGAAGAATTGACCTACCGGTATTCTCGGTCAATCTCTACCTTCTCGCTACATATATCGTTTCAATCGCCCTGCTCCTTCTCTATAACGGAAGACGCGGTGCGAGTGCCAAGTATCTCTTCTATGTATTCTATCCGTTGCACATAATAGTTCTTCTGCTTATAAAGAACATTGTATTTTAGTTCAAAACAAAAAACCGATTTGAGACTTCCTGTCTCAAATCGGTTTTTTTATTTTATTCTTCTGTTTTGTCGTCCTGTACTTCAGGAGTTTCCTCTTCGCTTTTCTCCTCACGCTCGGGAACTGATTCACCAAAGAGTGCGTAGAAGTCCTCCGCCTCCATGGTTTCCTTTTCGAGAAGGAAGCTTGCAACGCTGTGGAGCTTATCCATGTTTTCATTCAGGATAGCTTCGCACTTCTTGTACGCATCATCGACGATTGAACGAACCTCGCTGTCGATGATTCCTGCGACTTCTTCAGAATAGGCGCGTTTTTCAGCAAAGTCACGACCGAGGAATACCTCGTTGTGATCAGACGCAAAGCTTATCGGACCGAGGCGGTCGCTCATGCCGTATTT
The DNA here is from genome assembly GCA_045546975.1 of Eubacteriales bacterium. GTDB lineage: Bacteria > Bacillota > Clostridia > Oscillospirales > JAAYXM01 > SIG480. Next base: position 104,106 of record JAZQDV010000007.1, read on the forward strand.
TGTTACCATATCGCGTGCAATTGCGGATGCACGCTGAAGGTCGTTTGAAGCACCTGTGGAAATATCGTCAAGCACAAGCTTTTCTGCAACACGTCCGCCAAGGAGAGATATGATGTCCTCGTTCATAGCAGTTTTGGACTTTGTGTATACATCCTCACGCGGAAGTGAGATTGTATATCCGTTTGCCATACCGCGCGGTATAATTGAGATGTGATGAACGGGGTCCTGCGTCGGAAGGAACTTCATTGCTATCGCGTGGCCTGCCTCGTGGTATGCGACAAGCTTGTTTTCCTGCTCGCTTCTTACACGGTTTTTCTTTGCTGGACCTGCGATAATCTTGAGCATTGATTTTTCAATATCGTCCTGCTCTATTTCCTTGACTCCGCGACGTGCAGCAAGGAGAGCCGCTTCGTTGAGGAGGTTTTCAAGATCTGCAGGAGTGAAACCGCTGGTGGTTTTTGCAACTGTGCGAAGGCTTACATCTTTTCCGACTTTTTTGTTGCGCGCGTGAATTTCAAGCACCTTTTCACGGTCACGAAGGTCGGGAACTCCCACATAAACCTGGCGGTCAAATCTTCCCGGACGCATAAGCGCAGGGTCGAGAATGTCCGGGCGGTTTGTAGCCGCGATGATTATTACACCCTCGTTATTTCCAAAGCCGTCCATCTCAACAAGGAGCTGGTTGAGGGTCTGCTCACGCTCATCGTGTCCACCGCCGTAACCCGCACCACGGTGACGGCCAACAGCATCAATTTCGTCTATAAAGATAATAGCGGGCGCTACCTTTTTTGCCTGTTCAAAGAGGTCGCGGACGCGAGATGCACCTACACCTACATAGAGCTCGACAAAGTCAGAGCCTGATATCGAAAGGAATGGCACCCCCGCCTCTCCTGCAACCGCCTTTGCAATATATGTTTTACCTGTTCCCGGAGGTCCGACAAGAAGCACGCCTTTCGGGATTCTTGCGCCGATTTCGGTAAACTTTTTGGGGTCTTTGAGGAAGTCTACTATCTCTGCAAGCTCCTGCTTTTCTTCCTCAGCACCTGCAACATCTGCAAAGGTGACTTTCTTCTTTTCATCGCTTCCAAGCTTTGTTCTCGCCTTGCCAAAGCGCATTGCCTTGCCTGCACCGCCGTCTGCTTTGTTGAACATAAAGAACCACATAAGACCGATTACAACAAAGACGAGAAGATACGGAAGGATTACCATCCACCACGGAGTTCCCTCTTCGGGCATTCTATCGTCATTTTCGATAATACCTTCACTTCTCTGAACACGGAGAAGCTCACCGAGGTCGTTTCTGAAGTCTGCTCTTACCTGTGGGTCGGTAAGGTCAAAGGTTATTATGTCCTGACCGTTTTCATAGGGTTTTTTCAGCTTTGCGGTCAGCATTCCGCCGTCTATAACATATTCCTTGACATTCTCCGCCTCGAACTGACGGACAACCTCGGCATAAGTTATCTTCTCCTGCGGAGTGCCGTCAAACAGGTATGTTGCAAACGACACAAGTATGGATATTATGAGAATAAATATCAAAATATCTCTGGTGTTGTTTTTCTTCACAATGTCACTTCCTTAGGTTATTTTTCGTAAACTTCGCGCTTGAGTATTCCTACATACGGTAGGTTTCTGTATTTTTCTGCATAATCGAGTCCGTAACCGACCACGAACTCATTTTCTATATCAAAGCCGATGTAATCAGCTTTTACCTCAACAGTTCTGCGCTCGGGCTTGTTAAGAAGTACACAGAGAGCGACAGAACGTGCACCGCGCCCCATAAGAATCGGGAAAAGTCTTGAGAGGGTGACTCCCGTATCAAGAATATCCTCGACGACGATAACATCGCGATCCTTTATGTCTGTCGACAAATCCTGCTTTATATTAAGCTCGCCGGATGTTACGGTACCCTCACCGTAGCTTGATACCTTCATAAAATCGATATCACACGGAAAATCGAGTGCACGTACAAGGTCCGCCGTGAATATGAGCGAGCCTTTCAATATACATAATATAAGCGGATTTTTCCCCTCGTATTCGCATTTTATTTCATTTGCAAGTTTTTTTACTTTTTCGGCAATTTCCTCTTCTGTAATAAGGATTCTCTCAATGTCTTTTTGCAAGTCCCCACACCTCAAATTCTTTCTGTCTCTATTTTTAACGCTGTTTCCCCTTCAGAAACCGCTGTCCTTTCGTCGGCACCAAAACCGTATACGAAAAGCACATTGTCCCCGTCTGTAATTACAGGGATTTTTTCTCTTTCATTTTTCGGGATTTTCCCGTCGATAAAAAGCTTTTTGAGTGTCCTTCGCGGACGCTTTTTTAGCTTTAGTTCATCTCCCGTTTTCCGTGTGCGGACCGCAAGACCGTCCTCTATTCTACCACAGGAAATATGGAAAATATTTAATGAATTATGAATTTTTTCATTTTCATCCAATTTTTTTACGGTTATTTTATATCCGCCCCAGAAGTTCTCACCAAGATCGAGCTTTTGTGGTTTTAGTGTTTCTTCCTCTGCCCTTTTCTCAAAAACGAGCTTTTCATACTCTCTGCGACAGAAAAGTCCCATTGGTAACGTAATCTCACCTGACGGTGAGCGGCTTGAGAGGAGCTTTTCGATATCCGATATATGGCACGCGGAGAGCGTGTACGAACCGTCCTCCATCGCGTTTTTTGAAAGGATAGCACATACACCTGCAAAAAGCACGGGCTCACATCCAAGCAGGTCCTCACACCTGCACGAAGTGTGGGTCAGCGCGATTTCGCGAAACTTCTCCTTTGCCGCGGCAGAAATAAAATCTGCTGCACGACCGACAATGCGCGAGGTCCTGTATGCATTTGCAACAGCGCCGGAATTCACCTTCAGAAGCGCCGGAATCGCGTTGTGTCGAATCATATTGCGAGAGTATACTGTATCGTCGTTTGACTTATCAACGCAGTAATCAATACCGTTTTTCTTCGCATACTCCTCAATTTCCTCACGGCTTACGGAAATAAGCGGACGGATTATATTGTCACGGGTGACAGGTATACCTGAAAGGCCGTCAATTCCGCTTCCGCGCGCAAGATTCAAGAGAATCGTTTCAAGGTTATCGTTTGCGTTATGCGCTGTTGCAATCTTTGTTGCCAAAAGCTTTTCCTTTGCCCGCATGAGAAACTCATAACGCACATTTCGCGCAGAAAGCTCTATTGACTCGCGAGTGTCTTTTGCGATTGCCGCGACATCTGCCCTCTCGGATATAAAATCAATGCCGTATTTCTCGCACTTTGCTCTTGCAAACTCCTCATCACTCAAAGAATCCTCACCGCGGAGCATGTGGTTTAAGTGCGCCGCACAAACGGAGATTCCAAGCTCGTCTGAGAGTGCTATCAGTGCATCAAGCATAACGGAAGAATCCATACCGCCCGAAAGTGCGCACAAAACCCGGTCACCACGGGATAAGAGATTATTCTGTTTTACTGTATCTGTAATCTTAGTAAGCATGTGAGTTGTCAATTGAAGTAAACTTCGTATACTTTCCGTCCCAATGCAGGTCAATATCGCCTGTGCTTCCGTGGCGGTTTTTCTCTATAAGGAGCTTTACCGTCTCAGGAGTTTCGGGGTTTTCGCGATAAAGAATCATTACAACGTCAGCATCCTGCTCAATTGCGCCCGATTCACGAAGGTCGGAAAGGCGCGGACGGCGTTCCTGCTTATCACTACTTCGAGAAAGCTGTGAAAGGCAGAGAATCGGTACATTCAAATCCTTTGCCATAATCTTGAGTGCTCTGGAAATTGCCGCAACCTCGTTTGCGCGGCTGTCCGAACGGATACCTGACGACACAAGCTGGAGATAGTCGACTATTACAAGGCCGATTTCTTCACCGAGGCGACGGCACTTTGCCTTCATTTCGCTTACTGTTATTCCCGTTGCATCGGCGAGATAAATTTTTGTCTTTGCAAGGGTTTCGGATGCATGGGCGATAGACACCCACTCATCCTCACTCAGAAGTCCTGTTCTGAGCTTTTTGGAATCAACAAGCGCCTCTCCTGAAATAAGACGGAGAGCAAGCTGTTCGTTTGACATTTCAAGAGAGAAAACAACTACTGCCTTACCGCTCTGCTTTGCAGCATTTGTGCAGATATTGAGCGCAAAGCTCGTTTTACCGACACCGGTATTAGCCGCAAGGATAACAAGGTCTGAGTTATTAAGACCCGTCAGGAATGAGTCTACGGTAGAAAAGCCCGTGGGTGTTCCCGGGAGCTTTCCTGCGTTCTTTGCAAGGTTTCCTAGATGCGTGTATGTACTCTCCAGAACGTCACGGATAGGCGCGATTGCACGGCTCTTCTTCTCGCTTCGGATTTCATATATCTTCTGCTCTGCAAGCTCGACAACATCGTCCGCCTCACCCTCGCCCGATGCGATTATATTGTGAATCTCAGCGGCGGTTTCGTCCAGATTACGAAGAAGGGATTTGTCCCTGACTATCCTTATATACTGCGCGACATTTGCAGCTGTCGGAGTTATGTCGAGCAGCTTTAAGATATACGAACGTCCGCCCGCGGCATCCAAAGTGCCGCTGACGGTGAGTTTGTTTATGACGGTGACGGGGTCTACCGTTTCATTTAGCGTGAACATGCTCTGGATTGCCTCGAAAATAGCTCTGTTCTGTGAAACATAAAAGTCGTCTGCGCGGAGATGCTCAAGTACCTCAGGCACACAGCCTGCGTCCAGAAGCATTGAGCCGAGAACTGACTGTTCTGCCTCTACATTATGCGGAAGCTTTGCACCGATAAGCTCGTCCATTGCTTTCCCCTCCCTTAAAGCCGATTTTTCGGCTTATGCTTCTTTTACAACTACGGAAAGCTTTCCGCTTACCTCATTATAAAGCTTTACTTTTACCTCGTATGTTCCAAACTGCTTTATGTTCTCTTCAAGAACAATCTTGTGACGGTCAATTTCAATCTTGTGCTGGGATTTCAGCGCATCTGCAATGTCACTTGCGGTTACCGAGCCGAAAAGACGTCCGTTTGAACCTGCCTTTGCTTTAACCTCTGCCTTTATTGTGGCAAGCTTCTTTGCAAGGTCCTCTGCTGCCGCCTTCTCACGCGCGATTCTCGCAATTTCAGCCTCTTCCTTAAGCTTTGCAACATTCAAGTTGTCTGCCGTTGCCTCTTTTGCAAGATTTTTGGGGAAAAGGAAGTTTCTTGCGTATCCGTCTGATACGTTTACTATCTGTCCCTTCTTGCCCTGACCTTTAACGTCTGCATTCAAAATTACCTTCATTTTATTTCTCCTATCCTAAAACATCGTCTATAACATTTTTGAGCTCTGCTGTTGCCTCTTCGAGCGTCTTGTCGCGAAGCTGGACTCCTGCAGTGTCAAAGTGACCTCCGCCGCCAAGCTTCTCTAAAATCACCTGTACGTTTATCTCGCCGAGTGAACGCGCGGAAATATTTATAACATCCTGCTCACGGTAGAGCACAAACGATGCCTTGACACCACGGATTGACAGAAGCTCATCTGCCGCCTGTGCCGAAATCTTTCGCGTGCTTAACCCGTTATATGAAACGATTGCAACATCGTCGTGATACATCTCGGCAAGCTTGACCATCTCTGCACGCTTGACATAGGTATCAATATCGTCCTGCAATATGCGTTTGAGCTCTGTTGTATCCGCACCTGCGCGACGAAGATATGCCGCCGCCTCAAATGTCCTTACACCGGTTTTCATTGTGAAGCGTTTAGTGTCGATAACTATACCTGACAGTATCGCCTCTGCCTCAGAACTCAATATATCACGCGCCTCAACTATATACTGCAAAAGCTCTGAAACAAGCTCGCAGGTAGAAGATGCATACGGCTCGTGGAAATTGAGTACCGCGCCGTCGATATAGTCCGTTCCGCGTCTGTGGTGGTCGATGACTGCGACCTTGTTCGCGGACTCCAGAAGGGCCTCCGACTCTACCATTGAAGTTCTGTTGGTGTCCACTATTACAAGAAGTGTGTTGCTGTCAGCGTCAAGAAGCGCATCCTCTGCAGTTATAAACACACCCTCGTATTCCTTCTCCGACTTTATCCTTGCAAGGAGAGAATCTGCACTCGTTTTGGAGCCTACGACGATTGAAACAGGTTTACCCTGCTTTCTTGCAATACACGCAATGCCGACTGCCGCTCCGATACTGTCATTATCCGCGCTCTTGTGTCCCATTATCATAACACCGGAGCTATCCTGTATAAGACCGACAAGCGCGTTTGCCATAACACGGGATTTTACCTTTGTGCGTTTTTCTACCTCTTGTGAGCGACCGCCGAAAAACTCAAAGTTGAAACGGTTTCTTATGACTGCCTGGTCGCCGCCACGGGAGAGCGCCATATCTATCGCCAGACGCGCATTGTTGTGGTTTTCTCTGAAATCCTGACCGTCTTTTCCAACACCTATGCTGAGCGTAACACGTATTCCGTTCTTGCTTTCTATCTCGCGGACAGAGTCAAGAATCGAAAACCTCTCTTCCGTGTACTGATCAAGGTATCTTTTCTCAAAAATGTAGAGGTATTTATCGCGCTCGTACTTCATAAAAATACCCTTTGAGAAGTCAGTCCACTCATAAAGACGTTTGTCGACCTCTGCAATTATCGCTGAGCGCTCAGAGTCATTAAGGCCGTTCATGAGCTCCTCGTAGTTATCAATCATAATGACTGAAACTGTCTGGAGTGAGCGGTTGAACTCATTAATACTGTCAGAATACTCGGAGACATCGAGCCAGTAGAGTGTTAAGAGTGCGCCACCGTCCTCATTTTCGTCTCTTCTGAAAATACTTCCGTAAATGCGGTAGGTTTTGTCGTCTATCTTGATTTCTGTCGGGCATTCGTTTTTGCCCTCTGCCGCCCAGAGAATATCAAACTCAGGGATTATCTCAAAAAGACGCTTTTCAAAAATATGATCGAGATTTCCTGTCATATTTTCAAATGCGGGGTTTGCCCAGATGATGCTGTTGGAGTCAAGCTCCACTACGGCTGTCGGCATGGGAAAATTGAGTGTTGATTCCTTACTCGCCCGGTTTATCTCCGACATCGTTGCATCAATATATTTACGCATTTTAAGTGCGCGTGAGTTTTCGCCTATTATAAAGACGATAAGAACTATCAAAGAGATGGCGGTTTCCGCAATGGCGATTTTTATGTCAGTAAAAAAGAATGCCACTACAGAGAAAAGAAACAGCATAATAAAGCCGAGGCTGTATCTCGGTTCTTTATTTTTGCCGGACTGCTTTCCCATACCTTGAACCTTCCTTCCCTGAAAATGTAAAAATGGATGTATAGTATAGTATAGCACAAACTTTTCCTGTTGTCCATTTAATAAGTAGAGAATATTATAAAAAGTTTTGACCTTTTATACAAATAGTGGTAATATATAGGTGACTACCTGAAAAGGAGGTGCGAAAATTGTCCGATTTTATGAAACATCTTAAAAACTTTTTCCGGCAGATAGACGCAAAGCTTCTCATCGCTGCAATTATCGCATCTATCTTTGGTCTTATACTTATTTCAAGCGCGACGCAAAGTCTTGGCAGCGGCAGTTTTCTCAAAGTGCAGATTGCCTCGACCGTTCTCGGAATTTGCCTTTATCTTGTAATTTCGTGGCTTGACCTTGACTCTGTAAGTTCCTGGTGGAAATACGTTTACGCTGTGCTTTTTCTCCTCATTCTCTCCCTCGTCCTCTTTGGTACGGGAAGCGAGGAAACGGGTAACCGCGCATGGATTCGCTTTGGCGGTATCGGCATTCAGCCGGCGGAGCTTGGAAAGGTGCTCTTTATCGTAGCCTTTGCAGGCGAGATAAACGCTCTTGAGGACAGGCTCAACTCCCCTCTTGCAATCATTGCTCTCGCGCTGTCTGCTCTCGTACCCATCGGTCTTTTGTATGTTATTTCATCCGACCTTGGTTCCGTGCTTGTTTATCTCTTGATTTTTATTGTTATGATGTTCTGTGCAGGGATTCGTCTACGTTGGTTTGCGGGTGCTGCAGTTGCGCTCGGCGCGCTCTCTCCGCTTATCTGGAAGTTTTTCCTGCGCGAGGACCAGAAGATGCGAATCCGCGTCGTTTTTAATCCTGAGCTTGACCCGTTGGGACGCGGATACCATGCTATCCAGAGCAAAATAGCAATCGGTTCGGGACAGTTTTTCGGAAGAGGCCTTGGTGAGGGCACACAAACACAGCTCGGATACCTTCCCGCAAAACAAACGGACTTCATCTTCTCTGTTGCGGGAGAGGAGCTCGGCCTCATCGGTTGCCTTCTCATAATCATAATCCTCGCTGTAATAATCGCAAGGTGCCTTGAAATTTCGATGCGCTCATCGTCATTCTCTTCGTACCTGATTTGCGCCGGAGTTTCTGCAATGCTCATTGCGCAAACCATAGAAAATATAGGTATGTGTATAGGCCTTATGCCCGTTATCGGACTTACCCTTCCGCTTTTTTCATACGGCGGCTCAAGTGTGCTTGCCGTATATATGGCACTCGGCCTTATAAGCTCGGCGCGTATGCGTGCGCGTCCGCCACGACTTTTACGATAGGAAAAACCTGTATCATCCCTTTGAAATTGAAAACTTAAAACAGTTTTTATAAGAAAATCCGTGCTCAGCACGGATTTTTTGCTTCTCTGATTACTGTCGGCGAGAGCAAAATAAGCGCTATGATATTCGGTATCATCATAAGTCCGTTCGCCATATCGGCGATCTCCCAGACCTCCTCCATACCTGCTATCGCACCAAGAAATACAGATGCGGCAAATATGATTCTGTATACCTTTTTTGAGCCTTCGCGCGGAATGAGATAAAAAACACACATCTCGCCATAATACGACCAGCCGAGTATTGTTGCAAGTGCAAAAAGAACTGTTGCTCCACCTACAAAAGCTCCGCCAAAGCTTCCGAAAAACTCAGAAAACGCAAGAGTTACAATGCCCGCTCCCGAAGAAATGCTGAGGTCTATACCCGAGGCAAGAATCGCAATCGCAGTTATTGAACAGACTAAGATTGTGTCCACAAAGACCTCAAACATCCCCCAAAAGCCTTGATTTACCGCACTTTTAACGTTCGCAGAGGCGTGAATTATCGGTGCGCTCCCAAGCCCTGCCTCGTTTGAAAAGACGCCACGCGCCACACCGTATCTCACAGCGCGACGAAGCATCTCCCCCGCCGCGCCACCGTATACGGCGCGCGGAGTGATCGCCTCGCGGAAAATAGTGCAGATTGCATTATAGGAAGAGAGCGGGGAAATAAAAATTATTGCAACCCCGCCGATAAGATACAGCCCTGCCATTACAGGAACAAGAAACTCGGATATTTTTGAAATTTTTGCGATTCCTCCGCTTATTGCCGTAAAAGCAACAAGAGCGAGCGCTATACCGCTTACCGAGGTTGGAATATTCAATCCGTCCCGCATTACATACGATATTGTATTTGACTGGCTCATCGCACCCATACCTATACACGCAACAGCTCCTGCAAGAGAAAAGAACACCGCAAGCGGTCGATATCCCTTGCCAAGCCCTTTTTCAATATAGTACATAGGGCCACCGTAAAAACCGTTTCTTCCCTTTCTCCGAAATTTTATAGCAAGTACTATCTCGGCAAACTTTATTGCCATACCGAAGAATGCAGAAACCCACATCCAGAAAATCGCACCTGCACCGCCTGCGGTAATTGCGGTCGCAACACCAACTATATTCCCCGTGCCGATAGACGAAGCAAGAGCCGCAAAAACTGCACGTCGCGGCGAGACCTCGCCTTTCTTGACCTTGTCCTTTTTAAGCAGCGTTCCAAACGTCGCGCCTGTCCATTCCTTAAAGCGCCCTATCTGCAAAAAACCAAGCCGTACCGTATAATAAATTCCGGAGCCACACACAAGAATGAGCATCGGCACTCCCCAGACGGTTTTTGAAACTGCACTTATAATCTCCGACATTTCACACACTCCCCCCTTAAGTGCAACCTATGAGAAATGTTTTGGAAATATTACAATTACGGCTTCCGTCTTGCAAAAAAGACAGCAAAACTGTATAATTATATTACCAATGATGACAAGGAGGTGTCTACTTTGAAAAAGATAGTCGCGCTTTCCCTCATTCTTGCTCTGTGCGTTGCCCTTTTTGCAGTACCCACGAGCGCAGAGGGTGAGATTTTTGTTGCATCCGGAAATACCGTGATTCCACTTACCGACGCAATGCCGATAAGATCTAACGGAGTGTGGTATGTTGACTATCAGGTTTTTACAAAGGGAGACCACAAAGTAAACAGCTCTTATAGCTCCGTTGATAGAAAGCTTGTTCTGTATACTTGGGATACAACACTTATCTTTGACCTCAATAATACAACTGCCTATACCGCGGCAGAGAGAATTCCGTACAAAGCCGTTTCCTTCCTTTCAAACGGCACAGTTTATGTCCCCGTACAGTTTGCAGCCCAGATGCTCGGGTTTGAAGTATCCTATATATCCGAAGTTTCGCTTATCAGAATAAAGAAGTCGACCGACATCCCGGACAGTATGTTCAAATATATCGCCAAAGACGCAATTCCAAACATTCTCAAAGCATATAACGATAAGAAAAACACCCAACAAGCAGTGGAGGAAAACTCAAAAATCTCAATAAAACTTTCCTTTAACATAACAAATGCATCAACGCTTAAGAAGATTCTTGACGAGCTTTACCGCTACGGAACACGCGCCACCTTCTTTGTCTCCCCGTCGCAAATCACAGACTGCCAGAACGAGCTGCGGCGCGCGGTTGCGCTGGGACACACGCTCGGAATCCTCACATCAGACCCCGAATCCATTGATGAAACGAACGACCTTTTATTTGATATTGCGAAGGTCAAAACCCGTCTTGTAAGAATACCGAACGGTACTCAGAGTATATCATCTGACATCGTAAACTCCTTTATTTCAAAGGGGATGAGGCTTTGGGATCAGACCTTCTCTCCGTCGGGAAGCACCTCAAACGGTGTTTACAACTCTACGGTAAGCCAACTGAAAAAGGCTTCTAACGGCGCGGTGTTCACGTTCTCTGACGGAAGCGCCACAACGAGCGCACTGTCCCGGATTCTGCGTTACTTCTCAACAAACAAGGTTACTGCGACAAGCCTCACAGTTCTCGACACACCGGTCAATAAAATTTCTGAGAAAAGATAAGCACGATAAAAAATGCTCTCTGTAATTACAGAGAGCATTTTTATTGAATATTTAATCATCCTCCAGCAATTTGGAAGGTGAAATGTTCAAAACTTGAGATATTTTGAAGAGTGTTTCCAAAGATACACCACGGATAGTGCCTGTACCTTCAATTTGTCCAACGAAATTCACACTCTTTCCTATAAGCTCCGCAAAGGTTTCCTGCGTATATCCGCATTTCTTTCTATAGTAAGCAATTTTCAAGCCCAAAGTTATATACCGTTCCGGAAATTCAGTCTTCATATCACACCTCCTCCGTCTGTTTATATTCTATCAATAAAGAAGGTGGATTATAATTGATTACTATTCTATTTTTATTTACTTTAAGTAAATAATATTGTATAATGATTAAAATATCATTTACTTCAAGGAGAATGGGTGCGATGAGGAATACCTGTTGCTTTTTCGGACACCGAAAAATCTATATAACGGATGAGCTGATATCAAAACTGCACAATGTCATTGAAAAACTAATTATCGACAACGATGTTGATTGTTTTCTTTTTGGCAGCAAAAGTCAATTTAACGATTTATGCTACCAAATTGTCAGTGAAATAAGAGTTTGCTACCCCTATATAAAAAGAATTTATGTCAGAGCACATTTTCCTCACATTGACGACAGTTATAAATCCTATTTGCTTCAGGGATATGAGGAAACTTATTACCCAAGAAATATAATAAAAGCGGGTAAGTTAGCTTATATTATGAGAAACCGTGAAATGATAGACAAAAGCGAGTTTTGCGTAGTATATTTAGACGAAAACTATATACCGATCAAACGGAATAGAGAAGGCATGGATTTGACTGTTCATAGCCCTAAAAGCGGCACGAAACTCGCCTATGATTATGCACTAAAAAAGCAGAGGACTGTCATAAACATTTTCATAAAATAAAAGACTGAACGGAAGGGTGGCGCTTCATAGGGATAAAACGCCAAAAAACCACGATTTTGGCACATAACTGCATCAAAAAAGCTCCCAACCCGTCAGGGTTGCGAGCTTTTTAATCTTGTTCTGCACTCAAACTTATGATTTTTTGGTGCAAAGCAGTTTTGGGTTAGATATTTTTCGAATTAGAGAAATTAAAAAATGCGGACATACTGACGTATGTCTGTATTTTTTTGTGTACTATAAACGAAAAAGAGCAAGCCAAAACCGTATTCTCCCTATGAAGCACCACCCAAACCGTTCAGTCTTTTGTCTTTTTGTTAGTCTTCGCAGTGGCAGGAGCAACCCCCGTCGCACTCGTCATCAGCAAGGTCGTCAAGGTCAAACTCAAGCTCTTCACCGCAACCCGGGCAGGAGATGGTACCGAGGGCAAGAATGTCCTCATCAACCATAATGGAATCTCCGCAGGTCGGGCATACAACTTCGTAGTGGAAGTCGTCGCAGTCGCAGTCGCAGTCGCAGTCATCGCCACAGTCGCAATCGTCACCGCAAGTGCCGTCATCAAATGCGCCCTCAAGCTCCAAAAGCTCTTCTGCAACTTCATCGAGCTCATCGCTCATTTCATCTGTGATATCTTCAAGATCTGCAACGGATGCTGCAAGCTCATCGATAACGTCTACAATAGCAAGGAGAAGCTTCCCTTCCTTTGTGTCAGAATCAATGTCAAGCCCGTCGCAAAGGCCACGAAGATATGCTGCTCTTTCAATTATATCCATTAAAATAATCCTCCGAAACTACTTCGCACGCTCGAGGTATTCGCCTGTTCTTGTATCAATCTTGATCTTATCGCCAATATTGATAAAGAGCGGAACACGAACCTCAGCACCTGTTTCTACAACAGCAGGCTTTGTAACGTTTGTAGCTGTATCGCCCTTAAGGCCCGGCTCAGTTTCAGTAATCTCAAGCTCAACGAAGTTAGGCGGCTCGATACCGAAAACCTGGCCCTTGAAAGAAAGAATCTTAACAGGCATATTCTCTTTTACAAACTTAAAACTGTCTGTGAGAACATCTGCATTGAGCGGAATCTGCTCATAACTCTCCATATCCATGAAGTAGTAAAGCTCGCCGTCGTTATAGAGGTACTCTGTGTCCTTGCGCTCTACGAATGCAGGCGGGAATTTATCGGTCGGGTTGAACGCACGCTCAACAACAGCACCTGTAACAACGTTACGGTACTTTGTGCGAACGAACGCCGCACCCTTACCCGGCTTAACATGCTGGAACTCGATAATTTGCATTACCTGTCCGTCCATTTCAAAAGTCATACCATTTCTGAATTCACCAGCAGAAATCATTTGTAAATCCTCCAATTTTTATTGTATATCTTTATATATTTTACCCTATTTTGGTCTTTATTGCAAGAACAACTTTGCTTTTTCCCCTACTTTTCACAAAGTGCCTTTACGCCGAGCGGATATACGCGCTTTCCAAGACCCATTATTACATCACAGCAAACGTCGGAGAGCACAGATTTATGCCTGAACTCTTCCCTTTCTCGGATGTTTGAAAGGTGCACCTCAATGCAGGGTATTTTTGTTCCTGATATCGCATCGCGGATAGCAATGCTGTAGTGGGTATACGCGCCTGCATTCAGTACTATTCCGTCATATTTCTCAAAATATGCGCGGTGAATGAGGTCGCAAATCTCTCCCTCGCAGTTTGTCTGGTATGCAGAAATCTCCACACCAAGGTCTTTTGTTTCTTCCTTTGTGTACTCGATTATATCCCCGAGTGTGTCATGCCCGTATATCTCGGGCTCACGCGTACCGAGGAGATTTAAGTTCGGGCCGTTTATTATCATTATCCTTTTCATTATTCAAACATTCTCCTTTTCCCGAGCGGGGGCACCTTTATCGCAAGTATTCCAAATCGTCGTGCGCCGAAGATATCTGTTGTTATTTTATCGCCCATAAGCGCGGTAGTCTTTTTTGTTCCTCCGAGCTTTTCCATTGCAAGACGGAGTGTTCTCCTTCCCGGTTTCCCGCTCTTCCAGTAGAAATCAACACCGAGCGGAGTGCAAAACTTCTCCACTCTCTCGCGATCGTTGTTTGAAACGACAGCTATCCTGACCCCGTGACGCGAAAGCTCTTCTACCCACGCAATGGTTGCATCGTCCGGTACATCGTTTTCGTATTTTCCGAGAGTGTTGTCAAGGTCGCAGATAAGTACCTTTATCCCAAGCTTCCGTGCAAGGTCACCATCAAGCTCAAAGATGTTATGAAGTTTTAAGTTTGGCAATATGAGTCTTATCATATCATGCCTCCCAAAACAGTGTTCTTGTTGTTTTTACGCTTTCCCGGTTTTTGCCTTTTTCGGCTCAAGGATATCGTATCTAACAATTCCGACGATGACGGAAATGAGTATGCCGATGTGGGTTACGAGATTTGCCCAGGCAACAGGTGCTGCCATAAAGTCATAGGTTGTCCAGATAATCATATTGAAGAAGAAAATAATTCTTGTAAAACGCGGATTTGTTGAGCTTACTCCGACAAGGAAGAGGATTGAACCGAGAGTCGGTAGAAGGTCATACGGAACGCGGACGCTTCCTGCCATATAGAGAACGCCTGCGGAAACAAGTGCATAAATAAAGAAGAAAATAACGGCAATGTACTTTGGCGGATTTTTATCCTTGCGGAGGAAAAAGTAATTAATAAGAGTATGTATGCCACCAACAAGGCACATTGCACCGCCTGTGATTTTTGAAAGGTCAAGGAACAGGTAGCTGAGCGCTACAAGAAGATTTGAAAGGCACTGCGAAATGATTATCTGCCACTGCTTCTTAAGCTGGAAGCCGACAATGGCAACCACAGTTCCGATGTAACCTAAGATAAGAGATGTCATAATTAACCCACCTTTGAAATTTCTCTCTGCTTTGGGCCCGTGTTCTTCGGGCCTCATTTTTGTGTTTTTTCTGCATATCTATTAAAAGACGGATATTCCGCTTTTTGCATGAGATTATTATACCATAAATTTGTTTTTTATCAATATTAAAAGGAGCAAAACCATGAAAATATGTCTCAACTTCTCAGCAAGTGAACGGGAACGTGCAGAGCGTTTCAATTTTGACATCGGTTGTCTTTCATACGCAGCACACGGAAGTGCGCTCTATTCTGAAAAAAGTGAAACACCGCCATCGGGCGATGTTATGATAATATGTGTAAAAAGTGCGGATTCGCACGTTGCGGCGGCAATATACGACGAGTGTCGGAAGCGGAAGTTCCGTGCCGTGTTTCTTGACTCGGAAGTAACCTCCAATGAGCTCACACTGCTTTCAGAATCGCTCTCACGCCGCGGCATCCCTCTTTTCTCTCCGATAGAGATATCCCACACTCTTCCCGGCTCCCGCCCCGTTGCGGAGCTTGCAGTTTCAGGTGGCAGCATCACGGAATATCTTGAAACTCTGCTCTCGCGCCACAAGACTCTTGCGCTGTCACTTCCGAGAATTGCGCTTCGATTTGATATGGGAGAGGATACCTCAATCGGGGTTCCGATTTCGAAAAGAGAAGTCAGACGGCTCATGAACATACACGATGCAAAGGTTTTCTACTCTCCCGCAATGATGATAAATTACTTTATCTTTTCTCCCGCCCCGCACAATGCAAGTTATATCCTTTTTGACGATGCGCGCTCGCTTAGCGAAAAAATACGCCTTGCCAAAAAGCAAGGCGTATCTGACCTTTTTCTTACATACAGCGAAATTGCAGATATAATATCAGCTATTTCCTTTTAATTTTGAGAGAAGTTCCTCGTCTGGATCAACGTATGCTGTATAGTAGTTTGTGTAAATTACTCTTCCGGGAGCTGCGCCCTGCGGTTTTTTCACATATCTTACCTCGGCATAGTCGACGGGCACATTTTTTGAATCCTTTGCGCGCGAGAGCGTTGCCGCGATAATTGCAGCTTCCGTATAAAGGCGTGCCGGCGGCTCGTCGTCAAATGCACGCTCGACTATTACGTGTGAGCCCGGAATATTCTTTGTGTGAAACCACAGGTCGTACTTCTCCGCGCTTTTTAAGGTAAGTGCATCGTTTTGCTTGTTGTTTCTTCCTGCATATATCGTATATCCGTCGCTTGAAATAAACCTGTACGGACGAAGTGCCGTCTGCTTTTTGTCGCGGCGGATATTTTTGTCAACATACCCCATTTCGCGAAGCTCCTCGCGGATTTCCGCAATATCAGCCGTGCTTTCGGCCTTCTCAATGCTCTCAAGCACGCTTTCAAGGTATATGAGCTCCTCCTCACCGGCACTTATCTGCTCGGTTATATACTTTTCCGCATTCTTCATTCTGCGATATGAACGAAAAAGCTTTTCCGAGTTTTCCTGCGGAGTAAGTCGCGGATCCAGCTCTATCTCAACCTCTTCGTTGTCGGCAAAGTAGTTTATAGCGCAAAAAGAGGACATACCCTTCTCTAACCGGTAGATGTTTGCCGCAATAAGCTCACCCGTCTCGCGAAGACCCTCGCGATTTTCTGCGCGCAAAAGCTCCTCTTTCTGGAGTGCAAGTTTCTTTTCCGTTCTCGAAATCGAGTTTTTTACCACCTGCAAAATACCGTGGGCGTGTGA
The DNA here is from genome assembly GCA_045546975.1 of Eubacteriales bacterium. Taxonomy (GTDB): domain Bacteria; phylum Bacillota; class Clostridia; order Oscillospirales; family JAAYXM01; genus SIG480. The sequence goes on from JAZQDV010000007.1 coordinate 120,825, forward strand.
GCGAAGCCCCTCACGAAGCTCGCGAATTTCATAGAAATCAGAAAGCACCTCAGAGAGCGTTTCACGCTCCTCGCACCGCATAGTTTCCTCGTACTGCCGTATCGGGAAGTATGAGAATTCGTACGGATGCTTGCCGTCAAACACAATACACGGGCATTTCTTTTCGTTTACCGTTTCAAAAATTGCCGCTGCAAGCTTTTCGCGCTCTGAGAGATCAAAATCTCGCATAAGAAAAGCGGTGTCTCCCGTCGCAAGATATGAAAGCTCGCGCGCGACAAGCGGAGAAAAGCCGAGAAATGTGGATATTATCCATTTATCGCACGGGATATCTCCCTTTTCGTTGCAGATAATCTCAAACAGCTCTGCGCGCGAGTATCCTCGCGGATTGAGCTTTTCCTGCGCCGGAGGAAGCGTATAAAAGAGCCCCGGAAGTACCTGACGCTTTTCACTCATTCCTATATCGACACGCTTTAAGCACTCTATGACCCTATCCTCGCCATCACGCAGGATTATATTTGAATGACGACCCATAAGCTCACATGTGAGCGTTCTTGTGGTCGCAACACCCATCTCGTCGTTTACTGAAAGCTTTATGTCGATAATCCTCTCCATCTCAGGAGATGAGACCGAGATAATCTTTCCGTTTGTGAGATGCTTTCGCAAAAGCATACAGAACATCGGCGCATTTGCGGGGTTTTCCCTTGTACGCTCGGTTAAGTGAATGCGCGGAAATGACGCGTTTGCTGAAACGATAAGGCGTTTTCCTTTTACAAACGGGCCGCGGAGCGCGATTACTATATCGTCGCGCTGAGGCTGATGTATCTTGTCTATCCTTGCATCTTTTAAGGTGTTATTCAGTTCTTCGGCAAGCGCACTTATAAATACTGCGTCAATTGCCATAAAAGCTCACCTCTATATCGTGAAAAAATCTGTACAGTCAAAATTCGATTTTGCAACAGAAACAGAAAGCGACGGGAATGCGCTTTTAATTATCTCCTCAATTTTCGGACAAACTATATTTTCCGTTGCAAAATGCCCTGCATCAATTGCGTTTATCCCAAGTTCACGCGCCTCTAAAAAGTGGTTGTGCTTTATGTCTGCAGTAACTATTGTATCAAAGCCGAGCTTTGTTGCATAGGCAACAAAATCACCGCACGAGCCACCGCCCACCGCGACGCGATGTACAGGGCGATCTTCATCGTGATACTTTACTCCGGAAACGGAAAGTTTTTTGCACACAGTCTCCATAAAGTCTTGAAGCTTCATCTTGCTCTTTAAGTTTCCGCATCTGCCAAGGCCTGATTTACTATCATCTTTAGGTTCAATGACTTCGGTATCGGAAAGTCCGAGAGTTTCTGCAAGAATGTCGTTTACTCCACCGCGTGCGCTGTCAAGATTTGTGTGCATACAGATTCCTGCAATGTTTTTTTCTATCATCGAAAGGATGATGTTTCCCATAACGTCGCTGTCGCAGATATTGGTTCTCGGTGTGAAAATCACAGGGTGGTGCGATACTATAAGCTCTGCCCCGATTTCTTCAGCCTCGCGCACAACATCGCTTGTTATATCAAGGGCGACGAGCACCTTTTTAACCTCACGCTCTCCTCTTCCAACGAGAAAGCCCGGGTTGTCAAAGCTCTCCGCAAGAGAGAGCGGGGCCACCTTTAACAGTGCGTCCAAAATTTTATTTACTGTCGGCATAGCTTTTCCATCTCCTCAATGTCGCGCATTTGCGCTTCTTCTTCGTCTTTTTTTAGGACTCCCGCCCTCTTCCTGTTTTCAAACTCATAAGAAAGGCGGTTTCGGACTTTTTGTATATACGCGTGAGCGTTTTCTTCCGAAAGCCCTGTTCGGCTTATATACTTTTCAAACGACTCAAATCCGTCTTTTCCGTCGAAGTGCGCGGTAATTACACAGTACATATGTCCGTTATGGGAAACAAACTTTTCTCTTTTTATCGAAAAGCCCTCGCGGTATAAAAACTCCCGCAGGATTTCCGAGCGCGTCATCGGTTGCAGCACGAGCGTGCATCTATCTTTGGTCCAATTTGCCCGTGAAATGATATCTGCTATCGTTTCACCGCCCATACCTGCAATTACAACACAATCGTGATGCTCTATTCCCGAAAGCCCGTCAGTCAGCACGGTTTCTATCTTATCCCCCTGCCCTGACGCTTCTATTTCCCTCTTTGCATTTTTAAGCGGGCCCTCGTTTATATCACTTGCTGTTATTTTCTTCGCAAGGCCCCTCTCTGCCGCACATATCGAAACATAGCCGTGGTCACAGCCGACGTCAACAAGTGTTTCGCATACGGGGATCGACTCTAAAACCGCCGAGAGGCGCGCATCAAGTTTCTTGTCCAAGCCTTTTCCTCCAAGTCCCTGTATAAAAATTGCGTGGCAGAAGGCCACGCAATTTTGGTTTTATATTACTTGCCCTCGAGGTGGTTGTTGAGCTTCTCAAGAAGAGCGTCAACGTCTACACCGTGAACCATGCAAGCCTGCTCAAGTGTTTCGCCGCGGGAAGCAGGGCATCCAAGGCAGTGCATACCAATCTCAAAAAAGTAAGGTGCTGTAGTAACATCCATATCGAGAATATCGCCGATAATGGTATCTCTTGTAATCTGTGCCATATCAAAAACTCCTTTTACTTTGATACTTATATTATATACTCAAAACATGGTTTTTTCAAGAGCATTTTTATTTTTGGATATCATTTACTTTAACCCTCAAATTTGGTATAATTATATAAAATTACGCTATATGAGAGGTGTTAGTCTTGGCAGAAGGACACCGCGAAAGATTAAGGCGCCGTTTCCGAGAGGAAAACATCGATACCATTCCGGATTACGTCGTTCTTGAAATGATGCTTCAGGGGATTATCTCCCGTCGCGATACCAGAGAAATAGGCCGTGAGCTAATACGCGTTTTCGGCGGTCTCCCTCAGGTTCTGGATGCGCCTGAAAGTGAGCTCTGCAAAATCCCCGGTATGGGCGAGAGTGCGGCGCAGTTCATAAAGCTTATCCCGTCCTTTTATCGCAGATACTGTGCGGATAAGTGGAAGGAGCCAATCATCTTCTCAGGGGTTGAGGACGCCTGCAAATATCTCGAAACCCGTTTTATCGGCTATAAGTCAGAGGTTCTTATTGCGATGTGTATGGACGCAAACAGTAAACTCATTGCCTGCCGTCCTGTCTTTGAAGGCTCTGTCAACGCCGTTGATGTGAGTGTCAGGGCCGTTTTGCAGTTTGCTCTTGCGTTTAACGCGAGTCGTGTTATCATCGGGCACAATCACCTGCACGGCGATGCTTTCCCGTCCTATGATGACCTTGAAACCACAAAGAAAATCTATAACGCACTCTCTTATGTCAACATACACCTTGACGACCATATAATCGTTGTTGAAAACGACCACGTATCACTTGCACAAAGCGGATTTCTTCCGCAGGCAAAAACCAAGGAGGAAAAATAACGATGTCTTATGCAGAAACTATCGCAAAGGAATTTTCCGTACGCGAGGATTATGTTTCAAATATAATTTCGCTTCTCGATGAAGGAAATACGATTCCGTTTATCGCGCGTTACCGCAAGGAAATGCACGGTACTATGGACGACCAGCTCATCAGAAGTATTTCCGAAAAACTTGAATATCTCAGAAACCTCGATGCACGCCGTGAGGAAGTGCGCGCTCTTATCGACGGTCAGGGCAATCTCACAGATGAGATAAGCGCCTCTCTTAATGCAGCCGAAACTCTTGCGGAAATCGACGATATTTACCGTCCCTTCCGTCCAAAGCGCAAAACAAGGGCTTCTGTTGCAAAGGAAAAGGGGCTTGAGCCTCTCGCAGAGCTCATTTTCTCCTCTCAGGAGACAGACGCAAATCCCGAAGAGCTTGCACTTCCGTTTGTCGATGCGGAAAAGGGTGTAGAGGACGTTGCGGCAGCACTTGCAGGTGCATCTGACATTATTGCCGAAATGGTATCCGACGATGCAGAGGTCAGAAAAAGAGTCCGAAACCTTTGCAGAATCCACGGCATTGTCACCTCAACTGCCTCAAAGGATGCAGAGGACAGTGTTTATTCAATGTACTACGAATTCACCCAGCCCGTAGCAAAGCTTGCAGGACACAGAGTTCTTGCTCTTAACCGCGGTGAAAAAGAAGAGTTCTTAAAGGTCTCAATCGACCTTGACGAAACCCGTCCCTTAAACTCTATCCGTTCACTTTTTGTAAAAGGTGCTTCCGCTTGCGCAAGCCTTGTAAATGCGGCTTGTGAGGATGCATATTCCCGTCTTATCTTCCCCTCCATTGAGCGTGAAATCCGTTCAGAGCTTACCGATGCGGCAAACGAAGATGCAATTAAGCTCTTTGCAACAAACCTCCGTCAGCTTCTTATGGCTCCGCCCGTAAAAGGCAAGGTCGCGCTCGGACTTGACCCCGGATACCGTACAGGCTGCAAGCTTGCGGTAGTTGACGCAACGGGAAAGGTTCTTGACACATCGGTTATATACGTCACCCACGGCGAGGCGCAGGAGAAAAAGTCCGCCGAGGTATTAAAGCAGAAAATTGCAAAATGGGGCGTTGAGATAATTGCTATCGGCAACGGTACCGCATCAAAGGAAACTGAGCTTTTCTGCGCAAAGGTACTTCGCGAGATTCCACAGAAGGTCGCATATATGGTTGTATCTGAGGCGGGCGCCTCCGTCTATTCCGCTTCAAAAGCAGCAGCTCTTGAGATGCCCGAATTTGACCTTACGCTCCGAAGTGCAGTCTCTATTGCAAGACGTCTTCAGGACCCTCTTGCAGAGCTTGTAAAAATCGAGCCGAAGGCAATCGGAGTCGGGCAGTATCAGCACGATATGCCGCAAAAACAGCTTGAAGGCGCGCTCGACGGTGTAGTTGAGGACTGCGTAAACAGTGTGGGTGCTGACCTTAATACTGCATCAAGCGCACTTTTGGGACACATTTCAGGTCTTTCTCAGGCAGTTTGCAAAAACATCGTAGCATACCGCGAGGAAAATGGCAGCTTCAAATCCCGTTCAGAGCTTTTGAAGGTTTCAAAGCTCGGCGCAAAGGCATACGAGCAGTGCGCAGGATTTTTGCGCGTTCCCGGAAGCCGCAATCCGCTTGACAACACAGGTGTTCACCCCGAATCCTACAAGGCTACGGAAGCGCTTCTGAAGCTTTTTGATATCGACATCAAAAACCTCTCACAAATGGGAGCAGTTATTTCAGAAAAGGCAAAATCCGAGGGGCTCCCCTCACTTGCTGAGAAGCTTGGAGTCGGCGTCCCCACGCTCTCCGACATTCTCCGCGAGCTCGGAAAACCGGGCCGTGACCCGCGCGACGAGCTTCCGCCTCCGCTTCTCCGCGAGGACGTACTTGATATGAAGGACTTAAAGGAAGGTATGACGCTCAAGGGTACAGTGCGAAACGTAATCGACTTTGGCGCGTTTGTCGATATTGGCGTTCATCAGGACGGACTTGTCCACATCTCCCAGATAAGCGACAGGTTTATAAAGCATCCGTCAGAAGCATTGAAGGTGGGCGATGTCGTCACCGTAAAGGTGCTCGGCGTTGACCTTGACAAAAAGAGAATAAGCCTCACAATGAAGGGCGTATAATCGTTCTAAGCATGCCATGGTACAGGCGTGGTATGGTGCTTTTTCCGTATTCCGTCTATTATTATAGAGAGAAACACATTTCATAAGGAGGTAATTCGTTTGAAAAAAAACATGTCATTTATTTTAGTTTTGGTATTGGTCTGCGTGTTGGGTCTGGTCGGTTGTTCCAACCCGAGCAACGAGCAAAATGATTACGATATACCGGAAAATACAAAGTCAAACCTTTCTGAAATTGCAGTTGAAGAGCCCTTGGATTTAGAAACAAGTTCCGGAGTCGGTGTTGAAATCGCTTTTGAAAGTGAGAATATGCTTATTTTCTACGGCGAGTTTGGCTTGTTTGGTTATGACTTGAAATCAAGTGAATTAAAGTTCTCCGTTGATTTTGTAAAAGCAGTTGGTATTGAAGGAAGTGTTCAGGGCAGTTACGGTACAGCTGTTGATGTGAGTGAGGATGGTAATACAATTATTATTTCCGAATACAATGTCGAAGGAGAAACAAGAGGAAAAACTTGTTATATTGATATACCCTCTATGACCTATGAACACAGTGAATATCAGCCTTTAGAAACTGCTTTCCTAAAGGAAAACATCAACGGCTCTATCTATCCGGGCTTAAAAATCAGTCAGATAAAATATATGCTTGGCGATAAAGAATGGAATTTGTTTGAATAAAATAGCTTCCAATTAGTCGAAAATAAAAAGAGGCTGTGATTATAAATAATCACAGCCTCTTTTTACTATTTTGCAAAATCAAGAAGTGTTTTTGCGTCGAGCTTATCATAGTTTGCGATGAACTCTGAAAGCTCTCCGGCTATCTTTTTTGCGCCGCCTGTCTTTGCGCTCTCAATGTTGAGCGGAAGAAGCGGGTCGTGGAGAGAAAGGCGAAGTAAGAACCAACCGTCGCCGACGTTTACGCGAACGCCCTCGTAGTTGCTCGGAGCAAGGCTCCAGCCGTCTTTTTTCTCTGCATATTCCTTGAGATCCTCAATGACCTTCTGTCCGTATTCCTTAAAGTCGTCAAGCTTTATGTTCATGCGGAACTCAACGCTCTCTGCCGGCTCTTCAAGACTCTCAATGAGAGATTCAAGTGTGTAGCCGTTCTTTCTGCCGCGTGCAAGCTCAATTAAAAGCTTTGTTACAAGGTATGCACCGTCGTCGAGGAAGTAGTTTTCCTTAAGTGCGCCGTGACCTGATGTCTCGATTGCGAGCTGGCTGTCACGACCCTCATTATTGAGGCGGATAGACTCGTTGATAACGTTTCTGTATCCGCGCTTAAAGCGGTGATGTACACCACCCTTTTCTGCGATGAACTTTGCAAGACCCTCTGATGTGATAGAGTCCGTAACAATAGTTGTGCCCGGATGCTCACGCAAAAGGATTGCTGCAAGCATTGCAATTATGCGGTTGCGGTTTAATTCACTTCCGTCAGAGAGAACTGCGCCTGCGCGGTCAACGTCAGTATCGAAGATAATACCGAGATCTGCTCCCGTCTCGCGCACTGCCTCTGTGATGCTCTCCATAGCCTCTTTGTTCTCGGGGTTCGGGATATGATTCGGGAAGCTTCCGTCAGGCTCGAGGAATCGGCTTCCTGCAGTTTCTGCACCAAGGGGTTTTAAGACCTTGTCTACATAGAAGCCGCCGGCACCGTTACCTGCGTCCACGACCACCTTGAATCCTGCAAGGGGCTTTTCTTCGCCGCAAGCGGTACGGATTTTATCTGCAAGAATTTCGGAATACTTATCCATAAACTCGCCCGTAACGTATGTACCCTTGGGGAGATTTGTCTTCTCATTACTTTCTGCAAACGCGAGAATCTCCTTGATGTTTGAAGACTCAAGACCGCCATCCTTTGTAAAGAACTTAAAGCCGTTTCTGTTAAACGGGAGATGACTTGCGGTAATCATAACCGTACCGTCAAAGCTGTATCCTTCCGTAACAGTTGCCATAAACATTGCAGGAGTACTTGCCATGCCGAAATCTGTAACATCAATTCCCTCTTCAACAAGGGCGGATGCAAGCCAGCTTGCAAGGTTTTCACCCGAAAGTCGTGAATCACGACCTATAGCAACTCGGATGCCTGAGCCCTTGCCTGTCTTTTTCATAATCCAGAGAGCAAAACCGCGACCGATGTCCTTACATACGCTTTCTGTAAGATTTACGCTCTGCCCTTCTATTCCCTCAAGAGCAACACCGCGTATATCACTGCCGTTCTGAAGCTTCTTGTAATCCATTTCCATTTCCTCCGTTTGTCTTATATTTACCTTTGCTGTTTACTTTTGTTCTATGCTATTGTATCATACATTTCAAATTTCTACAACTTGAAAAGCATTTTTTATTCTGCTATAATTGTGAAGAATTGAGTCTTGGCGTCTGAGGTGATTTGATGGAAAATACAATGTGTGAGTTCTGCCTCAATTACGAATACGATTATGAGGTGGGCGAATATTACTGTATCATAGATATGGACGAGGATGAGATTGCAAACTTTGACATCTTCAGAAAGCGCGGATGTCCGTATTACCACCCCGGTGATGAATATACAATTGTCCGAAAACAGAACTAAAGAATGCGACTTCAAAAGAAGTCGCATTCTGCGTATTTCAGGCTTTCTTTTTACGCCCCAACATATTAATGATAACACAACCACTACACCAAAGTCAATGATTTTTTCTATCCCTCAAGACATTTCTCCGTTTTTAATAAAAGAATTGCATAAATTTTGGCGTTTTTGCCTATTGAATACCCTCTAAAAGTGTGTTAATATTTAGACAAAGAAAGGGTGATACCAATGTTCCAGAAGTAAATACGGAGCTTTGACGGGAGAAATAAAAACACAAACTCCAATCTCTTAAATGAGAAATTTTAATATAGATCATCTCCCCGAAAAGAAAACCGTAGGCATCATTCCGATATCAGGAAAGAGAGGTTAAATTGATGTTAGATATCAAGAGTTCACAGAAATAACCCTCGGTCGTATGTAAGGTGAAAGATTACATCGGTCGAGGGTTATTTCTATTTTGTTCTCTTTTTTACTTTTTGGGCAATATTATGGTTTTGTTCTTTTTCGATTCGCGATAGACAACAAACTTGTTTCCTATACACTGCACAGGACTTGCTCCCGTCGCATCGCAAACATCTCCGCACGCCTGCCTTACATCAAGGAAGGCGTTTTCTAAAATCTTAACCTTTATGATTTCATTTGCCTCAAGTGCAAGGTCTATCATTCTGATTGTCTCATCATCAATACCGCCCTTGCCTATCTGGTGTTTTGCTTCAATTCCATTTGCGATTCCCCGCAAATATGCTCTTTGCTTTCCTGTCATCATCTTCTCCTCTGTCTTTTATCCTGTTTTAAGGAATTTCCTGCATATAATCATATTCTTTATTCTATCATTTGTCGTATTCAAATTCAATACCACAGAGTAAAATCTTTCTTCATTATAAACTTGCTGTTTTTATTTGGTATGGTATATAATATCAATATAAGAACAATTAGAATCAGGAGGAAATAATGAACAAGCTTACTGATACATTTACACTTAAAAACGGGTACGAAATCCCATGTATAGGCTATGGCACTTGGCAGGTTGAGGACGGTGACGTCGCAGTTACGGCTATAAAGGAAGCGCTCAAATGCGGTTACCGCCACATTGATACTGCTGCGGTATACGGCAACGAGGTAAGTGTGGGCCGTGCCATAAAGGAGGGCGGAATCAATCGCGAGGAGCTTTTTATCACAAGCAAGGTGTGGAATACCGAGCGCGGTTATGAAAAGGCACTTGCAGCCTTTGAGGAAACACTTAAAAAACTTCAGCTCGATTATCTTGATTTATATCTCATACATTGGCCTGCATCGCCCTCGCGTTTTGAAAATGCGGATGAACTCAACCTCGGCACATGGAAGGCACTCACAGAGCTTTACAAGGCAGGAAAAATAAAGGCAATAGGTGTGTCAAACTTCTTGCCGCACCATCTTGAGCCACTTGTAAAGACGGAAATAGTTCCTATGGTAAACCAAATAGAGTTCCACCCCGGATATATGCAGGCGGAAGCTGTAGAATACTGCAAGAAACACGACATCCTCATCGAGGCATGGAGCCCGCTCGGAAGGGGTGAAATGCTCGGCAACGAAACACTCATAAAAATCGCCGCAAAGTATAATAAATCCGTTGCACAGCTTTGCATACGCTGGTGCCTGCAGAACGGAGCTCTTCCACTTCCGAAATCCATAACTCCTTTGAGAATCCTTGAAAACACAAAGGTGTTTGATTTTGAGATATCAAAAGAGGATATGGAAACTATAAACGCTATGGAATACTTCAGCGGCTCAGGAAGCCATCCGGATAAGATAAGCTTTTAACCCGTAAAGTCCAAAGTCCGCTTTACGATAGATAAATAAATACAGATAAGGGGTTGATAGTATGAAAAGGAACATTAAATGGACTGTTCTCTCGCTTGTGATTCTTTTTGCGCTTCCGCTTTTGGTCGCAAAGTTTGCAGGCACAAGCGGAATGGCACTTTGCTTTATAATGTTCTTTGCCGTCAACCCTGTATTTTTTATTGCTGAGGGCATTTCCTCAGGTAAAGATATCAAACGGCATTGGTTTATGCCACTTGTTTCGGCGCTTATATATCTGCTGTCCACGTGGATAGTATTTGATATGGGCGAAACCGCTTTTGTGCTTTATTCCGGCATTTACCTTGCAATAGGTATTATTGTAATGTTAATCACATCGGCAATATGCTATATCTCCGCAAAAAAAGAAATTCCAAAAGAGAGAATCACAATCTACGCAGTACTTACTTTATTCCTGATTGTATTTGTAGCCATTATAACGGTTTTGGGAGTGTGGAAGCACAACAGAACCTTTACCGTTCACAGATGGATGGAAAATGTCGAGAACAGACACCACATAGTTAACAATATGCTTTCAAAGCACAAGCTTGTTGGTATGACCGAAAAGGAAATCATTGAACTTCTCGGCGAGGAAACTGAACACGCACCAGAGAGCTTCAAATATCCCCGAGGGGAGTTTCCGGACGAAAGCACGCTTACATATTATCTCGGTGTGGATTTTATGGATAATAATTGGCTTATTATTTCTATCGAAAATGGCAAAGCAACAAGTTATAAAATAGGTCTTACATAAGGAGAAATGTAGTATGAATAAAAAAGTATTGATAATAAGTTTAGTGATATGCTCTTTATTTCTTGCTGCCTGTCAGCATGATTTGCCGCTGAATGAAACTGCCGAAATCGATGAGCAAGGCGTAATCAAAGGTCAGTTCGGTGAGCAGCTTGAAAAGAAGCCTATCAGAATGTTTAATGTTGACGGTGATTTGTATTACGATTCAGGACTTGTGAGCGAAAGCACTCCCCGTTGCGGAACGATGGATGGAGAGCTTACAAATACCGTTTCCGAAAACGAAATACCTCTTAAATCAGGAGAAGCAAACTTCGATATTGACGGTTATCAGCACGCAACAAGTATTACAAAAGAAGTAAATATAGATGGCAAATGGCTTATTTTCAAGAAATATAACACCTATGAAAAAAACCTTGAAGATTTGAAATATTGCTATTACATAAAAGGTCATTTGAACAATGCTGCAGTAGATAGTGAATTTGTAGTTTTAACAGATAACATAAATGTTACTTTTAATGATGTCATTTCACCGATGTTAAGTTTTGTGAAAGAAAACGATAACAACGACTATCGTATATCCCATAATATGATTGTATCCGGCGATAAATGGGGTATCACACTCTATACTGATAATGTAACTCCAAAAGGATTAACATTAAAAATTGAGCAGTTCGGTGGTAATCCTTCAGGAACCCTTGAATACGGAACACCATACACTCTTGAAACAACGGTTGATGATGAATGGCAAGAAGTGAAAACAATAACCGGTGAGCCTTTGGTTTGGACTCTGCCCGCTTATGGCATTAAGATGAACGACATTACGGAAATGAATATAAATTGGGAATATGGCTACGGAAAATTAAAGCCCGGTTTTTACCGTCTTAGGAAAGAAATCATGGACTTCAGAGAAAGCGGAGATTACGATAAGGAAACCTACGAGGTATATTTTACTATTGAGTAAGGAGGAATGACAATTGAGAAAATATGTAGGCTACATTCCGGCGGTACTCTTTACTGCATTTTATCTGTTTTCAGGACTTTCCGGAGTAAGTTTAACAATGCCAATGATCGTGTTTTGGCTTGTTTGCTTTTGGGTTTCTGCCTTTCTCCTGCACAAAGGTCTGTTCTGGGGCGGGGTGTTCGGTTTCGTTCCTGCGATAAATATGCTTTATATGGGCGGTGGATATAGGGGACAAGTCATAAATATTGAAATCCCCTTAGGTGTTTTGTTATTGCTATTTTATGTACTCTTTGGCATATATCTTTGGAAGAAAAGGCGCGACGCCGCTGCCCTCAAAGTAGAAACCAAGGAAATAGTCCTTTTGGCAGTCAAGTTTTTACTTACAATTGCGGTTATAATGATAAGCGCCTATATCGGTGTGCTGTCAAGTCTGATACTGACCTCAGAAGGCATACACAGTGCTATTGTTTTCGTTGGTGCATTGCTTCTCCCCTCTTTGCTATTTCCTCTGATATGGCTGAAGAAGAGAAAGCGCTTCTTCCTTATATGGCTTGCACCCGCCCTTGTTTATTTTATCGTCTTGGGCATTAACTACGGAATCGTCAGGTACGACAAGAGCATTACCGTAGACACAGCACCAAACATTAATGTACATGAATATCTCCCGTTTAAGGAAGATTCAAAAATAGTAAAGCTCAATAGTAAAACGCTGAAGTTCACAGATAATTTACCGATAATTGACGGTGCGGCGGCACTGTTTCCTGTTTACTCCGCATTTGTCAATGCGACATATCCTGACACAACGGAACTTCGTTATGACGGTCCTTTCCAGTATAACAACACTCCCGACGGTTACCGTCTTTTAGCGGAAAAGCAAACGGATATCTTCATCGGCGTTTACCCGTCTGAAGAGCAGCAGGCGTACGCAGAACATCGTAATACAACTTTCCGATACACACCTATCGGAGCGGAGGGCTTTGTGTTCTTTGTCCACAAGGATAACCCGATTGACAATCTCACAACAGAGCAGCTTCGGGGTATTTATTCAGGTGAGATAACTAATTGGAGTGAGGTCGGCGGTAAAAACGAAAAGATTGAGGCCTTCCAACGAAACGAGGGTAGCGGAAGCCAGAGTATGCTGAAAAGGTTTATGGGCGACAAGCCCATAATGGATGCACCTAAAGAGCTCCGAAACGATTTGATGGTGGGTATTATTGAGAGAGTATCCAACTACAAGAGCAAAACCAATTCTATCGGCTTCTCGTTCAGATTTTATGTTGAGGGCATTATAAAGAATCCCGATATAAAAATGGTTTCCATCGACGGTGTTGCACCTACGGCAGAGAACATCAAAAGCGGCAAATATCCCGTTGTGACGCCGATATATGCAGTAACGTATGAAGAACAACCAAGTGAAAATGTTTCTCGACTTCTTGATTGGATTCTTTCAGACGAAGGACAGTACATTATTGAAGAAACCGGCTATGTCGGTATAGTATCGGACTTTGCAGAATAAGGAGTGTAAAATTAATGAAGAAAATGGCATGGGTTTTATTGATAATAGTTCTCCTGGCTATTGGCGGATGCAAAGACAAAAAGGACCTCTATCTCCCCGAAGCGAAAAACGATAAAGTATTTACCACCATTGGCGGTGAAGATACGACACATCAGGGCGACGGTTATACCTTGACTGTGACTGCAAAGAATTACCGTTACGAAAAGGACTATGACGACGGTAATTTAGAAGAGGCGTGGGACTACACAAAAAAAGAAGATGTAGAAATCAGAGTCACAACATATAAAAACTCGGATGAGATCTCTGCAAGACGCAGATTCTTAAGGGAGAACGATGACTATATCTTTGAGGACTTAACCGGTTTTTCTGTTTGCGGAATCGAGCCCGACGGAGATACATTGTGGTTTAATATTCATGAAGCAAACGGAACAGTCTATATTGTTTCGTGGGAATATCCAAAAAACACAAAGGAAAATCTGAAAAATGAACTTGCCCAAATAGCGCAAACTTTCAAGACAGTAAATTGAGAAAATCCCGTACACATTGGGTGGTGCTTCATAGGGAGAATACGGTTTTTGATTGCTCTTTTTCGTTTATAGTGCACAAAAAAATACAGACATACGTCAGTATGTCCGCATTTTTTAATTTCTCTAATTCGAAAAATATCTAACCCAAAACTGCTTCGCACCAAAAAATCATAAGTTTGAGTGCAGAACAAGATAAAAAAGCTCGCAACCCTGACGGGTTGGGAGCTTTTTTGATGCAGTTATGTGCCAAAATCGTGGTTTTTTGGCGTTTTATCCCTATGAAGCGCCACCCTTTGTGTACGGGATTTATTTTCATTTTAACCGTTTGTTGCGTTACCGTCGCCGGAAACGGGGATTTTCTCCCCAAGGAAAGTTGGTTCGGGCTTATATATTGTCTTTAAGAAATCCTTGCACCTTGCAAGAATTTCGCGTGCTTCACGGTATGATTGCCCTCGATACGTCCGATAATCAGCGTCTACGCCATATACTTCAATACCAAGCTTTTCGGCAATATACAAAGCTCGGTACAGGTGATACTTTTGCGTCACAACTATAATCTTATCGGCATCAAAAACTTCCTTTGCGCGGTACATACTCTCGTATGTTGAAAAGCCTGCGTGGTCCATGAAAATATCATCCGAGGGAATTTGCGAATCAAGAGCTACCTGCTTCATTGTATTTACTTCGTCATACACCTTTCTTCCGTGGTCCCCGCTCATAATTATTTTGGGTGCCGCGCCCCCGTTGTAGAGTGCAATTCCTCTTTTCAGTCTGTCCGCAAGCATATCGCTCGGTTTTCCGTCGTCCTTGACCTGACATCCCAGCACCACGATACAGTCAATGTCGCGAAGTTCCATTGCTTCTTCGGGAGTAAGGATATTTTCGCCGCCAACGTTCTTTACATGAGCGTTTATGGTAAAAACCGTTACTGCCCCCAAAATTACGAGGCCAAGAAGCGCAATTATAATTTTTTTAAGAACTTTTTTCTTCATTTTTTCCTCTTTGTGAATTGGATTTGTTTTTTATATTATACCACAAATCCGTGGGTTTTCAATGTTGCGGTGGGAAATGACGATTTTAGAGAAGAGTGAAGAGAGCAGAATACCAAGAGAGACCCCGCATCTTTTCGATGTGGGGTCTCTCTTGGTGCGGGCGGTGGGACTTCTTTTCTGCAGAAAAGCCACGGCGGTTGCGGCGTGCCACCGGCACCCCGCCAAGAGCCGCCTTTCAAGTCCCTGCACATCCATATACCAAAAAAGAACACCGACTCTCGTCGGTGCTCTTTTTTGGTGCGGGCGGTGGGACTTGAACCCACACGTCGGGGACACTGGCTCCTAAGACCAGCGCGTCTGCCATTCCGCCACGCCCGCGGATATATAATAATGCAGAATTATTCTTATCTTTTCATTAAATATGATTTTATCACATTTCGCGTCTTCCTTCAAGTGCTCTTGTCAGAGTCATCTCGTCAGCATACTCAAGGTGACCGCCGACGGGGATACCGTATGCAAGGCGAGTTGAGACAACACCGAAAGGCTTTAAGAGACGTGCGATATACATCGCCGTTGCCTCACCCTCGGTATCAGGGTTTGTCGCAAGAATAACCTCGCGTATCTCGCCCTTTGAAACTCTTTCGCAGAGCTCCTTGATTCTTACATCGTCAGGGCCCACTCCGTTCATAGGAGAGATGCACCCATGTAGTATATGATAAAGCCCGTTATACTCGCGCGTTTTTTCAATTGCCGCAACGTCTTTGGGGTCGGACACTACGCACACAACACTTTTATCACGCGCATCGTCTGAACAGATACTGCATATTTCCGTATCCGTGAGATTCTGACACACGCTACAGAACTTTACCGTTTTTTTTGCGGAGAGAATTGCGTTTGCAAAGCCCTCTGCCTCGGCATCCGGGAGCGAAAGCATAAAAAATGCAAGTCTTTGCGCAGTCTTTCTTCCAACACCCGGCAGTTTCTGGAACTGCTCTATTAAGTTTTCAACCGGTGCCGTAAAAAAGCGCATAACTTCTCCCTCCGAAAAATTAGAACATACCGGGGAGATTCATTCCTCCGGTGATTTTTTTCATCTCACTTGCTGCTGCATTTTCCGCCTTATTCATAGCCTCGCTGATTGCCGCAACAATGAGGTCTTCAAGCATCTCTACATCGTCAGGATCGCATGCTTCGGGTGAAATTTTTATTGCAGTTACACGGTTTTTGCCGTTTACTGTCGCTTCTACAACTCCGCCGCCCGCACTTGCAGTATATGTCTTTTCCTGAAGCTCTTCCTGCATCTGCATCATATCCTGCTGCATCTTCTGAGCCTGCTTTATCATATTCATATTTATTCCGCCGCCACCGGGAAATCTGCCGCCCGGAAATCCGCCTCTTGCCATAATGTTTTCTCCTTACTTTACAGTTAATCCTTCCATGCCCTCAAGGCCTTCTAAAAGCTCATCAAGTCCACTTGTCACGGGAGCTTCTTTTTTTATTTCACGCACAACGGTTATGTTTATACCGGGTGCTACTTTTCCTGCCGCGCGCCTTAAGATATCCATATTTTCGCTTCTGGTAAGCATCTGAAGTGCAAACGGGTTTTCGCTCGATATTGAAAGCACCTGTCCTGAAAGCGTTGATGAAACCGACGCGAAAAGCGGTGCCACACCGGGGGAAAGCTCTTTTTTTGCCTCAGCAAAAATATTGTTCCATGCGCTTTTTGCATCGCCTTCAATCTTTTTTTCTTCGACCTTTGCCGGTGCAACTTCCTTCGTCGCGGTCGGTTCCTCTTTTGTCACTTTTGAAGGTTCCGGTTTTTCCGCCTTGGGTTTCGGAGCCTCTTCTCTTTTTACGGTTATGCTGCCGCTTTCTATCTTTTTTTCAAGCTCGCGGATTCGTGATATCAAAGCATCACTGTCAATCTCTCCCACACTCTCGCAAAGACGCACGCAACAAAGCTCGGCCTCTATCCTTTTGTTTGGGCTTTGCGCGATTGTACTGCTTACACCCTGGAGTGTTTCTATCGCGTTGCAAAGCCGTATACTATCAAACTTTTCTGAAAGTGCGCGGAACTCGGCATCTGAGAACCTCGCGGAAAGCCGCGGAAGATTCTCGCCCGAATCTGCCTTTGAAATGAGAACATCGCGGAAGATTCCTGCGATTTCATTCAGTACTGAGGTGATGTTCTTGCCACCCTCATACACCTCGCTTAAGTGCGAAAGCGCTCTCCCCGTATCCCTGTCAGCAATAGCATCTGCAAGGGCATACGTTTCACGTCTTCCTGCAAGGCCAACTACGTTTTCAACCGTTTCTACATCCACTTTGCCGTCGCCGACCGAGATGCACTGGTCAAGGAGAGAAAGTGCGTCTCTCATCGCTCCGTCTGCAAGGTTTGCTATGTAGTTTGCAGCGTCTTGTGAAAGCTCTGCACCCTCACTTCTTGCGATGAACACAAGTCGTTCGGAAATTGCAGAAAGTGGTATTCTCTTGAATATAAATCTCTGGCAACGCGATGCTATCGTTGCAGGGACCTTATGAAGCTCGGTTGTCGCAAGGATAAATACAACGTGCTCCGGCGGCTCCTCCATAATCTTGAGAAGGGCGTTGAACGCACTTGCCGAAAACATGTGTACCTCGTCGATTATATACACACGCTTTTTTGCGTTTGCAGGCGAATATACCGCCTCGTCTCGAAGCTCGCGGACATAATCGACACCGTTGTTTGATGCGGCGTCTATCTCCACAATATCGAGAATCTCGCCGCTTGATATACCAAGGCAGGTGGGACACTTGTTGCACGGATTTCCATGGAAGGGTGACTCACAGTTAATCGCCTTTGAAAGAATTTTGGCACACGTAGTCTTGCCCGTTCCGCGCGAGCCCGAAAACAAATATGCGTGAGATGTTTTCCCCGAAGCAACCTGCTTTGTGAGCGTGTCGCATATAGCGGACTGCCCTATTACATCAGCAAAGCTCTGAGGTCTCCACTTTCTATACAAAGCCTGATACATCAAATCTACCTCTTTTGGAGTTGTATACTTATTTTTGGTCCATTGCACGACCGTACACCCAAACCTCGACCGCGCAAAAATATGCGGAATTTATATGCACGACTCAAAACCGGCATCCCTGCGGCACACGAAGAAAACCGCTTAATGCTGCTCGGTTCCCCGCCTGACATGGTTCACAGCCCTTCGCTGCGCAGGACCGATTTCTCAACACCGTTCATATAACCCGGCCATACATTTACGTGCCTCAGCCCGGGAATTCACCCCTGCTATAGCGGATTGCAGGTACAGGGCACCGCTATCTCCCCGGCTAGTACGGTCTTGCAACGGACCAAAACTTGTATTTACTTAAACTACAGTAACTTTATTCCGTGCTCGCGGCAAATTTCAACATCTGCTGCCGGCCACACGGACGACTGCACCTCTCCGATATGCGCGCAGTCAAGCATATACATACAGAGACGTGACTGACCGATACCACCGCCGATGGTGTACGGAAGCTTTCCCGTGACAAGTGCTTTCTGGAACGGGAGGGAAAGTCTGTCCTCACAGCCCTCTGCACGAAGCTGCTCGAGAAGTGACTTTTCGTCGACGCGGATACCCATTGAGGAAATCTCAAATGCGCAATCAAGAAGCGGATAGTAAAGAACAATGTCACCGTTGAGCTTCCAGTCATCGTAATCCGGAGCGCGTCCGTCGTGCTTTCCGCCGCTCTTAAGTTTTCCACCGATTTGTGAAATGAACACTGCACCATATTCGCGTGCGATTGCGTGCTCGCGCTCTTTCCCCGTGAGGTCTGGGTATTTCTCCTCAAGCTCATAGGTGGAGAAGAATGCGATTTCATCGGGAAGCTTGCGCTCTGTTCCGAACTTTTCTGAAACCTCGCGCTCAGCATCCCTTACGACAGTATATATCTTGCGCACAATGCTCTGCAAAAATTCGGTTGTTCTGTCCTCTTTCGCGATGACAAGCTCCCAGTCCCACTGGTCAACATAAATAGAATGAAGGTTATCCGTCATCTCGTCGCGACGGATAGCGTTCATATCCGTATAGAGACCCTCTCCGACCTCAAAGCCGTAGTTTGCAAGTGCCATTCTCTTCCACTTTGCAAGAGAGTGGACAATTTCATAAACGCTTCCGGGCTGTTCGAGAAGGTCAAAAACAACAGGACGCTCAACACCGTTTAAGTTGTCGTTAAGGCCCATGCCCTTCTTGACAAAAAGCGGTGCGGAAACACGCTCGAGCGAGAGTGCCTCGGAAAGTCTCTTCTCGAACATATCCTTTATCATCTTCACTCCGCGCTCTGTGTCGCGGATAGACATTTTTCTGTTATAGCCCGCAGGCAAAATAAGACGTTCTTTCATAATATCTTCCTTTTAGTATTTTACAAGATATCTGTTCACTTCCCAATCGTGAACTGTGGTTGTATACTCATGCCACTCGCGACGCTTTGCTTCGATATACTTCGATGAAATATGCGCACCGATCGTCTTGAGCATAAGCTCATCCTTTTCAAACTCGTCAACCGCCTCTGAAAGGTTTTTCGGGAGTGTCTTTATATTATTCTCATAAAGCTCGGTTTTAGACATCTCAAAGATATTTGAATCGCAAGCCGCAGGCGGTGTAAGACCACGCTTTATTCCGTCAAGACCCGCTGCAAGAACTACCGCAAACGCAAGATACGGGTTTGTTGCAGGGTCGGGGTTTCGAAGCTCGATTCGTGTTCCCTCTCCCGATGCACTCGGCACGCGGACAAGCGGGCTTCTGTTCTTTGCTGACCACGCGATATGTACAGGTGCTTCATAGCCTGCAACAAGTCGCTTGTATGAGTTTACAAGAGGATTCGTGATTGCGCTCATGCCCTTTGCGTGCTCAAGCACACCCGCGATAAACGCATACGCCTCACGGCTTAGACCCAGCTTATCTCCGGGGCTGTAGAAGGTGTTCTTGCCGTCCTTTGAGAGCGATATATTTATATGCATACCCGAGCCGCATATTCCGAATATCGGCTTTGGCATAAATGTCGCGTGTAAACCGTTTTTATGGGCAATCGTCTTTACAAGGAGCTTGAAGGTGATTATGTTATCAGCTGTTGTGAGCGCCTCGCCGTACTTAAAGTCAATCTCGTGCTGACTGTCTGCGTTTTCGTGGTGGGATGCCTCAATCTCAAATCCCATTTCCTCGAGATTTTTGCACATCTCGCGACGAACGCTCTCGTCCGTATCGACAGGGCCGAGGTCAAAATATCCTGCACGGTCGTTTCTGATTGCGGTCGGGTTTCCGTGCTCGTCGGTCTTAAAGAGGAAGAATTCTGCCTCGGGACCTATGTTTACGGTGTATCCCATATCCGACGCTTCCGCAAGGACTTTTTTGAGGACGCAGCGAGGGTCGCCCTCAAAGGGGTTTCCCTTTGTGTCGTAAACGTCGCAAATAAGACGTGCAACGCGTCCGCCCTCTTTTATCCACGGAAGTACGCAGAAGGAGTTGAGGTCAGGATAGAGATACATATCCGATTCTTCAACGCGAACAAAACCCTCTATTGACGAGCCGTCAAACATACACTTATTGTCAAGCGCACGCGAAAGCTGGCTGGCTGTTATTGATATATTCTTCTGTGTGCCGAAAATGTCAGTAAACTGAAGACGGATAAACCTGACATCTTCTTCCCTGACTATTCTCTCTATATCCTCGCGTGTGTATCCCATTCTTAACCCTCCCCGGATTTTTTATAATTAAGTATTTTATCATAAAATGCGTCTTTTTTCAAGACTGTCTTATCTTTACAGAAGCTTCCGGAAGTGCCTCATCCTCATGGATTCGGACATCTGAAAACCCATATTTTTCGCAAAGCTTTTTTGTGTTTCTTTTCTTTTGTCCCGTCGCGACCGAGGTCTTTCCACGTGCGACGAAAACGTCGAGCTTTTTGCCTTTTACTCCCTCTTTTTCTATTAATGCCGAGAGCTTTTTGTAAAAGAGTGCCGAGCGCGCCATTTCGCCAAGGGCGGGATGGTATGCACCGGCAAGGGCATCTCCCGCGGACAAATCGTCTGTCGGATTTAACCCAAATCTTATTACAGGGATGTTTCTTTCTTCAAATATCTCTAGTATCTCAGCACCGAGCGTCGCTGCGTCCTCCACCGTTGCCGGTATGTAACTTCCCTTTTTCCACATATCACAAAGTGCTGTGTCGGAAACAACAACAGTCGGGTATACGCGGACACCCGTGGGACCAAGCTCAGCTATTTTTTTTGCTGTTTCTATATCCTTTTGGCAATTACTTCCCGGAAGGTGCGTCATCATCTGAAGAATAAGTGAAAAACCGCGCTCCAGAATTAGCTTTGATGCTTTTTTTACATCAGCTGAGGTATGACCTCTTCCCGCTTTTTTGAGCACCGCATCATCCATCGACTGTGCTCCGAGCTCTATTGTTCGAACTTTGCGCTTTGAAAGGATGTCAAGAATTTCTTCGTCAATTGCATCAGGGCGTGTGGAGAGACGGATTCCCGAAACTCTTCCGTCCCCGATATACGGCGCAACAGCGGAGAGATATGCTGTCATTTCTTCTCTCGGAATTGCCGTGAAGCTTCCGCCGTAAAATGCAACCTCCGCAGTTTTTTGTGTTTTTGAGAGCGCCGCCTCAATTATCCCCCGAACATCCTCAGTCGTGGGGGCCAATACCTTTCCTGCAATCTTTTTCTGATTGCAGAAAACACAGTCGTGGGGGCAACCTACGTGCGGAATGAAAATCGGGATTATCGCACCCATTATTCCATACCCATGAGCTTGAGTGCCTCACGCGCTGCCATCTGCTCTGCTTCCTTCTTGCTATGTCCGTAGCCCGTACCAATGTGATTACTGTTTATCATTACCTCGACTGTGAAGTTTCGCTCGTGGTCGGGGCCGTTTGTTTCAAGAGTACGGTATGAAAGCTTTTCGCCGCGGTTTTTCTGGACAATTTCCTGAAGTGTTGTTTTATAGTCGGTAACTGTCCACTCTGCGCCCTTTTCGGCATCAAATACAAAGCGCTTTATAAAACGACGTACTTCTTCCTCACCGGAGTCAAGATAGATAGCTCCGATAACCGCCTCAAACGCATCGGCAAGTATAGAATCACGTTCGCGTCCGCCCCCGCTCTCTTCACCGTGGCCGAGTCTGAGCTCGTCGCCAAGATTTATCGCCCTTGCGCGCTCACAAAGTGCGGTGGTGCAGACGAGTGCGGAGCGCATCTTTGTGAGCTCGCCCTCGTGCTCATTCGGGTACTTTTCGAAAAGATAGAGCGCGGTGTTCATGCCGAGTACAGAATCTCCAAGAAACTCAAGACGCTCATTGTCAAGTACCTTTTCCGCACGGTTTTCGTTTGCGTAGGAGCTATGCGTGACTGCGCGAAGCAAAAGGTCACGGTTTTTGAACTTGTAGCCTATTTTCTTTTCAAATTTTTCAAAATCCGGAACAGCAGAGTTTTTACTCTTCACTTTGTTCTCCTCCCCCGAGGGTATTTGAAAGCTTTATTGTCATTCCCGAGTCAATATAATCTATCGCCTGGACAATCGCATTGCAAAGGGCGGTTGCCTTTGCCGAGCCGTGTGCCTTTATAACAGGCTTTCTTACACCGAGCAGCGGTGCTCCTCCTGCTTCGTTGTAGTCGATTTTTGATTTGAATTCGCCGATTTTTCTCTTGAGCATAAGGCCGGAAACCTTTCCGCGCTTTGAAGACATAAACATCTTCTTTATCTCACGAGAGAAGAAGATTCCGACACCCTCCATCGTCTTGAGATAGATGTTTCCGGAAAAACCGTCTGCAACGATAACGTCTGCAGCACCGAGAGGTCCGTCGCGACCTTCGATGTTTCCGACAAAGTTTATCTTTTTGTTCTCGGAAGCATCAGTCAAAAGCTTATATGCCTCACGGTGGAGGTCATCTCCCTTGTGGCTCTCCGCTCCGTTGTTGAGAAGGCCTACGCGCGGCTTTTTGATGCCGAGCGCGTTTTCTGCATAGAATGAGCCCATGAGTGCGAACTGATAGAGATATTCAGGTGTGCAGTCGACATTTGCTCCGCTGTCAATAAGTATTGCACAGCCGTTCGCTGTGGGAACAACGGGAGCAAGAGCTGCACGGCGGATACCCTTTATTCTTTTTACGACAAGAGTTGCCTGTGTGAGAAGTGCGCCCGTATTACCTGCGCTTACCACAGCATCTCCCTTGTTGTCTGCAAGCTGGCGAAGGGCCTTGAGCATTGATGAATCGGGCTTTTGCTTCATTACTGCTACGGGGTCATCCTCCATTGTAACGACCTCCGAAGCGGGAAGTATTGTGATGTTTTTCTCATAAACCTTTTCCTTGTCGTATCTGTCAACAAGCTTTTTAAGCTCATCCTCATTTCCGACAAGGACTATGTCAATATCAAGCTCCTCAATGGCGAGAAAAGCTGCCTTTACAAACTCCTCTGCACCGTTGTCGCTTCCCATTGTATCAAGAATTATTCTCATATCTTTCCCACTCCGTCGTATTTTTCTTTGATGTTTTCTATCACTTTGAGTGAACGCTCGGCAATTGCTGCGTTTTTCTCTTTTTTTATTTTTATTTTCTGCGAAGGCGGCGGGATTATTCCGAAGTTTATATTCATCGGTTGAAAATCGCCGACAGACCCTGCGCTTACATATATTGAAAGTGCTCCAAGTGCTGTCTCCTGCGGAAACGGGATTGGCTCTTTTCCGCAAAGCTTGACGGCAAGCTGAAGTCCTGCAAGAAGACCTGATGCCGCAGACTCTACATAACCCTCAACACCCGTAATCTGCCCTGCAAAATATACACTCTCGTCCTTCTTTGAAGAGTAGTCCGAATTTATAAGACCGGGAGATTTTATATATGTATTTCTGTGCATAACACCGTATCTTACAAACTCGGCATTTTTTAGTGCAGGTATCATCGAAAACACGCGCTTCTGCTCGCCGAACTTCAGATGCGTCTGGAAACCCACGATGTTATAGAGTGTGCCCTCTCGGTTATCACGGCGAAGCTGAACCACTGCATAAGGTGTAATCTCAGTACCCGGATATCTGAGTCCTACGGGCTTCATCGGGCCATAACGGAGAGTCTCAAAACCGCGCCTTGCCATAACCTCGCACGGCATACAGCCCTCGAACACATTTTCATCCTCAAAGCCATGTACCTCGGCGCACTCGGCCTCACACAGCTCTTTATGGAACGCGCGGTATTCCTCCTCAGTCATCGGACAGTTGATGTAATCGGCACTGCCTTTGTCATAACGCGATTTGAAGTACGCATTTTCCATATCTACACTATCAAATGTAACGATAGGTGCCGCCGCATCGAAAAACCCGAGATAATCCTCACAACCAAGGAAGCTTCGGATATCCTCCGAAAGTGCTTTTTCGGTAAGCGGACCTGTCGCGACGATAAGCGGTCGGGTCTCAGGCAGTTTTTCCACCTCGCCACTGACCACCGTTATGTTTTCGTGGTTACAAATTTTTTCTGTTATATACTCTGAAAATCTTTCGCGGTCAACGGCAAGAGCTCCGCCTGCCTCGACGCGCGTACTGTCCGCCGCAAGCATTATGAGAGAGTTGAATCTTCTCATCTCTTCCTTTAAGAGCCCGACAGCATTTTCAATCCCCGCTGCGCGAAGTGAATTTGAGCAGACAAGCTCTGCAAAGCCGGAGCTTTTATGGGCAGGGCTCATCTTTTCGGGCTTCATTTCAAGAAGCTCGACCTTGATGCCTCGCTCTGCAAGCTGCCACGCAGCCTCGCATCCTGCAAGACCTGCTCCTATAACGGTTACTTTTTTAACGTCTTTATTCACTATTTCTTGGTCTCCGCTTTTTTGGTTTTCGTTGCCGTCTTCTTTTTGCCTCGGCTTCCTGTTGTCTTTTTGGCAGTCTTTTTTGTTTCTGTCTTTTTCTTGTACTCCTGCGGCTCGTACTTTTCACAGTCGGGATTTGCACAGAACATCTTTTTTGAGCCTCTGCCTGAGCGCTTATAAAGTGTCTTTCCGCAAACCTCACACTTTTCCTTCTGCGGTACGTCCCATGTCATAAATGTGCATTCCGGGAACTTTTCGCAGCCGTAGTACCAGTACCCATTCTTTGATTTCTTTTTGAGAATCTGACCTCCGCATGTCGGACACTCTCCCGGTGTTTTTTCAACAATCGCCATAGT
Organism: Eubacteriales bacterium; assembly: GCA_045546975.1. Classification (GTDB taxonomy): domain Bacteria; phylum Bacillota; class Clostridia; order Oscillospirales; family JAAYXM01; genus SIG480. The sequence continues at coordinate 145,777 of JAZQDV010000007.1, forward strand.
GTTCTTACACTCAGGGAATCCCGGGCATGCGAGGAACTTTCCGAAACGGCCTGATTTCACCACCATATTTCTGCCGCAAACATCGCAGACGATATCTGTAACCTCATCGGGAACCTTGAGACGCTTGCCGTCAAGTGCGCGCTCTGCTTCTTCAAGCTCACGCGCAAACGGGCCGTAAAAGTCAGAAAGCGTCCTCTTCCAGTCTTTCTCGCCTGCTTCTACCTCGTCAAGCTGCTTTTCCATATGTGCAGTAAACTCAACGTCGATAATGTCTCCGAACTGCTCAACCATAAGGCCGTTCACGACCTCGCCAAGTGCTGTCGGCTTCAGGCTCTTGCCTTCTTTGGTTACATATTCACGGTCAATAATGGTTGAGATGGTCGGTGCATACGTACTCGGACGACCGACACCCTTTTCCTCCATAGCTTTGATAAGGCTGCCGTCAGTATATCTTGAAGGCGGTGCAGTGAAGTGCTGCTCACTCTTCTCGCCGAGGAAAAGAAGCTTCTCATTTTCTGTAAGGTCGGGAAGAATTGTCTCTTCCTCTTCCTCAATCTCTGCCGCCATATCGGAATACACTGCTGTATATCCCTTAAAGGCTATCTTTGAGCTTGCGGCGCGGAAGATATACTCGCCCGCTCCGACATCCACGCTCATTGTATCGTACACCGCGCTCTCCATCTGGCATGCAACAAAGCGCGCCCAGATAATGCGGTAGAGCTTATACTGGTCAGAGGTAAGGCTCTTCTTTATCTTTTCAGGGGTGAGCTCGACATACGTCGGACGAATAGCCTCGTGCGCATCCTGCGCACCCTTTTTCGTCTTATAAACACGGCGGCTTGACGGGCAATATCCCTCGCCGTAGGTCGCCTTTATATAGTCGCGTACAGCATAAATCGCCTCATCTGCAAGACGGAGAGAGTCAGTTCTCATATAGGTGATAAGACCTGTTGATCCGACACCCTCAACCTCAACTCCTTCATAGAGTTGCTGTGCAATAGCCATTGTGCGGCTCGGTGACATACCGAAGCGGCGCGATGCTTCCTGCTGAAGAGTTGATGTGATGAAAGGCGGAACGGGAGAACGCTTCTTCTGTCCTCTCTTTATACTCTTTACAACAAAGCTCTCTTTCTTTATGCTTTCTATAATCTTATCTGTTTCTTCGGCAGTTGCAGGCTCTATCTTCTTTTTCTCTGTACCGTAGAACTTTGCAGAAAATTCACCGACGTTCGGTGCAATTCTTCCGAAGTTTGCATCTATTGTCCAGAACTCACGCGGTACAAACTCGCGGATTTCGTTTTCGCGGTCAATAACAAGGCGCGTTGCAACAGACTGCACTCTTCCTGCCGAGAGGCCGTAGCGCACCTTTTTCCAGAGAAGCGGAGAAAGCTTATAGCCTACAATTCGGTCAAGGAGACGTCTTGCCTGTTGTGCATTTACAAGGTTTTCGTCTATATCGCGCGGGTTTTTAATGCCCTCGACAATCGCATTTTTCGTAATCTCGTTAAAGGTTACGCGCTTTGTCTTTTTGTCATCAAGACCCAGAAGCTCCTTTAAGTGCCAAGAGATTGCCTCACCCTCACGGTCAGGGTCAGTTGCAAGATATATTGCCTCGCTCTCCTCTGCAAGTGCACGGAGCTCGCGGATAAGCGCGCTTTTACCCCTTATCGCAAGATACTTCGGGATAAAGCCTCCCTCGATATCTATTCCGATATCACTCTTAGGAAGGTCGCGCAGATGTCCCATAGACGCCTTGACCTTATATTTACTGCCAAGATGCTTTCCTATTGTTTTTACCTTGGTGGGAGACTCCACTATAACAAGATATGACATATATATTTCTCCATTTCTGTATTGCTTACGAATCAGATTTTGCCGAGCTTGAATTTGTTCCCCGGAAGCTTTATTACCACTCCGCGGATTTCAAGAAGCGTGAGAAGTGACAGCGCACGCGAGGTTGAAACCCCACTTGCCCTGACTATCTCGTCGGGTGTCAACTCTTTTTCTGATATTGCACGGAGGATTTTTGCCTCGTCACCTTCAAATCTCTCAAGCATGCTCTCCAAAGATGTGTCAACACTTTCTTCCGAAGGTTTGCCCGGCTCTTCCTTTGTCTCGAAGCTGAGTTTTGCTCCGTAAAGATGTGTATACTCTGACATTATATCTGCACCCGACATAACAGGGATTGCTCCCTCGCGAAGAAGTGCATTTGAGCCGACTGCAGATCTATTGAATATATCAGACGGAACAGCAAAAACATCTCTGTTCTCGCGGAGCGCATATCGCGCTGTGATGAGCGAGCCACTCTTTTCCGGCGCCTCGACTACAACTGTGCCGAGCGAGAGTCCGCTTATTATTCGGTTTCGCATAGGAAAACTGCTGCGCTCAGGTCTTACTCCCGGAGCGTATTCAGAATATACCGTTCCGTTTTCAAGAACCCTTGACATAAGACGTCTGTTTTCGGGCGGATAGCAGATGTCGACGCCCGAACCAAGAACGGCAACTGTTCTTCCGCCACCCTCGAGCGCGCCCTCTGCTGCAAGAGCATCTATTCCCTTTGCAAGTCCGCTTACCACGACGCCTCCGATTTCTGAAACCTCGCGGCCGAGCTTCTTTGCGGCTTGGGCACCCTCACGCGAGACTTTGCGCGTTCCGACAATCGCAACGGCGGCCTCAGCATCAAGATTTATCTTCTCACCCTTTGCATAAAGCACAACGGGCGGGTTTTCGATATTCCGAAGTCTTTCCGGGTACTCATCACAAAGAGGCGTTAGAATGCGGATATTCTTCTTTTCAGAGTCTTTTATTATCCTTTCGGCTTCTTTAAGACTTTTTGAGGAAAAGCTCTCAAAGGTCTTATCGTGAAGTTTTGGAAAAAGCCTTCTGAGGCTTTCTGCTTCTGACTTGTATATATTGTCTATGTTCTTAAAGTGTGCAATAAGTGGTTTTAAGGCATGCGTACCCTTTGAAAGAGCTTCCGAGAGCCATATCCACTTTGCAGTATCGGGCATTTTTATCACCCTTCACTCATTTTATACATAAAGATACTTGCAGCAACGGCCGCGTTCAGAGACTCGGCACCGCCGCGCATCGGGATTATCACACTTCCGTCGCAGAGTGCGGACACTTCCGGCCTTACTCCGTTGCCCTCATTGCCAATAACTACCGCAGCATTTTTGAGGTCGGTCTCCCCGAGCTCACGCGACTCTCCGTGTAGTTCTGATGCATAAACACGCATCCCCGCACTTTTAAGGCGCGGGATCAGGGTTTCTATCTTCTCGCTCACTATCGGAACTCTGAAAACCGAGCCCATAGCCGAGCGGATTGTTTTTGGATTATATATATCGGCACAGCCATCACAAAAAACAGCGTCTATACCAAGAGCATCCGCAGTTCGGATTATTGTACCGATGTTTCCCGTGTCCTGAAGGCTGTCGAGAATGATTGCATTTTTTATATTTGCCACCCGGCATTCCGGGAACTTGCACGCAAATATTACGTTTTGCGCATTCTTGAGCGTTGTTACGCTTTCAAGTATATCCTGAGATACGGAAAATATTTTCTCGCACGCGTTGGATGGAATCTGAGGCAGGATTTTCTCATTTGCAAGAATTACGGTTATCGTAAGCTTTTCCGAAATTGCCTCGTACAAAAGCTTTTCACCCTCGCAGACGAATACTCCCATCTCCTCACGAAGTTCCTTTGATTTTGAAAGCGCACGAAGGAGCTTTACCGTCTGATTTTGACGGCTTACTATATGCTCTGCCATATTATTCACCGCGGAGCTTCTTTATATCATCATTTTTACCGATGACTATAAGAACATCTCCCTCTTTTATCGTATATTTTGCCGTCGGCGAAACATTGAGCTCTTCTGAATTCTTATCGCGCGCGGCAATTACGTTGATTCCATAAGTACTGCGGATATTGAGTTCAAGGAGGCTTTTGCCTTCCCACTCAGGCAGGGAAACAATCTCAACGATGCTGTCCTCATCGGAAAGCTCGATATAGTCAAGTATATTTTTGGCTGAAAGCCTTTGCGCAATACGGTTTCCCATATCACGCTCGGGAAATACGATGACATCTGCGCCGATTCTTTCAAGCACTTTCCTGTGAAGCTCGCTCTGTGCCTTTGCGACAACTTTTTTAACGCCCATTTCCTTTAGCATGATGGTAACTAAAACGCTGTCCTCGATGTTGTTTGCTATTGCCACAACCGCAACGTCAAAGTTTCTCGCGCCGAGGGAAGCGAGGACGCTTTCTTCCTTTGCGTCGCCTATAACCGAGTGGGTTACGCGGTCTGCAACATGAGCGACTCTGTCTTCACTTTTATCAATTACCAAAACCTCGTGACCGAGATTTGAAAGCTCAAGTGCAACTGCGCTTCCAAACCTGCCCATACCTATTATAAGAAACGAATCCATAAAAGTCCCTCCTAGCCTATAATGGTTTTCCCCTCAGGATGACTTATCTTTGACTTTTTGCGTCCGATAAGGATTCCGAGGCTGAGGGTAAGAAGTCCTACCCTTCCAAGATACATAAGAATTATGAGAACAATTTTTGAAATGGAATTAAGTCCTGCTGTTATGCCCATTGAAAGCCCTGTCGTTGAAAATGCCGACACACATTCAAACACCGCATCAAACATATCAACGCCAGCGGTCATCGAAACTATGACTGCGCCAACAAGAACAAGAAATACCGCGACTATCGTAACTGCGATGGATTTCATAATCGCATACACGCTTACTCTTCTGCCAAACGCTGTTACCTCTTCCCTCCCGCGCATTATTGAGAGCGCTGAGAGGCACAAAACTGCAAAGGTAACGGTCTTGATTCCACCTGCCGTTGAACCTGACGAGCCACCCACAAACATAATAAACATTGTAAGAAGCTTTGATGCCGAGGTCATCTCAGCCTGTGGCAAGGAATAAAATCCCATTGTTCTTGACGTTGAGGTCTGGAAGAAGGACGCAAGAAGCTTCCCGAAGAATGAAGTGTCTCCCATTGTCGCTGGGTTTTGATATTCAAAAAGCGTGAACAGCGCAGTTCCGATTACAATAATTGCCGCTGTCGTGACGAGTACGAGCTTTGTATGTAGCCCACACGCACGAAAGCTCTTTTTCTCGCGCATATCCTCCCAAACGAAAAAGCCGAGACCTCCGAAAATTGAGAGTATGGCAAGGGTGAGAAGCACTATCGGGTCGCCTGCATATTCTGTAAGGCTCGTCCGCCCCAAAATATCAAAGCCTGCGTTACAAAACGCGGAAACGGCATGGAAAATTCCCTTGTATATACCTTTCCCGATTCCGTACTGCGGTATAAACCTGATTGAAAGAAGCATTGCGCCAAGGATTTCAAAAGCAAAGGTTCTTCTAAAAATGTTTCTTGCAAGTCTTACTATTCCCGAAATCTCATCTACCGAGAAGGTCTGAATCATTATGATTCTCTCGCGAAGAGAAATCCTGCGCTTTATGGCAATGGAAAAGATAGTTGCAAAAACCATAAATCCAAGTCCGCCACACTGTATGAGTGCTAAAATTGTAATCTCTCCGAATGCCGACCAGTACGAGAGCGTATCAACGACAGAAAGGCCCGTTATACAGGTTGCACTTGTTGAGGTAAAGAGTGCCGTTATAAAATCCGCACTTTTGCCATCAGTGGTTGCGGCAGGAAGCATCAAAAGAAACGTTCCTGCAAGAATTATCAAAAGAAACGCGCCGAGAATCAGCATCGTCGGGCTTATTCTTCTTTTAATCTCGGTTTTTATGCTGTTTTCGGAAAAAAGCCCCATTCAAATCACTCTCCGTATACTAAACCGTGAAGTGCCTTTCCTGCAAACTCATACTTCTGGGCTATGCGCTCTTTCTTCGTTCTGAAATCTCTTTTCACCTTTATGGCGGCATACAGTCCGTCGCTCGCCTCAAACTCAAACTGTTCCATTGAGGGAAGCGTGTCTACGCGGATGTAGTATTCGTTCTCGCTCTCGATTCCAAACTCAGAAAGTGGTTCAAATCCGCCTTTTTTTGCATACCACTCAGCGTATTTTTTGTCAAAGAAGAAGAGCAGTACATCGTCGTCTGCCATGCTGACGGTTATCTTCTGCATACTTGCTGCGCCGTATTCATCAACGGCGTTTGCATTCTCTATTCCCGAAATGTTTGTCGTGCAGAGAAGCTGTCCTTCAGCTATAGGCTCTTTCCCTTCAGCAAAGTCCTCTGCAATAAACATTTCAAGATAGTCAGACAGAGCATCTACCTCCTCATGCGCCATAAAAATATCTCCGCCGAGGATATAGTCTATGTCGTTGTCCTCCTGATTTATTATATCGCTTATCAGGGTTGTCGCAAAAACTACAAGGAGTATTGTGATTACAGTCGGAACTGCGAGATGATACAAATATACATTTTTCAGCCAATAGCGGAGCTTTTCCGTAAAGGTTGCGCCCTCCATAAAGCTGCCCTTGCGGAATACCGCAAAAATTTCTCTGCTGTCCTTACTTTTTTTCATTTGTTTCTCCTTATTTCACGGGAACAAGCTTTACCTTCTCACCGTCTGCAAGTGTGAACTTAATCTTTGCACATGCATCTGCCACGATAATCTCGTCGCCACCGTCGCGCTTTACACATACGTTTCCGCCAAACGGGTTTATCATAGAAACCTCGCGTGTTCTGTCCGCTTTGATTTCAACAGATTTTGCACCGCGGTCCCACTCAGCAGAAATGGTAAGTCCACCCTGTGCACGGAGGTTGTTGAATGTGATTCTTTCATCGGCCCAGCTTTCCGGAATTGCGGAGAAGAGTCTTATATCCTCCTCATGGCTCTGCAAGAGCATTTCCTGAACCGCATCCGCCGCCTGAAGGTTTGCTTCAAGCGTGAACGGGCGGTAGTGCAATATCGTAATTCCAACGCCCTTATAGTCTCCGTTTAAGTGGAAGCCGTTAGGACTGCATATGTAATCATAGAATGTTTTAAGCTGGTATGCCGCCGCCTCGCCGTTCTCGATACGGGCATAAAGGGATGCAAACCAGGTAAATGAGAATCCGTTCCAAACTCCCGTTCCCATCTCCTCAAGCCAGCTTATGCTCTCCTCCATCAAGGTCTTTTCCTCTTCGCTTCTGTGGTACTGAAGAAGATTAAACGGATAAAGACCGACAAGGTGAGAATGGTGACGGTGAGAAAAACCAAGCGAAGTATTCTCCGAAACTCTGATTCCGTCACGTCCACCGCTCGGGATATCGAGAAGCTTTCCGTAAATATCCTTCCAATGCTGTGTGTCCTCGGGACATACCTTTAAGGACATTTCCTCAAGCGCAAGGTAAAGACTGCGACAAAGTGAAATTTCGTATGTTGACATGGGGCTAAGCCATGCTTCGTGCTTTGACTCGTTATATTCGGGGGATACGGAAATCGGGAATATGAGTTTTCCGTCTCCGTACGGCTCAAACCATCTCTCCATAACAGCAGCTGTGCCTTTGAGGTAGGGGTATGCCCTCTCCTCTAAGAACTTTTCATCTCCGCTATAGAGATAATAGTCATAGAACATAAGTGCCTGCCATATCTGGTTTCCGAGATTGTAGCACTGCGGATATCCGCCTACCGTCTGACCGTCAAGTGAGCTTGAGGTCGGCATAAAGTAACCGTCTGCATCATAAAAATCCCTGGCGTGACGCTTTGCTGCATCGCGCATATTCCACAGATGGTCTATCATTACCTTGCCCTCATCCCAGTGGTTTGCGGCAAGATAGTGCTTATAGCAGAACTGTGTGTTTACGTTTGCTGCATACTCGCCCTTCCACGGCGGAAGTGTATCCTCGTCTGCCGACCAGACGCCCTGAAGCGGCATGGGCGGATATCCCTCGCGTGAGCAGCAGGCAAGCATATAGTTTGCAAGGTACCATCCTGTTTCAAGCTGCTTGTCGGGAAGGTTTATGCTGCTGCGTGACCAGTATTTTTTCCACCATTCCTTATGCGTTTTGATGTTTGCCTCATAGCCCTCACGGAGCGCGTCCTTGACTCTCGCGATCCCACGGTCAAGCCAGTCCTCGCACTCGGTTGAGCACGCGACGTAGTATACTGCTTCCATTCCGCCGGGAACGGACTTTGTTGCAGTAAGAAGTGCAAAGGTAAACTCGGTTGCAGTTTTCTGTAATGCGACGGAAACGCCGTCACGCACAAAGCACTCACCCTCGGGATATCCAAGACGGCGGCGTGACTCATCTCCGACCTCCTCACCGTCCTTCGGCGGTGTGAAGTCGTGATTTATTACGTTGAACTTCGGTGTGGCACCGAGAACTCTTACAAAACCTAGCTTGTTCTCTGCATGGAGATATGAACGCAGAGCGGATTCCCTTCCGTTTACCGCAAGCTCAACGGAAGCCTCTGCCGCGAAAATATCCAGAGTGCTTTTTACCTTCTCCGCCTTTCCGCCAAAATCAAGCTCAAGACGGCCTGCAGGTATTTTTGTCGGGGTCGGGTGTATCCAACAGTCCATAAACGGCTTTATGTATGCGGGACGGTTGCCCTCGTGCACCCACTCAACTAACTGTTTGAAGGTGAAATTGTCTTCAAGCGTCTGCGGAGCGGGACGGCAGTCCCAAAGGTCGCCACGGTCAAGGCTTATCTTAAGCGGCTCACCGTCGCCCCAGACAAGGCCGCCCATGATACCGTTACCTATGGCAAGAGCCTCGTCCCACATTTTTATCGGCTTATTGAATATTAAACATCCGTTTTCTAAGGTTCTCATTGTTGTTCCTCCGCTTTTGTGGGGTTTGTTATTTGTCTGAAACCGACTTCATTGTCGGGAAGAGTAAAACGTCGCGGATTGCGGCGCTGTCGGTAAGGAGCATACACATACGGTCGATGCCGTAGCCGATACCACCTGTCGGAGGCATACCGATTTCAAGAGCATTGAGGAAGTCCTCATCAGTTGTGTTTGCCTCTTCATTTCCCTTTGAAAGCTGTTCTTCCTGGTCGCGGAATCGCTCACGCTGGTCAATCGGGTCGTTAAGCTCGGAGTATGCGTTTGCCATCTCCCAACCGTTCATGAAGAACTCAAAACGCTCAACGTAGTTCGGGTCCTCAGGCTTTTTCTTCGTGAGCGGAGAAATCTCTATCGGGTGATCCATAACAAATGTGGGCTGGATAAGGTGCTCTTCGACAAACTCCTCGAAGAAGAGGTTTAATATATCGCCCTTCTTATGCCTGTCCTCAAACTGAACGTGCTTTTCCTTTGCGATTGCACGTGCTTCTTCTGTTGTCTTGATCTCGTTAAAGTCAACACCTGAATATTTCTTTACAGCGTCAACCATTGTTATTCTCTCAAAAGGACGACCGAGATCCATCTCGACGCCGTTGTAAACTATCTTTGTTGTGCCGAGAACTTCTTTTGCTACATGGCGGTACATTTCCTCAGTGAGGTCCATCATACCGTGGTAGTCTGTATACGCCTGATAGAGCTCCATAAGTGTGAACTCGGGGTTGTGGCGTGTGTCAAGGCCTTCGTTTCTGAAAACTCTGCCGATTTCATAAACCTTTTCAAGCCCACCTACAATAAGGCGCTTGAGGTAAAGCTCAAGAGAAATGCGGAGTTTGAAGTCCTCATTAAGTGCGTTGAAATGTGTTTCAAACGGACGCGCTGCTGCACCGCCGGCATTCGAAACGAGCATGGGGGTCTCAACCTCCATGAAGCCCTTATCGTCAAGGAAGCGACGGATAGCACTTATAATCTTTGAACGCTTGACAAAGGTATCCTTTGCCTCGGGGTTCATTATAAGGTCAACATATCTCTGACGGTAGCGGAGGTCTGTGTTTGTGAGACCGTGGAACTTCTCAGGAAGCGGCTTGAGTGACTTTGAGAGAAGTGTTACGCTTTCGCAGTGGATGGAAATCTCACCGCGACGTGTTCTGAATACCACACCCTCAGCGCCGATAATATCTCCGATATCAAACTTCTTGAACTTTGCAAAGCTCTCCTCTCCGATATCGTTTATGCGGACATAAAGCTGGATTTTGCCTTCAAGGTCCTGAAGGTCGCAGAAGAAAGCCTTACCCATATCGCGGCGGCTCATCATACGTCCTGCAAGACGAACCTTCTTGCCTTCCATTTCCTCAAAGTTCTCCGTTACATCCACAGAGTGATGAGTCTGGTCATATTTTACAACTTCAAACGGGTTGTCACCGTCCTCAACAAGCTTTGCAAGCTTTTCGCGGCGGATTTTTAGTATTTCACTTAAATCCTCAACCTGTTCTTCCATTACTCTTGTTTCTTCCGTTGCCATTTGTGTTTCCTCCGTTTTATTCGCCAATTTCTTCTATCTTGTATTCGATTACACCGCACGGTGCCTCTACACCTACAATATCTCCGACATGGCTGCCCAAAAGTGCACGGCCAAACGGTGACTCGTCGGAGATTCTGCCCTTATACGGGTCTGCCTCCTGTGAGCCGACAATCCAGTACTCCTCTTCCGAGCCGTCGGAAATATCAGTTACCCTGACGTGTGAGCCTGTGCGTACCTCGTCATTATCTGCAGAGTATTCGATAATCTCCGCGTTTGCAATGATGTTCTCAATTTCTGCTTTTCTTGAGAACAGCTTGCCTTGCTCGTTCTTTGCCTCGTCGTATTCGCTGTTTTCGGAAAGATCGCCAAAAGAACGAGCCTCTTTGATGAGGTCTGCAACTTCCTTCTCTCTTACATTTTTGAGATACTCAAGTTCTTCACGAAGCTCCTCTAATCTTTCCTTGGTAATCTTGTAAGTTTTTGACATTTCTGACACTCCTCTATTCCCTATCTTTTTTGTTTTTCTACTATATAAATGAATTTGCGTTTTTTCAATGTTCATATTATAGTGGTCACACGACTAAATGTCAAGTAAAAGGTTTATGAATTTTGAATTTTTATTTTATTAAACACGCAGTTTTTGTTTCATTTCTTCCAATTTTCCCGACGAGTTCCAGGACCGACAGAAGCACAAGCTTCAGATTTTCCGGAACAGGTCCCGAGATATCCTTTTCCATCTCTACGTAAAAATCGGATAGCCGAGCTCGCTTTTCCTCCCACAAAAACTCGACATCTCCCTCAAAAAGCTCTATTCTTACACAGTCTTTGACATCTCCACGCCTTAGCGGAGCACCTGTTTTTTGCAAAACAAGCTCTGAAGCGCGCTCAAACTCTTCTGTGTCCGAAAATACAAACCGACACTTTGCAAGAAGCTCACACGCAATTTCCGACACAGCACGCGCCGAACCTCCGCCTATGAAAAAATTTTGCGGTGCACCGACCGATTTCGCAAAAGTGAGTGCAAGATCAGGTATTCTTGAAGAAAAAAACCGCCGCTCATCGGCAGGACTTTCCCCAAGCGTGCGAAAAGCCTCTGCGTATGGGCTGCCGTGAGGGATTCCGAAAATAGAAACACCGAGCTTTCTGCACTTTTTTATTTCCCGTCTTATTACACGCAATTTTGCCGTTTTCCCTCGCTTTACCGGAAGCGGCAGTACATATACCCCAACCTCCCGAAAGGTGAGAATATGCCTCGGTTTTTCAACTCTTTTTCCTTTACTCTCGTCAATCAAACACACACGCAAAACAACACCACCTTTTCTGTATTATGATATTAGTTTTGCTCCTATATATTACAAAATTTCGGACAGGTAAAGTTTTCCCTGTCCGAAATTCAAATTCACATAAAGCCTTTTTATTCTTCTGTTTGTGGTTTTACTGTCTCTGTGACCTTCTCTGCCACTTTTGAGATTACGCTATTTACGGCTTCCTTTACTGTTTTCTGAGTTCCTTCCTCAGCTGTTTCCTCAGTTGCCTCGTCAACCTCCGGTTCGGGCTCCTGCGCGGTCTCCGTGTCTACCGAGGTTTCGCTTTTTTCGCTATTTTCAAGCTCGGCTTTCTTCTCATTCACAGCCCTTATAGCTTCCTGGAGCTGTCTGTCCTCTTTTTCGCTCAGGAAATAGAAACGCTTTGCTTCGTCCTCTGTAAGCTCTACAACTCTGTCAGGAACGATTCCTCCCGTTTCCTCAAGACTTTTTCCGGATGCCGTGAAGTATTCACTTACGGAAAGGATAAGACCCGAGCCGTCCTTTAATCTTATATGGCTCTGAGCAACACCCTTGCCCGTTGTCGGAGTGCCGACCACTACCGCCTTTCCGCTTTCTTTCAGTGCGGCGGCAAAGAACTCTGCTGCGCTTATAGAATATTCATTCGTGAGCACCGCCATTGGAAGATCCAGCTCGTTTTTATCTGATGTGTATACTATTTCTTTTCCCTTCTTGTCACGCTCGGTTATGACCGTTCCCTCAGGAAGAAGCGGGTCAAGCGCGTTCACAAGCACCGTGAGAATTCCGCCGGGGTTGTTTCTCACGTCAAAGATGATAGATGAAACATTTGCCTTCACAAGGTTTTCAAGCGTAGCCTTGAAGTCCTTATCTACATTTGCATCAAAGTTTGATATTTTTATATATCCGATGTTTCCGTCAAGTATCTTTGCACTGACTCCCTGAACATTGACCTCGCGTCTTGTGAGATTCAATACCATCGGATCTTCAAGCCCCTTGCGGGTGACCGTTATCGAAACCGTCGTACCTTCGGCACCTGTTATCTTTTTAACTGCAGCGTCGTAGCCGATTTTTGAAACCTCTTCGTTTCCGACCTTTACTATTCTGTCAAGAGGCTGCAATTTTGCTTCCTCGGCGGGAGAATTATCAAAAACCTCTAGAATTACTATCTCACTCTTGTCATAGTCAAAGGACGCATTTATGCCGATACCGACGACCTTGTTTGCAACGGAGTTGGTTACGCTGGAAAACTGTTCTGCCGTAAGGTAGTAAGACCACTTATCCCCAAGCATCGCAACCATTCCGTAGAGAGCGCCGTCTGTGATATCCTTTTCATCGTAGTCACGCACAAAGTATTTGTCTATATAGCTTCTCACTTCAGTGATTTTTGCATACTCCTGCTCACGCTCGGCTATATTTGCAAGCTTTGCATTATATCCTCTCTCTGCCGCATAGATGGTTATAGAAAACGTTAGCGTCGCCGTGAGCAGCATAAGCGCCACCGTGGTCATCAGATGCTTCTTTCTCATTTTGTCCTCCTGAAATAAGCTTCAGGCGGGAGGTTTCTCCCGCCGCATTTTGCTATTTAGCCCTTTTTGAAGTAATTCATCGGGTTTGTATGATTTCCGTTTATGAGAATCTCAAAGTGCAGGTGCGGTCCCGTCGACCAACCTGTCGAGCCGCAAAGACCGATTACATCGCCTTTTGCGACTGTTGCACCCTTTGTTGTAAGAATCTTGCTCATGTGAGCATAGAGTGTCGACTTTCCGCCACCGTGGTCTATTACGACATAGTTGCCGTATCCCTTGCTTGACCAGCCCGCAACGATTACCTTGCCTCCGTTTGCAGCAAAGATGTTTGTTCCGAGCTTTGCAGCTATATCAATACCCGTATGGAACGAGGCCTTTTTTGTAATCGGGTCTTTTCTCGAGCCGTAGTACGAGGTTATCCTTGTCGCAACAGACGGCCATCTGAAATCGCCGCCGATATATGTACTTGTGTTACTACCAGAGCTTGAGAGGAGCTTTTTGAGCTCTGCTCGTGCCTGTTCCTGAGCTCTTTCCGCTTCATCGAGCGCTTTTTCATACTCACTCGCCTGCATATTGAGCGATTTGATAAGTGAATTTGCCTGGTTGTATTGAGATTCAAGCGAGCTCTGCTTTGCAACAAGATTCTTTTTTGTTTCTGCCTGTTGCGCGCGGGAATCTTCGATTTCCTTTTTCTTTGCCTCTATCCCCGCCCGTGTTTCAGCAAGGGTGCGCATAAGCTTTTTGTCTCCCTCGACAATATCTCCGATAAGCTCAGTTCGCGTAATCATATCCGAAAAACTATCGGCAGAAAGAATAACGCTGAGCATGGATATTGAACCTTCCTCCTCCATAACGCGGACTCGGGCAAGAAATTCTTCGTTTTCTTTTTCCTCTTTTTCTTTTGCCTCGGCAAGCTCTTTTGAAACAACAGCCATTTTCTCATCAAGTGCAACGATGAGTTCGTTCATAGTCTCAATTTCCTGCTCGGTGACGTTTATCTGCTTGTCAAGAGCTGCCTTTTTCGTCATTGTGGAGCTCTTCTTTTTCTCTATACTGTTAAGCTCCTTCTCTATTTTTGTCTTCTGGTCGGCAAGACTTGAAAGCTTGTTATTAAGGCTTGTAACCGTATCTGCCGCATCGACGCGACTGTATACAAAGATCTCTGCAACGACTGCAAAAATCATAAAAAGCGCAAGAACTCCCGCAATGAGCGCCGCCGCTATGCGGACTGTCTTCTGTTTCATCGGACAAGCCTCCTTCTTTAATCTGTTAAACCTTAAGGAATTTTTTGATTGTAATTGCACTTCCGAGACCGCCTACAAGTACAGCAGTCAGGAAGAACATAAGAACTATATACCACACAACGCTTCCAAACGGAACTGTTGCGAAAAAGCTCATGCTTGAAAGTGCGCTTTCTACAATGTACTGGTATACCGCCCACTGCAAAAGAATGGCAATAATTGCGCCTGCCACTCCTATGCAGATTCCCTCTATGACAAACGGTATTCTGACAAAACCGTTTGTTGCGCCTATCATCTTCATTATCGCAATTTCCTCGCGACGGTTGAACATCGTAAGGTTTACTATGTTGGATATGATGAAGATGGAAACGAGCATAAGTATCACGATGAGAGTGACGCAGATTGCCGTTGCGCCGTCGCGCACCTGGACAATTTTATCTGAAATATCACTTCTCTCGCTGACCTTTGCAATACCTGCGATTTCAGAAAGCTCTTCGGAAACCGCCTTTGTGTCTCGGATGTCCTTTATTCTGATTATGTATCTGTCGCGGAGCGGGTTTCGCTCCTCAAGCCCGTCGAGTAGCTCGCTTTCCTCGCCGAAATCATCCTTAAAATCACGGAGCGCCTCTGCCTTTGTCTTGAAGCTTATTTCGGTAACGGAGGAAAGCTCGGAAATCTCGGACTCTATCGCGCGCGCCGCCTCATCGGAGAATGTCTCGTCCACATACGCGACGATTTCGTTTTTATTCTCGACATCTTGGAGAACGCTGTCAATATTTACCGCAACAAGCGTGAAGCTTCCCATCAGGAGAAGACACGCGGTAATGACACCCATGGCCGCAAGGCTTAAAAATCTGTGTGTGAATATACTGTGGATTCCCTCACGAAGAAAGTAGGATATGTTATACAATCTCATCTGCGTTATATCCTCCTGTTCTGTCGCTTACGATTCTTCCGTCATCGATCGTGATTACACGCTTTGAAAACTCGTTTACAAGTTCTTTTTCGTGTGTGACGACAAGAAGCGTTGTTCCGCATTTGTTTATCTTTTCAAGTAGGCTCATTATTTCAACCGACATTCTCGGGTCAAGATTTCCCGTGGGCTCATCGGCAATAATCATCTTTGGGTTGTTTACAAGAGCGCGAGCTATCGCGACTCTCTGCCTCTCACCACCCGAAAGCTCAGTGGGGTAGCAATCCTGCTTGTGATCAAGACCCACAAGCTGAAGAACGTACATGACGCGCGACTTAATTTTCTTTGGGGGTGCACCGACCGCGCGCATCGCAAATGCGACGTTTTCATAAACGGTCTTTTTATCAATAAGGCGGAAATCCTGGAAAACAACACCGAGAGTCCTGCGGAATTCGGGGATTCTCGACGCCTTTAACCTGTTGAGGTTGTAGCCGTTCACTATCCCTCTGCCCGAGGTCATTGCGATTTCCGACGTGATTATTTTTACGATGGTTGATTTTCCCGATGCTGAAGAACCGACAAGAAAGACAAACTCTCCATCGTCTATTTTTAAGTTTATACCCGACAGTGCAGGTGTTCCGTTTTCGTACACCTTACATACATCGAGAAGCCTGACCATTCAAAAACATCCCCTTCTTAAATAATCTAAAATGCTGAGTTTTGCGTTGACAAATATCTCTTTACCATAAGGGCCACTTTGAAGACGATTGCATGGTCAAACTCACGAAGGTCAAGCCCTGTCAATTTCTTTATCTTTTCAAGTCTGTACACAAGTGTGTTTCTATGTACAAAAAGGTTTCTTGAGGTTTCTGATACATTTAAGTTGTTCTCAAAGAACTTCTGGATTGTATTGAGCGTTTCTGTATCAAGGTCATCAAGTGAGCTTTCGCGGAACACCTCGGAGAGGAACATCTCACAGACGGTTGTCGGAAGCTGATAAATAAGTCTTCCGATTCCGAGATTTTCATAGCTCATAATGTCCTGCTTATCGTCGAACATACGTCCGACACTTATCGCAGACTGTGCCTCTTTATATGAAACTGCAAGGTCCTTAAGCGTTGGCGCAACTGTGCCGATACCTATTTCGACCTCTGAAAAAATCTCGGATTTCAGCGTATCGCGGACGCTCTTTGCCGTTGCTATAAACTTTTTTGAATCGGCAAACTTGTCCGCACGGCAAACGAGTGCAATCTCGCTCTCGCTCACGCTTATGACAAAATCGCGGTCCTTATCGGGGAACATACCCATGATAACGTCAACCGCGGCATTGTCGGATGTGCCCGTCTGGCGAATGAGATACACAATGTGCGGAATATCCTGTGCCATACGAAGCTCTGATGCCTTAATGTATATGTCTCCCGGAAGGATGTTATCAAGTATTATGTTTTTTATGAACGTTGTGCGGTCGTGCTTTTCGTCATAATACTTTTTAGCATTTCCGACCGCAAGAGACGCCATAACACAAAGGCTTTTTGCCGTCTCATCCTCACCCGAAACAAAGACTACGTACTCAAATCTTGTTCCCGGTGTTGCAATCGGCTTGTATGTATCGCCTGCGTAAACCATATACGAGCCAAAAGTCTCCTCAAGTGCAGCTGCGGCAGATGCACGCACCTCGCCTTTAAGAGATGTATCTGTGCAGGCACAGACTTCGCCTGACACGTTCATAACGCCGATTGTGCGGTCTGTCGCCTCTTTCATCTGAAGTATGGTATTTTGAATCGTTCTTAACGCCATAAAACTAACCGTCCTTAATTTCTTTCCAAAAGAAGCTCAAATTACTTCGATTTTATTTTACCAAATCCGGTGGTCAAAATCAATGAATTTTCTGTAAAATCCTCGAAAAAAGCTTACACTTTCACCAAACGCGCAAACTCGACATCCTTTTCAATCTGTTCTGAAAGCTCTCTGAGTGAACCGAATTTCCGCTCTTCGCGGATAAATCTAATAAGCTCCGTCTTAAGAGTCTCACCGTAAAGCTCGCCTGAAAAGTCGAGTATGTGCGTTTCTGCGCGCGGTGTAGCTGATTCGGACACCGTCGGGCGCGTACCTATGTTCGTAATCGCGCGGTACTCTTTTCCTCGCACCGTAACACGTGAGACATATACTCCGAACCTCGGCACTTCCGCGTCCTTCGAAAACTCCTGATTTACCGTCGGAAAGTTGAGGTTGCGTCCGCGTCCGTCACCGTGCATAACCTCACCCGTTATACAGTGGTTGTGTCCCAGGAGGATAGCTGCTTCTTCCATATCGCCGTGTCTTATAAGCTCACGGATTCGCGATGAACTAACCTTTGCGCCACCTAGTTTTACCTCGTCTATGATATCACAACCGATGCCCTGTTCCTCACAAAGCGTGAAAAGTTTTTTTGAGTCTCCCTCACCGTATTTTCCGAATCTGAAATCAAATCCTGCCACGACATGAGCGGCACTCATCTCACAAGCGAGTATCTTTTCGACAAATTCGCGTGGCGAGAGCGCGGCATATTCTTTTGTAAACTCCTTTACGGTAACATCTTCTATGCCGTAAAGCGAGCGTATGAGCTCCACTCTTTCCTCAGGTGTGCTTAAAAGCTTCGCACTCTCTCCGCCGAGTATTTCTGACGGATGGCGCGAATACGTCATTGCACACGGTACAAGACCTCTGTCCTCCGCTATCTCTCTGCATCGTAGAAGAATAGCACCGTGTCCGATATGCACACCGTCAAAAAAGCCAAGCGCAACTACTCTTTTCTTCATCCCTTATACCTCAAAAAAGCTCTTTACTGTAACAAGATTTCCTTTGTCATCGCCGAGCGCCACCATAAGAAATTCGCCCGACTCACCATACACACGATAGTGCTGTCCTTTCTCTGCACAAAACGGTACGGGCGCACCGTTTCTGCACTTTTTCTCGCCGTTTTCGTCTATCGTTACGGCAGGAAATTCCAAAAACATAAAGTCAGTCGGTTTCACCTCAGGTGCTTTTTCTATTTCTTCTATCGTTTTTGCGTCTTTTATCTCAAATATACCTGATTTTGTACGTCTGAGTGCCGTCATACAGGCACCGCACCCGAGCTTTTCTCCGATATCGTAAATAAGCGTTCTTATGTATGTCCCCTTTGAGCAGGAGACCTCTATCTCATACTCGTCATCCCCGAGACCTTTTGCCTCAGCCCGGAAAATCTCGATTTCTCTTGCCTTCCGCTCAACGCTCTTTCCCTCGCGCGCAAGCTTATAGAGAGGCACTCCGTCCACCTTTATCGCAGAAAACATGGGTGGTGTCTGCATAATTTTACCCTCAAAGCTCTTGCACACGGCGATTACCTCAGAAGATCCCACGTTTACCGCGCAAGTCTTGAGTACCTCGCCCGTAATGTCCTGCGTGTCGGTGGTTATACCGAGACGGAAGCGCGCAATATAGCTTTTTTCATCACAGAGTGCAAACTCACACGCACGCGTTGCGCGGTTTATGAACACAGGAAGAACTCCCGTTGCCATAGGGTCAAGAGTCCCCGAGTGTCCAACGCGGCGGGTACCAAATATCCTTCTCATACGCGAGACAACATCGTGTGACGTCATTCCCTCCGGCTTATCAACAATTACAATTCCGTTCATGTAAAACTCTCCAAAAAGGCCAACGGGACACAAATGTGCCCCGATGACTCTAAAATAATTCAAGCTCAGAAATTCGGGCGATTACCCTCTCCTCGGCTTCAGAAACGGAACAGTCGAGTGTGCAGCCTGCTGCACGCTCGTGTCCGCCGCCGCCGAAATATGCGCAGAATTCCGCCGCGTTCACCTTTTCGTCCGAACGCAGTGATACTTTTGCCGCACCGTTCTTTTCGTGGATATATATACCGAGGTTTACGCCCTTTGCAACGCGGGCAAGAGCAGATATACTCTCAAGATCGTCCTTTGTTGCCTTTGTTCTTTTTACCATCTCGTCAGTGAGTTTTATAACCGCCACACGGCCTCCAAAGCAGAATTTTATGTCCGAGAGAAGCTCTGCTTCAAGAGCAATTCTTTCACGGCTTTTTTCAACTAAGAACTCGCGGTTGATTTTCTCAAAATCAACGCCCTTCGCCATAAGTTCCGCGGCGATTGTATGAGTCTTTGCAGTTGTGTTCTGATGCAAAAATCTGCCCGTATCCGTAGTTATTGCAAGGTAAATAAGGTCTGCAAGCTTCTTTATAAGCTTTACATTAAGCGCCTTTGCAATTTCAAATATAATCTCACCGCAGGCAGCAGCGTCCGCCACTACACACTCGCGCCTTGCATAGGACTTATGTGTGATGTGGTGGTCAATTACGAGGTCGACGCTGTCCGCGAACGATTCTGCGCCTTCGCAAACAAGCTTTTTGTCTGCTGTATCGACCGCGACTATGCACTTAGGAACAAAGTCCTCAGGTGCAAGGTAGGGACGCGCACGGCGATAAAGCCTCGCGCTCATCTCGGGGTTTTCAAAAAGATATGCTTTCTTGCCGAGAGAGGAAAGCACGAGGGCAAGAGCCGCAGCACTTCCGATTGCGTCACCGTCGGGGCTTCTGTGGGTGAGAATGAGTATATCATCGCGGGTTTTGAGAAACTCAGCCACGCCTGAAACGTCGAGCTTTCTCTTCTTATCATCGCTTTTCGCGACATTTTCGATAATCTCCATTATATGGGTGCCCGCACCGATGGAATCATCCTCGACAAAAAGAAGCTCTGGGGTATAGCGGAGCCTGAGACGCTTTGCCGTTTCACGGCGAAGATATCCCGAAGCGGATTTTATTCCCTTCATGGAATCGCGTCGGTTTTTTTCATCACCCATGACGCTTACATAAACCTTGGCACTTCCAAGATCGGGTGATGTTTCTACGCGCACGATACTCACAAGACCGCTGACGCGCGGGTCTTTTACTGTTCTAAGAAGCTCTGCGAGTGTCTTCATAAGCTCGTCATTCACACGACCTACACGAACACTTCCCATATATTACTCCTTTACCTCAACCATGACGTACGCCTCTACGACGTCGCCTTCCTTGATATCGTTGTAGTTTTCAATGCTGAGACCGCACTCATAGCCTGATGCAACTTCCTTTGCATCGTCCTTGAAGCGCTTGAGTGATGCGAGTGCGCCCTCGAATACGACGATGTTGTCGCGGACAACGCGGACACTTGCATTTCTGACAATCTTGCCGTCTGTAACGTGGCAGCCTGCGATTGTTCCAATCTTTGAAACCTTGAAGGTCTGACGGATTTCTGCATGACCGAGGATCTCCTCACGGAATTTCGGTGCGAGAAGTCCCTTCATTGCCGCTTCAATTTCCTCTATGCAGTCATAGATTATGCGATAGAGACGGATATCAGTGCCGTTTGTTGCAGCGCTGTCGCGTGCGCCCGAATCAGGACGTACGTTAAATCCGACAACGATAGCGTTTGATGCGGATGCAAGAAGAATATCAGACTCGTTGATTCCGCCGACGCCTGCGTGGATAACGCGGACACGGACTTCCTCGTTTGAAAGCTTTTCAAGAGATGCCTTGACTGCCTCTGCCGAGCCTTTAACGTCCGCCTTGACGATAATCGGAAGCTCTTTGATTTCGCCCTGCTGAATCTGGTCAAAGAGGTCTTCAAGGGAGACCTTTCTTACGTTGGACTTGTTGATTTCATCCTTTTCCATCTGCTTTCTCTGCTCGACAAGCTCACGTGCCATTCTTTCATCAGCAACTGCATAGAAAATGTCGCCTGCGTTAGGAACCTCGGAAAGACCGATGACCTCAACCGGCACAGAGGGTCCGGCTTCTTTTATCTTTCTACCCTTATCGTCTGTCATTGCGCGGATTCTACCAACGCTTGTGCCTGCGATTATTACATCGCCCGAGTTAAGCGTACCGTTTGAAACAAGAAGCGTTGCGACGGGGCCGCGGCCGCGGTCAAGCTTTGCCTCTACTACCGTACCCTTAGCACTGCGGTCGGGGTTTGCGCGAAGTTCAAGCATATCTGCAGTAAGAATTACCATTTCAAGGAGCTCATCTATACCCTGATTGAGCTTTGCGGAAATCGGGCATACGATTGTGCTTCCGCCCCATTCTTCAGGAACGAGCTCGTATTCTGTGAGCTGCTGCTTAATGCGGTCGGGGTTTGCTCCCTCTGCATCCATCTTGTTTATCGCAACAACTATCGGAACGCCTGCAGCTTTAGCGTGGTTTATAGCTTCAATTGTCTGTGGCATGATACCGTCATCCGCCGCAACAACAAGAATAACAACGTCTGTTACCTGAGCACCGCGTGCACGCATGGATGTAAATGCCTCATGTCCCGGAGTGTCAAGGAAGGTAATCTTTCTTCCGTTTATCTCAACGCGGTAAGCACCGATGTGCTGTGTGATACCGCCTGCCTCGCCGCCGGCGACATTCGTCTTTCTGACAGCATCAAGAAGTGAAGTTTTACCATGGTCAACGTGACCCATAACAACAACAACGGGGTCACGACCCTTGAGGTCTTCCTCTTTGTCCTCACTCTCGTCAATAAGTCTGTCTTCTATTGTTACGATAATTTCACGCTCTACCTTTGCACCCATTTCGATTGCAACGATTGCAGCCGTATCGTAGTCTATAACGTCAGACATTGACGCCATAACGCCGAGCTTTATAAGCTCTTTTACAACATCTGCACCCGTTCTCTTCATACGGGAAGCGAGCTCACCAACGGAGATTTCGTCCGGAATCATAACTGTTACCTGAGGCTTCTTCTGTACCTGAGCCTCAAGCTTCTTCATCTTATCCTGCTCCTCCTGACGGCGCTTGTTGCCGTATTGCTGCTGCTTGCGGTCGGGAGCTTTCTTTATCTTCTGCTTGATTACACCGATATCGCGTACACTGTCGGGAACGAGGTTATCAACTCTGTCGTCGTACTTTGAAAGGTCAACATTTCCGCCACGGGTGTCGATGACGTGCGTCTGAACGCCCTTCTTTGCAGGTGCGCTCGACTTTTCCTCCTTCTTCTCTGCCACGGGGGTCTTTTCTGATGCCTTCTTCTCCTCTTTTGCGGGAGCTGCTTCTTCCTTCTTCTCCTCGTGGTAGACCTCTGACATAAGGCGTTCAAAGCTCTCTACCTGATATTTTGCTGTCAGGAAGTTAAAGAGAATATTTAGTTCATCGTCTGTAAGCGCCTGCATATTTGACTTGGGCGCTGTTGAGTATTTGGTGAGAATTTCGGTGATTTCTTTTGAGGTGAGTTCGAAATCCTTTGCTATATCACGTACTTTACATTTAGTTACAGTACTCATCTGACATTCCTCCTGCTATTGTTTTTTTGTCGCCTTTTTCTTTGCGGCGGATTTCTTTCTCCGTGCGGTGCTTTTCTCTGCACGGAGCAAAAGTGCGGAAAGGTTTTCACGCGCAGCTTCATTTACCTCGGCAAGTTTTTTTGCAACTGCCGCCGCCATTCCGACATCGCATATCGCAACGACGGAGAGAGGACGTTTTCCAAGCGCGTTTCCAAGCTCTTCGCGACTTTCTGAAATCTCAATATATAAAACCTCTGCAATTTCTGCAAGATATGCAAATGTTTCTCTTGTTCTCTCGGATGCATCTGCCGAAACGAGCAAAAGCTTTGCGCTTTTTTGGGAAATTGCGGTGCGCGACGCTTCATCGCCGAGCGCGAGAAGACTTGCACGCTTTGCAAGACCCAAAAGCTCGAGATAAGAACTACTCATCCTGCGCCTCCTTGATAGAAGCTATTAAGCTTTCGTATATTTCCTCCGAGATAGTATCTGAAAATGCACGTTCGAGTGCACGGGCTTTCTTCGCCTTCATAAGGCAAGCCTCGTTCTTGCAGATATAAGCGCCGCGTCCCGGAAGCTTCGTGCCTGTGTCAAGATTGATGCTTCCTTCCTTTGATTTAACGACGCGGACAAGCTCCGCCTTCGGGTGCATTTCACGGCAACCAACACATTGGCGCATTGGAACTTTCTTTTCCTTAATCATGCCTCTACGGCACCGTCCTTTTTATATATTGTCGCTTGCAGGCTTAATATCGATCTTGTATCCCGTAAGCTTTGCTGCAAGACGTGCATTCTGCCCGTCCTTGCCTATTGCGAGTGAGAGCTGGTCGTCGGAAACGACAACACGGCAAGCCTTTGCCTCGGTATCCGTTTCAACGGAGATTACATCTGCCGGAGCAAGAGCTGCTGCAACGTACTCTGACATATCCTCTGAATACTTTACGATATCAATCTTCTCTCCGCGGATTTCTTCAACGATTGCCGCAACACGGTTTCCGCGCGGACCTACGCAGGCACCGATGGGATCAACGTTTTCGTCGTTTGAGTGTACCGCGATTTTCGTTCTTGAGCCCGCCTCACGCGCAATGCTCTTTATCTCAACGATTCCGTCGCTGATTTCCGGAACCTCTATCTCAAAGAGCTTGCATACAAGACCCGGATGAGTTCTTGAAATTATAATCTGCGGGCCACGGTCAGAGCGCTTTACCTCTACAACATAAATCTTTACACGCTCGCCCTCTTTTAATACCTCGCCGGGAATCTGCTCCTTTGCAGAGAGGTAGATTTCCGTCTTATCGCGGTTGCCTGTAATCTCGATTGATGCACCGCCCGATCTCGGGTCTGTTCGGGTTACGAGTGCGGTTAAAATCTCGTGTTCCTTTGAGTTAAACTCGCGATATACAACTCCGCGCTCCGCCTCACGGATGCCCTGGATGATAACCTGCTTTGCAGTCTGTGCTGCAATCCTTCCGAAGTTGCGTGTTGCGACCTCAACGTTTACAATGTCACCAACGCCTGCCTTCTTGGAAATCTTCTTTGCATCGGCAAGTGCGATCTCCTCTGACGGACTCTCGACATCTTCAACGACCGTCTTCTTGACGTACATACGGAATTCCTTCTTTTCTGCATCGGGCTCGATGAATACGTTTTCGGTTACACCGTCGTTCTCGCGCTTATATGCAGCAAGAAGCGCCTGACCAATTTTTTCGAGCATATAGTCCTGCGGAATGCCCTTTTCCTTCTCAAGCTGCTCTATGGCAGCAAAAAATTCTGCGTTCATTTTTTAACCGTCCCCTTTTCTGTTTTTTAGAATTCAACGCGCAGCCTTACGGATGCGACTTCTTTTTTCGCAAATGTAATTTCTTCGCCGGAAACACAGAGTGTTATATCTCCGTCATTGTATGCGCGAAGGTCTCCCGCAAATTCCTTCTTTCCATTCTTTGGAGAAAAGGTCTTGAGCGTAACGGCACTTCCCATATATGTTTCAAAGTCCGACGCGCGATAGAGTCTTCTCTCAAGGCCTGCGCTTGACACTTCAAAGATATAGGACTCATCAATCGGGTCCTCAATATCCAGAACCTTGTCAAACGCGCGTGAAAAGCTTTCACAATCGTTTATATCCACCGTTCCGTCCTTATCGATATAAACTCGAAGGTACTTTTCTCCGCCCTCTTTTACAAACTCAACGTCCCAGATTTTAAGGCCGAGCTTCTCTGCGACGGGGGTTGCAAGAGACATAATTTCTTCGGTTATCTTCTTCACAAAATCACCTCTTATATCAATTCGAGAGTGGACGATGTCGCCCACTCTCGAACCTTACTTACCTACTTATACGCATACTATAACATATCTTTTGGAAAAATGCAAGTTTTTTTGCAAATTTTTACTATCTTCTGAAATCAATCTCGTTGATATCGATGCATTTTGCCTTTTTATCAGACTGTGAATATTCCTTTGCAAGTCTTATCGCAACCTCAAGCTGTGTGTCCTCGATATAGTATTTGTTCTCAAGGTTTCTTGCTTCTTTATCAATTTTCTCTATGGTTTCCCAGCTGCATATTGTGTTCACAGTCGGAAGCTTATACGCGCGACAGAAGAAGTTTATTGCCTTTACTGTTTCGCTGTCCCAGTTGCTGTCAGGCTCACCTGCAAAGTAGCCGAGAGCCTCAAGCCTTTCCTCAACAGCCTTGACGTTTTGTGTCTTTATCTTACTTATAGGAGAGTGCTTCACAAGCGGGGTGAGGTAAGGAAGTGTGAACTTTCGAAGAGTTTTTGAAACCTTGTGGTCAGGAACAACACCTACTTCGTCATAGCCTCCGCTTGTCGGGAGCTTAAGCTCCATTGATGTGATTATTGCCTCATCTCCGTCGCTTGTTTTTATGTGATTCTGTCCCATACCCTTGCCGTATGTTGTCTCGCCGACAATTGTCGCATAGCCGAGATCGCGCATTGAACCCGCCATAATCTCGGAGGCGCTTGCGCTGTTTCCGTTTACAAGAATTACGAACTTGTTGAATTCCCAGCCATAGCCCTCACTCTGATAGATGTTTACCTTCATTGGCTTTGACTGCCATGACATAAGGTACGGTATGTCTTTTTCCGGAAGAATGTTATCCATAAGATTTATAAGGCAATCAAGACCTCCGCCCCGATTGTCACGAAGGTCAAGGACGATCGTGTTTACGCCTGACTTTTCAAACTCATCATATGCTTTCATAAAATCAATGAACGCATGTATACCGTTAAAGTGAGCAAGCTTTATGTATCCGACCTTTTCGTCTATCATCTCTGAGGTTACGTCAGAAATTATAATCTTTTCACGGGTGACGTTAAACGTGAGCTTTTCTCCTCCGCGAAGAACGGTTATTTTCACCTTTGTTCCCGCTTCGCCGCGGATGATTTCGGCAGCCTCTGTCGGCAAGAAGTTTTCAAGGCTTATTCCGTCCGCCTCAATAAGTTTATCTCCGGCAAGGATTCCCGCACGCTTTGCAGGCCCCTCGGAAACACTGTCAACCGTAAGATACTTATCACCGAGATTTGTTATTACGACTCCGATACCGACCATCGAGCTTTCCATCTCGTAGCTCTCTTCGTACTCCGCGGGTGACATATAGTGTGAATATCTGTCATCGCGCTCGTAAATTTTATTTACAAGCGTATAGAAAAGGTCCGGGTCTTCCTCAAACATCTCAACCAGTGCCTCTTTTACATAATCCGTGTCGTCATCGGAGAAAAGCCCGAAGTTGCGATATATAGCAAGTGCTTCATCAAGCTTTCTCTCATAATCCACCTCTGCGGCAAATGCAAAAGCGGAAAGCGACATCACAAGCGCAAGAAAAATTGAAACGACTCTTAAAACTTTCTTTTTCATTTTTTATCCTCCGTTATGCCAAGTGGAAGCAGGCTTCCCAAGGCTTAATTTGCAGCTTCGCGAATTTCCATAAAGAGAGCATTTTCTCCCGTTACTGCGTTGTTTATTTCCATCGCATAGTCTATCTTCATTTTGCCGCCTCGATCGTCAAGTGTTTTGTCAATTCTCTTGGTGCTGACTCCCACGGTGAGCGCGCCAAATCCCATATCGTAATATGTTATATGTTTTTGTCCCTCTTCAAATATCATATTGCTCGTGAGCTCGCCGAAGCGCATAACCGTGACCTTGTTTTCTTCTATCTTGAGCGTAGTGGTTGTATCGCCAAGCCCTGTGAGCTCGCTTTCCTTGTAGGAAACATAGTAGTTTCCGTTTTTTTCGTAATAGCGGCCGCTCGTTACAAGCTCAACGCTGTCATCGCCCGACTCCTCAAAGCTCTGAAGTCCGCGTATAGTAATTATTACATCCTTTTTCATTATTTTCTCCTCAAAGTGTATATGCCATTATTTTCCTACAACGTGAACATTTACCTCTCCCGGAAGTTTTCCCCCGAGGAATTTTGACGCATTTCCCAAAAATCCGTCACGGTCATCCGAAACAAAGAAGCGGTAAGACCCACGTTTCCCGTCGCTTTTCTCTGTTTTTTCACTCTGGCGCAAGTACTCTGCCGCAGCTTCGCCCGGATTTATGAGAGAAACTCCGTTTCCCATAAACTCTGCTATTGCGCGCTCTATAATGGGATAGTGCGTGCAACCGAGAATAAGGGTGTCTACACCCGCCTCTTTTATGCGAGTGAGGTACTCCTCTACCATCGTTTTAAGCACTATGTCGGCCGGGTCGACTCTTCCGTTTTCCACAAGCGGAACAAAAAGCGGACACGCCGCAGTATATATCTCGGCATCCGGAAGAAACGTCAGTATTTCTCTCTCATACGAGCGGCTTTTGATGGTAGCAGGTGTTCCGATTATGCCGATTTTTTTGTTCTTTGTAGCGTTCTTTGCCGCAAGGGATGCAGGCTTCACAACACCTATTATCGGGATGTCGTACTCATCCTCAATCTGCGGGAGCGCAACAGAGCTTGCCGTTCCGCACGCCATAATTATCGCCTTTATGTCAAAGCTTTTTAAGAACTCTATATCCTCTCTGACATACCTCAGAATAGTGTCCTTTCCTCGTGTACCGTACGGCACGCGCGCAGTATCGCCAAAGTATACAATATGCTCTGATGGGAGAATCCGCATTATTTCTGCGACGGCAGTGAGACCGCCAAGGCCTGAATCAAACACGCCTATGGGACGTCTGTCCATAACTATTCCTCCATTGCGTAAGCAATTATTCTGTCAAGAAGCTCTGAAAATTCTATTCCGCAAGCACCCAGAAGCTTTGCATACATGCTAATACTTGTAAAGCCGGGGATTGTGTTTATCTCGTTAAAGACTATCTCTCCCGTCTTTTTGTTGATGAAGAAATCAACTCTTGAAAGTCCGCGACAGTCGAGAGCTTCGTATATCTTCTTTGCATAGCCTCGGATTTTCTCTGAAGTTTCCCCAGAAATCTCGGCCGGGATTACAGTTTTTGAAACGGTACTGTTGTATTTTGACTCGTAGGAGTACACCTCGGTCTCCGACAAGACCTCACCGCAGACGGAAACTATCGGCTCGTCGTTTCCGAGCACTGCCGTTTCAATCTCGCGGGCAGGGATAAATTCTTCGACAAGCACACGTCCGCCATAGATTACCGCATCGGAAAGTGCCTTTTTAAGCTCATCGCGGTTTTCCGCCTTTGCGGCACCGACCGATGAACCCGTTGCCGTCGGCTTTACAAACACGGGGTAGGTAAACTTATTTTCAATCTCTGAAATTGTGGCTTCGGAGTTGTACGTTTTCTTTGTTACAAGCACCCAGTCTGCCTGACGAATTCCTGTTTTCTCAACTACAAGCTTTGTGAGCGCCTTATCCATGCACACAGCACTCGACGTACTTTTCGGACCCACGCACGGGATATCTGCCAGCTCGCACATGCCCTGAAGTCTTCCGTCCTCTGCATTTTCTCCGTGCATTACGGGAAATACTACATCTATCGGAATAGCTCTCCCGCTGTCTGTAAGGATTATTCCCGGGTATTCGCGGTTTGAGGAGAAGCTGCACGAAAGCTTTTCTTTTCCCTGCCACGTGTCATTCTCAATATCCTCTGCACTGACGTCGGGCAAATAGTACCATGCGCCGGACTTTGTTATTCCGATAAGTGTTATATTATATTTTTCTCTTGAAATCACACGGTATACACTTGCGCATGACCTGAGCGATATTTCGTGCTCCGGTGATACCCCGCCAAAAATTATGGCAAGATTTATTTTTTTCATTTATGGCTCGCCCCCGTAATATAATTTATCACGTTCCATTTATATGTGGAAAAACTGTCCTGTATGTTGTATAATAAGCTGAGGTGATTTGTGTGCAAATTGAACTTTCTTCAAAGCAATTCCGACGTCTTTTAGACCTCGTATATATAGGAAACTGGGTTCTTAACTCCGCAAGAGGAAGTGACCGTATTCCCGATTTTGACAAAGTTGAGAGCTTTATATTCTCACAATGTCCGAAGTTTGATATGTCCTCGCTCTGCGAGCTTTCAGACGGTGAGATTATCCCATCGCGCGCGTTTTCTGAGGGTGGAATCCACGAAGCCATAATGGACTATGAGGATTCCGTCTTCTTTGACATCCTCGCAGAAGAGCTTTCCCAGCGCGACTGTGACATCGGCACTATTGTGTCCGACGAGCTTCCGCTTCGCCGTGAATGTTATCTCAACGAATTCCTGCAAAACGGAATAACAAACATATCCGTCGACGCGGAGTTATAATATGACGTATGCAAAAATCGAAATAAAGTGACAAACGCTTCCGCCTAGAGCCAGGAAGTGAAAAACTGAATGCATATACTTCTTCTTTTTTCCGATACCGTATAGCACGGCACCAACCGTATACAAAACGCCACCGGAAAGGAGAAGTATTACTCCGGCAGGTGCGACCGAGGCAATGAGTGCTTTTGCCGAAAAAATAATCGCCCAACCCATCGCGATATAGAGTATCATGGAAATCACGCGGAACTTATGAACATTTATCGCACTGAATACAATTCCGGTTATTGCCGCCGCCCATACAACGGAAAATACTATAAAGCCTGTGCTTCCACGCATTGCAACAAGAGTGTACGGAGTGTACGTTCCGGCTATCAGAAAATATATACTGCAGTGGTCAAGCGTTCTGAAAACTTTTTTTGCGCGGTTTATACCAAGGGCGTGGTATATAGTTGAAATTGAGTACAGGATTATCATAGATGCTCCGTATATCGAGCTTGACACTACCTTCCACGCATCTGCCTGCTTTGCTGAAAAAACTACAGTCAAAACAAGAGCAACTATACCAAATGCTGCGCCAAGACCGTGCGAGATTGAATTTACAAGCTCTTCCCCGAGAGTATAGGTGGGAAGCCCGAGCCTTTTTCTTTTTTCTGATTTATCCATGCTTTGTTTCTCCTTTTAATCTCCTTTTATAATACCACCTTTTCACTTAAATTACAATTAAAATTACAAAAACAAACTCTGCCATCTTTTGTATTTTGATGGCAGAGTTTTCATTTTTCTATTCTGCGATTTTTTCTGCAGCTGCGGCAAACTTATCTGCTGTTGCGTTTGCCTCCGCGACGGTTTCGCCCTTTGCAAGAACGTATACCTTTATCTTCGGTTCCGTGCCTGACGGACGGATAATAAAGCGTGTATCGTCCTCCATTTCAAAATAGACAACATCGCTTCCCGAAAGGTGAAGTGTCTCGCCTTTATTTGTTGTTCCTGAAAGATAGTCGCGAACACACCCGACCTTTACTCCTGCGATTTCCGTTGGCGGGTTTTTGCGCATATTCTCCATTATCTCGCGCATCTTTGAAAGACCGGAGACACCCGGAAGAACTACGTTTATTGTGCGCTCTGAAAATGCACCGTATTTTTCATAAAGCTTTTCCATTGCCTCATAAAGGCTTAAGCCCTGACTTCTGTAATACGACGCCATCTCGGCAATCATCATGGATGCGGTTACGGCATCCTTATCACGGCAGAAATCGCCCATAAGATAGCCATATGACTCCTCATATCCGAATACGAAGCCGTCTCCGCCCTCTTCCTCTATCTTTTCTGCGATGAACTTAAAGCCCGTGAAGGTATCAAATATGCGGACACCGTTGTCCTCGCAGACCTTTCTTGCCATTTCGGTTGTAACTATCGTCTTTACCGCAAAAGCATTTTCAGGAAGCGTTCCTGCGCGGCGACGTGCACAGATAACATAATCCATAAGAAGCACGCCCATCTGGTTTCCCGAGATAGTCACATATTCGCCGTCACGGTTGCGTACAACAACACCTACGCGGTCAGCATCGGGGTCTGTACCGATGATGAGGTCAACATCCTCGCGTTTTGCAAGCTCTATTGCAAGAGCAAAGCCTTCTTTGTTTTCGGGGTTCGGGCTCTTTACCGTCGGGAAATCACCGTCGGGTGTGCTCTGTTCCGGAACACTTATGATATTATCAAGACCGATTCTCGAAAGAAGCTCGGGAACAAGCTTATATCCCGTGCCGTGGAAAGGTGTATAGACGATTTTGAAGTCGCCTCCCACCTTCTTTGTGCACTCGCGGTTTATAGCGCAACCGAGGCTGTGTACGAGGAATGCCTCGTCAACCTCCTCACCGATAAGGGTGATGAGTCTCTTTTTCTTTGCCTTCTCAAAATCCATGGTCTTGACGCCCGTGAATATGTCGGTCTTTCGGATCTCGGCAAGAACGATGTCTGCCTCCTTCGGCGGAAGCTGTGCTCCGTCCTCCCAGTATGCCTTATAGCCGTTGTATTCTTTCGGGTTGTGACTTGCGGTTATGTTTATACCTGCAATACACTCAATTGCACGAACGGCAAAAGAGAGCTCAGGCGTCGGACGAAGCGACTCGAAAAGAAATACGGGAATTTTGTTCGCTGCAAGTACACACGCCGCCTCACGCGCAAAAACATCACTGAAGTTGCGGCTGTCCATACAGATTGCGACGCCGCGCTTCATAGTCTTTTTACCAAGGCTTCTGATAAGTGTTGCAAGGCCCTGCGTTGCCTGACGCACGGTGTAAACATTCATACGGTTTATACCGAGACCGAGAACTCCGCGAAGACCTGCTGTGCCGAATTTAAGAGGTGCGAAAAACCTGTCCTCAATTTCTGCCTCGTTGTCTTTTATTGAAAGAAGCTCCTTTCTTTCCTCTTCGGAAAGTGACGGTTCAGCAAGCCATCTTTCGTATTCCTGCATATAGCTCATAATTTCCCTCCTATTTGTGATATCCCGAGCCCTCTTCAATTTTGAAGGCGCGGTAGATTTGTTCAAGTACCATAACCCTTGCAAGGTGGTGCGGGAACGTCATCTTCGACATTGACAGTCTTAAATCCGCACTCTTTTTAAGCTCTTCGGAAAGTCCGAACGAACCACCGATTATAAAGCAAAGCTTTGACCTCCCGCGGCATTTAAGGTCGGATATCGTTTCTGAAAGCTCCTCGCTTGAAACCTCACGGCCCTCAATACACATACATATCACGTATGCATCCTTCGGGATTTTTTCGCGAATTTTTTCCGCCTCGGCAGAAAGTGTCCGCTCCGCCTCCTCGCGACTTGCACAAGGGGTCTCGGAAAGCTCTGTTATATTGAGCTTACAGTATGCGCCCATGCGCTTTTTATACTCACTTACAGCATCAGCAAAAAACTTTTCTTTAAGTTTTCCTACGCAGATAATATCTATTCCCAACATATTATTTCTCCACCGTAACCAATTCTCCACGCTTTCCGCGCGGCGCAACGTACAGCATAACATCAACACCCGGAATAATGCCGTTTTCCGTGAGAACGCGGTGCACTGCGGTGTATGCATCACCCGGTGTGTTGTTCTCTGCACTTATGTGACCGAGAACTATGTTTCCTGTTCCTTCTTCTGCGGCGCGGAGTGCAACGGACGCACACTCGTCGTTTGAGAGATGACCGCGACCGCCAACTATTCTTTCCTTGAGAAACGCGGGGTATCTACTGTATGAAAGGCGGCGCCTGTCGTAGTTTGACTCCAAAAGAAGTATGTCTGCACCGAGAAGGCGGGAAAGGAGGCTCTCGTCCACCCGTCCTATGTCGGTTGCAATAATGGCGCATTCCTTTTCCGTGTTTATTCTGTACCCCATACTCTCATATGTATCGTGAGGCGTGTGAAACGGCGTGACCGAGAGGTCTCCTATCTTCACGGTTTCGTCCTCTTTTATGCAGACGACTTTTCCAGAAAGTGCCTCTATCCTCTCACCTATACCGCGCGCGGTACCGTTTGATGCATAGATCGGGGCATCCGTCCTCTCGCAGATTTTAAGAAGCCCTGTTATGTGGTCGCTATGCTCGTGAGTTATAAAAATGGCATCAATCGCTGAAATCGGGGTCCTGAGCATCGAAAGCTCTCCTATTATGCGTGTTGCAGAGATGCCCGTATCAACCAGTATATTCACTTTTCCGTCGGAAATATACGTGCAGTTTCCGTTTGAGCCGCTCGCAAGCGGACATAATTTTATCATAAGCTTCCTCTATCTTAAAAAAGGAACGGCGATGCCGTTCCTTAAGTTTGCTATTGTGCTTTTGCAACTCCCGGAGCATCGGGCATTTCCACGCGACTAATGTGGGCGCCTATCCCGCGAAGCTTTTCTACTATATGCTCATAGCCTCGCTCAATGTGGATAACATCCTCAACCTCGGTTGTTCCGCTTGCCGCAAGACCTGCAATTACAAGAGCTGCACCTGCACGAAGGTCACACGCTTTTACGGGCGCACCCGTGAGGCATTCGATTCCTTCCACTATTGCAGTTTTTCCGTCTATCTGGATTTTTGCTCCCATACGACGAAGCTCTTCAACGTATCTGTAACGGCTGTCCCATACGCCTTCCGTTACAAGGCTCATACCCTCTGCAACAGAAAGAATGACCGTTGCCTGAGGCTGCATATCCGTCGGGAAGCCCGGGTACGGCAATGTCTTTATGTTTGTTTTTGAAAGCGGTGCCTCTCTCTTTACAAGGAGTGCATCGTCATATTCCGTAATCTCCGCACCCATTTCAGCAAGCTTTGCCGTGATACAGTCAAGGTGCTTCGGGATTACGTTCTTGACAAGAATTTCACCTCCGCAGGCACAAACCGCCGCCATATATGTTCCTGCCTCTATCTGGTCGGGGATTATGGTATAAGCCCCGCCTTCGAGCTTGTGGACACCGCGGACCTTGATAACATCCGTACCGGCGCCGGAAATGTTTGCGCCCATGGAGTTTAAGAAGTTTGCAAGGTCAACTATATGAGGCTCCTTTGCCGCGTTCTCAATTACTGTTGTACCGTCAGCAAGGGTTGCCGCAAGGATTGTGTTTATTGTTGCGCCGACAGACACAACGTCAAGATACACAGGTGCTGCACAAAGACGGCCGTGGGACTCTGCAAAAACATAGCCGTTCTGAACGTCTACATTTGCGCCGAGGAGCTTAAATGCCTTTGTGTGCTGGTCAATCGGACGGTCGCCCAGGTTGCACCCGCCCGGAAGCGATACCTGAGCAGAGCCAAATCGACCGAGAAGTGCACCTATGAGGTAGTATGACGCACGAATCATACGCGCCATATCGTAGTTTGCCTTTGTTGTTCTTATCTTCGATGCGTTGATCTCAACGCACGAGCGGTTAATAAGCCTGACATCTGCACCAAGGTCGCGCAGAAGATCAAGCATAAGTGTTACATCGCGAATCTCCGGGATATTTTCTATTCTGCATGTACCGTCGACGAGAAGAGCTGCGGGGATTATTGCAACAGCGGCGTTTTTAGCCCCGCTTATTACAACTTCGCCCGAAAGCTTATGTCCACCTTCAATAACATACTTCGTCAAAACCCGGCACCTTCTTTTCTTTGTACTCTTATCATTGTATACAGAATCCTAAAATAAATTATAGCAGATTTATCCTCAAAATGCAAAACATATTTGTGCATTTTTGCAACTTTTTATATTTCGACAAAAGAGCCGTCCGTCATATTGACATAAAAGCTTCCCTTGTCCGTTTCTATATCGAGAATCGGAACCAGCGGAGCAACGCCGCGTGTAGGTGTGTTTGCAATATATCCGTAATTGATTTTTGTGATTTTCAGGCGGTCTATTCCACGCAGACGCACGCCCTGGGCAAACTTCACCATGAGTGCAGAGGCGGGAAACGTTTTTCCCTGCGTCGGTTTAAGCCTTCCGCTGCCGATGAATTTTCCCGAGCCGATAACACTCCCGCTTTTGGAAATTTTTATTTCAACATCGCTTCCGAAAATCCGAACCCCAGAAAAAACCTGAGGTATTCTAACGGTATATCCGCTCTCCACATCACTTATCTCAAAGGCGTCACTTGAAGTGCTGACAGAAAGCTTGCTTGCAACTTCCTCTGCCACCGACCTTGCAGCAGCCTCGTCTGCCACTTCTTCGCCATACTCGTAAACAAGAGAGAAGGAATCCCTTAAAAACATTATGTTTCCGCGCCCACTTGAATATACCGTACTCTCACCCTGCGATGAGACCTCGATTTCACCAAAAAGTCGCGCCGCTACTTTTTCGGCGGAGGTTTGCACCGCTATTGTGCTCGGGCGAATTTCCATAGAGTCCTGAGGCAGAACGGAGTTTTCCACCTCCACCCCCTGATTATTGAGTATTGTTACTATGTTCTCGCGGAGCGTAAGCTCGTCCCGTCTGGCCTCGTTTTCACGCACTACATAAGTGACAAGAAGAAAGATGTTAACTCCCAGGAGAAGCGCAATTATGATTGTTTTAGCCTTTGCCCAATCCATTTACTTCTCTCCCTTCTTTATTCCTCCGACAAACCACGACGGAACAACTCCCGCCTCTGCCGTATCCTTATACCTGAGGTTTAAGTCGTAAACACCGTCTTTTCCCTTAAGCGCCGCAACGGCAAGGCGAGCAGGAAGGATTTCCTTTGTCTGTGCCATCGTTTCATAGCCTGTGAGGTTGAGTCGCACCTCTCCGATGCTGTTTTTCTTGACTATCACCTTTGCAAAGTATGAGGTCTCTTTCATATCCACGGGAATTCCGTTTATATGTCTGCCAAAAACTATTTCCGCATTCTCACCATTTTCGGCGGCGTAGATTATATAAATACCGCCCGTACCCGCAATCTTTTTTGCAAGGGAAGAAACCACATTTCTTGCCCCCTCACATTTTTCCGCGAATGTCAGGGTGTCTGTATTCTCTGAATTTATTTTTATACCGAGAGTTTCGTCCGCCTCATCGCGAAGGTCGGAGTATGAAACAATACCCGTCGGTGAGACCTTCAAGGTTACCATATCAGCTATATATACCTCTGTTCCGTCATTTTCGGAATAGTTTGACGAGGCAACATTGCTCATCCCGAACGTTTCAAGGCATGCGTTAACCGTATCGGCCCCAAACGCCGTGTAAATGTTGTATGACGAAACAACACCCAGAGTCTTTGAAGCCTCGGGTATAATCATCTCAGGATAAACCGAGGAAAACTCCTCATCTTCATACAAAAGCGCAAGCTCTGAAGGTGTTGCGCCGTGTGAAGGAAGAACACCGTCTATCACGTCTGACAAAGCGGAGGTTTCTATTTCGTATACCTTTTTTGTGTCTGTATTCTTGATGTACACACGTATTGTTCTTGACGCGGTGGAAAAGAAAAAATAACGTCCACAGAAAGCGTCCCCTCCGTTTGTCTCTCCAAGCCAGAGCTTAAGTGCCTCAATTGGAATGTTTCCCGAATAATCGAGCAAAACCCCATCCTTTGAAATCGCACTTTCCCACTTCTTCTCGTCGGCTTGTCTTATCTCTTTTCCACGACGGAATGCAGTACCTATACCCTCGCGTAGCTTTGTGTATGCATCGTCACACGCTGCGCTGTCGTAAAGCATGGCGCGCAAGACCCCGTCTTCACGTATCGCAATGGAAAGCGGACGTATTCCAAATTGAGAAAGGTCTTCACCTGCACCGTCTGAAAGTCCGTTTCCTCCCGAAACGTCAAACAGACTCTCTATCCTCATCTCGCCAAGAGGACTGTCAAAAAACCATACCGAATACGTGAGATATACCATTCCGACAAGCAAAAGGCAGATGAGAACCGTTTTTATTTTTTCTCTTGTTCTGTTCATACCCTTTCGCCCTCATCATTTTTCGGCAGTATTACGGTAAACGTCGTGCCCTTCCGATATACACTGTCGAGTTTTATCTCACCACCGTAATGTTCAATGATTTCCTTTGCAATGGCAAGACCGAGTCCTGTGCCTCCACGGTCACGGCTTCGTGCCTTGTCAACACGGTAGAAACGTTCAAACAACCTCGGCTGATCCTTTTCGGGTATGCCGATACCGTTATCCTTCACCGTTATCTTTATATGGTCGTCGCAGTTTTCTGCAGAATACTCTATTTTTCCGCCGTCAGGCGTATATTTTACCGCATTTGAAATGAGATTTATGAGCACCTGCTCTATTCTCTCGCGGTCGCCCGTGAACATGGGCAGCGAAGAATCAACAGACATAATAAGCTTGTGTCCGTGCCGCCTTGCTTCCATCTCCATAGCTTTATAGGCATTCTCCACGCTCTTTTTAAGCGAGAATGTCTCTGTCTTCCAGTCCATCTTCGCAGAATCGAGACGCGAAAGCGTGAGGAGATCCTTTACTATTCTTGTCATTCTGTCCGTCTCGTTTAAGATTACGTCATAGAACTGTGACTTCATCTCCTCGGGTGCATCCGGGGATTCTGAAAGTGTTTCTGTATAGCTCTTTACGTTCGTAAGCGGAGTCCTTAGCTCATGGGAAACGTTCGCAACAAACTCGCGGCGCGAGTTTTCAAGCTTCATCTGCTCGGTAAAGTCGTGAATAATCGCAATTATACCATTCTCTCCCGTCTCGTCACCAAAGCGTGCCGAGCTCATTTTGAGAGTTCTCTCACCGACCGTAAAGTCGTATCCCGAAACGTCACTCTCGTCATTGAGAAGTACCTCAAACGAAGGTCCGCTCCCCTTGAAAATCTCGGCATACGTCCTGTCCTTTGCCTCGTCAAAGCCGAGCATTTCAACAGCGGCGGGGTTGTAGTGAATAAGCTTTCCGTCGTTTGAAAAGGCCGTTACTCCGTCCGTCATATAGAGGAATATGGTATCGAGCTTATTTCTCTCGTCCTCAACCTTTGCAATCGTG
Source organism: Eubacteriales bacterium (assembly GCA_045546975.1). Classification (GTDB taxonomy): domain Bacteria; phylum Bacillota; class Clostridia; order Oscillospirales; family JAAYXM01; genus SIG480. The sequence goes on from JAZQDV010000007.1 coordinate 183,477, forward strand.
CGGTTAAGCGCCTCCGCCATGTCATTGAAGGTCTCCGTAAGTGTTCCTATCTCGTCATTTGAAAAAACCGAGAGAGAGGTGTCAAGCTCACCCAAAGAGAGCTTCTTTGCACCCTTTGTAATCTTCTCTATCGGGTTTGTAATTGTCTTTGCAAAAAGAAAGCTTAAAAGCACCGCGATTAAAAGTGCAACTGACATGGTGCGAAGGATTATCATAAACATTGATGAGGTAAGGTTCTGAAGGTCCTGCTTTGTGTCCTTTATATACACAATATACTTTACCTCACCGTCAACCTCTATCGGGTTTGCGCGGTCGATATATCCGCTTGAAATACGCTTCTCCTGGCCGATTTTCCCGCTCATTGCATCAACAATCGCAGGCGTTGCATGCACCTTTTCGTCATTTGAACCGAAAAGCGTCTCGCCTGTTTTTCCGTCAAGCACATAGTAATTGCGGTATGTATTTATCTTCATCGCGGCAGAATGGGCAGAAAGCGCGGTATTTATGCGCTCAGCACCGTTTTCTGTTGCAGCTTCCTCTTTGAGCACTGCAAACATCTCAGCACGGAACACCGAGTTCATCTGCTCTGTAAAATCGTCAAAATAGTAAACGGAAACGCGATTGAGCATAAATGTTCCTACTATCGCCATAACAGAGACAATAAGAAGCACGAATACCGAGACGAGTTTCATCTGAAGCGAGCGCAAGGCAGAGCCCTCCTATCTAAAAAAATCAGTCTGCAAACATATATCCTGCACCGCGGCGTGTAACTATCCTTACAGGATTTGCAGGGTCGTCCTCAATCTTTTCACGAAGACGGCGGACAGTAACATCGATTGTTCGAAGGTCGCCGTAATAATCATATTTCCAGACGCTTTCCATAAGCTCCTCGCGTGAGAACACCTGATTCGGCTGTGTTGCAAGGAAGCGGATAAGCTCAAACTCACGGGGAGTAAGCTCTACAAACTTTCCTGCCTTTCTCACATCAAGGCTCTTTAAGTTTATAACGATATCACCAAAGACAAGGCGGTTTTCATCGCTCACCGGAGCCGCCTCCTCAACGGGCGCACCAAAGCCACGACGCACGTTCGCCTTGACTCTTGCCATAAGCTCGCGCATGGAAAACGGCTTTGTTATATAGTCGTCAGCGCCAAGCTCAAGACCGAGTACCTTGTCTACCTCCTCCTCGCGTGCCGTAAGCATAATTATCGGTACGTTGGAGGTTTTTCTTACATTTTTGCACACCTCAAAGCCGTCAAGCTTCGGGAGCATGACGTCAAGAAGTATAAGGTCGGGGTTTTCACCGAGTGCAGCATTAAGTCCTGCCTCTCCGTCGTAGGCACAGACAACGCTATAGCCCTCTTTTTTTAAGTTGAATTCGAGAATGTCGGCAATCGCCTTTTCGTCTTCTACTACAAGTACTTTCTTGTCCATTTCCACATACTCCCTTTCTTAAATTCCGAGAATTCTTCCTGCGCGAAGAATAAGTATCTGCGTCTTCGCATCGGAAATCTCGCCGTTTTCACACATTTTTACAAGGTCGTTCATTTTATATTTCTTTATATCGAGAAACTCACCCTCGTCGGGATGAGGTGCGCCCTCGTGAAGTCCGCGCGCGATATACAGGTGCAAACGCTCTGTCATACATCCCGGTGACGGGTAGGCAAAGCCGAGATACTGCATCTCATCCGCCGTGTAACCCGTTTCCTCTGAAAGCTCACGGATTCCGCAGGCAAGGTGCTCTTCATCGCCGTCAACCTTCCCTGCAGGCACTTCTAAAATCTCTATACCGAACGGATAGCGGAACTGCGAAACCAGAACGCCCTCACCACTCTCTGTTATCGGAAGCACTGCAACACCGTCACAGTGTTCACAAACCTCGCGTGTGGATTTTCTCCCGTCGGGAAGCTCCACCTCATCCTCGCGAAGGTTCATTATAACTCCGCGGAAGTGGTATTTCTGCGAAAGTGTCTTTTCTTCCATCATAGCTTTTCTGCCTCTCGCCTTAAAATGTCAAAGCTCTCCTGCGCCGCGCGACTCTTTGCAAGGTCGCGGCTCATTGGCTGATAAATTTTGTGGCTTACTGTCTTGCCTCTGAGTGTTACGGATACATACACCGTGCCGCCCGGGTTTTTGTCATCACCGCTACTCGGGTCTGCCCATCCCGTAACTCCGATTCCCGCATCGGTACCGAACCTCTCACACGCAGCATTTGATAGTGCCTCGGCACACTCGCGGCTGACCGCGCCATATTTGTCAAGAAGTTCTTTTGAAATGCCGAGAAGCTTTATCTTCATCTCGTTTGTATACGCGCAGATTCCGCCAAAGAATACCTCGGACGAACCTGAGATGTCGGTTATAAGCTTTGCACAAAGTCCGCCTGTGCAGGATTCCGCAGTTGCGAGAGTAAGCTTTTTTTCTTTGAGTACAGCGACAAGTGCTTCGTGAAGTGATGCCACATCTACGCCATAAACAGAGTCACCAACTATGCTCTTTACCTTTTCGATCACAGGGCGTGTAATTGCATCGGCCGCAGCTTCCGTGTCCGCCTTTCCCGTAACACGAAGGAGAACCTCTCCGTCCTTTGCATACGGTGCAAGGGTCGGGTTTTCCATCTCTTCTGCAAAGCTTCTGATTTTGCTCTCCACCTCACTCTCGCCCATCCCGTAAATACGGATTCGGTGAGAAACAAGGTGTGAATCAGAAAGCTTTTTGAGGTACGGTATCATTCGCTTTTCCACCATCGGCTTGCACTCTCGCGGAGGCCCGGGAAGCATAATGAGAATCTTTCCCTCGTCCTCCATCGCACATCCCGGAGCTGTTCCCCAATCGTTTTCAAAAACGGTGCAGTCCTCGGGAAGGTATGCCTGACGGCGGTTGTTCTCCGTCATTTCCTTTCCGCGGGACGTGAAATAATCCTCTATCCTTTTAAGCTCGGTCTCTGACAAGACAAGCTTTTTGTTGAACGCACGGGCGGCGACCTGCTTTGTGAGGTCGTCAAACGTAGGGCCGAGCCCTCCCGTTGTTATTATAATGTCTGCGCGGCTCTTTGCCGTCATAATAACGTCATAAAGTCTGTCAGGGTTATCTCCGCAGACTGTCTGATAATATGCATTTATTCCAAGCTCAGAGAGTGCACGTGCAACGGTAACAGCGTCCGTATTTACAATCTCGCCGAGCAGGATTTCTGTTCCTACCGCAATTATCTCTGCTGATAAGCTCAAGGGTTTTCCCTCTTTCTATATAATCTCTGTGTTTTCTATCGCCTCTCGCGCAAGCTCCTCAAACGGAATCTTTTTCTCTTCCGCAAGAACATATTCAAGCTTCGGCTTTGTTCTCGGGTGCTTTGGAGTGAATACCGTACAGCAGTCCTCATACGGGAGAATTGAGGTTTCAAAGGTGTTTATTTTCCTCGCAATCGCGACAATCTCTTCCTTGTCCATACCTATTACGGGACGAAGCACAGGAAGGGTTATTCCGTTTTCCGTGACGAGAAGTGCCTCCATTGTCTGACTTGCGACCTGACCGAGGCTCTCACCCGTAATAAGCGCACCGCAACCATTTTTCTCTGCAATTTTTTCAGCAATGTACATCATAAATCTGCGCATAATGAGTGTAAAATATTCCTCATGGCAGTTTGCGCGGATTTCTTCCTGTATCTTCGTAAACGGCACCATTGCGATTTTGATGTTGCCTGCATAGGCACCGACAAGACGAGCAAGCTCAATTACCTTTTGCTTTGCGCGCTCGGAGGTATACGGATATGAGAAGAAATGGATACCGAAAAGCTCAATGCCGCGTTTTGCCATCATATATGCCGCAACGGGGCTGTCGATTCCGCCAGAGAGGAGAAGTCCTGCTTTTCCGTTTATGCCTATCGGGAGACCGCCCGCGCCCGGAGTTGGATTTGCGTGAACGTATGCCGCGCGGTCGCGGATTTCAACCCTTACACAAATCTCGGGGTTTTTGACATCGACCGAAAGATTCGGGAAGGCATCGTAAAGCGCACCGCCAACCTCGGCAGAAATCTCGGGTGATTTTTTCGGAAAGGATTTATCCGAGCGCTTTGCCTCCACCTTGAAGGTCTTTGCGCCTGAAAGTGTATCAGAAAGATATTCCTTTGCGACCGAAATTATAGTGTCAATATCCTTTTCACACTCTGCCGCACGTGAGATGTTTACGATACCGAAAACCTTCTCTGCCGCGGAAAACGCCGCGTCAATATCGCAGGTGTCATCCTGCGGCTCCACGTATATGGTTGACTGCATGCAGAAAATTTTGAATGAGCCAAAATTCTTCATTCTCCATGCAAGATTTTTCATAAGTCTTTTTTCAAAATTGCCTCGGTTGAGACCCTTGAGCACGAGCTCACCGAGCTTAAGAAGCAGTATTTCCTTCAAAATTAAGCGCACCTTTCAAGTTCATATAATTATACATATTAATTATACTACATCCCGATAAAATAAACAACAAAAAAATAGTCAGAGTATGTTATACCCTGACTATTTGATTTAGCCTAACTTTTTGATTTCTTCTGCGGCTTTGAGAACACCGAGCTTTCCGCTTTCGTATGTAATTCCGCCCTGGAGATATACCCTATACGGCTCGCGCATCGGAGCGTCTGCCGAAAGCTCGATTGACGAGCCCTGAACGAACGCGCCTGCCGCCATAATTACGGGGTCATCATAACCCGGCATGTCCCATGCCTCAGGGACAACAAACGCATCACACGGTGCGCCCGCCTGGATCCCGCGGCAAAATGCCGAGAGCTTTTCGGGGGTTTTGAGCTCTATCGTCTGGATTATATCATACCTTGGCTCGGTCGCTTTCGGAGATACCTCAAAACCTAGCTCTTCAAAGGTCTCTGCTGCAAAGGCTGCCGTCATGAGCGCCTGAGAGACAATGTGCGGTGCCATAAAAAAGCCCTGATACAAAAGCCTGTTCTGGCCGAGAGTGCATCCGCACTCACGTCCGATTCCCGGCACTGTGAGTCGCTCTGCCGCACGTTCTACAAGGTCAGACCTTCCTGCGATATATCCGCCGGTAGGTGCAAGTCCGCCGCCCGGGTTTTTGATGAGAGAGCCTGCCATAATATCCGCACCGACGTGTGTCGGCTCGCGCGTTTCGCAGAATTCACCGTAGCAATTGTCTACCATGACCTTTGCATTCGGATTTATCTCTTTTACTTTTGCTATAACCTCTCCGATTTCGTCTACCGAGAGTGCACGGCGGGAGGCATATCCGCGTGAGCGCTGGATATACACAAGGACATTTTTTTCTTCCTCTACAGCTTTCTGCACCGAAACCATGTCAATCCCGCCGTCTCGCATTTCGATCTCGCGGTATTTCACGCCGTATTCGACGAGAGTTCCGTGACCTTCTTTTCCGTTTATACCGATCGCACCGAGAAGGGTATCATACGGCGCACCTGTTATTGAAAGAAGTGTATCACCGGGATTTAACGCACCAAACAGCGCACAGAAGAGCGCGTGCGTGCCGTTTACAAACTGGATGCGGCAAATCGCATCCTCCGCGCCGAAAACATCGGCATAAATTTTATCGAGCGTATCACGTCCCTGGTCGTCATAGCCATATCCAGTCGTTCCTGCAAACATGGTATCTGATACGCGGTGACGTGAAAAAGAATCGAGCACTCGCTTTGAGTTTTCCTCCGCTACCTTTCTTATATGTTCAAACTGCATTTATTTTACCTCGCGAATAATTCCCATTGGGGTTTGCTGTGCGCTCTGTCCGAGCGGATTGTCGCGCAGAATCTTCGGGAGAAGCTCGCGGTCAAGTGTTTCATCGGAAGCACCGAGAATCTTTCCCGTAAGGTCGTTTACGTCGACTATAACTGTCTTAAAGCCAATCTTTGCCGCAATTTCGCGCGCTGTCTTGTCCGGGTTCTCAGGGCCGAGAACGACGCACTTGTTATACGGCGGAAGTGTGTACGGAGTAGGACCGTCGATAGACTCTGCACGGTATCCCGCAACCTTGTAAAACCAGCCGCGACGACCGAGGAGCTTGCCTATTGCACTTATAAATGCAGCAAAGAGCATACGGAATGTTCCGCACTCGCGAAGTGCCATTTCCATGGTCTCGGGAATGCCGAGGCCGATGCCGTAGGGTGACTTATATACGAATTTACAGAGGAGCTTTGCAAGCGGGCGCGGATGGATTTCCGTAAGCGGAACTGCGCGCTTCTGTGAGCATGCGACACACTTTTCCGAGATAAAAAGGATGTCCCCCTCTTCCATGTGCGGCATTGCATACTTCTCTGCAACATCTGCAATCTTATCGTTTTCGGTGACGACGTGTGTCTTTATGGGAAGGCGCATATAATCCTTGCCCTCAACTGTTATCACCGCATTTTTTCCTTCATTTGCACAAAGCTCTGACATATTTCCAAACCCCTTTGTAAGCGTTTTTTTCTATTATACATCAAAACGGATAAGAATTAAAGACCTTTTTGGACATAAATCCAAAAAGGTCTTTTGTTTATTTCTTTATCATAAAGCTTTCGCCGTTTGCGACCGTATCAATAATAACCGCATTGGCAATACCTGAATCTGCACCCGTTTTGGTGTAGTAGCTTCCGTTTTTATTCACATAAAGTGAGTCAAAACCGTTCTTGAAGTCCTCAACATTCTGCCCGCTCGCAGAAAGGCATGAATCGTTGTAGTTTTCATACACCGCGGAAAGCTTTGTTCCCTCACACGCCACCTTTGCCTCAGTCATAAAAGACTTGAGCGCATCGCGTTTTTCTCCAAGCTCCTTTTCGTAGAAAAGAATCTCTGTCTTTCCTACTGCCGGGAAGGATACGTTTGAGAGAATAATCTCGTCCGGTGAGAAGCTTTTTGCTTTTTTTATAACGTCGGTCACATATCCGCGCGCCTCAGGTGAATATGCCGAGAGCCATCGGACATTTGTTCCGTCAATGAATATTACCTTATTTTTTGTTCTCGCGGAATACGGCTGATTCTTTCTCGCCGTTTCGTTGTCCTTGAATGCAGACATATAAAACGCCACTTTATATCCGCTCGCACGCGCCTTTGAAACTGCAGCAGAGAGCGTCTCGTCTGCGCCGTTTACATCCGCGCCCGCTATCTTTCCAAGCGGCGAGCTTGTCGCAAACGCAAGCGTTCCGTCCTCCGCCTTGACCTCGAGTACGAGTGTATTTATATCGGGTTTTGTTGCAGCATCGGAAATTGCAAGGTCAAAGAGCTCTGCATTCTTTACCGTTCCTATCGGGATGAAGTATGCGCGAATCTCCTCTGCGAGAACGTTCGGACTTGCGCTCTCTACGGGAGGCTCTGTCACCTCTTCTTCCTCAATTACGAGGTTTGTCTCTACATCAACAGGCGTCTTTTCCGTCTTTTCAGACGGAGAGAAAAATGCGCCGTCTTTTGTAAAGACCATATTTTCGTTTACGGCATACAAAACAACTGCCGCAGAAATTATAAGCGCAACAAGAATGGGGATTAAGAGGTCAACGCGACGTCGCGCACCTCTGTATCTGCCACCTGTTCTTCGTTTTCTTCTCAAGAGCGCTTCCCTCCTTTATTCTGAGGCTGCTTCGGTCTCCACCGGAATGTCTCCGAGTTCAAAATATTCTGTTTCGTCAAACTCTTCCCCGAGACCCGCAAGGACAATTATGCCCTCTTTACAACTCTTTGCACATTCGCCGCAGGCGATGCACTTTTCATAGTCGATTTTTGCGACGTTTGAGGAAACCTCTATTGCACCGTACTTACAAGTCTTTTCACAAGCACGGCATCCTATGCATCCCGCATCACAAATTACAAAAAGTCCCTTTTCATCGTGGAGACTTGCACACCTTATCTTCACCTTTGCATCCTTTGGCAAAAGCTCGATTGTTCCGCGCGGACACGCAGAAACGCACTTGCCGCAACCGTCACACTTTTCCTCACTAACGACCGCAACTCCGTCATTAATGCTTATTGCTTCTTTCTCACAAACAGAAACACATGTACCAAGACCGAGGCAGGCAAACTTGCACTCCGTCGGACCGCCTGCAAGAAGATGTGCGCTGTTACAGTCGGATATATCGGAGTATGTATATCTCTTTATCGGATGCTCACCACCGCTGCATTTTACAAATGCACGCAAACCCGTATCCGTTCTCTCGGAACACTTTCCAGCACTTTTTCTCTCGGTTGTTTTTAACGAGAGCGTTACAATAAGTGCGGCAAGTCCTCCGCCGAGCACAATAAGGGTTAAAACCGCGATGAGAATATGAACAAAAACTTCCATGGCGTTACCTCTACATAAACTTCATTCCGTTAAAGCCGCCAAACGCAAGGGCAACAAGTCCTGCAGTTATAAGCAGCATCGGAAGACCCTCAAAATATTCCGGCGTCTTTGTATACCTCATACGGTCGCGAACAACCGAGAAAAGGAGGGCTGCAAGAGTAAATCCAACACCTGCAAAGAGCCCGTACACAAGCGACTCCAATATGTTGTAGCCGTTTGTTGCTGCAAAAAGGCAAACGCCGAGCACTGCGGTGTTTGAGTATACCTCAAAGAGCGATACGGGAAGTCCGCGAAAGCTCTTTCCGTATTTTTTAATAAGGAAAGAGGCTGCACCCACGACCAGGGCGATTACAAGTATATACACAACGCTCCTGAGATATGTCAAATCAAGAGGCAGGAGAAGTGCCGAGTTGATTATACTTGTAAAGAGTGCGGAGAGGGTAGTCATTACTGTTATTGCAATTCCCGTAATAAGTGTTTCGGCAGCACTTCTTGACTTTGAAATGAACGGGGATATGCCAAAAGCATGTGAAAATACTATGTTTTCAGAAAAAACTGCGCCGAGTGCAACGGCGATTATTCCAAAAAAGCTCATATTTCCCCCTCCTTTTCAATCTTCTGCACATACGCACGCAAAACGGCGATAAGTACACCGAGAAGAATGAGTCCTCCACCGGGGAGCGTCAAAAAGCGCATTCCGTACTCTTCTGGCAAAATCTGAAATCCGAGGAGTGAACCACGCCCGAAGAATTCGCGCACAAAAGCCAGAATGAGTATTTCCGCAAAAAAGCCTCCGCCTGTCACGAGTGCCGTTTCAAGTGCGCCCGATATTTTTTTCTTTCTCTTCTCTTTTTCAAATGAGTATGTGAGCACTCCGCTTACAGAAAGAAGCGGAAGATACATCCCAATATTTTCAAAAACAGTTGGTGCGAACGCGCGAATCAAAAGCTCAATTACGGCAATGCTTACAACCGCAACGGTTATGTGCAACGCAACTTTTATCCCGTTCGGGACAGTTTTTGAAAGGAGTGCTGATAAAACCGCCGAATCTGTGAGCACGACTATCGCTGACACGCCCATAACGAGTGCGTCAATGAGTCTTGTTGATGCAACGAGCATTGGAGTAAGTCCCAGAAGAAGCGCAATAAAGCCGTTTTCAAAAACGATGCTCTCACGGATCATTTTTCCGAGTTTTCCGCTTTTCTTTTTCATTTCGGCACCGCCTTTCCCTCACCCTTTTTGAGATGCCCGATTATGGCAGACGCGCGGTTTACTCCGTCACAAACAGCCTCGGGTGAGACCGTCATACCTATAACCTCACGCACCTGGGTATCGTCCTTTACCGTGCCTCTGGCAAGGGTAATCTGACCGTTCTTTCCTGCGAACTGCGAGAGAAACTCTTTATCCTGTGCCTTTGTTCCCGAGGCGTCTTCTTTCCCTCGCGAAATTATCTCAACCGCAGTTATTCTGCCCTCAGCATCCGAGCTTACTGCAAGACGCAGCTCTCCGTTTGCGGAATGTGTCTTTGACTCTACGCAATATCCGACGATGTCATCAACAACATATGCGACGTGCATATTATATACGCCGCTTGCCTCAGCGTTCTCAAATGCGAGTTCTTCATACTTATCGGCAGGGCAAAGCTTTTTCATCGCCGATATGAATGGCTGTCTCTCGGTTTTCTCTATCGTCTCACCGAGGACAAGTGAAAGGGATGAAAGGATAGCACCTGCAATGACAAGCACAATTACAAAGGTGAGAATTGATGAAACAAGTTCTTTTTTCTTCTCGTGAGAAAGCACTTTCTTTTCCTTCTTGCTACTTTTCATTTCGCCTTACCACCTTTCTCGAACTTCCGAAACGGGACGGAATCGTGAGCTTATCAATTACGCCCGTAAGACAGTTCATAATGAGTATAGCGAAAACAACGCCCTCTTCATACGCGCCGAAATATCTTATAAACACAGTAAGTATACCGCAACCGATACCGTAGTATATCTTGCCAAGCGGAGTTATCGGGCTTGTCGTGTAGTCCGTAGCCATAAAAACTGCGGCGAATAAAAGTCCTCCCGAAAGCACACTGTAAAGTGACCACAAATATCCGGGGTTTTTGCCAAGCGGGAATATAAATGTCAAAACCGCGACCGTCGCGACAAAAGATACAGGTATATGGTATGTAATTACGCGGCGCACGAGAAGGTATATCGCGGCGGCGATGATAACAACCGCCGAAACCTCACCGAGCGCACCTGCAACGTTTCCTATCGCTACATCTGCAAGGCTTGAAACAGCATCGTTTCCGCCGAGCAGAACCTCGGGGAGAAAACCGAGCTTCATCTTTCCAAGCGGTGTGTATGCCGCAACTACCTCAGGGGCAAGTGCTGATCTCGATACGTTTGCAAATATTGAGATTGCCTTATCACCGAGGTTCGGCTTTATCCAGACCGACATAAGAGCCGGCCATGAGTATAAAAGTGCACGGGCGGAAAGTGCAGGGTTGAGAATGTTTTTGCCAAGTCCGCCATACATATTTTTTACTATTACTATCGCAAAAAACGCACCTACAACAGGAGCAAAAAGCGGCGCGGAAACAGGTATGCAAAGTGCAATCAGAAAACCTGTAACAGCAGCAGACAAATCCCCCGTTGTGTTTTCCTTTTTCGTGACCTTGTTGTATCCCCATTCAAATATTACCGAGGATGCAACGGAAATAACCGTGAGTAAGAGTGCGCGCCAACCGAAAAAGTACGTCGCCATTATAAGCGGGAAAAGAAGCGCAATTATAACATCTGTCATTATTCCGCGCGTATTCTCCTCTGCTCTTATGTGCGGTGACGATGACATAAGAAGCTTTTTGTTATCTATCTTCATCGCGCACCTCCTCTGAAGCCTCAACCGTTGTAAGCTTCGATTTTATTGTCCTGAAAACCGATACGAGAGATATACGTGCAGGACAGACGTATGAGCAGCAACCGCACTCAGAGCAGTCAAGCACATTGTATCTTTCACACTCGGAGAGGTCTCCCATCTTGTAGCCTCTGTAAATATATGCAGGGACAAGGCGCATGGGACACGCATCTACGCACTTTCCGCAATGTATGCAGGTCGTTTCTTCGTGCTTTTTCCCCTCGCTCTCACAGAATGCGATCACTCCGTTTGTGCCCTTTGTCACCGGGACAGACAGCGAACTCTGGGAAAGTCCCATCATCGGTCCGCCCATAATCACCTTGTCGGGATGCTCCAAAAATCCTCCGCACGCTGAAATGAGCGCATCTATAGGTGTTCCGATTCTCACGAGAAGGTTTTTCGGGTTTGCTATTGCAGAACCCGATACCGTAACAACACGCTCAGTAAGCGGTTTTCCCTCGTGTATCGCACGCGAAAGCGCAATGGTTGTTGATACGTTCATTGTCATAACGCCCAGATCACACGGCATTTTATCTGCAGGCACTTCACGTCCTGTAACCGCCCATATAAGCTGACGCTCTGCACCCTGCGGATACTTAGTGTGAAGAATGGACATCCTGACACCGGGCTTCTTTGCAAGCACGCGGCGAAGCTCAGCTATCGCGCCTGCCTTTCCTGACTCTACAGCGATTATAACTTCCTTCGCACCTATTGCCTGCGCCGTAAGGAATGCGCCGTCATAGAGCTCCTCGGTATATTCAATCATCATGCGCTCGTCAGCTGTGATATATGGCTCACACTCCGCGCCGTTTATTATGAGAGTGTCGACCTTATCTGCCGACATTTTTATCTTCTCCGAAAGCGGATACCCACTTCCGCCAAGTCCTACTATACCTGCATCTCGGGCGATTTCGGAAAGCTCGGGAGCACCCAACATAACAAAGCGCTCAAGCGGAGGAAAAACTGCCTCGCGCTCGTCGACAAAATCGTTTTCGATTACAACCGACAAAATCTCCTCACCTGTCGGGTGAAGGCGCGGCTCTATTGCTGTTACACGTCCTGATACCGATGCATGACACGGGGATGAGAGTTCTGCTGTGCTCTCGCCTATCTTCTGACCGAGCTTTACGCGGTCGCCTATCTCAACTATCGGGCTGCACATCGCGCCTTTATGCATAAGAAGAGGGATTACCACTTCCTTCGGTGCATCCATCTCCTCAATGGCTTTTTTTACAGTTCTTGACTTTTTATCTTCGGGATGTATTCCGCCTCTGAAATTGAACGGCATGGAGTTTCACCTCGTTTTTAGAAAAGTTTATACACATCTATTTTACAACAAATGGAACTCTGTTGCAAGTATTGTTATATTTCCAAAATGTAAATTGCACTTTGAGTAATTTTTTTGTTGTTTTATTTCATAATAGGTAGTATAATAAAGAAAAAACCAATAGGATGTGAAATTATGGGGAAACTTAACATTATAGACCACCCGCTCATTCAGCATAAGCTTACAATTATGCGCGATAAGAGAACAGGTTCAAAGGATTTCCGCGAGCTGCTCGACGAAATCGCTCTCCTCATGGGCTATGAGCTCACTCGCGATCTCCCGCTTCGCGACAAGCGTATTGAGACCCCACTCTGTGAGATGACCGCAAAGGCAATCGACGGCAAAAAGCTTGCTATCGTTCCGATTCTCCGCGCAGGTATCGGCATGGTTGACGGTCTTCTCTCACTTCTCCCCGTTGCAAAGGTAGGACATATCGGTCTTTACCGCAACGAGGAAACTCACAAGCCCGTAGTTTACTACTGCAAGCTCCCGTTTGACATTGACAAGCGTCTTGTTATCATCACTGACCCGATGCTTGCAACGGGCGGCTCTGCATCGGATGCAATTACCATGCTCAAGAAGGAAGGCTGCACACAGATTCGTCTTATGTGCCTCGTAGCCGCTCCCGAGGGCGTAAAGAAGGTTCAGGAGGACCACCCCGACGTTGATATCTACGTCGCAGCACTTGATGACCACCTCAACGAAAACGCATACATCGTTCCGGGCCTCGGTGATGCAGGCGATCGAATCTTCGGTACAAAATAAAAACACAAAACAAAAATCGGAGGAAAATTCCTCCGATTTTTTATTGTAAACACAACAAGGTTCCGGGTACCCGACCGCAATCTTTGATTGCGTTGTCGGGTCGGGTTCTTATTTTCTTTTATAGGTCACAAACGTGAAACCAATACCGTCGTCTGTTGTTTTTCTCTCAGATTTTTCCGATATATCCCAATCGGGAAGCTCGTCGAAGTTCACAAGGTGACGGTCAGCATCGCGCACCTCGTCAATCCTTGTTATATATGCCGTGTCACAAAACGGGAGCATATCGCGGTACACACTCTCACCGCCGATTACGAAAACATCTTCGCCCGGAGTATCAGAGAGAAGCTCTGCGACCTCTTCGGGAGTTTTGCATACCTCTGCACCCTCAACAGAATCAAGTGTCCGTGAGAGTATTATGTTTCTACGCTTCGGAAGAGGTTTTGAGTTCGGGAGCGACATAAGTGTTGCTCTGCCCATTATTACAGTTTTGCCCGAGGTCATTGTTCTGAAGAACTTCATATCCTCAGGGATGCTGTAAAGAAGATCTCCCGATTTACCTATTCCCCAATTGCGGTCCGCCGCTACTATAATGTTCATTCTATTTCTCCTATACCGCAACAGGAATTTTTACGTTAAAGTCATTGTACTTGTAGTTCTCAAGGCTGAAATCATCCACCGTGAACTCGTAAAAATCCTTCTTTTCTTTGTTCATTATAAACTTCGGAGCGTCGTATGTCTCCATCTTTATAAGCTCCTCGACAAGCGGAATATGGCGGTCATAAATATGAGCATCGGCAATAACGTGGACAAGCTCACCTGCCTCAAATCCGCAAGCCTGGGCAAGCATATGAATGAGCACTGCGTACTGACACGTATTCCAGCCGTTTGCAACAAGCATATCCTGTGAGCGCTGGTTAAGTATTCCGTTGAGCTTGTTTCCGCTGACGTTGAAGGTCATGCTGTATGCACACGGATAGAGCTGCATCTCGGAAAGGTCATCGTGGTTGTAGATATTGGTCATAATTCTGCGGCTTGCAGGATTATTTTTAAGGTCGTACAAAACGCGGTCTACCTGATCAAACATTCCCTCGCGGTACTTGTTCTTCTTGCCGAGCTGGTAGCCGTAAGCCTTGCCGATTGTTCCTTCTTCGTCCTGCCATGCGTCCCAGATTCTGCTTTTAAGCTCCGAGACTCTGTTTGACTTCTTCTGCCAAATCCACAAAAGCTCATCAATCGCGGACTTGAGCGCAGTTCTCCTCACGGTAAGAATCGGAAACTCCTCCGACAAATCATAACGGTTTACAAGACCGAATTTTTTTATTGTATGTGCAGGTGTTCCGTCCTCCCAACGCGGACGTACATCAAAGTTTGTGTCCCACACTCCGTTTGCGAGTATATCCTTACAGTTTTCAATGAAAATTGCATCTGCCTTGCTCATTTCACTCACCTCGAACTTAATTATATCAAGTTATTCACCTTTTTTCAACAAAAAAGAAGTAGTCTATGACTACTTCTTTCTAAATAACATATTTCTTATATTGCCCTTGGGGTCGCGTATCAGAAGTGCAACAATCCATATAACAAGACCGAGCGCGACGACCGAAAGACCAAGGTATGTATCGTTGAGCATATCAAGCGGTGCGGGGGTAAAGAACTCCGCGCCAAGCTCTGCATACTCGAAAAATGCATCGATAAGCCACATGAGCGATGAGCCCCAAAATAACCAGCAGGGTATCCCGAGCATCATTTTGCTCTCTGAGTTGTTGTACCATACCGCCGTGCTTATGACGGCTGCAAAAACGGATATGAGCAGTGTCATATTACTTTTCCTCGATTGCTTTCTTTTCCTTGCGCTCAAGGTATGCACATACGCCGAGCATCACACACCATACACCGGTAAGAAGAAGTGACATAGCGCCTCCGACGGAAGCCATCTCTGCCTTCATCACTGCAGCCGAAGATGGGTCTGCTGCTGCGGTTAAGAACGGGAAGAACGGAACGATTTCTCCGTGCCATACGTGCTCAAAGACAAGAAGTGCAGAGCCGCCCCAAAGAAGCTTTGAGAGCCAAGAAATCTTTCTTGAAAACGGAATTTTATTATCATCGGAGAGCTTCTCGCCACGGGAAAGAGCAACCTTCTCGTACTTTGCCTCCTGCTTTTTTACAATCTTTCCTACGATTGTTGTAACAACCGCTTCTGTGATCGGGGTTACGACACATGCCATAGTATTTTCCTCCTGGGTTTATCTCAAATTTGCAAGGTTAATTATACCTTTTTACACGCATTTTGTCAAGGTGCGGAAGATGGGTAGGTTTTCGAGTCTGTTATCACGTTCTCTTCTCTATTCTCTTTTATCTCTTATCTGGAAACGACAATTTTTAGTGAATAGAGAAGAGTACAAAAAGAAACGACAATTTTCTTGTCGGAAATTGTCGTTTCTTTTTGGTGGACGATAACGGACTCGCTTTTCTGCGGAAAAGCCACGGCGGTTGCGGCGTGCCACCGGCACCCCGCCAAGAGCCGCCTTTCGAGCCCTTTATCCCGAAATACAAAACAAGATATCCCCCACCTTTGGTGGGGGATATCTTGTTGGTGGACGATAACGGACTCGAACCGCTGACCCTCTGCACGTCAAGCAGATGCTCTACCAGCTGAGCTAATCGTCCTCATTCGAACGCTATTTATTATAGCTAAGACTTCTACTTTTGTCAAGCCTTTTCGGAAAAATATAAAAAGTCCAACAATACTGTCGGACTCTTTATATAAAATCTTAAATTCAAAAGATTACTGAGCAGCGTTAATCTTCTTTGCGAGTCTGCTCTTCTTGCGAGCTGCACAGTTCTTATGGATGATTCCCTTGCGAACTGCAGTATCAATGCTCTGTGCTGCTGCGTTATATGCTGCCGAAGCGTCGCCGCCCTCGGAAAGCGAGGCCTCGCACTTCTTGAGCGATGTCTTAAGCTGTGTCTTAGCAGCCTGGTTGCGTGCTGCGTAAACCTTTGTCAATTCAACGCGCTTTTTTGCAGATTTGATATTGGGCAAAGCGTCCACCTCCTTAATTTCTTGGTACCGAATTATTTTACCATTTATATTTCAATAATGCAAGACTTTTTTTCGCAAAATTAAAATTTTTGTATATACAGCCTAAATTTACGGAAAATAAATATGTTTATGAGGTGATTTTTTTGAATAATATTCGAACCGACCTCGCCGTTGAAGCGCGCGAGGTCTGGCAGGAAAGTGCAGAGAAAAGCACATCGCTCCGCGGTGTGTGGGCACGCGATATAAAAAGTAACGGTTTTACGGTGTCACGCGTTAAAATCCTCGATGATGAAGGTGAAAAAGCTCTCGGTAAGCCGCGCGGTGACTATATTACAGTCGAGCTTGAGGGAATCTCTCGCCACGATATTGACTCGTTTTCGCGCGCTATTGAAACAATTTCCCGAGAGCTTTCTCGACTTTTTCCCAAGGGTGACGGGTGTATACTCATAGTCGGACTCGGGAATGAGCAAATAACGCCCGACGCGGTGGGAATAAGCACAATTCGACATATCGTGGTCACGCGACACTTGGTCGAAAAAATGCCTGCTGTTTTCGGCAATATGCGCCCTGTTTCTGCAATATCACCGGGAGTGCTTGGTATGACGGGAGTTGAGAGCAGCGAGATTGTGCGAAGCATCGCCGAGAGTATCAAACCCGATTTTGTGATAGTTATAGACGCGCTTTCCTCTCTTAAGCTCTCGCGTCTTTGCAAGACCGTTCAGATAACAGATACGGGTATTGTTCCGGGCTCAGGTGTCGGAAATGCCCGGCGCGCCATAACGCGTGATAGCATAGGCTTTCCCGTAATCGCATTGGGTGTGCCTACGGTGGTTGATATTGCAACGATTATAGAAAATTTTGCCGAGGATTCGGGAATTGAAATCCCGTCTTCTTCGCTTTCGGAATACAGCGAAAAGCTTCTTGTAACACCGAAGGATATCGACGTGAATATTGCAGATATAGGGAGAATCCTCGGCTATGCTATAAACCGTGCCCTTCAGCCCGATATAAGTATCGAGGAAATGGATGAGTTTTTGTCGTAGTTTTTGCACCTCGTCGTCTTTTTGCAAGACTGCTCCGTGAGGTTGCGAAGTGACCGATGCCGAAGCTTTCCACGGGAAGGGCTTAGAGGGACTTTGGAAGAGATACTTCGGATAAGCTAATTTTTTACAATACCTGCTGTTTTTTGACGGCAGGTATTGTTTTTAATATGAATGATGGTATAATAATTTATGTAAATATTTAAAAAGGAGACAAGATATACTATGATTTTTTTCGGTATAATTTTTTTAATCTTAATTGGATATTTCGTTGGGAGAGATATATATTGGAAATTTGATCATGGAAAATGGTCGGAAAGTGCAAAGCCTGACATCAATGCGACCATAATAGATGTATCATCAAAAAAAGTCCACTATGCAAAGAACGAAACAAAATACCAGACAACAGTAATTTTTTCTGATGGTTTTGTTTTTACAACAACAAAGACAAACAGAGAAGAGAATTTTTTTACATATACAATATCAATTGACAAAGAGTTATTAAGCAAAATTGTTGAATTAGCGACCAAATCACATAGAAAAGCCATAGAAAAGATAATGAATAGCAGATAGGATAAAGGTTTTACGCTCTTATTCTTCTAAATGTGGAATGAGAAAAAAACAACTTTTGCAAACCATTGTGTAAAATACTGTGTATTAGCAAAAAAGAGTCCTCAAATACCCTGTTTGTGCGGTGAGTATATGACGAAACCCAACATTTCCCTTTGCAGCTCGATTGTGAATAATTTCTGAATGCGTACCCTGCCGGGGGCCTACTTTGTAAGACAAAGTAGCAAAACGCGGGGGATTTCGATTTCCCCCGCACCCCTTGAAACGACCGGTGGCGACCGCCCCCCGGACCCCCGTACTCTCTACTTCTTTTTTTGCTTTTTCTAAAATTGAAGTTTTTTCTTTGAGAAGAATCTCTGATAAGCCAAACTCATCATACTTTGTTATACAAAAAACAAAGCAGTAAGTAGAAACACTTAATGCTTTTATATGATATCTGTTCTGCCTAAAATATAATCGGTAGAGGTTTTATATAAGTCAGCCAGCTTTATTAACATTGAAACAGGTATTTCTCGCAAGCCTCTTTCGTATCTTGCATAAACCTGACGGTTGCACATCAGATAATCGGCAACTTGCTGTTGCGTCAAATCATTGTCAATCCGTAAATCGTACAGTCTTTTGAAGTACATTAAAATCACCTCTTGATTTTAATGTTACCATGTGGTACTATAATATTACGCATATGGTACTTTTTGGTACCATATATTTGTTGTAGAGGGGATTTATATGGACATAAGGCTAGAATTATTGAAAAGTTACATATCTAAATTTGTGAATAACCGTTTGGAAGATTTCAAAATCGATGCAACAAAGATTGCCGATACAACTGCCATACAAATTATAACTGAAATACAGAATGTAATTAAAGATGAAAACTATTCCGACTTTGATGCAATAGAAGAAATCGTATGTATATTTGAAAAATACGAAATTGATGCCGGTTGTCGCCATGATTTTTAGTTCCATTTCAATAAATAAAAAAGCAAAGCAGTAAGTAGAAATACTTACTGCTTTTATATGATGTTGGCGA
This sequence comes from Eubacteriales bacterium, assembly GCA_045546975.1. Taxonomy (GTDB): domain Bacteria; phylum Bacillota; class Clostridia; order Oscillospirales; family JAAYXM01; genus SIG480. Next base: position 202,433 of record JAZQDV010000007.1, read on the forward strand.
AGCCTTATCTTCCCGGGCCGTCTCCAGCCAAGTATTGTCAGCACAGGTGAGCTTAACTTCTGTGTTCGGAATGGGAACAGGTGGACCCTCACCGCAATATTCACCAACTACATATTCAATTGTTAATGGGGGGTGGGTTTGGTGACCCGTGGGAGAAACGAACTCCCGTTACCGGCGTGAGAGGCCGGTGTCTTAACCGCTTGACCAACGGGCCATACACACTCCGCATGCGTAAATGAGCTTTGGTGCGCCTTCGGGGACTCGAACCCAGGACCCACTGATTAAGAGTCAGTTGCTCTACCAACTGAGCTAAAGGCGCATCTCTCTCCTCAGATGTACCCTCAAAACCGAACAATACATAATCATCACTTAAACAACTTCACCCACGACCTTTTATTAAGGTTAAGCCCTCGGCATATTAGTATCAGTTAGCTGAATGTGTTACCACACTTACACACCTGACCTATCACCACGTGGTCTTCATGGTGCCTTACCCTATTTCTAGGTGGGAAATCTAATCTCGAGGGGGGCTTCACGCTTAGATGCCTTCAGCGTTTATCCCTTCCATACATAGCTACCCAGCTGTACCATTGGCATGATAACTGGTGC
>JAZQDV010000008.1:0-161507 GCA_045546975.1 Eubacteriales bacterium
GTCAAAGTCTGAGGTGTTACCGCTACACTACATCCCAGAATATTCCCAAAATAAGAGAATGGGGTGGGTAGCCGGATTCGAACCGGCGACCCCCAGAGCCACAATCTGGTACTCTAACCAACTGAGCTATACCCACCATATTATCAAACTTTGAGCATCGGCAATTTGAATAAAGGGTGGCGCGCCTGAAGGGACTCGAACCCCTGACCCACTGCTTAGAAGGCAGTTGCTCTATCCACCTGAGCTACAGGCGCACAAAAAAAATGGAGCGGATGATGGGAATCGAACCCACGTAACCAGCTTGGAAGGCTGGAATTCTACCATTGAACTACATCCGCACATTTAAGCTTATAAATTCTACCATAATAAATTTATGTTGTCAAGTAAAAATTATAAACTTTTTTATGTGGATTTTTCGGCTACATTTCCGCAAAAACTTTCATTACAGAGGCACTGTCGGCAATACTGTCTGACGCTGCTGTGGCACTTCCCGCAGCGACACCGAGCGCAAGTGCAAGCTCGACGCCCTGCCCCTCTCCTGCAAGGAAGCCTGCAAGGAGGCTGTCCCCTGCGCCTACTGTGTTTACAACCTCAGTATGTGGTGCGCGGACGCGGTATGCCTTTCCGTCTCCCGCAAAAAGCATGGCACCGTCACCCCCGAGAGAGAGAAGAACATTTCCGACCCCGCGCGAGAGAAGTTCCCGTGCCGCAGACAAAAGCTCTCCATCCGACATCTCGCGTTTTCCGAAAATGGCACAGAACTCCTCAAGATTCGGCTTTATGAGAAACGGTTTATAACGAAGGGCAAGATTGAGTTCGTCCCCTGCCATATCTATAACAAGACGCGTGTGGGAGGAAGCCTCAATCACTCGAAGAAGAAGCTTTCCGCTTTCGCTCTCTACACTTTTGCCCGAGATGACAACGGTGTCTTCTTTTGAAAGTGAGGTGAGTTTGCGAAGCAGGCTTTCCTCTTCTTCAAGGCTTATAAAAGGACCTCTGCCGTTTACCGCGCTCTCGGATTCATCAAGTATCTTCACGTTTATTCTCGACATCTCACGAATCTCCGTGAATTCACATTTTATCCCTGCGCGCTTTATGAGTCTTTCGATTTCCTTTCCCGTAAAACCGCCGCAAAATCCGAGCGCTGTGCTCTCGACACCGAGGTTTTTAAGCATAGCGGAGACATTGAGACCCTTTCCACCAAAGGAAACCACTTCGTTTTCAGAGCGATTTATCTCTCCTTTAAGAAAACACTTCATATATAAAGAATAGTCTATTGACGGATTGAGCGTTACGGTATATATCATCTTTTTCACCTCGGCTCAATTATAGCACGGCACGGTTAATTATTCAAGAATTGCCGCAACCTCAGCACACCAAATAAAATTTATTTTTTTTGAAAAACATCTTGAAAACATCATCAATGTATGGTAAAATTTATCGTACTTATGTAATATGATATACATTTCGGAGGTGTTTACCGTGAAACTTGCACTCGTTATAGTACAGCTTGTTCTCTCAATCCTTTTGACATGCGCTGTTCTTCTTCAGCAGAGCCGTCGTCAGGGCCTTTCTGGCGCGATCTCCGGTGCTGCGGATACTTTCCTTTCAAAGAACAAGTCAAAATCTCTTGACGCGACACTTGCTAAAGTAACTGTAGTTCTTGCTGCATTATTTATCATCATTACGCTCGTGCTCAACCTCGGATTCATCGCTTAAGAAAAATCCGACGGCGGCAGGTAGCCGATTTTTTGCCTGACTTAAAAAACGTTGGTGCGCAGAGAGGATTTGCTTTGCGCACTGTTTTTATTTTTTATTCAAAGGAGTCCTTATCTTGACTAACCCCAACATAAGAAACATTGCGATAATTGCACACGTTGACCACGGCAAGACCACTCTTGTTGACGAAATGCTCAAGCAAAGCGGTACCTTCCGTGAAAACCAGGTCGTTGCAGACCGAGTTATGGACTCGGGTGACCTTGAGCGTGAGCGCGGCATTACAATCCTTGCAAAAAACACATCTATCCGCTACGGTGACGTCAAAATCAACGTTATCGATACCCCCGGACACGCCGATTTTGGCGGCGAGGTTGAGCGAGTTCTCAAAATGGTCAACGGCGTTATTCTTCTCGTCGATGCAGCAGAGGGCCCCATGCCACAGACACGCTTCGTGCTTCAGAAGGCACTTTCTCTCGGTCACCGCGTTATCGTTGCGGTAAACAAAATCGACCGTCAGGACGCACGTCTTGACGAAATTGAGGACGAGGTTTTGGAGCTCTTTATGGACCTTGAAGCAAACGACGAACAGCTTGACTCACCATTCCTCTTCTGCTCAGCACGTGCAGGTATTGCAAGCGAGGACCCGAACGTCGAGGGCGTTGACCTTCGTCCGCTCTTTGATAAAATCATCGACTATATCCCCGCACCGGAGGCAAATGTGGATGAGCCCATGCGCCTTCTTGTTTCATCTATTGACTATAATGAATATGTAGGACGTATAGCAATCGGCAGAATTGAGTCCGGCGTTATTTCGCAGAATCAGGATGTCATCGTCTGCGACTACCACAATCTCCGCGAGCCGAAGAAAGCGCGCATTACCGCGATGTATCAGATTGAAGGTCTTGAGCGCGTACCCGTAACCGAGGCAAGTGCAGGAAACATAATCTGCCTTTCAGGTATCGCGGACATAACAATCGGCGATACCATCTGCACTCCCGAAAGCCCCGAACCGCTTCCGTTTGTGAAGATTTCGGAGCCGACGGTGGAGATGACCTTCTCCGTCAACGACTCCCCCTTTGCAGGGCGCGAAGGCAAGTTTGTTACAACCAGAAACATAAAGGACCGCCTTGAGCGTGAGCTTCTCAAAGACGTCTCACTCAAGGTCGCACCTGTAGAAAACTCGGCAGATTCATTTGTCGTTTCGGGAAGAGGCGAAATGCACCTTTCAATCCTCATTGAAACAATGCGTCGCGAAGGCTATGAGTTCCAGGTAAGCACACCGCGAGTTCTCATGAAGGAAATTGACGGTGTTATGCACGAGCCTATGGAATATCTCGTCATCGATGTTCCCGATGAGGCAGTCGGCTCAGTTATGGAAAAGCTCGGTTCGCGCAAGGGCGAGCTTCAGAAGATGGCACAGGTCGGAAGCCGAATGAGGGTCGAGTTCATAATCCCTGCGCGCGGTCTTTTCGGATATCGAAACGAATTCCTCACAGACACAAAGGGTGAGGGAATCTTAAACTCAGTATTTCACGGCTATGCACCGCAGAAGGGTGACATCGCCCGCCGTGCGACAGGCTCTCTTATCGCCTACGAAACAGGCGAGGCGGTCGGCTACGGTATCTTCAATGTTCAGGACCGTGGCTCGATGTTCGTATCGCCCGGAGACGAAGTCTATGCAGGTATGATAGTCGGTGTTTCCTCAAAGTCTGACGATATTGTCGTAAACGTCTGTAAGAAAAAGCAACTTACAAATATGCGTGCATCGGGAAGCGATGATGCGCTCCGTCTCGTTCCGCCGAGAATTCTGAGTCTTGAGCAAATGCTTGAATTTCTCGCTGATGACGAGCTTTTAGAGGTTACTCCGAAAACACTCCGAATGAGAAAGAGGATTCTTGACCACTCGGCAAGAATGAAGCTCTTAAAAGGAAAGCAATAATTTGAACAGTATAAACCCCCGCCTTGGGTGTCGCTTCATAGGGGGAACTCGGTTTTGAATTGGCCTTTTCCGCTAAAAGTGCATCAAAAAACCAAGCAATACGTCAGTATTGCCTGATTTTTATTCTTTCTTTTAACGAAAATTTCCTATTTCAAAACTGCTTCGCACCCTGAAATCATAAGTTTGAGTGCAGAACAAGGCAAAAAAGTCCACAACCCTGACGGGTTATGAACTTTTTTAACGCAGTTATGTGCCAAAATCGTGATTTCAGGGCGAATTATCCCTATGAAGTGCCACCCTCGGGGGTTTATATTCTAAGGAGATTATTATGCAGAAGGGATTTTGCCACAAGGAAAAATCGGGCGTTCACTTTTTAAGCGTTCCCTCGTTTGACAAAACGGGGCTGTGCCTGACCGCCTTTTCAACACGGCTTGGCGGTGTTTCAAAACCGCCGCTTGAGTCGATGAACCTCGGCTTTGGCAGAGGTGACGTGCGCGGGACGGTAATTGAGAATTACAGGCGCTTTGGCGAAGCGGCGGGCTTTCCTTACGAAAAGCTTGTTGCATTCACACAGGTGCACAAAAATGACGTTTTTGTCGCTACCGAAAAAGATGCCGGCGAAGCATTTCGCGAAAACAAGCGCGAGTTTGATGCGATTGTCACAAACATAAAAGGGCTCCCGATTGCAACATACCACGCGGACTGCGTCCCCGTTTATCTTCTTGATCCCGTAAAAAAGGCGGTGGGCGTCGCACACGCAGGCTGGCGAGGAACAGCTCTTTCTTCCCCTGTCGCCGCCGCAAAAAAGATGTGCGAAATGTTTTCTTCAAAGCCGTCAGACATACTTGTCGGTGTAGGGCCCGCCATTTCAAAGGCAAACTTTGAAACAGACCCCGATGTTCCCGAGGCTATGGTTTCCGCGTTTGGAGATGATGCGCGCGAATTTATTGAGGATAAAGGGAACGGAAAGTATCTCGTTTCACTCCCTGACCTTTGCGTTTATGCATTAAAAAAGTTCGGAATTCCGGACGAAAACATTACACTCTCTGATGAGTGCACATATAACAAATCTGACCTTTACTGGTCACACCGCAAGACTCACGGAATCCGCGGTGCAATGGCAGCAGTAATTATGCTTGTTTAGGAGTTGTCTTTGATGAAAAAATTTCTTTGTCTCATCCTCGCACTTGTTCTCGTGCTCTCCTCCTGCGGTGTCTCTGACATAGACACTTCAGCAACCGGTGAGGGAGAGGCGAAAAAAGTAAACAACGATTCCTTCGGAGTTGCCTATGCCGTGGGCGAGGAAACAGACCCGTATAAAACAACAAACCCCCTTAACTCTGAGCTTTACGGTCTTATCTGCGAGCCACTCTTTTCTCTCTCGCCGTCATTTGAGGCAACACCTGTTCTCTGTGATTCCTTTTCATGCTCTGACATGACTTATGTGTTCAATATAAAGCGAGATGTCACATTCTCCGACGGAAGCCCTCTTACAGCAAGCGATGTTGCATACTCACTCCGAGCGGCAGCAGAATACGGCTCCTTTTACGCAACACGCCTCGGGATTATTGAGAGCATACGCCATGATGACAAGAGCGCAACCGTTACGGTGGTTCTCAAACGCAAAAACGCATATTTCCCCTCGCTTCTCGATATTCCGATAATAAAGAAGGATACAAGAGACGATTTCTTCCCCATCGGCACAGGGCTTTACTACCCAAAGGAAGATAAATCCACCCTTATTTTGCGTGATAACCACCACAGCGGGAAAACGCCACAGTATAAAACAATCCGTCTTTTGGGTGTATCGAGCGTTGACGAGCTCATCTTTGAGTTTGATACCCACAACATCTCCGTACTCTCGAGCGACCCTACGGGTAACACCCCTCTTGCTCCGCTCAGCGCGGCAAAAATCACAAATGTGACCTCAACCAAGATGCACTATCTCGGATTCAACACACGTAAGGCACCACTTAACGACCGTGCAGTGCGCCGCGCAATCGCAAAGGCGATTGACCGCGAAAACGCATCTGTTGCGGACTTTGCACTTATGGGAAGACCAACAACTCTCCCCCTGCACCCGAATACTCTTGACTATCCCCACGGGATTGCCTCGGTGCTTGACTATGACGGAAGCACAAAGCTTCCGATTGACACAAAGCTCACGATTTTAGTAAACTCAGAGAACAGCGGAAAGCTCGCCGTATGCAAAAGGATTGCAGAAACACTCACAAAGCTTGGCGCACCCACTACTGTCCGCGCTCTGCCGTTTAACGAATATGCGGCAGCACTCAGAAGCGGCGACTTTACACTCTACTACGGCGAAACCTTGGTTTCTCCGGACTTTGATCTCACAAGCTTCCTTGGCGGCTCACTTAACTACGGCGGTTTTTATGACGAAGGCCTTTACTCTCTTCACTCCGCATTCCTCGAAAGCAAGGAGAGACGCGATGATTTTTACCGCGCGTTTTGTGACTATGTCCCGTTTGCTCCCATTCTTTTCAAGGATACGGCGATATACACCGAGGACGGGTTTTTCCAAAAAGCAACGCCTACTGCACAGAATATCTACCACGGTTTTTCCGATTGGGTTATAGGAGAATAATCAATGAAAAAAAGATACAGCGGCGCCCTTTTGCACATATCCTCACTCGGCGGCGATTTCGGGATAGGGAACCTCGGTCGCGAGTCATATAAATTCTGTGACTTTCTAAAAGAAAGTGGCTTTTCTGCATGGCAAACCCTTCCTATAAATCCGCAGGGTCCCGGCTTTTCACCCTACAACTCCATCTCGTCGTTTGCGGGAAACCCGCTCTTTATCGACCCTGAGTCTCTTTTTGAAGACGGACTTATAACGGAAGATGAGCTTGACTACGCAAAGTCTGAAAATATCGGACGTGTTGATTTCAAAATCGTTATTCCAAAGAACGCAAACCTCCTCCGCTCGGCATTTTCCCGTTTTTCCGACTTTGACGCGCTTGAGGAATTCTGCGAGCGTGAAGGGAACTGGATATACGACTATGCATCCTTTATGACGATTCGTGAGGAGCTTGGCGGTATTGCCTGGCAGCATTTTCCGCGTGAGCTTCGCGACAAAAGTGAGCTGGATGCCTGGCGGTGCGAGCATAGAGACATCGAAAACTACTATAAATTCGAGCAATATATCTTTTCAAAACAATGGTCAAAGCTTCGTGAATATGCAAACAGGCTTGGCATTTCCTTGATCGGCGATATTCCGATATACGTTGCAACAGACAGCTGCGATGTATGGTCGTCTCCACATATTTTCAATCTCTCAGAAAACCTCTCACCCATTGACGTTTCAGGCTGCCCTCCCGACCCATTCTCGGAGGACGGTCAGCTCTGGGGCAATCCCACCTACCGTTGGGACGTTCTTCGGGAAGACGGTTATTCCTGGTGGATTTCAAGACTTTCTCGGGCAAGTGAGCTCTTTGACACGGTAAGACTTGACCACTTCCGTGCATTTGAGGCGTATTGGTCCGTTCCCTACGGTTCACCAGATGCAAGATGTGGCGAATGGAAGAAAGGTCCCGGAAAGGCATTCTTTGATACCGTGAAGGAAAAGCTTCCAAACCTCAATATGATAGCTGAGGACCTCGGTTTTCTCACCGAGGAGGTTTTCCGTCTCCGTGACGAAACGGGAATTCCCGGTATGCGCGTTTTGCAGTTTGCATTTGACGGGGGGGAGGATAACCTCTACCTTCCGCACATGTATCCCGAAAACTCCATTGTATATACCGGCACTCACGACAACGAAACGCTCAATGGTTTCATTGCCTCATCCCCTGAGCACCGAATCGCTTTTGCAACGCACTACCTTGCACCGAAGGACAACGAAACTCTTGCCGATGCATTTCTTCGCGCGGCATGGAGCTCGGTTTCAAATGTCGCAATCGCGCCGATCCAGGACTTTTTAGGTCTTGGGAACGAAGCGAGGATGAACACTCCCTCAACCGTAAACGACCGCAACTGGCGTTTCAGGGTAAAAAACGGTGTTCTTACGCAGAAGCTCTCAGAAAGGCTTTTTGCTCTCAACCTCGAGAATAATAGAATATAACTTCACACCTCCGTCATAGACTTTATGGCGGAGGTGTTTTTATGTCTTCTTCCATTCAAAAAAGAGAGCATTCGCTCTTTCACAGTCTTGCTCTTATATCACTTTCAAATGTAGTGCTCCAGCTTTTGGGCTTTGTTTTCAGGATACTTCTTGCGCGAAGCATTACGGCCGAGGCACTCGGCACTTATCAGCTACTTTTGCCGTTTTACTCCGTACTCACCTCAATTACGCTTACGGGTCTTACAGTTGCAGTTTCCAGACTTTCTGCATCATATAGTAAGCGCGGCGACCGTAATTCTGCAGTATCTTCTGTGTATCGGGCACGGCGCCTTTTCTTTTTCGCCCTTTCTCTTATCGCGGTACCTGTTATTTTCTTCCGTTATGAAATAAGCGAAAAGCTTTTATCTGTCGGCGGTGCCGCTCTCTCATTCTTTCCGCTTCTTATTTGCCTTTCGCTGACGGGTATAGAAAATATTTCAAAGCAGTTTTTCTACGGAATCGGAAAGGTCCTTCCACAAATCGTGACAGAGCTTTCAGAACAGGTTGTCCGCGCCTTTGCCGTACTTTCTCTTCTTTCGTTTTTCAGTCCCGAAAACCCGACGGAGGCTTCCTTTCTCATCGTCTCAGGAATGGTTATAAGCGAGCTTTTAAGTGTCTTTATTCTATCTCTTTTCTTTCGCAGGGAGCGGCGCGGTGTTTTGAAAAGCAGTCATCCGAAATATAAACAGCTTGTCTCAATCGCGCTTCCCGTAAGCCTTGCCGCTTTTTTTAATAACCTTCTGTCAATGGCAAACTCATCCCTTATTCCCTCAGGGCTTCGCATTTTTGGAATGAGCCGAAAAGCGGCGACGGAAAGCTTTGGCGTTATGTTTGGTATGACCTTTCCGCTTCTCTCCTTTCCTATTGCGTTTATTGCATCGCTCAGTTCAGTTATGGTGCCTAAAATGTCCCAGACTCTCGCTCAAAACAATATGTCCGACCTGCGACGGAAGGCAGGAAAGTCCATTCACACAATAAGTCTTATTGCCATGCCGTTTTTTGCTCTTGTTATCGAGCTTGCAAACCCCATTTGTATGCTGCTGTGGAAGAGTCCTGACCCTGCCCGTTACATACTCCCTCTCGCACTCGGCACACTCTTTACTTACTACGAAATGGTCTGTGGCTCACTCCTTAACGCAATAGGTTCTGAGCGTGAGAGCGCGCTTTATATAATCCTTTGCGGAGCAGTTCAACTCCTCTTTACCCTTGCGGTGAAACGCTTTGGAATGTCTGCTTTTGTGTGTGGGTTTGTAGTTTCAAATCTTCTCGGCGCGCTTCTCAACATCCTCGCTCTTGTGCGCAAGACAAAGCTCCGCTTCCGTTTTACCAACTGGTTTTTGCGGCCGCTTCTTGCCTCTGCCGTTTGCTTCTTCATTTCGGGGATTGTGTTCCGCGTGGGAGAATCTGTCCTCCTTTCTGCCGCGTCGGGTCTTTTTGCATACTACCTCACACTTTCCGCCCTTGGCACTGACTTTTTTCGCTATATAAAGACAGTAAACCGCCATTAAAACACTTGTTTAATGGCGGTTTTCGGCTATTGGACTATTTTCCGCAGCAGGATTTTCCGTTTTTGTCAAACGAAGCGCTTTCTGCGACGTCGCAAACTGACGGGGGAAAGAACTCGTTTACAGGGAACTTGATTTTGCGGAACATATCGCACGGACGGTCCTCACTCGAGCCTACGCACTCCTTTTCAGGCATGCAGAAGTCATATGCGGGAATGAGAAGCTGTGAATCGCGCTCAAGGCGTACAATCGAGAACTGACCAAGCGTTACAAGAAGATTCTTGCAGCCGCCGTTTGTTATAAGCTCATCCTCGAATGCGTCTCTGATGCACTGCGGAACATCGCAAAGCTCAGCACAGTCGCCACAGTCGCACTCACAGTCGGTCGGGTGACATACCTTCTTTGCATCGCAAAGCTCGGCACCGAGGAACATCGGGTCAACCGCCTCAACAACTGCACGCGGCATATTGTCTGCGCACTTTCCGCAGGGAGAACTTGTTGAAGTGAAGATTTTTGCATCTCCGTCACTTCCGAAAAGGATTGCAGTCTTGTCATATACCGCGAGCCCTGAAATCTTCTGTGTTCTTCCGGAGCAAGCGCAAACCTCTGCAGTAATACGGTAGAAGAATCTGATATCAACCGAGTAAAAACCGTGGTTGAACGACACCTCATGTACGTCAATATCTGTCCACAAAAGCTCTGCTTTTCTGCTCTTCACGCTTGAAGCACAGTCAATAATCTCCTGAGAACAGCGCGTGGGATAAACTTTCAGGTTTTCGATGCACTCTTTATCTCTGCACGAATCATATATTCTGTTTGTGTGAATACACACAGCCTCACGAACACACGGGGGATTACCGTGGATGGGGCCTGGCAAAACCTTATCAGGCATTGCTTTTTTACCTCCCGAATAATATTTGAAGTTTCCTTCACTACATACTATGCGAAAGGCAGATTTAGGTGAAAGCTACGTTGTTTTTCTGCGAAATTTTGCAAAGACATATAATAAAACCGAGAGCGCAAGGACTCCAAGGACCGCAACGGTCGCCGTACTCTTCCACGCAAGAAGATGCTTCAGCTTTGACACATCGCTGTATATAACCTGCGTAAGCGCACCCAGTATGAGCGCGTATGGAAGCGCGAGACGCTCTCCCCTTTTGATATTGACTACACCCTCCGTCATATCGTTCATAAACAAGAGCGAAACCGCGCATTTGAAGAACAGACATACCGTCATTGTAACTGATGCAAGAACCTCAGTATGTCTTATAAATCCGAACGCACCGTGCGAGGACATAGCGGTAAATGTCGGGTAAAAGTCACGTGCGGCAAGGCTTTTCCCGAGACTTCCCACCACAACAACGGAAATAACCGTCATCGCAATACCTGAAATTAAGGTGGATGCGAGAAAGTCGCGTTTTCTCGTTTTGGTGTTCTTCATACGCGTATATATTGCAAGAAGCGGGACAAGTCCAAGAAATCGGTTTAGAAATATCTCACCTGCGGCAGGCAAAATTTTATCTGCACTTTCAAAAGGCGGGAAGAACACATCGGGCAGGATTCCGAAAAACCCCGGGATGATAAAAAGGAAGAATACAACAACTGCAAAGAAGACGAGAAACCTTGCCGAGCCTGAGATACTTCTCTCGCGCGAACGTGACGCAACTGCGGCTACCGTCGCTATAAGAAGCGGAAGAATATACGGCGGTGTGAGTGGCAGTGCTGTCTGCTGAACGAAGCGAGAGAAAACAGTGAGCGAGACCGTTACTGTTGTGAGCGTAACCACAAAAAACAACACGGCAAGAATTTTTGCGCCCACCTTTCCCGAGGCTTTTTTGAGTACTCCGTAAAAAGCTTCAGAGGGGAAGCGGTCGCATGCAAGAGTAAGGAAAAAAGCAAAAGCGAGAGCAAGCGCCGTTGCGATGATGTGTGACAGCCATATATCACTCCCGGCACTGCTTCCGGGAAGGACTGAATATACATTTGTCATAAGCGTAAAGATAACTATCACGCTTGCGAGTATATTTGGTATCTTCTTATCAGACATGGCCTTACCTCATAAAAATTGAAATCATCCCCGAAAGCGATGCACCGACGTGGTCTCCCTGCTCCTTGAAAAACGCAATGACCCAGAGCACGGCACCAATAAGGCACAGCAATTTGTATGTCTTTTTTTCTTCTCCCTCGCGCGCTCTCCCGCCAAAAATGAACATCGCAACACATATTAAAGAAAAGACAACTCCCATCAAATTTCTCCCGTCGCATTACTTATTTTGACCACTGCTTCTATCTGCATATCGGCACTTTTCCCGAGAATTTCAGAAAACCCATTTTGTTTGACTGATGAGATAAGTTCGGAAAATCTCTCTTCGAGGTACTTTTCCGTCGAAGCTACAAGCTCGGATAATTCCGTCTCTCCGCGTATCTCGCCGGGCGAGAGGACGAGCCTCACCATCAGAATCTCTTTTCCGTCGCGCATCTCTTTTTTCCGTGTGTTCCCGAGAATTTCAAAGGAAACCTCAGCGCCCTTTTCCGTAATAACCGCAGGTAAATACCCACCCTTGCCATTGAGGGTCAGAAGGTCTAAAAAAAGCATTTCCTCATCAGTAAGCTTCAACGTGCTTCCGTCGTTTCCAAGCACGATACCTCCCGCAAGTCGCAGGCCTCGGCTGTCTTTTGAAAGGCGCGGAAGGACGCATGCGTGAAACTCGTCTCTCTCACGCAAGAGCTCCTGTAGCTTTGGTGCACGACGGCGTTTTGAGTTTTCCTCATTTGCAAACGTGAGCAAGAGGTCGCTTTCTTCACTTGCAAAGGTATGCGCACTGTCTCCGAAAACCACAATCGGCACAATGTCGAGATGGACATCCTCTGCGCGAAGAAGCGTATCAAAAACCGTATCAACAAGAGGGATTGCATCCTCTCCGATAAGAATCGTGCTTATGTGTCCCCAGTACATCTTCTTGTCCGTTCTCTCCGAAAGCTCGCGCACGGCGGTGTAAAAGCTCTCACCGTTTGAAGTATATACCATGCTTTTTTCATCTTCCCCTCGCGGGGCGCACCTTACAGTAAGGTTTATACCATCTTCTGCACGATCCACCGCGGCGACAAGCACAATCTCCTGCATATTCATTTCGTTGTAGTCCCAGCAGCCCGTGAGGAAAAGAAGGCTGCATACAAGAAGCGAGAGACTTATCTTTTTCATTTGAGCTTTAACCTCGTTTTATTTCTTTTCTGTATCGCATACGGACGTAGACGCATCTTTCTCCACGGCACTCTTATATACACATCCTTTGCACCTTCCCGACTCTCAGGGACAGAGTATGCCGTAAAGTCGACCCCGAAGGACGAAAGCGAGGATATATATGAAAGAAAAGCGATAATTCCGACGGCATATCCGTATATACCGAGTGTCGCGCTCATTATGAGAAGAAGCAGGCGGAAAAGCGCAATAACACCCTCGAGCTTAGGTGTGGAAAACGATGCTATCCCGCAAATCGCAACAATTATAATCATCTCGGGAGAGACTATGTTTGCAGAAACAATCCCCTGCCCGAGAACTATACCGCCGACCGTACTTACCGTCACTCCTATCGCCTTCGGAAGCCTTACCCCTGCCTCGCGCAGAATGTCAAACAGGAAGAGGAGGATAAACATCTCAACTGTCGCAGGGAAAGGAACGGAAGCGCGTGAGGACGCAATACTTATTAAAAGATTTTGCGGAATCATCTCCTTGTGATAGGATATAAGCGCAATATAAATCGCAGGAAGGCTGACTGCAATGAAAAACGAGAGAAAGCGAAGTATCCGTATAAAGCTTGCAAAGTAGAAGTTTTCGTAATAGTCCTCATTCGCCTGAAAATTTTCCATGAAGAGAAACGGGACGGTGAGTGCATACGGTGTTCCGTCGCAGAGGATTGCGGCTCTCCCCTCAAATAGCTTTGCCGCAACCACATCGGGTCTTTCCGTCTTTCCCATAGTCTGAAACGGAGAAAATGGTGAGTCTGACATAAGCTCCTCAACATAGCTTACGTCAAGAATTGAATCTATTTCAAAGCCGTCTATCCGCTTTATGATATCCTCAACCACCCTATCCTCACAGAGTCCGTCAATATACGTAATGCAGATACGGGTGCGGCTGACCCGCCCGACCTCAAAAAAGCGGAATTTGAGGTTTGGGTTCTTGACTTTTCTTCGAATTAGACCCACATTTGTAACTATAAGCTCAGAAAACCCCTCTTTTGGTCCGTTGACTGCGTTTTCCGTCTCGGGAACACCGATTCCGCGAATTGCATACTTTTTTGAGTTTGCGACAACCGCGGCCGTGCACGTATCGATAAGTACGACAGTATCGCCTATTAAAAGCGAGCTTATCACATCGTACGGGCTTGACTTCACTTTTACCTCGTCCGTACTCACAACGCTTTTTGCAAGAAGCGATGCAAGCTCCTCACCAGAAACCTCTTTTTCAGGAACAAAATTCAGAAGCGGGCGCACTACGTTCTGGTCAATTACAATATTATTTACAAGCACCTCGGTATAGATTACGCAGCCGCGAATCTTTCCGTTATGTCTGTTTTCAAAGGGACGGAAAATAACCGTATCGTCATATTTAAGAACTGCTCTCATCATATCTATATCTTTCCCGAGAACGCCTGAAAACGTGAGACTCTGCAGCTCTTCCCGACTTAATCCTTTGCCCATAAAAAATCCCTCCCGAGCTTATTTTTGCCACAGGAGAGAGGATTATACAAAAAAGTACCGACGGGTACACAGTGAGGTGATAAAAAAGAAAACCATATTACTGCATTGAGTTGAAGTTTGGGGAGAAATGTGGTAGTATGAAAATATGATACCGCATTTCTCCTTTTTACACTGTATAAAAGAAAGGAAGAAACTAAAATGAAAAAAATCCTTTTCCTTTTAGTTTTGATGTGTGTTTTACTCTCGCTTTTTTGCGGATGCGCACACGAAGTCCCCAAATTCCTCCCCGGCGAGCAGGCGGGGGATGAAAACTGTGTGTGGGTTTGCACGGAACCGTTTGCCTTTTTTTCTTTGGATGATAGTAAAATCAAGTATATCGGATGTTTTCAAGGATACGGATATATAAAAAGTGAAGAAGGTTTTAAGGACTTCTTTGCGATGTACAATAGCATAGACGGAAATACTCGTTTTACATTTCCTGAATTTTGGGATGAGACCTTAGATAAAGACAGCTTATGGGGAAGTGCGTACTACTACAAAGACTATTTTGACTTTACAACAGAGGACGATGATATAAACTTCTTTAGCGGAGAGCTTCCCTCCCTGCGGTTTTATAAAATGACAAAAGAAGAATTTGCCAAAAAGTATGAAACCTTAAGCGAATTCGTGGGTTCAAAGTAGAGGTTTTTTCGGAAGGTCAAAACAAAAAGCGAAACGCAATAAGCGTTTCGCTTTTTTCTATTCTGTTCTAAATTCTTTTTTTCGCATGAAGTGGATTATGAACGGTATGGACAAAAGCCCGGTAAATATATCCGCGCACGGCTGGGACACCTGTATTCCGAAAAGTCCGTAGACTCTCGTGAGGATGATAAGCGTCGGAATAAACATAAGTCCTGAGCGAAGAAGTGACAAAAACGATGCGACGCCTGCCTGCCTTGTGCTCTGGTAGAGCATATTGACAGGAACAGAAAGTGAAAGGAACGCCGTTCCGACACACGCCCAGCGAAGAGCAACAGTTCCTACCTCTATTACATCCTCACTTTTTTGGAATACATACATTATTTTATCCGCAAATATATACCCCGGAACTGCAAGGCACATAATAAAGCAGAAGCCGATTGACATTGTTATGAGAAGTCCACGCTTTACGCGGTCGTATTTTCTTGCCTGATAGTTAAATGACGCGACCGGCTGATAGCCCTGACCTATGCCGAGGCCCACGCACATAACAAACATTGAAAATCTCTGGACAACGCTCATTGCGGCAATCGCCGCATCGCCAAACGGTCGTGTGAGGTTATTTAATATTCCTCCTGATATTGAAGAAAGACCCTGTCTTATAAGAGAGGGGAATCCAACTCTTGAAACCTCAAGTATTACCGATGCTCTCTTGCTTATAAACTTCGGACTTATTCTGCTCTGAGCCTTTTTATTTAATATTACAAGAAGAAATACAAAGCTTATTATCTGCGAAACAACTGTCGCAATGCCCGCGCCAAGAACTCCGAAATCGTATACATAAACGAGGAGATAGTCGCCAAGGATATTGAGAAGGCCTCCCGTACAGAGCCCGAACATTGAAAAGAACGCCTTGCCCTCATAGCGAAGAACGTTGTTCAATACAAACGAGCCTATCATAACCGGTGCGTTTATAAGAACACACATACCGTACTGCTTGGCATACGGAAGTATTGTCTCCGTACTTCCGAGAAAGTAGAGCAACGGTTCAAGGAACATAAGTCCTAAAAAAGCAAAAATAATTCCAAAAAAGATGCCGACAAAAAAGCTTGTCGATGCATATTCTGATGCTTCATCGCGGTTTTTATCCGCAAGTGCCTTTGCAACAAGTGTGCCCGAGCCCTGCCCGAGCATAAAGGCTATTGCCTGGATGATTGCCTGAACGGTAAACAGAATTCCTATTGCTCCCTGAGCCGACTTTCCGAGAATGCCGACAAAATATGTATCCGCCATATTATAAATGCTCGTGACGAGCATTGAAATTGTTGTTGGTATGCCGAGGGAAACAATAAGGCGCGGAAGTGATGTTTCCGTCATTTTTTTATAGTGTCGCTCGGTTTCTGTCATCTTCTGCCCTTCTTTGCCTATTTGATAATAAAATTATATTCCTTTATTTTTGCATTGTCAACGGCAGTAGATGTCATTTTCTTGCGGTAGAATTTGAGATTTTTCATTCTACCGACCAATTTTTTTGTTTAGATACGGAGAAAATGTAAGTAGGTTGAGCTTTAACTATCTTCAAATATATAATTGTATCAAACAGAACAAGGAGATATATTATGAAAAGCTTCAAAATAGTTTCAGACTCGTCTTCGGACCTTTTATGTCTTGACGGGATTGACTTTTTATCATCACCTCTTAAAATCATAACTGCGGATTGCGAATATACAGACGATTCATCCCTGGATGTCAAAAAAATGGTGGAGGAGCTTCTCTCCTACAACGGACGTATTTCCTCCTCCTGCCCAAACACCGAGGACTGGCTTTCCGCTTTTGGTGATGCAGAAGAAATCTTTTGCATAACGATAAGCGGAACACTTTCGGGAAGCTACGCCTCGGCGGTCTCTGCAAAGGAAATCTATGAGAAGAAGTACCCCGAAAGGCGCGTTTTTGTTCTTAACTCGCTTTCCGTAGGTCCCGAGATGAAGCTTATAATTGAGAAAGTATGTGAGCTCCACAGGGATGGTGCGGACTTTGACTGCATCTGCAGAAAAGCGGAGGAATACAGCAAAAAGACAGGTCTTTTCTTTATGCTTGAGTCTATGAAGAACCTTGCGAACAACGGACGAATCTCGCCTCTCATCGCAAAAGCGATAGGTGTGCTCGGAATAAAAATTCTCGGAAAGGCAAGTGACAGGGGCGACCTTTCCGTACTGTCGAAGTTTCGCGGTGAGGATAAGGCTGTTCGCACGATTATTGACTATCTCTCGCGTGAGGGATTTTCCTCAGGAAAAATAAAAATCGCCCACGTCGGAAACGAAACCTTTGCAAGAACACTCACAGATAGTCTCAAGCAGCACTTCGGTGTTTCGGATGTTGATATTTACCCCTGCCGCGGTCTTTGCAGCTTTTATGCAGAAAAGGGCGGCATCCTCATCGGCTTTGAAAAATAAACAAAAAGAGACCTTCGTTTGAAAAAACGAAGGTCTCTTTCGTATTACTCATCTTCCGTCGACATAGTCGCACGCAGCAAGGGCTGCGGTTGCACCGTCGCCTACCGCGGTTGTTACCTGGCGGATGCGCTTTCTCCTGCAGTCACCTGCGGTAAAGATACCGGGCGCCGAGGTCTTGCAATCCTCACCTGCATCGGCATAGCCGTTTTTATCAAGTGCGATGATGTTTGCAAACTTCTCGTTCTGCGGAACAAGACCTATTGCAACAAACATTCCGTCAAGCTCAATATCGGAGACCTCAGAGGTTTCTGTGTTCTCGACAGTAATCTTTGTAAGCTCACCGTCACCGTGAAGCTTCTTTACAACAGTACTTAGGATTATCTCAATATTTGCCTTTGATTTTACTTCATTTGCAAGTTTTTCCTCGCCTGTCAAAAAGCCGAGGTTCTGCACAAGATAAATCTTCTTTGCAAGGTCGGAGAGAAGCAGCGCTTCCTGGAGTGCAGAGTTTCCGCCACCGATTACGGCAACGGTCTTGCCCTCATAAAATGCACCGTCACACACCGCGCAGAAGGAAATTCCCTCTCCAACATAGCTCTCCTCATTTTCAAGGCCGAGCATACGATGCCTTGCACCGGTCGCAATAATTACGCTGCGGGAGGTGAATTCACCGCTGTCGGTGACAACAGTTTTCACCTCACCGTCGCGCACTTCGAGAACTTCGGCGGCTTCAACATCTGCGCCCTGCTCAAGAACCTGTTCAACGAGCTTTTCTGCAAACTCATTGCCCGTGAGGCTCAAAAAGCCGGGGATATTTTCTACCTTGGGAGAGTAGGTTATCTGTCCGCCGAATGTAGCTTTCTCTATAACAAGCACGCTCTTGTTTGCACGGCGTGCGTAAAGCGCGGCGCAAAGCCCTGCAGGGCCTCCGCCGATTACTATAATATCATACATATCATTTACCACCTTGGGCAGACGGAAGATTTCTCCTCCGTCTGCCCATAAATTTTATTATGCACCGAGCATTTTTTTGATGTCAGAAACTCCGTTGAATTTTGAGACCTTGCCGTCCTTGACTATTGCAAGTGTCGGGGCCTGCTTGATTCCGA
Organism: Eubacteriales bacterium; assembly: GCA_045546975.1. Taxonomy (GTDB): domain Bacteria; phylum Bacillota; class Clostridia; order Oscillospirales; family JAAYXM01; genus SIG480. Next base: position 18,222 of record JAZQDV010000008.1, read on the forward strand.
GAGCTTCTGCAAGCTCGCGGTTTTCGTTTGCAAGGTACTTTGTATATGCAAAGCCTGCCTTGTCAAGTGTTGCGCAGGCAATCTTACAGTTCGGGCAGGTTGCGGTCGTGAAGAGGTATGCACCGTCTGCAATTTCCTTCTTCTCTTCACACTTCTCCTCACACTTTGCGGGAGCTGCAGCCTTCTTTGTAAGCTTTGAATTTGCAATGTCGTAAACCTTGCGATCTTTATATTCCTGACTCTTACCGTCGTTCCAGTTCTGGACCGGGCGGTAGTAACCTGTGATACGGCTGTAAACCTCTGTCGGCTCGCCACACTCAGGGCAGGTAAACTGTTCGCCTACAAGATATCCATGCTTCTTGCATACAGAGTATGTCGGTGAGAGTGTGTAGTACGGGAGCTTGTGGTTTTCAGCAATCTTGCGGACAAGATTTGCAGCAGCCTTCCAGTCAGGAAGCTTCTCGCCGAGGAAGGCGTGGAATACTGTGCCTGATGTGTAGAGAGTCTGAAGCTCGTCCTGAATCTCAAGTGCCGTGAAGATATCCTCAGTATATCCTACGGGGAGATGTGAGCTGTTTGTGTAATACGGTGTTTCATCCGCGCTCTTTGCCGCAGTGATAATATCGGGGTATCTCTTTACGTCGTGCTTTGCAAGACGGAATGCAGTTGATTCTGCAGGTGTTGCTTCGAGGTTGTAGAGGTCACCGTACTTGACCTGGTAGTCAGAAAGGCGCTCGCGCATATGGTTGAGAACATCCTTTGTGAACTCCTGAGTCTTTGTATCGGTAAGGTCCTTACCGAGCCACTTTGCATTAAGTCCAACTTCGTTCATACCAACAAGACCGATAGTTGAGAAGTGGTTGTCAAATGTTCCGAGGTAACGCTTTGTGTACGGATAAAGTCCTGCTTCCAAAAGCTTTGTGATAACTGTTCTCTTTACCTTGAGTGAACGTGCTGCGATGTCCATGAGCTTATCAAGACGCTCGTAGAAATCCTTCTCGTCCTTTGCAAGGTATGCAATTCTCGGCATGTTGATTGTTACAACGCCGACAGAACCTGTGCTCTCACCGCTTCCGAAAAATCCGCCTGACTTCTTGCGGAGCTCACGGAGGTCAAGACGAAGTCTGCAGCACATACTGCGGACATCTGACGGCTCCATATCGGAGTTGATGTAGTTTGAGAAGTACGGTGTGCCGTATTTTGAGGTCATCTCGAAGAGGAGCTTGTTATTCTCTGTCTCTGACCAGTCAAAGTCGCTTGTAATGGAATATGTCGGGATAGGATACTGGAATCCGCGGCCGTTTGCGTCACCCTCTATCATAATCTCGATGAATGCGCGGTTGACCATATCCATTTCCTTCTGGCAGTCCTTATACTTGAAGTCCATTTCACGACCACCGATGATGCAGTTGAGTTCTGCAAGGTCGTTCGGAACTGTCCAGTCAAGCGTGATATTGCTAAACGGTGCCTGTGTGCCCCAACGCGACGGAGTGTTGACGCCGTAGATGAAGGACTCAATGCACTTCTTGACCTGGTCGTAGGAGAGGTTGTCCGCCTTGACAAAAGGTGCAAGGTATGTGTCAAAAGAGGAGAATGCCTGTGCTCCCGCCCACTCGTTCTGCATGATACCGAGGAAGTTTACCATCTGGTTGCAGAGAGTTGCAAGGTGCTTTGCAGGTGCTGAGGTAATCTTGCCCGTAACGCCGCCGAGGCCTTCCTGAATGAGCTGCTTGAGTGACCAGCCCGCACAGTAGCCTGTAAGCATTGAAAGGTCATGGATGTGGAGGTCTGCGTTGCGGTGAGCATCGCCGATTTCGTTGTCATAGACCTCAGATAACCAGTAGTTTGCAGTAATTGCACCTGAGTTTGAGAGGATAAGTCCGCCGACAGAATATGTAACGGTGGAGTTCTCCTTAACACGCCAGTCGCTTATACGGAGGTAATTATCAACGATCTCCTTGTAGTCAACAATTGTTGCGCCAAGGTTACGAATCTTTTCGCGCTGCTTACGGTAGAGGATGTATGCCTTTGCAACATCGTCATAGCCACCCTTTATAAGAACAGACTCAACACTGTCCTGAATAGCCTCGACCGTTACCGCACCGTTTTCAATCTTCGGCTCAAAGTCAGATGTAACCTTGAGTGCGAGGAAGTCAATAATATCCGCATTATACTGTTTATCACAAGCGTCAAACGCCTGCATTATAGCATTACTTATCTTGGATAAGTTGAAATTTACGGCCTTGCCGTCACGCTTAATTACCTGATACATAACAAAATGCTCCTTCCCACATATTGTGTGTGTAAGAGCATTTTAACATATATATAGTATTTCTGTCAATAGGTTTTTTCAAAAAAATCCACAATATATTGTATTAGACTCCTCGAAGTTCTACAAAATCTATGTGTTTTAAGGCGTTTTTGCGCATAGCTTCAAGCTTTTCGGGGGATACGGGGGATAAATTATCTCCGATAAGCTTTCCCGAGTCCACAAAATTTTGCAGGAAATATCGTGGTGCACCCGAAATCCAGCGCGAGATTTTTTCAATATCTTCTTCTGTGTGAAGTTCTCTCACAACAGTTGTACGAAACTCAAAGTCCACCCTTTTTGAGAGAAGAAAGTCTACACTCTCCTCTATCGGTGAAATATCAAATCCGTCAATACCGACAGTTTCGGCATATCGTTCCTTTGAATTTTTTATGTCCATTGCAACATAGTCACAAAGTCCTTTTTCAACAATCCGGCGAAGCTTTTCAGGAAAGCTTCCGTTTGTGTCAAGCTTGACTGCAAGGGAGAGTGACTTGAGCTCCGACAGGAACTCCTCAATATCCGGCTGCAGGAGTGGCTCTCCACCTGTAACACAAATACCGTCAAGAATACCTGCACGCTTTTTGAGATAATTCACAACCTCACTTTTGGGGATTTCCTCCGTCCCGGAAAGCTCTGTGACAAGAAGGGCATTATGGCAGAACGGGCAGCGGAAGTTGCACCCGCCCGTAAAAACCGTACACGCTACGCGTCCGGGAAAGTCAAGTAATGTTAGTTTTTGAAATCCGCAAATTTTCATTCTGTTTCCCTCTCAAAAATTTTGCCGTCGCGGACATATATCTCCTTTGTGCAGATATTTCTTGCCGCGCTTCTGTGGGATATTGCAATACAGGTCTTTTCCGGAAGCCCCATAATGTTCTCTAAAACCGTTTTCTCCGTCGTCTCGTCAAGTGCGCTTGTCGCCTCGTCAAGAAGGAGAACAGGTGCGCCGCAAAGGATTGCGCGCGCTATTGCAAGGCGTTGCACCTGCCCCTCGGAAAGTCCGCTGCCGCGCTCACCAAGCACTGCATCAAGTCCACCCTTTTCATTTGCGAGAAAATCTGCGCACGCAAGAGAAAGTGCATTCATTATTTCCTCGTCTGTTGCGTCGTGCTTTGCAAGGAGCATATTCTCCCGCACCGTTCCGCTCATAAGAAGATTTCCCTGCGGAACGTATGCAAAGAGGCGACGTAGGGATGAGTCGCACGGTATGTTTTCTTCTGCCTTGATATAAATCTCGCCACTCTTCGGTTTGAGCACGCCCATAATAAGCTTTATCATCGTGCTCTTTCCTATACCTGAAATACCTGAAATAAGCGTTAAGCTTCCTTTTTTAATTTCACAGCTTGCACCTTCAAATACCGGTGTATCTCCGTATGAAAAGGAAATGTTATCAAGTACAATGGCTTCGGTTTTCTCATAAACACCGTCAACCGATACTGTCTCCGGATCCTCCGGAAGCTCGCAAACCTCAAGTATTCGCTCTGCAGACGCAATTGCCGAATAATACTTTGAAAGACTTCCCGAAAGTGTCGCAAACGGGGCCTGTATCTGACCTATAAGCTGCATAATGGCAGCAAAGTCGCCGTAGCCAAAGCCCACGTCCCCCGACATAATCTTCCACGCACCCCAGAATATAGCATACACATATCCGAGTGTGAGGAGAGATGAAAATCCGCAGGATGCACCTGTTGAAAACCACGCGCGAACCATCTTCTTTTTATAATGCTCCTCGGCTTTCTTCTTTTCACTTTCAGAGATTGCCTCGCGCATATCAAACGCCTTGACAACAAGGATGTTTTCAACCGACTCCTGATGAAGTGCACGGAGGGCGGCATCCTTTTCCTGAACATCCCTGTGTGTCTTTTTCATGATGCCACGGAAAGCACGCGCAAAGATAAAGACGACAAGTCCGCCGACAAGTATGACAAGAGCAAAGGTCGAATCAACCATGAATACGGCAACAAGTGCGCCGATAACTCTTGCAAAGATTCCGCAGATGTTCGGGATAAGCGTTGCGACATTCTCACTCACGGTTGTTGCGTCACTCCAAAGTCGCGTCTGAATGTCTCCGCTGTGGAATTTTGAAACTGCGGAATAATCTTTTTTGAATATCTTTTGGAAAATGCTTCTCCGAAATGCTATCTCAAGCTTCCCGCGAAGCATGGCCGAAAGAATATGCACAAGTATAAATAAAACTATCTGGACTATAACAACCGCAACAAGAACTATTGCGGAGCGGTATGCCGCCTCTCTTTCTCCTGAAACTGCAAAGTTGATTATATTTCGCATTACGAGTGCAAAATATACCGCGAGGAAGGAATTTACCGTATGGAATACAGAAAGAAAGAACAGGCGCAAAAATTCTTTTTTTGATGTCTGCGCTATAAAACGCAAGGCTTTATTGTTTCTCAAAAAGCTCTCATTCCTTTGCAAAACATTCTTTTCATATATTTATATATTAAAAAAAATTGCAAATATTGTCAAGCGAAAAAGCGTTTTGCTGAATATTTAATCGTGTTTTCGGGCAAAATATATCCGAACACTAAAAGGAGGTATGAAAAATGCAGAACACACCAAACAAGAGCATTCATTGCACCGTTACAAGCTGTGAAAACCACTGTCAGAGCGTTGACTATTGCGCGCTTTCAGAAATTAAAGTGGGTACTCACGAAAAGAATCCGACGCAGGACCAGTGCACAGACTGTCTTTCTTTTTCTCTCAAGCACTAACCACCAAAAAAATAAAGCACCGCTTCTGCGGTGCTTTATTTTATGACTCCATCTGTTTTCCGAGAAAGCCTGCTACGGTCTGGACGAGCTTGTACCCCGTCTCTCCAAGGTCTCCGTCCTCGCCGTCAAAAACGAATGCGACGCACCCCGAAACATCACCCTCCGAAATGATGGGTGCGGCAACAGAGAGATATTGCCCGGTTTTTGCGTCTGTTACCTCAACGGGTGTTTCCCCGCTCTTGTGCTGATAAATCTGCCGCGATTCGATAATATGCTCAAGCGGCTCTGAAATGCGCTTGTCGGCAAGGTCGCGCTTTGCGGCTCCCGATGCCGAAATCACCATGTCGCGATCACAGATAATCGCACTTGCACCCGTAGTTTTTGAGAGTGTTTCGCAGATGTGTCCGGCAAACGATGCAAGTTCTCCCATCGGCGAATATTTTTTGAAAATTACTTCGCCGTCGCGGTCGGTGTATATCTCAAGCGGGTCTCCCTCACGGATGCGCATTGTTCTGCGGATTTCCTTTGGTATGACGACACGACCAAGGTCGTCTATTCTTCTTACAATTCCCGTGGCTTTCATATAATATAAATCCCCTTTTGTTTTGATATTACAAAACTATTGTTTACATTCAAGGGATTTTTATGTAAGGAAAAACGTGGTTATTCTTGAAATCCGTGCCGAAATATCTTATAATTATTCCAATATGTACTTGGGAGATGGAAAATATGAAAAAATTCTTTATTTCTTGCCTTATAGTCTGTATGCTGTTTTCTGTATCCGGTTGTTCGTTCTTAGACGATATAACTTCGCTTTACTCATCCGGTTTTTCTGTCTTAAATGACATAACTTCGCTTGTTACCCAGAAAGAAAAACATTTTACAATCGACGATTATAATTTACAGATTACCGCTGACAGTACTTTCCGTGAAGACACCGGCGGAGACTTCGACCTTCAAATCACAAACAACAACTGTTATATAAGCATTATGGCATATGCATACGTTGATCTTTCTCAAGACATAACACCTCAGGATATCCATAATCTGCAAAACGAAGATCTTTTCAGCAAAAGAGAAAATGTTAAACTCATTGAAGATTTAATAACGCGCACCGATCCGGAAAAGACTATTTCACGAATTACATATTCTGCAGAGGCCGACGGCATCAAAAATTATTATATGTCATATTTGCTTGACTTCCCCGATGCAGAGATCGTTGCCTGGGTATTGGTGTCTGCGATGCCTTCATATACTAACAACAACTTGGAATATTTACACAATATTGTGTATTCCTTAACGCCAATTAAGTAAAAAACAAAAAGCGAGGTGAAATTCACCTCGCTTTTTTGTTTCAAATTTTACTTCGTCTTTGCAGGAACTTCTGTGTTTGCAAAAAGTGTCTGTGACATGAGCTGGCAAACGAGCTCGCGTGTTGCAAGGCTGTTAAGGTCAGCACTGATGTTTTCAAGGATACCTGTCTGGTCGCCAAGTCTCTTTACATTCTTAAGCCACTCGTTTCCAACAAGACCCTCTTCTTCAGCATCGTAACCAATGATGCAAAGAAGCATCTTTACAACAGCACCAACAGTGATGTTTCCGGCAGGTGCAAACTTGTTATCACCAACGCCGCTTACAAAGCCTTTATCAAAGCAGTAGTTTATGTAGCCCTTTGCCCATGCTACACTACCGTTGCCCTCAACGTCCTTAAATGAGCTTTCCTTGGCTGCATGAATTTCAGACTCGAGGTCTGCGCCAAAGTCAAAAACATAAGCCATTTTTGAGAACTCCGCACGGGTGATGTTCTTCTGCGGCTTAAATGAGCCGTCGGGATATCCTGAAACTATCTTGAGCTGAACAAGTCTGTCAACGGCAAGCTTGTACTCGGGCTTGATTGCGCTCTCATCGGTAAATGCAGCAAAAGAAACCATTGCAAGTGACATTGCTACAACGAGAACAAGAGCAGTAATTCTTGAAAACTTTTTCATAACTTTCTCCTCCTAAAAGCACTCCCATCAAAAGTGCATAATGCAAATATTGTATCTAAATTATAAAGGATTGTCCGTAAATTGTCAATAAAAACCCCGTGGAAGAAAAAACTTCCACGGGGTCTTATACTTATAAGAATAATCGAATAGGGTATATCTGCCTACTTTACCTCAAAGAAGAACTCCTTTGACATTCTGGGTTTATCGAATGTAAGCGAAAGCTCGGGCTCGGTGCAGGTGATGGTTGCACCTGTGTTTTCGTCTGTAAGCTCACAAAGCTTTCCGTCCTTCATAAACGGAAGCACGATCTCGAGTTTGTCTGACTCGCAGTCTTCCTGGCGGAATGCGAAGAGAACGCCCTTCTTTGTATCCGGGTCGTAGTATGCAAATGAAGTAAAGCCGCTCTTGTCCTCGTGGTCGTGCCACGGGGTGAGAACGTAGAACTCTTTGAGAAGGTAGGGGACTACTTCCTTCCATGTGCGGAGACCGTATCTTACCATATCCAAATCGAACTTCGGTTCCTTGACAAAACGTGCTTCAACATTGAGGATAGGAAGATATGAGCATCTCCAGCTATATTCGTCCGTCGTGCCGGAAAGTCCGAGGTTATATACCTCTTCCTTCGTGCTTGCACCGTTGAACGGTACCCACTTGTTAAAGCTTGTTGTCATTGAAAGTCTGAGAGCAGTAGAAGTTCTGTCCGCATCACTTCGAAGTATCGGAACACCACGGCGCATTGACTCAAGGTCGTTTCTTCCTCCACCCGATGCACAAGAGTCTACAAATCCGCAACCACCGTAGCTGAGGGTACACTTAATAATGTCATCCCACATTCTGTAGTGTGCATCTATAAACTTGCACTCTGTAATACCGCGGCGGTTCTTGCCCTCGTGCTCGTCAAGGATTTTCCATGCAGAGCCCGGGTCTGTGTTGTTGTCCTCGCGGTACATTTCAATCTTGTTCTCGCGGAGCACCTTGCAAACGCGCTCAAGTGTCCACTTGTAGCATTCGGGGTCACCGAAGTTGTTTGAGATTGAAACTCTCTGGCGCTTGGTATCGTATGTAATAATCGCCCAGTCTTTATTATATCCGAAGTTCTTTGCAAGTTCGTGGTGATAGGTAATGCGCTCCGGCTCAAACCACATAAGTGTCTTCATGCCGTTTGCACGTGCAAAGTCTGTTGACTCAAGGAGTGTTTTGCCCGGCCACTTTTTTGGGTCAAGCTCCCATGCTCCGACGGTATACCACCAGTCGTGGTCGTCTGCCCACGGAATTGCACTTCCAAGGTCCGGTGCCTGATACCAGCCGGCATCAAGCCAGCGGAAGTCTACCTTACAATCCTCCTCTATCATCTTTTCAAGAGACGGACGCCAAGTTTCATAAGTCTCATTAATACTTCCGTCAGAATACGGTCCCGGTGCATCAAAGCAAAGGTTACAGGTAGAGAACGGCTGCATGGAATTTCCCTCGGCATCAGCTTTGGGAAGGTTGTGTTCCATAAACCAGCTTCTCCAGAAGTTTGTTGCATAATGCTCGTCGCGTACTGTATACGGTGCGACTACAAAAAGTGCCGTACGTATCTTTTCGCCCGGGCGGAGCACTGATCTGAGGTTGTTTACAGCGCCTGCGGTGTAAGTGGTCTTATCACCCTCTGCGACAAACTCTGCAGTCCATGTACCTGCCCAACCAATAGCAAGCATAACGCCGCCGTCGCCTATCTCGAGGTTGAAGTACGGGAAGTTGATGTGTGTTGCACGACCAGAGTCTGAAACGAACTTGATTTCCTTTTCCTCACAAAGGTCGCGCTCGTATACTTTATACTTGTTCTCGTGGTCACCGAGTGAGCCTTTGAGAATCGGTTTTGCACCGTCAAAGGTTACGGTTGTCTTTACCTCGGAAAGAAGCTTTGTATCAGCGTTTCCCTTATTTTCGAAGCTGAAGGTCCACTCTGTTACTCCGTGGCTATAGTAATGTGTGAGTTTTACGTGTACCATAAGCTCACTGAGAAGCTCAAAGGATACGTTTACTGTTTCCTTGTCCCCTTCGGTTACAGTTTCTTCACTCTTTTTTACGAAGCCTTCACCGAATCCCTCGTACTTTGTTCCGTCATAAATAAATGAAATCGGAAATTTCGAATAATCAGCTTTCAGGCTTTTATACCATTCGTCTGCTTTTTTGTTTGAATAGTTTCTTGGCATTTTCACTTTCCCCTTTACGAGACAAATTGATACTTATGTACAGTTTAATTATAATATAGCTTTCCTTAAATATCAACAAAAATATCTTACAGAAACATGCACGTGCCTACAGCACAAACGCCAATTGCGATTATCTGCCGTTTTGAGAGCTTTTCCTTGAAGAACACTCTTCCCGCAAGAGCCGACAAGATTACATTTCCTCCCGTAATCAGGGGGAACAGGACGCCTGCAGGAATATTTATTGCGCCATAGAGCTGGAACAGGAATCCGAGAGTCGTCATTACCGAAGCAATCGTTACGATAAGCAAAACCGGTTTTTTATTCTCTGCAGAAACACTTTCGCTTTTATTCCTGAAAACCAAAAACAGCGGCAGGCAGATGAGCGCTCTTATGAGCGAAGACCAGAAAATAAAATCGTTCGTGTTTATCGCTCTTGCATCTATCTGATGTATCTTTGAGGTTATACTTACAAGTCCGTTGAGCACAAATACCGCGATACACAAAAATATCTCACGGCTCTGCTTTTTGCCCTTTTGTGCATTCATTATAACGAGAGCGGCAGTTATTACAACAATTCCTATAGTTCTGGGGACAGTCAGTTCTTCACCCAAAAAGGCAATTCCATAGATGTACGGAAGAATCATTCCGCCAGACATAAGAAACACCGTATATAAAGCAAGTGTTCCTTTTTTCAGTATGGCAAAGCTTATCAGAAGATACGCGGTTGCAAAAACCGTCTTTAGAAAAGCCATAACAAGTGAATACACTGAGCATTCAACGGTAAAGCCCGATACTACCAAAAACAGTACTGCGGAAATCGCACCGAGAAGCATAGAGTATTTAAGACTCTCCGCCATTGATGACCCGCGTCTTTTCTGATACTCCTTTTGTGCCAAAAATCCTACCGTTGTAGATAGGTCAGACAACAGTATCAATAAATAATCCATCATATTACTTCACCTCAAAGAAAAATTCTTTTGATGTTCTGGGGCCGTCAAATGTAATCGAAAGCGCGGGCTCCGTACAGGTAAATACGTTTCCGTCATCCTCGTCGGTAAACGTGCAGCTTACTCCGTCCTTCATGAACGGAAGCTCAAGAGAAAGCGTGTCGTTTTCACACTCCTCACGACGGAACGCGAAGAGAACGCCTTTCTTTGTATCAGGGTCATAGTATGCAAATGAGGTAAAGCCGGTCTTATCCACATGGCTATGCCATGGGGTAAGGACATAAAACTCTTTGAGGAGATATGAGGATATTTCCCTCCACCTCTTCATACCGTATCGGAGCATATCAAAGTCCGGCTGAGGTTCAAGTGAAAACCGTGTTTTTAGCCTTAGTGCCGGGAGATATGAGCATCTCCAGGTATATTTGTCGGTATAGTTGCTTGTTATGCCAAGCTCCGGATTTTCTTCACGGATACTTGCACCGCAGAACGGTATCCACTTATTGAAGCTTGTTGTCATCGAAAGCCTGAGGCATGAGGAGATGCCGTCCGCATCGCTTCGGAGAAGCGGAAGACCGCGACGCATGGACTCAAGGTCATTTCTGCCGCCACCGGCAGCACACGAGTCTACAAACGCACATCCGCCATAGCTCTTTGTGCAATCGCGAATCTCATCCCACATTCTGTAGTGAGCATCGATAAACTTACATTCCGTAATACCGCGTCGGTTCTTGCCCTCGTAGGTGTCCTTGATTTTCCAGGCACTTTGCGGGTCGGTATTGTTATCCTCGCGGTACAATTCTATCTTGTTTTCACGCAAAATCTTGCAAATTCGGTCAACGGTCCATCTGTAGCAGTCGGGATCTCCGAAGTTGTTTGAGATTGAAACTCTCTGGCGCTTTGTATCGTATGTAACAATGGCCCATTCCGGATTATAGCCGAAATTCTTTTCCATATCCTGAAGATGAGTTATTCTCTCCGGCTCAAACCACATAAGAGTCTTCATTCCATGCTCGCGTGCAAACTCGGTGGATTCAAGAAGAGTTTTCCCCGGCCACTTTTTCTCATCAAGCTCCCACGCACCGACAGTATACCACCAGTCATGGTCGTCTGCCCACGGTGTTGCGCTTTCAAGGTCGGGAGAAATGTACCAGCCGGCATCAAGCCAGCGGTAGTCCACCTTGATATCCTCTTCAATCATCTTTTCAAGAGTCGGGCGCCAGGTCTTGTAGTTCTCGTTTATGCTTCCGTCAGAGTACGGCGGAGGCGCATCGAAGGCAAGGTTTGCCGTAGAAAACGGCGGTATGGGGTTTCCCTCGGCATCTGCCTTGGGTATGTTGTGCTCCATAAACCAGCTTCTCCAGAAGTTTGTGGCGTAGTGTTCATCACGCACGGTATACGGTGCATATACGAAAAGTGCCGTTCTTATCCTCTCACCCGGTTTCAGGTAAGAAGAAAGGTTTATTACAGAGCTTGCCGTATATCTCGTCTCATCACCGTTTGTGACAAAGTCCGCTCTCCAGGTTCCCGCCCAGCCAATAGCAAGCATCGCACCGCCGTCGCCGTATTCCAAATTGAAATACGGGAAGTTTATATGTGTTGCACGTCCCGTATCAGATACAAAGCTTACGCCCTCTTCTTCCTTTGACAAATCGCGGAAATATGCGGCATACTTGTTGTCGTGGTCGCCGAGCGAACCTCTGAGAATGGGGTTTTCACCTTTTAATACCATCTCCGTCTTCGGCTCACTGATTACTTTTGTATCCGAATCCGTATCGTTTGCAAACTCCACCGTCCACTCAGTAACACCGTGGCTATAGTAATGAGAAAGCTTTAAGCTTACAGTGAGCTCACCTTTAAGGTCAAACTGAATATATACAGTCTCCCGTCCGCCCTCTTCACACACTCGACGGCTCTTCTCCTTAAAGTCTTCAGAGCCGAAGCCTTCGTACTTAATTCCTCCGTATATGAATGAAAACGGAAATCTTTCCATATTCTCTTTTACGCATTTATACCATAATTGCGCACTTTTGTTAGTATAGTTTCTTGGCATTTTTATCCCTCTTTACAAAGTACTTTTACAATGGTATAATAGCACAAATAAATTTTCTATTATACGCTTCTTTATGTCATAAAATACAAAATTTGTGTCAGGTGTTTGTTATGGATGTATTCCCCCCAACAAAAAGTGTGATTGAATCTTTTTCAATCGGCATAAATGTTTCCCATAAAAACAAGCAGTATATATTGGGAAAAACGCATATTGACGATGCCCATTTGCATAATTGCTATGAGGTGTATTTCAATGTCTCGGGAGACGTATCTTTCTTGGTTGAAAACACTCTCTACCCCATAAACGCAGGAGATGTAATCATCACACGCCCAAACGAAATTCATCATTGCATATATAATAAGGACTGCGTTCACGAGCATTTTTGCCTGTGGCTTGTCGCAAACGGCAACTGCGGAGATCTCTGGGATGTCTTCACGAAAAGAGAAAAGGGTGAAGACTGCCGGATTTGTCTTGACGAGCCTGAGAAGGAACAGATGAAAAAGTTTTTTACGACACTTTACCTGGCTTATGAAAAAGGTACTCAGAACAATCTTGAACCTACGCTCGCACTTTATTCCCTGCTTTCCATGATAACAAAGGGTTTTGAAAGAAAGGCACCGTCCGCTAAAATGCCGCCCCTTCTCACCGCAGCTATCGAATATATAAATTCACACCTTTCCGAAAACTGTATATGCGAGGACCTGGCAGCAAGAGTATATACGAGCCGTTCTACGCTCTACCGCCTTTTCAAGGATTTTCTGGGCATCTCTCCCGCAAAATACATAGAGGCAAAGCGTATGTCTCTTGCAAAAACTTTGCTTGCGGAGAAATTACCGCTTATGGAAATATGCACCGCTTGCGGATATACCGACTGCTCGCACTTTATCTCCGTATTCAAGAAGCGATTCGGCGTAACTCCCTACAAATATCAAAAGAAACTATAAAGGGTGTCGCTATGAAGCGACACCCTTTAGCCTGTTTCTTATAAGCTGCTTTTTTCTACCTTGTTCGAGGCTATGATTTTTTCCTTGTCATTGAAAATGACCTCTATACCGTCATCGTCGAATATAATTCCGCTGCCGCCGAAGTAACGTGTTTTTCTGTCCATCTCGGATGCTAAAACAACGGTGCAGGGCTGACCGAGTGCATCGTTTTCTCCTCCCACCTCATCAAAGGAATATTTGTGCTTATGTCCACAAAGCATTATGTCGGGAGAGATTTCTTCCCCGAGAAGCTTTGCCCAGTAAGCATACCGCTCCTCTTCTATATCAAACGGTGGCTTGAAGTGTCGCGTAAACGGAATATGAGAAACGATAATTCTATGCTTTATATCTTCTTTCATATACCCGTCCTTATCAGAGGTTATGCTTTCAATAAACCTTGTCTCCCGCTCACGGAACGCCTTGAAGCACGCTGTGTTTCCGTACTCGTCAAAGCTGTCCTCTTTGTCCTCTCCGCAGTCAAGCACAAGCCCCCATATGTCTCCGAGCGTGAACGAAAAATATGTGTCTCCGCAAGAAGACGGAAAAATCTCCGTCGTCTTTTCCGCAAAGCTCCCTCTTGTGTCGTGGTTTCCTCTTGCGTACACTACAGGGATTCTTCCTCCCGTAATCTCCGCAAGAAGCTCATATATCATATCGAGGTTTTCCGCCTCACCGCTATGTTCGGCAAGGTCTCCGTTTGATATGAGAAAATCAATTCTGCCGTATTTTTCCTCAAAGAGCGAAACAGCCGCCTTTGCCTCTTCAAAAAGCCCGTGAACATCGGAGATGTGGTATGCCGTCTTTCTTCCGCCCTTTTTAACGGGAGAAAACTTATAGCTTTTCTCCTCTGCTTCGGCTGTTTCCGTAAAATACGGTTTTCTTTCCACCACATTACGGCAACAAACGGTATACTCTCCCGCATTTTCAAGCTCGGTTGACGGAACGGTAATCTTGTGATATTTTGAGGATGAGCGCATAACGCCACTTATCTCGCTTGCATAGCTTTTGTTACCTATTTTAATCTGTACCAGAGCTTCACTTTTTACACATACCGTTATCTGATATGTGTCCCCCACCGCAAAGACCACGGGGCTCGTTTTCAAAGCAGTTTCCATAGCGTTCACCTTATATTTCCATAATCTTGTAATAATCTTCTTCCACTTCGCACATTGCACGGAGAGTGTGATACTCCACACCGCCAAGGACTATGTCGTGCCCTTCGTGGTAATGCCCCTGAACTACTCTTTTCACTTTTCCGGAGTTTTCGATAAGCTCTCGTATCTCCGAGGCATTTTTTATAATGTGCCATTCCTGAACCTCAGGGTCGAGATTCTGGTGCAGGAAGATATACACATTCCCGACCGTCTCGTCAAGGAGCTTTGTAAGAGCTATCCGCTGATCTTCGAGCAGGTTTGCGTCCTTCCAATCCACATTTCCACGCGAATAAACAGTCCCGTCGGCATAAAAATTTGCATCGAGGAAAACAAGCGTGTTTTCTCCAAAGGACATCGAAAACGGAGGATATGCGCCACCCGTGTATGTATCAAACTCCTCTCGTGTAAAATTCTGGTAGTCGTGGTTTCCCATAAGGCTTATAAACGGGATTCCGTATGAGCGGATAAGCTCTGTAATTTCTTTTATCTTTTTGATGTTTTTTTCTGTATCGTCACAGTCGTCAACAAGGTCACCCAAAGAGATCACAAGGTCACAATCGCGAAAATTCTCCATTGCGTTTTTTATTTTTTCGAAAGATTGGCGCGGAAATCTTGTTCCCGAGCAGGTTGTCTCCTTATCACAATAATGCGAATCTGTAAAAAGACCGATTTTCATATATGACACTTCCTTTGTGCAGTGTTTTACTCTCTTGTCGGGATGATTTCGAGCCAGTATCCGTCCGGATCTGTGATGAAATAAATCCCCATAGCTGTATTTTCATAGCAGATGCAGCCCATTTCTTCGTGGAGCTTATGTGCCCCCTCATAGTCATCGACCTTGAAAGCGAGGTGAAATTCGCACTCGCCGAGATTATACGCCTGCGGATGTCCCTCAAGCCATGTAAGCTCGAGCTGGAACGAGCTTTCATCGTTTTCCATAAAAACGATGATGAAGCCGTCGCCGTTGATTCGGCGCGCCTCATGAAGCCCGAGAGCTTTTTTATAAAAAGCGATGGATTTTGCAAGATCTGAAACATTGTAGTTTTCGTGAACCATTTTGAATTTCATAAATAAATCTCCAATTCTTTTACATCATAAACAAATGATAATACAGAAAAAAATAAATGTCAATACAAAGAACAGGCAGGGGAAATCCCCTGCCTATTTGCTCAAGAAACAAGTTCAAAGGTTACATTTGGGGTGTCACGGTTTACATCGCGGAAAACCTCGATCATTGCCTCGCAATATTCTCTCAAATCCTCAGGGAGAGACAAAAAACCATATATGTTTACCTTGACGCTCTCTCCATCCATCCACAAGTATCTAAGGCAATCCCATAATGCATCCCAGTTTTCCCCGTAGTTTTCGGGCAAACCGAATTTATCCTTTAATATCCAATGTATTTCTCCCAAAAATTTGCATCCTGAAAAATCCAATATAATGGGGTTTTCGTTTATTACTTTGAAAACATTTTTTTCCTGTTTCTCTTCGTAATTCATTTTATGCCTCCTTATTCTATTTCGATAAATGTTTGGTAATGGTCATATGTAACAAAGATCAAGCCATCATTTGAAAACACGATTCTTTGTGTCCCTCTAAAACCTTTTGTGTAATTGATATCTGCTTCATACCACACTCTATTTGGTATCGTTGGCAAATGCAAGTTTCTGTTTTCGTACACTCCTCCGAAAATCATTTTTCCAGGACACTTAAGAAATAAGTTCCCCAATTTCGGGTTCCATCCTTTTTTCTCGGCTTGTTCTGGTGTTATGTAATAACTCGGCAACTTTCCATAAACTTTCAAAAACCAATCTGCACCATTTTCTGCGTCTCTTGTCGCAGTCCCTGCAACAAGAGATAACATTCTTTCAATTACACAACGGCAACCGGGATGAAGCGGCGGGTAGGGATATGCTATTTCACCTATTTCGTATATTCTACCATTGTTTCTCCGACAACTCAAGCAGGTTTTAATATCGAGTGTTGCTTTCCACATTTTCCATTTAGTGCTATATCTCATACTTTCACCTCCTTCTCAAATAATCATTATCACGTGATTGATGTGTATTATAAAACAGATTTTATTTTTTGTGTTGCCAACTTTTTGCCAAATTTTTAACAATAAAAAACCGAGAGAAGCATCTTCTCCCGGTTTTGTTTTTATGCTGCGGCGTTGAGCATATTTTCTATAAAAATTGCGTAACCTTTGGTTGGGTCGTTGACTAAAACGTGCGTTACCGCGCCAACGATTTTTCCGTCCTGAATTATCGGAGAGCCACTCATTCCGCGTACTATTCCGCCAGTTTTGGAGAGAAGCTCCGGGTCAACTACACGAATTACCATATTTTTTGTCTTTTCGTCATTTTTTGAAATCGCAGTTATTTCAATTTCGTATTCCTTGACCTCATCGCCCTCGACATTTGAGAGAATTGTCGCGCTTCCTCTCTTTATTTCATCACTTTTCGCTATCGGGTATGCGCTCTTTTTCGTATCAAGTGTTTTTTCATCCTGCACCTTACCGAATATCCCCGATTCTGTGTTTTTCTCTATCGTTGCAAAATCCGATTGTATTTCATAGTCTCCCGAAAGCTCACCGGGAAATCCCGACTTACCTATCTTTACATCTCTGACGCTTGACTTCATAAGTGAGCCGTGGTCAATCGGAATTATTGCGTTTGTCTCTCCGTCACACACGCCGTGACCAAGTGCGCCGTAAGTTTTCGTTTCGGGGTCGTAATAGGTGAGCGTTCCTATACCTGCGATGCTGTCGCGGATAAATGCTCCTATGCTATACTCTCCGCTATCATCCTTTTGGGGAGTTACCTCGCAATTTTTCAGTTCTCCGCCTCTCATATACTCAATTTGGAGAGTTTTTCCGTTACACCCTCTCACCGCTTCGCGAAGGTCACCGTTTCCCGAAATCTCTTTTCCGTCAACGCTCCTTATAATGTCACCGGGCTCAATTCCCGAAATCCGACAAGGGTTGTCTGCATCGGAAGTTGCAAGAGAAACCACCATTGCGCCGCGTGATGAGAGCTTTATCCCTGCCGTGTGACCGAGAGGGACAAGGCTGTCCGCGGCGCTTGCCGTAATAATCAATGAAAGAATCATCAAAACTACGACAAAAATTTGTTTGAAATTTTTAATTTTTTTCATATACTCCTCCTTTCTTTTTTAATATGCTCATATTTTTTTCGGATATTTTGCCTTCTTCGGAAATAAAAGTGCCTGTTTCCTTGTAAAAAAATGCGATGCACCGAAACTCGGCACATCGCATTTTTTACTGTTAAATTTTTCTAAATAACTTTTTTTGTGAGCCAAACTCCGCTCTTAAATCGAATGACATTACATACGGTGCGAAACGCCATTGACGCCCACATTCCTATCCATACACTCATAGGACCAAAGCCGAGCCTTACGCCAAGCACGTATGTAAAGCCGACCTGGAAAATAAACATCGCAAGTACTCCGATAACAACGGGATACCTTACATCTCCGGAAGCACGGAAGGAAGAAAGCGGTGCATACGCCCACGGATGTACTGAAAATACCGTTGCCATTGCCGCTGCAGCTATCATATCTGCGCAGAGCTTCTTTGTGTCTTCGCCAAAGTCAAACATACCCGCAAGCGGAGTTCTTAATATAAAGATAATACCAAACATCACAATGGCGATAAGATATGAAAAATTCGCAAGCTTTTTCGTGTAATATTTTGCCTGATGTACTTCACCTGCTCCCATGCACTGACCCACGATATATGTGAGCGCCATGGTAAAGGAATACAGAACATTCCACCCGACGTTTGCAACGGAATTTGCCGTTGAATACGCCGCAACCGCAATCGTTCCAAAGCCTGCCATTATCCGTGAGAAGAGAAGTCCTCCGCTCTGCATTAAAACACCCTCAACAGCGCCGGGGAAACCTATTCTCAAAATCCTTTTTATTATGTCGAAATCCGGACGGAATTTCAAGAACGAATCAAGGCGAATTTCAAGGTTCTTGTTTTTCAGGAATATGATGCCCAAAACCATCCACGCAAAGAAGCTGAAGCCTGTAGCTATTGCCGCACCGGCAACGCCAAGCTTTAAGCCATAAATCAAAAATGCATTTCCCAAAACATTTATAATGCTTGAAAAAATATACAAAAATGAAGCCTGCCCGCTCTTGTTTTGTGTTCTGAGAATTGCCGCGGTCGACGATGCTCCGGACATAAAAGGCAGTCCCAGCACCCTGAAGAAGAAGTACTTCCTCGCGTTTTCAAAAAGCTCCGTGTCGAGCTTTCCGTATACCAAATTCAGCATTTCGGGAATAAATCCAATAATTACTGCTGCAATTAAAGCCGAAATTCCTACGGAGCAAAAGAAAATATGATATGCGCTCTTTTTTGCGTTTTGAAAATCGCGCCTTCCTATATATTGGGACATCACCGTTATTCCGCCCGAAATAAACATAGGAAAAATCAGACAAAAAATGGCTATAATTGAATTTGAAAGAGAAATCCCGCTGACCGCAGCTTCTCCGCAGCCCGATACCATTACGGAATCTATAAGTCCTGCGGCAATCGACATAATATTCTCTAAAATTATCGGGAAAATAAATGTCATTATAGCGTGGTTTGAAAACATCAGCTTTTCTTTGTTAAGCGTTTCCAAGCAAGGTCACCTCTACATTATCGGAGGTACATCCGTCGCAAGAATGTCGAGAAGTGTTACGAGAGTGCGGCGGCAAAGCTCAACTATTGAAAGCCAGGATGCGCGCTGCGCCTCATTTTCATTTGATAAAATTTTATTTTCAAAATAAAATCTGTTAAAGAGTCCTGCTATATCAAACATAACCTCGCAGATTGCGTTCGGCGCTTTGTCCTCAAATGCGCGGATGAGCACGTCTCCAACGGAGAAGAGCTTTATCAAAAGCTCGCGCTCGGTATCGCCCTTGGGTGCAATAATCTTGCCTGTCTGCCTGCCCTCAGCCTTCGCCTTTGCGAGAAGTGAGGAGATACGCACAACGGTGTACTGGAGATACGGGCCCGTCTTTCCCTCTGTTGAGAGGAAACGGTCAAGGTCGAATATATAGTCACGCGTGCGGTGGTTTATAAGGTCGCCGAATTTGAGCGCTGCGATACCTACGGTCTCGGAAATCGCATCCTTTTCTGCATCTGAAAGGTTCTTTGCGGTCTCTGATGCATCGAGCTTTTCCAAAGCCGCTGCCTTTGCGGTATCAATGAGCACGGAAAGGCTCATAACCCCGCCCTCACGTGTCTTATACGGCTTACCGTCACGGCCGTTCATCGTACCGAAGCCTATGTGATAGAGCTCACAGTCCTCACCGACAAGGCCTGCTTTCTTTGCAAGGCGGAACACCTGCTTGAAGTGCATTGCCTGACGAATATCGACAACATACCATATCTCGTCGGGGTCAAAGTCGCTCTTTCTCTGGATAATTGTTGCAAGGTCGGTTGTGGCATAGAGCTGTGAACCGTCGCTCTTGCTTATGATTATCGGCGGCACGGGCTCTTCGTCCGTCGGAAGTGCAACGTCTGCAATAAGTGCACCGTCACTCAAATATGTAAGCTTCTTTTCATCAAGAAGCGAAAGAAGTCCGTCAACGTATTTTGCAGAATCGCTCTCTCCGAGCCATACGTCAAAATCGACACCGAGACGCGCATAGCTGCGCTTTAAGTCAGTTACCGAAAGACCTAAAAACTTCTTCCAGAGCTCGACATAGCCGCGTCTGCCGTTCTGAAGGTCAAATGTCGCCCGCATTGCGCGGGCGCGGAACTCCTCATCCTCCTTTGAGCGGAGACTTGCGGTAGGATAAAGACGGCTTAAGTCCGAAAGTGTTACAGGGGCATCCGTCGGGTACTCACCCTCAAACTCCGCATCGAAATACGGAAGGTCGGGCTGCTCGCGCTCAAGCTCTGAGATGATGAGGCCCATCTGAAGTCCCCAGTCGCCAAGGTGGATATCGCCGATTACGTCATGACCGAGAAAACGCGCAAGGCGTTTTAAGCTCTCACCGATGATAGCTGTGCGAAGGTGACCTACGTGAAGCGGCTTCGCGACGTTCGGGCCACCGTAGTCAATGACAATCTTACGACTTTCCATAACAGGAAGTGCAAGACGGTCGCTGTCTGCCATACGCAAGCCTTCCTCTGCAATAAATTCGTCAGAAAGAATGATATTTATAAATCCGGGAGGAGCAACCGTGACGCTTTTGAAAATCGGATTTTCCGAAAGGTGCGAGAGCACATCGTTTGCAATCATCATCGGTGCCTTTCTGTGAAGCTTTGCACCACCGAGCGCACCGTTGCACTGGAACTGTGCAAGATCGGGACGGTCTGAGAATGTAACCGTTCCAAGCGACGCATCATACCCCGCAGCCTCAAACGCTTTTCGGACTATATCAGTAAGTCTGTTTCTTAAAGTTGACATAGGATTTTCCCCTTATATTTTAGTATGCAACGCCCCAGTAAATCATCTTTTTCGCGGGCTTTCCGCAGATGGGGCAAACGTCGGAGATGTTCTCCTGATCGAAAGGAATGCAGCGTGAGGTCATTCCTGCCTCTTCCTTTACCTTAAGCTCACACTCGAGGTCGCCGCACCACATTGTCTTTACAAAGCCGGCGCCACGCTTTCCGAGCTCGCACATCTCTTCAAATGTTGTTGCCGTATATGTGTGCTCCTCGCGGTTTTTGAGTGCCTTTTCATAAAGCGCTGTATGAACTTCATTGAGTGCTGCCTCTACTTCTGCGACTACATTTTCAAGCGCAACAACCTTTTTCTCACGTGTAACTCGTGAAACAAGAACGCACTGACCTGCTTCAAGGTCGCGCGGGCCGAGCTCAATGCGGACCGGAACGCCCTTCATCTCATACTCAGCAAACTTCCATCCGGGTGAATTGTCGGAGCTGTCGCATTTTGCACGAAGTCCCGCAGATGTGAGCTTGGAGAGAAGTTCTTCACATGCCTCGTTTACGCCGCCCTTGTGTGCCGCAATCGGAATAACGACTGCCTGAACAGGTGCGATTTTCGGCGGAAGAACAAGACCGTTGTTGTCGCCGTGTGTCATGATGATACCGCCGATAAGACGGGTTGAAACGCCCCAGGAGGTCTGGTGCGGATTTGTTCTCTGGTTGTTCTTGTCAGCAAACTCTATATTGAACTGACGCGCAAAGCCGTCGCCGAAATAGTGCGATGTACCTGCCTGAAGTGCCTTGCGGTCGTGCATCATGCACTCGATTGTGTATGTTGACTCTGCACCCTTGAACTTCTCTTTTTCTGTTTTCTGGCCACGCGTTACGGGCATTGCAAGGACATTCTCACAGAAATCCGCATAAACGCCGAGCATTGTTTCGGTAAATGCCTTTGCCTCTTCTGCCGTTGCGTGGAGTGTGTGTCCCTCCTGCCAGAGGAATTCGCGGTGACGGAGGAACGGGCGCGATGTCTTCTCCCAGCGGAGAACGCTGCACCACTGGTTATACTTCATCGGAAGGTCGCGATGCGACTGAAGAACATTTGCAAAATGCTCACAGAAAAGTGTTTCTGAGGTCGGACGAATTGCGTATCTTTCCTCAAGCGGCTCACTGCCACCTGTTGTTACCCATGCACATTCCGGAGCAAAGCCCTCAACGTGGTCCTTTTCCTTCTGGAGAAGTGACTCGGGAATAAGGAGCGGCATATAGACGTTCTCAACGCCCTGCTTCTTAAACTCCGCATCCATAAGTCTCTGGATGTTCTCCCAGATAGCATAGCCGTAGGGACGATAGATGAATACGCCCTTTATTGAAGAATAGTCGATAAGCTCTGCTTTGCGGCATACATCAGTAAACCACTGGGCAAAGTCAACCTCCATATCGGTAATCTGTTCAACTTTTTTATCGTTTGCCATTTTACTTAACTTCCTTTCTTAAGAAACGCTCCATGATATCGTATGCAACGGGAACCATAACCCCGCTCTTTTCTGCATTGTCTTCACTATATGTCATACCGCTCTTTTCCTCAAAGCCTGCGCCGTATATTACATACGGAACGGGAGCGATGACGTGTGTTCTTTCCGCAATCGGTGTGGGGTGGTCGGGCAGAAGAAGGATTCTATACTCCTCCCCCGAAGCATCGAGAAACTTTTTCACCGGTGTAAGAATCTCTGCATCTATTTTCTCGATTGATTTTATCTTGAGCTCAAGGTCACCGTCGTGACCGCACTCATCCGGTGCTTCAACGTGCGTAAATACGAAATCTGCACCGTTTCGGAAAGCGTTTACCGTCGCTTCCGCTTTGCCCTTGTAGTTGGTGTAATAGTCACCTGTTGCGCCCTCGACCTCATACGTTTTAAGGCCTATGCCGTTTGCGATTCCCATAATGAGCGGAACTGCCGTTACGACAGCACCCGAGATTCCGTATTTCTCAGGGAAAGAGGAAAGACGCGGCTTTGTGCCCTCGCCCCAGAGCCAGAGACAGTTTGCAGGCTTCCTGCCATTTTCAATCCTCTTTTTGTTTACGGGGTGCGCCATAAGTATGTCGTAGCTTTCACGCATCATTGAAAGCACTTCTTCTCCATACGGACCGCCCGGAAGATACTCACCGATTTTCTTTCCGAGAATATCGTGCGGCGGCATCATCGTGTAGTTATAATCAATGCCCTTCCAGATCATGATGTGGCGGTAGCTTACTCCGCGGTGGATTTTTCTCTTATCTGTTTCAAATCTCCGGGAAAGTGCGTCTAAAAGCTCATAGGCTTCCTCGTTTGTGATTTTATCGGAGCTGTGGTCGAGCATTATCTTATCAGAAAACTCTCCGTCGCAGCTGATACTTACGAGGTTAAGACGGAATACAGTATCCTCATCCTCAAGCGGAATATTAAGGCCGAGCGCCTCAACAGGACTTCTTCCCGTATAGTACTTCTTCGGGTCATAACCGAAAACGCAAAGGTTTGCAATGTCACTTCCCGTCGGCATTCCCTCAAAGAGAGTGTTTGTCATTCCAAGCTCGCCGTTCTCGGAAATATAGTCCATCGCGGGCTTTCGCGCCGCGGCAAGAGGTGTCTTGCCGGAAAGCTCCGGGATGGGGTAATCCGCCATACCGTCGCCAAGCATAACAAAATATTTCATATCTTAAAATTCCTCCTGTGTCCGTTCTTTGTATTTAGGCACAGTTACCCAACATAATATTCTGAAATATTATATCACCGAAGCACTTAAAAATCAATGCTTTTACTTGATTTGGGCGCAAAAATAATGTAGAATATAATAAAAAAACGGAAGCGGTGATTCCTATGAAAATTTCGTCCATGTTTGAAAGCGGAAAATGCGGTTTTTCGCTTGAAATTTTCCCACCGAAAAAAGAATATTCGATCGATACAATGTACGATATGCTCGACTCTCTCGGGGACTTACGCCCCGACTTCATAAGCGTTACATACGGCGCGGGCGGAAGCTCTGCAACGCGTGCAACGGCGTTTCTGGCAGGGGAGATTCGTTCGCGCTGCAATATCGAACCACTTATGCACCTCACCTGCGTTTCACAGACGCGTGAGGAAATGGAGGAAACGCTCGGAAGTCTTGCCTCCTACGGAATCGAAAACATCCTCGCTCTTCGCGGTGATGTTCCGGAGGATGGCGAGAGAAAGTACGATTTTCTCCACGCATCAGACCTTGCGAAGTTTGTCTCTGAGCACGGTTTCAACGTGTCCGGTGCGTGCTATCCCGAGGGGCACGTTGAGTCTCCCGACCTTGTTACTGACACATTGAATCTTAAATACAAGATAGAAAACGGCGTTTCGCATCTCATTTCACAGCTCTTTTTTAACAACTCCGACTTCTATCACTTTTTGGACCGCGTCCGCCTTGCAGGGATAGATGTTCCGATAGAGGCAGGCATTATGCCTGTTACAAAGAAGAATCAGATAGAACGCATGGTCACAATGTGCGGTGCGTCAATTCCGCCCGAGCTCACAAAGATTATGCAAAAATATGAGCACGACGAGGCGTCTCTTTACGATGCAGGTATCGAATACGCTGCAGAGCAAATCTCGGACCTTATTGACCACGGTGTTGACGGTATTCACCTCTACACTATGAATAATCCAAATACTGCACATAAAATCTACGACAAGATAAAATCAAAACTCGGAAGATAAAATTTTTGGGGGTAAATATGCTTATTATCGTTTCAGGAAGCGCAGGCGTCGGAAAGAATACCATTATAAACGAGCTTCTCTCAGAATATAACAACCTTGACCTTATGACCACCGTCTCCACCCGCGCCATGCGACCGGGCGAGGAGCAGGGACGACCGTATTTCTTCGTAACGCGCGAGGAGTTTGACGCGATGGTGGAGCGTGGCGAGATGCTTGAAACCTGCCCGATTCACGGCAACATGTACGGCTCAAGCCGAAAAATTCTCGAGGAGAAAACGCGCGAGGGAAAGGTACTCATAAAGGACATCGACGTCGAGGGAACGCTGAACTTAAAAAAGATTCTCGACGACGTTGTTGCGATTTACTTAAAGCCAAAAAGCAAGGAACAGCTTCGTGAGAGACTTATCGGGCGCGGCGAGAAGGATATTGACCTGCGTCTCCGCCGATATGAGTACGAGGAGGAAATGTCAAAGCATTATGACTATGTTCTCGTAAACGACGATATGCAGGAAACGCTCTCTCGTCTGCGCGAGATTTTAGCTGAAGAAACTGCAAAACACGGCGTAAGCCTTACAAAGTAAAAAAGAGCAAGGGTAAAAACCCTTGCTCTTTTTTGTTCTTACTTTATAATTGCACGGTGGAAGACCTTCTTGCCCTTCTTTATCTTTACACCCTCGGAAAGTGCCGCCTTTGTGATGATAAAGGAAGCATCTGTTACCTTTTCACCGTCGACTGAGATTCCGCCCTGTTGGACAAGACGTCTCGCCTCGCCCTTTGACGGTGCAAGTGAGCAAACAGTGAGAAGGTCGAGTATTCCAAGACCGTCGCCAACCTCATCCTCTGAGAGCTCTGTTGTCGGCATATTGGAGTCGTCTCCTCCGCCCGAGAACAGGCTTCTTGCAGCTTCCTGAGCCTTTTTCGCTTCTTCTTCACCGTGAACAAGAGCGCAAAGCTCATAGGCCAAAAGCTCCTTCTTTTCGTTGATGCGGGAATCGTCCCACTTTTCAATTTCGTCGATTTCTTCAATTGGGATAAAGGTGAGCATACGTATGCACTTCATAACGTCCGCATCGTCGACATTTCTCCAGTACTGATAGAACTCAAACGGGCTTGTCTTATTCGGGTCAAGCCATACTGCACCTCGAGCAGTCTTGCCCATCTTCTTGCCCTCGGAATTGAGAAGAAGCGTAATCGTCATTGCGTGGGCATCCTCGCCGAGCTTTCTGCGAATGAGCTCTGTGCCGCCGAGCATATTGCTCCTCTGGTCATTGCCGCCAAACTGCATATTGCAGCCGAGCTTCTGGTACATATAATAGAAGTCGTAAGACTGCATTATCATATAGTTAAATTCGAGGAAGGAAAGTGCCTTCCCCATACGCTGCTTATAGCATTCTGCACGGAGCATATTGTTTACCGAGAAGCATGCACCGACCTCGCGGAGAAGGTCAACGTAGTTGAGGTCTAGGAGCCAGTCGGCGTTGTTTACCATAGTCGCCTTGCCTTCGCCGAACTCAATAAAGCGTTCCATCTGCTTTTTGAAGCAGTCGCAGTTGTGCTGGATTGTTTCTCTCGTCATCATCGAACGCATATCGGTACGTCCTGAAGGGTCACCGATCATAGCAGTACCGCCACCGATGAGTGCAATCGGGCGGTTGCCTGCCATCTGCAAACGCCTCATAAGACAAAGTGCCATAAAGTGACCGACATGGAGAGAATCTGCCGTGGGGTCAAAGCCAATATAGAAGGTAGCGCGTCCGTTATTTACAAGGTCACGGATTTCCTCTTCGTTTGTAACCTGTGCGATAAGTCCACGAGCTACGAGTTCTTCATAAATTTTCATTATAAAACCTTCTTCCGTTGGTGTATGTACACATTTTTCTTTATTTCAGTCTCAAATGATTATAGCACAGAGTATATGAAAAAGCAAGAAGAAGAGCAGCTCGATAAACTCAAGCGGCTCTTCTTCTGCATAGGAGTGTGGGGAGGAGTAACAGAGAACAGATTTCAAAAATCCGTTCTTTGTAGAAAGTCAAATTTATGTAAAAGCCTTTCGGCTAGTACATTGTGTATTATAAAGCGAAGTTGTTACAAAAAAAACAGAAGTGTGTTAAGAAAATGTTAAATCTCGACATTTTCCGAATTTTTTCTCGCTTTGTTACGCTCACGAAGACCCTTGAAGAATCGGGAGAGTATATCTCCGCACTCTTCCTTTAATACTCCGCGCGTGATTTCAGGCTTATGGTTGTACGAAAGCTCAAAGAGGTTTGTGAGCGATCCGCAGCTTCCCGCCTTCATATCGTCCGCACCGAATATAACACGCCGGATTCGTGAGTTTATACACGCGCCTGCACACATCGGGCAAGGCTCAAGCGTGACATAGAGATCCGCATCGCAGAGTCGCCACCCCTTCACGTGATGACGCGCCTCATCAATCGCCATGAGCTCGGCGTGTGCAAGTGGGTTTCCGTCAACCTCGCGCCTGTTATACCCCCGTCCTATTATTTCGCCGTCGAGAACAACTACACAGCCAATAGGCGCTTCATCTATTTCCGCTGCCTTTTCTGCAAGTGCGAGTGCCTCGCGCATATAAAACTCGTCGTTTCTTGTCTCTTCCATATCAGTTCCTCTGACTGTGAATCGGTGCGGGTATTCTTCCGCCGCGTGAGATGAACTTAAGCGGAGAGCAGGTTGAAATCGGCATAACAGGTGCCTCACCGAGAAGTCCTCCGTAGTTTACAAAATCGCCAACGCCCTTACCGTAAGCAGGGATTACACGTACAGCAGTTGTCTTGTTGTTTACAACACCGATTGAAATTTCGTCCGCAATTATTGCGGAAATGACCTCAGGCGGTGTGTCGCCCGGAATTGCTATCATATCAAGACCCACCGAACAAACTGCCGTCATTGCTTCAAGCTTATCAAAGCTGAGCAAACCTTTCTTTGCCGCCTCTATCATACCTGCGTCCTCAGACACGGGAATGAACGCACCCGAAAGGCCTCCGACATGCGGAGATGCCATAACGCCGCCCTTTTTGACAGCGTCGTTTAAGAGTGCAAGGGCCGCAGTTGTGCCGTGACTTCCTACAGATGAAAGTCCCATTTCCTCGAGAATATGCGCTACCGAGTCACCTATTGCCGGAGTCGGCGCAAGGGACAGGTCGACTATACCAAACGGGATGTCGAGTCTCTCTGATGCCGTCTTTGCAACAAGCTGACCTGCACGCGTTATCTTGAACGCCGTTCTCTTCACGACCTCTGCAAGGTCTGTAAGGTTTATATCGCCTGCGCGCTTTATCGCCTTATGCACAACACCCGGACCCGATACGCCAACGTTGATTACCGCCTCGCCCTCGCCAACGCCGTGGAAGGCGCCTGCCATAAAGGGATTGTCCTCAGTTGCGTTTGCAAATGCGACAAACTTTGCACAGCCGATGCTTTCGCGCTCACGAGTAAGGTATGCTGTCTTGCATACGAGCTCACCGAGAGTTTTGACTGCATCCATATTTATACCTGCGCGCGTTGTTGCAACGTTTACAAACGAGCATACGCGCTCAGTTTCTGAAAGTGCCTCGGGAAGCGACGCGATAAGGTTTTCATCACCGCGCGTCATACCCTTATGCACGAGCGCGCCGTAGCCTCCGATGAAGTTTATGCCGAGAGTTTCTGCCGCACGGTCAAGAGCACGGGCAAGAGGAGTGACATCCGTACCGTCAACTGCATCGGCAAGAAGTGATACGGGAGTGACTGAAACACGCTTGTTGACTATCGGGATACCGAGCTCACGCGAGATATCCTCTGCAGTCGAAACAAGCTTTTCCGCCGTTTTCGTAACCTTGTCATACACCCGCTCGCTCACTGCATTTACATCACTTCCCGCGCAGTCGCGAAGTGAGATACCCATAGTGACCGTGCGTATATCAAGGTGCTCCTCTTCAATCATTTTTATCGTTTCAAGTATGTCAAAGGAATTTATCATCTGAAAACTCTCCTATATTCTGTGCATTGTGTTGAAAATATCCTCATGCATTGCAAGAATTTTAAGACCCATACTGTCGCCGAGAGCTGAAAGCTCTTCCGAAAGTGTCGCAAACGGCACGTTTCCGCAGGAAATATCGACGAGCATAACCATCACAAACATATCCGACAAAACGCTCTGATTGATATCGAGAATATTCATTTCCCTTTCCTTCAAGACGTTTGATACTGCCGCAATGATACCCGTTGTATCCTTACCTATAACCGTAACTACTGCTCGCATATTTTTACTTCCTTTCTGTAACACCGAATTTCCTGACGATGCGCTCAGATTCTTCAAGTGCATCAAGTACTTCACCTATAATGTGGTTTGATATTAAGAAACCCTCGGGACCAAGCGACCATGAGCTCCCGTTAAAGCGGGCGTGTCCACTCTTGTAGTAGCGAAGAAGCACTTCCTCTATTTTTTCAAAATGCGTGAGATATTTTTTCTCCACGACCTCGCTCCTGATACCGTCCGTTGTTCGAAGTCCCAGCATAAGATACTCTCCGACACGCTCGGCAGAGTTTATGGTTTCTACCTTTTCGGTAATTTCGTCGCCTCGGGAGAGAGCCTCAATATACCGCGCGGTATCGGAGATATATGAAAATCGCTTTCTGCCGACAAGTGAGTGTGCCGACGGGCCAAAGCCCCAATAGTCGCCGAGTGTCCAGTATTTCATATTGTGACGGGAGAACATACCTTCTTTTGCGAAGTTTGAAATCTCGTACTGCATATATCCTGCCTCAGAGAGCTTTTCGACTGCCGCAAGATACATATCCGCCTGCTCATCGTCTGACGGGAGAAAAAGAGTTTCAGGACGTTCTGCAAGAGGTGTTCCTTCCTCAAGCTTTAAGCTGTAGCACGATATGTGCTCCACATTAAGGTCGATTGCCGCATCGAGCGATTCGATAAAATCCGAAAGACTCTGTGACGGAAGCCCGTACATAAGGTCAAGGGAAATATTATCAAACTTTGCGCTGCGTGAGTTTTCTACCGCCGCTTTCACATCCTCAAATGTGTGCGTTCTTCCCAGAACCCGAAGCTCGTGCAAATGGGCTGACTGCATACCGAATGAAATCCTGTTAAAGCCGCCTCGTCTGAGCTTTTTGAGAAGCGGAAGAGTTACGCTGTTCGGGTTCGCTTCAGTTGTTATTTCGCAATCGTCGGACACCTTGAAACTCTTATATACCGTTCTTAAAATCTTTACAAGATTTTTCTCGCCAATGCAGGTAGGGGTGCCACCGCCAAAATAAATACTGTCTACGATATAGTCAGAGCTTCTCATCCGCGCTTCCGAAATATGACGTATGAGCGCCTTTGTATATGCTTTATAGTCTCCGCCATTACCGCATCTTGAATAAAAGTCGCAATAAGCGCACTTTGAAAGACAAAACGGTATGTGGATATAAATGCCGAGAGGAGTCATATCTTTCCCTGCCTACTCATCAAGTTTCAGAACTGCCATGAATGCATCCTGCGGAACCTCTACTGAGCCGAGGTTGCGCATACGCTTCTTGCCTTCCTTCTGTTTCTCTAAAAGCTTTTTCTTTCGCGTGATGTCGCCGCCATAACACTTTGCAAGAACGTCCTTGCGGAGTGCCTTTACGGTTTCACGCGCGATAATCTTGCTGCCGATAGTCGCCTGAATCGGGATTTCAAAGAGCTGGCGCGGAATGTGCTCCTTGAGCTTCTCTGCAAGGCGACGTGCACGCGCATAAGCTTTTTCGGAGTGAACGATAAAGGAAAGCGCATCGACAGGGTCGCCGTTTAAGAGAATGTCAAGCTTTACAAGGTCACTCTTCCGATATCCCGAAAGCTCATAGTCAAGAGATGCGTATCCTCGCGTTTTTGACTTGAGCGCATCGAAGAAGTCGTATATTATTTCGTTGAGCGGAAGGTCATAATGAAGCTCGACGCGTGTCTGGTCCAGATACTTTGTGTCCTTATACTCTCCGCGTCTTTCCTGACAGAGCTCCATAATATTTCCTATATATTCGGTCGGGGAGATGATATTTGCCGCGACAAACGGCTCCTCTGCCCACTCAATTTCCGACGGGTTGGGGTAGTTTAGTGGGTTTGTAATCATAAGCTCTTCGCCGTCCGTCTTTTTGACCTTATAAATAACGCTCGGTGCTGTTGTGATGAGGTCGAGATTGTACTCGCGCTCAAGTCTTTCCTGAATAACCTCCATGTGAAGAAGACCCAAAAATCCGCAACGGAAGCCAAAGCCGAGTGCCGCGGAGGACTCAGGCTCGTAGGTGAGTGACGCGTCATTGAGCTTTAATTTATCAAGCGCATCGCGAAGGTCAGGGTACTTTGCACCGTCTGCCGGGTACACACCCGAGAATACCATGGGACGTACCGTGCGGTAACCGGGGAGCGGCTCGGTCGCGGGAGTTTCAAAACTTGTAACGGTATCACCGACCTGTGTATCCGTAACGTTTTTGATACTTGCCGTGAAAAATCCCACTTCACCTGCGGAGAGTGAGCTCGTCTTTCTCTCGCCTCTCGGCAGCATATAGCCCGTTTCGACTATCTCAAACTCAGCGCCCGATGCCATCATCTTTATCTTCATACCGGGGCGCAGCTCGCCCTCCATAACGCGGATGTAAACAACTACTCCGCGATAGGAATCGTAGCGGCTGTCAAAGATTATCGCGCGAAGCGGATCCGTACTCTCGCCCTTGGGGGACGGAATATTCTTTACTGCATATTCAAGGACATCCTTGATATTAAGACCCATCTTCGCACTTATTGCAGGGGCGTCCTCGGCAGGAATGCCGATGATGTCCTCAATCTCTCCCTTCACGCGCTCGGGGTCTGCGCTGGGAAGGTCAATCTTGTTTATAACGGGAAGCACCTCGAGGTCGTGCTCTATTGCGAGGTATGTGTTTGCAAGAGTCTGAGCCTCGATTCCCTGGGAAGCGTCAACGACAAGGAGCGCGCCCTCACACGCCGCAAGCGAGCGCGAAACCTCATAGTTAAAGTCGACATGTCCCGGAGTGTCGATAAGATTGAGTACATACTCCTTGCCGTCGTCTGCAACATAGTCAAGCCTTACGGCGCGCGCCTTGATGGTGATACCGCGTTCGCGCTCAAGCTCCATATCGTCAAGGAGCTGATTCTCCATCTCACGCGCAGTAACCGCGTTACAGGTTTCAAGGAGTCTGTCGGCAAGTGTACTCTTGCCGTGGTCTATATGTGCTATTATGCAAAAATTTCTGATATTGTCTTTACTTGCCACAGCATAATTCTCCTACTATAAAATATACAGTAATTATAACACAACAACGGGTGCCTTTACAATGCATTTTCAAGAATTATTTGCTTTCTCCGATAGTTTTTGATAGAATATTTTCACGAGGTGATAAAGATGAACAAATTCTTTGCTTTTATATACAGAATGAAGTACATTTCGCGTTGGTCACTTATGAGAAATACAAGAAGCGAAAACGTTGCAGAGCATTCCTTCCACGTTGCTGTTCTTGCAAACGCTCTTGCCGTAATCTCGCGCGATGTTTTTCACAACGATGTTGACCCTGCTTTTGTTTCGGCAGCAGCTCTCTACCACGATATGCCTGAAATTTTAACGGGCGACCTTCCAACTCCGATAAAGTATTACGGTGTTGAAATGAAGGAGGCGTATAAGAAAATCGAAAAAGAGGCAGAAGAAAAGCTTCTTTCAACTCTCACTGACGAGATAAAGGGCGGTATTACCGAATACGCCTCTCCCAAGGACGAGTATGTAAAACGTCTTATAAAAGCAGCTGACAAACTTGATGCCTACATAAAATGCTGTGAGGAACTCGGTGCCGGAAACCGCGATTTCAAGGACGCCAAAACCCAGACAAAACGCGCGCTCCGCGATATGAATCTTCCTGAGGCAGACTACTTCCTTAAGCACTATATGCCCGCCTTTGATATGACGGTTGACGAGCTGTAAAAAGTTGTCAAAAAGTTGTCAAAACTAAAAATAAATTTGTGGTATAATATAGAAAATATCGCAGTCCGTGTCTTTTGATACGGACTGCTTTTCTATTCAAAGGAGGAAATTTTATGAAAATCACGGAAAGCCTTATCCCGGAAGGAAGAACCCCGCGTCCGGGCGCCGGAAACACGATGGAGTATATCACAATCCACGAAACGGCAAACAAAAAAGAGGGGGCAAATGCACCTGCGCACGCAAAGTATCTGAGCAGCTTAAACGAGCGCACGAGCTGGCACTATACGGTTGACGATACCTCAATCTTCCATCACATCCCCGACTGCGAGAAGAGCTATCACACCTCAAACCGTACCGCGAACGAGAGCTCAATCGCGATTGAGCTTTGCGTAAACCGGGACGGCGATTTTGAGAAAACGTGCAAAAACGCAGTGTGGCTTGTCAGAAAGCTTCGACAGAAATACGGTATTGCGCCCCAGAACATCAGAACGCATAGGGACTGGACCGGAAAGACCTGTCCCGCAACGCTCTTAAAGGACGGTATTTCCGACTTTCTCGCCGCGTGTCGCGAGGATGAAGCAGAGGAAAAATTCATTACATTTGACGAGCTTCGCGCTCTCGGTTATTCCGGAATAAAATTTTGAGTTAAAAAAGAGGAAAAAGCAAATTTTTGGCGTATAATAAAAATGTATAAGTCCAATTATGAGGATGTGATACATAATGACAATACGCGAAAAAGAAGAGGCAAGAGAGCTGCGCGAGCTATCTGAGTTTGCCTCCTTTTCTTCAAAGAGTCTCGGCAGAATACGCGAGGAGGCACCGTGCGATATCCGTACATGCTTTATGCGTGACCGCGACCGTATAATTCATTCAAAATCCTTCCGTCGCCTAAAGCACAAGACTCAGGTTTTTATTTCTCCTGAGGGCGACCATTACAGAACCCGACTGACCCACACACTTGAGGTTTCGGGAATTGCAAGGACTATTGCCCATGCTCTCAACTTAAACGAAAGTCTTTGTGAGGCCATTGCAATGGGGCATGACCTCGGCCACACTCCGTTCGGTCACGGCGGTGAGCGTGAGCTTGCCTACCTCTCTGACGGTGCGTTTTCCCACAACAAGCAGAGCGTTCGCGTCGCTGAGAAAATCGAACGCGATGGGCTTGGACTCAACCTCACCCGTGAGGTGCTTGACGGTATTGAGCATCACAGCGGAGCGGTGAGTGCAAAAACTCTCGAGGGCAAGATAGTTGCACTTGCCGACAGAATTGCTTACATAAACCACGATATTGACGACGCTGCCCGCGCAGGCTTTATCTCGGACGAGGATATCCCGAAGGAATACCGCGAGATTTTAGGCAAAACGCACAGCAAAAGGATAAACACACTTGTTCTTGATACCATCCGCGAAAGTGAAGGGAAGAACGAGATAATGATGTCAGAGGAAGTACATAAGGCAATGATGGGCCTTCGCTCATTTATGTTTGAGCGCGTTTACCGTGCGCCGTTTGCTCTTCATCAGGAGGAAAAGGTGCGCTCAATGATAGCCCGTCTTTTTGAGTATTACAGCAAGGACACCAACCGCCTTCCTGAGGAATACAGACCCACTGTAGAAACTGAAGGTGTGACGGTTGCAGTCTGTGACTGCATTGCATGTATGACAGACAGATACGCTCTCCACACATACAATGAGTTGTTTTTACCAATGTCCTGGAACCATATTTAGAAAGGAAGTGAGGCGGTGGCGTTCCCGCGCGAATTTATGGACGAGCTTCTCTCTCGAAGCGATATTGTGTCCGTAGTATCAAAATACGTTTCTCTTACCCGACGCGGCTCGGGACACCTTGGGCTTTGCCCGTTCCACAACGAAAAGACACCGTCGTTCTCCGTTTCACAGGACAAGCAGTTTTTTCATTGCTTCGGCTGCGGTGCCGGCGGTGACGTTATTACCTTCGTGATGAAGGTGGAAAACCTCGATTTCCCCGATGCTGTTGCGAAGCTCGCAGAGTGGGCAGGGCTTGAGGTCCCGCAGTCAAGCTTCGGACGCGACGAGCGCAACAAGAAAAAGCGCTCACTCGAGGCTCTTACCGAGGCGGCGAGATTCTATCACGAATCATTGCGAGGTGACGGTGGCAAGAAAGCGCTTTCCTACCTTGCAGGCAGAAAGCTTTCGCCGTCCACAATCACACGGTTCGGGCTCGGCTCATCTCCCGATGCGTGGTCCGAGCTTTTAGACCGCCTCACGTCTCTCGGCTACACAAAGGCAGAGCTTCTCTCTGCAGGTCTTGTGACGACCGGAAAAACAGGTAGGATTTACGACCGTTTCCGCGACCGCGTTATGTTCCCGATAATAGACGTAAGAGGCGCAGTTATCGGCTTTGGCGGACGAATTATGGGCGACGGTGAACCAAAATACTTAAACTCACCCGAATCCGAGGTCTTCAACAAGAGAAGAAACCTCTATGCACTAAACTTTGCAAAAGGTAGCAAGGCTGACTACTTTATCCTTGCAGAGGGGTATATGGATGTCATCTCCCTTCACCAGGCAGGGTTTGACTCTGCGGTGGCATCACTTGGCACAGCACTTACCGATGAGCAGGCGCATCTCATGTCAAAGTACAAGGGAAAAGTTCTTATCGCCTACGACTTTGACGGTGCAGGCCGCGCCGCAACAGAGCGTGCGATTGATATACTGAAGCGAGCAGGTCTTGATGTCCGCGTTATTATGATGTCGGGAGCCAAAGACCCTGACGAGTTTATAACAAAATTCGGCGCAGATAAGTACAGAAAGCTTTTAGACGAGGCTCTCCCCGCCGCCGAATACAGGCTGGAAGCATCAAAGAAGTCTTACGACCTAAGCAGTGACAAAGAGCGCGTGCTCTACATAAAAGCGGCTGTAGCCCAGCTTGCAAAACTTGAAAATGCCGTAGAGCGCGAGGTCTACGCAGGCAGAATTGCAAATGAGACAAATGTCTCGCGTGATGCCATCCTCTCAGAAGCCGCTACGGTGAGAAAGAGGCTTCTCCGGGAAAAAAAGCGCGAGGAGGAAAGGAAAATTCTCGACCCCGTAAATTCGATTATGCCAAGTGAGCGCGATATGAGATACAAAAACCCCCGCTCCGCCATTGCGGAGGAGGCGCTTGTTTCTCTTGCGGCAAGCGACATTTCACTTGCAAAATCGCTTTGCGGAAAAATCTCGGGTCGAATGTTCTCATCAGAACTTCTCGGCAGGGTCTTTGATATAACGCTTGACCGCGCAAGAGAGGGCGGCCTTGAAACGGACCTTGGCGCAATACGTGATATGCTTTCCGAGGAGGAGACAGCACACATCGCACGCGTTTTTGCGAGAAACGCAAATGCATCCCGTGAGGCACAAAGCGACTATATTGACACTATCGTGCGTGAACACGTAAAAGGCGAGGCAGAGGCAGACGATGATGCCGTTGCCGCCGCCGCAGAATTTTACAGAAAGAAGAAGGGTCAGAAAAATGGATAAAGAAAAGAACGAGAGAACAGAAATTACCCCCGAGGAGAAAAAGCAGATTCTCCGCGAGCTTATCGAAACAGGCAAGAAAAGAGGTAAGCTCTCACAGAAGGAGCTCATGGACGTCGCTGAAGAGCTTGAGATGAACTCCGACCAGATTGAAAAGCTTTATGACACGCTTGAACATCTCGGAATTGAGCTTCCGCTTGAAGAATTCATCGAGGAGGAGCTTCCTGCAGATGACGATATCAGCGACGAAATCCCTGAGGATATAAGCGAGATTGAGGAAATCCCCGAAGAAGAGCTTGCTGACAGCGCAGCTCTTATGGAAGGACTTTCCCTTGACGACCACGTAAGAATTTACCTCAAGGAAATCGGTAAGGTTGACCTTCTTTCTTCTGAGGAGGAAATCGAACTTGCAAACCGCATGGCAGCCGGTGATGAGGAGGCTAAGGTACGCCTTGCAGAGGCGAACCTCCGTCTTGTTGTTTCAATTGCAAAGCGCTATGTAGGTCGCGGTATGCTCTTCCTCGACCTCATCCAGGAGGGAAACCTCGGTCTTATCAAGGCAGTTGAGAAGTTTGACCACACAAAGGGCTACAAGTTCTCCACCTACGCTACATGGTGGATTCGTCAGGCAATTACACGTGCTATCGCTGACCAAGCAAGAACTATCCGTATCCCCGTTCATATGGTTGAAACAATAAACAAGGTTATCCGCGTTTCGCGTCAGCTTCTCCAGGAGCTCGGTCACGACCCGTCACCTGAGGAAATTGCAGAGGAGATGGGTCTTCCCGTAAGCCGTGTGCGCGAGATACTCAAAATTGCACAGGAGCCTGTATCCCTTGAGACACCTATCGGTGAGGAGGAGGATTCACATCTCGGTGACTTCATCCCCGCAGAGGATGCACAGGAGCCTGCAGAGGCAGCATCGTTTGCTCTCCTTCGTGAGCAGCTTGTCGATGTTCTCGGAACACTTACCCCGAGAGAAGAAAAGGTATTAAAGCTCCGCTTCGGTATTGAAGACGGCAGAACGCGTACTCTCGAAGAGGTCGGACGCGAGTTCAACGTAACAAGAGAGCGAATCCGTCAGATTGAAGCAAAGGCACTAAGAAAGCTCCGTCATCCGAGCCGTTCAAAAATGCTTAAGGACTTCCTCAACTAAATCCTATGGGGATACGATCCCCCTTATCTAAAGGAGCAGATACACCTTGAAAATCACAGATTCACACGCACATATATTCCCGCAGAAAATTGCACTCAAGGCAAGTGGTGCAATCGGCGATTTCTACAATATAAGTATGCGCCACGACGGTATGGCGCACACACTCGCTTCCGAGTACGAGAGGGCGGGAATTTCCCGTGCGCTCGTATGCTCTACCGCCACAACACCGCAACAGGTAGAGCCGATAAATACTTTTATATATGAAAAATGCAAGAAATACCCGCAGTTTGTGGGGCTTGCAACGCTTCATCAGGACACAGAGGAACCCGGTCGCGAAATTGAGCGCGCCGTGGAGATGGGTCTTCGCGGAATAAAGCTTCACCCCGACTTCCAGCACGTTTCAATAGACGATGAAAGGCTTTTCCCTATATACCGTATTCTTGAGAAGAAAAAGCTTCCCGTTCTCTTCCATACAGGAGATAAAAGATACCGCTTTTCAAATCCCGAAAGGCTTGTGAAGGTTATGGAAAAGTTTCCCGACCTCATCTGCATCGGAGCGCATTTTGGAGGATATTCCGAGTGGGACAAGGCTCGTCTCTATCCGAAAAGTCCGAATCTCTATTTTGACACATCGAGCTCCCTTGATCTCTTAAGCCGCAAGGATGCATGCGAGCTTATTTCGCATTTTGGAATAAAGCAGTTTTTGTTCGGAACTGACTTTCCGATGTGGAATCCTGCAGAAGAAATACAGAAATTTCTCGCTCTCGGTCTGAGTGAAGAAGAAAACGCCATGATTTTTGACGGCAACTTTAACCGACTCTTCTTTGGAGAGGATGAAAACAATGCTTAAGCTACCCCTTATACTTGACGGTGCCACAGGCTCGTGCCTTATGGAGCGTGGACTTCCGGGCGGAGTCTCGCCGGAAAAGTGGATATCGGAAAATCCCGATGTCATCTCCGCTCTTCAGCGCGAATATGAGGAAGCAGGAAGCAACCTCGTCCTTGCGCCCACGTTTGGCGCGATGACTCATAAGCTCGCCCATTTCGGGCTTGAGAGCGAAACTGAAGCTCTTAACAAAAAGCTTTTTGCCATCTCAAGAGCCGCCGTTTCGGAAAACATGCTTGTTGCGGCAGACGTCTCGGCATCAGGCCTTTTTATTGCACCGTACGGTGATGAGACGATGGAAACACTTGTTGAAAAGTACTCCGAACAGATATCATGTCTCACCGACGCTGACGTCATCGTATCAGAGACGAATATGACAATCTCAGATGCGCGCGCTGCTGTTATCGCGGCAAAAAAGCTCACGAACAAGCCCATTTTTGTAACATTCACCTTTGATGCGGAAGGTCGTACGATGATGGGGGCAACGGCAGAGAGCTCACTTTGTATCTTCCGCGCACTCGGCGTTTCCGCCTTTGGCTTAAATTGCGGCACAGGTCCTGACGGTATGGTTTCGGTTTTTGAAAAATTATCCCCCCTTGCAGAAGGTTTTCCGCTCATTGCAAAGCCGAACGCAGGACTTCCCGTAATGGTTGATGGCAAGGAAACTTATGATATGTCGCCCGAAAAACTCGCATCGTTTGTGGAGAAACTCTATTCCCTCGGCGTTTCGATTTTCGGCGGTTGCTGCGGAACAAATCCCGAGCACATAAAAGCTATTGCCGAAGAGGTAAAAAATCTCCCAGAAATTGAAAACGCAAAAACAAGCTGCAAGGAATACCTTGCAACCGAGAGAACAATTCTCGCGGTTGAAGATGTCATCTTGAGCGAGGAGATTGCGGTTTCTGAATTCATTGCAGACGACCTTATGGACTGTTTTGATACGTGTCCGCTGGTAAGAATAACCTCTCCTGAGGACGTAAGGATTTTTGAGGAAAATCAGCACGCTGCAATAAATCCCGTGGTATTTGTTTCCAAAGACACGGCACTTCTCAAAAAGGCTCTCCTTTCCTACAACGGTCGTGCAGGTGTTGTTCTCGAAAACCCCGAACAGGAAGATGCTGTGCTCTTCTTTGGCGCATATATTATGAGGTGATGCTATGTATTTTGACACACATGCACATCTTGACGATGAGTCCTTTGATATCGACCGCGCCGAGCTTATAGCTTCCTTTCCGGAGGTCGGCGTAACCCGTATTCTCAATGCATCAAGTAGTCTCGAGTCGTGCAGTTCGACCGTCGCGCTATGTGATGAGTACGATATGGTATACGGTGCCGTCGGCATACATCCCGACTCGGCAGAGAGCTTTAGTAAGTCTTGCCTTGATACACTCGAAAGCCTCTCAAAGCATAGAAAAATCTGCGCCATCGGTGAGATTGGTCTTGACTATTACTACGACGATGTCCCGCCCGAACTTCAGAAAACAGCTTTTGAAAAGCAGGTAGGTCTTGCATACGAGCTTAAAATGCCCGTAATCATCCACGACCGCGATGCTCACCGCGACTGCTTTGATATACTGAAAAAATTTCCCGGTATCGATGCTGTGTTCCACTGCTTTTCAGGAAGCGTCGAGTTTGCTCGCGAGCTTGTACGTGAAGGATATTACCTTTCCTTTGGCGGTGCGCTCACCTTCAAGAACGCAAGGCACGCACCGGAGGTTGTAAAGAGCATTCCGCGCGAGCGCATAATGCTTGAGACTGACTGCCCGTATATGGCGCCCGTACCCTTCCGCGGAAAGCGGAATCACCCGGGTTTTATCCCTCAAATCGCAGAGAAGGTAGCGGAGCTCTGGAGCTGCTCACCCCAGGAGGTGGGCGAAATAACCACAAAAAACGCAAATATATTTTTTAGATTGGAAGATTAAACGTGTTTGACAAAAAATTTAAGTTTCATATAGGAATGAGAAATATAAAGACAGCAGTTGCGGCAACGCTTTGCGCTCTCGTCTATTACTTTATAGGCCGCGACCCCACCTTTGCCTGCATCGGTGCGGTATTCGGAATGGGAAGCGATATGGGTGACTCATGGCTCAACGGCGGAAACCGTCTTTTCGGCACCATCATCGGCGGTGTCATCGGAATGCTCTTTTACCGCATATATATGTTTGCATATCCCGACGGTGACCCGCAGCACCTCCTTATGCTCGTTTTCCTTTTTGTGGGCATTGTTATTCTCATTCTCGCAAGTCAGTTCTTCAAGTGGCCGGGAGCA
Organism: Eubacteriales bacterium; assembly: GCA_045546975.1. Taxonomy (GTDB): domain Bacteria; phylum Bacillota; class Clostridia; order Oscillospirales; family JAAYXM01; genus SIG480. The sequence continues at coordinate 58,480 of JAZQDV010000008.1, forward strand.
ATACAGCCGGGCGGAGTTATTCTCTGTATAATCCTCTTTACTAAATCAGGTGAAAACTACATACCTTACTCACTCAACAGAATGCTCGACACGGGTGTTGGCGTTCTTGTAGCACTCCTCATAAACCTCGTGTTTACAAGAGAGAGGATAGCGCGTTTCTCGCGCATTTTCTCAGCACGTGCAAAGCAAGAGAAAAACTGATATTCAGGCGATTTGCCCGACGCGGAACGCTCCGCGTCGGGTTTTTTGTTTTTTTCGCGCAAATACGCGAAATATATCGACTGAAACTATTGACAAACGTGTGTAAATATGTTATATTGTATTCCTATTATCAAACTTAAAGTTTATTTTTACGAAACTTTTTTGTAAAAAACAACGAGGGGTGATTCGATGAACATCGATATAGGCGAGAGAATCAAGCTGCTGCGACTGTATCACGGTCTTACCCAGCAGGAGCTTGCAGACCGCTGTGAGCTTTCAAAGGGCTTTATTTCTCAGCTCGAGTCCGACCAGACGGCACCGAGCCTTGCAACGCTTTCGGATATTTTTGATGCGCTCGGCACCTCCTTTGAAGAGTTTTTCGCTCAGACAGGAAGCTCCACACCTACAGTATATAAAAAAGAAGATATGTGCGAAAAAAACATAGACGATATCGGCAAGATGACGTGGCTTGTTTCCACCGCACAGAAAAACAGCATGGAGCCCATTTTGTACGAGATTCTTCCAGGGCAGGAAACGCCCTCCGATATGCCGCACGCAGGAGAAGAGTTCGGGTATGTCCTTTCGGGGCAGATTACCCTGAGGCTCGGTATGCAGACCTCAAAGCTTTCTCGCGGCGATGCTTTCTACTTTAAGGCAGACAAGCAGCACAGCCTCAAAAACCGCGGAAGAACCACTGCGACGGTCATCTGGGTATCTTCCCCACCTAATTTTTAACGGACAAACCGAGATTTTAGCAGAGTTAGGAGATAGAGATGGGAGAACGTATTTTAGAGCTTTCAGGCATTTACAAAACATTTGAGGATCTTGGCGTCCTCGACGGAATAGATCTATATATTGAAAAGAACGAGTTTCTTACACTCCTTGGTCCTTCCGGTTGCGGAAAGACCACGCTTTTGCGTATAATCGGAGGCTTCTTAAAGCCGAGCGAGGGCGAAATCTTTTATCGCGGCAAGCGTATAAACGATGTTCCCCCGCACAAGCGCAACATCAATACTGTTTTCCAGAGATATGCTCTTTTCCCGAAGATGACGGTTGGCGAGAACATCGCATTTGGCCCGAATCTCAAAAAGTGGGATAAGAAGAAAATTGACCGTGCAGTTGATGAGATGCTTGAGCTTGTAAGCCTTCGAGGCTTCCGTGACCGTGATGTCACAACGCTTTCTGGCGGCCAGCAGCAGCGCGTTGCCGTTGCGCGTGCGCTTATCAACAAACCCGACATTCTTCTCCTTGACGAGCCGCTCGGTGCTCTCGACTTAAAGCTTCGCAAGGAAATGCAGATCGAGCTCAAACGCATCCAGCAGGAGAGCGGAATCACCTTCGTCTATGTCACACACGACCAGGAAGAAGCTCTTACAATGTCTGATACCATCGTCGTTATGAACGGCGGAAAAATTCAGCAGATAGGAACTCCGCAGGATATATACAACGAGCCGAAAAACGCGTTTGTTGCGGACTTTATCGGCGACAGCAACATTCTCCCGGCAAAGATGGTGCGCGACTATGAGGTCGCCTTCCTCGGTCACATCTTCCCCTGCGTTGACGCAGGCTTTGGCGAGGGAAAACCCGTCGACGTCGTTCTCCGCCCTGAGGATGTCAAGCTCTCTTCCCTCTCGGCAGAATTTCCCTGCGGCGAGGTTGTTTCTTCCATATTCAAGGGCGTTCACTACGAAATGCGTGTCGACTGCCACGGCGAAACAATCATCGCTCAGTCAACGGTGAACTGCCAGCCGGGAACTCTTGTTTCTCTCCGCGTTGACCCTGCAGATATCCAGGTAATGCACAAGAGTGAAAACTCGCCTGACATAAAAGCAAAGGTTCAGGAACTTTCAGTTACGGAGGCAGAATAGTGAAGAAGACTGCTTTTTTGATACCGCTTTATGTGTGGACAGCAGTTTTCGTGCTGTTCCCGCTCGCGATAGTTATATACTACGCCTTTACGCGCCCGACAGCTGACGGCGTTGTCCTGTCGCTTGAAAGCTTTTCGCGTCTCTCGAACCCCATGTATCTCGGGGTACTCCTGAAAAGCTTCAAAATTGCGATAATCTCGACGGTCATCTGCATTCTTGCAGGCTATCCCGTCGCATATACTCTTGCGCGCAGCCGTTCAAAATACAAGCTTATCATAATCATCCTTATCCTTTTGCCGATGTGGATGAATTTCCTTTTGCGCACATATTCCTGGCTCTCAATCCTTGAGAACACAGGTCTTGTCAACACAGTTCTCGGAAAGCTCGGTATGGAAAAGGTGCATTTCCTCTACAACGAGGGCGCAGTTGTGCTCGGCACTGTATACAACTATCTCCCGTTTATGATAATGCCAATTTACCTTACCCTCTTAAAGCTTGACGAGAGTCTTCTTGAGGCAGCGGCAGACCTCGGTGCGAATCCCGTTCGCGCATTCCTTCGCGTGACGCTCCCATTCTCGATACCCGGAATCCTCTCGGGCGTTGCAATGGTCTTTGTCCCGAGCGTTACAACCTTCGTTATATCTCAGCTCATGGGCGGCGGCAAGGTCCCGCTCATCGGCGACGTTATAGAGCAGCAGTTCCGCGTTGTAAACGACTGGCATTTCGGCAGCGCAATAAGCGTTATCGTCATGGTTATCGTTTTAGTGTTTATGTACTTCATAAACCGCGGTGATGTTGAATCAAACAACGGAAACGGAGGCAGGATTTTGCGATGAAAAAGATTTCAAAAGCATATATCGGTCTTGTCCTCGCGTTTTTGTATGCGCCGATTGTCGTTCTTATGGTGTATTCATTTAACGCATCGAAATCGCGCGCAGTCTGGAAGGGCTTTACACTCGACTGGTACAAGAGCCTTCTTTCCAACAGCGAGATTATGGGCTCTCTCTATACAACGCTTATCTGCGGTCTTCTTGCGGCTCTTGTCGCAACCGTTATCGGCTCGCTTGCGGCATACGGCCTTGGCAAACACAAAAATATGAAGAGCGGTCTTGTTCTTTCCCTTGCATACATCCCAATGCTCAACGCGGAGATAGTTACGGGCGTATCGCTTATGCTTCTCTTCACGCTTATGAACCTTGAGCTTGGTTTTTTCACTATGCTTATCGCACATATCACCTTTGGAATCCCGTACGTTATACTGACAGTGCTTCCCAAGGTGCGCCAGGTTGACTGGAGTCTATACGATGCGGCTCAGGACCTCGGCTGTACGCCGTGGATGTCCTTCTGGAAGATAATCTTTCCGGAGCTTTTGCCCGCTATCGGCACGGGATTTTTGCTCTCGCTTACGATGTCGATAGACGACTTCATCATAAGCTTCTTCACAACAGGTAACGGCGTAAGCAACCTCTCGATAACTATCTACACCATGGCAAAGAGAGGAATCAAACCCGAAATAAACGCACTTTCGACGATTATGTTTACGTTTATCTTCATAATACTTATAATAGCAAATGCAGGTGCCGTTAAAAAAGAAAAGGAAAAGAAAAGGGGTATGCGTATATGAAAAAGATACTTGCACTTATTCTTGCATTGACATTACTTGTTCTTCCGCTCACATCCTGCGGGGATGACAGGGAAGTTCTGAAGGTGTACAACTGGGGTGACTATATCGCTCCCGGAGTTATCGACGATTTTGAGGCGGAATACAACATCCGCGTTGTGTATGAAATGTTTGAAACAAACGAGGATATGTACACAAAAATCAAGAACTCAAACAACAAGTACGATGTTATCATCCCTTCTGACTATATGATAGAGCGAATGATTGCAGAGGATATGCTCGCAGAGATTGATATGGCGAATATCACAAACTACAGTGCAATCGATGATGAGTATAAAAACCTTCCGTTTGACCCCGAAAACAAATTCTCTGTTCCGTACACTTGGGGAACTGTCGGTATCCTTTATAACAAAACTATGGTAAACGGTCCGATAGACAGCTGGTCCTCTCTCTGGGATGAGCAGTATAAGAACAACATCATTATGATGAACAGTCAGCGCGATGCTATTGGTATGACTCTCAAGTATCTCGGATACAGCTTAAACGAGCTTGACCCGACGGCACTTGAGGCCGCAAAGGCAAAGCTCATTGAGCAGTCACCCCTTGTTCTCACCTGGGTTGTTGACGAGGTAAAGGATAAGATGATAGGTGGCGAGGCAGCTCTCGCTCTCGTATATGCAGGCGATGCGGTTTACTGCAAGGGCGAAAACCCCGACCTTGAGTATGTAATCCCGAAGGAAGGCTCAAACATCTTCTTTGACTCTATGTGCATCCCGAAGAACTGCGAAAACAAGGCCGCCGCAGAAAAGTTTATAGACTTTATGTGCCGTCCTGAAATCGCGGCGAGAAACGCAGAGTACATCGGCTACTCGTCACCGTCAACTCCTGCGCGCGAGCTTATGGGCGAGGCGGGAAAGGACCCGACAGCATATCCTGACATCACAAAATATGACCTTGAGATTTTCTCCTCACTCGGCGATAAGACACAGATTTACGACGAGCTCTGGACGGAAATCAAAACCTCATTTGGTATGTAAAACTTGGCAGAGCGTTGTGACAACGCTCTGCTTTTATATTGTCTTGTTTTCTTAAAAAAAGTATGATAAAATTAAAAACAGATATAAGTTTCTGCCATAAAGGAGGTGTATGAGGGTGCTATCGGAGATAAAAACATTCGGGCTTTCAGGTGATGCCGGGTGCGAAATCACCGCGGAATGCTTTCTCGCAGGCGGACTTCCGAGCTTTGACATTGTCGGACTTCCCGATGTTTCCGTAAAAGAGGCCCGCGACAGAGTAAGGGCGTCATTCAAGAACCTTTCATACGACTTTCCGCAACGCAGAGTTACGGTAAATCTCGCACCTGCAGACACACGAAAGGAAGGCGCCTCCTTTGACCTTCCGATTCTGCTGTCTATTCTCGCATCCTCCGGCAACATCCCGAAGCCCTCGGGTGATAGCGCATTTATCGGAGAGCTGTCCCTTGCAGGTGAGCTTCGTCCGTGCCGCGGCATTCTCTCAATGGCTCTTGCTGCACAAAAAGCAGGGGTTCGGCATCTATTTGTTCCGACAGACAATGCCCGCGAGGCGTCCCTTGCAGGAAACGGACTTTTGGTATACGGTGTAAAAAATGCATCTGACATAATCGCGCACCTTAAGGGCGAGACAACGATGACCCCCGAAACACCGTGGGAACCGCCCTGCGACAACACAAAGGTACCCGACTTTTCCGACGTCAAGGGTCAGGAAAACGTCAAGCGCGCGCTTGAAATTGCCGCAGCGGGAGGGCATAATATTCTTATGATAGGTCCTCCGGGCTCCGGAAAGAGCATGATGGCGGAGAGACTGCCTTCAATCCTTCCCGATATGACGCGTGAGGAAAGCCTCAAAACAACGGAGCTTCACTCTATCTGCGGTCTTGTTTCAAACGAAAACCCGCTTATTACAAGAAGGCCGTTCCGCGCGCCTCACCACACCACAAGTGCTATCGGAATCGCAGGCGGCGGAGCAAAACCGCACCCGGGCGAGATTTCCCTTGCACACAACGGCGTGCTCTTTCTCGACGAGCTCCCGGAGTTTCGCCGTGACGCACTTGAAATCCTGCGTCAGCCGATGGAGACGGGCGAGATTAAAATTTCAAGAGTTTCAGGAAATGCGACATATCCTGCAGACTTTATGCTCGTCTGTGCGATGAACCCTTGCAAATGCGGATGGCACGGATACGAGGACAAGCACGTTTGCACGTGCAGTGAGGCTTCAATCCGAAACTATATAGACAAAATTTCAGGACCGCTGCTCGATCGAATCGACATCCACGTTTCTGTCCCGAGCGTTACGTATGACGATATGTCGGACAATACTCCGTCAGAACCGTCCTCAGTTATAAAGGAGAGAGTAAACCGAGCAAGAGAAAGAGCGCGGGCGCGAGGCGTTTTCTGTAACGCAGCGCTTTCAGCCAAGAAGCTTCACGAGATAATAGATTTAACCGATGAGGCAGAAGCACTGCTCCGCGCGGCATTTGACTCGCTCGGACTTACAGGCCGCTCATACGATAAGATTCTGAAACTTGCTATGACGATTTCAGATCTGGCAGAATCGGAGAGAATAGAAGCTTCGCACATAGCAGAAGCTATACAGTACCGTTCTCTTGACAGAGAGGAGTAAAGAAAATGAAGAAAATTATATCTTTTGTCCTTATGCTCTTGATGCTCTCACTTCTTGTGGCTTGTGCCCCTGATGCTGAGGACTATATTTCAGGTACGGAGTTTGAAATTCCCGAATTCCAGACAGACACCTTTGCCAAATTCCAGAACAAAAATCACGGAATCATCATCGAATACCCCGAAAGGCTGCAAAGGCTTGGAAACTTTGACCTTGACGGATATATCTGTTTTGAGGAAAACGATGTTTCTCTCCGCGTTTACATCCCTGACACCGATACCGAAACTATTATGTCGGTCGAAGAATACGCAACGCGCATTCTTAAATTCCCCGTAACTGCCGAATCCGAGAATATTAAATACGGCAAATCTACAGGCTACAAGGCAGTTCTTCGCAAAGACGGAGACGCCACGGTCGAATTCATCGTCAAGGGAGTTGACGGTTTCTACCGTTTCTCTTACACTTGCCTTGAAAGTAATTTTGAAAAGAAGACAGAAGAGTGGGAAGAAATCTTTGCTACCATACGCATTGATGACGGCGTTTACAACAAGCTCGGTAGAATGGCCTATCTCTACAAAGAGCTTTTGGAATATGCAACCTCTATGCAGTATGTAACCGATGCAAACTACGCAAATCACTGCCTTAATAACTTTGAAATCTCAAGCGACCCACAAAACAAAACAGATGCCCTTAACACATACAAAAATATCAAGGAGGAGCTCAACCTCATACTCAACTATGAGCGCGATGAAAGTGAGCCTTATGGTGAATTCTGGGAAAGGGTTATATCCGAAACAGAAAAAATGATTGCTGTCTGTGACGAGGCAATTGCCGCGATAGAGCGTGGCGATACATGGGAAGCACAGAAGCTCGCACGAATCTCTGTAACCTACGAGCTTTCTGATGTGTCATCGAAATTCCTTTCAATTATAAATGCAGAGATTGCAGAATACTAATGCATAAAACAAAAACCCCGATAGCTTTTGCTATCGGGGTTTTTTATTTCTTTTTCTACTTTACTTCACCCATTGAAAGAACCTTTTTCGGGCAGGATGTAACGCAGATGCCACACTTTGTGCAGGCTTCACGGTTAATCTCCCACGTCTTATTCGCACGGTCAACGGTGATAGCCTCACTCGGGCATTTTTTTGCGCAGAGCGTGCAATATACACAACCCTCGCCAAGAACTACGCCCTCGTCTCCTCCGGCTTCAAAGTCAAGGCATTTCTTCGGGCACTTGCCGATACAGAGTCCGCACTTTACGCACTTTTCTTCATCGACAACCCATGACTTGTTCGCACGGTCAACGGTAATAGCACCCTCGGGACAGTTCTTTGCACAGAGTCCGCAGAAGATGCAGGCATCTGTAATTGCAAGCTTGCCCGTGACCTTTGCCTTAAAGCGTGTTCCGCGTGAAATGAGGTCAAGAGGGTCGGTTGCTACCATGTGATAGTCACCCGTGAGCTCGATAGCCTTTGTTGTGCAGAAGTCCTGACACATTCCGCAGAAGGTGCAGGAGGTGAGGTCAAACTCATAGGTGATGTTCTCACCACCCTCGACTTCTTCAGTCTTACGTGTTATCGCCTCAGGTGAGCAAACCTTGATGCACATTCCGCAGTTTACGCACTTGTCGGCATAATATGCGATTCTCCCGCGGTAATTAGGCTTTGCTTCGACATTTACCTTCGGAAAGTTAACTGTGCTCGGCTTTGAAAAGAGGTTAGCTATTGCTTCCTTTAAGAACGGGAATGAGAATTTCATTTGTTCATTGCCTCCCTCTTCTCCTTGAGTATTTCGGCGGCCTTATAAAGACCTTCGATTATCGCTTCAGGCTTCGGTGTGCAGCCTGCGATTGAAACGTCAACGTGTGTATAGTTTTCAAGCGGTCCCTCTACCGAGTAGCTACCCTTGAAAACATTACATGAACGCGGGCAGGAACCGATGGAAACAACACATTTCGGCTCGGGAACCTGCTCAAGTGTACGGATAAGTCTTTCCTTTGACTGGCTCGTGATAGGTCCGGACACAACAACGATATCGGCATGTCTCGGAGTTCCTGCGAGCTTAAAGCCAAAGCGTTCAGCGTCGTATCTCGGTGTGAGAACTGCGACAAGCTCAATGTCACAACCGTTGCAGGAGCCTGTGTTTATATGGTAAATCCACGGGGATTTAGCCATGCTTTTTGCAATTATCTTCTTAAACATATCAAATCCTCCTACAGATTACACCAAACAAGAATAAGGCTTATTGCGGCGAGAGCCGTAACAACTGTCCAGTAGAACTTGAAGAGATGCTCGATTTTGAGTCTTGCCGTAATCGCGTGGATAAGCGTCATACAAAGAACTGTAAGAGCTATGCAGATTGCGACGAGAACGAGAACATTCAGAGCAATATACCCTGTATTTATTCCGCCAAAGAAGAGCACTGTAAACAGCGCAGTCATAACAAACATCTTGACTGCCGTGTTAAGCTTGAAAACCGCGAGCGGTGCGCCGCTGTATTCAACAAGCGGACCTTCGCAGATTTCAGTCTCAGCTTCAGCGACGTCAAACGGCTGAGTTCCTACTTCAGCAGGAATAACAAGAAGCATCGCGATTGCGGCAGGGATAAGTGCCCAATGAGTGATGAGGCTTCCTGAATTTACCTGCCACGATGTGATCTCCGAAAGCGAGAAGCAGAGCGGTCCGCCACCTACCTTGCGTGCTATGGCAAGGAATACGATAACAAGCGGAAGCTCGTATGCCATCATAGTTACCATCTCACGCGAAATACCGATGCCTGCATACGGTGAGCCCGATGATGAACCGCCGATGATGAGTGCAACGGCAGGAATCGTGAGAAGGTAGAGAATAATGATGAGGTCTGCGTTTGTCTTGAACGGACTGTAGCCGAAAATCGGAATGAAGAGCATCATTACGACAAGGCTTACAAATCCGATTACGGGAGCCGCGAGAAATGCCTTGCGGTGTGCAGCCTCGGGAATGATTGTCTCCTTACCCATAAGCTTGAAGAAATCATAGAACGGCTGGATGACAGGCGGGCCCTTACGCTTCTGCATACGCGCAAGGATTTTTCTGTCAATACCTGCGAGCAAAAGTCCCACTATCGATACGAAGATAAGTCCCGGGAATACGAGAACGGAAAACGCGTTTTTGAGAACATTAAATATAATTTCCATATCCACTTTCACTCACCTGCCTTATCTTACAAATATAAACATGAACAATGAGATTATTGCAGTTGCCGCAACAACCCATATTGCATAGTCATTTACAACGCCTGAATGTGCGCCCTGGATAACCTTAAAGTATCCCTTGAAGTCGTGCTTGAATCCCCAGAAGAGGTCAGAACCGCCCACGTGTGAGTGTGTGCTCTTTTCTCCGCCGAAGAAGGTAGCATACTTTCCGTCGGTTTCTTCTGCCTTGTTTTCAAGTACTTTTCCGCGTGAGCTTTCTCCCGTGAGGATAACAAAGCAAACGGCGACGAGGATTATACCGAAGAGGATGAGCCACAAAATCGGGTTCCAGAGGCCCTCGACTTCTGTTACGGGAGCGACGTAGGAAATACCCTTTGACATCGAATATCCGTCACCCATCATAGCGTCGATGTACTTTGTAACATCAAATGCCGCAGTCGTTGCGGGAGCGAGAAGGTACTTTGAAACGAAGTTGTAGAATACACCCGAGAGAATGCAAAGTCCTGCCATAATCCACATCGGGAGTCGCATAAGGAACGGGACTTCCTTTGTTTCCTTCAAGTGGTCGGGAAGCTGACCGAAGAACACTGCCTGAGTTACCTTGATGAAGGACGCAAGTGTCATAACAGAAACGACGAGCGCAACGATTGTTGCAAATGCATAGCCGAAGTTACCTGTTTCCGTTGCCTTCTGGAAGGTCGACTGATAAATCATCCACTTTGATGCAAAGCCGTTAAACGGCGGAATTCCCGAAATCGAGAACGCACCGATAAGGAAGCAGATTGTGGTTTTCGGCATACGCTTTGAAAGTCCGCCGAGACGGTCAAGGTCACAGGTTCCCGTAGCGTAGAGCACAGCACCTGCGCAAAGGAAGAGAAGACCTTTGAACAGTGTGTGGTTCATCGCATGGAAAAGACCGCTTGAAAGACCAAGTGCTGTACCAAGACCGACAGCTGTTATAACATAGCCTATCTGCGAGATACTGTGGAAAGCGAGAAGCCTTTTGAAGTTGTGCTGTGCAAGGGCCATCGTAACACCGATAAACATCGTTACCGTGCCAAACGTTACGAGAAGGATGTTCATTGCAGGGATATCCATAGCACGGAAGATAATGTACGTGAGCCTTATCATTCCGTAGACACCCGCCTTGTTTACCATACCCGAGAAGAGCATTGAAACGCTTGTCGGAGCTGCCATATATGAATCCGCAGCAGGAGCGTGGAACGGCACTATGTATGACTTTACGCCAAAGCCTGCAAACATAAGTGCAAAGGCAAGTGTTGTAACAGGAGTATAGCCTGTTGAAAGTACAGCGGAAAGCTGCGCCATATTGAGCGTGTGGCACTGGGCATACAAAAGCGCAATACCCGCAAGTGTGAGCGATGAGCCGACAGAGCCGATTATGAGATACTTAAAGCTTGCCTCAAGCGCCCCGAAGGTGCGGTTGCGGAATGCTGTAAGTGCAACGGCCGCAAAGGTCATAATCTCTATCATGACAAACATATTGAATATGTCGCCCGTGAGCACAAGACCGAGGACCGCGCCCGAAAGCATAAGATAGAGCGTGTAGTAGTGACCGAGGTGGTGGTCACGGCTCATATATTTTACAGAGTAAATTCCCGAAAGGAGGACGGTCGTTACAACCAGAAGCGCGAAGAAGAGGTTAAGCGCATCGATTTCATAGCCGATACCGATAGCATAGCCTGCAACAGGCTCCCAGTTACCCATCCAATAGGAAATTATGTTGCCGTCAATAAATACGGGCTTGATAAGTGCTGCGATAAGTACAAATGCACCACATGCTGCAAAAAGCGCGATGGAGTTTCTAATGTACTTATTCTTTGCGCCGAAAATCTCAACAAGGAAGGCGCAGAGGAAGAGTCCCATAACTGCGATTACGGGGAAATGCGATACAATATTCATTATCCGCGAATCCTCCTTATCTCGTCAGCATTTACTGTCTTGTACTTGCGATAAAGCATAATTACAAGAGAGAGAGCCATAGCTGTTACACAGGCACCGATAACGATTGAAGTGAGTGTGAGTGCCTGCGGAACGGGGTCTACAAACCACTTTGACCAGTTCATATTGACAAAATCAGATGCCGTGAAGATAGGCGCGGTACCGCCGTCATTCCATCCGATGCTCACAATGAGAAGGTTTACGCCATAGTCGATAATGCCAAGGCCCAAAACGATTTTGATGAGGTTTTTCTTTGTGCAGATGGTGTAAAGCCCGAGTACGATGAGAAAAACCGAAACCATATAATTTTCAAGAATCATTATATTTCTCCCTCCTCATCGTCGAATTCGTCATTTGCATCCTCAGGTGCGAGGATGCTCATAAGGAGCATAAGAAGGAATCCTACGCCCGTGAGTACCTTAAAGCCTACCGAATATCCCATAAAGGTAATTGTACCTGCGGATATAAGGTCTCCGACCGCACCGTTATCAAAGAATACGTTACGGCAGAAGTTAGCGCCGAGGAAAAGACCGCAGAGTGCAAAAAGAACATAAAGCGTTGCGCCAAGCGCCTCGCCTACGCGAAGAACTTCGGTGTTTATTGCATTTTTTGCTACGTTGTAACCGTAGCCGAGATAAAGGAGCACTGCAGCAGATGCTACCATAACTCCGCCCTGGAAGCCACCGCCCGGGCTGACGGTTCCAAACAGGATGATGTAGATGCCGAAAACAATCGCAAAGGGGAGCAGCATATCCGCACCGCACTTTATAACGATATTCTTTTCAGTTATGCCTTTTTTGAATTTCATTATTCTTCATCCTCCTTCTTGGTCTTTTTTGCTCTTGAGAGGATGACAAAGCTACCTGCGATAGCCGTAAGTAGAATAAACGATTCTCCAAGCGTATCATAGCCTCGGAAGTCGAAAACGACTGCGGCTACGTTGTTTGCAGCCATTGTCTTTTCTAAGTTCTGCTTTACGATTATCTCAGAGATACCGCTTGCTTCTTCCGGAAGCTCATAGCTTGACGGGTCGTGAAGAAGTGCGCCGGGGTCAGTTGCACGGTCGTCGTATGTACGCTCGAGTGTACTTGCCTCGATTACTGCATACAAGCCGAAGAAAAGGATAACAACAAGGGAGACGATGGCGACGATTTTCTTTGTTTTCATTTTTCCTCGTCCTCCTTGCGTGTTGTTTTCTTGATTGCAACGATGAATATTGCCGTAGAGAGAACTACGCCAACCGCAGCTTCCGCTATCGCAACGTCGGGAGCATGGAGGAGAATGAACTCAACCGTTACAAACGCGCCCGTAGCACCGAGGGCAAGAACTGATGAGAGTACGCCCTTTGATGCAACTGCTAAAATTGCGGAGGCAACAATACCTATCATCACAAGTGTGTTGAGAATAAAAAGAAAATTAATCTGCATTGCTTAAATCCTCCCCATACTTGTCACACATAAGTGTAGCATCCTTTGCCCCACCACGACGGTAAGCCGCACGCGCAATTGCATGTCCTGCAACCGGGTTTGTGATTATGTAGAATATTCCCATAACCGCAAGCTTTATGACCATAGCCCAGTCGGGGGTGTGGAGCATAAAGATCGAGTAGAGAATTCCGCCTATAATAACACCCAAAACACCGAGAGTAGAGATGTTTGTTGAAGACTGCATACGGCAGAAAGAGTCAGGCATTCTCAAAATGCCAACAACTCCTGCAAATGCAAAGAAAAGACTCACTACTATAAAGAAGTCTATTACATATCTCATAACTGTCTGAATCATAGCTTGCCCTCCAAATAACGCGACACGAGTACAGAGCCTATAAATCCGAGGACTGCAGTAACAAGCGCGATGTCAAGATAGATACTTCTTCCGCTCTTGAGAGCAAAGAGGATAAGCGCCATATCGACAAGAATGTCGATCGAGTCTGCCGTGACTGCACGGTCAACGACGCTCGGGCCCTTTATAAGTCTCACAAAAAGACAGAGCGCAAGAGCAATGAAGCAGATTGCAAAAAAGATAAGCTCGTTCATCATTCCCAAATCCTCCTTGTCCATTTTTCAAGTGTCCCTGCGATTGCATCGCTTGCCTCGGGAACTTCCTTTGTTGCAACATCAATCCAGTGGATGTAGCCGTATGTATGTCCGTCACACTCTGCAATGTCGAGAGTGATTGTTCCCGGAGTCAGAGTGATTGAGTTTGCGAGAGTTGAAAGCGCATACTCACCCTTAAGGTCTGTCTCAATCTTCACGATACCCGGATTTATCGGGAGTTTTGGACTAAGTGCTCTCTTTGCAACGTCCCAGTTAGCTTTCAAAAGCTCCCACGGGAATGCTATCACACAGTAGTAAAGCCATACGAAAAATCTTTTCGGGTTGAAGAGGAAAAACGGTTTTTCGTGGATAAAGAAGCGTGATGTGAAAAGTGCTGTCACAACGCTGACAAGTGCACCGGCTAAAAGAATCTGTACGGAAACGCCGCCCGCAAAGATTGCCGCAAGCTGACCGGTGAGCGTCAGCCAGAAAACAAAGCACACAATCGCAGTTGATATAACTGACAAAAGTTTTGTTTTTTTCAAGGTTTCTACCTCCTGTTTGTTTTAGAGGCTATCTTTTCGGATAACCACTGCGAAAGGTCTGCTGCTCCATCACCCGTTTTTGTTGAGACACGGAAAATCTTTGCATTTCCGTTGAGGTCGAGAACATCCTGTTCTACGCGAGTGTCGGAAAACTCAAAGTGCGGGAGCATATCGTATTTATTTATTACAAGCGCATCCGTAGTTGCGAACATAAGAGGATATTTAACGACCTTGTCGTCCCCTTCGGGAACGCTCAGAATCGCAACTCTGAGGTCCTCGCCGATATTGAACTCGGCAGGGCAGACGAGGTTTCCTATATTCTCAACGAAGAGAACATCAATATCTGAAAGGTCAAAGAACGAAAGCATGTGCTTTATCGACATCGCCTCGATATGGCACGCACCGTCAGTCTGAAGCTGAACGACAGGAATGCCAAGTGAGGAAATGTGCTCTGCGTCAATCGCACCTGCTATATCTCCCTCGATAACCCCGATTCGGAAATCATTCCTGAGCCTTGCGATTATGTCGGTTATAAGGCTTGTTTTTCCGGCACCGGGCGAGCCCATAACATTTATGAGGCACACACGGTTTTCGGAAAGAATCTCCCGTACCTCGGCAGAAACGTCCTCATTCCATTCGAGAATTTGTTTTACTATTTTAATTTCCATAAAGTTTATTCTACCTCCAGGCTGTCAACGAAGTATTCCCTGCCCGTGAGAATCTTTATCGCGGAGCTTCCGCATTCGGGGCAGTGGATTTTCCTCATCGGTATTTCTCCGTTATAGCCACAATCGTGACAAGCTATGGTAATCGGGATTTTTTCAACGGAAAGGCGCGCGCCCTCTGCAATAGTGCCACGACTTACTATGTTGAAGTATTCCTGAATACATTCGGGAAGAACACCCGAAAGCACGCCGATTTTAAGGCGAATTTCAAGAATTTTCTTCGCGCCATGACGCTCGGCCTCAGGAACGGCCGCTTCCATAATCCCCTCGGTTATTGCAAGCTCGTGCATGTTATCTGTCCATACAGCTGAAGCACGGATCTATACTTGCAATGATAAGACCTGCGTCAGCAACGGAGTTTCCGCGAAGCATTGTCGGGATTGTCGGCGCTGTCTTGAAGGTCGGAACATGGATAGAAACGCGTTTGTTGAACTCGCTTCCGTCCGTGACAACCTTGTAGCAGAGCTGACCGCGCGGTGCTTCGTGGCGGACCATATACTCGCCTGCCGGAATCTTCGGTATCTTGACACCGAGATTTATCGGGCCCGTCGGAAGCATCTCAAGTGCCTGACGGATGATTTTTATACTTTCGAAGTTTTCAAGAACACGGATAACGACGCGTGAGAAAACGTCACAAGTCGGATAGACTGCCTTTTCAAACTCAAAGTCCTCATAGCAGCAGTACGGTGCATCCTTACGGACGTCAACTGCAACATTTGAAGCTCTTGCATGCGGACCTACCGCACCGATACGGATAGAGTCTTCAGTTGTGAGAACACCTACTCCTTTTGTACGGAGAGCTACCGTCTTATCGGAGAGGAGAATGTCGCGGAGGCGAATCATTGACTTCTCGACGGTGTCGAGCATCTCAAGAATCTTCTTTCTCTTATCGTCGTCAATATCACGGCGTGAGCCGCCGATTGTTACCATACCGTAGTTTACGCGGTTGCCTGAGATTTCCTCAAGCATATCCATAATTACCTCGCGCTCGTTCCAGGTATGCATAAAAAGGCTGTCATGGCCAATAAGGTGCAACGCAATACCGAGCCAGAGGAAGTGTGAGTGAAGTCTCTCAAGCTCGTTCATGATAACGCGGATGTACTGACCGCGCTTGGGCACATTGATGTTGCCGATGCTCTCAAGTGCCATAGCATATCCCAGCGCATGTGAGTGCGAACAGATTCCGCAGACGCGCTCAACCAGAACAATGGTCTGGATAAAGTTTTTCTGCTGAGCAAGCTTTTCTATACCGCGGTGGTTATAGCCTATAAAAACCTCAGCATCGGTAATTTCCTCACCGTTTGTGTAGAGCTTTGCGTGAACAGGCTCTTCAAGGGCGGGATGATAAGGACCAATCGGAACAATATAACTCATTTTTTACTCCCCTTTCTTTCCCTGTGCACGATCAATAAGCTCATCCATAGGTGTTACTATAATCTGACCCTGACCGTCGAGCATATTTTCCGGCATAAACAGACGCTTTGAAGTGTCAAGCCCCTCGAATGTAACATCCATAAGCTCAACAATTTCACGTTCTGCCCACTCAGCTCCCAGGTCATATATATCTGAGATTGAGGGAAGTGTGCTCTCACCCTCGATAACATACGACTCAATTCCGCTTCCTACCTCAAACTCGTAGGAGATGTTGGGCTTACCCTCATCATTTATAAAGCCGTGAATCATAGCAAGCGCAATTCCGTTCTTTCTCATCTTTTTTGCGAGCGGAACAAGCTCACCTTTTGTGATGGTAATCTTTTTGTATTCCTGCATTTTTGCACCTCACATAAGCATTTTATAAAGAGTTACTCAAATAAATATTTTACCACAAAATCTTCGTTTTGGAAAGGGCTAAATTTTTGTAAATCTGCCTTTTTTTGATCTTTTTCAGCAAATTCTCGGAAGCTGGGCTCCGCTGAGCTTTGAAACTATGCGTGAACCGAACTCTCCTTTGACATAAACCTTGCCTCCGCGACGCGAGGTGACACACCCTATATGCGCCGCATCACGACCCTCAGGCGTGTTTTTCATTATGGAAAGTGCTCTTTCCACATCCTCGGGGGCAACTATTGCAAGAAGCTTTCCTTCGTTTGCGGAATAGAGATGGTCGATACCGAGCATATCGCACGCGGCTTTCACCTCGGGTTTTACGGGGACATCGTTTTCCCAGAGCTCGATTGAAAGTTCTGTTCCCTCTACAAACTCACAAAGTGTTGTCGCGACTCCGCCACGCGTCGGGTCACGAAGCACGCGAAGGGAGCTTCCGAGCGGATATAAGCTTTCTGCAAGACGGTTAAGGGGTGCACAGTCAGAGAGAATCTCGCCGTCTAAAAGATTTTCGCTTCGCGCAAGTAAAATTGATGCACCGTGGTCACCCGAATTGCCCGAGAGTATTACCGCATCGCCCTCGCGGATGTTTTTCGGTGAGAGCGACGGATGCGCAAGAAAGCCTATTCCCGAGGTGTTTATATATATTCCGTCACCCCGGCCGCGCTCCACTACCTTGGTGTCTCCCGTGACGACCTCGACTCCTGCAAGGGAGGCAGTCTTTTTGATTGACTCGACGATTTTTCGCAAATCGTCTGTCTTAAAACCCTCTTCGATTATAAACGAGAGACTTAAGTATTTCGGAATTCCTCCCGTTACCGCAACATCGTTTACCGTTCCGCAAACCGCGAGCTTTCCTATATCTCCGCCGGGAAAAAAATACGGCGATACAACAAAGCTGTCTGTTGAAAATACAAGCTTTTTATCCCCGCCGAGCACCGCACCGTCAGAAAGCTCTGAAAGTGTCGGGTTTGAAAGTGCCGGCACGATAATCTCATCTATAAGCGCAGAGGTTTTCTTCCCTCCGCTACCGTAATCAAGTGTAATAATTTCGTCCATAGCAAAACTCCTAAAAAGAATACTTATAATATGCAGCGCACGCGCCCTCACTCGAAACCATACACGGCCCGACTGCGTTTTCCGGAACACACGTTTTGCCGAAAAGCGGACACTCAAAAGGTGAGATGCGTCCGCGGATAACGTCTCCGCAGCGGCAGGGCGATGCTTTATCTGACTTTTCGTATTTTATATCAAACTTTATTTCCGCGTCGAACTCCGAAAACTCTTCGCGTATTTTAAGTCCGCTCATGGGAATTTCCGAAAGCCCGCGCCAGATGTCACATCTAGGGGTAAAAACCTCGTCTATTGCCTCAAGCGCAAGACGGTTTCCCTTATCCGTTGCGCCACTCGGGTAAGCATTTTCAAGCTTCGGGATTCCGCTTTCTATCTGCAAGAGAAGTCTGTATACTGCATATAGAATTTCCACGGGCTCAAAGCCTCCGACAACACACGGGAGCTTGTATTCGTCCGCAAGGAAGGAGAACGCATCCGCTCCGATGATTGTTGCAACGTGCCCCGGACAGAGAAAGCCTGAGACCTCAAAGCCGTCCTCGGAAATAAGTGTACGAAGAGCAGGCTCTACCTTTTTAATCATAGAAAAGACCGAAAAATTTTTAAGATTTCTCTTTTTAGCCTCGGCTATTGCACGCGCAGTACCCGGTGCTGTCGTTTCAAAACCGACGCCGAGGAAAACCACCTCCGAATCGGGGTTTTCACCGGCAAGGTCGAGCGCATCAAACGGAGAATACACAACCTCAACCCTCGCGCCTTCCGCCTTTGCGGTCGCAAGGCTTTCACCGAAACAGCTTCCCGGTACCTTTATCATATCGCCATAAGTTGCAATTATTACATTTTCTCTTTTTGCAAGAGATAGGATTTCATCTATAACCTCAGGTGCGGTAACGCATACAGGACACCCCGGACCTGAGAGAAGCGTTATGTTTTCGGGGAGTGAGTCGCGCAGTCCCGACTTTGCGATTGACATAGTGTGTGTACCACATACCTCCATAAGCTTCACGTTTCCTATATTAAGTTTTTCAATTCGCGAGAAAAGCTCTTTTGCACTATAGTTTTCGCAGTTCATCTTCTACTTCCTTTGCAGCTTCCATACTCTCCCTCGCCGCTTCTGCACCGAGTCTCTCGATTGCAAAGCCTGCGTGGACAATCACATATTCACCGACCTTCGGGTTTTCTATGAAATCAAGACGAATTTTTCTTCTCACGCCGTCGCGCGCACCAACAGCGTCATTGCCGTTAATCTCGACTATCTCGAGCGGTATTGCAAGACACATATTCATAGCCTCCTTCCGCTGCTATCATAATCTGACCGAGAGAAATTCCCTCGTCGTTTGTTGAAACTCTTTTGTGGGTATACACCTCAAAGCCTTCATGTGAAAAGCGTGAGGTAATGCCTTTGAGCAAATACATATTCTGGAAAGTTCCGCCCGAGAGCACGACTTTTTTTATGCCACTCTCCTCCGCGATGAGCTTTGTCATCGAAGCCGAGTAATCTATAATGGTGTTCATAAAAACTGCGGAAATTTCACCCACAGATTTCCCGTTTTTCAAATCCTCATGAATCTCCTTTATCATCTCGCGCCAGTCGAAGACGTATTTTGAGGAGATTTTACCGATAGTATACGGATATACTCGGGAAATTCCATCCTCCGCCGCGGCTTCAAGGAGAATTGCCGCCTGTCCCTCATAGCTTGCGTGCCTCTTTACACCGAGGATTGCGGAAACCCCGTCAAAGAGCCTGCCCATACCTCTTGAGGAAGGACAGTTGATGCCCCCGCTAAGCTGTTTTGTGATTTCTTCTGCAGCATCTCCAAAATAACCGCGCGCAGAAACCCCCGATGTCTCAAGAAGCGAGATTCCGATTCTTGACACTTCCTTTATGGCAACATCACCGCCGGGAAGTGCTATCGGATACATTGTACCCGCGTGGCGAATTTCAGTATACCCTCCGACAAGGAACTCTGCACCGCAGATTTTCCCCTCGGGTGAAAGCCCCGTTCCGTCAAAGACTATGCCTATGCAGTCGTCGCGGAGTCCGTTATCTGCCATGCACGATGCCATGTGTGCGTGGTGGTGCCACACGCGATACAGCGGAATGTTTTCGTTCTCTGCTCGCTCCTCGGCATAGCGGGTCGAGAGATAGTCGGGGTGCAAGTCGCAGACTACCCCTTGCGGCTTAATATCAAGTATATTTTCAAAATGCTTTATCTGCTCCTCAAAATTCTCGAGACTTTCGAGGTTTTTAAGGTCGCCTATATGCTGACTCGGGAAAACGTGGTTTTCACGGGATAAGCAAAACGATGCCTTCTGCTCCGCACCGCAGGCAAGAAGGCGCGGAAGGAGGCTTCCGGTTGTTACGGGATACGGACAGTATCCCCGGCTTCGCCTTGCAAAGTACGGGCTTCCGTTAAACTCCCACAAAAGTGAGTCGTCACACCTTACGTGAATTTCGCGGTCGTTTAAGAGAAAACCGTCTGCAATTCCCGAAAGGTTTTTTAGAGCATCTTCGTTTTTATATACAATAGGTAAATCCGAAAAATTTGCACTCGTCATCACAAGACTTTTCACATCGCCTGACAAAACAAGGTGATGCACCGGCGTATAGGGGAGCATAATGCCGATATTTCCGTTCTCGCTTATATGCATATTCTCTTTCCTGTCCTTCTTTTTGAGAAGGACTATCGGACGCTGAGGTGACAGAAGAAGTCTTTTTTCTGCCGAGTTTATGACAGCGTACTTTTCCGCCTCTTTTATATCGCGGCACATAATCGCAAACGGCTTTTCGTCACGCCTTTTCTTCTCTCGCAAAGAGTTCACAAGGCAAGGGTCACAAGTTTTACACGCAAGGTGGAATCCGCCAAGGCCCTTTATCGCGATAATTTTTCCCGCGTCAAGTCGCTCCTTTGCGAACTCTATCGCGTCCCCGGATATTTCCTCTCCCCCGGCATTACAGAAATAAAGTCTCGGTCCGCAAGAATTACAGCAGGTCGGCTCTGCATGGTAACGGCGGTTGTCTATATCCGTATATTCCTCTTTACAGGACGGACACATAGGAAAGTCCTTCATCGTGGTATTTTTTCTGTCATACGGAATGTCGCGGACAATGGTAAAACGCGGCCCACAGTTTGTACAGTTTATAAACGGATGTTTTTTTCGTTTCCCTTTTTCGTCAAAAAGCTCGCGGAGACAGTCGTCGCACGTTGCAATATCGGGTGATATCAGCGTTCTGCGGTGGGAATCTGAAATGCTGTCCTCAATAACAAAATCCTCATAACCCGAAAGTTCTTCAGAAAACTCAACCACAATATCCTCAATAAACGAAAGCGGCGGTGCGCTTTCCCGGAAGTTTCCGAGGAACTCCTCAATTCTTCTGCGCTCTCCCTCAAGGGAAAGTGATACGCCATATGTCGTGTTCCGCACTCTGCCGCAAAGGCAAAATTGCGCAGCACGCTTTGCAGCGAACGGACGAAAGCCCACTCCCTGAACAATTCCGCTTATTTTTATTTCCGCGTGATTTTTTGGCATATCAGATCAACATCTCAATTCTTCGTCTGTCGTTTTTTATAATACCCTCATCGCTCATGCGACGCAGCTCACGCATCATTGCGCTGCGGTCAGCACAGATATACTCTGCAAGGTATGAAAGCGAGAAGGGAAGCTCAAAGGCCGCATTTCCTGCGCGCTGTGAGTACATCGAAAAGAGACACATCAGCTTTTCTCTTATCGATTTGTTGCTCAAAACCTCAATGCGTTCAGAAAGTCGCTTTGCCTTTTTCGTGACTACCCTAAACATATTTTCAACAACAGTTGTGTGGCATTCACAAGCGTTTTTGCAACGCTTTGAAATACTCTCATGCGCAACAAACGCCACCTCACAATCCTTTTCGCACATAACGAAAACACCGTGTGTCGCATCTGCCTCAAACGCGAACATCTCACCGAAAACATCATTTTCAGAAAGGTCCTCAAGCACAATTCTGTTTCCTGCGGCATCAATGCGGATGAGCGACACGCTGCCTGACATAATTATACCGAGTTTTCCGTGCGTGCGGTCAAAATCGCAGATGGTTTCGCCCGCTTCGTATTTTTGTTTCTGAACATTGAAGCACGATATCATCCGTGCCTTATCAGAATCCTTTACGCCCTCAAACAAAAAGGTTTCTTCAACTTTCAAAAAAATTCACCTCCTGTTGCAAATGCAACAGAATTTTCTTTGTCTTTATGATACTATAATTTCAACAAAAAGTAAATACTTTTTCATTAAAGAGAGGAGAATTTTCAATGGAATTCAAGGGTTCAAAGACAGAAGCTAATCTCCAGACAGCATTTGCAGGAGAAAGCCAGGCAAGAAACAAATATACATACTTCGCATCAAAAGCAAAGAAGGAAGGCTACGAGCAGATAGCTGAAATCTTCACAGAGACTGCAAACAACGAGAAGGAGCACGCAAAAATCTGGTTCAAGCTCCTCTGCGGCGGTGAAATCGCATCTACTCCCGAAAACCTCAAGGCAGCTGCTGAAGGTGAGAACTATGAGTGGACAGATATGTACGCTACATTTGCAAAGGAAGCAAAGGAAGAGGGCTTTGACAAGATCGCATTCCTCTTTGATGCAGTTGCAAAGATTGAGAAGGAGCACGAGGAAAGATACTTAAAGCTTCTTTCAAACGTAGAGTCAGGCGCTGTTTTCTCACGCGAAGGTGACGTTGTATGGCAGTGCAAGAACTGCGGACACACACATATCGGCGCAAAGGCTTTGGAAGTTTGCCCGGTTTGTGCACATCCGAAGGCATATTTTGAAATTCTCAAGAAAAACTATTAATAAACTGAAATTCCCATCGAGTCATCGGTGGGAATTTTAATCCAAGGGGAGATTCTATGAATACTCACGCTTTTCATGATTTGTCATACGGCGTTTATATTGTGACGTCGCTTGACGGCAACCGCCGTGTCGGATGCGTTGCAAACAGCATAATGCAGATAACAAGCTCGCCTGCCACCTTTGCAGTTTCGATAAACCACGACAACTACACAAACAAGTGTGTTTTAGAGTGCGGAAAGTTTGCAATCTCAATCCTTCCCGAGAGCGCAGACAGCTCGCTCATCGGAACCTTCGGTTTTTCCTCAAGCCGTGACAAAGACAAGTTTGAGAGCGTTGCGGTAATCGAACGGGAAGGCCTTCCCGTCATTGAAGGTGCGAAGAGCTATATCGTCTGCCGTGTCATCGATAAACTGGAAACTTCTACACACACGGTATTTCTCGGCGAAGCACTTGATGCCGACACAATAAACGACGGCGACGTTATGACGTATACTTATTATCACAAGGTCATAAAGGGCAAAGCTCCCAAAAACGCTCCGACATACATTGAGGAAGAAACAAAGGATGAGGCTCCTGTATGGAAATGCACAATCTGCGGCTATGAACACGCAGCCGATGAGCTCCCCGACGGTTTTTCTTGCCCCATCTGCGGTGTCCCCAAATCAATGTTCGAAAAGAAATAAGCCAAAATCCCAGACAAATAAGCTGAGTAGCCTTAGGCTACTCAGCTTATTTGCCTTAAACATATGTATTACTCTGTACAAAGTGGAGAATATCACTTGAAAAATCAATACACTTACAGTATAATTATATTATAGGAAATTGAAAGGGGCTGACTTTTTATGGCAAACAAAACTTTAATCGGCGGCTATCCCGTAATCGGTATCAGACCTATTATTGATGCACGCGGTGGCGCGCTCAAGCTTCGCGATTCTCTCGAGGATCAGACCATGGGCATGGCAATGGCTGCAAAAAAGCTTTTTGAGGAGAACCTCCGCTATTCAAACGGCGAACCCGTAAAGGTAGTTATCGCTGACTCCACAATCGGACGCGTTCCCGAAGCTGCAGCTTGTGCAGAAAAGTTCAGAAAAGAAGGCGTAGACATCACTCTCAGCGTTACTCCCTGCTGGTGCTACGGCTCCGAGACAATGGATATGGACCCGAAGACAATAAAGGGCGTATGGGGCTTTAACGGAACAGAGCGTCCCGGTGCTGTTTACCTCGCAGCAGTTCTTGCATCTCATGCACAGAAGGGCCTTCCCGCTTTCGGAATCTACGGCCACGAGGTTCAGGACAGAGATGACGTTACAAACATCCCCGAGGATGTAAAGGAAAAGCTTCTCCGCTTTGGTCGTGCAGCTGTCGCAGTTGCAACCATGCGCGGCAAGTCATACCTCCAGATCGGCTCACAGTGTATGGGTATCGGCGGTTCTATCATCGACCATGCATTTCTCGAAGAATACCTTGGTCTCCGTGTAGAATCCGTTGACGAGGTTGAAGTTCTCCGCCGTATGGAAGAGGGAATCTACAACAAGGAAGAATACGAAAAGGCTCTTGCATGGACAAAGGCTCACTGCAAGGAAGGCCGTGACGATAACCCCGACTCTGTAAAATTTACAAGAGAGCAGAAGGATGAGCAGTGGGAATTCACAATTAAGATGTACTGCATCATAAAAGACCTTATGCTCGGTAACAAGAATCTCCCCGACGGCTTTGAGGAAGAAAAGCTCGGCCACAACGCAATTGCTGCAGGCTTCCAGGGTCAGCGTCAGTGGACAGACCATTGGCCGAACTGCGACTACCCTGAGGCAGTTCTCAACTCCTCCTTCGACTTTGAAGGAAAGAAAGAGCCCATCATCCTCGCAACAGAAAACGACGTTCTCAACGGTATCGGACTTCTCTTCGGAAAGCTCCTCACAAACCGTGCACAGATATTTGCAGATGTAAGAACATTCTGGTCGCCCGAGGCTACAAAGCGCGTTACAGGCTACAAGTTCAAGGGCCACGCTGCAGAAAACGGCGGTATCATCCACCTCATCAACTCCGGTGCTGCTTGTCTTGACGCTTGCGGTGAATGCCGTGACGAAAAAGGAAACCCCGTTATGAAACAGTGGTGGGATGTAACGGAAGAGGATATCAAGAAGATGACCGATGCAACCGTATGGTGTGAGGCAGGTTATGACAACTTCCGCGGCGGCGGCTTCTCCTCTCACTACACAACACGCGGAGAAATGCCTGTTACAATGATGCGTCTCAACCTCATCAAGGGACTCGGCCCGGCAGTTCAGATTGCAGAGGGCTGGACAGTAAAGCTTCCCGACGATGTTTCCGATGCTTTGATGGAGAGAACTAACCCGACCTGGCCGTGCACATGGTTCACACCGCGTTGCGACGGTATCGAGGGTAGCCCGTTTAAGAGCGCTTACGATGTTATGAACAACTGGGGCGCAAACCACGGTGCTATCTCCTACGGTCACATCGGCGCAGACCTCATCACACTTTGCTCAATGCTCCGAATCCCCGTTTCCATGCACAACGTTCCGAAGGACCAGATTTTCCGTCCGGCTGCTTGGAACGCATTCGGTATGGATAAAGAGGGCGCAGACTTCAGAGCTTGCGCAACCTACGGTCCGCTTTACAAGTAATAAGGATATACAAAACGGAGTGGCAAGTGCCACTCCGTTTTTTCGTTCTTACGCTAGGCCATTAAAAATCATAATCAGTATCGGCATTGTGATAACGCAGCCTACTGTTGTAACTGCATTTATTGCAGTTGCGTACTCGGCGTCTTTGCCGTGGAGCTGTGAAAACTGCATGATCGTTGCTGCCGTCGGCGTAATCGTTGCAAAATACGTTATAAGCAAAATTGTCTTGGCATTTGCTATATTCACACCGAGGATAACAAGCCGAAGCAGAAGCATAACAAGAATCGGACAGATGATAAGACGCGCAAAAAGCACAAGGTATAACCGTTTGTTTCGGAGAACTTTCCGAAAATCAACACTTGCCGCAAGCATTCCCGCTATAATCATACTTACAGGACCAAGCATACCTCCGAGAGACGACGTAATTTCACCGACAAAAGAGGGAAGCCTCAATCTCAGAAAGAGCATCACGAAACCTATAGCTATAACAATCATATTTACATTGAGAAGTATCTTCCTGACACTCGGCTTCTCCGACGAGAAGAGGCGTACTCCGTGAGTCCAGATAAATATAAGCTGAACAATTATAAATGCACTGCTGTAAATTACCCACTCATCCCCAAGGACGTACGCAACTATTGGAATAATGAGATTCCCTGCGTTTGAATATATAATTGAGGCGCGTTCAACCTCTGTCGCCCCAAAGCGTTTTTTTAGGATTACATCAACTACAAGAAGCAGAATATGTATAAGTATTGCCGCCAGAAAAGAGAGAACTATACCTTTTACTATGTCATCCGTTATCTCAACGTTAAAGGCATTTATAATCGCAGACGGCATAAGAAGATAGAGAGAAAGCTTTGTCAGAACAAGACTGTCCCCACTTTTTGTCACCTTTGCTTTAACTAAAACAAAGCCGATTATCATGATAATAAAAAGCTGCAGTATTTTATGCAGCAAAAGCTGTGCTACCATTTTTATATGCCCCCTCGGTTCGATATTTCATATTATAGCACAAAACAAAGTTTTTTGAAATAATTGTATTTGCAGTGAAGCGTGAAAAATAAAAAAACTGACAAGTCGAGACTTGTCAGTTTTTGGCGGAGAAGGAGAGATGCATATTGCTTTGGCAATCTGCCCTGCTCGACGACCGCTCCGCACGGCAGAGCAGTACCCGTCTCGCACCAACTTCGCTAAAAACGATTATTAATCGTTTTCTTAACGCTCGTTGCCCCCTCGGAGTTCGAATCTCTCTTTTCTTTTTCAAAAAGCAAAACAGACACACTATCGTGTGTCTGTTTTGCTTGGCGGAGAAGGAGAGATTCGAACTCTCGCGCCGCTTTCGCGACCTACGCCCTTAGCAGGGGCGCCTCTTCGACCTGCTTGAGTACTTCTCCGTATCGATGAGTAAAAATCGGTATTCGGTTTTCATAAGCCGAATACCGACCCACTTGATATATTATAGTTTACTTTTTTATTTTCGTCAAGAACTATTTTAGTTAAATAAGCTTTACTGTGTAGTATACGCCAACAAGCACAATATATGCCGCAATTCCAAGTACAAAATAGAGGATGAAATCAGGAACTAAAAATGCAGCTACGAGAAGAAGAAGTGCAAGTACGTATGTGAGATAAACTATTGCATATCTTGCATCTGCCTTGAATACCTCTATCTCGCGTCCGAAAAGCTTTATCTTTCCGCCCTTTACCTGTGCCCAGACAGTAAATGCCGCAATCACAACTATAACCGCCGCGCCAAGGATAAGCACAGAAAGGTCCTTTTCGTTTATAAGGTCAGACCCTACAAGCCAGATAGCAACGCCGGAAACTGCCGATGCAAGCGCAATTACGAAAAACTCTCTCGGGTATGAATAGAAGATGATATACAACACAACAAGTGCCGGAATCATTATGTAAAGGAGCATAAGCATAGTCGGTGAGAAAACAAGGCTAAGCGCACCTGTGCAGACTGCGATGAATGCACCTGCGCGAGCGATGTTCTTGCCGGTGAAGAGGACATACTTCGTATCGCGGCCGCGCTTATGCTCAACGAACGCCATTACTATTCCGCCAACAAGGACAGCGACAGCCGCCCAGAAGACACCCGTTGTAATGTTGTTTGCAAGGACAAAGGTTGTGTTGAGCTTCATCATACGGCTCATATTCATAAGGAACAGAATCATTGCAAAAGCGAGTGTGAAAACAAGCAAGAGCTTATTTGTGACATAATCGCTTTTCTTTGTCTGTGCCGCGTTATTGTTTGAGTTGTTTTTCAAGCTATTCACTCCCAAATACACATCATATGGTATATTCTATCAAATTTTGTTCTATTTGTCCAGTCCCAGTTTGATAAGTTTATTCTGATATTGTGCACTTTATTTGCGCTTTGGACGGGCAATTATCGCCGCCCAGTCGTTTTTATCGCATATTTTTATGATTTCAAAACTTTTTTCTATATATTGTAGCACCTCATCAAGGCGTTCGGTGATAATTCCCGAGGCAATGAATATGCCGTTTTCCTCGACAAACGATGCAACAAACGGCGAAATTCCGATGATGACATCTGCAACAATGTTTGCCGCAACTATACTGTACTTTTCATCCGAAAACTTCTTGCGGAGTGCCTCATCCTCAAGGATGTTTCCTGCAAGCGCAGTATACTTTTCTTCCGGTACCCCGTTTAACTCCGCGTTTCTCTTTGCTATATCAACGGCATTCTTGTCAATATCCATGGCAACAGCGTGCTCTGCACCGAGAAGACATGCGGTAATTGACAAAATTCCACTTCCGCAGCCGAGGTCGAGAATGGTATCGCCGTCCTTTGTGTACTCCTCTATCGCCTCAAGACAAAGCTGAGTCGTTGCGTGAGAGCCTGTGCCAAAGCTCATACCCGGGTTTATCGTAAACACTACTCTTCCGTCTTCATTCGCGCACTCCTCCCACTCGGGACGGACAAGCACGCGCTTGCCGATTTTGAGCGGATGGAAGAACTGCTTCCAGTTTTCAGACCAGTCCTCCTCGTTCATCGTAAGAAAGCTGAGCTTCAAACTACCCATATCAGGCTCGCTCTGAAGTCTTGAGAGTACCTCACGTACAGATGTGAGCTGCTCATGTCCCGCCTCGTTTCCGGACACGTATATCTTTACCGTGACTGTCTCCGAGCTCTTTTTTTCGATAAGCTCCTCATCCACATAGTCGCGGTACGGAAACTCCGACTGCATAAACTCAGAAAAATCTGCCGAATCCTCAATTTCAAAACCGCGGATTCCTATATCCTCAAGTGCCGAGGTGAGCACCTCAACTCCGTTATGTGTTGTGTCAATAGCAACCTGAATCCATTCCATATCTCCGGTTACCTCCAATAATTTATACATATTATTTTATCAAAAAGCGGTATATTTTGCAATAGCGACAATATAGTTAATCGAGGTGACTTTTAATGGTTATGAAACTGAATCGAAGAACACTCATCATCGCGCTCTGCTTTGCTGCTTCCCTCTTTATCCTGCCGTACTTTTCTCTTTCGGAAAACGCAACAGAGGCGGGAAATCTCGGCGAAGCAAACTGGGGACTGAGCTTTCGTGAGCCCGGCAAAACGCCCGTCGCAAACGCTTCACGGGAATATCTGCAAAACTTCGATGCATACTTTGTCGGTCCCGAGGAGGAGAAGGTGATTTATCTCACCTTTGATGCCGGCTATGAGAACGGAAATATGCCAAAAATCCTCGACGCGCTCAAAAAACACAATGCACCTGCCGCCTTCTTCCTCGTCGGTAACTTCTTCGACCGCGAGCCTGACCTTGTGCGGAAAATGGTGGCGGACGGCCACACCATAGGTAACCACACGCTGTCGCACCCTGATATGTCAAAGCTTCGGGATATGGAGAAGTTTTCAGGAGAGCTTTCCGCCCTTGCGGAGAAATACAAGTCGGTGACGGGAGAGGAAATGAAAAAGTTCTACCGCCCGCCTCAGGGCAAGTTTTCTGAGTCAAACTTAAAAATGGCACAGGAGCTTGGCTACAAAACAGTCTTCTGGAGCCTTGCATATGTTGACTGGTACGACGATAAGCAACCCACCCATGAGGAAGCGCTCAAAACCCTTACTGAACGCATACATCCCGGTGCAGTCGTGCTTCTGCACAGCACGTCAAGAACCAACGGCGAGATACTTGATGAGCTGCTTACGAAATGGGAGACAATGGGCTATACCTTCAAGAGCATAGATGAACTTAAATAACAAAAAGAGGTGTTTCTTTTGAAACACCTCTTTTTATTGCCTAAAACCTTGAGCGCAGCTCGCAGACTCTGCCGAGCACCTCTACCTTGCGTGTAGCAAGCTCGTCACGAGTGAAAAAAATCGGAGCGTATCCCGGGTTTAAGGATACAAGACTTATGCCTTCGTTGTGTGCATAGAACTTCTTGCACGTTGCGTCCTCACCGTCGATCAGGACAATCGCTATCTCTCCGTTTTCGACAATCTCCTGCCGCCTTACGATTACCGTATCACCCTCGTACATACGCGGTTCCATACTGTCGCCCTTTATCTGAAGCGCAAAGAACTCACCCGAGCGCACCTTATCCTCTGAAATCTCCTCATACCCCACAATATCCTCTGTCGCAGTTCGCGGAAGACCGGCCTGAACTCTGCCGAGCACGGGAATTTTTACAAGCCCCGACTTCTCACCGAGAAGCGAGGAAACCCCGACGGAAAAGAACTCGGCAATGCGAATAATCATATCATAGCTTGGAGTGTTTTTCCCGGACTCCCACATCGCAACGGTGGACTGCCTCACATCAAGCTCACGCCCAAGCTCCGTCTGGGAAATCCCGTTCGCTCTTCTCAGAGCTTTTATTCTGTCAGCAAACACTAACCTCACCCTTTTTACTTCATTAAAAATGAGTATATCATTTAATATGATTTTTTTCAAGTGGTTTGCAAAAATTGTCGAAAAACTTCGCATTTTAATTGTTGACAGAAAATAATAATAGTGGTAATATATCATTACAAATGATAACCTGACAAGTTACGACAAGATTGGCGATACTGCCCCGTAATTCGCCAAAGAAGGAGGGGAAACATTTGGTCAACTATCCGGGATTTTTTCCGGATACTCGAGCTTTGCCTGAATATCACTGCCCCGTATGCGGTGCGAGGCTGGGTGGCGGAGATACTCTTGCAGAGAATATGGACGGGGATACGGTAGGGTGCGTCTACTGTATCCGGTATTACGAGGTATGGGAGAAAGACATCAATGAAAACAACAGAAATTGAACAGATGATTGAAGAAATTCTTTTCGGCAGGGAGAAAGAGGCTCCTCGCGAAAAACGACCGCGCGGACGTGCGAAAAAGGAAAAGCCGCCAATATGGTCGCTTGAGTTTTATAATCCTTCTAAAAACACATCCTTTGCGCTCATCTCAATGTGCATAAAGGAAAACCCTGACCAGAGCCTTTCCGAGCTCGCGCTCAGGCTCTCGGCATACAAATCACGTCCGCCGCGCGAGTGCCTCACGGTACTCAGACAGCTCGAAGCCGGCGGGAAGCTCGGTTATTATGACGATAACCGAATGTTCAGGGCGTGGAGGAGCGAGGAGGAGCGAAATGGACTGGAAAACCTGTGCGGTTGACGATTTGCGGAGATATCCGCAAATGAAGATAGGCGTTCTCAACTCCCGGGAAAAGCTCAAGGTTGTAGAAAGCGCCGCAAGAAGCGCAAAGAATTCACTGAAGCGCAACCCCGGTCGCACCGATTCCAGATTTGTAGATGCGATAGTTGAGTCGGAAAGGCTTCGGAAAAACCTAAAAATCGCGGAGGGACTTCTTCGCCTCATCGAGCGCGGGCTTGACTCTCTGACAGAGGAGGAAGAGCTGCTTCTCCGTCGGTTTTATATGAGCAACAGCGCACCCAATATGACAAAACTCAAGGAAGAGCTCGGGTATGAGCCACGCTCGATTTACAGACTTCGCGACCGTGCGCTCGTTAAATTTACCCTTGCAATGTACGGCGTTGAGGTGTCATAGACGAATACCGCAGGGGAAACCCTGCGGTATTTACAAAAAAAGAAAAACCAAATTATAGTGGAAATCCAAACAGGCGTAAAGGGAGTGAAGACCGGCAACCAACAGGAGCTAGAGAAAGAAATGTTGGACATCCTGATGGGGAAGAACATAGTCGAGTGCCTAAAGGAAGTGGCGGTAGAGCGAGAGGAAATATTCGAAGAGCAGAAATAGACAGCGAAGCAATAGGTAAAGCCGTTGTTGGAGGTATTGCTGCCGCAGGAGCAGGATATTTGATATATCGAGGAGTACGCTTGTTGCCGTCACTCTTGCCAGCTCTTTGGTGGACACTTCCGGCTAATCTTGCCACACCTTAAAAGGAGAGTTGTTTGTATGAATAAAATCTTAAATAACGGAATCAGAATACGCACTTGCGCGATGCCAAAACAAGAGGGTGTGACACTTCTTCTCAAACTGCACATCGGAGCAGCATGGGAAGCAAAAGACCGACGCGGTATTACTCACCTCGTAGAGCACCTCTGTTTTCGAAGGTTTCGTGGAATGGGACAGGCTGATTTTTACTATGAAATAGAAAAAATCGGCGGACATCTTCGAGGAATGACTTTCCGCGACTGCGTAATGTTTGAAATAACAGTGGCAAAAAATCACCTCCCGAAAGCGGTAGAAATCATAAGAGGCTTATTTGACGAAAATGGATGGACGTATGAGGATATCCGTCGGGAAAAGCAAGTTGTGTTGCGCCAGCTTGAATGTTCAGGCGACTGGTACCACAATCAAATGATGTATGATTTCTTTTGCAGAGCAACTGCCGGAGAAGATGTGCACGGACGCAAGAATCATATATTAAACATCACAAAAAATGCGATACTCGAAAAAAAGAGTGAGCTGTTTTCATCGGGTAATGCAGAGCTGATAGTAGTTGGAGATATATCGGAAACTGAAAGCGATAATATCTCTATGGCCTTTTGTGATATACCAAAAACTTCATCAAAAATATATGCTGACATAACACCCGTAAGATTTATGGAGAGAAACGGGAAAGATGTTCACTATTACGAAGATGAAGTGGGCAAAAGAGTATTCTCCGTCTCTTTTGATATAGACAAAGAGGCAATAAAACCACGCTATGCGGAAATATTAGGCAGTGCTCTTTCAAAAGGTTTGTTTTCTCCTTTTTCCCTGCGCTTGCGTGAGGAACTGGGGATTCTCGACGAAATTGACAGCGGGTGTGAATTCTACAGCTTTGGTGGTATAATGTATTTTATCTTCGAGGCGACGGGAGACGAAGCCCAAAAGCTTTTCGGCGCAGTTTCAGATGTTTTCGAAGAACAGAAAAAACTTCTTGACGAACGAGCATTTGAGTGTTCAAAAGTTGCGTTTACCGACAGAGTGAAGTTTCTTCAAAGCACATCCCGAGACTTTGCGTACATAATGGCTTTTGATGATGCCGTATCTTCACTTGAAAAATATATTGCAGACAACAATACTGTGACGTACGAAGAAGTGTCAGATGCCGCAAAACAGATTTTTGCAAAAGAAAATGCAACAATAGGATTTTATAATGAATAAGGAGGAACAAAATGAAATATTTACCGATAGGAAGTGTAGTTGTTCTGAATGACGGCACTCAACCTGTTATGATTTATGGAAGAAAGCAAATTAATTCACAAACTGGAAAAGAATGGGACTATGTTGCTTGTCTCTATCCCGAGGGAAATATAGGGGAAGAATATAATGTTTTCTTTAATACTAATGATATAACAGAAACTCTTTTTGTAGGATTTGAAACCAAAATAGATATGCAACTCCAGGAGTTGCTTAACAGAGCATAAAAAACGCAAAAACACCCGAGAAAAAACTCGGGTGTTTTGATTTGTTTTTATTAGTTTGTGATTGTGTTCTCTGTGTCCTTATCGAAGAGGTGAATCTTCGGAGTTTCAAGAGCAATTCTTATAACGTCGCCAACCTTTGTTGTGGAGCGCGGTGAAACGCGAGCGATAAAGTCACGGCCCTGGCACTTGAGGTAGAGATATGTCTCATGGCCCATAAGCTCAACAACTTCAACCTTTGCTTCAATAGTAGCATCGGAATACTGGTTAACGTAGATTTCCTCATCGTGGAGAGCCTCAGGACGGATACCAACGATAACGTCCTTGCCGATGTAGGACATAACCTCAGGCTTTCTGCCCTTGGAATCCGGAAGCGCGATCTTCTCGTCACCGAACTTGATGAATGTCTTGCCGTCTTCGTCGAGGAGAGTTCCCTCAAATGTGTTCATAACAGGTGAACCCATGAATGTTGCAACGAAGAGGTTTGCCGGTGTATCGTAGAGGTGAGCCGGAGCATCGATCTGCTGAATGAAGCCGTCCTTCATAACAACGATACGTGTACCCATTGTCATAGCCTCAACCTGGTCGTGTGTAACGTAGATGAAGGTTGTCTGGAGACGCTCATGGAGCTTTGAAAGCTCAGTTCTCATTGATGCACGAAGCTTAGCATCGAGGTTTGAAAGCGGCTCGTCAAGAAGGAAGACCTTCGGGTTACGAACGATAGCACGGCCGAGCGCAACACGCTGACGCTGACCACCTGAGAGAGCCTTCGGCTTTCTGTCGAGGAGATAGTCGATTTCAAGAATCTTAGCAGCTTCTTCAACACGGCGGCGGATTTCATCCTTCGGAGTCTTGCGGAGCTTGAGACCGAAAGCCATGTTGTCGAAAACTGTCATGTGCGGGTAAAGAGCGTAGTTCTGGAAAACCATCGCGATATCGCGGTCCTTCGGAGCAATGTCGTTGCAGCGGACATCATCGATGAAGAGATCACCTTCTGAAATCTGCTCAAGACCTGCGATCATACGGAGAGTTGTTGACTTACCGCAGCCTGACGGACCAACAAGGATTATAAATTCTTTGTCTGCAATGTCGATAGAGAAGTCGGAAACAGCAGTAACGCCGCCGTCAAATCTCTTATAGACATGCTCGAGCTTTACACTTGACATATATATTACCTCCAAAATTTATACTTTTTCAGGATATTTGTATTCTATCACCGCACACTTGAAAAGTAAATTCTTAAAATGAACAAACTTTATCGGCTATTTTGTACAACATAAACTATACTAAATAGACAACTTGACAGGAAGGGAAAAGCCACATTTTCTTTGTTTTTTACTTTTCGGGTTTTTTCTTGTACTAAAACTGTCGTTTTGTTCTGTTTTTGTAACATTTTATTTGTGTAAAATTCACCCAAGCACTCTTTCTGTATAGCAAAAGACCTGCCGATGGCAGGTCTCCTTTATGCTTCAATATTACCGAGGAACGCGCGAAGGCTCTCCGTCTTCGGGTTTGAGAGGAGCTCTTCAGGTACTCCGTCCTCTGCGATTTCCCCGTCCGCCATAAATATTATGCGGTCGGAAACATCTCGCGCAAATTTCATTTCGTGTGTGACAATAACCATCGTCATCTTCGTCTCGGCAAGCTCGCGGATAACGTGCAGCACCTCCTGGGTAAGCTGCGGGTCAAGAGCGCTTGTCGGCTCATCAAAGAAGAGCACCTTCGGGGAAAGTGCAAGTGCACGTGCAATAGCAACGCGCTGCTGCTGACCGCCCGAAAGCTCACAGGGGTAGTTTGATACCTTGTCGGAAAGCCCGACGCGCTCAAGGAGCGAAAGTGCGTTTTCGCGGATTTCCTCCAACATCTGCTTTTTGTTGCTCTTGTACTCCTTGCTCTCACGGGCAAGAAGCTTCGATGCAAGCATTACATTTTCAAGTGCGGAATACTGTGGGAAGAGGTTGTATGACTGGAACACAAGACCGCAGGCAAGCTGACGGCGACGGCGCGCTTTTGCACTTGCATCAAGCTTACAATAGGAGCTGTAGGAAAGCTCACCGTCTATTGCAATTTCACCCGAGGTCGGTGTTTCAAGGGAGTTTATACAGCGGAGAAGCGTTGTTTTTCCGCTTCCCGAGGAGCCGATTATAGAGAGCACCTCGCCCTTTTCCATGGAAAAGTCAATACCGCGCAAAACCTCGACCTTGCCGAAGCTCTTATAGAGATTTTTAACTTCCAATATAGCCATGGCCTAACCTCTGTAATAGTTTAGTTTCTTCTCAATAAAGCCAAAGAGAAGCGTCAGAATTCCGTTGAACAGGAGGAAATATATCGCAGTTGAAAAAAGCGGCCCGATAAGTCCCTGCTTTGTAAAGCGTTCAGCGTGCATTATAATCTCTGATACCGCAACAACACGTGCGAGTGACGTATCCTTGACGAGCGTAATAATCTCATTGCCCATTGGCGGTATGATGCGCTTTACCACCTGCGGAAGCACAACGCGGAAAAACGCCTGTGCCTTCGTCATACCAAGTACTTGGCACGCTTCGTGCTGACCCTTTGATATACCCTCAATTCCTCCGCGGTAAATCTCCGAGAAATACGCCGCATAGTTTATCGCAAACGCAATAAGCACAGCCGTCATACGCGACCGCATCGGCATATCAAGCAAAAGACCCGGGGCATACAGAACGACAAAAATTTGGAGCATCAGGGGTGTACCCCTGATGATCCAAACAAATGTGCGACTCAACCAACGGATCGGTGCAAACTTCGAAAGCAATCGAAATATTTTGAATTTATTTCGCGCAAGGAACGCAAACGGACGGAACTTTGACATTGAACCGAACGCTATTACAAGTCCGAGCGGAATTGCGGCAAGAAGTGTAACTGCAAATATTATGCAGTTTTCACCGAAGCCTTCTGTCAAAGACCAGAAAGCCTTTTCAAAAGTTGACATAAGATAAAATCCGCCTTTGATTATTCCTTTATGAGAAGGTCATCAAGCTTATACTTTGCAGCAATTGCATCAAGTGTGCCGTCTGCGATAAGCTCGTCAATTGTATTGTTTACGAGAGTTGCCATATCGCTGCCCTTACGGAATGCGATACCGTACTCCTCAGGTGAGAACTCGAGGCCCTCAACAACTACGAGACCTTCAAAATCTGTTCCCTCACCGATGGAGCCTATAGATGCAACATAGTCAACAACTGCAGCGTCGCTTGTACCTGCTGCAACGTCCATAAGTGCCTTTGCCATAGAGTCAACCGGTGTGAAAGCTGCATCCTTGAAGAAAGCCTCAGATGTTGCAATTTCTTCACCTGCGCTGCCTGCTTCTGCCACAACACTTGCGCCAAGAAGACTCTCAGCGTACTTTTCTGCATTTTCTGCCTTTACAACAAGAACCTGCTTGTTTGCCATATACGGCTTTGAGATTTCCATGTTCTCTGCGCGCTCGGGAGTGATTGTCATACCGTTCCACACGCAGTCGATGTTCTTTGCGTTAAGCTCAATTTCCTTTGAGTTCCAGTCGATTTCCTGGAAATCTGCCTCAACGCCGATTTTCTCACATACTGCCTTTGCAAACTCTGTCTCAAAGCCTACGAACTCGTTTGCATCATCGTAGTAGTTCATCGGAGCGAAGAGTGTCATACCGATTTTGAGCTTGCCGTTTTCCATGATGTAATCAGCGTCGCTTGTTGCGCCTGTTCCGTTATCGGAGATAACATCGTTGTTGTTATCTGCAGGCTTTGTGCAGCCTGCAAAGAGGCATGCAACCATCATAACTGCGAGAAGAAGTGCAATAATCTTTTTCATTTTTTTGTCCTCCTGAAATATGTCTTTTCGTATTTTGCTTAGTTATTATAACACATCACTTTACCGTTGTAAAGTGAAAAATCGAAAAAGTTTTAATTTTTTTTGAGAGGAAGCTCCTCTAAAAGCTCCAAACCCAGCTCCCGGGCGGCTTTGCGCCACTTTGAAAACTCAAAACAAACGGTTGATGCCGCGTGGCTGTCGCTGGTTAAAATGAATTTTCCGTCCAGTTCGTTGATTTTTTTCATCTGTGCAAGTGATGGATACGGCGATGTTCGGTATCCTCTTGATATTGCGCCCGTGTTGATTTCAAACGGGATATCAAGCGGAACAAGTCTTTCTATCGCCTTTGTATAAGCCGTGATATACCTCGGGTTTTCCGTATCGAGCGGAAATCCCTTTTCCATAAACTTCGTGACAAGGTCAAAATGCCCGATTATATCGGGGCGTATCTCCTCAGAAAAGGATGCAACGTCGTCATAGTACCGCTCGCAGAACGCATACACGTCTCCGCCGAAGTGACGTTCAATTCCGTTCATGAGAAGCTCGGGAGTATTGTCAACGGGAATATCCTCACCGTTTACCACAACGTGGTGCACGGAGGCTATTGTATAATCAAAATCTTCTGAGAGCTCGTCGGTCGTCTTGTCCCGTTCGATTCCGCAGAGGATTTTGATTTTATCGCTGTACTTTTCCGAAAGTGCGCGAATTTCCTCGCGGTACGGAGTGGTATCGCTGTCCATGCAGTATGTCCCGTCATATACGTTGAAGCTATGCCCGGAAAAACCAAGGATGCGGACACCTTTTTCTATCGCGGACAATACTACATCCTCAGCACATGATGCCCCGTCGCAGTAGGTTGTGTGTACGTGATAGTCGGTCATTTCGTCATCTTCTCCTGCTTTACCTTATGGTCGATAACATGTCGTGAGGCAAGTTCATCGTGAATATCCGAAAGGTCAATACCCGCCTCAATCATAAGCACAAGTACATGGTATGCAAGGTCTGCGATTTCGTATATTGTCTCAGCCTTATCTTCTGCCTTTGCCGCAATGATTACCTCAGTGCTCTCCTCACCGACCTTCTTGAGGATTTTATCAAGTCCCTTTTCAAAGAGATATGTAGTATATGAACCCTCGGTCTTTTCCGCTTTTCTGCCCTTTATAAGCTCGACAAGACCCTCAAGTGAGAACTCGTGTCTCTCCTCGCTTTCAAAGACCTTGTCATTAAAGCAGGAGTATGTCCCTTTATGGCAGGCAGGGCCGTCGGGCTCCACCATAACAACAAGAGCATCGCGGTCACAGTCTGCAGTTATTGAAACGATGTGCTGGTAGTTTCCGCTCGTCTCCCCCTTAAGCCAGAGTTCTCCTCTTGAACGGCTCCAGAAGCAGGTAAGTTCCTTTTCCATTGAGATTTTGAGACTTTCGCGGTTCATATATGCAAGGGTGAGAACCTTTTTGGTTTTTGCATCAACAACAATAGCAGGGATAAGCCCCTTTTCGTAAAACTTGAGTTCATCTATGTTAAGCATAATTTATTCTCCTTATATCCTTGTTGAGATTCCGTTTTTCTTCATTTCGGCCTTGAGGTCATGTATCGCGACCTCGCCGAAGTGGAATATTGACGCGGCAAGACCTGCATCGACCCGGGGCAGCGTTTTGAAGAGTGTTATGAAATCTTCGGTTTTTCCTGCTCCGCCCGATGCAATAACGGGGACGTTTACGGCATTTGACACAGCCTCGAGCATTTCAAGGTCAAAGCCGCCCTTTACGCCGTCCGTGTCAATTGAATTGAGCACGACCTCACCCGCGCCGAGGTCTACGCATCTTTTTATCCAGGAAACTGCCTCAAGGTCCGTCATCTCGCGACCGCCCTTTGAGAAAACCCGGAACTTTCCGTCCACGCGCGCAACGTCGGCAGAAATGACGACGCACTGGTTACCGTAGAGCTTTGCAGCTTCGTAAATGAGATTCGGGTTTCGTATCGCGCCGGAATTTACACTGACCTTATCCGCACCGCACTTGAGCACACGGTCAAAGTCCGCAGTGGTGTTAATCCCTCCGCCCACGGTTAGCGGAATGAACACGCTCTTTGCAGTCGCGCAAAGTATATCCGTAAAGAGACGTCTGCCCTCCGCAGATGCTGTAATATCATAGAAAACAAGCTCGTCTGCACCGTTTTCGCTGTAATACTTTGCAAGTGCAACGGGGTCTGACACATCGTTTAAGTTGTTGAAATTTACACCCTTGACAACTCTCCCGTCGCGGACGTCAAGGCAGGGTATGATTCTTTTTGTTATCATTTTGCCACCTCTATCGCACGCTTTAAGTCAATCGCGCCTGTATAGTATGCCTTACCGACGATTGCACCGTAGATGCCAAGCTTTGAGAGTCTCTCAATATCTGACATATCGGTGACACCTCCCGATGCAATGATGTTCATATCAAACTTTGAGGCCATCTCGCGGTAAAGCTCAACATTTGTGCCGCGCATTGCACCGTCACGCGAGATATCCGTGCAGATAATGGTTTTGATTCCTCTCTTCTGCATTTTCCGGCACATATCAAATGCCTCGACCTCGCTTTTCTCAGTCCAGCCGCGGACTGCAACAAAGCCGTCCTTTATATCGACACCGACCGCAATTTTATCGCCGTAGGTCTTCTGCGCTGCGATTAAAAACTCCTCATCGCAAAGTGCGGCAGTACCGAGAATTATGCGTGATACACCTGCATCAATATACCTTTTGCAAACCTCAAGGCTTCGTATGCCGCCACCGATTTCGACCTTGAGCGAGGTTTCCTTTGCAATGGCAGAAACAACATCAAAGTTTGGGGTTTCTCCGCTCTTTGCACCCTCAAGGTCGACCATGTGAATCCACTCAGCTCCCGCCGACTCAAACTCACGCGCAACCTCAATCGGGTTTTCGCTGTACACGGTCATCTGTGCATAGTCTCCGCGAAGAAGTCTTACAGCTTTCTTTTCATATAAATCTATTGCAGGAAAAATAAGCATTATTTCCCCTCCGTTTCACAAAATGCCGAGAGTATCGAAAGCCCGACCTTCCCGCTCTTTTCGGGGTGGAACTGGCAGCCGTAGATATTGTCCTTTGCAACCGCCGCGGTAAGCGGTGCACCGTATTCGGAAACCGCAACAACTGCCGTATCACACTTTGCATAGTATGAATGGACAAAATATACACAGTCTCCGCTCTTGACATTTTTCAGTATCTCACACGGACGGACTATCTCAAGTGCATTCCATCCAATATGCGGAATCTTAAGTTCTTTCGGGATAACATCCGCTATCGGACGTATTTCACCCTCGATAAGACCCAGACCTTCATGCTCGCCGTACTCATAGCTCTTTTCAAAGAGAAGCTGCATACCAAGGCATATACCGAGAATCGGTTTTCCGCGTCTTGCCTCTTCCTTTATGACCTCGGAAAGACCTGATTCACGAAGCTTTTTCGCCGCGTCCTCAAACGCGCCGACTCCCGGAAGAAGTATGTGAGAAGCACTTCTTATAACATCAGGGTCTCCCGTTATGCACGCATCCGCACCGATTTCGCTAAATGATGCTGAGAGTGAAAACAGGTTTCCCACGCCATAGTCAACTATTGCTACCATCAGAGTACCCCCTTGGTCGAGGGTATTGAGTCGGAGTTTTCAGGGTCAATCGCCGCTGCGCGACCAAGCACTCGGCCAACCGCCTTGAACACCGCCTCAATTATGTGGTGTGAGTTTTTGCCAGCAAGCTGGGAAATGTGGAGAGTGATTCTTGCCTCGCGCACAAACCCAAGCCAGAACTCCTCACAGAGCTCTGTGTCAAAGTCTCCGACCTTTGCCGTCGGAATTTCAAGGGATGCGCAAAGCATTGAACGTCCTGAAATATCGGCTGCAGCAAGGATTAAAGACTCATCCATCGGAAGAATTGTATCGCCGTAGCGGTATATTCCGCGCTTGTCACCGATGGCGCGATAAAACGCCGTGCCGAGCGCGATGCCTATATCCTCAACGGTGTGGTGGTAATCAACCTCTGTATCACCGTCGCATTTTACCTCAAGATCAAAGCCGCTGTGACGGGCAAAAAGCGTGAGCATATGGTCTAAAAACGGACATCCGCTTTCTATCTTGCTCTCGCCCTTGCCGTCAAGGTTTAAGGATAGCGCGATTTTTGTTTCTGCCGTATTTCTTATGATTTCTTCTCGTCTCATAACATACGCTCCTTTATCGTATCGATAAGCTTTTGCATATCGCTCTTTTTCCCTATTGTTATTCGAACAAAGTCCGAAAGTCTTTCTTTTCCAAAGTGACGGACAAGGATTCCATTTTCCTTAAGGTCCTTATAAAGTGCTTCACCTGAGAGCTTCGGATGCTTCACGAAGATGAAGTTTGCCTTTGAATCCGTCATCTCAAAGCCGAGTTTTCTAAGTTCTTTCTTCGTATATTCGCGCGTTTCGGAAACAGTTTTGCAGTTTTTCTTCGTATACTCATCATCCGCCATGACGCCAAGCCCCGCCGCCATCGTCATGCGGTTTATGTTGTAGGGGTTTGTGGAGTATTTTACGGTGTTGAGATCGCGTATAAGCTCGCGGTTTCCCGCACCGAAGCCGAGGCGCGCACCTGCCATAGAGCGCGATTTTGAAAACGTCTGCGTTACAAGGAGATTGTCATATTTCGGGATAAGCGATATTGCGCTTTTTGCTCCGAAATCGACATACGCCTCGTCGATTACGACTACGTTTTTGGGATTGTTTTTGAGTATCTCCTCTATATCCGAGAGCGGAAGCGGGATTCCCGTAGGTGCGTTCGGGTTTGCAATGAAAATCGTTGCATTTTTCCCGAAATAGTCAGAGACCTTTATCGAAAAATCGGGAAGAAGCGGAACTTCTTCGTATTTTATCCCGTTAAGGTCAGCGAATACCGGGTAAAACCCGTAGGTGATATCGGGGAAAACCGCAGGTGTCTTCTCATCGCAGAACGCCATAAACGCGAAGTTGAGTATCTCGTCCGAGCCGTTTGTGACAAGCACTTGGTCGGGAGAAAGCCCGTTATATTCCGCAATTCTTTCCGTGAGCTCGCTGCACTCAGGGTCAGGGTAGAGCTCAAGCGCCTTTGCGGATTTTCCTGCCATCTTCACCGCACGCTTTGACGGCGGGAAGGGAGATTCGTTTGTGTTGAGTTTTATGTACTTTTTATCCTTCGGTTGCTCGCCCGGGGTGTAGGGAACAAGAGAGGAAAGTCGCATACCGCCAAATTTACTCATTGTTTCTCATCCTCAAATCTTACTGTTGCGCTCCTTGCGTGAGCAGAAAGCCCTTCCTTTTCCGCAAAATATGCTATATCGTCTGCAAGGTTTGATAGCGCGTCCTTTGTGAAATATGTAAACTGTGTCTTTTTAATGAAATCGTCA
The DNA here is from genome assembly GCA_045546975.1 of Eubacteriales bacterium. Taxonomy (GTDB): domain Bacteria; phylum Bacillota; class Clostridia; order Oscillospirales; family JAAYXM01; genus SIG480. The sequence continues at coordinate 100,725 of JAZQDV010000008.1, forward strand.
ACCGAGAGCGGGCTTGAAAACTTTGCCGTACCGCTCGTCGGAAGTGTGTGGTTGGGACCTGCCATATAATCGCCAAGTGCCTCGGGGCAGTTTCTTCCCATAAATACGCTTCCTGCATGGCGGATTTCCTTTAGCATCTCAAATGGGTCATCAACCATAAGCTCAAGGTGCTCAGGTGCAAGCTCGTTTGCTATATCCACCGCAACGCCAAGGTTTTCTGCAACAATAATCTTTCCGTTATTGTCAATTGATGCGCGCGCAATATCGCGTCGCGGAAGATCCTCTATCTGACGCTCTAACTCTTTTTGTACGGCATTTGCAAGTTCTTCAGAATCGGTAACAAGAACAGCTGAGGCAAGCTTATCGTGCTCTGCCTGAGACAGAAGGTCCGCCGCTACATGGCGCGGGTTTGACTTGCCGTCAGAAACAATGAGAATTTCACTCGGTCCCGCTATCATATCTATCGCAACGCGTCCGAATACCTGACGCTTTGCCTCTGCGACAAACGCATTGCCCGGGCCGACTATTTTATCCACCTTCGGCACACTCTCGGTACCGTAGGCAAGTGCGGCTATCGCCTGTGCACCACCTATTTTGAAGATTCTCTTTACACCTGCAATACGCGCGGCGGCAAGAATTACGGGGTTTATCTTGCCATTCTTCCCCGGAGGTGTCGTTATAACAACCTCGCGACAGCCTGCAACGAGCGCCGGAACAGAGTCCATGAGCACAGTTGAGGGATACGCCGCAGTACCGCCCGGAACATAGAGACCTGCGCGGTCAAGCGGAATTATCTTCTGCCCCATCACGACGCCGTTTTCTTCCTTTAGCTCAAAGCCCTGCCTTATCTGTGCAGTATGGAATTTGCGTATGTTTCGCTCTGCCTTTTTGAGAATCTCTATAAAGCGCGGAGGAACGGAGTTGTATGCCTCTTCTATCTCCTCCTCACTTACCTCAAGTGAGGAAAGGGAAGCTCCGTCAAAGCGGCGACTGTATTCAAAAAGCGCCTCGTCACCGCGTTTTTTTACATTTTCTATAATGTCGGAAACTGTCTCTCCGACATCGGAAATACCCTCAACTCTTGCAAAAATCTCAGAATTCGGGCTTTCGCCGTATTTAAGAATCTTAATCATTATTTTGCCTCCCGGGAAGACTCCATCTGCGCGACAATCCTCTCAATTTCAGAGGACTTGAACTTAAAGCTTGATTTATTGGCGATAAGCCTTGCGCTTATGGGAACGATCGTCTCAAAAACCTCAAGGTTGTTTTCCTTAAGCGTTTTGCCCGTCTCGACGATATCCACGATTACATCGGAAAGACCGAGAATCGGCGCAATCTCAATTGAGCCGTTGAGCTTTATAATGTCAATGTCACGACCCTTTTTTCTGTAAAAATCACTTGCGATATTCGGAAACTTCGTCGCAACCTTGAGCGTCTTTTCGGAATTGTCACGGAACTCGAGCTTTGCCGCAACTGCCATACGGCACTTGCCGAGGTCAAGGTCAAAAAGCTCGTAGACATCGGGCGAGTATTCAAGGAGAATATCCTTTCCCGCAACACCGATATCCGCAGCACCGCGCTCGACGTATATCGCAACGTCAGACGGCTTTACCCAGAAATACCGGACACCTGCCGCCTCGTTTTCGAAAATGAGCTTGCGGCTTTCCTCCAAAATCTCAGGACACTCAAAGCCGGCTGCAGCGAACATATTATATACCTTTTCTCCAAGCCTTCCTTTCGGAAGCGCAACATTAAGCATTGTTTTCAATCTGGGTCACCTCGCCACCTGATATTTTGAGAAGCTTTTTGTATCTGAACTTTTCGGGAATCTTTCGCATTGCCGCAACGCTCGTGCCCGACTCCGCAATACGGGAAACGGCACGGCTTATGTTTACTGCCTTTTCTCCGTCCTCGTATAAAATAACCGTGTCAACATCGTACTTTTCGGAAAACTCCTCAGATTCTGTGAGCTTGTCAAGATATACCGCAAAGCCGATTGCACCCGATGCCTTTCCCATCCTCTTCATGAGGTTATCATACTGACCGCCCGAGAGCACGCTTGATGATACACCCTTCACAAAGCCGCGGAAGCTTACGCCATTGTAGTATTTCAAATCGTCCGTAACAGAAAAGTCTATTCTTATGTTGCCTGAAAGTCCGTTTTCTGAAAACTCCGCCGAAAGCGAACGAAGCTCGTCTACGTACTTTTTGGAAACCCCAAGCTCTGAAATGGCATCAAGTACATACTTGGGTTCACCGTACGAACCGACAAGTGTCCTGAGCGCATCTGCACCCTTGCGGTCGCCGCAGATTTCAGAAATACCGTGGAGATTTTTTTCAGATAAGCATTTGAGTACAGCTCGTCTTTCCTCGTCAGAGAGAGAAAGCCCGTCAAGCACCTCGGAAACAATTCCAAGATGCGATATATCAAGCACCCAGTCATCAGAAATTGAAGCGAGACTCTTTGCCGCAAGAAGCACGACCTCGAGCACGGCATAGCTATCTATATCACCTATGCACTCAAGACCGACCTGCATAATCTCGCGAAAACTTCCGCCGCCCTCGGGCACACGGTATACATTCTCATTATAATACATCTTCTGTACAACGCCGGGAAGGTCGTGGCAGTTTTTTATAATCGAGAGCGTTACGTCAGGCTTAAGCGCCATAAGGCGACCGTTTGTGTCCGTAAACGTAATTACGCTCGGTGAGATGAGAAAGTCCTTGTTTCTTACATAGAGGTCATATTCCTCAAACTTGCTCATCTTATACTGTGAATATCCGTATTTGTCATAAAGTGCGCGGAGTGAAAAAATCGCCTTTTCTCCGCTTTTTAAGTTCTTGTTTTCTATAATCATTTTTCTTCTCCCTTGAGTCGGTTAAGTGCCGCCTTATATCCGCCACTGCCGTAGTTAAGACAACGGCTCACACGCGATATCGTCGCAGTCGAAACGCTTACTTCCTTTGCAATCTCCTGGTAGTTCTTACCCTCATCGAGAAGGATTGCAACATCCATGCGCTGTGCCATATCCTGAAGCTCATTTATTGTGCAGATATCCTCAAAAAAGTTATAGCAGTCCTCAACATTCCCAAGGCCGAGTATAACCTCAAAAAGTCTGTCGATAGATTCTGAACGGAAAGTCGCCATATATAAACATCACCTTTCTTTTTTGCTCACTTTCACATTTTACCACTTTACTTTGTTAAAGTCAAGCACAATAAAAAGTGCTTGACGAAAAATTTTTAATATGATATATTTGTAGTAATAGCGATGACGGAGACAGTAGCAAGAGGCTGTGTATCAAAGAGAGGGGCGCACCTGCTGAGAGCGACCTATACGCGCTTTTGTGAACACCACTTCCGAGCTGCAGGGTTGAAATTTAAGTAGGCCTTGCCGTGAACCTGCGTCAAAGGATAAAAGAGTGACGGTGCTTTTCCGTAATTAGGGTGGAACCGTGCGAAATTGTTTTTTGCACCCCTATTCTGAGTTTTTCTCAGGGTAGAGGTGTTATTTTTTTTTTGAAAGGATGAGATAAAAATGGCAGAAATGAACGAACTCCAGACGCTACGACATTCCGCATCTCACGTTATGGCGCAGGCTGTTAAGAGACTTTTCCCCGACGTAAAGCTCGCTATCGGCCCCGCTATTGCAGACGGCTTTTACTATGACTTTGATACTGACCACCCCTTCACAGCTGAGGACCTTGAGAAAATCGAGGCAGAGATGAAGAAAATCGCAAAGGAGAACCTCAAAATTGAGCGTTTTGAGCTTCCTCGCGATGAGGCACTTGAGTTTATGAAGGACGAGCCGTATAAGGTCGAACTTATCCGTGACCTTCCCGAGGGCGAGGTTATCTCCTTCTACCGTCAGGGTGAGTTCTGCGATCTTTGCGCAGGACCTCACGTCAACTACACAAGCAAGGTAAAGGCATACAAGCTTCTCTCCGCAACTGGCGCATACTGGCGCGGCGATGAGAAGAACAAGATGCTCCAGAGAATTTACGCAACTGCTTTCCAGAGCAAGGACGAGCTTAACGAATACCTTGAGCAGCGCGAAGAGGCAAGACGCCGCGACCACAACAAGCTCGGTCGCGAGCTTGAGCTTTTTACAACGAGCGACGTTATTGGTCAGGGTCTCCCGATTCTTCTCCCGAAGGGTGCGCGTATCATTCAGCTTCTCCAGCGCTTTGTTGAGGATGAGGAGCAGAAGCGCGGTTGGCAGATGACAAAGACACCGCTTATGGCAAAGAGCGACCTTTATAAGATTTCAGGTCACTGGGACCACTACCAGGACGGTATGTTCATTCTCGGTGACGAGGAGGTGGACCGTGAAGTCTTTGCTCTCCGTCCGATGACCTGCCCGTTCCAGTATCAGGCATTCTTAAACCGCGGAAGAAGTTACAGAGATCTCCCGATGAGACTCAGTGAAACCTCAACACTCTTCAGAAACGAAGCATCGGGCGAGATGCACGGTCTTATCCGCGTAAGACAGTTCACAATCTCCGAGGGTCACCTCATGTGTACTCCCTCACAGCTTGAGGACGAGTTCAGAAGATGCCTTGAGCTTGCAATCTATATGCTCAAGACACTCGGTCTTTACGAAGACGTTTCCTACCGCTTCTCACAGTGGGATCCCGAAAACCGCGAAAAGTACATCGGAACCGAGGAGCAGTGGAACGAGGCTCAGGATATGATGGCAAAAATCCTTGCAAATCTCGAAATTCCGCATGAGGTAGGCATTGGTGAAGCGGCATTCTACGGTCCGAAGCTCGACATTCAGATAAAGAACGTATTCGGAAAAGAGGATACGCTCATCACTATCCAGATTGACCAGATGCTCGCTGAAAAGTTTGGTATGGAATATGTAGATGCTGACGGCACAAAGAAAAACCCGTACATTATCCACAGAACGTCAATCGGATGCTACGAGAGAACTCTCGCGCTTCTCATCGAGAAGTACGCAGGTGCTTTCCCTGTATGGCTTGCACCGACTCAGGTAAAGATTCTTCCGATTACCGACAGACATCACGAGTACGCAAATGATATCAGGAGAAAACTTGAGGATGCAGGAATCATCCGTGTTGAAATTGACGACAGAAACGAAAAGATTGGCTACAAGATTCGTGAAGCACAGCTTGAAAAGGTGCCGTATATGATTCTTGTGGGTGATAAGGATATCGAAGGCAACACGGTTTCCGTTCGTGACCGCCGTGACGGCGACATCGGAAGCATGAGCATCGAGGAGTTCATTGCAAAGATAAGCGAAGAAATTGCAAACAAGACCATAAAGTAAAGCAAAAACCAAACAGAGCATATCCCTACAGGGATATGCTCTGTTTTCTTCATAATTTATATATTATATTTGTTCCCTTTGAAAAAGTGATACAAAACCACGACTGCGAGAAAAGCCCCGAGGGAGTCAATGGCGACATCCGAAAGCATCGGGCCGCGCCCCGGAACAAACGCTTGGTGCAACTCGTCAAATGCGGCATATAAAGTCGTTATAAGAGCTGCGAAAAGAGGTCTTGTTTTTCTTGTGAGCTTCTCAACAAACGCAAAAATGAGTGATGCAAGAAGAAAAAACTCGAACAGGTGAGCAGCCTTTCTCACTATAACAATGAGCTTTTCAACAAGCTCACCGATGTCATACGAAAAAAGGCCTGCGGTTATTTTCCTTGTCGTTCTTTCAAGAAATCGCGCAATAACAGCACTTTTACCCCTTGAAACTGCAGAGGTGTCGGAGGAAAAGTCTGATATTATTCTCATCATATAGACTGACGAAATGCCAAGGATATATGCGTCAAGTTTTTCTATTTTTTCTGTTTTGTCATAGCCTTGTATTTGTGCCAAAAGCTCTTCACCCGCTTTATTTCTTCAGCCGTAAACCTCGCACGTGCAATTCTTGCGGCATCTCTTATCTCTATGTCGCTGAGACCGTCCTTTGCCATCGCCATAAGAGTATTTATGTCCTCTCGTGTAAGACGTGAGCCGATAAGCCTCATAATTTCCCGCTTGTCCTCGCGGGTAACACCCTCCGTTACCTTTTCGGCGGCTTTCTCAACCACTGTCTGCTTGGATTTTTGCGGCTTTGGGGCAGTTTCCTTTTCATCGACGGGCACGTCTTTCTCTTCCGCAATTTCCTCCACTTCTTCGATGGTTACCTCGCCCGTCTCAAGCATTGTATTGATTTCACTTTTTACAATGCTTTTCATGGCGTACCCGCCAAGATATTCGAGAGCAAAACGGTACCCGAAAAATCCGAGGACGCCGAGAATAACAAGTACACACGCCCAAATAATGAGGCGTTTTTTTGTTTTTACTTTCATAGTTTCTCCTATTATAAAAGCGCCCGAGGTAAACGGGCGCCTTATATTTGCTTTAGCTTACGGATTCGGTACGGATGAACCGCCACCGCCGCCTGCACCGCCGCCTGCACCGCCGCTGCTCGGCAATGCGGGAACCTTAATTACGATGTAAACATCCTTTGTGCCGACCTTGCCTGCAAACCTTGCAGCATTCTCTGCATCAAAGCTGATGAAACGGCCTGTGAAGAGGTCCTGCATCCAGTTGTCAATACTCGGTGTGTTGAACGCATCATATGCATCGTAAACTGCAGTCTGGAGCTCAAAAAGTGTCTTCGGGTCGGTGTTATAAACGCCGATAATAGGTGCGATAGCATTGCTTGTAGAATCTATCATATCAGTAAGAATCTCAGCAACCGCCTTTTCAGCATCAGTCTTGAAGCTTACTTTATGGAATCCTGCTGTTGTGCAATCAACACCGCCTGTAGCATCCTTGTTTGTGTCGATGAAGAGATTCTGCACGACTGTTCCGTTAAGATTTGTAAGACCTGAAAGGTCAAATGTGATTGTGTTGCCTTCGATGTCCGCATACTTCTTCTCAGTAGCTCCACCGTTTACAGAGTAGGAAACGTATGTTCCGGCCTCATTGATTGCAAGATCGTCGGGAGCGGGAGGAAGTGTCGGGTCACCTTCGTCGGAGCCGCCGCCACCGCCGCCACCGCCGGGAGGTGTGGGCTTTACTTCTTCGCCTTCGACTGTTACTTTGGTGCCCTGGGTTTCAACCTTTGTATCTTTCTGAACATCTGCTGTGTCTACCTTACCGTTACCTGTGATAACACCACCGGCACCGTCAACGTCTACGTTTTCAACCTTGGCGCCGCTCTCAACCTTAACGGTTGTGTTATCACCCTTGACTGTAACGTCTTCTACCTCAGTTCCGCTCTCAAAGTTAACTTCGATGTCAGAGCCCTGGATTTCAACGCTCGGTGTGGAAACACCGGTGCTTACGTCTGCACTGTTTTCGGTAATGATAACCTTATCAACTGCTACCTTGTCGTCAGCCTTTACCGTAACATCACGGACAGGGCTTCCTACAACAACCTGGGAAGTGCTTGAATCACCTGTGATGTTAACATCACCGCTTCGGATGATGATGTCACCCTTGACTATGACATTGTCAAGATTGATTTTGCTGTCTCCGACAGCGTCTGTGATGATAAGGTCGCCATTGATAATCGCGCCGTCAAGATTTACATTTGCATCGTTTAAGATAACGCTGCCGTCAATTGTTACGCCCTTGTAGTTTACATCTCCCTTTGCAAAGTAGCATGCGATACGGTCAAGCATAGCCGCAAACTCAGCACGTGTTACCTGTGCCTTCGGGCGGATTGTGTTTCGTGTATCACCGAGAACAACGTTGCACTCGATAAGTGCGTTTGTTGAAGCCTTTGCCCAATCGGAAACGCTTGCAGCATCGCTGAACTTGTTTGCAGCATTCGGGTCAGTCTGGACCTTTAAGAATGTGCGTGCAAGGATTGTAAATGTCTGCTCACGCGTAATCGGCATATTCGGCATAATCTTATTGCCATCACCGTTGATAATCTTAATTGCAACGCCTGATTCCATAAGCTCGTAATACCATGCGCCGAGCACAACGTCAACATAATGCTCGATGCTTGTTTTATCTGCGTGTGCACCAAGAACGCGGACCATCATCGCAACAAGCTCTGCACGTGTGAGTGAATCATCGGGACGGAGCTTTCCTGCATGACCGTTCATAACGCCGTTCTGAACTACGCAGTTTATTCCCTGGTACTTCCAGGACCCTTCCTCCGGAGCATCAGTAAAGTCTCCAAGGAAATTCTCTTCACTGTGAACGCCGAGAAGCTTTGTGCTGATTACAGTTGCGTCTTCTGCCGCAAATACTGTAGCAAAGCTTGAAAGCATCGCAAGAGTGAGAATGCAAGAAATTAAAATCTTAACTGTTTTCTTCATTTTTGCACCTTCCTATCAGATATTTTTGTTCTTTTCAGCTTTTCTTATTATTCTCTCTGAGTTATATTCTATCGCAGGCATAAGCTTTCCTATCTTTTTGACTGCGGAGGAATATACCTTATATGAAATCTTACCGTCTCCGTGCACGTCACTTCCAAGGAGATGAACGGCATCGTCCGCGATAAGTCTCAGATATTCTTGTCTGTGTCGCCTGGACTCCAAAAACGCGTCTGCGTTTATCTGTACGTCGATATTGAGCTTCAATATCTTTTCTCTGCCTGATTTTGAGTATCTGTCGATATGTGCGCATATCGGACGGAGATGTCGCTCGCGCGCAATCGCCTTTACTGAATCAAAAATCCAGTATGGCCATGGCTCAGGCGGGAATTCAACCAGGATATAGTCGGTCCCCTCGATACAAAGCTTATCTAAATCCGGAAGCTTTTCTATTCCGATTCCAAGCCTCACCTCTGCGCCCTTGAATATCCTGATTCCATCAAGATCGTGGGAGGTGAGCTCCAAATATGTTTCCTCACGCCTTTTGAGAAACTCTTCTACTGTTTCGTCCTCAAGATAATAGTGAGGGGTTGCGACTATTGTGGAAACACCTGCAGCCTTTGCGTATTTGATTTGTTCAAGCGACATTTCTATGCTGTCGGACCCATGGTCTGCGGCAGGAAGTACGTGTGAATGAAAATCAATATACACAGCATTTCCCCCTTTTTATCTTTCTCTTCCGGGGAGACTGTAGCCGTACGTGTATCTGTAACGTGCTTTGTACTTTCTCTTGTATCTGTACTGCATAAAGAGAGCGTCTCCAACGGAGTCGTTGAGAATGAATCCGAGGATTTTCGCATTTACTCTCTGTAGTCCTTCTATGGACTGCTTTACCGCTTCAAGCATTGTCTCGTTCTCACGGACAATGAATACAACACCATCAAGTTTGTTTGCAATAATTGCAATATCAGTGACCACGTTTGCTGGCGGAGTATCAATGAAGATGTAGTCATACTCTTTCTTGAGCTGCTCAAGCACCTCGTCAAGTGCGGGAGACATAAGAAGCTCCGGCGGACTTGGAGGAATTGTGCCCACAGGTAGAATATAGAGGTTTTCATATTCTGTCTTTGAGATTGCAAGCTCACTTGTGAAGTTTCCGAGTCTGTCGGAAAGTCCCGGAGAGGAGGGGATTTCAAAATATCTGTGTCCTCTCGGCTTTCTCATATCCATATCAATGATAAGAGTTTTGTTTCCTGTCTGTGCAAAGGAGATACCCATATTGAGGCAGGTTGTTGTTTTTCCTTCACTCTCCATTGCACTCGTGAAGGCAACTACCTTCTTGTTATCAGAAAGCATAAACATAAGGTTTGTTCTCATCGCCTTATATGCTTCTGTGATTATAAACGGGCTGTTCTCCGTAAGAAGCTCGCTCTTTACGTATGAGCTTATTTTCTTCTTTTTAAGCTTTAATTTGAAATTGAGGAATGACATTTACTGTACCCCCTTTTTCTTGTTCTTGAGAGCACGTTTTCCGGAAGCGGTCTTTCCTGCAATCTTGAATGCAGGGATTACACCGATAATCGGGAGGTCAAAGTTCTCAACAAGAGTAAATTCATCCTTGACGCGTGTGTCAAATACCTGGATGAGCAAGATAATGAATACTGAAAGCATTGCGCCAAGGAGAGCACCGAGAACTGTGTTCTTCGGGATGTTTGGCGATGATGGAGAAAGCGGAAGCGTTGCATAGTCGATAACTGAAACTGCACCGGCGTTCATAACGCGCTTGATTTCACCCGGAGCAACCTTGAGGATTGTATCAGCGATAATCTGCGCCTCCCTGGGGTTTGAGTGGGTGACGGAAATACGGAAAATTTCGGTGTTTGAAACGGATGTTGCCGAAATCATCTTCTTTATCTGGCTTGAGGTATATGAAAGACCCGACTGCTCTGCAACCTTATCAAGAACCGTACGGCTGTTGAGGATAACAACGCAGGTATCAAGAATCTCACGGGAAACCGCAACGTCACTCGTTGTAACGATAGACGACTTTCTCTCTGCCATGTTTGAAACGTAGAGAAGCGTCTGTGAAGTATACATCGGTGTTACAAAGAGCACGTTAGTCATAAAAAACAACACGCCACTAAGCACCGTAGCCGTTATGATAATCCATATCTTCGATATCAGGACGCTTATCGTCTTTTTGAGATCAAGTTCCATTTATCTCTCTCCTTTTGCGCTTGAAGTGTATTTATTAGTATACCACATTTTTTCTCTGAAAAGCAATACTAATTGCTAATTTCCGCGTGCTCAAGGAAGCCTTCTATATTGCTTCCCTGTTCGACGCTTTTTTCAAAATCTATCGATATCATATCAAAGAGCGCCTCACGGATTTTTTCTTCACCGCAATCACTTGCAAGAAGGTCTGAAAGCTTTGAGAGGTCAGCATCTACCTTTTCGGTGACGGGCTCGGTCTGCATAATAAAGATTTTGTCGTTGTCGGTCTTTGAAACCTTTTCGGTATCAAGCCTTATTTCTTCAAACATCTTCTCTCCGGGACGGAGGCCTGTAAACTCGATTTCGATATCCTCATGTAGCCTTAATCCTGCAAGGGAAATCATATTGCAGGCAAGTTCGTAAATACTTACGGGCTCGCCCATATCGAGCACGAAAATCTCGCCCTTCTTTGCGGAAACGCCTGCGCTTAAAACAAGCGATACCGCCTCGGGAATCGTCATGAAGTAGCGGATAATATTTCTGTGGGTGACCGTAACCGGTCCGCCTTCTTCAATCTGCTTTCTGAAAATCGGAATGACGCTTCCGTTTGAGCCGAGCACGTTTCCAAATCTTACGGCGGAAAGCTCACAGCCACGGCCATTGTATCTCTGGACAACAAGCTCTGCCGCGCGCTTTGTTGCACCCATTACGTTCGTCGGGTTAACCGCCTTGTCGGTGGAAATAAAAACAAATCGCTCGGTGCCGTTTTCTATACAACACTCAACTGTGTTTTTTGTGCCAAAGACGTTGTTTTTTATCGCTTCAAAAGGGTTGTCCTCCATAAGCGGAACGTGTTTGTGCGCTGCGGCGTGGAAAACAACATCAAACTTATGGCGACGGAAGAGATATGTCATCCTTGCCTTGTCGCGGACACTGCCCACACGCACAGCAAAGCGCGATTCGTCATACTTTGTGAGAAGGTCATTGCGGAGGAAGAAAAGTCCGTTCTCGTTTATATCCATAATAACAAGGAACTTACAGCCATACTCAAGCACCTGACGGCAAATTTCAGAACCGATACTGCCCGCGCCACCTGTTACAAGCACTGTTTTTCCCTTTATGTAATCAGCAACGATGTTCATATCGGTCTTTATGGAGTCGCGGAAAAGAAGATCCTCGATGGAAAGGTTTTTGAGTGACTTTTTAGCGCCCGACATATAGTCGTTGAAGTCAACAAGGCTTCCGAACGTCTTTATCGGAAGATTGCATGCCTTACACTTATCAAAAATTGTGTTGAGCTCACGCGCGGATGCCGAGGGGATTGCAATTATAATCTCTTCCGCTTTCGTTTCCTTTGCGATTCGGGCAATGTCTGAAATTTTACCCATAACGCGAACGCCCGAAAGCGTCATACCGCGCTTTGAGGGGTTATCATCACAAAGAGCAACGGGATAGCTTGTCATATTCGAGCTTGTCAGAAGGAGCTGGATAAGTGAGCTTCCTGCATTGCCTGCGCCGACAATAATGGCTCGCTTTGCATCTGCTTTTTGCTTTGAGTCCTGGGAGTTGCGAATCTTTACACCGTATTCAATGTATCTCATAACAACCGTAAATATAAAAAACGATACGGTAAAGATAAGCGAAATGCTGAGCGATATCGGGAAATTAAAAATCTTATGCGCGATGTATGTAAAGATAATTGCCAGAACGCTTGAAGCGCTCTTTACGAAAATATCCCTGACAGAAAGAACTCCCGGCATTGCATTGTATCTTCCGAGAAGCAGACCGAATACTATCGTCAGGACGGGCAGAGTGATAAAAAATGCAGGACTTGCAAATTCAAAGTAGCCCACCATCTCCGAAAAGCGCATGTCAAAGCGCAAAAATACAGCAAAAAAGAGCGCAAGAGCTGCGCACAGTATATCGCTGAGTATGTGTCTGAAGTTGTGAGTATTCAGGCGCATTGACGGTTTTCCTCCAAAAAACATAATTCTTGTAATACTATTTTAACACAATTAAATACTTTTGTAAAGAAAAAACGTCTGGAAAAACTATGTTTTTCAGACGTTTTTATCCTTATTTTCTTTTCAGTTTTTCAAAAAAGCTCTTGCGCTCGGAATATTCGCTCTCTCCAACAGATTTTGAGAACTCCGAAAGTAAGTCCTTCTGCTTCTGGTTGAGGTTCTTTGGCACCTCGATGTTCACGCGCACGAACTGGTCTCCACGGCGTGACGAATGAAGCACGGGCACACCCTTTCCGCGAAGACGGAACACCGTTCCCGTCTGCGTTCCCTCGGGCACTGTATATTTTACCTTGCCGTCGAGGGTCGGAACTTCTATCTCGGCGCCGAGCACCGCCTGTGTAAACGTAATCGGCACATCGCACATAATGGACGTTCCGTCACGGGTGAGAATATGGTGCGGGCGTACAGAAACCGTGATAAGAACATCACCGTTCGGTCCGCCGTTTCTTCCTGCATGACCCTCGCCGCGAAGGGAAACGGTCTGTCCCTCATCAATTCCCGCAGGGATATTGACGGAAAGTTTTTTAGATATACGTTCGTTGCCCGTGCCACCGCATTTTGAACACGGTGTCTTTATAATCTTTCCCTTGCCGTGACACGTCGGGCACACGCTCTGAGTGGACATCGTTCCAAGCGGAGTTCTTCTCGTTGTCCTTACAGAACCCGTACCGTGACACGTTGCGCAGGTCTCGGCACTTGTGCCTTTTTCTGCACCCGAGCCACCGCACGAAGAGCATTTTTCCGTTCTTGTTACGTTTATCTCCTTTGTGCAACCAAACGCCGCTTCTTCAAAGGTGAGAACAAGCCTCTGTCTTATACTTTCGCCTCTCTGGGGTGCGTTCTGGCGCGATGCTGTACCTCCGCCAAAGCCACCGCCAAAGAACGAGCCGAATATATCACCGATGTCAAAGTCCTCAAAGCCAAATCCGCCGCCGTAGCCTCCGCCATAACCGCCCGCACCGAAGTTCGGGTCTACACCCGCGTGACCGAACTGGTCATACTTCTGGCGTTTGGAAGAATCGGAAAGAACCTCGTACGCCTCATTGACTTCCTTGAACTTTTCTTCAGCTTCTTTATTGTCTTTATTGAAGTCGGGATGGTACTTTTTTGCAAGCTTTCGGTAAGCTGATTTAAGCTCACTGTCCGTCGCAGTTTTTGATACCCCCAAAACTTCATAATAATCTCTTTTTTCTGCCATAACATCCTCCGGGAACTGCAGAATTTATTATATTTTCGCATTATGCATTTTGCACTCTGCATTAAAATTGCCGCATTCAGCGGCAATTTTTATTAGTCTACCTGTGTGTAGTCCGCATCAACGACGTTGTCGTCGTTCGGAGCACCTGCACCTGCATCTGTACCCTGAGCCTGAGCCTGTGCCTCTGCTGCCTGCTTGTAGAGCTTTTCGGAAATCTCATAGAACTTCTTTGTGAGGGCCTCTGTCTGTGTCTTGATGGCCTCAGTATCCGTACCTTTGAGAGTCTCCTTGAGTTTTTCAAGCTCTGCGTTTACGCCTGCTTTTTCCTCTTCAGTTACCTTGTCACCGAGGTCAGCAAGTGTCTTTTCTGTCTGGTAGACCATCTGGTCTGCGTTGTTTCTTACGTCTACCTCTTCACGGCGCTTTTTGTCCTCTTCGGAGAACTGCTCTGCTTCCTTTATTGCCTTATCAATATCCTCTTTTGAGAGGTTTGTTGAAGAAGTAATTGTGATGTTCTGCTCCTTACCTGTGCCGAGGTCCTTTGCCTTTACGTTTACAATACCGTCAGCATCGATGTCAAAGGAAACCTCAATCTGCGGAACTCCACGCGGAGCTGCAGCGATTCCGTCAAGGTGGAAGCGGCCGAGAGTCTTGTTATATGCTGCCATTTCGCGCTCGCCCTGGAGAACGTGTACCTCAACGGAGGTCTGGTTGTCAGCAGCGGTTGAGAATATCTGGCTCTTGTTTGTCGGGATTGTTGTGTTTCTCTCAATGAGCTTTGTGAAAACGCCGCCCATTGTCTCGATACCGAGAGAGAGGGGAGTAACGTCGAGGAGAAGGATATCCTTTACGTCTCCTGCAAGAACGCCACCCTGGATAGCTGCGCCCATTGCGACACACTCGTCAGGGTTGATGCCCTTGAACGGTTCTTTGCCTGTGTAGTTCTTAACTGCATCGGAAACTGCGGGGATACGTGTTGAACCGCCGACGAGGAGCACCTTTGAAAGGTCGCTGGGTGAGAGATTTGCGTCGCTCATTGCCTGACGAACAGGTACCATTGTGCTGTCGACAAGGTCTGCGGTAAGCTCGTTGAACTTTGCTCTTGTAAGCGTGAGCTCGAGGTGCTTCGGGCCTGTTGCGTCTGCTGTGATATACGGAAGGCTGATGTTTGTGCTCATAACGCCCGAGAGCTCAATCTTTGCCTTTTCTGCCGCCTCGCGAATTCTCTGCATTGCCATCTTGTCGCCTGCGATGTCAACGCCCTGGTCCTTCTTAAACTCTGCTACCATCCACTTTGCAACGCGGTCGTCAAAGTCGTCACCGCCGAGACGGTTGTTACCTGCAGTTGCAAGAACCTCTACAACACCGTCGCCGATTTCAAGGATAGAAACGTCGAATGTGCCGCCGCCGAGGTCGTAAATCATAATCTTCTGGTCTGATTCCTTATCAAGACCGTATGCAAGAGCTGCAGCTGTCGGCTCGTTTACTATACGGAGAACCTCAAGACCTGCAATCTTGCCTGCGTCCTTTGTTGCCTGACGCTGGCTGTCTGTGAAGTATGCGGGAACGGTGATAACCGCCTGGGTTACCTTTGAACCGAGGAAGGACTCAGCATCCGCCTTGAGCTTCTGGAGAACCATTGCGGAAATCTCCTGCGGTGAGTATGCCTTGCCGTCGATGTTTACCTTATAGTCAGAGCCCATCTCACGCTTGATTGATGAGATTGTGCGGTCGGGGTTTGTAACAGCCTGACGCTTTGCTA
The DNA here is from genome assembly GCA_045546975.1 of Eubacteriales bacterium. Taxonomy (GTDB): domain Bacteria; phylum Bacillota; class Clostridia; order Oscillospirales; family JAAYXM01; genus SIG480. The sequence continues at coordinate 116,217 of JAZQDV010000008.1, forward strand.
CCTGACCTATGATTCTCTCGCCGTCTTTTGAAAAAGCAACGACGGACGGGGTTGTTCTTGCACCCTCAGCGTTTACGAGAACGGTGGGTTCGCCACCCTCCATAACTGCAACGCATGAATTTGTTGTACCTAAGTCAATACCAATGATTTTAGACATAATTTTTCTCCTTCTTTTATAATGCAGAATGCAAAGTGCATAATGCAGAATTTTGGTGAAACCGCATTGCGGTTTCGATTAAACTTACATATTTGTCTGCAGAACCGAATTTTGCATTTTGAATTCTGAATTCTGCATTGTCGCAAATTTTAATTTGCGACCTTTACCATTGCGGGACGTATTACACGCTCGCCGCACTTCATACCCTTCTGGAACACCTCTGAAACGGTATTCTCACCAAAGTTCTCGTTTTCCTCGTGCATAACTGCGTTGTGGAAGTTGGGGTCAAAACTCTCGCCGACAGGTGAGATAATCTCAACCTTGAGCTTTTCAAGAATATCGCAAAAGCCTGCGAAAATGAGTTCGACTCCCTTTTTATAATTCTCGTCAGTCGTCTCGTTTCCAACGGCGCGCTCAAGATTATCGTAAACCGAGAGGAATGTGCCGATTGTCGCGGACGCTGCATCGCCGTAAAGCGTTTCCCTTTCCTTTGCCGTACGTTTTCTGAAATTGTCATACTCTGCGGCAAGGCGAAGGTATTTGTCATTGAGCTCCTTTATTTCAAGCTCTTTCTTTTCAAGCTCTGAAAGCTCCGTGGCTTTTTCTTCCTCGACTGCCGTTTCCTTTACCTCTTCCGCCGCGGTCTCTTTTGCCGCATTGTCTTTCTTTTCTGCCATGTCCAAGGACTTCCTCCTTATATATCGTTAAAGAACGAATCTTTTAATAACTTGTTAAAGCCTGCTATGAAGTAGTTTAAGTTTGCCGCGACCTTTGCATAATCCATACGTCTCGGACCGACAATGCCGATTGCACCCTTTCTGTTTTTGCCAAGGTCATACGTACCGTAGACTATTCCCGCGTCGCGCAGCGGCTCGTCGCTGTTTTCCGTACCGATTGAGAAGTGTATCTGCTCAGGGTCCTCTGCTGCGAGGTGTTCTTTTGCGTGGCGGATAACCCCTTCCTTATCGGTAAGGTAATTGAGAAGCTCACGCGCCTTTTCGGGGTCGCGGTACTCAGGATGATTCAGGATTCTTGAAATGCCGTCGACATAAACGTCTCCGCTGAGGTTTTCGCAGAGCACCTCACCGGCAAAGTCGCACACCTCACCGATAAGCTCCGAAAGTCCTCCCGCCGCATAAGCCGCGCGCTTTATGAGTGAAATCGGTATTTCATCGGGCGTGAGGTTTGTAAAGTTTTCATTGAGCAGCTTTACAACAACTGCGATTTCCTCTTCCGTCGGAGAGACATTGAGCTTTATTCTCTTGTTGCGGACACTTCCTGAGTTCGTGACAATAACCGCGATTGCAGTCTGACGGTCTATGAGGAAAACGTCAAACTTCTTCACCGTTTCGGATGTGGTTTCCGGCATTACCATATAAGTAGTATAATTCGTAAGGTGAGAAACCATTCTTCCAAACTCGCGTACCATACGCTCAAGCTCACGCATCTGGGTTTTGAGCGCGACGTTTATCGCCTCCGTCTCTGTTGTCGTAAGCGCGTAGTTCTGCATAAGCTCGTTTACGTAAAGGCGATATCCCGCAGTAGAGGGGATTCGTCCTGCAGATACGTGCGGTTGCTCGAGGTATCCAAGCTCCTCAAGCTCTGACATTTCGTTTCTGATAGTTGCCGGCGAAACATCAAGCCGCCCACGTGACGCAATAATCTTTGACCCGACAGGCTCTGCGTTTTCGATATACTCGTCTATAACAGCCTTGAGTATTCTCTTTTTTCTGTCGCTTAAGCTCAAGCTCTCACCTCCGAGGTTTTCGTTTAGCACTCAACACTCCCGAGTGCTAATTTATATTTTACTCATTTTTTATTTGTTGTCAATACACTTTTTTGAAAAAATAACAGTTTTTTAATATTTAGAGCTGTTGTAGGGTGTTTTTTCGTCAAAAATCTGTTTATTTCAAACCTTCGGTTATGTAAATTTTTGGGTCGGTTTTTAGCACTCGTGGGGTCGGTTTGTTAAAAAACACGGTCGGTTAACCAAAATTTGGGTGCGGTCACACCTCTTTTCGTGCAAATTTTGATTTTTCTCGGTCTTTGGGGAAAGTTTGCATTTGTTCTTGATAAATTTTGGGGTATGTTGTATAATTAGCACGTAAAAAACGGAGGTGAAGGCAAATGGCGTGTCACGAGCTTAAAAATTGCGCAGTTATAAATGACTTATCCGGCTTTGGCAGATGTGCGCTTAATATTTCCATGCCTGTTATGAGCGCGCTCGGTGTCCGCACGCTTCCTGCACCCACCGCCGTACTTTCAAACCACACAGGTTTTTCGGAGTACTACTTTTCCGACCTCACAGACGGTATGAGTGAGTATTTTTCAGCGTGGAAAAAGCTCGGTCTTACCTTTGACGGTATATATACGGGCTTTCTCGGCAGTGAGCGCCAGGTGGAAATCATCTCTTCATTTATAAAAGAAGCGAAAAGGGGAGGGACCCTCCTTTTTGTCGACCCCGTTATGGGCGACGGAGGAAGCCTCTATACTACATACACAGAATCTTTGGTTTTGCGTATGCGCTCGCTTATCTCGGGTGCGGACGTCATAACCCCGAATCTGACCGAGGCGTGTTTTTTGGCAGACGTTCCGTATGCGGACATGGAAAACGCAACGGACAGTGAGTTGTTGTCCCTTGCGCGTAAGCTCTGCTCCCTCGGTGCAAAGCGCGCAGTCATCACGGGTATCCGTCGCGGCGCGAAGGTTTGCAATTATGTCTGTGACTCTCTTCTCGGCAAAACCTTTATCGTCTCTTCAAAATATGTAGGCGGTGAGTTTTGCGGCGCAGGTGATATCTTCACCTCACTTATCGCAGGATATATGTTAAAGGGTAAATCCTTTAAGTCGGCAATTTCCCGCGCATCAAAATTTTTATCGCGCGCGGCACGGCTTTCGCTCGAGCTTCACGTTTCACCGACTGACGGAATAGCCTTTGAACCGATTCTAAATAAAATATAGGAGGCATTCATTATGTCAAAACGCATCAAGTATCTCGTAACAGCAGCTCTCTTTGCAGCACTTGTCACCGTCTGCACAAAGTTTACGTCCATCCCGCTCTTCGGTGGTGTCGGTTACGTCCACGTTGGAGACACATTCGTTTATCTTGCTGCGGCGTTTCTTCCCATGCCGTATCCGATTTTTGCAGCAGCAATAGGCGGTCTTCTTGCGGACATTCTTTCGGGATATGCAGTATACGCGCTTCCTACCGCAATCATTAAGGGCCTTATGGCACTCGCCATTGCAACGCAGAAGAAATATGTAGGTCTCATCTCTGCGTGGGTTATCCTCGTTGCGGGCTACTACATAACAGAGCTCATCATTTACAGAAGCTTTGTCGTTCCGCTTCCGGGACTTTTATGGAACTCGGTTCAAGCGCTTGTATCGTCCGTCTGCTTCCTGTTCCTCTACACCGCAATCAAACCCCATATAAAGAAATAGCAAACATCCGCTAAGCTGCGCAGCTTGGCGGATGTTTTACTATTATTTATTCCGTTTTATTCTCGACCACATCAGGATTATTATCTGTCCCGGAATACCGAGAAGCAAGAAAAGTCTTACATTGATGCCCCCTATTGCAAGGAGCGAAATGTAAATTGACACGAGCGTCGACCACATCAGAAGCGAAACTATGAAGAAGTTCCGCCTTGTGTTAAACCACACTGAGTTCAGCACAAGCCACACTATGAACGTGACCGGCAGGGCGTATAGAAACGAAAGCCAGTGCAAGTCGTCTGTCCATGCCTTGAAGTAGTCGCCTATAACAAAGGCAAACAATGCAATAAGCCACACAAGTGTGATTGACATTCCCGTTATAAAGCCGTGGTTCTGCATTTTTACGCGCAAAACATCCGAAAGGCTTTTCTTCTTTTTATGCTCTGCTTCAAGTAGATAGTCCACCGTGACAGAAAAAAGGTCGGCGATTTCCTTCAGCACCGCGATATCGGGAACGGATTCGCCCCTCTCCCACTTTGAAACGGCTTTGTCGGAATAGTTGAGCTTTTCGGCAAGCTCAAACTGCGTCATTTCGCTCTGTCGTCTGAGCTCAGCAATATTTTTTGCAATAATAGCCTTTAAGTCTTCCATATTAAGTCCCTTTTCTCTAAAATAAGAGGAATCAGCGGACATTTGCCTTCCATTCATCAATGTGAGCTGCAATAAACGCATCGTCGTTTAAGTGCGGGTACTTTTCCTGAATGCGATTAAGCTCCTCAAGCTGACCCTCGGAAAGTGTTTCGTCGGGATTTAAGCAGTAGATGTTGTTCATAAGTCCCTGGCGGCGAAGAATCTCATGGAGACCTGCGATGCAGCCGCTGAAGTTGTGTGCGGTATCAAAGAATGCGCTGTTTGTGTCAGTAACCTCTGCAGCAAGTGTGAGAAGCTCTGCAGAAACGGTAGCGTTATCCTTTTCCGCCTTTACCTTATCAAAAATCTCAACAGCCTTCTTTGTCCATACTGACCAGTGACCGAGCAACCCTCCGTCAAAGCCCTTGACAATCTTCTTGCCATTCTTCTCAAAGCTGTACTTTGTGAGAAGGTCAATAACGATGTTGTCGTCGTTACCTGTATATAAGGTGATGTCGTCACATCTGTCAGAAAGTGATGCTGCGCGGACAACGTCAAGAGTTGTGTATCTGTTAAACGACGCGCACTTGATTGCAACAACATTATCTATTGCGCAAACTCTTTCCCAGTAATTGTAGCTAAACATTCTGCCGCCACAAGCAGTCTGGAGATAGAAGCCGATAACGGGCATTACCTTTGCAACAGCCTCTGTGCGCTCTATCATATAGTCCTCGCTCATATCGTTGAGTCCGCCCGGACTTAAGAGAACAGCGTCAAAGCCGTACTTCTTTGCAAGCTCGGCCTCAGCTACTGCCTGCTCGATCTTTCCGCACACACCTGCTACCTTAACGATAACGGTGTTGTTCTTTTTCTCGAACTTATCTATTTCCTCGGAAACAATTTTGAGCACCGGCTCAAAAAGTGCAATCTCAGGCTTGCGAATCTCAAACTGTGTTGTGTGAACTGCTGTTGCAATACCGCCAACTCCACAGTTTAAGTAGTAATTCATAAGAAGTCTCTGGCCCTTTTCGTCAAACTTTCTGTTTTCGTCAAGGGCAAGGGGTGTTGCAGGGATAACTGTTCCCGCCTTAAGTTTATTGAGTGCGACAATATGTCTGTCCATAAGTTTAACCTCCAAGTATAATTAAGCTTAGTAGCTTCCTTTTCTCTCTTCGAAGTGGGTCGGCTTGTCAAGAGTTCTTCCACCGTCGAGGATGTACTCTGCCTGCCAACGGATGAGAGTCTTTACCGGTACTGACGGATAACCGAAAGTCTCCATTGCAAGAGAAGCGTCGTTAAGGTATGCGTCATTACCCGGCTCGTTTTCGAAAATCGGCTCTTTTCCGAGGTACTGACCAAGCTCGAGAGCAGCTTTCTTAATAGATACCGTCTCAGGTCCTGTTACGTTCATAATCTTTGCAGGAGCCTCAGCGTGGAGAAGACCGCGAAGCGCGATTTCGTTCGCACTGCCCTGCCAGATGAAGTTGAAGCAGGGAGTTGAAAGGCTTATCGGCTCACCGTTTAATATCTTTGTTGCGCAGTCGAAGAGAACGCCATAGCGGAGGTCAACTGCGAAGTTGAGTCTGTAGATGAATATCTTTGTGCCGAATGTGTTTGCGGCATATTCAAATGCGCGCTCACGTGCAAGGCAGCTCATTGTGTACTCACCGATAGGACCTATCTTGTCACACTCACGGCAGCCGCCGTCAGAGAGCTTTACGATAGGATAGATGTTTCCTGATGAGAAAACAACGATGTTTGACTTCTTGAACTTGTCAGCTACAAATGCGGGGAGTGTTGAGTTCATTGCCCAGGTCTGCCACTCGTTGCCGTCTGTGCCGAACTTCTTACCTGCCATATAAATGACGTTTTCAACATCGGGAAGTGAGTAGAGCTTCTCCTTGTCGAGAAGGTCCATTGCGATAACCTCAATGCCGTTTGAAATCATAAGCTCGGTTGCAATCTTGTCGCTGCCTCTTGAAACGGCGATGACCTTCTTATCAACGCCTGCGCGCTTGATAGCGTTCTGTGCGAGTACGCAAAGTGTCGGGCCCATCTTACCGCCGGCGCCGAGCACCATGATATCACCCTTGATTTTCTTCATGTCCTCAACAAGTGCATCTGATGGGGTTGTCAAAAGCTCATTTAATTTCTCTTCTGTCCACATAATTATCAATCCTTTCCGTTTAAGTAGCTTATATACTGTTCCTTCGTCATTATCTGACTAAAAGATTTCTTTACGTGTTCTGCGCGTTTTCCTCCGTCTGCAAGAAGCTCTGCCGCCGTCTTTGCAAGAAGCTCTGCCGCTTTTACATAAGCGCAGGCTTTATTCTTCACTTCAAATTCTTTTGCGTGAAGCGCACCGCCAAATCCACCGATTGACGGCTGGATTGTCGGGATAACGGAGCTTAGATCACCTATGTCGGAGGAACCGACTATCGGTGCGCCGTATACTATGTTGTCCGCACCCAGAACATCTTTTGCCACGTCCTCAAACACCTCTGAGAGCTCAACGCTCTCAACAAGAGGTAGATATCCCGGAGTATCGTCTATCTCGTAGTCCGCACCAATCATGGCACACGCGCCCTTTACTGCACGTTCAAGCGCGGCGTTCCCCTTTTTTATCGCCTCGAACGTCGCACCGCGTACGTATGTATCGACACAGACCTCGTCGGGCACTGAGTTTACAACATCCCCGCCCTTTGTGATTATCGGGTGGATGCGTATCTTTTCTTCCTCACGGAAGGTCTCGCGGTTTGCGTGTATTCCGAGTATCGAAAGCGCTGCAGCGTTAAGAGCATTCACACCGTCAAACGGAGTGCTTCCGTGTACTGCGCGTCCTTTATATGTAACCGTTTTTGCAAGGAAACCGAGGTTATGTCCCCTCACATATATCTTCGGTTCTTCCTCGTTGCCCTCGGCGTGAATCATCATTGCGATGTCAACATCGTCAAAATCGCCGTTTGCAAGAAGCTCCTGTTTTCCGCCAAAGTACTTTATTTTTCCCTCGTCGCGAAGCTCTTTGCGGTAATCGAGCTCAATAAACTCCTCTGCCGGAACTGCCATAAACGTAACATCGCCTGAAAGCTCATCCATAACGCCGCTTTCCTTGAGCGCCATTGCAGCTCCGAGCATTGCCGCAAGCTGGGCGTTGTGTCCGCAGGCGTGAGCCGCGTTTTTCTCGCCTTCATACGGGTGCCCCGCACATTTTACGGCATCAAGCTCACCTATTATACAGATGTTGTAGTCGTGCCGCTTGCCTTTGAGTCGCGCCTTCACGCCCGTAAGCGCGTGAGGATATGTATAGGAAATTTCAAGACCGTCAAAAAAGTCGCGTACATACTTTGATGTCTTCTCCTCGCGGTATCCAAGCTCCGGATTTCTGAGGATTTCCTCGCCCGCGCGGATTATTGCTTCTGAATTTTTTGTTATCGCATCTTCAATTTTCTTTTTTATCTCCGCAATGTTCAAATCAGTCACACCCCGCTATATATAAGTTCGCAAGGCCGCCCTCCGCAGTCTCACGGTAACGGCAGGACAGGTCTCTTCCTGTTTCGTACATCGTCTTTATAACAAAATCGAGAGATATTTTTCTTTGTTCATATAACATCTCGGCAAGTGATACCGCGTCTACCGCGCGCATCGCTGCAACCGCGTTTCTTTCAATACATGGTATCTGTACAAGTCCCTTGACGGGGTCACACGTAAGGCCGAGGTGATGCTCAAGCGCGATTTCCGTCGCGCATTCTATCTGCTTTATCGAAAGCCCCTTGAGATATGCAAATGCGGCAGCCGCCATTGCACACGCAGTTCCAACCTCTGCCTGACATCCGCACTCTGCGCCGCTTATTGAGGCATTTCTTTTGACTAAGTTTCCGATAAGTCCTGCAACGGCAAGAGCGGAGATAATCTCATCTTCACTATACCCTCTCTCACGGTGCTTGAAAATCAGCACTGCGGGAAGAACACCCGATGCGCCGCAGGTCGGAGCCGTCACCATCATCTCGCCCATCGCATTTTCCTCACTCGCAGCATAAGCGTAAGCTGACAGGAGACAAATCTCCTTTTCGTGGCCGAACTCCTTTGCGTTCCCTCTTTCAAGAAGCGTGCGTGCCTTTCGGTCGATATTGAGCCCTCCCGGAATTATACCTTCTTTGGAAAGGCCGGTTCTGACCGTATCCTTCATACGCTCCCATACTTCTCTCAAATATTCTCTTATTTCTTTTCCTTCGAATCTTTCTACAAACTCAGGAAGGGTGATGCCCTCCTCCTCGCAGTATTTCTCTATTTCCTCGAAGGTGCTGTGCCGGTATACGACCTCGGCACTCGCCTGCACCTCACCGAGAACCTCTATCGCACCGCCACCAACGGAAAGGACGGTCTTTGAAAAAAGCTCCTCGCCGTTCTTTAAGGCAACAATATCCATCGTGTTCGGGTGGGGAAGGTCCTCGCGCTTTGTATCAAATATAATTTCACACGGTCGGTTTCCGAGCGTCTGCCTTATAGCATAGTCTGTTCTGTGTCCGATACCCGTTTTCGCAAGAGAACCGTATAGCGTAACCCTATACTCATCCGCATCGGGAGTTTCGTGCATTGTCGCAAGAATCGCATTGCTCGGTCCCATAGTATGTGAGCTTGAAGGACCGCGCCCTATGCGGTATATCTCTTTTATGCTGTACATTCCGTTGATGTTTTCCATTACCCTATCCCCAAAGCATTTTTCACTAATTGTAATTATATCACCAAAACCCGCGAAAATCAAGGGGATTTTCCGTATTCTACCGTAGGTAGAGTGTCAAAAAACCGCCTCTACGGCATTGCACCGAAGCTGTGGAGATAAAATATTTCGCAGTAGGTTGAAACAGTCGCCGGATTTGGGTAGAATAAACACATAAACGATGGGAGGTTTTTACATGAACGACTTTGTAATTTTTACCGACTCAGCCTGTGACATAAGCACCGAAATTCTCAAAAGCTGGGAGGTTGAGCTTTGTGAGCTCACCTTTAAGTTTTCAGGCGAGGAGACGGAATACAAAAACAGCGAACTTTCTCCGAAGGAGCTTTATGACAGAATGCGTGGCGGCGCCACAGGAAAGACCGCTGCAATAAATATTGAAACATTCAAGGACGCTTTCAGAAAAACCCTTTCTGAAGGCCGTGATGTTCTGTACCTTGCCTTTTCCTCGGGTCTCAGCAATACCTACAACGCAGGAAGGCTCGCCGCCGAGGAGCTTTTGGAGGAGTTTCCCGACCGCCGCGTAATCGCAGTTGATACACTTGCGGCAAGTGCAGGCCAGGGGCTTCTCGTGCACTTTGCAGTCGAAAAGAAGAAGGCGGGGGAAACAATCGAGGAAATTGCCCGCTGGGTACTCGAAAACCGCTTGAATCTCTGCCATTGGTTCACCGTTGATGAGCTTAAGTACTTAAAGCGCGGCGGAAGAATCAACCCGACAGCCGCATTTGTTGGCGGTATGCTCAACATCAAGCCCGTTCTTCATGTTGACGATGAGGGTCACCTCATAAACGTCGCAAAGGTCCGCGGCCGCCGTGCCTCACTCTCTGAGCTTTGCAAGAAGTACGGCGAGCTTGCACTCGACAAAGACGGTGTGGTGTATATCTGCAATGCCGACTGCGCAGAAGATGTTGAATTTGTCAAAAACACACTCTCTGACGAGTACGGAGCAAAGGTTGAAATCGTGACCGACATCGGCCCTGTAATAGGACTCCACGCAGGCCCCGGCACAATCGCCATTTTCTTCCTCGGAAAAAACAGATAAAAAATAAACGGATGTGGCTTTCCACATCCGTTTTTATTATAATTTTTCGCCGAGTCTCTTTCCTGCGGTCTGAAGCACCGAAAGAAGCGACTGCTCAAGGGCGGGATATTCCTTTTTTATGTATTCCTGCGAAAGCTCCGGTAACTTTGCCTCACCGTCGTCGGCGGCCATTTTTATGTTCTCTGCCGCGCATTTGACGGAAAGTGCGTTCATTGAAAGCTCGGCATTTGTGAGCTCAGGCCATACCTTATCACCTACCGAGAACATTTCCTCGCTGTTTTTACCGCTTGCGCCATAGAGTGTTCTGAATATCTTATACACCGCAACGTTGAAGAACATAGCTGTTTCGGAGATGAGTTTCTTGCTCTTTGATTTTCCCACTATATCAAAAATGAGGCTTATTGAGTTGACGAGAAGCTTCTTTGATATTGCCGCAAGCATACTTCCGCGGAGAACATTGTCCTTTTCCTCTGAAATATCGGGGATGTCTTCTGCAGATATTGTATAGTCCTCGCGCGACATTGTGCGCCCGAGAAGGAAGTCGCAGGATACTTTGTAGTAATCTGCGCACTTTGCAACAAATTCAAGACCCGGCTCGCGGAGTCCGTTCTCGTAATGAGAAAGCACCGCCTGCGATACACCGAGTTCACGCGCGACCGCGCGCTGACTCATACCTTTTTCTTTTCTTAAAAGAGAAATAGTTCTCGGAAAGTTCACATTCATTCAAAATACCCCCGGTTTTTTGAGCAGTATGTCTATTATACTTAAAATATAACAATTTGTAAAGAAATATTTGTATTTGAATACATCTTGTGGTATAATTGCACCATAAACCACAAAGGGAAGTGCTTTTATTATGAAGCTTCGGTGTGCTCTGCTCGGAAAAGTTCTCGGGCACAGCTTTTCAAAACTTATACATTCGTACTTTGCAGACTACAGCTACGACCTTCTCGAGGTTTCGGAGGAAGAGTGCGCGAGAATAATCAAGAGCGCAGAGTATGACGGTCTTAACGTAACAATTCCATATAAGGAGCTTGCTTTTTCCATTTGCGATGAGGTTGACGAGGTCGCAAGAAACACAAAGAGTGTCAACACAATCGTTTACCGCGACGGCAAAATCTGCGGATACAACACGGATGTTTTCGGCTTCACTGAAATGGTAAAAAGCGCAGGCATTGATTTTTCCGGCAAAAACGTGCTCGTGCTCGGAAGCGGCGGCACGTCAAAAACCGCAGTATATTCCGCAAAAATGATGAGCGCAAAATCCGTAACCGTTGTATCGAGAAACGGTGAGGTAAACTATAACAATGTGTACTCAATGACCGACACGGGCATCATCGTGAACACTACCCCCGTCGGAATGTACCCGAATTGTGACGCGACCCCTCTCGATATAAGTCGCTTTTCTTCACTTTCGGGTGTCGTCGATGTTATATATAACCCGAAAAAGACCGAGCTTTTAAGACACGCCGAGCTACTTTCCGTTCCTCGCTGCAACGGACTTTATATGCTGTCGGCACAGGGCCTTCGCGCAGCGGAAATTTTCCTCGGCAAATCACTCTCTCCCGCTCTTGCAAAAAACGCGGAGCGCGGTGTTCTCTCTCTCACCGAGAACATAGTGCTCATCGGTATGCCGGGGTGCGGAAAGTCGACAGTCGGCAGACTTGTTGCCGAAAAGCTCGGACGCGAATTCGTCGATACAGACGAGGTAATCCGCGAGCGTTTTGGCGCGCCAAGTGACATCATAACAAAACACGGTGAGGCAGAATTTCGCGCGATTGAAAAGGAGATCTGCCGTGAGTTTGGAAAAAAGAGCGGACTTGTCCTTGCAACGGGCGGCGGTGTCGTTGAAACCGAGGAAAACTACACTTTCCTTGCCCGAAACGGACGCATTTTCTGTATCACACGCAATATTGCAGAGCTTGAAACTCAGGACCGCCCACTCTCAAAGGACCTTGGCGCTCTCTGGATGCGCCGTCGGGATAAATACAAAGCCTTTGCCGATGTGTTTATAGAAAACGACTCCTCTCCCGAGGACACGGCAGAGAGAATAATAAAAACCGAGTTGTAAAAACAACTCGGTTTTTCTATTTTGTTTACACAATTGCAGGGATGTCTCCGCCGTTTTTGAGAATTTCAAAGCAGTTTATCAGCTCGCGAAGCTCCGTTACGTTTATATAGAACTCGGGTTTTCTTCCGTTTCTTACGGCGGCGTACTGTCGCTCGTTGATTTCGCAGAGCTCGAGCGTTTCCGTCTTTCCGTTTTCAAGCTCTATCGTAATCGTCATCGCGCTATCCTTGTACTTTGCTCCCTTTTCCACTTCGCCTGCAACGGAGAAGCGAATGGTGTGGATGTAAAGGTTTGTCGGGTTTTTGCCCGTCATTTCCTTTCCGTCAAACACGCCGTACAGCGTATTGTCGCGGAAATCAAGCTCCAATGTGTGCGTCTCATTACCCATTTTATAGGTGACCTTTTTCACATCGTCGGAGTTGTATACCCAGATAAGACTTGAAACTATATCAGCGTGTGTAAGGTCTCGGAAATCCGCAGCCGCTCCCGTCTCAACAACGGAAGGAACACCCTCACGCATAACGTAGCTTCCGCCGTTTTCCGTACGGCTTCCGACAAGAAGCGTTACGGTATTGCCGTCGCGGTCAGAAAACCGAAGCTTTGTGGGGTTGTTAAGTCCATACCTTGAAAGGTCGCGCGGATGGTCCTCAATAAGTCTCACCGCGCTTATTCCATTTACCTTATCAAGAAGGTGCGAGAGCACGTTCTCAGGGTGTGCCTCGGCATTAACGGGCGAGGTAATCAGATAATTTGAAGAATACCCTGCGGAATTCTTCTTCTCGTCCTCAGTCTTTTCCCTGACTGCAATATCAGCCTTGCCGGGACGCGTGAGCGTAAGAGCTGTGATATTCATTGAATCAGGAAGCTTATTAAACAGCGTGAAGTCGCGATAGTCCTCGCGCTTCATAAAGAGAAGTCTTTCGACGGTAGCGCTTACAGTATAGACAGTATCGTCATCTGCAAGGCGGACGTATGCACCGTCGCCAAGCGGGGTCGTATCGCCGACCACAAGCGTTATTCTCTTGTCCTTCCTCGTCGTGATGTCGACATAGAGGCGCGGGTTCTGTAGCCCAAACGACTCACCGTCGTCCTTTCCTATCTCCTCAGAAGCTCCGAGCGGGGTGAGGTATGCTACTGTTGTGGCGAGCTTGTCGCCATCAAACTTAAGGGTGTCGGCCTCACCGCGAACGGTAAAGACTTCATCTTTGCGCTCTATCGCAAAGACCTTGCCCTCAGAGGGTGAAAACTCGATGCTTTTTATGTCCGATGCCTTGATGTCGAGAATCTTTATCGACTGTATGTCGGGAAGGTCCGGTACATTGTCCCCGTTTCCCGACGAAGCGGTTTTTACCGCAACGAGGCAAACCACCGCAAGCAGCACCAGAATAGAAAGTGTAATAATAACGGGTTTGAACTGTTTCATTATCTGTTCTTCCTTCTTATGAAAACGAATATGCCAAGAGCAAAAATCAAGAGTGGCATTACATATATAAGAACTATATGCAACACTCTTATTGTCCCCTCGGTGATGTCAAGGTCGTATTCCGACTCGACCTTTGGCATAATGTAGAGGGTCTGCATATCGTTTGAATATGAAACGGTGTCTGAAAGCAAGGCGCTGTTGAACGCACGCTGGATTCCTGCATAGCTATTGTCCGTGAAAGCGACCGAGCCAAATGCGATGACTCTTGAAAGTCCGTTCTTGCCCATGCTTCCAATGAGTCTTTCGGTGACTGATGCAACTACGAACGGGCCCGCCTCATCGCCCTTCTCCCTTGAAAGCGTTGTTATCTTTTTATCGGAGGAGAGGAGCTTTCCGTAAGAGGAATCGGATGACGCAAGAAGCGGAACGGTGCGCATATACCCATTTTCACCCACAAAGTCAAGCTTTATCGGGCGTGTTCTTGGGAAAATCGGCATGAGCTCGCCCTGTGACGAGGAATCAATGATTTCATTATCATATAAAGAGGCAACTATAACATCAGGGGAAGTGTATGCCGCACTCTCATCGCAGATGAGATACGTTTCAAAGCCAAATCCCCATTCGGCGAGGTAACGCTCGAGCACGGGAAGACTGCCCGTTGCGCTGTCCCAGAATACATAGAGGTTTGCGCCGTCGCGCGAGAGGAAGGCTTCAAGATTTTCTATCTCCGATGCCGAGAAGTCAACCGTGGGCGCTGCGATAACAAGATTTGTTATCCCCTCCGGAACGGAGAAGCGAAGGTCAACTGCGGAAATTGAAAAGTTGTTGCCCGCAAAGATATTTGCAAGAGCCGTCGGGACTATTTCATTGTGCCCCTGAACAAATCCGGCAGCGGTCTCCTTTCCGCTTGACACGAACATAATCGCGCTCGATATTTTTTCCTCGGTCTGGTAGAAGATCTTGTTTGAGTTTTCACTGAGTCTGAACGCAAACTCAGAGCTCTGAAGCACCTTGTATCTCTTTTCTCCCTCAACTACAAGCGCTTTTTTATCAGAATTTCGCGCGTCGGGATACTTTTCAAAAAACTTCGGGTTTTTGTTCGGGTCAACAAACTCATAGCTTACCCGTCCACCGGACTCGGACGCATAGCGCTGTATCATCTCAAGAGTATCTCTTGAGTTGTCGCCTTTTTCCATCTCAGCGCGCGTTGAGAGGATGTAGATATTGACGTCACCCGAAAGATTTTTTAACATCTCTGTTGTCTGGGACGAGAGTGTGTACTTCCCTTCACTTGTCATATCAAGTTTCAAGGAAAAGCGCTCCGTCAGAAATCCTGCGAGAATGTTGAATACGATTACAGCGACAACGAAAAGCGCAATAAAGAGCGTTGATGCCGTGCCGTATTTGAAATTTCTTGAATTGAACGGAATCTTCATTATGCACTCCACCTCCTCTTTTCAATAACACGGGATGTAAGGAAGAGGAAAAGCACCGTAATGCTTATGAAGTAGATTATATCGGAAAAGACGAAAATTCCTCTTGAGAAGCTTTCAAATCTCGTAATTATGGAGAGGAACGATGCCGCGGCGGATATTGCGCCAACTGTCGTGCTCTCAAAGATGATGTCAAGAAGGTAGAACGCAAAAAGCGTTATAACCGATAAAATCGCCGAAATAATCTGGCTTTCCGAGAGCGAGGACATAAACTGTGATATCGCAATGTAGGCAGCAGCACAAAGAGAGATTGCAACGTAGTTTCCGATTACCACGGAAAGCTCAAGCGTTCCGCAGAGTGCGGAAATTACGGGGTATATGAGAGTCAGCGCAAGTGAGACAAAGAAGAGGCAGAGTGATGCAAAAAACTTGCCCAAAACCACCTCGCCCGTCGATACGGGAGCCGTGAGAAGGAGCTGGTCTGTTTTCTGCTTCTTTTCCTCACTCCACACGCGCATGGTTGCAAGCGGAATCAGAAGAATAAGAAGAACGAGCATATCTGAAATTACCGGCAAAAAGTCACTGTTGTAAGCAGAAAGGCAGTAGTTGTAGTAGGAGAAATTGCACACAAACGCAAAAACGCCGCAATAAACATACCCTATACCGCCCGTAAAATACGAAAGGAACTCGCGTTTGAAAATAGCCTTCACTTACTTTGCCTCCTTTCGCGTGAGGTTTGTGAATACATCCTCAAGAGAAGACGGGGCAGGTGCAAAGGAGAGAAGCGGAAGGTCGTGCTCTGCTGCCGCATAGAATACAGCGCGTCTTATATCCGTATCCTTTTCTGCGGTGAGGGTGTACCTTTTACCGTCAAAGGTGACGGCCGCAACTCCCGGCACTTTTTTAAGCACGGGTGTGATTTCGTCTTTATCACCGTCAACTTCCGCAATGTACTTCTTTTCCTTTCCTGCACTTGCAAGAAGATTTTCCGTGGTGTCGTCTGCGACTATCTCGCCGTCGTTAATGACGATTATCCTCTTGCAGACTGCCGCCACCTCGGCAAGAATGTGCGTGGAGAGAATGACCGTTCTGTCCTCTCCGAGGTTTTGTATGAGGTTTCGTATTTCAATTATCTGGTTCGGGTCAAGACCTACCGTCGGCTCGTCGAGAATGAGCACGTCAGGGTCACCGATAAGCGCCTGGGCAATTCCCACGCGCTGACGGTATCCCTTTGAGAGGTTTTTGATAAGGCGGCCTCGGACATGAGAAATACCCACCTTGTCGCAAATGCCCGAAAGGTGTTCCTTTCTCGGAAGCGTTACCTTTTTAAGCTCATATACAAAGCCCAGATACTCCTCAACCGTCATATCAAAATAAAGCGGCGGCTGTTCGGGGAGATATCCGATGTGGCGACGGGCAGAAAGTGCGTCGTCAAGCACGTCGTATCCTGCAACGCTCGCACTTCCCTCTGTCGCGGAAAGGTATCCGCAAAGCACATTCATCGTAGTCGACTTGCCCGCGCCGTTGGGGCCGAGAAAGCCTACAATTTCTCCGCGCTCAACAGAGAAAGAGATTCCGCGGACCGCAAGCTTTGTGCCATATCGCTTTTGTAAATTGTTGATTTTAATCATCAAAAACGACTCCTAAACAAGTATATATACAAAATACCACAAAACTGTGGTATCTTGTGTGAATTTTCTTTTAATTTTCGGTATCCGTTACCGCAATGTGAAGGTCTGTGAGCTGGACATCCTCAACAAAGTCAGGGGATGCCATCATAATTTCAGATGCGTTCTGTACCTTCGGGAATGCGATAACGTCGCGGATATTGTCTGTTCCTGCAAGAAGCATCACAAGACGGTCAAGACCGAATGCAAGGCCGCCGTGCGGCGGTGCGCCGTAGGAGAACGCCTCTATCATGTGACCGAAACGGTCGTTTGCCTCTTCCTTTGTAAAGCCGAGTGCCTCAAACATCTTCTCCTGAAGGTCGGAGGAGTGAATTCGGATAGAGCCGCCGCCCGCCTCATTACCGTTGATAACAAGGTCGTATGCCTTTGCGCGTGCATTCTTCGGGTCTGTCATCATTGTATCGATATCCTCGTCCATCGGTGCGGTGAACGGGTGGTGCTTTGCCACATAACGGTCCTCGTCCTCAGAGTACTCAAAGAGCGGGAACTCAACAATCCAGAAGATGTCGTAACGGTCGGGGTCTATTGCGTCAAGACGCTTTGCGCACTCGCAACGGAGAGCGCCAAGGGACGCAAATACTACATCGTCGTTTCCGTCGGCAACGACGAAGATAACGTCGCCCGCCGCGGCTCCTGCGCGGTCGATAATCGCCTTTACCTCGTCCTCAGTTAAGAACTTTGCAAAGGATGATGACATTGTTCCGTCCTCGGAGAGTTTGAGCCATGCAAGGCCGCGTGCGCGGTATGTCTTTATCCACTCTGCAAGACCGTCGATTTCCTTACGTGCAAACTTTGCGCCGCCGTCGACCTTTATCATACGCACGGAGCCGCCTGCCTCAACTGCACCTGAGAACACCTTGAATTCGCAGGTTTTTGCAATGTCGGAGATGTCACAAAGCTCATATCCAAAGCGTGTGTCGGGCTTGTCCGAGCCAAAGCGCTCCATAGCCTCGCGGTATGGCATGCGCGGAAGTGGAAGAGAAATCTTCTTGCCGAGGATTTTCTCAAAGAGAGTTGCGATAAAGCCCTCGTTTACGCCGATTACGTCATCGACGTCTGCAAAGGACATTTCAAGGTCTATCTGTGTAAACTCGGGCTGACGGTCTGCACGCAAATCCTCGTCGCGGAAGCAACGTGCAATCTGCATATATCTGTCAAAGCCTGCGAGCATCAAAAGCTGCTTATACTGCTGGGGTGACTGGGGAAGCGCATAGAACTTTCCCGGATGAACGCGTGACGGAACAAGATAGTCACGAGCGCCCTCAGGTGTCGACTTTGTGAGGATAGGTGTTTCTATCTCGAAAAATCCGTTCTCATCGTAGTAGTCGCGCGCAACCTTTGTGATGCGGTGACGGAGCGCGAGATATTTCTGCATATCAGGACGGCGAAGGTCGAGATAGCGGTATTTAAGGCGCAAAACATCGTTTACATCGCTGTTCTCTACAATTTCAAACGGAGTTGTAGCCGCCTTGGAGAGAATTCTCATCTCAGTTGCAAGTACCTCTATAGCACCTGTCGGGATGCGGTCTGTAATTGCGCCCTCGCCACGGCTTCTTACCTTTCCTCGGATGGTGAGAACGAACTCCGAGCGGACGGTAAATGCCTTTTTGAAAAGCTCTGCATTCTCCGCCTCGTCAAATGTGCACTGCACAATTCCGCTTCTGTCGCGAAGGTCGATGAATATAAGTCCGCCGAGATTTCTTGCGCGCTGCACCCAACCGCAGACGGTGACCTCGCGGTCAATATCGCCCGCGCGGAGGGTTCCGCAATAATCTGTTCTTTTCATTCCGGTTATATTCTCCATTATATCTTCTCCTTAATCGCTTCTGCGGAAAGCTCACATTCAAATGTTTCTCCGCTTTCCATATTTTTAACCGTCGCTTTTTTCGATGAAAGCTCGTTTCCGCCGATAACAACGGAGTACTTTGCTCCGATTTTGCCGGCATACTTCATCTGTGCCTTGAGCGAACGGCCTGTTGTGTCGCGCTCAGCTGCAACACCGAGGGACCTGAGCTCATATACGAGCTTGTGAGAAAATAACTCACAGTCGCTCTCGGCATAGGCGACAAATATATCGGGAACAATTCTCGCGTTTTCAAGCTTGCCCTCTGCTTCAAGAGTCATCATAAGGCGCTCAATACCGCAGCCGAAGCCGAGGCCCGGGGTCTCCGGTCCGCCAAGGCTTTCTACAAGACCGTTATAGCGACCGCCGCCGCAGACGGTACTCTGTGCGCCGAGCTTTGTTGAAACAAACTCGAAAACGGTGTTTGTATAGTAGTCAAGACCGCGAACAAGCATGGGATCAAGCGTGTATGAAATTCCTATCTCTGAAAGGCAGGTTTTAAGCTTTTCAAAATGTGCGCGACAGTCATCGCAGAGGAAGTCCGTGATCTTCGGCGCATCCTTTGCAATCCTCTTGCAAATCTCACTTTTGCAGTCGAGAATTCGCATGGGGTTGCGGCCGAGTCTGTCGTTGCACGTATCGCAGAGCTCGTCTGTTTTTCCGGAGAAGTATTCCTTAAGCGCTGCGTGGTATTCCTTGCGGCAGGACTTGCAGCCGCAGGAGTTTAAGTGAAGCTCTGTATTTTCTATCCCAAGCTCAGAAAGCATTGTTGCTGCAAGGGAAATGACCTCGGCATCCGCCGTTGCGTCACTTGAACCAAAGCACTCAACTCCGAACTGATGATGCTCGCGAAGTCTTCCCGCCTGAGGCTTCTCGTAGCGGAAGTTGGGAGCTATATAGTACACCTTGAGCGGAAGCCCCTTTGCGTGCAGGGAATGCTCGATAAAGCTTCTTACAACACTAGCCGTTCCCTCGGGACGAAGCGCGATATGGCGGTCGCCCTTGTCGTAGAAGTCGTACATCTCTTTCTGGACAACGTCGGTAGTGTCACCTACGCCGCGGTCAAAGAGCGCGACCTCCTCAAAGGTCGGGAATCTTATCTCGGAAAACCCGAAACGGTGTGCAAGGTTTCGGAGCTTCTCCTCAAGTATCTGCCAAGCGCGCGACTCTTCGGGAAGTACGTCACGTGTGCCGCGCGGAGCTGTAATCTTTTCCATTATATCACTCTGCCTTTTTGTCTTATTACATATATAATGTCTATCAAAAAATTTTATCGTATTTTCGCCTGAAAGTCAATAGTTTAAGGCTATTTACCGCCTTTTATAAGCGCGTTTGAAAACCTTACAAGAACTGTTGCAAGCTCTGCCCTTGTCGTATTGTCGCGCGGGGCAAGGCGTCCGTTCTTTCCGCCAATGATTTCATTTTCGATCGCCCAGGCAAGAGACTCACCCGCATAAGGCGCAATCTCCTCCGAATCGGAAAATGCTGAGAGCACGGTTATATCCTTTGTCTCGGCTTTTGCATAGCGGTACAGACACACCGCAAGCATCTCGCGCGTTACGGGAGTGTTCGGGGAAAAAGTGTTTTCTCCTGTGCCTGACATAATCCCGTTCGCGACAACAAACGAAACGGGTTTCTTCATCCAGTCCGCCGTGACGTCGGAAAACGAAGCCTCTTCCTTTACGGCAGGGCTTCCCTTGGCACGATAGAGGATTGACGCAAGCTCTGCCCTCGTCGCGACACGGTCGGGAAAGTAGTTAAAGCACGTATCCTCGCCCACGCCGCTTATCATTCCACTTAAAACGCAGGCGATTATGTTCTCGCGCGCCCAGTGGTTTGCAATGTCTTCAAAATACACGGTCTTTCCGTTAAGTTCAAGCTCAACAGCATCCTTTTTGGGAAAAACCGTTCCCACAGGGTATCGGGTTGTGTAATACTGTGCTCGGGAAACCTGCGCAGCGGTGATTTTTCGTCCCCAATGCACGCGTCTTTCCCAGTTTCCCTCAGCAATTATTATGTGGTCGGGGTGTGTTTCAAGCACGATAACGCTGTGACCCGGAAGCCTTAAAATGTCGCCGACGTGAAGGTCTGAAATCTGTATTTTCCGCGAAGCAGTCGCCTTTATATCGCGCGCAGGAAGGCTGTCAAACGCGGCATCGGATAATAGCATCGCAAAGCCCATGCATCCGCCCGCGCCGTATGTGCCGCCCTTCCAGGAATAGTAGTGGCCGTTGTTCCACGCGCGCCCCTCAGGGTACTGCGATTTCATATTGATTATCTTTTCGTACGCCTCTTTTTCCGTCGGTACGGAAGATGCAAGGCACGGTGTAACTAGAAACACGGCAATCAAAATCACCGAAATAAGCTTTTTTATCATATCTATATCCTCCACAAGCTATAAACATTTTATCATACTTCGGTGAAAAATGCAAAAAAACAAGCCTGCCAAAACTTGTCTGGCAGGCTTTTTCTTTATTTTGCGCGTGCTTCGCAGTAAATACAGCGTGCAGTTCCGCTCTTTGTGACCTTGAACAGATGCGGAAGCTCCTGCTCGGTGGTTGTGATACAACGCGGATTCTTGCAGACGAACTTGTCCTCGATGAGCTCGTCATCTGCGGGGATAACTCTGTCTTTCTTTGCCTCTTCAAGAAGCTTTAAGATGAGTGCCATACGCATATACTTTCCGTTTGCGACCTGCTTGAAGTAGCAGGCGCGCGGGTCATCGTCAATGGCGACGCTTATCTCGTTTACTCGCGGAAGCGGATGAAGAATGCACATATCCGCCTTTGCGTTTGTGAGTTTGTCGGCAGTGAGGATGTAGCTATCCTTTAAGCGGTCGTATTCCTCTTCAGTATCAAAGCGCTCCTTCTGAACTCTCGTCATATAGAGAACATCAAGGCTTGGCATTGCCTCTTCAAGTGAGGTGGTTTCGTAAAACTCGAAGTCAACCTCCTTTTTTATATAGCTCGGAAGACGAAGCTCCTCGGGGGAGATAAGCACAACCTTCACGTTCTCATATCTTGCAAGGGCAGAGATGAGCGAGTGTACGGTTCTTCCGAACTTGAGGTCGCCGCAGAAGCCGATTGTTATGTTGCCGAGGTGTCCCTTCTCTCGGTAAATGGTGAGAAGGTCAGCAAGTGTCTGCGTCGGGTGGCAGTGACCGCCGTCACCGCCGTTGATAACAGGCACGGTAGCCTTCTTTGAAGCGACAAACGGTGCGCCCTCTTTCGGGTGGCGCATTGCGATAATGTCGCAATATTCGCTCATAACACGTGCTGTATCCGCAACACTTTCACCCTTTGCAGCAGATGAGCTCGATGCCTCGGAAAAGCCGAGCACACTGCCGCCAAGCTCAAGCATTGCAGCTTCAAAGCTTAAGCGAGTTCTCGTCGACGGCTCAAAAAAGAGAGTTGCAAGCTTCTTGCCGCGGCACATTTCGGAGTACTTCCAGGGGTTTGCGATAATATCGGTTGCAACGTGCAAAAGCTCTTCAATCTCAGCAGTTGTAAGGTCAAGTATATCAATAACGCTTCTCATTTTTACCTCCCGATCCAGCTCTCGTCTGACGGATTGTTGCGGAACTTTATAAGTCTTGCAACGTCGTCTTCCTTTATGTATCCTTCCTCCGCCGCAACGCGTGCGATAACATCAAAGTTTGTGAGCGAGATGTTCTTGACGTTTGCCTCACAAAGTCTGTCAAGACCCTTCTGCATACCGTAGGTGAAAATTGAGACAACACCTAGAACCTCGGCACCTGCCTCGCGGAGAACATTTACTACCTCGATAACGCTTCCGCCTGTTGAGATGAGGTCCTCTACAACAACGACCTTCTGGCCTTTTTCCAAACGTCCCTCTATCTGGTTTCCGCGACCGTGGTCCTTTGCGCCCGAACGGACATAGCCCATAGGGAGACCCATGATGTGTCCGCAGATTGCAGCGTGTGCGATACCTGCAGTCGATGTGCCCATAAGCACTTCAGCCTCGGGGTAATTCTCACGGATAAGGGAAACGAGACCGTTTTCAACATCGTTTCTTACCTCGGGGGATGTGAGGGTGAGACGGTTGTCACAGTAAACAGGGCTTTTTATTCCGCTTGCCCATGTAAACGGCTCTTCGGGACGGAAGAAAACCGCGCGAATTTTAAGTAAGTCCTTTGCAATAAGCTTTTCCATATCAAAAACTCCTTCGTCGTTTTAATGCAGAATGCAAAGTGCATAATGCAGAGTGAATGTTTTTTCGGAATTCATAATTTTGCATTATGAATTCTGCATTGAATTTGTCGATTTAGTCGACAAATTCTCTTACGCAGCGCTCGTATGCGGAAACCGGGTCATCTGCCGCAGTTATCGGACGGCCGACTACGATATAGTCCGAACCGATTTCCTTTGCAGCAGCAGGTGTCATAACTCTTTTCTGGTCACCTACGTCGCCGTCTGCAAAACGGACGCCGGGGGTAATGGTCAAAAACTCGCGGCCGCAGGCATTATGTACCTTTTCCGCCTCAAGAGGGGAGCAGACAACACCGTCAAGTCCTGCGCTCTTTGCATTTTTTGCATAGTGCATAACCACCTCGTCAATGGGCTCGTTTATCAAAAGGTCGCGCTCCATTGTGCTCTGGTCGGTTGAGGTAAGCTGAGTTACGGCAATGAGAAGCGGGCGTGTGCCGTCTTCCCGGGTAAGTCCGAGAAGGGCCGCCTCCATCATCGCGCATGTACCTGCCGCGTGGAGGTTTGTTATGTCAACATCAAGGTTTGAGAGCACGCTCATCGCCTTTTTTACTGTGTTTGGAATATCGTGAAGCTTTAAGTCGAGAAAAATCTTGTGTCCTCTTTTCTTTATCTCACGGACAATATCGGGGCCCTCTGCATAGAAAAGCTCCATACCGATTTTTACAAACGGCTTTCTTTCCGTAAACTTATCAAGAAACTCAAAAGTGTCCTTGGCACTCTTGAAATCGCATGCAACGATTACATCTTTTCCCATTACTTCACCACTCCTATAATATCACTTAAATTCTCTATTCCGTACTTCATCATAACTCGCGGAAGGTCTGCTATTATGTCACGGCAGGCAGTCGGGTTTACGAGGTTTGCAGCGCCCACCTCAACTGCAGTTGCGCCTGCCATCATCATCTCGATGACGTCTTCCGCAGATGAAACGCCACCCATGCCGACGACAGGGATTTTAACGGCGTTTGCCACCTGATACACCATTCTGACCGCGACAGGGAAGATGGCGCTTCCCGAAAAGCCGCCCATCTTGTTTGCAATGACGGGGCGTCTTGATTTTTTGTCGATTCTCATACCTAAAAGCGTGTTTATAAGGCTTATTCCGTCCGCCCCTGCCTCTTCGCAGGCAAGTGCGATCGACACAATATCGGTAACATTCGGCGAAAGCTTTATTATGACAGGCTTTGTCGTAACTGCTTTAACCGCGCGCGTTACCTCTGCCGCGGCTTCGGGGTTTGTTCCAAAGCTCATACCGCCGCCGTGGACGTTCGGGCAGCTGATATTTACCTCAAGCCATCCGATACCGTCTATCTTATCAAGTTTTTCGCAGGTGTAGGCATAGTCCTCGACCGAAAAGCCTGAGACATTTGCCATAACAGGTTTCTTAAACACCTCAAAGGTTTTTGGAAGCTCTTCTGATATTACCTTATCAACACCGGGGTTCTGAAGCCCTACCGCGTTTATCATACCCTCGGTGCACTCCGCGATTCTCGGTGTCGGGTTTCCGAAACGTGGCTCTCGTGTTGTTCCCTTGAAAGAGAATGTGCCGAGGCAGTTTATGTCATAAATTTCTGCAAATTCATAGCCAAATCCAAACGTGCCGCTTGCAGGAATCACGGGATTAGAAAGCTCGATACCGCAAAGATTTACATTTAATCCCATAAGATTACCTCCTTTTTGAGCACCGGACCCTCACGGCAGATGCGGATATTTCCTGCAACGGTCTTGCAGGAGCATCCCATACACGCGCCAAAGCCGCAACCCATGCGCTCCTCAAAGCTGAACTGGCCACTGGTTTTGCTCGTTTTGTATACCGCGCGAAGCATCGGCTCAGGTCCGCAGGTGTAGACGTATGAATATGAAAGGTCGCCCATAGCATCGGTTACAAAGCCACGCGTGCCGTAGCTTCCGTCAACTGTTGTGACCAAAACGGACGCGCCGAGTTTTCGAAACTCTTCTTCGTAAAAAAGTTCTTCTTTTGTGTTAAAACCGAGGATTAAGGTTACCTTTTTACCCTCTGCGATGAGTTTTTTTGCAAGGAGGTACATCGGCGGAACACCGACACCGCCACCAATAAGCAGCGGGGACTCGCCCGAGAGTGAAAGGTCATAGCCGTTGCCAAGACCTGTGAGAATATCAAGCTCCTCGTCCTTTTCCATACGGCTCATAAGCTCCGTGCCGTCGCCCACGACCTTGTAGATAATCGTGAGGGTATCGCCCTCGATGTCGCACACGGAAATCGGGCGGCGCAAAAACTTGCCTTTGAGCGCGATGTTTATAAAACCGCCCGCGCGGCAGAGCGAGGTATCGCCTGAAAGCTCCATTTTATAAATAAGGGAATTCAGCGCAGTATTTGATTTTACAGTAAAGATTGACTGTTTCATCGTAAATTTCCTTAAGCGTCTATTGTAGATATTGTAAGAGTTGTTTCCTCTAAAACATCGAGAAGTACGCGGACTGTATCAAGTGCCGTAAAGATTGTCACGTTGTTTTCCGTTGAAAGGCGGCGGATTTCGACACCGTCACTCGTCTCGCTTCCCGAATCAAGACCGCGTGTGTTGATTACATACGCAATATGTCCCTGGCGGAGAGCGTCGGGGATTTCCTCGCTTCCGTCCGAGATTTTCTTGAGAACGTGGGTGCGGATTCCGTTTTCCTTAAGGTAATTTGCCGTACCCTCTGTTGCCTCAATGTTAAAGCCGAGCTTATAAAAGCGGCGGATAAGCGGAAGTGCTTCTTCCTTATCCTTATCTGCAATCGTTGCAAAGACCGTTCCGTAGTTCTGAACGCGCATGCCCGATGCCTGAAGCGCCTTATAAAGTGCGCGGTTTAATTTATCGTCATAGCCTATAGCCTCACCTGTCGACTTCATCTCAGGGGAGAGGTAGGCATCAAGTCCGCGGATTTTGTTGAACGAGAACACAGGTACTTTTACATACCAGCGCTTCTTCTCCTCGGGGTATATATCAAAGATTCCCTGCTCCTTGAGGCTCTTGCCGAGGATTACCTCGGTTGCGATGTCCGCAAGTGAGTAGCCCGTAGCCTTTGAAAGGAACGGAACTGTTCTTGATGAACGCGGATTTACCTCGATGATAAATACGTTATCGTCCTTATCGACGATGAACTGGATGTTGTAAAGACCTACAATGCCGATACCGAGGCCGAGCTTCTTTGCATACTGCAAAATTGTGCCCTTTACCTTATCGGAGATTGAGAAGGTGGGGTATACGCTTATGGAGTCGCCCGAGTGAACGCCCGTTCTCTCAACAAGCTCCATAATGCCCGGCACGAATACATCGCGTCCGTCGCAGATAGCATCAACCTCGACTTCCTTGCCCTGAATGTATTTATCAACAAGTACGGGCTTGTCAACGTCAATCTCAACTGCGGTGCGAAGGTACTGACGGAGCTGCTCCTCGTTGCTTACTATCTGCATAGCGCGGCCGCCGAGAACAAAGCTCGGGCGGACAAGTACGGGGTAGCCTATCTTTGCGGCTGCCTCAATACCGTCGTCGATGTTCGTTACCGCGCGACCTTCAGGCTGCGGAATTCCGAGGCTTTTCAGCACCTTTTCAAAGCTGTCGCGGTTTTCTGCGCGCTCAATGGCGTCACAGTCGGTACCGATAATTTTTACACCGTGTGCGCGAAGCGGCTCTGCAAGATTAATTGCAGTCTGTCCGCCAAGGGATGCTATAACACCCTCAGGCTTTTCAAACTCGATTATGTTCATTACATCTTCCGTTGTAAGCGGTTCAAAGTAGAGCTTATCAGCGGTTGTGTAGTCTGTCGAAACTGTTTCTGGATTATTGTTTATGATAATCGCTTCATAGCCCGAGTTCTTGATTGTTGTTACTGCGTGAACAGTTGAGTAGTCAAACTCAACGCCCTGACCGATTCTTATCGGGCCTGCACCGAGAACGATTATCTTCTTGCGGTCGCCGAGGCGACTTGCGTTCTCGCCCGTGTAGGATGAATAGAAGTACGGAATGTATGCACCCGTATGGCTTGTGTCGACCATCTTGTATACGGGGAAGACATTGTTCTTCTTGCGGAAGTCAAACACCTCGCGCTCGGAAATCTTCCAGAGCTTTGCGATGTACTTGTCGCAGAAACCGAGCTTTTTCGCCTCGATGAGGGTAGGAAGGTCGTATTTATTGCTCTCTATCTTCTTCTCGGCGTCCGTAATCTGCTTGAATGCCTCAAGGAAGAACGGAGTAATGCCTGTTGCCTTATGTACTTCGTCGAGTGTTGCGCCGAGCCAGAAGGCTTCCGCAATAGCGAAGAGGTTGTCGTCGTGGAACTCGCTTATGTACTCGATGAGTGCTTCCTTCTTCATACCGTCAAACTTCGGGTGATTGAAGTGGTATGCGCCGTTTTCAAGTGAACGGACACTCTTGAGTAAACACTCGGAAAGATTTGAGCCGATGCCCATAATCTCGCCCGTTGCCTTCATCTGTGTGCCGAGCATATTTGATGCCTGCGTGAACTTGTCAAACGGAAATCTCGGAAGCTTTGCAATTATGTAGTCAAGCTTCGGCTCGTATGCCGCAGTTGTGTTTGCAATGGCGATTTCGGAAAGTGTCATACCGACCGCAATCTTTGCAGTTACGCGTGCAATGGGATAACCGCTTGCCTTTGATGCAAGTGCAGAGGAACGTGAAACGCGCGGGTTTACCTCGATGAGATAGTATTCGCTGGAATTGGGGTTGAGTGCAAACTGAACGTTGCAACCACCCTCTATTTTAAGCTCGCGGATAAGCTTTATCGCACTCTCGTTGAGCATGCGCTCGTCTTCCTTTGAAAGTGTCATTATCGGTGCGACAACGATGGAGTCGCCCGTGTGAACGCCTACGGGGTCAACGTTTTCCATACCGCAAATGGTGATAGCATTATCCTCACCGTCGCGCATAACCTCAAACTCAATTTCCTTGTATCCGCGAACACTCTTTTCGATAAGAACCTGATGAACAGGGGAGAGCTTGAATGCGTTTCTGCCAACCTCCAAAAGCTCTTCCTCGTTGTATGCAAAGCCGCCGCCTGTGCCGCCAAGAGTAAATGCCGGGCGAAGAACTACGGGATATCCTATCTTTTCTGCAGCCTCACGTGCCTCATCAAGAGAGTATGTAATCTGAGACGGAATTGTCGGCTCACCTATTGACTCACAGAGCTCCTTGAACATCTCGCGGTCCTCTGCGCGCTCGATACTCTCGCTTGAAGTACCTAAAAGCTCTACTCCGCACTCGCGAAGTACGCCCTTCTTTTCAAGCTGCATGGCAAGGTTTAAGCCCGTCTGTCCGCCGATACCCGGTACAATCGCATCCGG
This sequence comes from Eubacteriales bacterium, assembly GCA_045546975.1. Classification (GTDB taxonomy): domain Bacteria; phylum Bacillota; class Clostridia; order Oscillospirales; family JAAYXM01; genus SIG480. The sequence goes on from JAZQDV010000008.1 coordinate 144,226, forward strand.
GCGCTCGTGACGGAGAATTTTTGCAACATACTCAAGTGTGAGCGGCTCCATATATACCTTGTCCGCAATGGTGGTATCGGTCATAATCGTTGCGGGGTTGGAGTTACAGAGGATAACCTCATAGCCCTCCTCCTTGAGCGCAAGGCATGCCTGCGTTCCCGCATAGTCAAACTCCGCTGCCTGACCTATAACAATCGGGCCTGAGCCGATGATAAGAATTTTCTTTATGTCTTTTCTCTTTGCCATTGTTTTATCCTCCGTTATACTTTATAAACCGGCTTGCCGTTTTTAACGGTAAGTAAGCATTTTCCGTAAAGTGTTTTTCCCTCAAACGGGGTTGCGCGACCGCGCGACTTGAACTCGTCGGGGTTTACTCTGAACTTGTGCGACAAGTCCCAGACCGTATAATCCTCACCAAGAGGTATCCCGAATCGTCGTCGCGGGTTTTCCGACATAAGCTCAACAAGTTTTTCCATTGTTATTATCTTTTTCTTCACAAGGTGTGTATATAGCGCAGGGAACGCGGTTTCAATCCCCACAACACCGAATGCGCTGCCCTCAAGCCCACGGCTTTTCTCTTCCTGAGAGTGCGGGGCGTGGTCGGTGGCTATCATATCTATCGTGCCGTCGACTATTCCTTCGACAAGCGCCCTTCTGTCTCTTTCCGAGCGGATTGGCGGGTTCATCTTAAACCGTCCGTCCTCGCCGATGTCCATATCGTTCATGATAAGATAATGCGGTGCAGTTTCGCACGTTATGTCAATCCCCTCGGCCTTTGCGCGTCGGATAAGGTCAACGCTTTCTGCCGTCGAGATGTGGCAAACGTGATAAGCCGCTCCCGTCTCACGCAGGAGCTCAATATCGCGCGCAATGGGACCCCACTCACTCTCCGAGCAAATTCCGCGATGGTTGTGCTTCTTTGCATACTCGCCGTCGTGGATATACCCGCCGTGGAGGAGGGAATTGTCCTCGCAGTGAGCAACGATTATCTTTCCGAGCGACTTTGCGCGTAGCATCGCCTCGCGCATAAGGTTTTTATCCTGCACTCCGCGACCGTCGTCGGAGAACGCAATCGCAAGATCCTGCATACCGTCAAAGTCCGAGAGCATTTCTCCCTTCTGCCCGACGGTTATCGATGCGTAGGGGAAAACATCTATGAGTCCTACTCTCTTTATCGCATCGAGCTGGACATTGATGTTCCCGATGCTGTCAGGCACAGGGTCGAGGTTTGGCATTGTGCAGACTGCGGTGTATCCGCCTCTTGCTGCCGCCTCACTTCCCGAGAGGATGGTTTCCTTGTACGAAAAACCCGGCTCACGAAAATGCACATGCACATCGCAAAAGCCGGGAAAAACAACATATTCAGAAGAAAAAGCAGGGATAAGCGCCTCGACCGACTTGCGGCAGGACGCAATAATGTTTTCGGTTATGTACTTTTTGTTTTTTGTGAAACCGAACATAGTTTTTCTCCTTGTAATTTGCAAAAAAAATCTTGCCCGAACGGCAAGATGCATACACAAAAATATACGCAGGTCGCCCCTGCATATCCTTATATAACAAATCTTGCCGACCTCACGGGGCCGTCTCTTAAAGATTTTATTGTAGATATTATACCACCGCAAAGTATGCTTGTCAAGAAAAAAGAGCCGTCTTAACGGCTCTTTTTCGGCATTATTTTTCGGAACGTGTAAACCCAGTTTGCGCTTTTGCATGCGCCATCGTACGAAAGCCCCGTGAACATATAGCAAAGCGGTTTTATTGTTGCGACGGTTTTGAGTGCAACGTAGCAAATAATTACGGTAATGAGCGTGAGAAGGCAGATTCTTGCGGGGGCTGTCGGAAAGAGAGTTTTTCCGACCGCGAAGTTCCATATTGCAAGAAGCACATTGTGGAGAAGATATATGGGGAAGGACAGAGAGCACACGGGAGAGATAAGCCTCGTTATCCCTTTTATCGGGCGGTTTAAGTTCTGCTTTGCAAGAAGGAAGATGCACGCCGCCAAAAGCACCTCAAAGCCATGGCGCTGGGAAAGATATGTCTGCGTAAACTCCCCGTGACTGAGCGTTACTCTCCACGTCATAAATATGATTACAAGAAGGTCAGACACCGCAAGGATTAAAAGTGCCGTGTTTGAAATTCGTCTCTTCATGCTGCCAAGGAGATAACCGAGAATAAACGCGACAATATGCCCTCCGAAAAAGCCGAGGTCGTAGAAAATCTTGTACGGAACATACCTCTGCAGGTCGTTCGGGAGCATAATAAAAACGGTTGTTGTTATGAGAATCACAGCACAAAGAGAAAAGAGGTACTTTCTCCCCGTACCTGAAAGTCCCGTGATTCCGCCGTAAATGACAGGCGCGATGAGATACATTCCGATAAGCGTATACATAAACCAGAAATGCACCATAACGGGATTTGTCCCGGCAATGGCAAACGAGGAAAGAAACGGAACAATGCCCATATTCCCCTCTCTGTAGATATTAACAAGCGTTGCAAGTGCGCTGTATACGATAAGCGGAACAAGAAGCTTCGGGAGTCTTTTTGTCAGCAAATATCTGATATCGCTTGTTCTCTCACTTGAAAAAAGCAGGTGTCCCGAAATCATAAAAAAGAGGGGTACTGCCGAGAAGGAAAGAGAGGTAAGGGCATTTGTTATGTGCCAACCAAGACCTATTTCCGTTGTCGGAATTCGCAAACCCTCAAATGCGCAGTGCATAAACACCACGCAGAACATAGCAAAAAAGCGGAGATAATCAAAATAGTAAAGATGTCTTTTTTCGTTCATTCCTCTTCCCCCTTTTTCTTAAAACAACACTCTTAGAAACAGGTGTTTCCAAGAGTGATCGCGGTTATGAGTTGAGTCCCATAATGTTGTCTATCGGCATCGAAACAACAACGCCCTTTGCGTCCGTCGGGATGCCGCAGGCATCGGTGATGGCGCGCATCACCTCAAGCTTTTTCTCGTTTTCGATAATGATGAGGACGGTTTCCCTTTCCTCGCCGAAGTCTGCTCCGCGGAAGCTTGCAGCACTGTCTGCCACAATGCAGTTGTTATGGAACACCGTTCCGCCCCTTGCGCCCGCTTCTCTTGCGGCGTTCATTACCTCTTCGCTATACCCCTGATTTACCGTTGCGGCAATAATTGAATACTTGTTTTCGGTCACGATTTCCATCCCCTTTCCGTTTGACGGAGTTTCTTTTGATTCTTCTGCGACGCAAAGCTTCATGAACAGACTGCTGATTCCCGAAATCGGAATGGTATACGCGATACCGCTGTTTTTCTGCCCGAGCTCAAGCTCAGAAAAAAGCACCTTCAGAAATCCGTCTGCCGTTTCCTTTGAGAGCACCGCGGCAAAAACGTCCTTTTCTACGCCGCCGAGTCCCAGAATATCCATCATATCGCTTTTTGCCGTACCGTGCGCCGCAAACTGCATACGCATCGGTATATTTTCTCTTTCAAAAAGCTGCATCGCGCGAGGCGAGAGCTTTTTTGCGCTTATAAGCATAAGCATTCGGAAAACCGATATTTTATTCTCTTGTGACATATTAGTTTTCCTCCAATTCTATAATCTCGTCGTCTGTCTTCGGAAGCTGTACTTCCTCTACCTTGAGCTTTCTTGCCTTTATCTTGTACTGAATACCCATAATCTGTATTGCAATAAGCGGCGTGAGGGCAACAAGTGCGACTACGCCAAAAGCGTCTGTCATAATATCTCCGCCTGCCATCCGGCATGCACCTATCGCCATCGGAAGAAGGAAGGTTGTCGTCATCGGTCCGCTTGCAACACCGCCCGAGTCAAACGCTATACCCACGAATATCTTTGGTACAAAAAGCGACATAATAAGCGCGAGAATATACCCCGGTACGATTATGTAGTGAAGCGGGATACCCATAAGAATACGGAGCATTGAAATGCCCACGCTGACGGATACACCGATTGAGAGGTACCTGCCGATTGCTTTCTCGGAAATCGTACCGCTTGTGACGTTGTGTATCTGCTTGTTTAGAATCTGTATTGCGGGCTCTGCTTTTACCATAAAGTAACCGATAAGCATACCGATAGGTACTATGGCTTTTCCGTCAAACACCGAAACAAGGCCTTCGCCGAGGATTGAACCGACGGGAGCAAAGCCTACGTTTACTCCGCAGAGGAAGAGCACAAGACCGATAAAGGTATAGATAAAACCGACAATTATCTTTATTCTCTGGTGTTTGTTATAGCGGTGTGTGAGAAGCTGGAAAGCTGCGAACACCGCCACGATCGGGAAAATGGATATTGCAACTTCCTTTGCGTATTTCGGCGTGTTGTAGAAAAATACGCGGATGACATCCTGTGTTGTTCGGACCGACTCAACCTCAGAGAGCGCGTATACCGCCTCCTTGGGACTGAAGAAGCAGCCGAGTATGATAACGGAGAGAATCGGGCCGACGCTCGAGAGCGCAACGAGTCCGAAGCTGTCGCTTGATGAGTCCTTGCCGTGACGGAGGGATGCCATACCGATACCGAACGCCATAATGAACGGGACCGTTATCGGCCCGGTCGTTACTCCGCCCGAGTCGAACGCTACGCTCAAAAACTCTCGCGGGACAAGAAAGGAGACTATAAGAACTACCGTGTATATAACAATAAGTATTGCGGGAAGGCTGATGTGGAGCTTTGTGCGGAGCACCGCAACAACGAGGAATATACCGACACCCACCGCAACTGAAATAATAAGCGTGAGGTTCGGGATAGACGGGACCTGGTTTGCAAGTACCTGAAGGTCCGGCTCTGCAATAGTGATAATTACGCCCATAATAAACGTTATGCCGATGATTAAGGAAAGCCTTTTTGCGCGCGAAACACTTGCTCCGATGCCCTCACCGAGAGGAGTCATCGCCATTTCCGCGCCGAACTGGAAAAAGCCCATGCCGAGCACCAGCATTATTGCACCGACGAGGAAGAGCGAAATGTCCCCAAGCTCAACAGGAGTGATAAACACACTTATGAGAAGAACTATCGCAGTTATGGGAAGAATGGCGGAAAGCGATTCTACAATTTTCTCTTTCAGTTTTAAGTTCATCGCTCATCCTCCTTTCTTCATCCTTATAATGCGGTCTTTATATTATACCTTGGTTTTCAGTTCTTTGCAATATTTTCCGCAAAATATAGACATTGTGCTTTATTATATGGTAGAATATACCCCGGAGGGTGAACCTATGGAAAAAACAAATGTTATGCGAATCCTCGACCGCGCAAAAGCCTCATATACCGCACATTATTACGAAAGTGACGGGGCAGTTGCAGGGACAGAGGTTGCACGGATGATCGGCAAGGACGAAGCCTGCGTTTTCAAAACGCTTGTCACCGTGGGCAAGAGCGGTGCAAACTACGTTTTCGTGATTCCCGTGGCAGAGGAGCTTGACTTAAAGCGTGCAGCGCACGCAGTCGGTGAAAAGTCCATAGAAATGCTAAGAATGCGCGACCTTCTGCCAAAAACAGGTTACGTTCACGGCGGTTGCTCTCCGATTGGTATGAAAAAGCAATTTGTAACAACGGTGCACGAGAGCGCAAGAAGCCGTGATACCATTGTATTCAGCGCGGGAAAGATTGGCACGCAGGTGGAAATGTCACTTGAAACGCTAAAATCCCTTGTGCCGCTTGAGACTGCGTATGTTATTGTTTAAGAAACGGGGGAAACTGCTGTGCATAATAGAATTTTTACAATAAGTGCCGAAAACTGCGGGGAAAAGAACAACTCAACTCCGCTTGTCCGCCGCGCTATCGATGAGCTTCGCGATGGCGGTACCATAAGCTTTGAGAAGGGAGAATACCACTTCTTTGAAGAGGGTGCTCTCGAGGGCTTTTTTGTCGTATGCAACAACAACTCGGGTGTAAAACGAGTCGTTTTTCCGCTTATTGATTGCAAAAACATCACAATCGAGGGAAACGGCTCTGTTTTCGTGTTCCACGGAAGAGCTTTTCCGTTTATAGTGCGCAAGAGCTCGGGAATTTCTCTTCAGAACATAGTTATTACACGAATGACAGCTCCCAACACCACCTTTACCGTACACGACCAGACCGACGAGGGCTTTTATCTTGAGGTTGACGACAAAACCGAGTTTGAGGTTCGCGACGGTGAGGTTTATTTCAAAAGCGAAATTTCCGAATTCTCAACTCTCAAAAAGCATATCAGCTTACATAGAATCTGTCCGTTCTGCGTGAGATTCCTCTTTGTCGGCGACTGCGAGTATCCGCGCGAGGGACTTCCCGCTCCGTCAATCTATGCAGACGCTGAGGAGAGAGACGGCAAAATATACCTCCGTTACCGCAAGGATACCCCCGCAAAGGCAGAATACGACGAGGGCGAGGACCTGCTTGCACTTCTCGTAAGCGGAGGAACCCGCGAGCTCTGCGTTATCCTGCTTGATTCTTCCGAGGACATACTTATCAAGGATGTTGCTATCCGTCGCGGCTTTGGTATGGGCGTTATTGCCGAGCTTTCACGCAATATCGAAATCGACGGACTCAACGTCTCTGGCAAGTTTTACAACGAGCCGTCCTCCACAACGGCAGACGCCATGCACTTCGTAAACTGCTCAGGCCGTGTTGAGATACATAACTGTACGGTCAGGGGCGCACTTGACGATGCGATAAACGTCCACGGCGTTTACACCGAGCTTGAAAGCGTTTCCGATGAAGGAATTGTCGCAAAGCTTATGCACTACGACCAGATGTTCTTTAACCCGTATGAAAAAGGCGACGAGCTTCATATCATAAACCCCGAGACGCGCGAGATTACCTCAACCTTTGTTGTCGAAAGCTCAGAGCTTCTCGACCGCGTCGTCGGAAACAAAATTCTCATAAAAGGTAAGTTTATAAACGGTCCGCGAGAGAAGCTTGAAAAGTTTCTTATTGAGATTCCTGCAAAAATGCCCGATCTTCACGTTCATCACAACGACTTTTCGGACTATCCGCGCATGCGAATCTCAGGCGGCGGCGATATGGTAATCGAAAACAACAGAATCCGCAACTGCTGCGCGGCACTTTTAGCCGTTGACCTTTCTGAATACTGGTTTGAGTCAGGCCGTATAAAGAGCCTTATTTTCAGAAACAACTCACTTGAAAACTGTAACCTTATGGGTGATGACTTCATCATCGACATCGGCGTTGCAGGCATTGATAACGAGCGTGCACCGAAGCTCCACGAGTATATCGAAATTTCAGGGAATAAAGTTGATAAAGTGAAAAGACTCTTCATTCGCGCGGGCGGTGTGAAGAATCTTGTTGTGCGCGACAACATTCTCCCCGAGGGTGCAAAGTCAGAAATTTATTAAAGGAAAATGCCGCCTTCTCCAGAGGGAAAAGGCTATTATAAAAACTGTTTTTTGCTTGTAATTTTTGTCTGAATGTTATAAAATTATGTTATCGTTTGAAAACGGAGGAATCTTTATGGAATCAAAAATTTTTAAGATAGGTATTGAAAATTCCGGTATTGAGAACAATGCGACACCGCTTGTCAGAAAGGCTATCGAGGAACTTAAATCGGGTGGCACCATAAGCTTCGAGGCGGGCGAATATCACTTCTATGAGGAGGGTACTTTTGAAGGCTTTTTTGTTATATCCAACAACGCTTCAGGCATGAAGAAGGTCGTCTTCCCGCTTATCGGTTGCAAAAACCTGACAATCGACGGCAACGGCTCTGTTTTTGTGTTCCATAAAAAAGCATTCCCGTTTATTGTGCAGAAAAGCTCGGGTATTTCTTTCAAAAACTTTATCATAACAAGAATGGCACCGGCAAACACCACATTTACCATACACGACCAGACAGACGAGGGCTTTTATCTTAAGGTCAGCGACGATACGGAATGGGAAGTGCGCGACGGTGTGATATACTTCAAGAACGAGATTTCCGAGTTTTCAACACTCGAAAATCACATCAGCTTACATAGAATCTGTCCGTTCTTTGTTCGCTACCTCTATGTCGGAGACTGCAAGCATCCGCGTGAGGGGCTTCCCGCACCCTCGATGTATGTCGAGGCGGAGGAAAGAAACGGTGAAATCTATTTCCGCTACCGTGATGACACACCCGTAAAAGAGAAGTACAACGAGGGAGAGCAGCTTCTTTCTCTTCTCGTAAAGGGCGGTACTCGCCAACTCACTGTCATGGTTCTCGACCGCTCAGAGGATGTTCTTATAAAAGATGTTACTATCCGTCGCGGCATCGGCATGGGTGTTATGGCGATGCTTACGCGCAACATCGAAATCGACGGGCTTACCGTTTCGGGTGCGTTTCATAACGAGCCGACCTCAACAACGGCAGATGCAATGCACTTTTTGCACTGTTCGGGCAAGGTCGAAGTACACAACTGTGTCGTCGCCGGCTCACAGGACGATGTGTTTGATCTTCACGGTATTTATACCGAAATCAAGAGCGTTGGTGACGGTGAAATTATCTCGGAGCTCAAACACTACGAACAGAGATTCTTTAATCCTTATGAACCGGGTGACGAGCTTCGTATCGTAAACCCGAAAAACCGCGATATTATCTCGACCTTTGTTGTAGAAAGCGCGGAGCTTGTCGACGAAAATGTCGGTGACAGAATCCGCATTAAGGGTGAGTTCACAAGCGGACCGCGTGAGGGTCTTGAAAACTTCCTTATCGAAATTCCGGCAAAAATGCCCGATTTCCATGTCCACCACAACAACTTCTCGGATTATCCGCGTATGCGAATCTCAGGCTCGGGAAATATGATAGTTGAGAACAATATAATCCGCAACTGCTGCTCAGCACTCCTTGCGTATGACCTCGCCGAATACTGGTTTGAGACAGGCCGTATAAAGAGCCTTATTTTCAGAAACAACATACTTGAAAACTGCAACCTTATGGGTGGCGGCGATGACTTTATAATCGATATCGGCGTTGCAGGTATTGAACACTCAAAGGCTCCGAAGATTCACGAGTATATCGAAATCTCGGGAAATCGCGTAAACCGTGTTGACCACCTCTTTATCCGCGCAGGCGGTGTTAAAAACCTTGTTCTGCGCGACAACATTCTCCCCGAGGGTGCAAAATCCGAGATTTATTAAGAAAATCCCTTCGCCACATAAGAAATCACGCGTTCAAGAAAATCAAATGTAAAGGATATGCAAATATGAGATATATAAAAACGAGTGTTCCTGTTGAACGCATAACACCCGCCGATGATTCACACTATTTTTTTGGCTACTATGACCTACAGCCATACAATGCCGACGAAACACTTCATCTCACACATAAAACCGAATTCAGAAATCGCCTCCACAAAAAAGGTGACAGCTGCGAAATCGGTTTGATAAATATGGGGAACAAAAGGTATGAAAAGTTGGATACTACGTACGCCTGGAATTTTCAGCAGGGTGCAATGCTTCAATGGAATCCGCTTGTACCTGACAGAGAAATTATCTATAATAGCATTGAATGTGGTGAATACTGTGGTGTTATAATGGATATACAAAACGGCAAAAAGAGGTACCTTGACCGCCCCGTTGCCAATGTATCCAGAGACGGCAGATATGCCATAAGCATAAATATGCCAAGACTCTATAACTTCAGACCCGGCTATGGCTATGCTTGGCCCGAGGATCCATTTTATTACAAAAATCACTCTGCAGATGACGGTGTGTTTATAACAGATATGTTAAGCGGAAAATCAAAGCTTGTTCTTTCAATGGAGCAAATCTGGGAATTTTCCGGCGCATACTTCAAAAAAGATGAAAAAATGATTATTAATCATATTACTTTTAATCCGGATGCATCAAGATTTTTGGCTTTAGTTCGTAATTTCCCCGAAGAAGGTAAGGACCATGCCACGGCTATAATAACCGCCAACCGCGACGGAAGTGATATGTATCTTCTTTCCGACTATGGCTATCAGTCTCATTATTGGTGGATGAACGAAAGGGATGTTGTTTTCTTTTCCGATGGGAAAGAGCTTGAATGTTCAAAAGGCCGAGCAAATAACTATGTGCTTACGGATAAAAGCCATGACGGTTATATGATGGCTGACGGCTTTTTTGAAATAGACAATCATATGAGCTTTAACAAAGATAATTCTCTTATGCTTACAGACACCTATGCGCACTGTCACAAATACAATATGCAGTTTTTAAGGCTGTATTCTCCCCAAAAACAGACTGTAATAGATTTGGGTTATTTTTATTCGTTACCGTATTCCTCATTGGATGTACGCTGTGATTTACATCCCAGGTGGAACAGGAGCGAAAACGGATTAACCTTCGATTCCACACACGAAGGCTTCAGGGGAATATATAAAGTTAATCTTCAAACTGTAATAGAAGACCTTTATAAATAATCATCCTCCCCGACGGTGTGAAACCCGAGATTTATTAAGAAATTATATCGGATTTGCAAAGCGACATATAACAAAAACCTCTCAGGTAATTTCTGCACCTGAGAGGTTTTTTATGTTTATTTATCTGTATCCGTATTTTTCCTCAAGCTTCATTACTTCAGCTATCGGACGGAGGCCTTCCGTTGCACCGCGCTCGGAGAGTGCCGCAACGGCGGAGCAGGTAGCAAGGCGGATTGCCTCGGAGAGTGTCCAGCCTTTCCATGCGCCGTATATTACACCTGAGCAGAACGCATCGCCCGCGCCAACTGTTCCCATAATATCCTCGCGCGGAACTTTAAGGCTCGGAGATGTGACGAAGTTGTTCTCCGCATCAAGTCCCCACGAGCCCTCGGGGCAGTGAATAACCGCCCAGGTGGAAACGCCGCACTCCTTCATTTTGAGAAGTGCTTCCTGCATGTTCTCGGGGTGGAGAGTGTCGTCTTCATCGCGAAGTGTTACGCCTGTTATCTGCTGTGCCTCAACCTCGTTGATTACGCAGTAATCGGTGTAGCGGAGTGCGGGGGAAACTATCTTCTTAAAGCGGTTTCCCGACTCACTTACAACGTCGATAGATGTCTTCATACCCTTCTTCTGTGCTGTTGCAAGGAGTCGCGCCATCTTTGTTCCGTATTCGGGGTCCTCCTCATCGAGCTTGTCAAGAAGAAGGATGTAGCCGATGTGGAAAATGTCACAGTCGAGCTTATCCCAGTCGATATGCTCTTCATTAAACTTCGCATTTGCGCCACGGCAATGGAAGAATGTACGCGCCTTTGTCTCGTTATTGCTCATAACAGAGGTAAAGGATGTTGTTCCCTCGCGTACAAGGCGGTCAAGGTTGATGTTCTTATGTGCGCCAAGCTCGGACACGATGAACTCGCCCTCTTTATCGTCACCGATAACGCCGACTGCCGTAAGGGGCAGCGTCGGGTCAAGCTTTGCAAGGTCAACAATATCGTTGCAGACAGCACCGCCGATAGAGCGTGTGATACCGTCCGTAATCGTTACAAGCTCGCCCTCGCGCGGCCATTTTTCAATGGGGTATGTGATATCAACTATTAAGTTTCCCGCAACACAAATTCCTTTACTCATATCGCCTATCCCTCGTATTCGTTGCAGAGGAGATGGAGCGGAGCCTCATCCTCCGTAATCTTCGGGAAGCGGCCTGCAGGCTCGTAGAAGCGGTTGTCTGCAGAGTCGTCGTTGCACATTGAAACCTCGCCGACGATAACCGTTCCCTTGCCCTCTTCACCCCAGAAGCTGTGGTAAAGACCCTTTGTCATTGTGATGCTCTCGCCCGGCTCGACACGGAGAACTGTTCCTGCGGGAACTGTCATCTCAACACCGTCCTTGACTACTGTTACATCTGTATCTGCAAGAGCTTCGTCGGGAGTTGAGTTGTAAACCTTAATCATAAGGTTGCCGCCGCCACGGTTGATGATATCTTCCATCTTGTACCAATGGAAGTGCATCGGAGTAACCTGACCCTCGCGGACTATCATAAGCTTTTCAGCATAGGGCTTCGGGTACTTTTCGGGGTTCTTCTGGTTACCGTTGCGGAGAGTTATGAGGAAAAGACCTACCTTTGAAAAATCGCCCGAGCCGAAGTCAGTGATGTCCCAACCGAGACCGTTTTCCTTTATCTCGCGGACCTCCTCGCCCTTTGTCTTCCAGTCCTCAGGTGACCAGTGAAGGAACGGGGGGAGCTTGATTTTGTACTCCTCAAAAAGCTTGAGGGCATCGCGCATAATTGCATTTACTTCTGAACGCTTCATTGTTTTTCCTCCTTTATTTGCTCTTAATTATATTTCGTAGTATTTCATACCGCGGATCTTGCAGAATGCGGAGAGCTCTTTTCTGTAATCGCCATAGGCTACCATCCAGTGGTGGCCCGAGCCGTATTCCATAATCTCCTCGCATATCTGATTTACGGGCTTTTCAAACTTGACTACCGCAGGGTTCCCGGGGAATTCCATACCGCAGGGGATAGCCTCACCGACCATAACCGACATACGGAACTGGTCACCGTGACCGCAGATGTCAACGAGAGTTACAGTACCTGTCTTCGGGATAAATCGGCTGCAAACGCCCGACTCTGCAAGGCGAACCGGTGCAAGCTCTATCTCGCCGCCTGCGATTGAAAAGCCTGAAGAGCCGCAGTGTGCAAAGAGGATAGTGTTCTTCTCCTCATCTGGATAAAGAAGGTCTGTGTTGTTGACGGGCTTTTCTGAAAGCTCGTATAAAAGCTTCATGGTGAGTGCGTTTGTAACGTCACCCTCACAGGAAGCAACGATACCTTCCTCTGCAAGGAGAGAATATCCAAGGCATACCTTTCCCATATATGTAGTATAGCACTTTACGGAAAGAGCTGCAAGGTCATATTCTTTAGCAAGTGCTTTCATCGCGCCGTAGAACTTCATTGACTCAAGCATACTCTCGTGTGATGAGAGCACCTTGCAGGGAGCGAGAAGCTCACGCTTTTCTTCTAAAAGCTTTTCTGCCTCAGCATCGGACATAGCCTCAACCTTTTCGGTCATTTCCTTTTCATCAAGATTTACTATTCTTGCGCCGAGGTACTTTTTGATGGAAAACTCATCATAAGCAATCTCGGTCATACCCTTGACTCGGCCGCCGAGCGCGCCCATACGCACACGCCCCATGCAGTTTGCAAGAGCATAAGCCGTTGCGATTGTCTTTGTCTTGTCAGCACATACCTCATCATCGGGCTCGCCGTAAACAAACTCATAGCCCTTGCCGATATCGGTAAATACCGCACCTATCTGATGTGCACAGCAGAGCGAGCCTGTGTCGCGTGCAGGGAATGCTCGGAGGATAACAGGCTTGTCGATATAGGAGAGAAGGTCAAGAAGGTGGTGGTCCTCACTCCAGGTTGCGATACAGATGAGAAGTACATCCATATCGATTTTTGAGAGCGCGCGAGCTGCTGCCTTGACAGTGTCAAGGTCGTGCATAACAACGTCAATTTTTTCGCAGTGGATACCCTTGTTTGTGAGGGTTTTTACTGTTGTATCGAGCAGTTTTCCTGCCTCGGAATATCCAACCTCAAAGGGATGGCCAAGACCTACTGCCGCAATATTTACTTTCATATCTTTTATTCCTTTCGCAGGAGTTCCCAGGTTTCCGTATGCTCACGCACCTCGCCCGGTGCAAGAGTGTAAATCGGAGAAAGGGACTCCATTTCTACCATATACTTGCTGAAAAATGTCTCATACGAAACATCTGCGTCGGGATAAGTCGCCTTCCTGTCAACATCAAAGTGCAGAAGAAAGACCGCGTCTCCGTTTTCATAGCAAACGGGAGAGATGGGATGACCCACACCTATCTTATACTTTGTTTCAAGCGGAAGATGTGTTATTTCGATTTTATCGCGGAAATACTTCGCCCTCTCATCGCCAAGGCTTGTATAGTCCCACATTGATATGCGGTGCATGTGATCCATACCGCCGTCACGCACGGGAAGGTCTATCGTCTCGACTCCGCCACTTTTCATAACGGAAATTGCCCAGAGCGAATATGTCTGATTTTCTTCTGCCGTGTTTGTGATTCTGTGTGTCACACGCACGCGCGCACCGTCAAAGGAAAGACGAAACTCCTTTACAACGCGAAGACGCGCATCCTCTTTCTGGGTGAGGATTACACCGTCATCCGTGAGCGTATATGAAATCGGCTCGTTATCGGGAGCGTAACACTTCTCACTCTCGGGGGCCAGCCACATTCTGTGTCCGCCGCGGATTTTCCAGCCGTCGGGAGTTGTGAACATCGTCATATCAAGCGGTTGCTCGAAAAAGACGTTCTCTCCGCCAACAAACGAGAAATGACCGACGCGAAGCCCGAAGGAAAGCGGGACATATACCTCAACTGTTTCGTTTGTGAGATACAGACACTCGCCGTATATGGGGTGGTTTTTGATTTCGCTTCTCATCATTACGGAAGGAAGCGGTACGGAACAACGCGGAACGCATCGTTTGCAAGGCGGAAGCCCTCGGCATACTCAACTCCGCACTGGAGACCTCTGTACTTACCGATGATTTCGTAATCCGCAAAGAAGTCCTTGCCTGTCATTGTGTCCTTGTAGTTGTCCTGCATCCATGAAATCTGGCTCTTGTGCTCATAGCACATAGCCTTTTTTGTTTCCATAAAGTCGGAGATGTCAACATAGTCTGTCGGAACAAAGCCGAGACCGTTGACCGGCTCAAAATATGCGATGAGCGGAATCTTGTCGTACGGCTTGTTCTTTGTCGGAATCTTGGCTATCGGAATCATAACCGCAATATCGTTTACAATCTTTGAAGTGAGCTCGTGGTCGGGATTGTAGTCGTGCGGTGAGTGTGTGAGGATGATATCCGCCTTGCAGTAACGAACAAGGTCTATAAATGCGATTCTTGCTGCCTTGTCCTCAAAGAACATTTCATCGTCATAGTCAAGGCAGACGTATTCTGCACCGATATGTGCAGCGGCACGTCTTGCCTCTTCCTTTCGTACCTTTGCAATCTCTTCCATTGAGAGAGTGGATGAGCCTACGTTACCGTTTGTTGCAGTAGCAGTAAATACCTTGTGGCCGAGACTTGCGTACTTTGCAAGAGTACCGCCGCAGGAGGTTTCAACATCATCGGGATGTGCGCCGATTGCGAGAATATTCATAGTGTTTTCTCCTTTATTATATCATAAGAAGGTATCCTTTGATAAAGGATACCTTCTCAAAGGCATATCTCGTAAAAACCGGTTAATTAACCGCGAAATTTTAGCCTTTCTTCCATCTCTGGATTACGCAGGTAACTCTGCCGCCCTCTTCGTTGATGATTTCATAATCACCAAAGCTTGCCGGGATAACGAGAGTCTGGAACTTGTCACACTCAGCACGAAGCTCAGGGTTCTTCTTGGAGATGACAGTTACCTTCTTACCTACTGTAAGAGTGAACATATGCATGAACTTGCCTTCTGTTGAAAGCTCGCCCTTCTCTTCAAAATGAATTCTTTCTACATGGTACGGCATTACAGAGTATGACTTGTACTGGTCGATGTAGTACTCAGGAGTCCACTTGATAACGCTCGGAGTTGAAAGGAGGTTCTCCTTAACCCATGATGCGCGGCGTGTCTTTTCCATGTTGCGGCCGTGCTCGAGGTGCATCTTAAGCGGTGAGCCTGTCATTGTCTTCTTATCGTCGTCCCATGACGGTCTTGCGAAGTCGTACTCAAAGAAGGAGTACTCAGTACCGTTGATACTCGGGTTTGTGTCCATCTCGAGAACCATCTGGTTTCCGCCGTGGCCGTGCATTGTCCCTGGCGGGATGAGGTAGAGGTCGCCTTCCTTGGACGGCCAGTTGGAGATGAAGTCCTTCCAGTTTTCAATGGGCTTGATGTTCTGTGATTCTTCACAGAGACGCTCCCACTCTTCGATATCAGCATCGTCCTTAAAGCCCATCCAGGTGTTAGCGCCTTCATAAGCTTCTGCGATGTAGTATGTCTCATATCTTCCGAGCGGTTCGTTGAAGTTGTCTGCAACGTACTTGCTTGACGGGTGGATGTGCATAGGCATTGAAATTCTCTCTGCCGGCTGTTTTGTCGGATGCCAACCGTCGTCAAGCCAAATATCGAGCGGGAAGAGTCCCGGATACTGCTTGTGGATGAGTGAGCCTACGAGCTCCTCGCCGTACTGCATTGCGTTGAGCATCGGCATATTGATGCTTCTCTCGCCGCCGAAGTCGATGAGGATACGGAGCTCCGGACCTGCGATCTTGTTCCATGCGTTGTTTGCAAGGCCTTCTACGCCATAATCCATCTGCTCGTAGCGGTATGCACCCCACGGACCGGGGCTGAAGATCTTAACCTCGTGGATCGGGTACTTAACGAGAGTTGACATGATCTCGTTGTAAGCCTTGACAGGAACGAGAACGAGGTCGTCCTCGAAATAGTTCTCTATGTAGAAGTCCATTGCCTCGTACATATAGTCCTTCTGACGCTTGAGCATGTAGTAGTCAGAGTAGTTGTACTCCTTCCAGCTATAGCCCTTTGTCGGCTCCTTGCAACCGAATGTCGGGAGCTTACCTGTCCACATATCCCACTGAACCTTCTGGTGAGTGTTGTCGACATAGCACTTAACATCCAAAAGGGAAGCGAATTCCTTTACTGCAGCGCCGCAACCGTAGATGATAACTACCTTACCGTCCTTTGCAGAAAGCTTTGCCTTTGCCGAAGCAACAGCGTCCTTTGAAAGGATGTCTTCGATAACACCTTCTGTGTTAACCTTACCGAAGCCCGGGTCGTCTGTAACGTAGGGCTGGTTGTACTTTACAATCTCCTCTCTTGAAACGTAGAGAGTGTATGCAGGGATAAGAACTGTTTCCTTTCCTGCTGCCTTGAGCTTTGCGCTCAAAGCGTTTGCAATCTTCTCGAAATCGATTCCATACCAACCGTCAAGAGCGATGGTGTTTGCGCCTGCTGCGACCTTGTCAGCCAAAGCAGAAACAACTTTGTCCCAACCGAAGATAACGGAATCTCTGTTAGCTGCGGAAATAACTATTTTGTTATCCGCATTCTTAATGGATTCATATACCGGCATTAATTTTTCCTCCTCATAGTATATTTGATACAATAATTCTATCATTTTAATATAAAAAATAAAACACACATTTTTCCACATTTTTTGCACTATATTCCGCGAAACGCGAAATGTCAGATTTATAAAAAATTTTTTGTACATAATACTTGACAAAGAAATATTTTTTTGATATTATTTATAGGCTTTGGAAATGCTGGTATAGCTCAATTGGCAGAGCAGCTGATTTGTAATCAGCAGGTTGTAGGTTCAAGTCCTATTACCAGCTCCAGCTTATATGGAGGAGTTCCCGAGTGGCCAAAGGGGGCAGACTGTAAATCTGTTGTCTTTCGA
>JAZQDV010000009.1:0-30680 GCA_045546975.1 Eubacteriales bacterium
GGAGGAATGGGTGATAACAAGTACGCACCGCGCAATACTATAACCCGTCAGGATATGATGGTAATAATGTACCGCGCACTTATAAAGCTTGGAATAGAGCTTAAGAGCGGCGATGTAGATTATCCGGATTACGACGAGGTATCGGAATATGCGAAGGATGCAGTATCAGCTCTTATCACAAGCGGACTTGTCAATGGCAAGAGCGGAAAGATAGAGCCGAAATCGTACACCACACGCGCTGAAATCGCAGTACTTCTCAAGCGAGTGCTTGACTACATCGAAAGTAAATAACCAAGCAAAAAGAAGGCTGGGAAACCATCCTTCTTTTTCTTGTTTGTTGACAAAGAAAGTGGATTGTTATATCCTATAGTTAAAGTTAAGCTTAGGGAGAATATTATGTCAGATATAATGTCAATAATCCGCGACTTTCAGAATGAATGTAGCTGCGGCGTGAAACACGAGACTACAATAAAGGATATACAAATCGGCAGTGGCCTTGTGAAAAAAACGGGTGAGATCCTGCTCAAAAACGGATTTCCAAAGGATATCCTTTTAGTCGCCGATATAAAC
Organism: Eubacteriales bacterium; assembly: GCA_045546975.1. GTDB lineage: Bacteria > Bacillota > Clostridia > Oscillospirales > JAAYXM01 > SIG480. The sequence continues at coordinate 571 of JAZQDV010000009.1, forward strand.
ACGTTGAAGGCGTCTGATGGAATACTTGAAAGTCTTACGGACTTCAACATAGAGCTTAAAATCTATGACGATCTTCGGATTGCGACGATAGAAGAGGTCAAAACGATTCAGAATATGATAACGAATCGTGATATAGCAGTCCTTTCTGTCGGTACCGGCTCGATAAACGATGTCTGCCGTCTTGCAGCTGCGCGCGCAGATAAAATGCTCTGCATATTTGCAACGGCACCGTCTATGGACGGCTTTGCGTCCTATAGCTCTCCGATTGTAGACGGCGGTTTCAAACTGAGTCTTCCTGCAAAGAGCCCCGAGGTCATAATAGGAGATACAAAAATACTTGCAAATGCACCGATAGAGCTCAAATCTGCAGGCTTTGGCGATATGGTCGCAAAATATGTCGGTCTTATCGACTGGCAGGTATCAGCACTTTTAACGGGCGAGTACTACTGTGAAAAGGTAGCAAAACTCACTCGTGATGCCGTAGACGAGCTTATGGAAATGGCAGACCGTGTGTGCGTTTGCGATGAAGAAACAGCGGGTAAGATTTTTGAGGCACTCCTCAAAACAGGGCTTGGGATGAGCTTTACCAAAAACTCGCGTCCCGCAAGCGGAAGTGAACATATAATAGCACATCTGATTGAGTGTGTAGAACTTCGTGATAATATAATACCAAATTTCCATGGTGAGGATATCGGGGTGTGCACGCTTGAAACTCTTAAAATCTATGAGAACCTCGCAAAGCACGAGACGATAGAAACTGCGCGTGAAAATGTCGACTGGGATGAGGTTTATGCCTACTACGATGATATGGCAGACGAGGTGCGAAAGCTTAACGAAACCGATAATATAATCGATCTTGTCGACGAGACAAAGCTTCGCGAAAAATGGAGTGAGATTGTAAGAATAATCAAAAGTGTACCGAGCTATGAGGTGTGCTATGACGCAATGACGAGGGCAGGCTGTAAACTCACAGTATCAGATATAGGAAAAAGCGAAAAGCTGTTTTATGACTGCGTAAAATACTCACCGTTTATGAGACGCCGTCTCACACTTCTCAGAATGACAGGCATGATAAAAAAGAAATAGAAAAAGTGCTGTGTTGAGCTTCAACACAGCACTTTTCTATTTTGCAGAAATTTCTGTTCCCGCAAGTCCTCGAATTGCAAGAGGAGCTTCACTCAGGTCTGCAATGATAGCGCGGCGCCCGACACGACTTTTTGCAAAGTGAATTGCAGCACGCACCTTCGGGAGCATGCTTCCCGGGGCGAAATGCCCTTCTTCGCAATACTTTTCCGCTTCCTTCACCGTCATTTTATCAAGAAACATCTGATCGGGTTTGCCGAAATTTATTGCCACCTTTGAAATGGCTGTGAGTATAAACAGATAATCGGCATCACACGCCTCTGCGAGATATGCACTTGCAAAGTCCTTGTCGATTACTGCCGCAACACCCTCGTAGTCTCCGTCACCGCGGCGGATTACGGGTATACCTCCACCGCCGCAGGCAATTACTATAAATTCATTGTCGAGAAGATTTAAGATTGATGCGCGCTCGACTATGCCACAGGGGGAAGGAGAGGGAACCATGCGACGAAACCCACGACCTGCATCCTCACGGAAAACGAGATTCGGGTCCTTCTCCATAATCGCACGGGCGTCCTCTTCTGTATAATATGCGCCTATCGGCTTTGTCGGGTTCTTAAACGCAGGGTCGTTCTCATCTACAATAACCTGCGTTATCATAGAGGCAACGTGCCACGGCATACCCTCGCGACGAAGCTCGCGCTTGATACCGTTCTGCAGGTGATAACCTATATACCCCTGACTCATCGCGGTGCACTCGGGAAGGTCAATTTGGGGTATTTTTTCGTTAACCTTAGAGCCTTCGGCGAAGGCGAGGTTTATTGTTCCCACTTGTGGCCCGTTTCCGTGACTTATTATAATTTCATAGCCTTGAGATATCAGCCCCACAAGTGCCGGCGCGGCATTTCGTATCTTTTCTTTCTGTTCCTCAGGTGTATTTCCGAGCGCGTTACCTCCGAGTGCTATTACTATCCGTCCAGCCATATTATACGCACTCCGTACATTCAGAGGGCTTTGGCACCTGCTGTGTTATGCAGTGGATGTTTCCCCCACCAAGAAGAATTTCACGTGCATAAATGCCGACGATATCGCGGTCGGGGAAGAGGGAAGCAAGCATTTCCTTTGCCGCATTGTCGTTCGGGTCATTGAACATTGGAAGAAAGACCGCGCCGTTTGCAATATAGAAGTTTGCATACGATGCTGCAAGACGGTCGCCTTCCATACGCGGAAGTGTTCCGTTTACGGCATCAACGCCTTCGCTTTCCTCTGCACTTATGAGAATGGGCTTCGGGAGAAGAAGCTTGTGGACTTTAATCTTTCTCCCCTTTGCATCAGTCTCTCGCTCAAGCACCTCAAGTGCTGCCTTTGAAATTTCATACTGCGGGTCGTTTGTGTCCTCTGTCCAGGCAAGTACTGCCTCTCCGGGAGCGGTGAAGCTGAAGATGTTATCAACATGACCGTTTGTTTCGTCAAGGTATATTCCTCGCGGTAGCCAGATGATTTTTTCGAGGTTGAGGTATTCCTTTAAGACTTCCTCGATTTCTTCCTTTGTCAGGTGCGGGTTTCTGCCTTCGCTCAGAAGACATTCTTCTGTAGTTACGAGTGTGCCCTCACCGTCAACGTGGATAGAGCCACCCTCAAGAACAAATTCATAGAGCTTGTAGCGGTCCCGTTTTTCAATTTCGCAGATTTTCTGGGCGACTGCTTCATCTTTATCCCACGGGAAATAAAGGCCGTCATAGAGTCCGCCCCACGCGTTGAAGGACCAGTCAATACCGCGTATGGTCTTGCCGTTTGTGACAAATGTCGGGCCACAGTCACGCACCCAGGCATCGTCGTTTGATATTTCGACCACGCGCACATCCGAAGGCAACATCTCGCGCGCATTTGCGTACTGACATGCGCTCACACAAACGGTAACGGGCTCATATTTCGAGATTGCAGTTGCCACTTCGGTGAAAACCTTTTGCGCGGGCTTTGCGCCGAGTCTCCAGTTGTCGGGTCGCTCAGGCCAGATTATATAAGTTCCGAGATGCGGCTCAAATTCGCCGGGCATACGGAAACCGTCGCGTTTTGGTGAAGATTCAAGTGTTTTCATAAATGTTTCTCCTTAACTCTTTCTTTTTTCTAAGAATACAAGAACCTCGCCTATAAGAATTGCTGCCACCGTGCCTATCAGAATCGGTATTTTCGCCATCAGCTCACCTTCGCTGAAATCGAGCGGTATAATGCTGAATACTACTGAAATGACAAGCAAAATCATAGGAAGATAGGTCATAATCATAAGTCGCGCCTTGCCACCGGAGACCTTGTACGGACGCTTGATATCGGGATCTTTCTTCCGAAGCTTCATAAATGCGGGGAACATAAGGATATACGACATAAGAAGTGTTACCATGTTAAGCGCAAAGAAGCTCCAGAAGATATCAGGACTCTTTATAAGCGGGGAAATGAGGACAATAATACTTGCAATAACCCCGTTTGCGATATTTGCACCCTGTGGCATATCAGTTTTGCTCTTTTTGGCAAAGAGACGCGGCAAGCTTCCGTTTTCTGCAGCGTATTGCGCGACGTAGTTTACGCCGAGTGACCACGAAATGAGGTTAGAGAAGAGCGTGTAGAGAAACAGAATTCCCAAAAGTGTTATGAGAACGCCTGAATCCTGTCCGAGAAGAAGCGCAAAGCTGTCTATAAGACCGCCTGAAGCGGAAAGCTCCTCAGTCGGCACGGCGACGCCGATACCAAATGCGGAAAGGAGATAGAAAACAGCGATCAGAATACCGCCGAGGACTATTGCACGCGGTATTTCGCGACCCGGGTTTTTCATCTCAGAGGCAAAGGTAGTAACAACCTCAAAGCCAAGGAAGTTGAAAATGATAATAGAGATATACGAAAGTCCGCCGGCATCAAAAGACGGAATAAAGGAACTCGGGGTAAATGCGTTTGCAGAACCGCGGGTGAGTGCTACATATATACCCAGCACACCGATTGAAACCATTATAAACGCCTTTACAATAGCGGCGATATTGAGTATCCATTTGCTGTCGCTTATCTTGTAGCTGCTTATGAAAACGACAACCCATATAAATATAAGCTGGATTAGAATTGCGATAGGGGAAGAAAGAGAGATGCCGCTTATCTGCATGATTACGTCAGTAAAGAGAACGGCGAGAGATGCCATCCAGAGCGGGAAATTGATATAGTAATACCACGCGACACGCGTTCCCCAGCTTTTGCCGAATGCACGTTTTACCCAGTCGTATATTCCGCCCTCGTCGTCATACGTTGTACCGAGCTCTGAGGAAATCATTCCGTAGGGTAGAAAAAATCCTATGAGGAGGAATATCCACCAGAAAAACTGTGAGTTGCCTATTGCCGCGGCAGGAGCTGCGGACTCAACTACAAGAACAACGCAGACAGCCGCGAGAACCGCGTCAAACAGCCTGAATTTTTTTGTTTTTTCGGGCACAAAAACTCCTCCTAAGCATCAATTATATGAGAAAGCGCGGTGCAAAGCCTGTAGTGGAGAGCGTCCTCGCAAAAATCAGGATGCATATCATCTCGAAGTAGATATACAAGGATTGCACGCATCGCGGTAAGTCTGTTTTCTGCCTCGTCAAAGGCGATTGAGTAGTCACTGTCAAGCACCGCGTCAACAACCTCTTCGCCACGGCTTGCAGGTAGACAGTGCAAGAATTTCGCGTGAGGAGCTGCCTTTTTCATCATCTCGGGTGTTACCTGGTACTTCGGCATAAAAATCTTAAGTCTTTCCTCACGCGAGAGCTCGGCGTTATAAAGTCCGTACCATACGTCCGTGTAGACAAAATCCGCATCGCGAAGAGCCTCATCCTCGTTATCGGTAACGAGGATAGAACCGCCTGATATCTTGCAGTTTTCGCGTCCGATTTTCTGGAAGTGTTCTGAAAGCTGCTTGCCTTCGGGACCGAAGTGTACAAAGTTCATACCGAGCTTTGTTGTCATCATCATAGTTGAGGCGCAAACCTGTGTTGCATCACCGACAAAGACGATTTTGCAGTCCTCAATGCATTTTCCTTCAGGAAGGTGCTCTATCATAGTAATCGCGTCTCCAAGCTCCTGCGTCGGGTGGTTATAATCTGACATTCCGTTGATAACGGGAACAGATGCACAGCGGGCAAGGTCAACGACCGTTTCATGTGCATCAACTCGTGCCATAAGGATGTCGGTGAGTCGGGAGAGCACGCGCCCTGTATCCTCCATAGTTTCGTGGCCGCCGAGCTGAATCTGTCCCGGCGCAAGATACTGTGCATGACCGCCGAGCTGTTCCATTGCAGTTTCAAATGAAACTCGTGTTCTTGTGGAGCTCTGCTGGAAAATCATACCGAGTGTTTTGTTTTTAAGAAGCGGCGGATAGTATCCGTTTTTGATGCACTTTTTAAGTGCAAGCGCGAGATTTATAATGTGTAGAATTTCGCTCTTTGAAAAATCCTGCGTATCGATAAGGTCTTTTCGTTTCATAAAAATTCCTCCGTAAAAAATATTCGTTTTTAGTATTTATACAAAAAGCTTTTTTATTCAAATTTAATCAAACTTTGACGGAGCCGAGATAATTTGCTATACTTAGAAGGAAACGGAGGGGAACATATGCGCGTTCTTGTTGATGCTGACGGATGTCCCGTTGTTGATATTTGCATAAGACTTTCTGATAAATACGGGTGCGAATGTCATATTTTCTGTGATACCTCGCACGAGTTTTCATCGGATATCGCAACTGTTCATACAGTCACAAAGGGTGCAGACAGTGCCGACTTTGAACTTACGAACTTTGCAAAAAAAGGCGATATCGTAGTGACACAGGATTACGGACTCGCTTCAATGGCACTCTCGAGAGGTGCCGTGGTCATAAATCAGGACGGACTTGAATATACATCCGACAATATAGACGGCTTACTCTTCGCCCGCTACACCGCAAAGAAGATAAGAAACGCAGGCGGACGGCTTCGCGGGGCACCGAAGCGGAGCAGAGTACAGGACTGCGATTTTGAGAAAAAGCTTTCCGAAATTATTTTTTCAAAAAAGTGTTGACAAAGCAAAAACGCGGTGTTATAATCTTAAAAAAGAATTTTTCAAATGCGATGATGCGGAATATTAGACAATAATTTTTGCCACAAAGAGAATTGCCGGTTGGTGTAAGGCATTGGGAAAATGTTGTTGAACTCGCCGCGGAGCAGCTATCGTGAAAGCAAAGTAGGGATAGACGGGAACTCCCGTTACAGAGTTAAGATGTGCAGGCATCAAAGTGCATCCGTTACGGATGAAAAAGAGTGGTACCGCGGAAGTAGATTTGATTTTTACACTTTCGTCTCTTTGTATTAAGAGATGAAAGTGTTTTTTATTATTCGAAAGGAAGGGATATATTATGAAAAAGATTTATATTTCTGACATTACACTGAAGGAGCTTGCGTCAAATCGCGAAAACAAGCTTTTGTTCCGTGAGAAGACAGCCATAGCAGAGGCAGTATCTGCGATAGGTGCAAATGCTGTTGAGCTTCCCGGCATAAAGAACCTTCAGGAAGATACTATTATATACAAAACCATCTCTGCCAACATAAAGGACAGTACGGTCGCAATTCCCGTCGGCTTCACGGCGGATGACGTCAAAAACGCATGGGAGTGCGTAAAGGGTGCGAAAAAGGCACGTCTTCAGGTTGTTCTTCCGACCGCAACCGCAACTATGGAATATACATATCACTTAAAGGAAGAGAAAATGCTCGCAAAGATTGAGGAGCTGATTTCGGCATCACGCGAACTTTCACGCGATGTAGAGTTTGTTGCTCTTGATGCAACGCGTGCAGATATAAGCTTTTTGAAGTCCGCGTGCTCGGCAGCCGAGAAAAGTGGTGCAGGTATAATTACACTCTGCGACAGCGAGGGCACGGCTCTCCCGGAAGAGATAGGGAAACTTACAAAGGAAATCCGTGCGACAGTAAAGGCAAAGCTTTATGTTGAGGTTTCCGACAACATAAATATGGCAACATCTTGCGCATTTGCAGCTATTGCAGCAGGAGCTGACGGACTCAAGTGTGCTCTTTGCGGAAGCGGAAAGCTTCTTTCCGGAAACATTTCCGATGCAATAAAGATGCGCGGTGAGGCACTTGATGTCACAGCGTCTCTTGACAGCACAAAGGTTCACACAAGCATAAATGAAATCATAAACAAGATAGGCAAGAAAATGGAAGAGAGCGCTCCTGCAAGTGAGACGAGCAAGATTCTTCTCGACGGTGATTCAACAATCCGTGAGGTGTCAGAGGCTGCAGCAATCCTCGGCTATGACCTTTCATCTGAAGATATCGGAAAGGTGCATAAGGCACTTTTGCAGTTCTGTGAAAAGAAGGGAACTCTCGGCGCCAGAGAGCTTGAAGGTCTTATTGCAAGCTTTGCAATGCAGGCACCGTCAACATACCATCTTGAGAGCTATACCACAAACTGCACAAATCTCGGAAGCTCAATGTCCCAGGTCACTCTCCGCCGTGGTGAGGAGATTATCTCTGGCGTAAGCTGTGGCGACGGTCCGATAGATTCCGTGTTCCTTGCAATTGAGCAGAGCATCGGCTTCCACTATGAGCTTGACGATTTCCAGATTCAGGCGGTCACATCGGGAAAAGAGGCGCTCGGTTCTGCAGTTGTACGCCTTAGAAATCACGGAAAGCTTTATTCAGGTAACGGCATTTCAAATGACATACTTGCCGCAAGTATAAGGGCATATCTCAATGCACTTAACAAGATTGTGTTTGAGGAGAATTAAAAATGAAATTCACCTTTTCTACCAAAAATGTAAAAAAAGAATCGTTTCTCGATATGTGCCGATTTGCACACGAATACGGCTTTTCGGGATTTGAGATTTATGATGCAGAAACTTCTCGTCGCGAGCACGCGGACAGCATCCTCAGAAGCAGCCGATTTTCAGATGCAAGCCGTAAACTCAACAACCGTGCTCTTGAGGTTTCAGCTCTTATCTTTCCCTATGCCATCGAGAACGAAAAAGCAACACCGGAAGCTCTTGTAAAATATGTTGAAATGGCACACGGAGCAAGTATTTCGAATATCATAGTATACATAGAGGAGAAGGTGTCGGCGGAGGAGCTTTCAAAAAAGCTTTCCCCTGCAATTTCCCGCGCGGAGGAGTGCGATATTTCCATACTTTTTTCGACCTCCGGTTATCTTGCTTCCACGGAAAATGTGCTTGATATCATAAACTATTTTTCAAGTGCCGTAATCGGTGCTGCTTGGAATGTGCGCGAGACCTACTTTGATGCAAACGAAACTGCTGAGGATACCATAAAAAACCTCGGTGCGTATATAAGATATGTCCGTTTGGGTGACAGAAAAGACGGCAAAAACGTACTCATCGGAGAGGGTGATCTGCCTGTCGGTGAGGTAGTGGATGCACTCTCTTCGCTTAACTACGACGGCTTTATCTCTGCTGCGTGGAATGACGAAATCGAAGATCCTGATATAGTTTTGACACATTTCATAAACTATATTTCAAAGCTCGAGCACAAAAAGAACACAGGCTCAAAGCTTTATTACAACCGCTCAAAGACAGGCACATTTGTCTGGAAAAAGTACGACGTTATCGATAAGACTTTTTCCGATGTGCTTGATGTTATGGCAGAAACGTATCCTGACCAGTATGCGTTCAAGTACACAACACTTGACTATACAAGAACGTATGCCCAGTTCCGTCGCGATGTTGATGAGGTTGCAGCGGCTCTTATTTCAATAGGAGTCAAGGCGGGCGACCACGTGGCTATATGGGCGACAAATGTTCCGCAGTGGTTTTTGACCTTCTGGGCAACAACGAAAATCGGTGCAGTTTTAGTTACTGTAAACACTGCATACAAAATTCACGAAATCGAGTATCTCTTGAAGCAGTCTGATACTCACACTCTCGTTATGATAGAAGAGAGTAAGGACGCAAACTATAAGGAAATTATGGAAGAGCTTTGTCCTGAGCTTCAGGACATGAAGGCTGGAGATCCTCTTTATGCAAAGAATCTTCCGTTCCTGCGCAATATCGTAACCGTAGGTTTCTCAATGAACGGATGTCTCACGTGGGAGAAATTCCTCGACCGCGCTGAGAGTGTGCCTCAGGAGGAGGTTCTCCGCCGCGCATCCCTCGTAAAGCCTGACGATGTATGCAATATGCAGTACACATCGGGAACAACGGGATTTCCGAAGGGTGTTATGCTCACACACAGAAATATCGTCAATAACGGCAAGACGATTGGTGACCGTATGGATTTGTCCACCGCGGACCGTATGATGGTGCAGGTACCGATGTTCCACTGCTTTGGAATGGTTCTTTCAATGACATCCACTATGACGCACGGCGGAACGCTCTGCCCGATGCCGTACTTCTCACCGAAGTCCTCTCTTGCCTGTGTCAACGATGAGCACATAACATGCTTTAACGGTGTTCCGACGATGTTTATTGCGATGTTCAACCATCCTGATTTTGCAAAAACTGACTTCTCATACATGCGCACGGGAATCATGGCAGGTGCAAACTGCCCGGCAGACCTTATGCGCCGTGCGGCAGATGAGATGAACATGAAGGAAATCATAAGTGTTTACGGTCAGACCGAGGCATCCCCCGGATGCACTATGGGAGAGGTAAACGAGGATATCGACCACCGTGTCGAAACTGTCGGAAGTGCTTTCCCGGGCGTTGAGTGTAAGATTATTGACCCTGAGACGGGAGAAGAGCTTCCTGACGGTGAGAGTGGTGAGTTTGTTGCACGTGGCTTTAACATAATGAAAGGCTATTACAAAATGCCACGTGAAACTGCACAGACTATAGATGAGAACGGCTGGCTCCATTCGGGAGATATCTGCTGCCGTACGCCTGACGGTTACTATAAGGTAACTGGAAGACTCAAGGATATGATAATCCGCGGCGGAGAAAATCTCTATCCGCGCGAGATTGAGGAGTTCTACCTCACAAACCCGAAGGTTCGTGACGTTCAGGTAATTGGTGTTCCCGACAAGAAATACGGAGAGGAATGCTGCGCGTGGATAATTCTTCACGACGGAGAGACTGCTTCGGAAGAGGAAATGCGCGAATTCGGAAACGAGCACATTGCACGTCACAAGGTTCCGAGGTACTTCCTGTTCGTTGAGACCTTCCCGATGAATGCGGCCGGAAAAATCCTCAAATACAAGATGCGTGAGGAATCTGAAAAAATTCTTGGTCTTTAGTAAAAAAATACTTGACAAAGGATAAATGCAGGTGTAGAATGTACTCAATTGAATAGAAAAAGCTGTGACGAAGACGGAAAAACAAGGTAGCTTTCAGAGAGTTGGGGATGGTGCGAGCCCGACAGTGAAATGTTTTTGCCTATCACTTCTGAGCTGAAAGTCCGAAAACAAATTGTTAGTAGGCGCTTTCCGTGATTGCTGCGTTAAGGCATAAGGCTTGGTGGAGCCTGAGTGGTGCATTTATTGCACAATTTGAGTGGTACCGCGGGTACGAATTTTGATTTCGACTCGTCTCAAAGGTTTTCTTTGAGACGAGTTTTTTTATTGAAAGGAGAATGAAAAATGAGCAACAAAAAATCGATGACACAGCTTATGGAGGTTGCAACGAGAATTCGTGAAATGCGCGAGATTCTCGGAATGAGCACTTCGGAGCTTGCAAAGCGTTGCGAAGTGAGCGAAGAAGATTACCTCGCGTACGAGGGCGGCCGTGCAGATATGCCCTTTACCTTTATTCATAAATGTGCACTTTCGTTCGGTATTGAAATCACAGAGCTTCTTGAGGGAAAGAACGCAAATCTTTCATCATATACCGTAACACGTGCGGGTAAAGGTCAGGAAACTGCAAGGGAAGAGGGAATTGTTATCTCAAACCTTGCACATAAGTTCAAGAACAAGCTTGCAGAGCCCTATTGGGTAAAGTACGAATACTCAGAAGAGGCACAGAACAAGCCCATCCACCTCACAAAGCACAGCGGTCAGGAATTCGACATTGTAATCAAGGGTGCGCTTAAAGTTCAGGTTGGAACGAATGTTGAAGTTCTCCACGAAGGTGACAGCATATACTATAACAGCTCCACTCCGCACGGTATGATTGCTGTTGAGGGCAGTGACTGCGAGTTCTGTGCAGTTGTACTAAATGGCGAAGAGGAAAAACCCGAAGAGACTGTTGAAAACCTTGTTGCTATCCGTCCGTCAACAAAGCTTGCTTGCGAAAAGTTTGTTGCTTGTACGGAAAGTGAGCCGGGCGTACTTTCAAAAATTGAGTTCAAGAATACCGATTCCTTCAACTTCGGCTTTGACGTTGTCGATGAGATTGCAAAGAAGAATCCGGATAAGCTTGCAATGCTCCATGTCGATAAGAATATGACAGAGCGCCGCTTTACCTTTGATGATATAAAGAGGGAAAGTGCGAGATGCGCAAACTATTTCAAGTCGCTCGGAATCACGAAGGGCGACCGTGTAATGCTCGTACTCAAGCGTCACTATCAGTTCTGGTTTGCGATGGTTGCACTTCATAAGCTCGGCGCAGTTGCAATTCCTGCTACTCACCAGCTCAAGGACCACGATTTCGTCTATCGCTTTGATGCTGCAAATGTAAAAGCGATCGTATGCACGGCGGACGACGGCACAGCCGAGATCGCGCAAGAGGCGGCAGCAAAGTGCAAGAGCGTTGAAACGAAGGTTCTTGTAGGCGGAAGCCGAGATGGCTGGCACGATTTTGACAGCGAATACAAAATGTTCTCAAGCAACTTCGAAAGAGAAGCGGACACCGCCTGCGGAGACGAGCCTGCACTTATGTTCTTCTCATCAGGAACAACGGGAAATCCGAAAATGGTTGAGCATAAACACACTTACGCACTCGGCCATTTTGTCACGGCAAAGTACTGGCACTGCTGCCAGCGTGACGGACTCCACTTTACAATCTCCGATACCGGCTGGGGAAAATCGCTCTGGGGTAAGCTCTACGGTCAGTGGCTCTGTGAGGGCGCTGTGTTCGTTTATGACTTTGACCGCTTCAGCGCAAATGAGATTCTCCCGATGTTTGCAAAGTATAATATAACAACCTTCTGCGCACCTCCGACAATGCTTCGTATGTTTATCAAAGAAGACCTCTCAAAGTATGACCTTTCATCAATCAAGCATATGACAACGGCGGGCGAGGCGCTCAATCCTGAGGTTTACAAGCAATTTGAAAAGGCGACGGGACTCAAGATCATGGAGGGATTTGGCCAGACCGAAACAACTCTCGTTATCGCAAATCTCTACGGTACAACTCCGCGAGTCGGTGCTATGGGTAAAGCTTCTCCGCAGTACAATATCGACATCGTTGACCCTGACGGGAACTCCGTTGCAAACGGTGAGGTTGGCGAAATCGTTGTCCGTCTTGAGGAGGGTACTCCCGTAGGTCTCTTCCGTGGATACCTTGATGATGAGGAGAAGATGGAAGAGTGTATGCGCGGCGGAGTATACCATACAGGCGATACCGCATGGCGCGATGAGGACGGATATTTCTGGTATGTAAGCCGAATCGATGACGTTATTAAGTCATCCGGCTATCGCATCGGACCGTTCGAGATTGAAAGCGTTATCATGGAGCTTCCTTATGTTCTCGAATGTGGCGTATCAGCAGCTCCCGATGAGGTTCGTGGTCAGATAGTAAAGGCAAGCATCGTTCTCACAAAGGGAACAGAACCGACCGAGGAACTTAAGCGCGAAATCCAGAACTACGTCAAAGAACACACAGCTCCGTATAAGTATCCGCGACTTGTTGTGTTCCGTGATAGTCTCCCCAAGACAATCAGCGGTAAGATTCAGAGAAATAAGCTTTAATTTTCGACAATTAAATACTTTTTACCAGTTATAGGGTGTTGACAAAAGGGCTTAGTTGATATATAATATGTGTAAATTCTGATAAAAGCGTTGACGAAGAGAGCGCGGGGCTTTGAGGGTCTTAAGAGAGATAGTGGTTGGTGTAAACTATCGGTCCTTTCCTTGCGATTGTAGCTTCTGAGCTAAGAGGAAGAACACCTTCGGGTTAGTAGAACCTCTTCGTGATTGCTGCGTTAAAGCATAAGGCTTAGTGGAGCCTGAGTGGCGCGATGTGCGCAATTTGAGTGGTACCGCGGGTGTAATTTCAGACGCTCGTCTCAAAGATTAACTAGCTTTGGGACGAGTGTTTTTAGTTCCCGAGGAAAAGGAGTTCCATTATGAACGATATGACAGGCCTTAACAAAAAAATAAAGGATATGGCTTCCCGTATCCGAGAGCTTCGCGAGATTGAAGGGTTTACACCTGCCGAGATGGCAGAAAAAACAGGTGTGTCGCTTGAGGAGTATATCCGTTGCGAATCTGGAGACGGAGATTTGAACTTTGCGTTCATCTACCGTTGTGCAGGTGCGTTCCGAGTTGACGTTACCGATATTATCGAAGGTCACAGCCCGACACTCAGGTCCTTTGCCGTTACGCGCGCAGGCTCGGCACAGGAAATTGCAAACGCACACGGAATGACATATTACAATCTTGCGTATGCATTCAATAACAGGATTGCGGAACCGCTGTATGTAAAGAGCGCGTACGACCCGCAGGCACAGAACAAGCCCATTGAGCTTACCTCTCATGACGGTCAGGAATGTGACATTATCGTCGAGGGAAAGCTTATGGTCCAGATTGGCGAACACCGTGAAATATTGGGCCCGGGCGACAGCATATATTTTGACAGTAACACGCCTCACGGCATGATAGCTGTTGACGGAAAGGACTGCGTATTTTATGCGATAGTATTAAATCCGTCCGGCGAGCCGATACCTGAGCTTGAACCGACAAAGGCAATTGCCGATGCCCGCGAAATAAAGCGCGATACCAAAGAACGCATTTACCACAAATATATTGATGTCACTGAAAATGAAAACGGAACCCCGACTGAAATAAAGTTCAAGAACACAGACAATTTCAACTTCGCGTTTGACCTTGTTGACGAGCTTGCAGAACATGAGCCCGAAAAACTTGCGATGCTACATATCGACATAAACGGAACAGAACGTCGCTTTACCTTTGCTGATATAAAGCAAGAAAGTGCAAGATGTGCAAACTACTTCAAGTCACTCGGCATCAAAAAGGGCGACAGGGTTATGCTCATCTTAAAACGCCATTATCAGTTCTGGTTTGCAATGATAGGCTTAAATAAGCTCGGCGCAATTGCGATACCTGCAACAAATCAGCTTCAGGAGCACGATATTGAGTATCGTTTCAAGGCAGCAGGGGTAAGCACAATCCTCTGTACTGCTGACGGTGAAACAGCAAATCAGGTTGACATCGCAGCGAAAAACTGCCCTGAGCTTGTAAATAAGATTATCGTAGGCGGAAGCCGTGATGGCTGGAGAGACTTCAACGAGGAGTATAAGCTCTTTAGCTCTCACTTTGAGAGAAATGAAGACTCACCGTGCGGAGATGACCTTCTCCTTATGTTCTTCACATCGGGAACAACGGGATATCCGAAGATTGCGGCACACAGCCACAAGTATCCGCTCGGTCACTTCCATACTGCAAAATACTGGCACAATGTTGACCCTGACGGTCTCCATTTCACAATCTCTGACACGGGTTGGGCAAAGTCTATGTGGGGTAAGCTCTACGGTCAGTGGCTTTGTGAGGCGGCAATATTCGTTTACGACTTTGACCGCTTTGATGCAAAGGAAATTCTTCCGATGTTTGCGCGTCACAACATAACAACCTTCTGTGCACCTCCGACAATGCTCCGCATGCTCATCAAGGAGGATATTTCAAAATACGATTTCTCATCTGTAAAGCATATGTCAACAGCAGGCGAGGCTCTCAACCCCGAGGTTTACAAGCAATTTGAAAAGGCAACAGGACTTCAGATAATCGAGGGCTTTGGTCAGACCGAGAGCACGATGATTATAGGAAATATGATAGGAGCACCGCATAAGATCGGTTCTATGGGCAAACCTGCACCGATTTACAAGGTTGAGCTTGTAAATGACAAGGGTGAGCAGGTCGCAGTAGGTGAGACGGGCGAAATTGTCGTCAACGTAAAAGATGGCATGCCGTGCGGACTCTTCCGCGGCTATTACCGTGACGAGGAGAAGACAAACGAGGTTCTCCACGACGGCTACTACCACACCGGTGATACCGCATGGCGAGATGAAGACGGTTTCTACTGGTACGTTGGCCGTGTTGACGATGTTATCAAGTCATCAGGCTATCGCATCGGTCCGTTTGAAATCGAAAGCGTTATCATGGAGCTTCCGTATGTTCTCGAATGTGGCGTTTCAGCGGCTCCCGATGAAGTCCGTGGTCAGATAGTAAAGGCAAGCATCGTTCTCACAAAGGGCACGGAACCGACAGAAGAACTGAAGAAGGAAATCCAGACTTATGTAAAAGAGCACACCGCTCCGTATAAGTATCCGCGTCTTGTTGTGTTCCGCGACAGTCTCCCCAAGACCGTAAGCGGCAAGATACAGAGAAATAAGCTTTAATAAGTACTATAAACCAAAAAAGGAGAAGATAGAAATGTACAATTTTCCGATAACAAAAACGACAAACCCGAAGGCAAAGCCTGAGGATGAATCAAAGCTCGGCTTTGGAAAAGTATTTACCGACCATATGTTCATTATGAACTACACAGAGGGCAAGGGTTGGCACGACGGAAGAATCGTTCCGTATGAGAATCTTTCACTTGCTCCGTCCGCTATGGTTTTCCATTACGGACAGGAAATGTTTGAAGGTCTTAAGGCATATAAAGGAAAAGACGGAAAGGCTCGTCTTTTCAGACCTGATATGAACGCAAAGCGTACAAACGATACAAACGACCGCCTTTGCATTCCGCGCATTGACGAGGAGCTTTATGTTGAGGCAATAAAGGCACTTGTAAAGGTTGACGAGGATTGGATTCCGACCGCTCCCGGCACATCACTTTACATCAGACCCTTCATCATCGCAACTGATGAGTTTTTGGGCGTTGCACCGTCAAAGACATACCTCTTCGTTATAATCCTTGCTCCGAGCGGTGCATATTATGCAAGCGGCCTTGCTCCTGTAGGTATCTGGGTTGAAGATGACTATGTACGTGCAGTCAAGGGCGGAATGGGCTTTGCAAAGACCGGCGGCAACTACGCAGCAAGCCTTGCAGCACAGGTAAAAGCACACGATGAAGGCTATTCACAGGTATTGTGGCTCGACGGTGTCGAGAGAAAATACATCGAAGAAGTAGGAGCTATGAACATCTTCTTCAAGATTGACGGCAAGATTGTAACTCCGATGCTCAACGGCAGCATCCTTCCGGGTATCACAAGAAACTCCGTCTGCGAGGTTTGCAGAAGCTGGGGTCTCCCGGTCGAGGAGAGAAGAGTAAGCATTGCCGAGGTTATAGAGGCACAGAAGGCAGGCAAGCTTGAAGAGTGCTTCGGCACAGGAACCGCCGCTGTTATTTCTCCTGTCGGAAAGCTCAGGTACAAGGATGATGTAATGCTCATCAACAACAACGAAATCGGACCTGTAAGCCAGAAGCTTTACGACACAATCACGGGAATCCAGTGGGGAGAATGTGAGGATAAGTTTAATTGGTCACAGATAATATAGCGCGAATCACGCTTTTTTGCGGTCATTACGGCAGCGGCAAGACGAACATTGCGGTAAACTACGCGTTGCATCTTAAAAAGTTAAATCTTCCTGTCGCAATTGCCGATATTGATATAGTAAATCCGTATTTCAGGACAAAGGACAGTGATGAGGAGCTTTCCGAGGCGGGAGTCGAGGTAATTGCACTTCCGTTTGCAAACACAAGTGTTGACCTTCCGTCACTTCCGTCTGAGATATACGGACTCGTAAGACAAAGGGACAAATATGTTGTAATGGACATCGGCGGCGATGACAGAGGTGCGTATGCACTCGGCCGTTTCGCTCCCGAGATTGCCGAGGAGAATAACTACGATATGTACTTTGTAGTAAACTTCTACCGTCCGCTTACAACGACTGCCGAGGAGGCACTCGAGGTTCTCCGCGAAATAGAGGCAGCAGCACATCTCAAATTTACGGGGATTGTGAACAATTCAAACATAGGCCCTGAGACTACCCCTTCGCATATCCTTGACACAAAGGCAAAGGCAGAGGAACTGGCAGCACTCTCAAGACTTCCGCTCGTTATGACAACCGCAGAGGAAAGCCTTGGAAGTGAACTCGGGGAAGACGTATTTAGGCTTAAATTGCAGAAAAAATTATTTTAGATAAAGGAGATTTGTTATGGCTAAGGTAACGTTTTTGACGGACGTATGCAAAGGCTGCGGTCTTTGTGTCAGCGCATGTCCGAAAGGAATTATTGCTCTTGCAAGTGACAAAATCAACAAAAAGGGACATTCTCCCGCTGAGATAACAGATCAGGAAAAGTGCATAGGCTGTGCATTCTGCGCAACCATGTGCCCTGACTGCGTAATCACAGTAGAAAGGTGAGGTGCAAGATATGGCAGAAAAGGTTTTAATGAAAGGTAACGAGGCAATTGCGGAGGCTGCTATCCGTGCAGGCTGCCGTCATTACTTCGGTTATCCCATAACACCGCAGACAGAGGTCGCGGCTTATATGGCAAAGAGAATGCCGAAAATTGGCGGAACCTTCCTCCAGGCAGAGAGCGAAATTTCCGCTATCAATATGGTCTATGGCGTTGCAGGAACAGGAAAGCGCGTTATGACCTCATCCTCAAGCCCCGGTATTTCACTCAAGCAGGAGGGTATCTCCTACATTGCAGGCGCAGACCTTCCGGCACTCATCGTAAACGTACAGCGCGGCGGTCCGGGTCTTGGCGGAATTCAGCCGTCACAGTCTGACTATTTCCAGGCAACAAAGGGCGGCGGCCACGGCGACTATCGCCTCATCGTTCTCGCTCCCGAGTCAGTTCAGGAAATGGCAGATATGACAGCTCTTGCATTTGAGCTTGCGGAAAAATACCGTATGCCTGCTATGCTTCTTGCTGACGGAACAATGGGCCAAATGATGGAGCCCGTTGAGCTTCCCGAGGAGAAAGTCAACACAGTTGATGCTCCGTGGGCAGTTACGGGAACAGAAATGAAGAGAGAGCACAATATCATAAACTCACTCTACTTAAAGCCTGAAGAGCTTGAGCAGAAGAACATTGAGCGTTATGAGAGATATAAGGTTATTGAAGAAAATGAAGTAAGATACGAAAGCTTTATGATGGACGATGCAGAATACTGCGTTGTCGCTTTCGGTATTGCTGCCCGCGTTGCAAAGAACGCAGTTGTCGCAGCACGTAAAGAGGGCATAAAGGTCGGTATGATTCGCCCGATTACGCTCTGGCCGTTCCCGAAGGAAGCTCTTCTCAAGGCTGCCGATAAGGTGGAAGCATTTATAAGCGTTGAGCTTTCTATGGGTCAGATGATAGAGGATATCCGCCTTGCAACAGAATGCAAGAAGCCGGTTCACCTCTGCAACCGCGTTGGCGGTATGATTCCGACACCTGAACAGGTTCTTGAAAAAATCCACGAAGTTAAAGGAGGTAGCAACTAATGGTAGTATTTGAAAAACCGAAAAGCCTTACAGATGCACCGCTTCACTACTGCCCGGGTTGCACCCACGGTATAATCCACCGTCTCGTTGCCGAAGCAATTGACGCTCTCGGTGTTGAGGGCAAGACAATCGGTGTTGCTCCGGTTGGATGCTCTGTTATGGCTTATGATTATTTTTCCTGCGATATGGTAGAGGCAGCCCACGGCCGCGCACCGGCTGTTGCAACAGGTCTTAAGCGCGCATTCCCTGAAAATGTTATCTTTACATATCAGGGCGACGGTGACCTTGCATCAATCGGTATGGCAGAGACTGTCCATGCTGCAGCAAGAAACGAGAACATCACAATAATCTTTGTAAACAACGCAATCTATGGTATGACAGGCGGTCAGATGGCACCGACATCACTTCCGGGTCAAGTCACACAGACCTCACCGTACGGCCGTGATGTAAATAGTGCAGGTTATCCGATAAGAGTAAGCGAAATGCTTTCTACTCTTGACGGCCCGCAGTATATCGAGCGCGTTGCAGTAAACAACGTAAAGAACGTCAAGGCTGCAGGCAAGGCTATCCTCAAGGCATTCAAGAATCAGGTAGAGGGCAAGGGTTTCTCACTTATTGAGGTTGTTTCCTCCTGCCCGACAAACTGGGGTATGACGCCTCAGAAGGCTCTTGAGTGGATTGATGAGAATATGATTCCGTATTATCCGCTCGGCGTTTATAAGGACAAGAGCGCAGAGAAGGAGGAGAAGTAATTATGACAACACAGTTACTTTTAGCAGGCTTCGGCGGTCAAGGTATCCTCTTTGCGGGAAAGTTTCTCGCATATAAGGGACTTCTTGAGGGCAGACAATTAAGCTGGCTTCCGTCCTACGGTCCTGAGATGCGCGGCGGAACTGCAAACTGCAGCGTTATCCTCTCTGATGATCCTGTAGGCTCTCCTATAGTTTCAAATCCCGATATCCTTGTCGCTATGAACCTTCCGTCTCTTGATAAGTACGAGGACGCAGTTGTTCCCGGCGGAATAATCCTTGTTGACTCAACACTCATCGAGCGCAAGGTCAAGAGAAATGATGTAAAAGTATTTTACATCCCGACAACCCAGCTTGCACAGCAGATGAATGCACCGACCCTTGCAAATATGATAATGGTCGGAAAGCTCATCCGTGAAAGTGGTATGGTAAAGAAGGACGGCATTGAGGAAGCACTCGGAAAAGTTGTTTCCGCAAAGCGCGCAAACCTTCTTGAGATAAACCTCAAGGCAATCCAGTGCGGAATGGACTTTGAAGGTTAAATAAAGAAAGACAGTCCTCCTCGCGAAAGCTTTCGCGAGGAGGATTTATTTTTGAAAAAATGGCGCGTGAAGAATGTTTGCGACAAGTCGCCGTGCTGTTCTCGTCTTCCGACGGATAGCCACAAAACAAAAACACCCCGTCTTGCGACGAGGTGTTTCCGTTTTGGTGGGCCTTCGGGGACTCGAACCCAGGACCGTCCGGTTATGAGCCGGGAGCTCTAACCAACTGAGCTAAAGGCCCGCGTTAAAACGCTTATTTATTATACAAAAAATCAATATTGTTGTCAATAGTTTTTTGTCCTAAATTTAATCGCGGGTGGAGAACATAGATTTCAAAAACTCGTTATATATCCGCTCTGCGTGGGCATAGAAATTAGCGGTGAGCTGCTTTGCAGACTCGCGATTCGGTGCCGACATTGAAAAGGAGAAAACCTCTCCGCTGTTATCGGCAAGGGAGCAAACGGCGCTGAATTTGCCGTCATCCTCACGGACTTCTACATTCACGAGGTTTTTGCGGATAATTTCCTCGCGGACAATCTTTGCTGCCTTTTCGCATTTTCTCAAAACGGATTCGGGAACAGATGAACGGATGGCGGTAAGGTCGCGCACACCTTTTTTTGTGATGGAATAGCGGTCATGACCCGTATCGGAGCACACGGAAACATGCTCTGTCTTTACCATAGCGTCGAGATAGTCGGCAAAGTTGAAGTAATTTATCGCATCGTCGACAAAAACCATCTGCATAAGCTCGTCAAAAGAGACTGAGCGACCTATAAAGTGAAGCGCGTGAAGAGTAAGTGTTTTGATTTCAAGCTCGCTTCTGACAAAACCAAAGCCGGGCATACCGTCACCTCCGTCTGATTCGTTTTATTTCTGCCGTTATTATACCAAAAAAATGAATTTTTTTCAAGCGCAAAGCGAAATAAATTACTGGACTTTGTGAGAAAAATACTGTAGAATATATAAGGCGATATATCGACTTAAATCAGTCAGGAGATAAAACGATGAAAAAGAAGTTGCTTGCACTTTTATTGCTTGTTATAGTAGTGGCACTTGTCGCAGTGACGGGTATGTTCACGACCTTGAACAGCACTGTAAAAAAGGAAAGCCGTAAGGTTCAGGGGATGAAAGAGAATTTCCTTGAAGACGGAAGCGAGGAGAACTACAACGCGATTCTCACACAGTATGCGAAGGAGAAAAATCCTGAGGCAGCCATTGCTTTTGTCGAGTCGGAGGACGATGAGGCACTCCGCTTTGAGCGACTTTCAAAAATCTATGACAGTACCTCAGACTCCCCGATTAAAGCAGGCAACAGTATGTCTAATATTCAGAACGGAGGAACAGTCGCTCGCTCCGGTGATAAGATGTTCTTTGTGTCGGAGGTTTTCGGTGGTATCTATAAGAGAGAAAACGGGATAAATACGCGAATCTCCGACGTCCGTGCAACATCGCTTAATGCTAACGGAGAGTGGCTCTACTTTGTTGACCTTGATGAGTACAGGATATGCAGAATCCGTGAGGACGGAAGTGAGCTTGAAAAAATCGGAAGCTTCCAGACAACACAGTTTTATATGATTGGAAGCAAGATGTTCTTTATGAACCTGAGTGACGAAAACCGTATCTACAGCGCGGACCTTTCGGGAAAGAACCTCAGAAAGCTCTCTGACCGTAGTACGAATTATATGACGATCTATGGCTCTACAATTTACTTAAGGGATATGAGCGGAGAGGGAGAGATATATACCGTATCGCTTACAGGCGAGAATGAAAAGCTTCTTTTTGACTATGCCGCACACTTCATAGCAGGAACACAGGACGGAATCGTTTTCAGAAATGAAGACGTAAGCGAAATAAATAAAGAAGACAGCACATATCTCCAGCTTTGCAAAAGAGACAGCGAAACAGGCGACACTTCTGTGCTCTATGACTCGCGCATAGGCTATATGAGCGCAAGTGAGGACGATATAATATTCGTTGATTTTGATGACGGAAGCTCTGTGCTGAAAATGAAGGGCGACAAAACCGGAATCGAGAAGATTACAAATGATAAAGTGGATTCGCTTATGGTTTTCGGAAATATGCTCTACTATTACAACGAAAACGACGGAAATAAGCTTTATTGCATCTCAAAGGACGGAAAAGGCAGAGAATGTCTCGAATAACAGAAATATCTGCAGAAAGGGAGTGGTATAATGGAGTTATCCGAACTCATAACTAAAATAATAACAGGGGCGGCTCCTTGTGTATTGGGGCTTGACGTCGGATATTCCGAGCTTCCAGGAGAGTTTATGCGCGGTCATGCAGATAAGGCAGAGGCAGTAAGGGCGTTCAACCGCCTTGTTATCAACACACTGGGCGATATAGTACCTGCGATATCAGTAAATGTAGAGGCGCTTATGCCGTATGGCACAGAAACCGTCGCGGACGCGATTTCATACGCGAAGGAAAAGGGCCTTTTCACGATAGCCGATGTAAAATGCTCGGGAGAGCCGCGCGCGGCTGAGGCTTCGGCTGAGTTATATTTTGACACAATCGGTGCTGACTGCATTACCGTTTCTCCATACTACGGTACGGCAGGTGTCGCACCTATCCTTGAAAAGAGCAAAAAGGAAAAGAAAAGCGTTTTTGTGCTTGTTCATTCCGATAGCGGAACTCCTCAGGATGTGCAGGACCTCGTAACGGGGGTCAGGACGGTATACCGCGCTGTTTGTGAGCGCGCAAGCCGTTGGGGAGAAAAGAGAGTGGGAAGTATGGGGTATTCCGACATCGGCATAATTATCGGCGGTGTACCCAACAGCGTACTTGCCGAGCTTCGCAGAACATACAAGAAAATGCTGTTCCTCATTACGGGATACGACGGAAACAAGACAAGGGGCCATGACATAAACGGCGCTTTTGATATGCGCGGTCTTGGTGGACTTGTTTATGTTACGCGAGAGATAACCCTTGCAAAAGGAAACGGAGCTTATTCGGAAAGAATAAGGAATGCCGCAGAAGAGGTAATAAAGGATTTGAGAATCTGTTTTTAAGCCGAGGGGAGAACGGGAATGACGGAAATATATTTTATTCGCCACGCGGAGTCTTACGGCAATGTAGCAAGACGTGTTTACGGATGGTATGACGGGCTTGTAACTCCAAAGGGCTACACGCAGATCAATGCGCTGAGGAAACGCTTTGAGGCAGTGGATATTGACGTAGTATATTCAAGTGACCTCACGCGCACAGTAGAAACCGCACGTGCAATCTATGAGCCGAAGCGACTTCCTTTGAACACCGAGCCCGGCTTCAGGGAAATCCATTTCGGTGTCTGGGAGGATGCGTGTTGGGGTGAACTTATATCAGAATACAAGGAAATGTATGATGCGTGGATAGAAAGACCGCTCCAGTTTGAGGTAGAGAACGCCGAGACGTATACCGAGCTCTACGCGAGAGCAAAAACAGCTCTTATGCGAATAATTTCCGAGAATGAAGGGAAATCGATAGCGATAGTAAGTCACGGCGCAGTCCTTCGCGTGCTTATGCACGGAATAATGAATGGGGACGACATAGAAGGCGTTGTCGGGGACGACTGGGGTGACAATACCTGCGTCAGCCTCTTCCGTTATGACGGTGAGCGCTTTTTTGAGGTTTACAGAAACAGTGACGAGCACTTAAAGCTTCTTCCCGGTTACGGTGAAGGGATTGCCTGGGTGCGCGAGGGTGGCGGCAGAAATGTGCATTTTGTATCTGCCGATGCTGTGCGCGACCGTGAGAAGATAAACGAATACCACCGTCTTGCGTGGAAGGAAATCTTTGACGATGATATAAATATCGCACTTGTCGAGAAAAAGACAAAACGTCTGCTTAAAAAAGACAGGGAAAACGTAGTGTTCGGAATTCTCGGCAGGGAAGAATTAGGAATGGTTGAGCTTGACGGAAGTGTTAAGCTTCATTCTGATACAGGGCACATATCGTTTGTGTACTTAAAGCCGGAATACAGACGTCAGCGTTTCGGTATCCAGCTTATAGGACATGCGATGAGCAAGTACAAAAGAGAAGGCAAGAAGCATATAAGCGTGAGAGTTGCAGTTTCAAATACCGCGGCGTATAAGTTCTACACAAAGTACGGATTCTATGAAATTTTCCGCGAAAACGACGATGGAATAGAACAACGCGTAATGATTCTTGATATATAAAAGGTGAAATGTATGAGCGAGAAGAAAGAAGCGTCATTTGTAAAAGGTGCGCTTATCCTTGCGATAGCCAGTGTAATGGTAAAAGTTATCGGTGCGGTATTCAGAATACCGCTTACAAACATCGTGGGCGAATACACGATGGGACTTTACAGTATGGCGTACAGATACTATTCCATACTGCTCACGATTGCGACGGCGGGAATCCCTATAGCTATATCAAAAATGATTTCGGAATCCCGCGCTCTTGGTCGCACGCGTGAGACAAAGCGTGTTTTCAATACAGCAATAGGTCTTTGTTTAACAATCGGACTTGTAGGTATGCTCGTGCTTATCGTGTTTTCTGACAAGCTCGCACTTGCGGCAAACGACATTAATGCGGCACCAAGCATAATCGTTCTTGCTCCCGCGGTGCTCTTCATGGCGGTCACGGCAGGCTTTCGCGGGTACTTCCAGGGCAATGAAAATATGGTGCCGACGGCACTTTCACAGATAATCGAGGCACTTTCAAGACTTGTTATAGGTCTTCTTTTTGCCTACATACTCCTCACTCACGGCTTTGCGGAGAAGTATATTTCCGCAGGTGTCATCCTCGGTATAACAACGGGAACGGTGCTTACGGTAATACTTATGGTCGTTCTTGCGGCTGTGAAAAAGAGGCGAGAGCGGGATGTCCCCGAGACAGGAGAGACACTTCGTGGTCGTGGTGATATACTTTCTTCACTTCTTAAAATCGCAATCCCTGTAACGCTCGGCTCACTTATTATGAACGTAACAAGCACTATTGATATGTTCCTGATAACAAACCGCCTTGCATCTCTTGGATATGATTCCGAGATAACAACGTCACTTTTCGGTGTGTACGAAAACTACGCACTTCCGCTTTTCAATCTTATCCCATCGATAATAATCTCACTTAATGTGAGCGTGACGCCTACAATATCTGCGGCATTTGCAATAAAGGATACGGAGAAGCTCCATAAGACGATACTTTCAGCACTTCGCATAGTAATCATATTTACACTCCCCGCATCTGTCGGAATCTCAGTTCTTTCAGGTCCGATACTGTCAATCTTGTTCAAATCAGCAAGTGATGTTGCGATTGCAACGCCAGTGCTTTCAATCCTTGCAATTGCATCGTTCTTCCTTTGCGCGTCGTCGCTCACCTCGACTTCTATGCAGGCGCTCGGCCGCGCAACGATTCCGCTTATGACGAT
The DNA here is from genome assembly GCA_045546975.1 of Eubacteriales bacterium. GTDB lineage: Bacteria > Bacillota > Clostridia > Oscillospirales > JAAYXM01 > SIG480. The sequence continues at coordinate 25,891 of JAZQDV010000009.1, forward strand.
GCTTGCGGGTGCTGTTGTCAAGGTGGTTGCAAACTATTTCCTTATTGCAATTCCGGGAGTAGAGCTTTCCGGTGCTGCAATAGGAACAGTGCTTTGTTATGTTGTCATAACAGTTCTTAATATGATATTCCTTTCAAGGACAGTAGGCTTTAGGCCGAAGTTCTCCGACACATATATCCGTCCGCTCGTGTGCTCCGCGATAATGGGTGTTGTGGTATACTTTGCGTATCGGCTCACCGTAGGAGTTCTCGGAAATCTCATCTCCGTTGCACTCTCGATAGGTCTTGGCGTTGCGGTGTACTTTATAACAATGCTTGTTTTCCGGGGAATAACGAAGGACGATGTAATGGGACTTCCAAAGGGCGAAAAGATAGCGGCAAAGCTTTTCAAAAACTAAAACAAACGGTGTGGTCTTCTGACCACACCGTTTTCGTTTATGCTTCGGTATACATACTGTAAAGGTTGTAATAAAGCCCGCGCTTTTCAAGTAGCTCTGCGTGTGTTCCTTGCTCTTCAATTCCGTTTTCCGTAAGAACAAGAATCGTTGTCGCGTTCTTTATGGTTGTTAACCTGTGCGCGATAGTTAATGTTGTGCGACCCTCTGCAAGCTCGGCAAGGGATTTCTGAACAATAAGCTCACTTTCGTTATCAAGAGCGCTTGTCGCCTCGTCGAGAAGAAGTATCGGTGGATTCTTGAGAAATACACGAGCGATGCTTATTCTCTGTTTCTGACCGCCTGAGAGCTTAACCCCGCGCTCACCGACAAATGTATTGTAGCCGTCCGGAAGCTCGGATATAAACTCGTGTGCGCCTGCAAGCTTTGCGGCATGCTCTATCTGTTCGTGTGTTGCACCGGGAAGTCCGTATTCTATGTTCTCATAAACCGTTCCGGAGAAGAGGTAAACGTCCTGCTGAACAATACCTATGTTATTGCGCAGTGAGTGCGTTGTCACATCGCGGATGTCAATTCCGTCAAGGAGTATTGCACCATCTGTCACGTCATAGAAACGGGGAATGAGGTTGCAGAGAGTTGTCTTTCCCGCACCTGACGGACCGACGAGAGCAATGTGCTCACCTCTGTTTATTTTGAGGTTTATGTTATCGAGCACAAACTCGGAGGAGTCGCCATAGCGGAAGGACACATCGCGAAGCTCAATATCACCCGAGATGTTTGATAATTCAATCGCACCCTCGCGGTCTTTTATTTCTATCGGCTCATCCATAACCTCGACAAAGCGCTCGATTCCAGTCATTCCGCGCTGGAACTGTTCTGTAAACTCGATGATTCTGCGGATAGATGCTAAAAGTGTTGTTACATACAGAAGATACGCCATAAGGTCTGCAGGTGTTACCTTTCCGTTCATCATAAATATGGAGCCCACAACAACGACGACTATATACATAAGTCCGTCAAAGAAACGTGTCGAGCTGTGAAAGCCTGCCATATATTTGTATGTAAGCTTTTTAGTATCAAAGAAGCGACTGTTACCCTTTTCAAATTTTTCGTTTTCGATATCCTCGTTTGCAAAAGATTTCACAACGCGCACACCGAGGAGCGAATCCTCAACCTGAGCGTTGATTTCGCCAAGCTGTTCGCGGTTGCGCTTAAACGCGTTTCGCATATTCTTTCTGAAATGCAGTGAAAAGATAAACATAAATGGGAGAATGGAGAAGATTATAAGCGTCAGCCAGACGTTCATTGTGCAGAGGATAGAGAACGAGGCAACTATCTTTACTCCCGCAATGAAAAATTCCTCGGGACAGTGATGTGCAAACTCTGTGATGTCAAAAAGGTCACTTGTTATGCGCGACATAAGCTGCCCGATTTTCGTGTTGCTGTAGTATGAATGTGAAAGCTTCTGAAGATGTGAGAACAAATCACGGCGCATATCCGTCTCAATTTTCGCACCCATAACGTGTCCGACATCCTGCATGAAGTAATGTGCAAAAACATCGATGATTCGAAGCACGAGATACAGCGCACCGACAGAGAGTATAAGTCTTACCGACAAAAGTGCCGGGTCGTTGAAGCCGATGTCCGTAAGGTGGCGGACAATGAGCGGCAGAATGATATCACAAAGCGTTGTGAGCAGTGCACATAGAAGGTCGAGCACCAGCACAAGCTTGTATTTTTTGAAATACGGAATAAACCGCGATATGAGATATGATGTTTTCAGATGTTTCTTTTTATTTTCCATAGGTAGCACCTCGCTTTTACGAGAATAAGTATACCATTTTGGAAAGAAAAAAGCAATTGTGCGAAATGGGGAAGAACAGGAAAATCGTGTAAAAAGAGGCGTTACTCACTCCAAAAAAGTTGTCAAAATCTTGTCAAGCACGAAAATATTTTTCGTGGTATAATACGCACAAATGATGCTTTGGGAGTGTAACGCTATGAAATTGCGCGCGTTCATAGTGTTATGTTCCTTGCGCGCAGAGCATTCATTTTTGTTGCAAAAATAATGCAAGTGTACTATAATGGAGGAAAAATACTATGAAAAATTTAAGCAGCTTTAAGTGGATTACTCAAGACCCACTATCAAAAAGCGAAAATCAAAGATACTATTACGATTTCGGAACAGGAGAGAAAATCGAACGCGAAGAAGTCAAAAAACAAAGAGATGCTTTTCTTGAAGGTTTCAATTCTGTCGAAACCATGAAAAAGAACAAAAAAGAAACAGATGTGCTTTATAACAAGGAGCCAAAAATTACAAAACTTCCGGGGAGTCCGTTACAAGAAGTGAAAATTGAGAAACTGCCATATGACCCACAAAAGTCATTGAGTGTTCTTCAGTATGCAAACGTGAAGAAGAAAGACCCGTGGGGACCTTCTCTCGGCGGTGATCTGAAGTCCAACAAGGACAAGGAACTCTTTCTCGACGGTTTTGTGACAGAGACAAAACAGGCACAAAACAAAACTCAAAATAAAGACGCCATAGAGTTTGGAGAATATTCTGAAACATATAAAATTCTTCAGGATCTCAGCAAACGATGGTATGCAACTTCCGATTCTGCAGAAAAGGACAGGTTGCACGGAGTAGCGGAAGAAGTAAGACGCCTTGCCCGTGGCAATAACCGAGTAAAATATGGCACAGATGAAATATTTGACATTATGCACAAAAATGCAAAAACAGGTCAACTTGTAAAAGGAATTTCATCGGGAACAATTCCGATGCAATCGACCTTAATAAACCCTATTTTGGCAGGAGTTTCAGGTAGCTTACTTGAACCGGGGGCATTTCTTACCGCAATGACCGACTATGGACCATGGGATTATAAATATAATGACTACTGGCGAGTAGGTGGTATTGATGAAAAAGGAAATAAATTGCAATATTATGACGGAAAAGACCTTGATGTAGACAATAACAGAAACTGGCTTGAGTGGATATATTTTGACGGGTATCTCATCGGTGCAGACAAATTCGGCAACATGAATATGGCATATGTCGGCAAAAAAATGGGGATTCCTGAGTGGGTTTATAAAAACCCCACTACTATGGATGATCCTAAAGATATATTCTGGATTGATAAAGGAACCAGCTACGCAGAATCAGGGAGGTAAGTAAGAATGAAAAAGTTTGCTTTGTATATAGTTCTGGCAATACTTCTGTTGCTGCTTGGAAGCAACATAAAACCAACACAGGAAAATGTTGGGCTTGGAAATGTTCTGGGAAATACCTTAAATGGCGGCGATCTTGTTGAGGACGAAGAATTTTTCTACTACAAAACCGTTGCAGCCTCCTACAGTGAAAGCGGCCTATACAAAGTAAACAAGGAGTCTTTGAAAAAGACAAAAATAGCAAACGGCAGCGTGGGTAATTTAAACGTTACGGAAGATTACATCTATTATGTTGTTGGTTCTCCGGGTTTTATTTGGAAAATGAGCAAGAACGGAATTTTTCGTCGACCTGTATTACTTAAGCAAGTAACAAATGTCATTATCAGCGGAGACAGGATATATTACAGACTTACTCTTTGCGATGGAATCTGGATTAAAACGGAGTGGCTTAAACCTTATGTGGGCAGTATTTACTCCTGCGATTTAAACGGTCGGAACAAAAAGCTCATTTCAAAAGAGGAAATCCTTCGTTTTGTTGTTGACGGAGAAAAGATTTATTATACTGACCACACCGACAACTATTCCATATGGAGAATGGATACATCCGGCGACAACAAGGAAAAACTTCACTCAAGAGAATCTACTGAACTGAACTTCTCCATTCCGAATTTTGACGAAAAATATCTTTATTTCACAGCAGATGATTGTCTGTATCGAATGGACAAAGAAACTCTCGAAAAAGACATTTTGCTCAAAGATAACTTTTCGGAAATGATAGTTTACGGTGATTCAATATTTTTCTCTACATCTGATGAAAGAGGAATATACAGACTTTCAAAAGACGGCAAAGAAAAAGAACACCTTATCAAAGGAGAATATCCCGGCTTTTACGTTGCCGAAAACTCGCTGTTTATCTACTACGACAATAGTCGGCACCGCTTTGACATTGAAACGAGAAAGCTAACAAAGCTCTCCGAGCATTAAATCTCACGCAGCAGGGCAAGGGATTTTCCCTTGCCCTGTTTTCGTCTTTACACTAGGTCTATGTTATGAATTTGTGCACGATTTATGACGGATGCTCCTGTGTGCGCAGGGCATCCGTTTTTTGTTGCAAAAAAAACACAAATATACTATAATGGAGGAAAATATTATGAAAAATTTAAGCAACAATAATTGGCTTTATGAAAGCCCACTGTTAAAGAACAAAAACCAAAGGTACTATTACGAT
>JAZQDV010000010.1:0-470558 GCA_045546975.1 Eubacteriales bacterium
TCTTTGACTCGTTTGCCACTTTTACGCCTTCCTTTGCCTCTATGGCCTGATGCAGGCCTTCATTATAGCGGCGTCCGTACATAAGACGACCTGTAAATTCGTCAACGATTATAACTTCGCCGTCCTGCACAACGTAGTCGATATCACGAATCATAATACCGTGTGCGCGGATAGCCTGATTTATATGGTGGGAAATGAGCTGAGAGCGCTCATCGTCATCGGTGAGGTTTTCAAGTCCGAAAGTCTCCTCAGCTTTTGCAACACCTCGAGCGGTAAGAGTACAGGTTCTTGCCTTTTCGTCAACTACATAGTCGGCATCGGCAATATCCTCGCGCTCTTCCATTTCTTCCTTTTCGTTGTTTTCAACGATTCTGACCTGCTTGAGCTTGCGCGCAAAGCGGTCAGCCATTGTGTAAAGCTCACTTGAAGCCTCGCCCTTACCGGAAATAATAAGCGGAGTACGGGCTTCATCTATGAGGATTGAGTCAACCTCGTCGACGATTGCAAAAGAGTGGTAGTCGCGACCTACCATCTGCTCTTTGTAAAGTGCCATATTGTCGCGGAGATAGTCGAAACCGAATTCGTTGTTCGTTCCGTATGTGATGTCTGCCATGTGTGCTGCACGGCGTTCGTCGTTTGTAATCCCGTGTACGATTATGCCGACAGAAAGGCCGAGAAACTTAAAGACTCTGCCCATAAGTTCGCCCTGATATTTTGCGAGATAATCGTTGACTGTAACGATATGGACACCGCGACCGGAAAGTGCGTTTAAGTATGCAGGGAGGATTGCAACGAGGGTTTTACCTTCACCTGTTTTCATTTCGGCAATTCTGCCCTGATGGAGGATTATGCCGCCGATTAGCTGAACGCGAAATGCGAAAAGTCCCAAAACTCTCCATGCAGCTTCGCGGATTGTAGCAAAAGCTTCGGGGAGAATATCGTCAAGCGTCTCGCCGTTTTCAAGTCGTGACTTGAGAAGTGTCGTCTTTGCTGCAAGGTCAGCGTCAGAAAGTGCGCGGTACTCCTCGGCAAGTGCTTCAATTTTATCTACAAGCGGAAGAATCTTCTTGATTTCACGCTCACTGTGTGTACCAAAAATTTTCGAAACAACGCCCATTTTTATCATATTCCTTTCAGAAAAAGTCGAACAAAAAATATTAAACCATTTTAATATGATAATTATATCATACTTCAATATGAGAAAAAAGGTATTTTAGCGAAATTTATTTTTAATTTACAATATTGAAATATGCCTGTAAATTGTGTATTATATAAGGCAGGAGTTGATTTTGAAATGAGTATCGTAAAGGATGTAAATTTAGCCCCTGCAGGCATTAAAAAAATTGAATGGGTAAAGTCATATATGCCCGTTCTCACGGCTATAGGAAACCGTTTTGAAAAGGAAAGGCCGTTTGAGGGCAAAAAGATAGCAATGTCTATCCACCTTGAGGCGAAAACTGCATACCTTGCACTTACCCTCAAGGCGGGCGGTGCAGAGGTTTTTGCTACGGGCTGCAATCCGCTTTCAACACAGGATGATGTTGCCGCGGCACTCTCAACTCTCGGCGTTGAGACGTTTGCGATTCACGGCGCAAGTGAGAGTGAGTATGTTGACCACCTCACGGAAACACTTAAGTGCGTTCCTGATATTATAATTGACGACGGCGGAGATTTCGTATCTATTTTACACGAGAAGGAGCCGGAACTCGCAAAAAATCTCCTTGGAGGATGCGAGGAGACAACAACGGGTGTTGCAAGGCTTGCGGCAAGAGCAAACGCAGGAAAACTCAATTTTCCGATGTTCGCCGTAAACAATGCAAAGTGCAAACACCTCTTTGATAACCGTCACGGAACAGGCCAGTCTGTATGGGATGCAATAATGAATACCACAAACTGCTTTATCGCAGGCAAAAGGGTAGTAGTTGCAGGATATGGCTTTTGCGGGCGCGGGGTAGCGCTTCGTGCAAAGGGTCTTGGTGCAAATGTAATCGTATGCGAGGCGGACCCTTTCCGCGCACTTGAAGCGTATGCTGACGGGTACTTGGTAATGAGTATGGATGAGGCAGCAGCTGTTGGAGACATATTTGTAACAACAACGGGTTGCCGTGATATTATTCTCAAAAGGCATTTCGAAAAGATGCACGACGGTGTGCTTTTGGCGAATGCAGGCCACTTTGACTGTGAGATAAACAAGGATGATCTCAAATCTCTATCTGTAAGTGTAGAGGTGAGAAAACCAAACATTGAAGGGTATAAGCTTTCCGACGGCAGAGTACTTAATCTGCTGGGAGAGGGAAGACTTGTAAACCTTGCCGCAGGTAACGGACATCCTGCGGAGATAATGGATCTAAGCTTTGCTGTTCAGGCACTTATGATGGAGCATATTGCACGTCTTCCGAAGAAACTCAAAAAGGGTCTTTATGATGTGCCGCAAGAGATAGATTCTCTTGTTGCCCGCGAAAAGCTTTCGGCAGAAGGAATAAAGATTGACAATCTTAGCGCAGAACAGGAAGAATACTTAAAGTCATGGTAAAACAAAAACACCCAATCGCACTTGCGATTGGGTGTTGATTTTTTAGAACAAACTGCGAATCTTTTCAAAGAGAGATTTCTTTTCAGGCTCTTCTTCGGGTTTGTAAACGGAGAAGCTCTCCTGTGCACCAAAGCCTTCACCGACAACGCCGCGTGAAGAAACGGTGATTCTGGCAAAGGTTGTCTCATCGGAGAGGCAGTTCGGTGAAATGGTTATGTAAGGAACACCGTTTGAAACTACAAGGTCGCCCTTATCGGAATGGCCCGAGACCACAAGTGCAACCTTATCGCTTGTCTCAATCAGCTCGCGAAGAAGTGCGCGGTTTGTGAGAAGCTTTGAATCGTCGCTCTCATCTGTGAGTGCGATTGGAGCGTGTGAGAAGATAACCGCTGTGCGATGAGATTTTCCGAGCAGACGGGAAAGCCAGTCAAACTGCTCGTCGTCTATGTAGAAGTTTCCGTCTTTCTGGACAGCATCGAGAAAAATACAACGGTAGTTTGCAACGTCAAATGCGCGATAACGGAAAGGCGTGTTTGTGTGTTGAAGAAATGCTTCCTTTGAGACGACTGACGTGCGTTCTCCCATAAGCATATGCAGAGGGATATCTGCGCGGTTATAAAGCGCGTAGATATCGTCGAGCACGGCACAGCCCTCATTGGGAGAAGCGTTGCCATCAAGACAGTCACCGAGATCTGCGATGAAATTACAGTCATCTGCAACATTTGTAATGTCTTCTACTTTCTTGATTACAGAAGCGCCTATGTGCATATTTTCTTCTATAACGTGAGATGCGCGAAGGTCTGAGGTAACGATGAATTTAATCATACTGACGGGTTCCCCCTTTCTCAGAAAAATCTGCATAGACAAAAATAAGAACATAAAAGACAACGCAAAAAATGCAATCGGTTTTACCTTCTTATCTAAAGACAATATGGTGACCCGTAGGAGAATCGAACTCCTGTTACCGCCGTGAAAGGGCGGTGTCTTAACCGCTTGACCAACGGGCCGGATTTTATTGGCGGGGCAGGGAAACCTGCCCCGCTGTATGGTAGCGGCGGCTGGACTTGAACCAGTGACCGTTCGGGTATGAACCGAATGAGCTAGCCAACTCAGCTACACCGCCATACACGCTCATAACGAGCTTAATTATTATAATACAAAACGATTTGCTTGTCAACAAAAAAATCATTTTTTTGTTTTTGAAAAAGGTGCATTTTTGGAAAATGGCTTTACAGAGCCGTTTTTCGGCGTTTTCGAGCTCAAAAAAGTTGTCAAAAAGTTGTCAAAACCAAAAATAATTTTCGTGCTATAATACCCTCGTCAAGCAAACAAGGACTTGATGACAGAAAGAAACTTTTGCATAAACGCACCTTTGCAAAGGGCCTTTTTGTGAAATGGCAAAAGCGGTTTTACTGTGGTTGCGGATGAGTTCACGTCGCTTCAGGCGCGCAAAGACGACGTGGAGTTCCGGAGAAGAATCGTCTTGATACGAAAAACAAAACCGCTAATGACCAAAAACACTTAAACGGAGGTGCTCACTGTGTTTGATGAAACCAACAGAACAGAAGAGCAGGAGCTTACGTTGCCGGACAACCTTTTCGACGACGGAGCTACCGAAGATAACTCTGTGTCAAACCAGGACGCAGAGAAAAGAGAAACAATAAGAATTAAGTACAACGGTGAGGAACGTGACATAACTCTTGATGAGGCGCGCGTTCTCGCCCAAAAAGGAATGAACTACGACCATGTTGTTGCCGAACGCGACACGAAATACCAACGTGAGCTTGAGTTTTTGGACAAGGTCGCAGGAGAAAGAGGAATGACACGTGCAGAGTATATGAATATGCACGAGTCGCAAAAACAAAATGCTGCAAATACGACAGGAAGTGTAGCGCAAGACGCAGTCGAACGTGCACGCGGACAAATAAAAAGAATATCCGATTCACTCGGTTTTACAGGTCCGTGGTCAACACTCTTTAACAGATACCCGAACCTTGCACGTGAAAGCGCATATTCAGAGCTTTCAGAGAAGGTGCGAGGTGGCATGACCCCGCTTGAAGCATATCAGGAAAAGCTGCTTTCGGATAAAGAAAGAGAGCTTTCCGCCGTGCAGAGCATGGCTGATGCAAGGCGGCGTTCTGTCGGTTCAATTTCGGGCGACGGTACAGCGTTTGTCCGCGATGCCTTTCTTGAAGGATTTACAGCGATAGATTAGAAAGGAAGTTAAAAAATTATGTCAGCTATCAATTTACACAGCAAATACGCAAAAGAAATCCAGACACACTACACAAGAGAAAGCCTTATCAACGGTCATCTCTCAAACGAGTATTCTTTCTCGGGTGTAAAAACAGTAAGAATCTCAACTCCCGTAACAGTTGAGATGAGCGATTACACACGCTCTGGTACAAACCGTTACGGAACACCTGTCGAGATGGAGGATATTGTTCAGGAGCTCACACTCTCTCAGGATAAGAGCTTTACCCTCACAATCGATAAGGGCAACAACGAGGACCAGAACGGTGTCAAGGAAGCAGGAAAGATGCTTGCTCTCCAGATAAGCGAGAAGGCGATTCCGCTTATGGACAAATACAGCTTTGAGCGTCTCTCACAGCTCGCAGGCAAAATAGTAGGCGAGTCAACGGCAATTTCAAAGTCAAATGTATGTGAGCGCATAACACGCGGCACTACATATATGGACGATTGCGAGGTTCCTTCTTTCGGAAGAACTCTCTTTGTCCCGAGCGACACTTATGCAAAGCTTCGCCTCTCAGAGGAGTTCAAGGCATGTGAAAACCTTATGGATAAATCACTTGCCAAGGGTCTTGTCGGAACGTATGACAATATGAACGTAATCAAGGTTCCGCGTTCACGCTGGCCGGAGAACGTAAACTTCATGATCGTTCATAAGCGAGCAGCCTGCGCACCTGTAAAGCTCAACGATACGAAGTACCATAAGGACCCGCCGGGAATCTCCGGTGCTCTCCTTGAGGGAAGACAGTACTACGACCTCTTCGTCTTCGGAGCAAAGTGTGACGGTGTTTACGTCGAGGTAAACACAGGCTCAGGTGCGGCAAGTATCTGTGCAGCTCCTGTCATTGAAAACGACGGAGCAATCACTTCTGCAACAAGCGGAGCTATGATTAAGTACACAACAGACGGCTCCGACCCGAGATATTCTGTCAGTGCAAAAATCGGCAGTCAGGCTGATGTTACGGCGGCAGGAACAGTCGTGAAGGCATACGCTTACAATAACGGTGCTTTCCCGTCCGAGGTTACTACTGTAACTCTCCAGTAAATAAACCTCAGAAAGAAGAGGCGGGGCTTTCCGCCTCTTCTTTTCTTAATGAAAGGAGAATTTCGAAAAATGAAAGCATATGATATATATAAGAGAACCTGCGCCATTATGTTCGAAAGAGTGGGAGAGGACCGTTCGTTCAAGGAAAACTTCTGCCCCGTGCTATCCTCACTTCTTGCCGAGTGCCTGCCGTATGAGAACTCTTGCCGTGCAGTTTCCGGAAAAGAAGAACTCAAAAGCGCACCCGTAATCTCAGATATGGACGAGGATGTGGATTTCTGCGAGGAGATAGTATCCGTTGCGCTTCCCTACGGTGTTGCGGCATATTTTTCCGAGGATGACGGAAACGGGTATAACGCACAGATGTACCGCGAACGTTTTGTTGATGCACTGAATAGTGTCGCAAAATGCCGGGTTATTGAAATTTCGGATGTTTACGGAGGTGAAGAAATATGACAAGCGGATTTATAAGTGAGACCTTTATGTCGCTTATCAGCGCCGACCTCTACATAGTTATTGCGGCAGTTTACGGCGTTTGCTTCGCTCTTAAAAAGGCAAGATTTTTTGACGACAGGTTCATACCGCTAGCGGCAATTGTCCTCGGTGTGTGCTTTGAACTGTTATATTTTGCAAATGTAGGCGGAGCCGTGGTTGAGTTCATTCTGCGCGGAATTGTTGCGGGTATGGCGGCGGTATATGTTGCAAACATCATAAAGCAGATGGGGGATGGCGAGAAATGACGTCAAAGGTATATAAGGGCGGAAAGATATATACAGTTCCGCTTGCGGATATAGAGTACATCGGCTATTTCTATGGAAAGAACGGAAACGAGGAAATAAAAAGTGCATATAAGAGAATAGGGAAGAGTAACGGTCGTGCACCTGACTTTCTGCTCAATGCAGAGCTTTTCGATTTCAAGACGCGAAAGCCTGCAAGTGATGTAGTATCAGGCGGAATCGCATACCGTCTCACAGAAGGCTATGGATTTGCGTTTCCCGAGAACAAAACCGCGGTGTTTTCGTATAAGAACAACGTAGGAGCAGACGACTATATCGGCGCATATCCGACCCTTGTGAGAAACGGGAAAGAAGAAACCCAGAACCCTGCAGGGATTACGGGCAGACGCGGAAGAACAGCACTTGGCCTTAACGGAGACTCACTTATCCTAGCACTTGTCCCGGATAGCAGCGGAAGTACGCTCTCTGAGCTTCGACGTGCATTTCTCTCAAACGGTGCAGAGAACGCCATAAACCTTGACGGCGGTGGAAGTACACAGTTTTACGCGCCGCTCGGCAATCACTTTTCAGGTCGCCGTGTCCGAGGCTTTATCGGTGTGTGGGTACGCGGAGGCGATATAAGATATGTAAGGGTGAATTCACGCCTGCGCATAAGAAGTGCGCCAAGCCTTCTTGCCTCACGCGTCGGCTGGCTCTATAACGGTGATGCGGTAACCGTACTTGAGGAAAAGGGCGGATGGAGCCGTATATCACTCGGGTGGGTGTCATCAAGCTATCTCACCCGTGCGAAGTAAAGGGCGGTGAGCGTATGGAATATGTAACGTGTGATACGTGCGAAGCTCACCGCGACGAGATAGCAAAGAGACTGAACCGCGGCGATGTACGCTTTGAGAGGCTTGAAACAAAAATAGACACACTGATTTCCACAAACCGCCTTATCGCAGGCTCGGTAATCGGCGGAATCGCAACAATAATAGTCACACTCCTCATGCGGGGAATATAAAAAATTGCGTTTTGGAGAGGATGTGTGGTAGAATATATATGTCACATATTCCTTTCCAAAACGGGAAAGGAATACAAATGACAACAAAAGTATTAAACGCAAAAAGTCCTTTGGGTTGGAATCCGCTAGGGAATCAAAAGTATTATTACGATTTCGGTACCGGCGAAAAGATTCCGATAGAGAAAAACAAAGCAAAAACAACAACCCCTCAAAACAGCAGCAAAATAATATCCCAACCGAAAAAAGAAAAGGATTCTTTTTTAGAGGGCTTCAATCTTTATTCGGACAGGCAGGAAAATTCAAACATCCTCAATTCATTTGCCGAAATCGGGAAACTCACCGCGCAAAGACAGGAAGAACGAAACGAGCGTATAGACGACTTCTTGAGTGGCTTTAATCAGGTACGAGATGAAGAAATTGCGGAAATCCGCGAAAAGGAGAAGATATTTAATCCCAAACCTCGGGAACCTGTGTTCAAAGTAGGACAGGACGGCGCGGTGGCAAGTAATCTTCCGAACTTTACGAAGAACGGAAAGCTTGAACTTCGTCCCGTAAACTACAGTGACCTTGCTTCATCTCAAAAGGACGAAAAGCCTAAGGAAAAAAGCAAATGGCAGAAAGGGCTTGACTATGCAAGCACAGCCCTCACTGCTGCATCGCTTATACCGGGACTTGATACGTTTACCAACATACTTCAGATACCCGTTGACCTTCTTCGCGGAGATTTTGTCGGAGCAGGGCTTGACCTTGTCGGAGTTCTTCCGGGTGTCGGTGAGGTGGCCGATGCCGCAAAGACGGGAAGAACGGTCGATAGGATAGTCGACGGTGCAAGAGCTGCAGACAAGGCCTTCGACACTGCAAAGGTGATGGACAAGGCTTCCGACACCATGAAGGTCGCAGATGACGTGGCAGACACGGCAAAAGCGGTCGATAATGCGCAAACGGTTGCTTTAGGCGATTCTTTAAATCTAACACAAGCAACTGGAAGCAGAAGAAATACTCTCTTGTCTCAGGTTGAAAATTCGAGAGTTAAAGAGGCGATCAATCAAATATACAGACCGAATGCGAAAATAGGTGACGGAGGGACAGCGGATGCTATACGTCATGAACTTAAAACGGGAGAATTTGTAGGCAAAAGACCACATTACCAAAAAGGAAAAGAACGATTGAAAAGCCTTCAAAAAATACTGAAAGAGGAGAACTTAACTTTCACCGAAGAAACGGTTGTAAGAAGTTTGATTGATGATCTGGAAAGAGCATTGAAAGGAGAATAGCATGACAAGTAAAGAATTAAACATTAAACTTATATCACTTCTGCCTGAAATGAAAGCATATTACAACAATACGGTTTCGTGGCAGGATGGTGACGAGACTGGATCTCACGTTGTTTTTGAAGATGCTTTTGTGCCGTATATTAAGGAATGCGCAAAAAAGCAAGACGAGTCGGGCGTCGTAAAATGTTTTGAGGTTATAGAAAAACTTTTGGTGTTAAACGATGAGTATGCGGAAGAAGTTATAGCCTTAAGTGTTTTGGAGAGCCTTTTGTTTTCGGAAACTCTGAATGTAGGATCTTTATATCCGTATATGTATCAGGAAACCAAAAAATTGTTCGATGAAGTTCGTGAAGGCTGGTCCCGGTTTATGTCCTAGTGCGTTTAGGGATAAGGATGCCGAATTTAGGTATTAAGAAAAGCACGACTTTTACGAGCGTATTTATGATTTTTTGTGTTATGTCAAAGAAACAAAACAGAGGATATTAGTCGAATTCGACTAAACATCACGGCAGAGCAAGGGGGGGGACCCTTGCTCTGCTTGTGATTTGTGGTATAATGTAGGAAAAAGCCGCAGACAAGGCCTTCGACACTGCAAAGGTGATGGACAAGGCTTCCGACACCATGAAGGTCGCAGATGACGTGGCAGACACGGCAAAAGCGGTCGATAATGCAGGTGATACGGTAAATGCGGCGGATGGTTTATTCGACGTAACAAAGATAATAGAAGAGTTGCCAACAGACCCGGTGGATTTGACCCAAAAAGGGTGGAAAGACATAACGTTACCTGCAACGAGAAAGAATAGCACTTCTCGTACATATACCAATGGTAAAGTTACTGTTAGATATGACAAGTCAAATTTGGGTGCACGTGGGTATCGAGGAAAAGATCATTACCATATACTGAATCCTAATTCGACTGGTAAACACGACTATTATCTAGACAAATTGGGTAGACCGATTCCGAAAAATTCAAAAGCATCACACATAATAAAGGAGAAGGAATAATGAAGATTTCCGAATTATTGGAGAAATATGATTTTCATGACAGCTTATTGGAAAAAGTTTATTTCAAAGAAGAAGAACTGATACTTGAAATAGATTTTTGCAGGTGGAGACAAGACTTTTATGTTGAGGGAGAAAAGGAAACTGAAGAGATTATGATTGTTTTCAGGGATGTTTCCGTTGCTACGTTACCCGACTTCAAATTGAACAGTGACGAAATTATGGATGCCATTTTGGTAAACAAGGAAAAAGATGTCGAAGAAATTAAACTTATGCTCTATAATGACATAAAAGAATCGGTTTATTTCGTTACAATCTGCGCCAAAGAGGTGGAAGTAAAATAATAGTAGCTCTATTCGAATAAACAACACCACGGCAGAGCAAGGGGAAACCCTTGCTCTGTTTGTGATTTGTGGTATAATGTAGGAAAAAGCCGCAGACAAGGCCTTCGACACTGCAAAGGTGATGGACAAGGCTTCCGACACCATGAAGGTCGCAGATGACGTGGCAGACACGGCAAAAGCGGTCGATAATGCAGGTGCTACGGTAAATGCAGTCGGTAAGACAACGGAAATACAAAAAGCTACGCCTTTTGGCGAATTGATTCAAACTCAAAAACTGACAAGAAACAAAAAACAGTTTTATGAGTTGCTTGATGATATTGAGAAAAATGGCATTCTAGAACCAATAAAGTTTGTGGAATATGGTGGAAAGAAGTATGTTGTAGACGGTCATCACAGATTAAGAGTTGCTCAAAAACTGAATTTGGAAGAAGTTCCAATACAGAGAGTATCTTTACCATACAAAGACTACCACAACATAAATGATTTGTTTTGGGTAGAGTAAGGAGGACAAATGATTTACATAACGGGTGATGTTCATATACCAACGGAAGATATACAAAAGCTTTCAAGCAAGAGATTTCCTGAACAAAAAAATATGAGCAGTGAGGATTATGTTATAATTTGCGGTGATTTTGGCGGCGTTTGGAATGAAAGCCCTGAGGAAAAGTATTGGATAAAATGGCTTAACGATAAGAATTTCACGACACTCTTTGTTGACGGGAATCATGAGAATTTTGACATGTTGAATCAGTGTGAAGAGGTCTCCTTCCATGGAGGACGTGCACATAAAATTTCCGAAAAAGTATATCACCTTATGCGCGGAGAGATGTTTGAACTTGACGGAAAGCGCATTTATGCGCTCGGTGGAGCTGCTTCTCATGACAAGGAATATCGGAAAGAGGGGAAGTCTTGGTGGAGCAACGAACTTCCGTCATCATCCGAGCTTGAAGAAATCAGGGAAAGGTGGGAACGTTGTGGTGACAAGGTAGATATGATAATCACTCATTGCGCTCCGACTTCAATTCAAAGGCTTATTGCCCCCGAGTATTCTTCCGATCTGCTCACGGAATTTCTCGAGGAACTGAAAAATCAAAGTTCGTACAAAAAGTGGTTTTTCGGACACTATCATATTGACAAGAAAATCGATGACCGACATATTGCAATTTTCAATAAAGTCATCAAAGTAGAATAACACACGCACCAAAACACCCGAGGGAAACCTCGGGTGTTTACTTTACACTGGCTTGTATGATAGAATTAGAGAAAGGGAAAACAGACACCGTGAAAGAGACAAAAAATGCACGTCACCATTGTCACGCGAGACCTAAAAAATAACATTTGGAGGTGTCAGTATGAAGAATGAAGAAAAAGCTATTATAGGAACGTTTTCTAAGAATTTAGATGAGTTCGAAAATGAAATTATGACTCTGATATGGGAAGACGGAAACTGGGCTACTGCCGAATTTGTAACCTGCTTTGAAGATGCTAATGATTTTGACTTGGAAGAGAAAGATGGTTTTGAAGAGTTTATGTCGTTTGCGTTCAAAAAAATAACGTCTTCACAAAATTTACCCATTGATATTGAAAACGGGATTTTTCTTGTAAATTATCAGAACTTTCCTGCAGAAATACTTGCAGACGGCAAAAAAATCAATTAACACCACAGCAGAGCAAGGGGGAACCCTTGCTCTGTTTGTGATTTGTGGTATAATGTGGTAAAAAAGTCGCAGACACGACAAAAGAGACAAAAAATGTACGTCCCCATTGTCAAACTCATTGGGATTATACTGATTCAAAGGGGAACCGCTTTCGTGTTTACAAAGATGGAAGAGTTGAATTATCTAAAAAAGGAGGAAAGAAAAAGTGAGCACAAACTTAAACGAAGATTGGAGATTAACCAACCAGAAAAAATATTTATATAAAAAGAAACTCACAAGAAAGAAGTATGAACAGCCGAGTGAAACATGGGATCATGACCATTGTGCTTTTTGTTGGGAAAGAATAGATAAGAATTCACCGGCGGTATACACGGACGAAGACGATTCTCATTGGATATGTGAGGAATGCTATAACGATTTCAAAGAAATGTTTGAGTGGGAAGTCGAATAAACGCCAAAACACCCGAGGAAACCTCGGGTGTTTTTTATGGCAGTCTGTAAACTCCACCGTCTTTTGAAACGCCGAGGACACCATAAAGCTCCCCGTCGATTTCTACTGGCGTGAGAAGACACAGTACATCAGGGCGGGGAAACGGGTTTCCGGTAAAGAGAGGTACTGCGATTTTTGACGGTGAGAATTCGTCGTTTGAAAGCGCACCGCCTGATTTTATAAGAGTATATGTGATTTTATTTTTGCAAAGTTCATCGGGTATATATGATGGAGCTTTGAACTTCTCGCTTATCTCTCCGATTTCAACTGTCTGCTCAAGTGCAAAAGCGTATGTGATGTCGTCGTATGTAAGTCCTGACGAAGTAAGGGTCGCTTCCGATACGGATTTTGTCGCGGAAAACGCAGCACCGTCAGGGGCGAGAACTCCTATGAGCAGAGTCCCGCCGTACCCTCTGACGTATGCGCGCAGAAGGGAAGTGTGGTTTGCATACGTTTTTGCAAAAAAGCGTATGTGCCGGTCGTTTTCTTCGATTATCACAGAGCCGATGACTGACGGACCAAGATATAAAGGCAAAGTCTTTTTCATGGTACCTCCTTTATTTCATAAAAAAGCCGCAAAGCAAGGAGTGTTTCCCGTGCTTTGCGGCTTGTCTTGTGTTAGTAGTTTATTATGAAATTGTATACGGGCCTCGGATGAGGAGTGTTGCGTTTGCGGTAGCCTTAACCGTTCTGCCGTCTATCGTGCAGAGGTACAGGTGGTTTGCGGTGAGGGCACTTCCTCCTGCAAGTACGGTGCCTGTTGATACATCAATAAGACCCACTGAGTTTGTTGATGTACAGGACATGGTACCGATTCGGAGAAGGATTTCACAACCCACCTTTGCGGTGATCGTCTGTCCTGCGTTGAGTTTTACGACAGCAAAGGTGGAAGGCGCAGCGGCAGTCCCTGTGTTTCCGATCTTTGAAGCGACTGCATCGGATACCTTTGCGACAAAGGAATCTGTAACGATTTCGTCAGCACTCTTTGCGGTGTAGGATGAAATCTTATCGTCAATCTCGGCAGATACTGAGTTCACCTTGTCCTCGAGCTCGGTACCGAGACTTGCAGTTTTCTCGGCTATGATTTCGTCTACCTTTTCTTCGATTTTAGGTGCGAGAACGTTGTTTATGTAACTAAGGCTGACGAGCGGGTCATCCGAAGTTCCATATTCAGCCGCAATCGCAATAAAGCCTACGACGAACAGAGCCACAAGAAGAACAATTGATGTTATGGCCTTCCATTTCTTTTGTTTCATGATACTACCTCCGTATACGTTAATCTTATGTTTAATTAAGAGGGAGGCCGAAGCTTACCGCGATAGCATCGTCAACACGATGCATAAGGCTGTCGTCAAGCCGTCCCATTTTTTCTTTCAGTCGGGTTTTGTCGATTGTTCTCACCTGTTCAAGCAAGACAACCGAGTCCTTTGAAAGACCGAAATTCTTTCCGCCAAGCTCAATGTGTGTGGGGAGCTTGGCTTTGTTTATCTGCGATGTTATTGCGGCGGCGATAACTGTCGGACTGTGACGGTTGCCGACGTCGTTCTGGATGATGAGGACAGGGCGCATACCGCCTTGCTCACTTCCGATAACGGGGCTTAAGTCAGCGTAATAGATATCACCGCGTTTTATACTGTAATTCACTAAAATTCACGCTCCGCAGGAATGTAGTAGCCAAAGTTTTTGTCTGGCAACTATATTTTTCCACAGGCGGGCATATTTTAATCAAGAAAGTGAAAATTTCTAAAATTTCTCATTTCTCCTCCGCAATATTTTATGCGTCGGGAGAGATATATGTTCGCGGAACTCTCTTTGAAACAGAGGTCATAAGCTCGTATGTAATAGTACCTGCAAGCTTTGCCTGATCGTAGATTAGCTCGGAATCATAGATGATAACGGGGTCAAACTGTTTTACGTCAGGAATATCCGTAACATCAACAACGGTAAGATCCATACAGACGTTGCCGATGATTTTTGCGCGTTTGCCGTGAATTTTGAACTCGCCACAACGCGAAAGTGAGCGATGGAGACCGTCTGCATATCCGCAGGAGACTACGGCAATCTTCATGTCACGCTCTGCCTGATATGTCCTGTTATAGCTAACATAGTCGCCCTTTTTGATGTGCCTTACATCTGCGACCATACTGCGGAAGGTCATAGCAGGGCGAAGATCAACGCCTTCGGGGTTTTCGTTTGTGGGCGATATTCCGTAGAGAATAAGACCCGGTCGGACACAGTTTAAGTGTCCTCTCTTATAGTTTACCACAGCACCGCTGTTTGCGCAATGGCAAAAATTGAAGGTTATCCCACGTGCTTTAAGCTCGTCTACAGTTGACATAAATGCATCAAACTGCGCGTCGGTATATGCTTTGTCCTCGATCTCTGACTCGCAGAAGTGAGTGAATATACCTTCGGCATAAAGGAACGGAAGCTTTGCTATTTTCTCTGCGTCGTCTGCTGCTGTTTTTTCAAAGTCCTTATGTGTGTAAAGTCCGAGCCTTGTCATACCTGTGTCGAGCTTTATATGTACTTTTAATTTTGCGGAGAGCTTTCCTGCCTCATCGGAGAGAGCCTTTGCGTAGGCGAGGCTACATACAGACTGTGTGAGGTTGTATTTGAGAAGCTCTGCGGTATGCACGGCATCCGTCGGACCGAGGATAAGTATAGGAAGGCTTATTCCCGCTGACCTTAGCTCTATCGCCTCGTTTATGCATGCAACGGCAAAAATAGTTGCGCCGAGCTTTTCATAAAGCCTTGCCAGCGGCACGGCACCGTGGCCGTAGCCGTCAGCCTTTATAACGGCAATAATATCCGCGCCTTTTGTGATGCGCTTGATTTCGCGGAAATTGTGTTCGATATTTTTTAAGTTGATTTCAGCACAGACTCTGTCAATATTCATCTTTAGTTGTGTTCAGTCCTTTCGAATTTGCACTGTATGATACGCTCGCCGTCTGAATAGATTTCGGCGTAAAGCGGCAAATATTCATCCTTTGTAAACCATGTTCGGTATTCATAACTGTCGCGCTCGGATATGGCAAGAATGGAATTCTTGCCAAACATTTTTGCGGTCTGGACTTCTCTGAAGTTTCCTTCTTTCCACGATGTCATGAGAGCGGGAAGCGATGAAAACGGTGAAAGACCACTCGCGTCAAGCTCTCCCGTTTCAAGGTACGCCCCGTCAAATGAGAGAGTTCCCCCTCCGTCCTTAACCGTGAAGGTTATACCCTCGATTTCATCCGGTTTTATGACGGAAGCTTTGAAAATCCCATCGTC
The DNA here is from genome assembly GCA_045546975.1 of Eubacteriales bacterium. GTDB lineage: Bacteria > Bacillota > Clostridia > Oscillospirales > JAAYXM01 > SIG480. The sequence goes on from JAZQDV010000010.1 coordinate 15,610, forward strand.
CCCGTATGTAAAGTCGATTGCACTTACATACTCTCGCGAATGGAAATTGGCCGTTATCCCGACAGTATACCTTGCGTCTGCAAGTGACCTGTAAAGCTCTGGAATTTCCGAAGTCTCTCTGTCACTTGAACACGAGCAAAAAAGAAAGAAAAATACAAAAGGGAGTAAAAGGATACGTTTCAAGTGCGTTTTTCCACCTCACATATAGCGGATTTTAGCTTATCGAGCATATCGGTAGGTGTCATTGCGTATTCGCCAAATTCCTTTGCGGCGATGTCCCCTGCGTGCCCGTGCAGCCATACTCCAATATATGCCGCGGTGTGTACCGGTATTCCCTGACCGACAAGAGAGGTAATGATGCCGGATAAGATATCTCCGCTGCCACCCTTTGCCATGCCGGGATTACCGCTTGTGTTTATGAAAACTCCGCCGTCCTTTGTCGCCGTAACCGTACGGTGACCCTTAAGGACAAGCGTGCATTCGTTTGCCTTTGCAAAGTTTGCTGCAAACTCCTCGCGTCTGTCGCGGTCAAAATCAGGGCAGAGTCGCAAAAACTCACCCTCGTGCGGAGTGAGGATAATCTCACGATCGGAATCTTTTATCGAAAGACCGTCACGTGCAATAATGGTTATCGCATCAGCGTCGATGATGAGGGGAGAAGTTCCGTTTTTGAGCTCATCGGCAACAAGCTCACCTGAGCTGAGTCCAAGTCCGCAACCGATAAGAGTTGCGTCATAGTTTCCGCTTGTTTCATCTCTTGATAACAGGATGGGTTCATTGAGCTTTGCGGAAAGAGGTGCGCGTAATACTTCGGGAACAGCAAGGTAGACAAGCCCGCTGCCTGTGTTCACCGCTGCCTGCGCCGCAAAGAACGCGGCCCCTGTATATTTTTCACTTCCGCAAATGAGAAGTACCTTTCCAAAATCGCCCTTATGCGAGTCTGCTTTTCTTCTGGGGAGAGAGATTTTCTCAAACGTGATTTCTGTCATATATTTTCCCTCATATATATTTTAAGACTTGTGAGAAGTTTTGTCAAAATATTTCAAAGGAGCTCGAAAAGATTTATTGTGCGAAGATTTTTTTCTGCGGCATAGTTTGCGGTGTAGGCTGTTCCGCTGTTCTTTCGAGTCATATAGCAGAGAAGAATATCTGCACTGTCCACGAGAGCGCGGTTTCTTGCATACATACAAAACTGGTCGTATTTATCGGAAATATATGTTACATCATCTGCCGCGGCGAGTATGTTGTTGTACGCGCGCCTGGTCTTGGCAGGCCAGCGTGCGGCCTGGTCTCGACATGGCAAGAGCATCCTCAGTTTTATTTCGGGATTTCTTGCGCGCTTTGTAATGACAAGGGCTGCAGCGAGAAGGTCAAACCCGATTGCGCCTCCGCTCTGAAAGGTCGTGATGCCAGAGGAAATAAGCTCGTCAAGTGTCTTTGAAAGAAGTATAGGTAAGGACTCTTTGTGCAGTAAATATATTTGTCTGTGTCCTGAAAAGGAACAGGTAAGCTCTTTCATTGAAAAAATCACCTCATAGTGTATATAGTATACCATAGTTTGTCGCATAAAGGTAGAAAAAGTTGAATAAGTTTCTGAAATAAAAATAAAATAATAAAAAAGTATTTACTTTTCGAAAAAGGTGTGATAAAATATCCAAGCATGCTAATGTGCCGTAGTTTCGGTCGCGTTAGAGTGTGCCCAGATCGCAGTTTTCGGATAAATGCCCGAAACTAGGGGATTTCACCCACCGATTACTTCGATTTGAGGAAATATATGAAAGGAAAGGTGAAAGGCATGATTCTCAAAGAGAAAAAGACAGAGGTTATCACAAATAACCGCCTCCATGAAACTGACACAGGTTCACCGGAGGTACAGATTGCGATCCTTACACAGCGCATCACAGAGCTCACAGAGCATCTCAAGGAGCACCACAAGGATAATCATTCCCGCCGTGGTCTTCTCAAGATGGTCGGTAAGCGCCGCAACTTGCTCAACTACCTCCAGAAGAAGGACATTGAGCGTTACCGTGCAATCGTCGCAAAGCTCGGACTCCGTAAGTAGTCTGAAATTCCCCCGGACGGAGTTCCGTCCGGGGGATTAAAACATCTACAAACCCGAGGCCTTTCGGACGAATGGTTTTGTTTAGCAATTGGAACTTTTGCCAAAGCGTTTGACAGCGGTTCCAAATGCTAAACCCACTGAAGAAAGGCTCCTCGGCGAACAAAAAAGAAAAGGAGCGAAAAAAATGAGAGAAATGGTTTTTTCAAAGAACAGAGTGTTCGAAACAGAGTTTGCCGGAAGAAAACTCGTTGTTGAAACCGGCAAGATGGCAGGCCTTGCAAACGGCTCATGCCTCGTCCGTTACGGTGAAACAGTTGTTCTCGTAACAGCAACCGCATCAGACAAGCCCCGCGCAGGCATCGACTTTTTCCCGCTTGCAGTTGACTTTGAAGAGAGGCTCTACTCAGTAGGCCGTATTCCGGGAAGCTTTATGCGTCGTGAGGGCAGACCGAGCGAGCGTGCTATCCTCACATCACGTCTTATCGACCGTCCGATCCGTCCGCTTTTCCCGAAGGATTTGCGCAATGACGTTGCAGTTTCTATCACAGTGCTTTCTGTTGACAACGACAATGCACCGGAAATTGCAGGTATGCTCGGTACATCAATTGCACTTTCAATATCTGACATTCCGTGGAACGGACCTATCGCAGGTGTATCCATCGGCTATGTTGACGGAAATTATGTTGTAAACCCGACAAGTGCAGAGCGTGAGAAGAGCACATTGAATCTTACCGTTGCAGGCTCTGCAGCAAAGGTAGTTATGATTGAAGCCGGAGCACAGCAGATTCCTGAGGACGTTATGTTTGACGGTATTATGCTTGCTCATGAAGAGATTAAGAAGATGGTAGCATTCATCTCTGACATCCAAGCAGAAATCGGCCTTGAGAAGTTTGAGTATGACCATGTCGAGTTTGACGATGAGCTCTATGAGGAGCTTCGCGCAAATATTCTTGACCGCGTTCGTGCTTGCATGGATACAGACGATAAGACAGTCCGCGACAAGCGCCTCAAGGTGCTTTCAGATGAGCTTATCGAAGAGTATTCTGAGAAGTATCCGGAGATGGAGCAGTTCCTTGGTGAGTGCCTCTACAAGCTCCAGAAGATAGTTGTTCGTCAGTGGTTGCTCGAGGGCAAGCGCGTTGACGGTCGTGCACTCGATGAAATCCGTCCGCTCGCAGCAGAGGTCGGAGTGTTGCCGAGAACACACGGTAGCGGTATGTTCACAAGAGGTCAGACACAGGTTCTCACCGTTGCAACTCTTGGTACAATCGCAGATCAGCAGAAGCTTGATACTATCTACGAGGAAGAGTTTAAGAGATATATCCACCACTACAACTTCCCGTCCTACTCTGTTGGTGAGGCACGTCCGAGTCGCGGTCCGGGACGTCGCGAAATCGGCCACGGTGCTCTTGCAGAGCGCGCACTTGAACCTGTTATCCCGAGTGAAGAGGAGTTCCCGTACAGCATCCGTCTTGTATCAGAGGTTCTTTCTTCAAACGGCTCAACATCACAGGGTTCAATCTGCGGTTCAACACTTGCACTTATGGATGCAGGTGTTCCGCTCAAGGCTCCTGTTGCAGGTATCTCCTGCGGTCTTGTAACTGATGAGGACAAGTGGCTCACATTTATCGATATCCAGGGCGTAGAAGACTTCTACGGAGATATGGACTTCAAGGTGGCAGGAACAAAAGCGGGTATCACAGCTATTCAGATGGACCTCAAGACAGACGGTCTCACACCTGAAATTATCCGCAGCGCGCTCACAATCACACGTGATGCAAGATACCAGATTCTCGATGAGATTATGCTTCCGTGCATCCGCGAGCCGAGAGAAGAACTTTCAAAGTACGCTCCGAAGATGCTCCATATGACAATCGATCCTGAAAAGATTCGTGACGTTATCGGTAAGGGCGGCAGCGTAATCCAGAAGATAGTTGCAGATACAGGCGCAAAGATTGATATTGACGATGACGGTAACGTTTACATCTCCGCTATCGATTCTGCTGCTTGCCAGAATGCAAAGAAGGTAATCGAGACAATCGTCCTCGATCCTGTTGTCGGTGAGCTCTACTACGGAAAGGTAGTACGTATTCTTCCGATAGGCGCATTTGTTGAAATTGCTCCGGGAAAAGACGGAATGGTTCACATTTCAAAGCTTGAAAACCATAGAGTTGAAAAGGTTGAGGATGTCCTCAACGTCGGTGATATGACATGGGTTAAGTTCATGGGCATTGACGATAAGGGAAGAACAAACTTCTCACGTAAGGATGCTTATAACGAGCTTGCAAAGCGTGAGCAGGAAAAAGCTGAATAATTAAAAAATCGCCTTTTGTTTTTCAAAAGGCGATTTTTTGTTTTGGGTTTTGGGAAGAATAAGAATGGGTGATTTTATGAAAAAGCTCTTTCTTATTCTTCTTTTTTTCTCGGCGCTTGTATTCCGCGGAAATGCAATAATAGGTGAGGATTACTATACCGAAAACAGGGAAAGCATAGAGGCTGTCTCTTGTGCAGAAAACGTGTTGCCGAATACATTGCGCCTAGTTCTTGAGGTCGGGCAGTCCGAAATACTTTACGCAACGCTTCTGCCTGAGGGGACGGGTGACAGCATTATCGCGTGGAGTGTCTCCGAGACGGAAGATTCTCTCCGTCTCTATCCTGAGGGTAGCCGTTGCAGAGTGTACGGTGAGGCGGTTGGTGAAGGGAAGATAGAAATAGAAACCCTTGGCGGTGCAAAACGCGAGGTCAGTGTGAGTGTTACGGAAAAGAAGGAAATAAAAATGCGCGATTTCAAGGTACGTGAGAGTGAGAATAAAAGCGGAGTGTTCACCGAACGCCTTGTGCAAAATATCATAAGAACACTCATATCATTTGCCATCCTCTTGATCTCCGCGGCACTTATCTTTCTCTTTAGAAGGGGAGGAAAGACGTGATGAAAACCGAGATAAAGTATGTGATAATCGGGCTTTTTGCCGGTCTTGCAAACGGTTTTTTCGGCTCAGGCGGAGGGATGTTTCTCGTTCCGCTCTTTTGCAAATGGGTGAAAATGGATGAGAAAAAAGCGTTTGCGACCTCACTTTCTGTCGTGCTTCCGTTATCGCTCGTCTCAGCATTTGTCTATTTCAGGAACGGATCTCTCGACATCGGACGCGCACTGCCGTATCTTGCGGGCGGACTGCTTGGCGGAACTCTCGGCGGTATTGTTTTCAAAAAGGTTTCTGCAAAAACTCTGCGGATAGCATTTGGCGTTTTCATAATCTACGGCGGAGTGCGGGCACTGTTTGGAGGTTAGCTATGAACTTTTTTATTCCGTTTATTGTCGGTGCTGTTACCGGAATAATAACGGGCTTCGGGATTGGCGGAGGAACCCTTCTTATACTCTATTTGACACTTTTTGCAGGGGTCGGGCAGATGGAAAGCCAGGGCATAAACCTTGTGTATTTCCTGCCGAGTGCAGGAGCTGCGCTTATTTCACACATTAAAAACCGGGAGATTGTGTGGCGTGCGTTTTTCTTTTCGACAGGTGCGGGGCTTCTTACAACGGTGGCGGGAAGCGTTCTTGCGTCAAAACTTGATATTACGCTGCTGCGGCGATTTTTCGGTGCGTTTTTAATAGTAGTAGGAGTGTCGCAGATTTTTCCTAAAAAGAAATAGCACAAGCAGACTTTTGTTTGCATTGTTTCTGCGATGGTGATATAATACGACACATGTGAAAGCAATCAGATGATATTGGAGTCTTGTAGTATGCTTATAGATTTTCACACCCATGTTTTTCCTGATACTATTGCCCCGAGGGCAATGGATAATCTGTCATACGTCAGCGGAGGACTTGTGCCTCAAAGTAAAGGAACACTTTCGTCCCTGAAGGCTGAGATGAAAAAAGACGGCGTGGATGTTTCAGTTGTGCTTTCCATTGCAACAAATCCAAAACAGCAGACAAACGTAAATAATTTCGCAAAAGAGATAAACGACGAAAAAAACATTTTTGCATTCGGCTCTGTTCATCCTGATGCAGCTGATGTATCAGATGAGCTTGAACGTATCAAGGCTATGGGGCTTCTCGGCGTTAAGTTTCATCCCGAATATCAGAGGTTTTATGTCGACGATGAAAAAATGAAGCCCATTTACAAAAAAATCTCATCGCTCGGTCTTATAACAGTTTTTCATTCCGGATATGACTATGGCTATGCTCCGCCGTATCACTGTATGCCGGATAATCTTCTGGGTGCTTTGAAATGGTTTGACTCTCCTGTAATCGCTGCACACTGGGGTGGTGTAACCTGTGGAACAGAGGTCATTAAAAAGCTTTGCGGAAGGGATCTCTGGTTTGATGTGTCCTTTGGCTACGGTACTATGCCGAAGTCGATTGCGCAGGAAATTGTGGATAAACACACGCCTGACAGACTTCTATTCGCTTCCGATATGCCGTGGCACAGACCGGCATGGGAAAAACGGCTCATAGAAACGCTCGATATTTCGGAAAATGACAAGGAAAAAATCTATTATAAAAACGCGTTGAGCTTATTGGACATCGCAAAACAGGAGGAGACATTATGAAGATAACATTGCTCGGAGATTCGATAAGAATGCTCGGCTACGGAAACATGGTACCGCAGCTTCTCGGTGACGAATTTGAGGTGTGTCAGCCAAACGACAACCACCGCTTTTCGAAATTCACATTAAGAGGTCTTTTTGATTGGGAAGAGCTCATGCGCGGGAGCAGGATTGTTCATTGGAACAACGGACTCTGGGATGTAAGCAATCTCTTTGGAGACGGACTCTTTACACCGGAAGAGGAGTATGTCACAAATATGCTTCGTATCGCAGACGTACTCACGAAAAGGTATGAGAAGGTAATATTTGCAACAACCACTCCTGTAAAAGAGGCATATCCTCATTCAAATACCGCAGACATCAAGAGATATAACTCAATCATAGTTCCGCTTCTTGAGGAAAAGGGAATTATTATAAACGACCTGCATTCACTTGTGGAAAAGGATATTGAAAGCTATATCACGGATGATAACATCCATCTCTCAGATGAGGGGACAAAAGTGTGCGCGAAGCAGGTTGCAAAGGTAATCCTTGATGTTGCAAAAACATTGAAATAAAAGAAAAGGGCACAGACTTAGTCTGTGCCCTTTTGACATGGAGCAGGTAAAGGGAATCGAACCCTCCTCTCAAGCTTGGGAAGCTTGCATTCTACCGATGAACTATACCTGCAAAAGCAAGTGTTATTATACCACGCAGGAAATGATAAGTCAAACGAATTATGTCGAGGGTAGGGTTGTCGCGGAAAGATAGTTATGCTATAATGATTTCAACGAAGTTGAAATCAATGAATAGTGAAAAGTGAATAATGAATAGTGAAGAATTAATGAACCAATGCTTTGAATTTGGATTAAAAGAAAATCCCAAAGTGATTTTCAACCACAATCATTCATTATTAATTATTCATTTTATGAGTGGCATCCAGATTATACAGTCTTTATAAAGCTTAACTGGTGGTTTGTAGTTTTACACTGTATTGAGGAGAGTAGATATGAAGAAGATGATTATAAGTGTTGCTTGTGTAATAATTGGGGTGATTCTTCTTTGTTTACCATATCAGATAAATAACCGTGCTTGCTCCAAGTATAGGAGTGAAATCGAAGCGAGTCTTGCAAATGTGGCGGATATCACTGTTTTACAAGTAGTCAATGGTTGTGGAAACAGTAGCGGAACCGGAGACCATACTGATTTATACGTTGCTGCTTTGATTAAAGCGAATTCAGGAGAAGACGGTATAGAAAGAGCTTTTCCCGATGCGATGGATGTACGAGCTGTCGTTGACGAGGGGGAGCGCACCCTGGCGATGGAACTAATAAACTTAAGTTTTGATGAAGAGAATTATGATGATAGTAAGAATCTTTACATTATCGAGTTTTCAAAGCGTACTCTGTTTTCTTCCCTCGATTTGAGAGGATGTTAAGACTGCTTGAAAGATAATAGACAAAAAGCCTTCCCCTTGAGGGGAAGGGGGACCGCTTGCGGTGGATGAGGTGGAAAAGAAATAACGATTGCTACGCAATCTACACCTCACCACCGCCTACGGCGGAGCCTCTCCTCAAGGAGAAGCCTTTGGAAAGGCATTTTGATCGTATGAATTTATCGGCGGTTTTGAAAAGCGCCGATAAAAAGCGCCGATAAAAAGCGCCGATAAACCATTAAATTTTTTTGTCCCTAACTTGACAAAATCATATTATCATGTGGTTATCGTAAGGTATGAGCCAGTCGCGAAAGGAGAAAAGAGTAATGAAAGATAAGGTTTGTATTATAACAGGAGCCGGTGGAGGCATTGGCTCAGCAATAGCGGAGACTCTTTTTTCTTGCGGATTCAAGCTCGTTTTAATGGGGCGAAATGAAGAGAAACTGCAAAAAGTTGCAAATGGCAGAGAATGTCTTATTTTCCCCGGAGACTTATGCGATGATGAGTACATAAAGGAAACAATAGAAAAAACAGTTGAACTCTATGGTGGTATTGATTTCCTGATCAATAATGCCGGAATTGCACAATCAAAGCCATTTGCGGAAATCTCCATGGAAGAATACGATATGATAATGGACACCAACGCGAGAGCGCCGTTTCTTATGTGCAAAACAGCTCTTCCGTATCTTGAAAAGTCTTCCTGCGCAACGATTGTCAATATCGCGTCAGTAACGGCACATCAGGGCTATGCGTTGCAGAGTGCCTATGCCGCATCCAAACACGCGTTGCTTGGATTCAGCAAAGCTCTCGGCAAGGAATACTACGAAAAGGGCGTGAGGGTTCATGTCATAAGCCCCGGAGCCGTGTTTACGGATATGGTAAAGATTTCCCGTCCTGATTTGGCGGGGGAAGGTATGCTTCTTCCAAAGGACATTGCCGAAACGGTTCTGTATCTTATCAAAATGCGCGGAAGTGCCTCTGTAGCAGATGAAATTCAGCTTCACAGAGAAAGTAAAGAACCGTTTATATGATTTATGAGATAGGAGTAGATAAAATGAGCTTTGAAATAATTGATTTTCATACGCACCCGTTTATAAAGCAAGAGGACAATCTTTGCTTCTATAAGGAAAGCCTTGAAATAGACAAAGACATATTTCTTGAGGATACGGAGCGAGCGGGCATCTCAAAGTTTTGCGGCAGTGTCATATGCAGGAATATGTCAAACGGTTTTGAGTCGTTAAAAGAGGCAAACCGAGAAAGCTTAAAGCTCCGTGAAATGTATGGCGGAAAGTACATACCGGGATTTCATGTCCATCCCGACTATGTGGAAGAATCCATTAGTGAAGTGGAGTTTGCAGCACAAAACGGCGTTAAAATAATCGGTGAGCTTGTTCCGTATATGCACGGCTGGGAGGACTATTCCTGTAAGGGATTTTCAGAGATTCTCAATACAGTTGCAAAACACAACATGATTGTTAGTGTGCATACGATAAATTTTGAACAAATGGAGAAAATGGCATCAGAGCATAAGGATATAAAGTTCGTTTTTGCACATCCGGGTCAGAGAGAGGATGCGCTGACTCACATAAGAATAATGAAGAAGTGCGAGAATGTATATCTTGACCTTTCGGGCACAGGACTTTTCCGTTACGGGCTTCTGCGCCATCTGTCAAAAGAAGGGCTCATCGAGCGGGTGCTGTTCGGCACAGATTACCCGATATGCAACCCTGTTATGTATGTAAACGGTGTTCTGGGAGAAAGAATCCCCGATCACGAAAAAGAGCTTATCCTTGGCGGTAATGCAAAGAGGATTTTGGGATAAAAGAAACGACAACTTCCTGACGAAGTTGTCGTTTCTTTTTGGAGCTGGTGAGGGGATTTGAACCCCTGGCCTATTGATTACGAATCAATTGCGCTACCACTGCGCCACACCAGCAAGTAAAATACATTATAATATAAAATTTCTTTTCCGTCAATTGAAAAATGCAAAAATAAAAGTGATAATTTTTCCGGTAAAAATACTTGAATTTTTGTCGTGTTCGTTGTTGCGGAAAGGGAGAAGTTATGTTATACTATAAAAAGCATACGAATGCTTTTTTATAACAAAGGAAAAGGGGATAATCATATGACAAGCACATTCAGCGCCGCTCCGGACGATAGAATTCCTTATGCTCCGATAGGCATAATTTCACTTGAAAGTAGCCGTGAACTCGGAAACCTCGTTGATGCAAACCTTGTTCAGCAGAGACGCTACAATGTTGAGAACGGAAATGTTCCGCTTCACTTTCCGGCATATCTTAGAGAGTCATATCTCATAGACCACGCAACGCCGAGATTTGCGTCGGGTGAAGGAAAGGCTATCCTTAAGGAAACTGTACGAGGATACGATTTGTATATTCTCGCAGACATAAGCAATTACAGTTGTACATATAAGATGTATAATATGGAATGTCATATGAGCCCTGACGATATATTCCAGGATATCAAGCGCGTTATCGCAGCTGTTGGAGGAAAGGCAAGACGCATCAACGTCATTATGCCGCTTCTCTATGAGAGCCGTCAGCACAGAAAGGCTGCACGTGAGTCTCTTGACTGTGCACTTGCACTTCAGGAACTTGAGCATCTCGGTGTTGAGAACATCATCACCTTTGACGCTCACGATGCCCGAGTACAGAACGCAATTCCGCTTATAGGCTTTGAAAATGTACGTCCGACGTACCAGCTCATCAAGGCACTTTTGCGTGCTGTTCCCGATATTGAAATTGATAAGGAAAAACTTGTTGTAGTAAGCCCTGACGAGGGAGCTATGAGCCGAAGCCTCTATTTTGCAAGTATGCTTGGCGTAAACGTAGGTATGTTCTACAAGCGCCGTGACTATACTCAGCTTGTAAACGGCAGAAACCCGATAATCAGCCACGAGTTCCTCGGCGATTCCGTTGATGGTAAGGATGTATTCATTATTGACGACATGATTTCCTCAGGCGAGTCTGTTATTGAGATTGCCTACGAGCTCAAGAAGAGAGGCGCAAAGCGTATCTTCGTCGGCGTAACCTTTGGTCTCTTTACTGAGGGTACTGCGAACTTCGACAAGGCATACGCAGACGGTGCTATCTCAAAGGTATTCTCAACAAACCTCAACTACCACACACCCGATGTTCTCGCAGCACCGTGGTATGAAGAAGCGGATATGTCAAAGTTCCTCTCACTCATTGTTGACACAATGAACCACGACATTTCAATCAGCTCACTTTTAAGCCCGATTGACAAGATTAAGCGTATTCTTGACAAGCATAAGGCTGAAATGGAAAGCAAGTAGACATAAAGAAAAGGAGCAGATACAATGGCAAAAGTAGTAACCTTCGGTGAGATTATGCTCAGGCTCAAATCCCCGAATCTTGAAAGATTTTTCCAGTCACCGTCTTTTGAAGCGACTTTTGGTGGCGGTGAGGCAAACGTTGCAGTATCCCTTGCAAACTACGGTATGGAGTCATCCTTCGTAACAGCTCTTCCGGCAAATGCAATCGGTGATGCCTGTGTCGCTGACGTTCGTTCTTTTGGAGTTGACACAAAGGATATCATCCGCACCAATGGAAGAATGGGTATTTACTACCTTGAGACAGGCGCAAATCAGCGCGCATCAAAGGTTGTTTACGACCGTGAGTACTCCGCTATATCACTTGCAAAACCCGGCGACTTTGACTGGGAAAAGATTTTTGACGGTGCCACATGGTTCCACATTACAGGTATTACACCTGCAATTTCAGAGTCCGCAGCAGAGCTTGCACTCCAGTCTGTAAAGGCTGCAAAGAAGCTCGGCGTTACCGTGTCCTGCGACTTCAACTTCCGCAAAAACCTCTGGAAGTGGGGTAAATCCGCTCCTGAGATTATGTGTGAGCTTGTGAAGTACGTAGATGTCGGTATCGCAAACGAGGAGGACTGCCAGAAGTCACTCGGCATAACAGTTGATGTAAAGGTCGAGGACGGCGTTCTTGATACTGCAAAGTACGAGGCTCTTGCACGCAAGGTGCTTGATGCTTATCCCGATATGAAGACACTTGCAATCACCCTTCGTGAGAGCAAGAGTGCAGACACAAACGGTTGGTCAGCATGCCTCTGTGACAGAGATAACTTCTATCTCAGTCGCAAGTATATGATTACCGATATTGTTGACCGTGTAGGCGGTGGAGACTCTTTCTCCGGCGGTCTCATCTACGGTCTCAACAACTACGAGAATAAGGAAGATGCTCTCAACTTCGCTGTTGCGGCATCTTGCCTTAAGCACTCTATCCCCGGTGACTATAACCGCGCAACTCTTTCTGAGGTCAAGGCTCTTATGGGCGGCGATGGTTCAGGCCGAGTTCAGAGATAGGGGCAATATTTGCAAATTACAGCAGTGGGGCATTCTCCCACTGCTGTTTTGACAGAGAGGTTAATATGAAGATAACGATACTTGACAAATGCACCGTTACAAACGGAGACGTTTCACTTGATGAGATTTCAAAACTTGGCGAGACCGCGTTCTTCGACCTTGTTCCGTATGAAAAGCTTCATGAAGCGATAGGTGATTCCGATGCCGTTATATGCAATAAGGCGCAGATAACCCGCGAGGTTATGCAAAAGTGCAAAAATCTCAAATATGTGGGCCTTTTTGCAACGGGATACAACAACATTGATATAGAATACGCACGCGAGCGGGAAATAGCCGTTGCAAATGTCCCAAACTACTCCACAACCGCAGTTGCACAGATGACATTTGCGATGATTCTTGCACTTTCAGGAAGTCTTTTTGACTACACAAAGTCAACGCGTGATGGGGACTGGGTGAGGTCAAAAACGTTTTCGTACTTTCCGTATCCTATCTTCGAGCTTGCCGGAAAGACTCTAGGTATCTTCGGATTTGGAGATATTGGTCGCGAGGTTGCGCGCATAGGCGAGGCGTTTCGTATGAACATCATTGTTTCAACGCGCACACCGTCAAAGTGCAAGGAGTACGAGTGCGTATCCCGTGAAGAGCTTTTCCGTAGGGCAGATTTCCTCACGCTCCACGCGCCACTTAATACGGAAACGGAGCGCATGGTAAACGATAAGACAATTTCACTTATGAAAAAGTCCGCCTTTATCATAAACACCTCACGTGGCGGCGTTATAGACGAGGACGCGCTTACCCGTGCGCTTAACGAAGAAAGAATTGCAGGCGCGGGAATAGACGTACTCACCGTAGAGCCAATGCCCGACGGTAATCCGCTCATGACCGCGAAAAACTGTCTTATGACACCGCATATTGCATGGGCACCGATAGAAACGAGACTGCGTCTCATAACCCGTGTTGCCGAAAACCTCAAAGCATTTATTGACGGAAGCCCGATAAACATAGTAAATAAATAACAGAAACAGGTTGTCAAAGACAACCTGTTTCTGTTATTTAAGAGCAAAATATATTGCAAATAAAACGGCAACGAATAGTGACGAGAGAGAAGCTGCGAGCAGTATCGAAAGCTTTTTCAGGGTACGTTTTTCCGGACAATTCTTCTTAACATACCCGTCAGCTAAAAGACACGCTTCCTTCAGAATGTTTTCTGCATTTACAGATGAGTCAGCGGTTTCGTTGAGAATAAAAATCGCCTCGTCAAAGATGCTGTTTATCGGTGTCTTGACAACCACAACACGCTTTGAAATTCCCTTTACCATATAAAACACCTCTGTTGTGAGTTTGTCCAAAAAGAATAAGCGTTATTCATCGTTGTTATCTTCGATCAGAACTACTGCAACAGTCATGTCGTCATCTTCTCCATGCTCTCGGGTGGCGAATGCGACGATAGTATCTGCGAGTGCTTTTGGTGAGGTTTCCTTTGATTTTGAAATAAACTGCATAAGCTTTTCCTCATCGCACTCATCACATATACCGTCACTTGTAATAATGACAAAATCACCGCCGGTGAGCGTAAGCTCCTCCTTTGAAATACTGCATTCTCCGTCAAGTGAGAGTCCTGCGGGAAGCGAGGCAGAAGAAATTCTTTTTACCTTATCTCCGCGCTTTATGTAGCTTGAAGCGGCACCGAGCTTGTAGAAGTTTGAAATACCTGTAAACATATCCGCACAGAATAAGTCAAGAGTAGAAAATGAACCGGTCTCATCCGTTTTGACAGTGAGTGCCGAGTGTAGAGAGGATAGCGCACTCTCGGGCTCAAACCCGGAAGAGAGAAGGTTTTTGAGCAGTGCTACGGCTTTTGAACTTTCTTCCCCCGCGCTGTTTCCGCTACCCATACCGTCGGAGAGAAGAAGTGCGAGTTTTCCGTTGGAAGGTGAGAAGAAGCTTCCGGAATCACCGCTCCTGCGAGCCCCGTTTTTGTGAAGGCCTGACGCTGCAAAAACACCGCGGAAAGACGGCTTTTCGCGAATTACAATCTCGTCGTAATTCTCCCCTTTGATAAAGTCGGGGCGTGTGAGTGATACATCTAAAATGCTTTCAAAAAGCGGCTTCAGGCGACTGTACTCATCTACGATAGAGCGAAGTCCCTGCCCACAGAAATGGAGATTTACATGACGCCCCGCATCGCGCCATACGGCACTGTCGCAGATAATACCATTTGAAGTGAGGAGGGTATGGAGTTCGTCTTCCGCTTTCTCGTCAAAGGTATCATTGGACATGATATCTTCCGCGACGGAAGAGAATATGTGAGCGGCATCAGAATACTGTTTCTTTATTAGGTTTCTGCTCTCGGAAAGCTTTTTTGAAAAATCCTGACGGTAGCGTTCTGATGCGATTTCACGGTTTATATTGGCCACAAATTTTTCAATTTGCAAACATCTTGAAGAAAAATATATCGGGAAATCCCGCGCCGTAATAACACCTTTTTGACGCACTTTCAGGCTTGCGTTGTTAATCGCGTCACGGGTGGTTTGGAAATCGCGTTGCCAGCATATTTTAAGGAGTGAACATTTTTTGCAAAGGTGTGCGCACGAGCGCTCGAAAACCGAAGCATCCGATATTGGTGCATTCTGAGGCTTTGGGGTTTCGAGTGTTTTGCTGAGAGAAGAAAATGCCTTTGCGGCGGAGTTCATACGATTTGCAATCTTTTCGCGGAAATGAAAATCACTTCTTCCGTGCGGGAAGGAAAAAAACTTGCCTGCATAGCGTAAAAAGGCGTCTGAAGATACCAGGAACAAAGCGGAAGCGAGGGATAGCTCAAGTGCGCACGGAAGAAGTGAGCTTGGATCAAGTGAAAGGGAGACTGCAAGTGCTGCGAGGGACGAGGTGATAAGGTTTGCATACCTTGACCTTGAAGAGAAAACACCGCATAGTGCGGATATCCCGTAAATCATACAATAGTTTGATGATGAGTATTTAAGTGAAATCGCAACACCGAAGAGAGTGCCGACAACGGTGCCGATGCTGTGGCCTCCTGTAAAGGTGGAGAGAAACAAAAGAGTAAAGGCAACGCTTCTTCCGACAGAAAAAAGGCCAAACGGAGAAAAATCACAGAGGGCGATGATGATAGCGGCTGTCGCACAGAGAATATGCGGAGAAAGCTCCCGGATTTCGTGAAACGACGGTCGGGAAAGCCATTTCAGAGCAACTGAAAAGTATGCGGCAATAGCTGTTTCAAGAAGTGCGAGGGAGATGTCCGGAAGATTAAAGCCTTCACTTGCGAGAAACACAAAGTGAATGCAGAGCATAGGAGTTACAACGGACAGTGGAGTGAAAAAACGCTTTCTTGCGAGATCGGTGCCTTCAAAAACGAGGTTTGCCGTAAAAATCAGAATTATACAGGCAATGTATTTCAGCGAGTTTATGTAATTATACATGGTTATGTAGCCGAGTATTGTGCCGAAAAGCCCCCAGGCACCGTACTTGCCCATACCGAGCGCGGCGCTTGCAGAAAGTCCGAAGGGGGCATACCCGCCAAGTATTATTGCGCGCGAAAGAAGAAACGAAAAAAGAAAACGCAGGGGATAAAAGAATACCTTTTTGGGGATTTTTGAAATCGGGGAAAATATTTGCTCATAAAGCAGCTTTTTTCTTTTGATATCCATTTTGAAATCCTTCCTTTCAAGGACAAGTATACAACAAAGTAAAAGAATAAGAAGTCGGAATATAAGTGTCGTAAAACAAAGTAAAATACGCGAAAAAGTGAAAAAACAAGAACAAAAGCAAATCGTTTGCGGGTAATGTTTTTTAACGTAAAAAAATGCGAAAAAATTTACCGGTAAAACGAAAAATAAAAAAATTGTTAAATTTTTGACTTTTTCTGTTTTTTGGTATTGCTATTTTCCGCAAAACATAATAAAATAATATGTGGAAATTTATACAGTACAAGAAAAGGAGCGAATTCATAAATGAGTTTGACAACCAACAAGTATGTAAATGAATGGGTCAAGCAGATGACAGATCTCGTAAAGCCTGATTCTGTTGTCTGGATTGACGGAAGCGAGGAGCAGCTTGATGCTCTCCGCGCAGAAGCTGTTTCTACAGGAGAGATGTATAAGCTCAACGAGGAAAAGCTTCCCGGATGCTATTTGCACAGAACTGCGATCGACGACGTCGCTCGCGTTGAGGACCGCACATTTATCTGCGCTCCCACAAAGGAAGAAGCAGGTGCTACAAACAACTGGATGGACCCGAAGGAAATGTATGCAAAGCTCACAAAGCTTTATGACGGCAGCATGAAGGGAAGAACAATGTATGTTCTCCCGTTCTCAATGGGTGTTGTAGGTTCTCCGTTTGCAAAAGCAGGCATTGAGATTACTGACTCTATCTATGTTGTTCTCAATATGGCTATCATGACACGTATCGGCAAGGCTGTTCTTGACAACCTCGGCGACAGCGCAGATTTTGTTCACGGTCTCCATTCAAGAGCAACAATGAATCCTGAGGAGAGATACATCGTTCAGTTCCCGCAGGACAACACAATCTGGTCTATCAACTCAGGTTACGGTGGCAACGTTCTTCTCGGTAAGAAGTGCTTTGCTCTCCGTATTGCTTCATACCAGGGCCGCAATGAAGGCTGGATGGCTGAGCACATGCTCATCCTCGGCGTTAAGGCTCCGAACGGTGAGAAGAAGTACATCGCAGCAGCATTCCCGTCTGCTTGCGGTAAGACAAACCTCGCTATGCTCATTCCGCCTGAGAGCTATAAGGCTAAGGGCTATGAAGTTGAGTGCGTAGGTGACGATATTGCATGGCTCCGCGTCGGCGAAGACGGAAGACTCTGGGCTATTAACCCCGAAGCAGGATTCTTCGGCGTTGCTCCGGGTACAAACGAGAAGTCAAACCCGAACGCTCTCCATACTTGCCTCCAGGGCACAATCTTCACAAACGTTGTTCATAACGTTGAGGACAATACAGTATGGTGGGAAGGCCTTGACAAGAACCCGCCGAAGAACGCTATCAACTGGAAGGGCGAGAAGTGGGATCCGGAATCAGGCGAGAAGGGTGCTCATCCGAACAGCCGCTTCACAGCTCCGGCATCAAAGTGCCCGTGCATCTCTCCGGAATTCGAAAACCCGAAGGGTGTTCCGATTTCTGCTATCGTATTTGGTGGCCGTCGCGCAAAGACAGCTCCGCTCGTATATCAGTCATTTGACTGGAACCACGGCGTATTCGTAGGTTCTGCTATGGCTTCTGAGACAACAGCAGCTGCTGCTGGTGCTGTCGGTGTTGTCCGTCGTGACCCGATGGCAATGCTTCCGTTCTGCGGATATAACATGGGTGACTACTTCGCACATTGGATTGAAATGGGCGAGAAGATCACAAAGAAGCCGAAGATCTTCAACACAAACTGGTTCAGAACTGACTCCAACGGCAAGTTCCTCTGGCCGGGATTCGGTGATAACCTCCGTGTTCTTGAGTGGATTCTCAAGCGTTGCGACGATGAAATCGGCGCAGAGGGGACTGCTATCGGTTATGTTCCGAAGGCAGAGGACATCAACCGCGAGGGCATTGAGGACGAGGTAACTCTCGACATCCTCAAGGATATCCTCTCAGTAGATGCAGACCTCTGGAAGGAAGATGCAAAGAATCTCGAAGAGTTCTATGCAAAGATTCAGAGCGTTGGCAACAGAATGCCGAAGGAAATGTACAATCAGCTCGAGGGTCTCAAGTCACGTCTTGGCTAATGTGTAAAATCAAATCCCGCAATGCAACGCATTGCGGGATTTTTTTGTCCTTTCAGGGTAAAAAAGCTTTGAATTTAACGAATATTATGATATAATATATAATGATTATTTATATGTATTTGAAGCAACTTGGAGGTGGCAGTAATGAAATGCGTGCTCGGTATTGATATAGGCGGAAGTACGACGAAAATCATAGGCTATCGCAACGGCAAAATTTTCTCACCTATGCTTGTAAAGGCGAGTGACCCACGCGCATCGCTTTACGGTGCTTTCGGTAAATTTTTAAGTGAGAACAAGCTCTCTCTTTCAGATGTTTTGAGCGTTATGATAACAGGCGTAGGCTCGGATGAAACACAGAAGGAAATCTTCGGTGTTGAGACTCACAGGATAGAGGAGTTCCGCGCAGTAGGCCGAGGAGGACTCTTTCTCAGCAATCTCGATTCTGCAGTGGTTGTCAGCATGGGAACAGGAACGGCGTTTGTAAGCGCAACCAAGGATAATATCTATCACATGGGCGGAACGGGAATAGGTGGAGGAACTCTTATCGGACTTTCTGACCGTATGTTTAACGTGCGCCATTTTGACGATATCATAGAAACCGCAAAGACGGGAAATCTTGACAATGTCGATCTCCACATCCGTGATATAAGCCGCGAGGAGATAGAAACACTTGCCGCAGCGATAACAGCATCTAACTTCGGTAAAATTTCAGACCTTGCGACAAACGGTGACCTTGCCCTCGGTATAATCAATATGGTTTTCCAGACCATCGGTGTTATGGCGGCATTTTCTGCAAAGAACGCAAACACAAAGAACATTGTTCTGACTGGAAACCTCACAAACGTGCCGCAGGCCGAAAATATTTTCAAAGGAGTAGAAGCGCTTCACGGGGTGAAGTTCATAATCCCCGAGCATTCAGAGTATGCAACGGCAACGGGTGCTGCGCTTATGTACGATACCACGATATGAAAACACGAGAAATTCCAGAAGAAATGATATGTCGCCAGCAGGAATACATCCATGCGGTGGCAGAGATGAATAACGGTAAAACGCTCTATGCGTTTGTCGATACATACGGATGTCAGCAGAACGAGGCGGACAGCGAGATTATCCGCGGTATTTTGCAGGAAATGGGATACATCCAGACAGATGACGAAAGTATAGCCGATGTTATTGTTATAAACTCCTGTGCCGTGCGTGAGCATGCGGAGCAGAGGGTACTCGGAAATGTGGGCGCACTTGTCCACGTGAAGAGAAAGCATGACTGCATAATCGCAGTTTGCGGTTGCATGGTACAGCAGCCGGCAATGGCGGAAAAGCTGAAAAGAAGCTTCCGTCACGTCGATATGGTGTTTGGAGTACACGCGCTTCCGCGCTTTCCTGAGCTTTTGTACCGCGCGATGACGGAAAAGAAAAGAGTTTTTGATACAGAGCAATCCGACGGTGTAATTGCAGAGGGTCTTCCCGTACTTCGAAAGGACAAAACCAAGGCATGGCTTTCCATAATGTACGGCTGCAACAACTTCTGCACGTACTGTATTGTTCCATACGTCCGCGGTCGCGAGCGTTCGAGGGATCCGGAAAAAATACTTGCAGAAATAAGAAAGTTAATTAGCGAGGGATGCCGTGACGTTACGCTTCTCGGTCAGAACGTAAACTCCTACGGTCGCGATCTTGACTGCGATATCGACTTTGCGCGTCTTCTTGAAATGATAAACGATATCCCAGGTGATTTCAGGATAAGATTTATGACAAGTCATCCGAAGGATGCGACACCGCGTCTTTTTGACGTTATGGCAAAATGCGAAAAGGTCGCAAAGCATATACATCTCCCGTTTCAGTCAGGAAGTGACAGAATCCTTGAACTTATGAACCGCCGTTACGACAGCGCCGGATACAAAAAGCTTGTGGAGTACGCAAGGGAGAAGATGCCGGGCATTTCCGTCACGAGCGACGTTATCGTCGGTTTTCCAGGTGAGACGGAAGAGGATTTTGAAGGTACGATGAACTTGGTTCGTGAAATCGGATTTGACGGACTTTTCGTATTTATATATTCAAAGAGGGGCGGCACACCTGCCGCTGAGATGGAGGACCCGACTCCGAGAAGCGAGAAGGTGGCACGATTCCAGAGACTTTTTGATTTGCACGACAGTATCACAGCCGAGAAGAGTAAGCTTTTACTCGGCACAGTTGCAGACGTACTCATTGAGGGCGTTGTGCAGGACCAGGGCGAGTATAATCTTGTCGCGAGAACGGACGGCAACCGCCCGATATATGTAAAGGGTGCGGCTTCTCTTGTCGGCACTTTTGCAAGAGCGAGAATTGATAATTCCTCAAAATGGGGAATGTATGGTGAACTTGAACAGCGATAATGAACAGGAGTTAAAACAATGGAAAGTTATTCTCCGATGATGCTTCAATATCTGAAAATTAAAGAGCAGAATAAGGACAGCATTCTCTTTTTCCGTCTTGGTGATTTCTACGAGATGTTCTTTGATGATGCAAAGCTTGTATCACAGGAACTTGAACTCACTCTCACGGGTAAGGAGTGCGGTCTTCCTGAGCGTGCGCCTATGTGCGGAGTGCCGTACCACTCCTGCGAGGCGTATATTGCGCGTCTTATAGCAAAGGGATATAAGGTGGCAATATGCGAGCAGACAGAGGAACCGACAAAGGGCAAAAAGCTTGTAGAACGCGATATTGTACGCATTGTCACCCCGGGAACAGTAATAGAAAATACGATGCTTGAGGATCGGCGCAACAACTACATCGCGGGCATTTATCTTGAAGGCGAGAGCGCCGGAATATGCTTTATAGATATTTCGACGGGTGAGGCATCTTGCTGTGAGCTTTCGGGAAAGGATATCTCAGACCAGATACTTTGCGAGATAACTAAATTCTCTCCTGCCGAAGCAGTTGTGAACGGCGACTTTTTTGAGGATAGCTTTACCTGTGATTATATGCGTAAGAACCTCGGTATAATGGTCCAGAAGAGGGGAGAGATATTCCTTTCTGAAAACGCAGAAAAAGCAATAGAGGAGCATTTTGCGACAGAGGATACAGGAAAGCTCGGATTTTTAGAAAACTCACTGACAGTAAACGCTGTGGGCGGTCTTCTCTCATACATCCACGAGACCCAAAAGACAAATCTCTCACATATAAGACGGGTTAATATGTACTCGAGAGATGAGTATATGCTCGTTGACGAAACTGCAAGGCGCAACCTTGAGCTTTGCGAGACGATGCGTGCAAAGGAAAAGCGCGGCTCTTTCCTCTGGGCGATAGATAAGACAAAAACGTCCATGGGCGGACGACTTTTACGTTCATGGCTTGAGAAACCGCTTATGGATGTCAGGGCGATAAACGAGCGCCTTGATGCAGTTGAGGCCTTTGTTGATTATCCGATAACACGCGAGGAAATCATAGAAAAGCTTCGCTGTATGCGTGATATTGAAAGACTCCTCGGTAAAGTTGTATATGGCGTTGCCAACGGTCGTGACCTTACGGCAATGGCAAATACCTTCTTTGAGATACCTGCCGTGAAGGAGAAGCTTCGCGAAGTATCCACACCGCTTCTCGACGGAATAAACAGTGAACTTGATGAGCTTTCTGATTTATATAAACTTATAAACGATGCGATAGATGAGGAGGCTCCAAACTCTATTCGCGAGGGCAAAATCTTCAGAACGGGATATAATGAGGAGATTGACAGACTACGCGACATCCTCACAAATGGCAAGGAATATATCGCAAAGATTACCGCAAGAGAAAAAGAAAAGACGGGTATAAAAAACCTCAAGATAGGATACAACAAGGTCTTTGGATATTATATAGAGGTTACAAACTCGAATCTCGATGAAGTTCCAGACTACTACATAAGAAAACAGACGCTGACTACAGGTGAACGCTTTATCACAGATGAGCTCAAGGACCTTGAAAGTCAGATACTCGGTGCACAGGAAAGAGTGTGCAGACTTGAAACTGAACTTTTCAAGGCACTTTGCGAGAAAGTCGCAGAAAATGTAGAGCGCATCCAGGAAACCTCGGCAGCTATTGCAAAGCTTGACGTTATAACAAACTTTGCAAGCGTTGCTTCCCATTACGGCTACCATAAACCGAAGGTAAATACGGGTTCAAAGATTACTATCAAGGACGGCAGACACCCCGTTGTTGAACGTGTTATGAAAGACTGCCTCTTTGTGCCAAATGATGCACTGCTTGACTGCGGTGACAATCGTATGGCTATTATAACGGGCCCGAATATGGCAGGTAAGTCAACCTTTATGCGCCAGGTCGCGCTGATAACACTTATGGCTCAGATGGGTTCATTTGTCCCTGCAAAGAGTGCGGAAATCGGTGTTGTCGACAGGATATTCACGCGAATCGGCGCGTCTGACGACCTCGCTTCGGGACAGTCCACGTTTATGGTAGAGATGAACGAGGTTTCCGAGATTATAAAGAAGGCCACAAAAAAGAGCCTCATAATCCTTGATGAGATAGGTCGCGGCACCTCCACATTTGACGGTATGGCGATTGCGCGTTCTGTAATAGAGTACGTTTCTGACAAGAAATGTATCGGTGCAAAGACTCTCTTTGCAACGCACTACCACGAGCTTACAGAGCTTGAGGGGAAGCTTGACGGTATAAAAAACTACAACATCGCCGTCAAAAAGCACGGCTTTGACATTACCTTCCTTCGCAAGATTGTGCGAGGAAGCGCGGACGACAGCTACGGTATAGAGGTCGCCCGTCTTGCAGGTATTCCCGATACGGTAATCTTAAGGGCAAAGGAGATACTTGAGAATCTCGAGAGTGAAGCTCCGATTTCGAAGGCGGAGTTCATAATCCCCGAAGAAAAAAAGAGAAGCCACGAGGGTGATGCGATAATAGGCGAGCTTTCGCACATGGATGTAAACACACTCTCTCCGCTTGAGGCGCTTTCTGTACTGTTTGAACTTGCAAAGAGGGCGCGTGATGCAGAATAACAGCTCAAAACAACTGTAAAGGAGTTGATTTTCGTGGGCGTTATAAACGTACTTGACAGACACGTTGCAAATATGATTGCGGCAGGCGAGGTTGTAGAAAACCCTGCTTCTGTTGTTAAAGAGCTTTTGGAAAACTCAATAGACGCAAAGGCGAGCTCTGTGAATGTAGAGATACAGAGCGGTGGCGTTGCGTACATCCGCGTAACTGATGACGGATGCGGAATGTCGCTTGAGGATGCAAAGACCTCATTCTTAAGACATGCTACAAGCAAAATTTCAAACGCTTGTGACCTTGAAGGAATAAGTACTCTCGGTTTCCGCGGAGAGGCACTTGCGGCGATATCTGCAGTTTCTAAGATCGACCTTATCACAAAGCCGAGAAACGCT
The DNA here is from genome assembly GCA_045546975.1 of Eubacteriales bacterium. Classification (GTDB taxonomy): domain Bacteria; phylum Bacillota; class Clostridia; order Oscillospirales; family JAAYXM01; genus SIG480. The sequence continues at coordinate 39,125 of JAZQDV010000010.1, forward strand.
GAGATGGGGTGTGCACTCCATGTTGAGGCAGGAAGCGTAGTCCGCGAGAGCGATTCGGGATGTCCTGACGGGACAACCATAATTGTGCGTGAGCTTTTTTATAATACTCCTGCGCGTATGCGCTTTCTCAAAAAGGACGCAACAGAGGCGGCTTATGTGGAAAACGTCATAAAAGCAACGGCGCTTTCACATCCCGAGATTGCGATAAAGTTCATCCGCGACGGTAAGGATGTTCTCCATACACCGGGAGACGGAGTGCTCAAAAACACAATGTATGCACTCTTTGGTCGCGATTTTGCGAACAATATGCACGAGGTGCTTTTACACGAAAAGGGAATGTCAGTCCGCGGCTTTACCTGCACTCCGCAGGCAGCAAGAGGGAATCGCGGTCTTCAGTTCTTTTTTGTAAACGGCCGTGCTATAAAATCAAAAATGCTTTCCGTGGCACTTGACAACGCATATAAGGAATTGCTTATGAAGGGCAGATTTCCTACTTGTGTTATCATGATTGAGGTTCCGCACACACAGGTTGACGTAAATGTTCACCCTGCAAAAACAGAGATTAAGTTTGCCCGGGAGAGGGATGTTTTTGACGTTGTTTATTTCAGTGTGAAATCGGCACTTTCGAAAAAAGAGGAAAAAACTCCGCCTCCACCGCCTGTACTTAAGCCTGCACCGTACGACAACGTAACAAAAAACCAGGTCAAGATAGATATGACACCGCCGAAGCTTGAGTTTAAGGTATCACCAATAAAGCTTGAGCCGATGAGTGAGGAAATACCGCCCTCAGAGGGTATAATACCCGAGCTTCCGAAGGTGGAAAAGCAAGAGTCTGAGCGCACAGTTTTAAGGTCAACGCACATGGCAGAGTACGACCTTGGGATTTCTCCTGAAAAGAAGGAAGCTCTTGCCTCTGTCTTAAAACCCGAAGAGACGTATGTCGTGCCTGAAGAAAAGGACGAAAAATCACCGCAAACAAAACCGCTTCGTCTTATCGGTGAGGCGATGAACACCTATATAATAGTTGAGTACGGTGATTCGGTAGTATTCATTGACAAGCACGCAGCTCATGAGCGTATTATATTTGAAAAGCTACAGAAGACCGTAGGAACGCCGTCGTCGCAGATGCTTCTTGCTCCTGAGGTAATCGACCTCGACAAATCAGTTGCTGCTGCAATTATTGAAAACCGCGAAGAAATAGAAAAAATAGGCTTTGAGGTAGATGAGTTCGGGGACGGAAGCGTTGCTGTTTCCGCAATTCCCGATGGTATAGATGTAAGTGATGCTATAGCTGTCCTTGAAGACATTGCAGAAACATTAAAGAGCGGCGCAAGGACAAGAAGACCCGATATTCTTTCAGAAACAATGTACTCCGTTGCGTGCAAGGCGGCAATAAAGGCCGGACAGAAAAATGCACCCGAGGAACTCCTCGCAATAGCCGAGCGTGTGCTTTTTGAGGACGATATACGTTTCTGTCCTCACGGCAGACCTGTTATGATAGAGTATTCAAAGAGTGAGCTCGAGAAAAAATTCAAGAGAATAGTATAGGTGGTATATGCAAAAAAATAAGGTAATCTGCATAGTTGGGCCTACCGCATCGGGAAAGACTGCGCTTTCAATAGCTCTTGCGAAGGCACTTTCAGGCGAGATAGTCTCGGGCGATTCAATGCAGATATATAAAGGAATGGATATCGGAACGGCAAAACCGACAAGCGATGAGCGGGAGGGAGTTCCGCATCATATGCTCTCTGTTATGAGTCCGACTGAAAACTATTCCGCTGCGCGTTATGTGGAAGATGCCGGTGCGTGTGTTGAGGATATTCTTTTCCGAGGAAAGACACCGATAATCGTCGGCGGAACGGGGCTTTATATCGATTCTCTTGTAAAGGGAACAGAGTTTGCAACCTTTGAAGAGGACGAAACTTATCGTCGCGAGCTTTGGGAAATATATGAAAAGCACGGTGCGGAGTTTCTTCATGATATGTTAAAGCAGGCTGACTCAAAAAGAGCAGAGGAGATACACAAAAACAATGTGAAGCGTGTCATTCGAGCGCTTGAGGTATATAAAGCAACAGGAAAGACGATTTCCCAGCACGACGAGGAAACGAAGTCAAACCCACCGAGATATGATGCAACGTATATAGGACTAATGTTTGAAAACCGCGACCGTCTCTATATGAGGATAAACGAGCGTGTGGATAAAATGCTCTTGGACGGGCTTTTGGATGAGGTGAAAGCACTTCTTGACAGCGGTATTTCTCCGGATGCAACATCGATGCAGGCGATAGGGTACAAGGAGCTCGTTTCATATTTTCGCGGGGAATGTACGCTTGAGGCTGCAGTTGAAGAAATCAAAACAGCGTCACGAAGATATGCAAAACGTCAGATGACGTGGTTTCGCCGAAATGAGCGGATAAACTGGCTTTCAGTTGATAAAACGAAGGATATAGAAGATTTATTACAGAATTCGATGAATTTCATCTCTTTTACTGGTGTATAATCTATAGAAAACTATAGAAAGAGTGTGATTCATTATGACAAAAACAGCAGGATTGCAGGACGTTTTCCTCAACAAGGCAAGAAAAGAGGGAATAAGCGTAACAGTTTTTCTCACTAACGGCTTTCAACTCAAAGGCACAGTATACGGCTTTGACTGTTTTACCGTTATCATAGTAAGTGAGGGCAGACAGCAGCTTATCTACAAGCATGCAATATCAACTGTTGTTCCGTCAAAGACAATAAGGTTTTTCGAAATCTCGGAAGAGGAGGTTTTGAGGGAGGAGACATCTGAGCTTTAAGATGTCAGAGAGTCCCGAAACAAAAGATGAAAAAGGAAAATACAATCTCAAAGATAATAACAGTTGTTTTGGGACTGTTCTTATGTGCATACATAGGGTATCAGGCATATCGCGCCCTGTACAACCCCGTTTCCACGGTGGGCGCTTCGTACACCGAGGTCGATGATGTTGTAAGACTTGACGGTGTAGTTTTGCGTGACGAGAAGGTAATCTCAACCTCAGTGAATTCGGGAGTTCTGGAGATAAGCGTGCACGAAGGGGAAAAGGTGTCAAGCGGAAGTACTGTGGCGGTTGTTTATAAAGATGCAAGCTCTGCTGAAAATAACCGACGTATGTCTGAACTCACCGAGCAGATAGAGAGAATGACAAAGCTCTATTCCCAGAGCGGCGAAACTTATGATATAGAGAATGCAAACAACAAAATCTCTGATGCGGCAATAGCTCTGCATACAATGGTCCAGGAAGGTTTCTCTGACCATACGGAAGAGCTTTCTGAAGAGTTCAAGATGCAGACTCTTGTAAGGGAATACATATATCGCGACAAGGAGGAGCTTCTCTCCGTAATTGATGAGCTGAAGAAAGAAAAGGAAAAGCTCAGCGCAAAAAGGTCAATACTCAAAAGGATTTATTCCTCTGCATCAGGCTACTTTTCACAGTATTCTGACGGCTATGAAAACGTCCTGACACCTACCTTCATAAATGAAGCAACACCACTTGCTTTCGAGGAGAAATGTGCAGACTTTGCAGTCCCGGATAAAGAGTATGTAGGAAAGCTTATATCCACAAACAAATGGTATTTTGCGGCGACGGTAGATGAGCAGAGTGCAAAGAGAATGAAAAAAGGCTCTTCGATGCGTCTTAAATTTGAGGACAAAGCACTTCCTGAGGTTGAGGGAAAGGTTGAGCGCATAAGTGAGCCCGAGAACGGTCGCGTGCTTGTCGTTTTTTCCTGCACAACGCATATTTCTGATTTTACAAAGACAAGAAGAATTGTCGCAAACGCGGTCGTGAAGACGTATAAGGGGCTCAAGGTCCCGCGCGAGGCACTTCGGGTAAACGAGAATGGAGAGAACGGAGTATACTGCCTTATTGATTCTCAGGTAAAGTTCAAGAAGATTGAGATTGTTTTTGAAAAGGACAGCTATTATGTAGCAAAATACGATGCTGACGATACGAAGTCGCTTCTTTTGTATGACGAAATAGTTGTGTCGGCAAAGAATCTCGAGAACAAAAAAATCATCAAATAGAGGTTTTGATATGCAGGGGATAGCAGAAAATATAGCCGCAATCCGTAAGGAAATAGAGGAAGCGGCACGCCTTTCCGGAAGAAGCGGCAAGGACATAGTTTTTGTTGCTGCAACAAAGATGAACGATAGTGGAAGAGTACGCGAGGCGATAGAGGCGGGAATTGACGCCTGTGGAGAAAATCGCGTACAGGAGCTGCTTGAAAAGTATGAACAAGGCGCATACAACGGCGCACCGTTGCACTTTATCGGAACTTTGCAGACCAATAAAGTGAAATACCTTGTAGGAAAGGTCGATCTCATCCAGTCCGTAAACTCCTTAAAGCTCGCACGCGAGATATCAAAATGCGCAGGCAAGCAGGGGATTGTGCAGGATATATTGATAGAAGTAAACGTAGGAGAAGAAGAGTCAAAAAGCGGGACAAGCATTGAGAATGTACATGAACTTTGCCGCGAAGTTTCATCTCTTCCGGGAGTTCGGGTTCGCGGTCTTATGACAATTCCGCCGATTTGTACCGATGAGGCGCTTCAAAAAAGCTTTTTTTTGAAAATGAAGCAATTATTTGTTGACATTGAAGCAAAAAAATACGATAATATTAGTATGGAGTTTTTGTCTATGGGCATGAGCGGAGACTACCGGAATGCAATTCTTTGTGGCGCGAATATGATTCGCGTAGGAACGGGCATTTTCGGTGCACGCCAGTATTAAATTTTAGGAGGCTACTATTATGGGATTCATGGAAAAGTTTAAGGAATGGGCAAAAGTGGAAGAAGACGACGAGGAAGAGTTTGAGGAATTCGTTCCCGAGACACCGCGTGCAAAAAAGAGTGCATCTGCAATTTCTTCAAAACGTGATGACCGTGTTGTCAATATCCATACAACAACACAGCTTCAGGTCGTTCTTGTAAAGCCTGAGATTTATGAAAATGCAACGGAGATTGCAGACCACCTCAAGGAAAAACGTACAGTTGTTCTTAACCTTGAGTCTACAAACAAGGATGCAGCTCGCCGTATTCTCGATTTCTTGAGCGGTGTTGCATATACAAACGACGGTCAGATAAAGCGTGTTGCAAACAACACATATATCATCACTCCTTACAACGTAGACCTTAAGGGCGACCTTATTGACGAGCTTGAAAGCAGCGGTCTTTGTTTCTAAAACCTGCACAGGTTTAGAAAGGTAGGAAAATATGATAGTTCTTATTTTGCAGAGGTTTATCCTCACATTTTTGAGGATATTTGAGCTTCTGTTTATTGTTCGTGTTATTATTTCATGGATTCCTTCCGCGCAAATGTCTTCCTTTGGTTCGTTTATTTATTCAATAACTGAGCCGGTTCTTGCACCGATAAGAGCGGTGCTGCACAAGATTCCGGCACTTCGTGACTTACCGTTGGATTTTTCGGTCCTCGTCGCGTATTTGCTGGTAGATGTTTTGCGTATGATAATTTTATATATATAAATTTTTGAGGTGACGGGGATATGCGTACTCCTAATGAATTGAAAGATATTAAGTTTGACAAGGCGGTCTTCGGCGGCTATGATATGGGTGATGTTGACCGTGCGATGAAAACAATCTGCGAGGATTATTCAACGCTTTTCAAGGAAAACACAATGCTCAAGAAAAAGCTGAAGGTTCTTGCTGATACCGTTGAGGATTACAGAAGCGTTGATGAGGCAATGCGCAAAGCATTGATAACTGCGCAGAATATGGCAAACGACATGATTGCTGATGCTGAGGTGAAGTGCAAGGATATGCTCAATACCGCATCAAATGATGCAAAGAGGCAGATTCAGTCACTTACTGCCCAGGTTGAGGCAGAAGAAAACAAGCTCCGTATTGCAAAGGAAGAGACCGCAAGCTTTATTGATAACCTTGCAAAGCTCTTCGAGGCTGAGCGCACAAAGTTCTTGGAGCTCCGTGATGAGGTTGCTCCGATACCCGTGGCGGCAGATGTGGAGCCTGAGCCGATGGCTGACACTCTCGATGAGATTTCAAAGTCTCTCGAAGAAAAGGTAAGGCTTGAGGATGAGGAGCTCGCAGCAAAGGTTGCGGAAGCCCTTGGAGGCTCGGTTGTTGAGAACGAGCCGAAGAAAGAAGAGTCAGACACTATTCCGATAGATAGCAAGATTCCGACAGAGGAAGAAATGAATGCCCTTGAGAAGGAAGCAGAGAAGCCGAAACGCCGTTCAATGCCTTCGTATGAGAATCTCAAGTTCGGAGCTGACTACGACATCAAAAACGACTAGTAAAATACAGACGAAAGATATACAAAAAGGGAGTTATTTATAATGTCTCAGGATTACAACAGTACAATAAATCTGCCGAAGACCGAGTTTCCAATGCGTGCGGGTCTTCCGAAGCGTGAGCCGGATATGCTCGCGGCATGGGAGAATGACAATCTCTACGAAATGATTATGGAGAAAAACGAAGGTAGACCTCCGTTTATTTTGCACGATGGCCCTCCGTTCTCAAACGGCAGCATCCATATGGGTACTGCTATGAACAAGTGCCTTAAGGACTTTATTGTCAGATATAAGAATATGGCGGGCTTCAAGGCTCCGTTTACTCCGGGCTGGGATAACCACGGTATGCCGATAGAATCTGCTATCATCAAGAAGAATAACTTAAATCATAAGCATATGGCAATTCCTGAATTCAGAAACGCATGTAAGGAATTTGCAGCGGATTTTGTTGACGTACAGAGAAATCAGTTCAAGAGACTTGGTGCAATAGGCGATTGGAGCCGTCCTTATCTCACAATGGACCCGAAGTTTGAGGCAGAGGAAGTCAAAATCTTCGGTGAAATGTATAAGAAGGGCTATATCTACAAGGGCTTAAAGCCTGTTTACTGGTGCCCGAAGGATGAAACAGCTCTTGCTGAGGCTGAGATTGAGTACAAGGACGATCCATGTACAACTGTCTATGTAAAGTTCAAGGTAAATGATGATCTCGGAAAGCTTTCCGGCATCGACCTTAAAAATACATATTTCGTAATTTGGACAACAACTATCTGGACACTTCCCGGAAACCTCGCAATAGCGATGAATCCGTCTGAAGAATATGTGATTGCAAAAGCACCCAATGGTGAGAATTACATTATGGCAGAGGCTCTTGTAAGCAGGGTTATGAAAATTGGCGGTTTTGACAGCTTTGAAGTTTTAGACCACCATCCGGGTAACTTCTTTGAAAATATGCTCGCAGACCACCCGTTCCTTCCCAAGACCTCAAGACTTCTTCTTGCAGACTATGTAACTATGGATTCGGGTACAGGTTGCGTCCATACTGCTCCTGGCTTTGGTGCAGACGACTATCAGACCTGCCGCAGATATGGTATGGAAATGGTTGTTCCTGTTGACAATAGCGGACGCCACACTGACTATGCAGGAAAATATGCAGGTATGACAACAGATGAGTCAAACCCTGTTATCCTTGAAGATATGAAGGCGTCAGGTGCACTCTTTGCATCCGAGGATGTTGTTCACAGCTATCCCCATTGCTGGAGATGTAAGGGTCCGATTATCTTCCGTGCAACTGACCAGTGGTTCTGCTCGGTTGATGCGTTTAAGGACGAAACAATAAAGGCTTGCGAAAAGGTACAGTGGCTCCCTGAGTGGGGTTATGACCGCATTACATCCATGGTTCGCGAGCGTGCAGACTGGTGTATTTCACGTCAGCGTCATTGGGGTCTTCCGATTCCCGTGTTCTATTGCGAGGACTGCGGAAAACCGATTTGTGACGATGCAACAATAGAAAAGGTTTCAAAGCTGTTTGGCGAAAAAGGTTCAAACTCATGGTTTGAGCTTGACGTCAAGGAACTCATGCCTGAGGGATATGTATGTCCGCATTGCGGTGGCGTACACTTCTCAAAGGAGACCGACACTCTCGACGGTTGGTTCGATTCCGGTTCAACACACATCGCATCTATGGAGCTCGATTCTCCGGGATGCTGGCCGGCAGACCTCTATCTTGAAGGTGCAGACCAGTACCGCGGTTGGTTCCAGTCCTCAATCCTCACGGCTGTCGCACTTCGCGGCGAGGCTCCGTACCGCCAGGTACTCACTCACGGCTGGACAGTTGACGGCGAGGGGAAGGCAATGCACAAGTCTCTCGGCAACGGTGTAGCACCTGAAGAGATTATCGAAAAGTACGGTGCTGACGTATTGCGTCTCTGGGCGGCATCTGCAGATTACCGTCAGGATATGCGTTGTTCAGATGCAATATTCAAGCAGCTCTCAGATACATATCTCAAAATCCGTAACACTTCAAGATATATTCTTGGAAACCTCGACGGCTTTAATCCAGATAAATGCGTTTCATACGATTCACTTTGTGAGATGGATAAGTGGGCGCTTTCACGCCTTAATACTCTCGTCGCACGTTGTTTAGAGGCGTATGACAAGTATGAGTTCTATACAGTAGTTCACGCTATCCACAACTTCTGCGTTGTAGATATGTCAAACTTCTATCTTGACATCATCAAGGACAGACTCTACTGTGACGGTGCAGAAAGCGATTCGCGTCGTGGCGCACAGACTGTTATTTACAACATACTTGACGGTCTTGTACGTCTCATTTCACCGATTCTCTCTTTCACAAGTGACGAAATCTGGAAGGCAATGCCGCACCATAGCGGAGTCCGTCTTGAAAATGCGGCACTCAACGATATGCCGAAGGTGGACGAAAGTGTTCGCAATCTTGACCTTGAGAAGAAGTGGGATAGGATTATCGCTCTTCGCGATACAGTAAACCGCTCGCTTGAAGAGGCAAGAGCAGCACGCGAAATCGGCAAGAGCTTAGAGGCTGCAGTCGAGATTTCTGCAGGCGGCGAAATGTATGGCTTCATCGCGGCTATTCCCGAACTTGCAAAGCTCTTTATCGTATCTGATGTAAACCTTGTAAAGGATGACTCACTCGGAAGTGAGCTTGAAAACATCACGGTAAAGATTTCAAAGGCAGGAGGAGTAAAGTGTCCGCGTTGCTGGACCTTCTCAACAGAGGCAGGGCGTGATGCAGAGCATCCTGAGCTTTGCCCGCGTTGCACCAAGGTTGTTAAGGGACTGTAATGAGAAGCACTAAACTTAAAGTACTTCAGTTTATAACCGTTATTTTCGGGATAGTGCTTGACCGGGTAACAAAAGCCCTTGCGGTAAAGTATCTTGTGCCGATACGCGATTTTCCGATAATACGAGGCGTATTTCACCTGACTTATGCTGAGAATACGGGCGCGGGGTTTTCGATTCTTGAGGGCAACAGACTTTTCCTTATAGTCATCCCGATTATAGTGGCCGCTTTTCTCGTGTATATGCTTTTGTCAAAAAAGGTAACCTCGAGGCTGTTTTCGTGGTCACTTGCACTGGTGCTATCGGGTGCGGTGGGTAACCTTATCGACAGAATCTTTAGCGGTTATGTTGTTGATATGTTCAACTTCACGCTTATAAACTTTCCCATATTCAACGTCGCAGATATTTTTGTGACGGTGGGAGCAGTGCTTCTCTTTATCTACATAATATTCTTTTGTGAAAAGGCAGAAAAAAAGGATGAGTAAAATATGCCTTACGGTACAGGCCCAGGACATTGGCACAAGGCTTGACGTATTCATATCACAAAAACTGAACATTTCGCGAAACGCCGCAGCCTCCATCATTGATGGCGGCGGCGTTTCGTCGCATAAAAAGAACTATAAGGTGGAAGAAAACGATGTGATAGAGGTAGAACTTCCGGAGGTAAAGGAAGCGGAAATCGTCCCCGAGGACATACCTCTTGATATCGTATATGAGGATAGTGACCTTATAGTCGTAAACAAAGCACGCGGTATGGTTGTTCACCCTGCGGCGGGTAATTGGAGCGGAACCCTTGTAAATGCGCTTATGCATCATTGTGGAGCGGAGCTTTCTGCGATAAACGGAGTTCTCCGACCGGGTATCGTACATAGGCTTGATAAGGATACCTCAGGCCTTATGCTTGTTGCAAAGAACGACCTTGCCCATAATCATCTCGCCGAGCAGATTAAAGACCACACGGTACGTCGCGAATACCATACGGTGGTGATAGGAAACTTGCGCGAGGACGAGGGCACAATCGATGCGCCGATCGGCCGACATAAGACTGACCGCAAACGTATGGCGGTAACTGAACAGAATTCAAGGGATGCACGTACGCATTATAAGGTACTTGCGAGGTTTTCGGGCTTCACTTATGCCTCCTGCCTTCTCGAAACGGGGAGAACGCACCAGATTCGCGTTCATATGTCGCATATAGGGCATCCCGTGGTTGGGGACAGTATATACGGAGCACGTGATAAGCTTGGGCTTTCGGGACAGTGCCTCCACTCAAAAAACATAACCTTTGTTCACCCGAGAACGGGTGAGGTAATGCATTTTGAGTCCGAACTTCCGGGCTATTTTGAAGATGTACTTAAAAAGATGAAATAAGGGGTGGTTTTGTGTTTGAGAAAGTATTTGCAGCATATCTTTTGTGGAATTTTGTTGTCTTTGTAGTTTACGGTATTGACAAACTCAAGGCAAGGGCAGGAGCATTCAGGATTCCTGAAAAAACTCTTGTTGCACTTGCTGCGGCTTTTGGCGCGTTGGGCGCGTGGGCAGGAATGAAAATCTTCCGCCACAAAACACAGACGCCGAAGTTTACTATACTTATTCCGATTTTCGCTCTTTTGAATCTTGCGATAATCTTCATTATCCTGTATCTCACGGACAATATGTATATTGTTTGACGGTTTTTGTTGACAAAAGAAAAAAACGGTTGTATAATACGTTTACAATCATATAGGGGAGCTGAGTTCATCTCGGCTGAGAGCGGTCAATATGTGACCGAAACCCATGAACCTGATGCGGATAATGCCGACGTAGGAAAAACTTTCGTGTAGAGTTTTCTGACACGCCCTGCAACTTCGCAGGGCGTGTTTTTTTCGGTTTCCGACTGATCTTTTAAGGAGGAAGAAACAATGATTGGAAAAACAAAAACGACGAAGCTTACACTTTGTGCGGTAATGATGGCACTGGCTGCAGTGCTCTCTATCGTGCCTCTCTATCAGGCACCGTATGGTGGAACGGTGACACTCGGAAGTATGGTCCCGCTTGTCCTGGCATGCGTAATGATAGAGGATATGCGGTGGGGATTGCTCACCTGCTTTGCATACTCGCTCCTGCAGATGATGATTGGCTTTACAGCTCCGCCGACGGCAACATTTCTTTACTTTATTGCCGTAGTGCTCCTTGATTATGTAGTGGCGTTTACGGTTATTTTCACTGTAAACCCCATATCAAAGCTGTTTGGAAATAAGTTTCTGGGTATAGTGTCCGGAACGGTTGTCGCGTGTGTTCTCCGCTTCGCCTGTCATTTTTTAAGCGGAATTCTCATCTGGGGAGTTTATGCGCCCGAGGACATACCCGTATGGCTCTATTCAATCCTCTATAACGGAGGATATATGCTTCCGGAAACGCTCATAACCGCACTCCTTGCAACCTCAATATATGCCGTGATTTCAAGACGAAAGAAATAAAGAAAGAATCCGATGCATTGCATCGGATTCTTTCTTTATAACTGCTTTTTTATTCTGTCAATCGCGCTCTTCTCTAAGCGCGAGACCTGTGCCTGACTTATTCCGATATCGTTTGCGACCTCGGTCTGAGTTCTTCCGTCGAAGAAGCGGAGTGAGAGGATATGTCTCTCTCTTGGGGAAAGGTTTCCGATTGCCTCTTTGAGTGCTATGTGTTCAAGCCAGCTATCGTCTGTGTTTTTGGTGTCGCCGACCTGGTCCATAACGCAAATTGTATCTCCGCCTGAGTCAGAGTAGACAGGCTCGTAGAGTGAGACGGGCTCGGAAATTCCGTCGAGAGCGAAGACAATTTCTTCGGGTTTAACGTCCATCGCCTTTGCAATTTCGTCAATCGTAGGCTCGCGCTGATTTTCGTTCATAAGCTTTTCCTTTGTCTGAAGCGCGCGATATGCGGTATCTCGCATGGAACGTGATACGCGGATTGCACTGTTGTCACGGAGGTATCTTCGTATTTCACCGATAATCATGGGTACTGCATAGGTTGAGAGTCTGAGCCCCAAAGTTATGTCAAAGTTGTCTATTGCCTTGATGAGTCCTACGCAGCCTACCTGAAAAAGGTCGTCTACCGCCTCGCCGCGGTTCGAAAAACGCTGAATAACGCTGAGAACGAGTCTTAAGTTTCCTGAAATGAGCTTGTCCCGTGCCGAGATATCTCCGTTTCTGTATTCACGAAGAAGCGAGTTTGTTTCCTCGCTTGTCAACACATCGAGTTTTGATGTGTTTATGCCGCAGATTTCAACTTTTCCGTATACCAAAAAAACACCCTCCCCAAGGGTGGTACTTCATAGGGATTATTCGCCCTGAAATCACGATTTTGGCACATAACTGCGTTAAAAAAGTTCATAACCCGTCAGGATTGTGGACTTTTTTGCCTTGTTGTGCACTCAAACTTATGATTTCAGGGTGCGAAGCAGTTTTGAAACAGCAAAATTTCGTTAAAAGAAAGAATAAAAATCAAGCAATACTGACGTATTGCTTGGTTTTTTGATGCACTTTTAGCGGAAAAGGCCGATTCAAAACCGAGTTCTCCCTATGAAGCGACACCCAAGCAAATAGACTGTTATCATTATTGCCTTGGGAGGAATTTTTAATACTGTTAAACTTTGTTATATTTGCTCATAAAAACTTGAGCATTTCCGTTTTGAGACGACCGATAATCCGCTTTTCGAGTCGGGAGATATATGACTGCGAAATTCCTAGTAAGTCGGCAACCTCTTTTTGTGTGCGCTCGGTTTCGCCATACAGACCAAAACGCATTTTTATGATAAGCTGCTCTTTTTCGTCGAGGTGTAAAAGCGCGCGGGCGAGGAGCTCGCGGTCTGTTTCATCCTCTATCGGGCGGATGACGCTGTCGGGTTCAGTTCCGAGAATATCGGAGAGCAGCAGCTCATTTCCGTCCCAGTCGGTATTGAGTGGTTCATCAAAGGAAATCTCGTTTTTTTGCGACGATGTCTTTCTTAAAAACATAAGAATTTCGTTTTCTATACAGCGCGATGCATAGGTTGCAAGCTTTATTTTCTTTTCCGGGTTATAGGTGTTTACCGCTTTTATAAGACCTATTGTTCCGATTGAAATAAGATCCTCGATCCCGACACCTGTATTTTCAAACCGCTTTGCGATGTATACAACAAGACGGAGATTGTGCTCAGTAAGAGTTCTTTTCACGTTTTCGGAATCGGTTTCAAGACGCGACATAAGATATTCTTCTTCCTCCTGAGAAAGCGGTGGCGGAAGTGACTCGCTTCCGCAAATATACATAATTGCGGCAGGAGAGAGAAGTCTGAGCCTTGCGAGAAGTCTTAAAAGAAAGATTTTGATTTTCATGGTACCTCCTAAATAACAGCAGAATATGCTCCACCGTCGGATATCGCTGAATCTGAAAAGGCGATTAGTGCGCCGTGGAGTATTTCTTTATCACGGGTGATTTTGTCGGGCTTAAAGCTGAGTAGAAGCGAAAAGCTCACACCCACTGCTTTGTAAGGAAGAAGACCGAAGCTTCCGTACTGTGATAGCCTGTCGAGGAGCAGTGGGTAGTTTTTCGGGCTTTCAGCGTCGAGAAGCGCTTTTGCATCGTTGCAAAACAGCTCTCTGACAGACGGGTAGTCGCATATCAGTACGGGTGCGTTTGTCCTCGGTGCGCGAAGTGAATTTCCTGTATCGCGAAGTGCACGAAGCTTTATCGAACGACCGCCGTTTGAAATTTCAATTTCCTTGATTTCGCAATTTTCTTTTTTTCCTCTTCTGTAAAAAACAAGAGAGAGGATAATGTATGCCGAAGCGGTAGAAATGAAAAGCACGGGTAGAGATATGTGCATATAATAAATTCCGTTTTCAATCTCAAATGTCCCGCTTGCGTCAAGGAGTGATGCGGCAAAAACAACTCCGCCAAAGGCGAGAGATATTGCAAGAAAAGAAAGCGTGTTGCGGAGTATTTCGCGTCTGCCGAAAGCGATAAAGGATATGCAAAAACACGAAATAATCTTAATTACAAAGGATGTAAGAAAAGAAAACTCCGGAAAAAATGCGAACACGCCATAAAGAGCTGAAAATGTTGCGCCAAGGAAAAGTCTCCATCGCTTTGTGTAAATGGTATGTATGTGAAAGCATGAGAATAAGATAAGGTAATTTATAATAAAGTTTATAACAAAGAGAACATCGACATAGATAGTTTTTACCACACAGTCACGACCTCCTTTGCAAGAAATATTCTACAACAAAGAAGTCGGAAAAAATGTCTAAAAGTGTATGGAGGAAAAATTTATGAATAAGAAAAAACGTATCGTAATCTTAGCAGGCATCCTGATACTTGTTTTAGTTGGAATAATAGTGTTTTTGAGCTCGGGCACGCGCGAGCTTTCTCTCGAGAGCTCACCGATTCCGCTGTCAAAGCTCGAAATTGAGCTTTCTGACAGCGGAGAGCTCTCCTTCTCTGCAGAAATAAAAAAAGGGGAGCTCTTAAGACTTTTGGAAAAAGAAAATCGGAAACTTCATGCGGTAGTGGATATTGCATCGCGTGTTTTGCCTGAGACGATGGATGTGTCAGGAAAAATTGTGTGCATAAAAACGGAGGAGAAAAGCCGTGTTTTCAAATTTCAGACACTTTCAATAGGCGGATACAAACTTCCGGAAAAACTACTTGCCGGTATGGGTGAATTCCACCTTGATTTTAAGCGCTCTTTAGTCTATAATGAATAAGTAAAAATGTATATAAATCTCGAAAGAGAAAGGATGTTATAAATGGTTTCGGTAATAAAGAGCGGTGTATACTTAAAGGACGGTTGCCTTCTTTCAATGAAGGATGCAAGCGTGCTTGGAGCCCTTCCGCCAAATGAAGCAAAGAAGAAGACAATGGCATATTCTATCCTTGAGGCGCACAATACCTCGGATGATATGGAGTCGCTTAAAATAAAGTTTGATGCAATGGCATCCCACGATATTACATACGTCGGTATTATCCAGACTGCGCGTGCATCGGGTCTTGAGAAGTTCCCGCTTCCGTACGTTCTCACAAACTGTCACAACAGTCTCTGTGCAGTTGGAGGAACAATAAACGAGGATGACCATGTTTTCGGCCTTTCTGCGGCAAAGAAGTACGGCGGTGAGTTTGTTCCTGCACATCAGGCAGTTATCCACCAGTATATGCGCGAGAGATATGCGGGTTGCGGGAAGATGATACTTGCATCTGACAGCCACACGCGTTACGGTGCACTCGGTGCAATTTCTATCGGCGAGGGCGGTCCTGAACTTGCACGTCAGCTTCTTTCAAAGACGTACAACATCGCATATCCTGATATAGTATGTGTATACCTCGAAGGTGCTCCGCGCCCAGGTGTCGGACCTCAGGATATTGCAATTGCAATTATAGGAGCTGTTTTCCGTGACGGTGCCGTAAAGAACAAGATTATGGAGTTTGTAGGCCCCGGCATTGCAAATTTGAGTATGGACTTCAGAAACGGTATTGATGTTATGACAACAGAGACGTCGTGTCTTTCTTCTGTCTGGGAAACGGACAAGACTGTCTGCGACTTCCTTACAACACACGGAAGACCTGAGGATTATAAGCCTCTCCATCCGGAAAACGGTGCGTATTATGACTCGGCGGTAGTTGTAGACCTTTCAAAGGTTGAGCCGATGATTGCACTTCCGTTCCATCCGTCCAATGCGTTCAGGATTTCTGAGCTTAAGTCAAACCTTTCCGATATTCTTGCCCAGGTCGATGTCGATGCAAAGGAGATGCTCGGCATTGACGATAAAAAGGTATCGCTTCTTAATAAAATCAAGAACGGTGAGCTCTATGTTGACCAGGGCTTTGTCGGCGGTTGCTCGGGTGGTCTTTTCCAGAACATTCGCCGAGTACGTGATATACTTAAGGGCGCAACAACAGGCGACGATGCATTCTGGCTTTCTGTATATCCTGCAAGCTCACCAATGTCGATGGAACTTATGCGTGACGGTACACTTGCAGACCTTACAGCAGCAGGTGTAAGCATCCGTTCATGCTTCTGCGGTCCGTGCTTTGGTGCAGGTGATGTCCCTGCAAACGGCGCACTCTCAATCCGCCACGCAACGCGCAACTTCCCGAACCGCGAAGGTTCAAAACCGGGCGACGGTCAGATTTCATACGTTGCACTTATGGATGCGCGTTCAATCGCGGCAACTGCATTAAATGGCGGAAAGCTCACTTCTGCATTTGAGCTTTCGGACATCCCGACTGACCCGCAGGATGAAAAGTATAGCTACGACCCGACACCGTACAAGAGCAGAGTTTATTACGGTGTAGGAAAACCTGATACCTCTGCTTCTCTTAAGTTCGGTCCGAATATTGCGGACTGGCCGAAGATGATAGGTATGACGGACAATCTCCTTATCTCTGTCGCAAGTGCGATTTACGACCCTGTTACTACAACGGACGAGCTTATCCCGTCAGGTGAAACGTCGTCGTATCGTTCAAACCCGATAAAGCTTGCATCCTTTGCGCTTTCAAGAAAAGACCCTGAATATGTAGGTCGCGCAAAGAAGGTTTATGAAGCCGAGCTTTCCCGCCGTGACGGAAAGGCAGACGCACTTGCCGCTTTCGGCGTTGACGGAATTGACCCTGCAAAGACGTCTGTTGGTACGGCAGTATTTGCCTTAAAACCGGGTGACGGTTCTGCTCGTGAGCAGGCAGCGTCCTGTCAGAGAGTTCTCGGCGGCGTTGCGAACATTGCAGAGGAGTACGCAACAAAGCGCTATCGTTCAAATGTAATTAACTGGGGGATGCTCCCGTTTATTATGGACGATGCCTCAAAGTCAGGAATCTCCGCGGGAGACCTTATCTATATTGAGGGAATCCGCGAAGTGCTTCTCGGTGACGGAGAACAGGTAGAGGCAAGTCTCATAAAGAACGGAGAAGCGTCCAAGATTACGTTGAAGCTTCCGAAGCTCACACGTGAGGAGAGAGATATAATTCTCGCGGGTTGCCTTATCAACTTCTATTCGGATAACAAATAGTAAAACTCCCAACTGAGATTTCAGTATTATAAAATTTAACGGAGGAAGAAATGGCAGACAGAATAATTCGCGCTATAACTTGTGACGGCGCGGTGAAAATACTCGCAGTTTCTGCACGCGAAATGGTGAATGAAGCAGTAAAGCTTCACAACCTCACACCGCTCACGGCAGCAGCGCTCGGTCGTACTCTCATTGCGGCATCGCTACTTGGAAACGATATGAAGAGCGACGAGCATTCGCTTACGCTCAGGATCGAGGGGGACGGTCCGATAGGTACGATGGTTGCAGTTTCAGACAACTACGGTTACGTAAGGGGGTATTGCAAAAATCCGCAGGTCGACCTTCCTGTGCGCGAGAGTGACAGAAAAATTGATGTTTCGGGCGGTGTTGGAAAAGCGGGTACCCTTACCATTATAAAGGACCTTGGCATGAAGGAACCGTATATCGGTCAGACAACACTTGTAAGCGGTGAGATAGCAGAGGATATTACCGGATATCTCGCAACGAGCGAACAAATTCCGTCTGTATGTGCACTCGGCGTTCTTGTCGACCGTGATTGGAGTATAAAGGCAGCAGGTGGATATATCATTCAGCTTCTCCCTGGGGTTTATGACGATGAGATAGACCGCTTGGAGGAGTGCATAAAGCAGGCAAGAGCTGTTACGGAATGTCTTGACGAGGGAATGACTCTTGAAGAAATGCTTCAAAAGACGCTCATAGGTTTTGATATTGAGGTGCTCGATGATGCAGAGGTAGGATACCGTTGCACCTGCTCGCGCGAAAGAACGCGAAGAGTTCTTATGTCAATAGGCAAAGATGAGCTCGCCTCGATTTGCGAGGAGGACGGAAAAGCTGAGGTTGCTTGCCAGTTCTGCGATAAAAAGTACGAGTTTTCTGAGGCAGAGCTTCGCGAGCTTATAGAAGAGATTAAAAATAAATAGCCAAAAAGCAGTCTCAAAATTTTTGAGAATGCTTTTTTTGTAAAAACGGAACATATTGCAATGCTTCAGAATAGAATATTATATAAAATAAAAACGGAGGTATTGCTATGTCGGAGGATATGTCAGGATTCGCAAAAAGCATTATGGAAAAATTCGGTGGTGGAAAAGGAAACTTTGAAAATGTGTTGAAGCTCTTTTCGTCACCTTCTGGAAAGAAGGTTTTGGAAACTCTTCTTGCTGACGGAGGCAAGAGTCTTAAGGCAGCTGCGGAAAAGGTGAAAAGCGGAGATAAGAGTGGCGTTGAGGATGTTATAGCCTCCATATCTGCGACCGATGAAGGCAAGGCGCTTTTAGAGGAAATCACGGGTAAGAGTTCAAAGGTCGGGGAGTGAGCATGTGTCTGAGCTTGAAAACATTATAGGCAGCATAATGTCCTCACCGGAGAGTCTCGGTGCGGTTATGGATGTTGTAAAAATGTTCGGTGGGGAAGAACCAAAGGATAAGAAGCAGGAAAAGGAAGATTCGAAGGATTCGCTTTCTGTTTCCGGTCTTCTTTCGGGTGCGGGAAATCTTGACCCTAAGCTTTTGGGCACCGTTATGTCATTGCTTCATGAGTATAATGCTGACGATAGACGTATACGGCTTCTTGGTGCAATCCGCCCTTATATTAAGGAAAGTGACGGATATCATATAGACCGCGCAATACAGATAGTAAAGCTGTCTCATGTCGCGCGTGGACTTCTCGGAAAGTTTTTGAAATAGGAGCGTTTATGTATGTATAACAAATATATGCAAAGTGACGAAAGTATGTTTTCGGAGCTCTACGAAAAAGTCCCGTATGAAGAGAAGCAGCAGGAAGAAAAGCGCGTTCCGGACGAGAAAAAATCCTTCAGCCTTACAAAGCTTCTGTCAAAGCTTGATGTGGATAAGGTGGGAATTTTACCGCTTGTTCTCCTGCTTTTGCTTCTTGTTGATGTCGAGGATGAGGAAAAGCTTCTGATAATCATTCTTGCAGTAATCTTCGGGATATAGAAAACGCGTTTGCCATTGGCAAACGCGTTTTACTTGGTTAAATATTGGGATTTATCTTATGTCGGAAAACTTCCGTCAGGCAGCTTGAAGATATCTTCACTTTGTGGTGATAACTCAGTGTTCTTTGTTGTGAGCGTATATACTGTGTTCCCGTTGCTGTCAACGGTCTCGGCATAGAGGAGAAGTCCTGTTGAGGTGGCCACCCAGTAGCGTGTGGTATTTCCGGTGCTTTGGTTTTTCGTCTCGACCCATATACACGAACTTCCGTCAAGTGTCGCAAGTTTTGCATCGAGAATGTCATCGTCAGGGGTTTTTATAATATCTTCGTATGTGACGAGCATTTGCGTAGAGTCTGCGTCAAAGTCACCCTTCGCGGTTGTATAATATGTTCGGCTACTTGGGGAATATATATATACCTTTTCTTTGGTGTAAACGTAATGCATAGTGGCGCGGTCGGAGTTCGATATTATATCAACTCTTGAATAGTCGCCCTTGACCCATTTTTTGCGAAAGAAGGTTGAGCTTCCTCCGTTATGGGAGATTACGCTTTCTGTTTCGGAGTAATACTCAGAAGGGCGGTGCAGAGCTTCGATTATTGACTTTGCGTTTTCGCGGTTTATCACGAGAGCGTTTGTGATAAGGGATTCGTTTGTATCTATTGTGCTGAGCTCAGGAGGGTATTCGGGGACAGTTGTTATTGACTTCGAGGACATGTCAGGCAAAAGAAAAAGGGCAACGATAACAGCAATCGCAAGAATGCCGATAAGCACCGTTATATGAAATGAAGATATGTGAAAACTCTTTTTCATAAAACCCCTCCTCTTAAAGTATATACTCATTTTATATCAAAAGTTTCGAAATTTCAAGAGTGAGAAGGATATGCTGTCCGAAAGAGACTTGAAAGAGGAACGTATGTTTGATATAATTGCATTATTAGAATGGAGAGGAAGTGTTCATTTTGACAAACGCTATTCTTAAATTGCTTGAAAATGATGCGAAGTTATCGGCCGAGCAGATAGCTTCATCGCTTGGCCTTTCTGCAGATGAGGTAGAGAAGGCTATTTCCGAGCTCGAGGAGAAGGACATAATCGCCGGATATAAAACACTTATTGACTGGGAAAAGGTAGACAACACAGGCGTCAGCGCGCTTATTGAGATAAAGGTTCTTCCTCAGCGCGGGCAGGGATTTGAGCGCATAGCAGAGCGGATGAGTCAATACGATGAGGTGCAGAGTGTTTATCTTATGTCGGGCGGATATGATATTCTCGTTTCGGTTGAGGGAAAGTCGCTCCGCGATGTTGCTTCTTTCGTTTCGGATAAAATAGCTCCGCTTGAATACGTAACGGGCACTGCTACACATTTTGTTCTTAAAAAATTCAAAGATAAGGGAATAATGTACACAAATACAGAAAAGAACCAGGAGCGAGGATACGCATTCTGATATCTTTTATTTGAGAGGAATGGACTATGGATTATACAAAAAAGCTATCTTCCTGTGCAAGTGGCATAAAGCCGTCGGGCATACGAAGATTTTTTGATTTGATAGACGGTAAGGATATAATATCGCTTGGAATAGGAGAACCTGACTTTGTTACACCCTGGCATATAAGAGATGCGGGTATTGCCTCTCTTGAAAAGGGATATACCTACTACACACCGAATGCAGGAACGCTCGAGCTTCGCGAAGCAATATCAAACTATATGAATCGCTCGTTTGGACTTAGTTATGCACCAAAGGATGAGGTTGTCGTTACAGTTGGCGGCAGTGAGGCTATTGACCTTGCTTTCCGTGCTCTTTTGAATCCGGGCGATGAGGTAATCGTCCCTGAACCGTCGTTTGTCTGCTACGGACCCATGGCATCGCTTGCGGGCGGTGTAGCGGTGCACGTTCCAACGTATGTTTCGGATAATTTCAAGCTCACTCCTCAAAAGCTCGAGGAAGCGATAACTCCGAAAACGAAGCTTCTTGTTCTTCCGTATCCGAACAATCCTACAGGTGCAATTCTTGAAAAGGCGGAGCTTGAGGCACTTTCTGAGGTGATAATAAAGCATGACCTTATTGTTATCTCTGATGAGATATATTCAGAACTCAACTATGTGGGTGGACACGTTTCAATCGCGGAAGTTCCCGGTATGCGCGAGAGGACTGTCGTTGTAAACGGATTTTCAAAGTCATACGCTATGACGGGCTGGCGTCTTGGTTATGCCTGTGCTCCCCGTGAGATAGCTACAGTTATGACGAGAATCCACCAGTACGCAATCATGTCCGCTCCTACAATGGCACAGTTTGCGGCAGTTGAAGCACTCAATAACGGAGATGCGGATATAGCGGAAATGCGGGAAGAATATAACCAGCGCCGCAGGTTTATGTGCGACCGCTTCAATGCAATCGGTCTTGATTGTGAAATGCCGAACGGCGCGTTTTATATGTTCCCGTCCATCAAGAAAACAGGACTTTCTTCGGAAGAATTCTGCGAGCGTCTGCTTCGTGAAAAGCGCGTTGCGGTTATCCCCGGAAATGCTTTTGGTGATAGCGGTGAGGGTTTTGTCAGGTGCTGTTATGCTGCATCGATGCAGAATATTGCAAAGGCTCTCACGAGAATCGAGGAATTTATAAATAACCTTTAATGAAGGGTTGATTCAGTTATGGAAAATCGTGTATTTCTCGCAAAATGCGATGAGTATGAAACAGAAAAAGTAAGAAGCGCCGTTCATGATTCACTTGAGGCTTTCGGTGGGGCAAGGGAGCTTGCGGGCGGAAAACGTGTGCTTATAAAAGTTAATCTTCTTATGACAAGTGCGCCTGAAAAGGCGGTAACAACTCACCCTGCGGTGGTTGATGCAATCGCAAGGGAATTTATTGATGCCGGATGCACCGTTGAGATTGCCGATAGTTGTGGCGGCCTCTATACTGAGGAAATTCTCAAGAGACTTTATGTGGTGAGTGGCATGAAAAAGGTTGCCGATGACACGGGAGCAACACTGAACTACGACCTTTCATCATTTGAAAGGGTTTTGCCTCACGGGGTCAAACTGAATAAGGTAAAGCTTATTTCTCCGGTAGAGCGGGCAGAATTTATAATCTCTGCAGCAAAGCTTAAAACACATGGTTTTACCTACTATACCGGTGCTGTAAAGAATATGTTTGGTACGGTCCCGGGTCTTCTTAAGGCTGCTATGCACAGGAACTTCCCTGATAAGAAGTCGTTTTGCGAAGCGATGGTTGACCTTTGTGAGGGTGTAAGACCGGATCTTGCGATAATCGACGGAATAGTCGGAATGGAAGGCGCGGGCCCGTCCGGAGGAACGCCGAAGTTTGCGGGTGCGGTAATAACTTCGAAAAGCCCGTACGCCGCAGACCTTGCAGGACTTCAGGTTATGGGACTTGACCCTGAAAAATCATACATACACACAATAGCACGCTCGCGTGGACTTGTGGGAGATATTGTGTGCGAGGGAATAGACATTTCTGAAGTAAGAACGAGCTTTGAGCCCGCCTATACCCGCGAGCCGAGAACTGTTCTTGCCATCTTGCCGGGCGCTTTGAGAACGTATATAGAAAGACTTTTTGCCGCATACCCGAATGTCATAAACGCGAAGTGTGTTGGTTGCGGTGAATGTATGCGCTCGTGTCCTGAGTCGACGATAACGATAGAGGACGGCAAGGCACACATTGGATACAAAAAATGCATACGCTGTTATTGCTGCCAGGAAATGTGTCCTGCGCGCGCAATAAAGATAGAGCGCTTTGCAAAATACAAAAAGAGATAGGAAAGTTATGCGATACGGATTTGCTAAGGCTTATGCCAAACTAAATCTCACGCTTGATGTTATTGGTCTGCGTGACGACGGATATCACGACCTTGAGTCGATAATGCAAAGCATCTCGCTTTGTGATACGGTTGCCGTCAGAATTGGTTGCGGTGGAGATATTTCAACTATATCAAATGTGCGATATATACCGAATGACGAGAGAAATATAGTTGTCAAGGTCTCTCGTGCATTTCTCTCTGCGACGGGGATAAACCCGGGCGGAATACATATTGCTGTAGAAAAAAGAGTTCCGTCAAGTGCCGGGATGGCGGGCGGCAGTGCGGACGGCGCTGCGGTATTGCGACTTCTTAATGAGCTTACGGGTGCGAGGGTTTCGGATGCGGAGCTTTGCGAAATAGGAGTTTCTGTCGGCGCAGATATACCGTTCTGTCTTATGGGCGGAACCTCTCTTGCGCATGCGAGGGGTGAGGTGCTTACACCGATAACTTCGCTTGCGGATTGCAATTTCGTTATTGCAAAGCCAAAACGCGGAGTATCAACGAAAGCGGTTTTTGAGAAAATTGACTCCTGTCCGATTCCGCGCCATCCGGACACATCTCAGATGCTCGAGGCGATAAGAAATGGAGATGTCAGGGGCGTTTCTCAAAATCTCTACAACGTGTTTGAACCTGTTGTTGCCGATGAGGTAGGAGAGATTTTTGAAATAAAGAAAAGCCTTATGGATAACGGTGCGCTTGCTGCCATG
Source organism: Eubacteriales bacterium (assembly GCA_045546975.1). Lineage (GTDB taxonomy): Bacteria > Bacillota > Clostridia > Oscillospirales > JAAYXM01 > SIG480. Next base: position 62,728 of record JAZQDV010000010.1, read on the forward strand.
ATGACGGGAAGCGGGAGTGCGGTTTTCGGAATTTTTGAAGATAAAAACCTTGCAAGAGAGGCGAAGGGCAAACTTGCGTTACGCTTTGATGAAGTATTTGTCGCAAGACCTGTAAAGAACGAGGATGTGCAAGGGTGCATACAGGGTATATATTAAAGATTTGGGTTTGTGAGTGATAAACTATGAAGAGCAAAAGAGGATTTTCAACCGTAATAATTTCTGTGTTTTTCTTTTCTGCCTTTCTTGTGCTTCTGGCGGAGTATATCCATTTTTGCAACATATCAGAAGTGTTTTCTCTGATCACAAGGAAACCTTGTGTAATTTTCTTTTGTACAACTATAATATTTTTTACAATAATGTCGGCGGTCTGGCTTACATCTTCGGTGAAGATAGGGTCAATACTGGTCGGTGTTTTTGTGTTTGTTCTTGCTGTTGTCGAGTTTTATAAGTTTGATGTAAGCGGCTCACATCTTGCTTTTGCTGATATACTCTTTGCATCTGATTTTGAAAAAATCACAGGTTTCGCTATGATCAGACCTGAGGTACATCTGTTCAAGGCAGCGGCGGCTCTTGCTCTTGCAATAGTAGGTCTTTGGTTTGTAAAGTTTCCGCGCTTTGGGAAAAGAGGCCACAGGTTTCTTGCTTTCGGGATAAGTGTGGTTATTACGCTAACGCTGTTTGTTCCGTCTTTTGGGTATAAGGTTTCGGGGTTTGACTCGAAACCTGCACTCACACTTATGCGCACGAATGAGCGTTTTGAAAACGACGGATTTGTTGCTTCTTTTATCCAGGATGCGAGAGAGTATACCGGTTCGGGGATAGAGGAGCCGACGGGCTACTCCCAAGAGCTTATGAAAAAATACCAAAGGGCAGCGGATGCGAACGCGGCGGCAAAAAAACCGAACGTGGTAGTTATACTCTCGGAATCTTTTGCAGACCTTCGAGACGTGAGTGATGAAGATTTGTTCGGTTCAGTGTATGATAAGTATGATGAGGCGCTTGGCTTGTCATCGGTTTCAAAGACGAGGCTCCCCACCTTTGGCGGATATACGGTCAGGTCTGAATTTGAGCTTCTTTTTGGACTTCCTGTAATGTCAATGTCAAACCTTCCTGCTCCGCACACGAGACTTGAGGGTATGGAAAAACAAAACACGATAGTACAGGAATATCTTAAAAACGGATACAGCACGACCTACATCCATCCGTATATTGAAACGTTTTACGATCGCAACGAGATATACCCGTCCTACGGTTTTTCGAATATGATTTTTGAAGATGCTTTTGATACAGAAAAAGACACTTACCGCAGTTTTGTAAGCGACTTAGCGGTGGTGGAAAAAATAAAGGAACAGCTTATAGAGGATACGGCACCGTCGTTCATCTTTGCTATGACTATGCAAAACCACCAGCCGTATGCTGCTCCTGACGGGAAGTTTGAAGGAGAACTTGATTACTACCTTGGTGGAGTGGAAAAATCCTCCGAGGCAATTTACGAGCTTCTCCGGACGCTTGAGAGTTTTCCTGAGGAAACTATAGTGCTTTTTCTGGGAGACCATTTTCCGTTCTTTTCTCCACAGGGCGGAGTTTACAGAAAGCTTGACGGGCAGAGAGGGTTATCTGAGGATATGTATACCCAGAAATACATTTTATACTCAAATCGCGAAAGGCTTAAACTTCCTGAGGATGAGGTTTCACTCTTCTATCTTCCGCACTTGCTCTATGAAAAGACGGGGCTTCCGAAATGCGGGTTTACAAATATGATGCTTGAGTATATGGAGACGAAGCCGATTTACAGTATAGCGGGATATGACGGAAGTAGAAGCGAATTTCTTGATGCTGTTACATACGACAGGGTGTTCGGAGAATGCTATGTAAAATAAAAGAACGCAGAGTAATCAGTTGATTACCCTGCGTTCTTTTTATATGCCGACGCGTTGTTTTAATTTATCCATGCGTTCGTCGAGTTCTGCTGAAAGGTTTGCGCACATAAAAAGATTTTCTGCCATTTCGTCGGTAAAGACGGTATCTTTTTTGTATTTAAGCTGATGCTCGAGTGCTGCCCAGGAGTCCATAGCTATTGTGCGTAGCTGTATTTCCACCTTCATTTTTCGCTTCTCGTGAAGGAGAAAGATTGGTACGGAAACTATGAGGTGCAAGCTTCTGTAGCCGTTGGGTTTCGGATTTTTTATATAGTCTTTGGTCTCGATAAGCTCAATGTCGTCTTGCGATATAAGAGAATTTGCGATTGTATAAACATCGCTTGAAAAAGAACAGATAACGCGTATGCCTGCGATGTCGTTTATGTTTTCCTCCATCGAGTCGAGGTTCAGAGGAATGTCTTTGTTCTTTAGCTTCCTGATTATACTCTCGGGATTTTTGAGTCTCGATTTCACCGCGCTTATTGGGTTTCTGTCATATTGCAGTGAAAACTGTTCGTTGAGTACGTTGAGCTTTGTTTCAATTTCCATAATGGCGCATTTATAATATGCCATTGTGCTTTTGAACCGCTCGACGAAACGGCTGAATTCGGATATGTTTTTTTCATCCTTCACAAGTTCTCTGAGGGGTGAAATTTTTTCTTTGTCCATAACATCTTGAAAATTCATTATCAAAGTCCTCCTTTGCCGGTGTGACCTTACAGGTATAAGGTACCATTTTATTGTGCGAAAGTCAAATTAACAAATTTTGAATTTATTAAAACCACTTTGCACCACCGAGTTTTTTGAAACGATTTTATTGATATTAAAATAGATGGTGCAAATATTTGAAACCTTACAGAAAAATTACAAAAAAATGTAATAAAATCTTAAAAAAATACTTGCATTTCTTGCTTATAACGTTTATAATATAAATAACGGTGGTGCAAAGTGGTTTAGAAGTGGAGGTGAAGCTGTGAGAGGCGAATACGCACATATTATTGATGAAAAAGGAAGGCTGTTCATTCCGTCGAAATTCCGCACGGAACTCGGATGCAGCTTCGTTCTCACAAAGGGGCTTGGAAAGTGCCTTTCGGCATATCCGCTTGGTGAGTGGGCAAAGCTCGAGGAGAAGATCAAATCTCTTCCGACGCGCAAATCCCGCGAACTCCAGCTTTTCTTTGTTGCCCCGTCTCAGGATATGGAGCTTGACGGTCAGGGACGCATCCTTGTTCCGCAAAAGCTTCGTGAATACGCAAACTTAACAAAAAACCTCGTTACAGTCGGAATGATAGACCACCTCGAGATATGGTCAGAGGAAGAGTGGGAAGGACAGAATCTCACGCCTGAATACATCTCCGATGTTCTGGATGAGGCAGGTATATAACCGAAAAGGCAGGGTAGGTTATGGGTGAGTTGCATTTTCCTGTTATGCTTTCTGAGTGCGTAGAAAACTTAAACATAAACCCGTCAGGGACCTATATTGACGGTACCTTCGGTCGCGGTGGGCATTCGATGGAAATAGCAAAGCGTCTTGACTGCGGAAAGCTCATCTGCATTGATCGAGACAGCTCTGCAATAGAATACGGAAAAGAAAAGTTTTCCGAATATAAAAACGTAAGCTTTATAAAAGGTGACTTCTGTGATATGGCGTCCATTGTTACGGAAAAGGTTGACGGAATCCTTCTTGATCTCGGTGTTTCTTCACCGCAGCTTGACGAGGCAGAACGTGGCTTTTCCTATATGGCGGACGGTCCGCTTGATATGAGAATGGATAGAGACCAAAGTCTTACGGCACGCGAAATTGTAAATACATGGAGCTTTGAAGAGCTCCGTAAAATACTTTTTGATTACGGTGAGGAGAGATATTCCTCGAAGATCGCATCGGCGATAGTTTCGGCAAGAGGGAAAGGCGAGATAACCTCAACCCTTCGTCTTGTGGAGATTATAAAGGCGGCACTTCCTGCAGCCGCGCTAAGGGAAAAGCAACACCCTGCAAAGCGCAGCTTTCAGGGTATACGGATAGCCGTCAATGACGAGCTTTCTGAAATCGAAAGATTTCTCGAAAAGCTTCCCGAAATGCTTAAAGTAGGTGGAAGAGCAGTTATCATAACCTTTCACTCTCTTGAGGACAGGCTTGTGAAACATGCGTTCCGAAAGGCAGAAAAGCCTTGCACGTGTCCGCCGAGCGCACCTGTTTGCGTATGTGGAAAGGTGCCGACACTCAAGGTTATTTCAAACAAACCGATACTTCCAAGTGACGAAGAGGTTGAGAGAAACCCACGTTCGCGTTCGGCAAAGGTAAGAGTGGCAGAGAAGATATAGTTATGAGAGGGAATTTAGTATGGATGCAATAGCAGGAAAGAAAATGACATACGATTTTTCAAGATTTGAGCGAAATATGACTGAGAACGGAGCTGAAGCGAGGGCAAAGACCGGCAAGGCTGCGCACTACACACGCAAAAAGACAAGAATAAGCGGGTTTGCAGTATTTTGCGCCGTTTCTGTTTTTGCTGTTCTTATAGCACTTCTCTTCTCTTATGTAAATCTTACAGAGGCATCGGACAGAAACAGAAAGAGCAAGGAGTACCTTGCTGAGCTTCAGGAAGAAAATCAGATGCTCGAGGTCAACCGCAATCAGCGTATGGGAGCAATGCAGGTGCGTGACTATGCGGTAACTCGCCTTGGCATGAGCAAGATAGATAAATCTCAGATAACCTACGTCACAACATCCGGTGGTGACAGGTTTGAAGTTGTGGAGGAAGAAAAGAATCCGTCCAAATTCGTCACGGGTCTCATAAAGGGCTTTTCCACTATTGTTGAGTACATAAACTGATGAATATTGTAAACGTCTGTGTAATATAAATTATAGACGGAAGTTTGAGCGGAGTTTGTAAATCACATTCTCCGCATTGTTACTATACTTGGGGTGAATTTTATGGCACGAAAAGGCCCGTCAGGCAAGATATTAAACAGAATAATATGGTGTATGTTCATTGTTCTTATAGTCGGTTTTGTCCCACTTGTTTGTGCGCTCGTAAAGACCCAGCTCATAGACTATAAGGATTATCAGGCAAGGGCAATGGAACAGCAGACCCGAGATACAATAATTTCACCAAAACGCGGAGTCATATACGACCGCAACATGAAGGAAATTGCCGTAAGTGCGAGTGCTGAGACTGTTTTTATTTCTCCTGCGGAGATGGAAACAGAAGAGGATTGCGAGTTTATCGCGAAAACACTTTCGGACATTCTTGAGCTTGATTATGAGACAGTTCTCAAGAAAACAAAGAATAAAAAAAGCTTTTATGAGGTTGTAAAAAAGAAGATAACTCTTGAACAGGCGACAAAAATACGCGAGGCGATTTCTGAGCATAAAATACGCGGAATCCACCTTGCTGCCGACACGAAGAGGTACTACCCCTACGGAAGCTTTGCATCTCAGATAATTGGTTTTTGCGGTGATGACAACTCGGGTCTTTTCGGTATTGAGATGAAATATGAAAACACACTCAAGGGAATGCCCGGGCGAGTAATAGCTGCAAAGAACGCAAAAGGAACGGAAATGCCGTTTCAGTATGAAGAATATTACGATGCACAGAACGGACAGAACGTAGTTCTCACAATAGACGAAACCGTTCAGCAGGTGTTAGAGAATCATTTGCAGACTGCGGTTATTGACGGAAAGATAGAAAACCGCGGCGCAGGCATTGTGTATAACATCAAGACGGGTGAAATTCTTGCTATGGCGACAATGGGGGATTTTGACTTAAATGCTCCATTCGAGATTACAGACCCCATTTCGCTCCAGAAAATCGAAGAGGCTTCAGAAGAGGATAAAAAGAGTGTCCGCTCAAAAGAGCTTGAGGCATCATGGAGAAACAAGTTCATTTCAGACTCATACGAGCCCGGATCGGTTTTCAAGATTCTCACGGTTGCAATGGGATATGAGGAAGGCGTTGTAGGCAGAAACTCAAAGTTTAAGTGCACCGGTGCAACAAGAGTTGCTGACCGTCTGATACACTGCTGGAAACGTACGGGACACGGAGATGTAAACCTTTCACAGGCGCTTGAAAAATCGTGTAACTGTGCACTTATGGACATATCTTCAAGAGTAGGAAACGAGAAGTTTTACGACTACTGTGAAGCTTTTGGACTTCTTGATAAAACCGGAGTTGACCTCATCGGTGAGGCGAGCGGTTATTTCTTCAACGAAAAGGACTTCAAAAATCCCAAGAACAAGGTAAGTCTCGCGGTTGCATCCTTTGGACAGACCTTCAAGGTAACCCCGATGCAGATGGTATGTGCTGTCGGTGCGGTTGTAAACGACGGAAAGCTCATGAAACCACACATAGTAAAGGAAATAGTGGACGATAAAGGCATCGTTATAAAGAAGTTCGAGCCTGAGCAGGTACGACAGATAATTTCAGAAACTACATCCGACTTTATAAATGAGTCAATAGAAGAAACCGTAGCAACCGGTACAGGTAAAAATGCGCGTGTTTCGGGATACAGGATAGGCGGAAAGACGGGTACATCTGAAAAGGTTGACGAGTACACGGTAGAAGAGGGAAAGAAGTACATAGCCTCCTTCTTCGGTGTTGCGCCGATGGAAGATCCGGAGATTGCAATTCTTGTTCTTCTTGATACTCCGCGCGGTATTTACCTTGAAGGAAGCCAGCTTGCAGCACCGGTTGCAGGAAAGGTTTTCGACGAGATTTTACCGTATCTTGGTTTTGAACCGACATATACAGCAGATGAGCTTATGGGTTCGATTGTAACTATGCCAAATCTTATCGGAGGAACAACGGAGAGCGTAAATAAGCTTTTAAGCTCCAACCGCAACTACTCATCCTTTACGATCAAGACAGTGGGCGACGGCAACATCGCAACAGACCAATTGCCTGTTGAGGGTTCAAAAATCCCCAAAAACTCAACCATTGTTGTATATATGGGCGGAAAGGCAGGTGCAGAAGAGGTAGAGGTTCCAAATGTAATCGGAATGACTCCGGAATCTGCGAATAAGACGCTCACAAATGCGGGATTTTATATGAAAGCCAACGGTGCTGTGGATAAACGTTCGTCGAGCGTCGGTGCAACGAAGCAGGAATACCCTGCAGGAACAAAACTCAAGCGCGGTTCGGTTGTCACGGTAGAGTTCTATGATGTAAACGGCGTTTCGGAAGGAATTTCAGGATAGTTAAAAGAAAGGAAACTGACTTATGAAGCTTCGCGAGATACTTGAAAATTTGGATATTATATCGGCAGACGTAGATATGGATGTCGAGATTTCCGGTGTCTGCTGTGACTCGCGAAAGATAGAGAACGGCTTCCTTTTTGTCGCAATCCGCGGATTTGAGACCGACGGAAATAAGTATATAGCAAAGGCGGTAGAAAACGGTGCTGCCGTAATCATAACAGACAACAAAAAGTATTTTGCAAAAAACAGAATCCTTGTCCGTGATGCAAGGGTCGCACTTGCCATTACCTCAAAGAATTTAAGAGGCGACCCGACTCGTGACATGAAGATGATAGGCATTACGGGAACAAACGGAAAGACTACCGTTACATACCTTATAAAAAATGCGCTCGAAAAGAATGGCGCGAAGTGCGGGCTTATCGGTACAAACAAGAATATGATAGGCGACAAAGTTCTTGATACCGAGAGAACAACACCCGAGTCAGATGCGCTCTGGGAACTTTTTAGTGAAATGCGTGAGGCGGGCTGTACTCATGTAATTATGGAGGTGTCGTCACATTCACTCTCTCTTTCGAGAGTTCACGGGATAGAATATGATGTTGCGGCTTTTACGAATATAAGCCAGGACCATCTCGACTTCCACAAGAGTATGTCAAAGTACGAAGAGGCAAAGGAGAAGCTTTTCCACCAGACACGAACATCTGTAATCAACTACGATGATGAGGCGGGAAAAAGGATATCAAAAACTGCCAGTGGAGAGGTAATTACATATTCTGCAAAACAAAGTATGGCGGACTATGTTGCAAAGAATATCAACTTAAAGCCGCAAAGCGTAGAGTTTGAGTTTGTGGGTATAGATACCATAGGCCGCGTAGAGCTCGGCATTCCCGGAGAGTTTTCTGTATATAACGCAATGTGCGCAATGAGTGTTCTTTTAAGCCTTGGTCTTTCGCTTCCTGAGATAATCTCCGCAATGCGCGAAATGAAGGGTGTCTCAGGCAGGGCAGAGGTTGTTCCGACAGATAGTGACTATACTGTTATGATAGACTATGCACACTCACCTGACGGACTTATCAATATCCTCAAAACTGTGCGTGAGGTGACGGACGGCAGAGTTATTACTGTATTCGGATGCGGCGGAGACCGCGACCGTACAAAGCGACCGAAGATGGGAAAGGTAGTTGCGGAGTGCAGCGACATAGTTGTCGTAACCTCAGACAACCCACGAACAGAGGACCCCGATGCGATAATTGATGATATTATACCCGGTATACTTGAGGTAAGGGATGACTTTATCCGCGAAAGCGACAGGGTAAAAGCAATAAAGAAGGCTCTTTCCATTGCGGAAAAGGGGGACCTTGTCCTTCTTGCAGGAAAGGGACACGAAACATATCAGGAAATAAATCACGTAAAACACCACTTGGATGAACGTGAAGTGGTAAAAGAGTATTTTGCGGAGAGATAGAGTATGGAAAGGTTAAGGGCATCATACATAGCAAAAGCTTCTTGCGGTGAGCTTATAGGCGCAGATGTTGAAGTCTGCGGTATAGTCCGCGATACCCGTGAGGTGTATGAAGGTTGCCTTTTTGCAGCGATCCGGGGTGAAAGATTTGACGGCCACGACTTTGTTTGCGACGCAATAAAGGCAGGGGCGGGTGCTGTTCTTGTGAGTCGTAAGCTTCGGGATGTAAAAATATCACAGATTGTGGTCTCTGATACGGTTGAAGCTCTCGGCAAAATTGCAGAAGAATACATCAAAATGCTTCCCGCAAAGCGCATTTGCGTGACGGGAAGTGTCGGTAAAACAACAACGAAGGAAATGTGTGCCGCAGTACTTGGAAAAAGTTTCAAAACTCATAAAACAGAAGGTAACTATAACAACAATATAGGACTTCCGCTCACCGTTTTTGGCATGGACAAAAGCCATGAGGCGGCGGTTATTGAAATCGGTACAAACCACTTTGGTGAGATTCTGCCACTCGCAAAAATTGCAAGACCTCATATAGCAATAATAACGGTTATAGGTGAAAGTCACCTTGAAGCATTCGGGACAAAAGAAGGGGTGCTCCGCGAAAAGACTGCGATTTTCGGCGGACTTTCTCCTGACGGAGTTGCGATACTAAACGGTGATGATCCGCTGCTTTGGGGTATCAGGGATTCGTTAAAGCATAAAGCCGTCTGGTATGGTATTGAAAACTGCGAATGTGATGTGTTTGGCGAGATAGTAGAAAACACGGCATTTTCAGCAAGCTTCAAGGTACGCGGAAGCGACACACTCTTCACACTCTCCTCGGGCGGCGAGCACAACGTGAGAAATGCGCTTTCCGCGATAGCTGCAGGCCGAGCTCTCGGAATGCACGACGCTGAGATAAGAGAAGGGCTTTCTTCTTTCGTAAATACAGGTATGCGCCAGAAGGTATACGAGCTTTCGGGAGCAACAGTAATAGAGGACTGCTACAATGCAAATCCCGAGTCTATGAAAGCGGCGTTTTCTCTGCTTTCGAAAAAGACTTGCGGAGGCAGAAAAATATGTGTTCTTGGTGATATGCTTGAGCTTGGAGAAAATGCACCGCTTCTTCATAGAAGGACAGGCGAAGAGGCGGGAAAGTATGCGGACAAAATCCTTGCGACAGGCGATTTTGCAAAGGAATATATGCAGGGTGCCGGCGAGAACAAGACAGAGATTTTTGACAACAAAGAGGCTCTTGCAAAGAGACTTTCTGAAATTCTTGGTGCAGGAGATATGCTTCTCGTAAAGGGGAGCTTTGGAACGAAGATGTGGCAGGTAATAGAGTATCTGCAGGGGGAAAAGGAGTAGGAAATGCTTACGGAATATATTGTTGCGGCTCTTCTGGGCTTTGTAATTACATATCTTACGGGGAAATTTCTCATTCCGTTTCTCGTAAGGCTCAAATTCGGACAGAAGATACTCGAAATAGGCCCCAAGTGGCACATGGGGAAGCAAGGAACACCTACAATGGGCGGAATAATGTTCATTGCAGGCAGTGTCATTGCTACTGTTCTTGTCGGACTTCCGCTTATAATGAAGGGTGAGCTCCAGCACATAATAGTTTTGGTTTTTGCAACCGTTTTTGGAGTGATCGGTTTTATAGATGACTACGCAAAGATAATGAAGAAGAAAAATCAGGGGCTTACAGCTATTCAGAAGCTTCTTCTTCAGCTTACTTCGGCGGCGATTTTTCTCTCGCTGCTCCGAATGCTCAATTACCTGACACCGATGCTTTACATCCCGTTCTTCGATATCCGCATAGAGGTTTCGTGGGTAGTTTATCTCATTATTATGCTTCTTGCGATTGTCGGAACAGTAAATGCAGTAAACCTCACTGACGGGGTAGACGGTCTCGCAACAAGTGTCACAATGCCCGTTATGCTTGTGTTTGCGATAATCGGTGCATATATGACATATTCCGCGGCAGGTATTTTCGCATCGGCACTCTTTGGCGCTCTTGCGGCGTTTCTCATTTATAATTTTAATCCTGCAAAGGTGTTTATGGGAGATACAGGATCGCTGTTTTTAGGTGGCGCGGTCTGTGGACTTGCTTTTGCTTATGATGTCCCGCTCATACTCCTGCCTGTCGGTGTAGTATATATCGTAGAGGCGCTTTCGGTAATTCTACAGGTAATATATTTCAAGCTCACTCACGGCAAACGCCTTTTCAAGATGTCACCTATTCATCACCATTTTGAAATGAGTGGCTGGAGCGAGAAAAAGGTTTGCGCAATCTTTATGACAGTATCCGCAATCGGCGCACTTTTGGGTCTTACAGGTATTTTTGGAAAACTACTTTAAGTCGAACACCTCAATTTTTAAGGAGTGCAAATCGTGGCTAAGAAAAGTTTGAAAAAAACAATCGGCAAAGCCGTTGTACAATTGGATGAACAGAAGAAAAGAAACATACGCGGAGGAATAGATGTTCCGTTTCTCGTTCTTGTTCTTGTCCTTCTGGGAATAGGGCTTCTTATGCTCTTCTCCGCAAGCTATGCAACTGCTTACTATGAAAACCACGCATCTACATATTATTTCTTCAGGCAGGGAACCTTTGCTCTTTTAGGCCTTGCCGCAATGTTCATAATAGGCTTTATGGATTACAGGTTTCTCCGGTATTTAGCTCCGCTGGCACTTGGAATAAGCATATTCCTTTTGATACTCGTTCTCTTTATCGGTACGGGTAATTTCGGTGAAAAACGATGGATAAACCTTGGTTTTTTCCAGTTCCAGCCATCAGAAATTGCAAAATTTGCAATTATACTATTCTTTTCGAGTATGATATCGTCAAATGCAAACCGTATGCATACATTCAAATACGGTGTGCTCCCGTATATCGCAATTCTCGCCGCTATGGGAGGACTCATGTTCCTGGAACCGCATCTTTCGGGTGCTGTTCTGATCATCGGTGTAGGTGCGGCGCTTATGTTCATGGGCGGAACAAAAATCCGCTGGTTTACGGGCGCGATAGGACTTGTCGGTGTTGCGGGTGCTGCGGCGATAAGCTTCCTTGACTATGCACGTCAGCGTGTTGCAACATGGCTCAATCCGTTTCTTGACCCGAGGGGCGACGGATATCAGATTATTCAGTCGCTTATAGCGATTGGTTCGGGCGGAGCGTTCGGCCTCGGCTTTGGAAACAGCAGACAGAAGTATATGTACCTTCCTGAGGCACATAACGACTTTATATTTGCTATCGTTTGCGAGGAGCTTGGCTTTGTCGGTGCTCTGATTATCCTTGCGCTTTTTGCGCTTCTCATTATCCGGGGGTATTGGATAGCGCTCCATGCCCGCGATAAGTTCGGCGCACTTCTTGCGGGCGGCGTAACAACAATGATTGCGCTTCAAACGATTCTTAACATAGGTGTTGTAACGGGGGTTCTTCCTGTTACAGGTGCAGCGCTCCCGTTCTTCTCGTACGGAGGAACAGCTCTGACTATTCTCCTTGCGGAAATGGGAATCGTCCTTTCAGTTTCGAGATATATTCCTGCAAAATCGGCGGGGTAGGTGATAGTATGCGTATTCTTTTTGCTTGCGGCGGAACGGGCGGACATATAAACCCCGCGCTCGCCGTTGCGCGTCTTGTAAAGGAAAAGAGACCCAATGCGGAAATTCTGTTTGTAGGTGTCCGTGGCGGTATGGAGGAGCGGCTTGTTCCGGCCTCGGGGTTTGAAATCAAGACGGTGTCCTCCTGTGCGTTTTCAAGAAAGAAAAGCATAGCTTCCTTTTTTGAAAATATTTTGATTCCGAAAAAAATTATAACCTCCGAGCGTGAGGCGAAAAAAATAATAGAAGACTTTTCTCCGGATGCAGTAATGGGAACGGGCGGGTACGCTTGCTATCCTGTACTTTCCGTCGCATCCCGGATGGGTATACCAACTTTGATCCATGAAGCGAATGCATTCCCCGGTCTTGCTTGTCGCGTTCTTGCAAAAAGGCTCACAAAACTCCTCCTTAATTTTGAAGTGAGCAGAAAAAGACTTTCGCCAAAAGTTTCTTGCAAGGTCGTGGGAATGCCCGTTCGCGGTGATATACTTATGTATGATAGGGAAAAGGCAAGGCGTGAGCTTGGAGTGGAGGATAAACCTCTTCTTGTCAGCTTCTGGGGTTCTCTCGGTGCACGCGAGATGAACAAGCATATAGCTGAGGTAATGCGCTTTGAAAAGGAAAACGAGGGCGAGTTTTACCATATCCACGCAACAGGTAGGTTTGGGTATAGCTGGATGCCTGATTTTCTCGCTGAAAAGGGAATTGACTTTACATCGGATAAACACATAAAACTTCGCGAATATATCGATGATATGCCTCGCGTTCTTGCAGCGGCAGATGTTGTTATGTGCAGGGGAGGTGCAGGAACACTATCCGAGATTCTTGCCCGTGGTGTGCCTGCGATAATCGTTCCGTCTCCCAATGTTACGGACAATCATCAGTATAAAAATGCAATAGAGCTCGAAAAGATAGGCGGAGCTATCGTCATTGAGGAAAAGGATGTTACGCCGCGTCTTCTCTATGACACGGTGCGTGCGCTTCTTCGTGATGAAAAGAGGCGTAAAGCCATGTCGGGGAATCTTGTTGAAAATGCAGTGCTAGATGGTACTGAAAGGATATACAGGGAAATAGTTGAAGTAATTAAAAAATAAGAAAGTAACCTCATTTTCGCGTTTTACATAGAATGGAGTAAAAACGACATTCTTTGTGTTCGTGAAAGGTAGGAGGTTGCGTATCTTTGGATACATTGGTCATAAACGGAGGTAGGACGCTTGGCGGTGAGGTAACCGTTCACGGCTCCAAAAACAGTGTTTTGCCGATACTTGCGGCAACGATTCTGAACGGAGGAACAAGCATTATACATAACTGTCCGCATCTTCGTGATGTCACGGCGGCAATAGAGATTTTAAGGTGTATAGGCTGTGATGTTTCGTTTTCGGGTGACACTGTAACAGTAGATTCAAAAAATGCAAGAAATTATGCGATTCCCGATGAATTGATGCGTGAGATGCGCTCGTCGGTGATCTTTATGGGCGCCGTTCTTGCACGGCTTGGCAAGGTTTCACTGTTTGCTCCCGGTGGGTGCGAGCTCGGTGCAAGACCGATTGACCTGCACATTTCATCCTTAAAGACCCTCGGTGCGCATTTTAAGGAAGAAGGCGGCGCAATATACTGTGAGGCAAAAAAGATGCGCGGACGCGAAATAGTTCTCTCGTTTCCGTCGGTAGGTGCAACGGAGAATGCAATCCTTGCCGCAACTGCGTGTACCGGGAAGACGAAGATTATCAACGCCGCCAGAGAGCCTGAAATCGAGGATCTGCAGAATTTCCTGATTGCTCAGGGTGCGTGTATATATGGGGCGGGAAGCTCCACAATAACGGTAGAGGGCAAACGTCCGCTCGGCTCGGTGGAGTATACAGTAATTCCTGACAGAATATGTGCTGCGACATTTTTGTGTGCGGGAGCTCTTTGTGGAGGGAAAATACGGGTAAACGGAGTAAGGCCTGAGCATATTTCAACAATAACGTCACTTCTACGAGAAGTTGGGTGTGATATAAAGGTTTCAGGTGATGCTGTAGAGCTTGCACGCTTCGGGAAACTTTTGCCGATACGTACAGTGAGAACGATGCCGTATCCGGGATTTCCGACGGATGCACAGCCTCCGCTTATGGCGCTCACCACAAAGTGCGACGGAATATCAACCTTTGTAGAAAATATTTTTGACGGAAGGTATCGCCATGTGGGCGGACTTTTAAGATTCGGTGCAGATATAAAAATCGAGGGTAAAGTAGCAATGGTTTACGGCACAGAAAAGCTCTTTGGCGCAAGTGTTGATGCAACTGATCTTCGCGGAGGTGCTGCAATGGTTATAGCAGCTCTTGCGGCGGAGGGTGAAAGCCGTGTTTCAGAAATTCACCATATAGACCGCGGATATGAGAATATTGAAGAGAGTCTCAGGTCTCTTGGGGCTGACATAAAAAGGGAGCAGGAGGTGTAGCTCGTGGCAGCAAGAAGGTACAAAAGAAAAAGAAGAAACGCAGGAGGATTCATTTTGTCTCTCCTTACGTTTTTCATTGTTGTCGGAGCGATAGTTACATCTCTTACGGTGTTCCTCAAGGTCTCGGAAATTGAGGTTTCGGGCACAACGCGATACGACGCAAAGGATATTATAAAAACTTCGGGAATAGAAGTCGGTGATAATATGATTTTGCTTAACAAGTTTGAGGTAGCTGACAGAATTCTCGAGGAATATCCGTATATAGAAAGAATCAAAATTCGCAGAAGATTCCCCGACAAGTTCACTTTTGAAATTACAGAACGTGTGCCTTCGGCATATGTTATGTCGGGAGAGACAAGATGGCTTATAGATAAATATGCATATATAGTTGAGCTTGTCGAAAATGATACTGAGATAAAGCTTCCGAAGATTACGGGAGTATCGGTTCTTTCTCCGCGCCTTGGTGAGCAGCTTAAGCTTGAGAACGAAGATCAGCTTCCTGTACTTTGCGAGGTTCTTACGTCTGTTTCCGTAGCCGAACTGACTGAAAAGATAAACAGAATAGAGATAGAAAAGCTCTATGACTTAAATCTTGTTTATGATTCACGCTTTATGGTGAACTTAGGAGACACAACATCACTTTCGCAAAAAATAGAGATGTTGCGCGCTGTACTCCGTGAGCTCTCTGATTTTGATAAAGGCACAATAAACGTAAGCGCGGTGAAGGAAGCGCGTTTTAAGCCCAATTCAAATATAGACCTTTCCGAAAGAAAAGAGCCATTAATTGAAGAAGAAGTAACAGAAGAACCTGAGCTGCTTCCTGAGCAAACTGAAGAAAACCCCACTTAGTAGTGGTTGCTTTTTTGAAAAAGTCAAGATATAGTAGAAAATTTTAAAAAAGTTGTAACATAACTATTGACGAAACGGCAAAAAAATTATAAAATAGTAGTGTGTTATAATACAGGTAACAAAAGATAATCTCAAGGAGGATTTACATATGCCGTTTGAGTTGGATGCAGGAACAGAAGTAGTAGTTCCCATAAAAGTTATCGGAACAGGTGGCGGCGGTGGAAATGCTGTCAACCAAATGATCAATTCCGGAGTTCGCGGAGTTGAGTTTATTGTTATGAATACAGACAGGCAGGCTCTTCATAAGTCCTGTGCTACATACAGAATTCAGCTTGGTGAAAAGCTTACCAAAGGTCTTGGCGCAGGTTCTGACCCCGAGGTAGGTAAGAAAGCTGCAGAGGAGAGCCGCGAGGCAATAAAAAAGATGCTCGAGGGCACCGATATGGTGTTCATTACAGCAGGTATGGGCGGCGGCACAGGAACAGGTGCAGCTCCTATTGTTGCAGAAATTGCACGTGAGATGGATATTCTCACAATCGGCGTTGTTACAAAGCCGTTTATGTTTGAGGGCAAGAAGAGAATGCTCCAGGCTGAAGAGGGTATAGAGACTCTCCGCGAAAAGGTGGACTCTCTTGTTGTTATCCCGAACGAAAGATTAAAATGCGTAAGTGAGCAGAAGATTACCTTCCTTAACGCATTTGAGATTGCTGACGATGTTTTGCGTCAGGCTATCCAGAGCATATCAGAGCTTATTTCGGGCGGCGGTCTTGTCAACCTCGACTTTGCTGACGTCAAGAAGATTATGAAGGATGCGGGCTATGCTCATATGGGCGTTGGTCGTGCATCAGGCAAGGATAAGGCTTCTGAAGCTGCAAGAATCGCTATACATAGTCCGCTTCTTGAAACCTCTATCAACGGTGCTCACGGTGTTATTATCAACATCACAGGCTCACTTGATATTGGTCTTGACGAAGTTGAAATCGCAGCAGAAATGGTCCGTGAGGCAGCACATGAGGATGCAAATATCATCTTTGGTGCAGCATTTGACCCTGACCTTGAAGATGAAATTCGTGTAACAGTTATTGCTACGGGTTTTGAAGGAAAAGTCAACTCCGTTCCTGTAGCACAAAAGACAGAGGCTGCACCTGTAAAGACGGAAGTTGAGGTTCCGAAGGTTGAAATCCCGAAGGTGGAAATGCCGAAGATTGACACAACTTTCGGTGGCGCTTTTGATAAGTTCTTCAATGATGACGAACCCCAGATAACATTTGCGGAGCCTGAAACTGTCAAGGAAGCTCCGGCAACAGAAACAAGCTCAGATGACGATGACGACGATCCATACGAGCTCATCGTGAAGATGTTCCAGAACAGAAATTAAAGAGGGAACAGAGCTAAGAGGACAATCACGGAGCGATACAGATCTGTATTGCTCCGTTGCTTTTAGAAAATATTACACTTTTGGAGGTAGACAATGAGAGACGAAACAAAATGCCTGCATTCGGGATATACACCCAAAAACTCAGAGCCGAGAGTTGTTCCGATTGTTCAGAGCACAACCTATGTTTTTGATTCCACAGAGGAGATAGCAGGGGTTTTTGACGATCCAACAAAGGCCCTTATATATTCACGCTTTGCAAACCCGACGGTTATGGCGGTTGAAAATAAGATCGCTGAGCTTGAGGGCGGTGTCGGTGCTATGTGCACAACCTCAGGTCAGGCGGCAACCCTTCTTTCAATCCTCAACATCTGTAATTCCGGAGATAGCTTTATCAGTACTTCTGAGATTTACGGCGGCACAGTAAACCTTTTCTCATACACTCTTAAAAAGCTTGGTATTGAGTGCATTTATGTAGATAAGAACTGGTCCGATGAAGAGATTTCAAAGGCATTCAAGAAGAACACGAAAGCGGTTTTCGGCGAGACAATCGCAAACCCTGCACTTTCTGTTCTGGATATTGAACGTTTTGCGCGTATTGCACACGAGCATAAGGTTCCGCTTATCATTGACAACACCTTTGCAACACCTATTTTGTGTAAGCCGTTTGAATTTGGCGCGGATATCGTTATCCACTCAACAACAAAGTATATGGACGGACATGCGGTTCAGGTTGGCGGTGTTATTGTAGATAGCGGTAAGTTTGACTGGGCAAACGGCAATTTTCCAGAGCTCACAGAGCCGGATATGTCCTATCACGGAATCTCTTATACTGAGACATACGGAAAACTTGCATACATCTTAAAGGCAAGAATGCAGCTAATGCGTGACTTTGGTGTATACCCTGCGGCAAACTCGGCATTCCTTCTTAACTTAGGTCTTGAAACCCTTGCGGTAAGAATGCAGAGATACTGTGAGAACGCTATGAAGGTAGCGGAGTTCTTAAAGGGCTGTGACCAGGTCGAAAGCGTCACATATCCGGGTCTTCCGAGCGACGAAAACCATGCTCTTGCAAAGAAGTACTTAAAGGGCTCGAGTGGCGTAATTTCTTTTGTAATCAAGGGTGGAAGAGAAGCTGCTATGAAGTTTATGAATAGCTTAAAGCTCGCTTCCAACGAGGTTCATGTTGCAGATATACGCACCTGTGTTCTTCACCCTGCAAGTGAAACACACCGTCAGCTCACTGATGAGCAGCTTGTAGCGGCAGGAATTTCTGCAGGTATGATTCGCTTCTCTGTAGGCTTAGAGAATGTCGAGGATATCATTGAGGACATCAAGCTCGGTTTTGCGGCTATATAAAAACAAAAAATAAAAGTCAGGAAAGAGGGATTCTCTTTCCTGACTTTTTGTGTTTATTAAAGAAATACCACACCGCAAACGGCACCGAGTATTATATACAGTATCGGGTGTTTTTTGAATATGTGATAAAGCGCAAAGATTATAGCAAAAATCGAAAGCTGCCTAAAATCAAAGAGCGTGAAGATAGAGGGGTTTGCGAGAAATGCCGCAGGTGTGATAACCGTTGCGCACAAAACCTTCCAGGCGGCATACGCGATAAGTCCCGTCACAGCTGCGCGAATTCCGTACAGCGCATCCTTTACAAGTGTATTTTTGATGAATGATGAGTAGTTTCTTGCAAGGACAAGAATTATAACAAACGACGGGAGCACAAGTGCCAGAGTCGTAAGGACTCCGCCCAAAACACTAAACCGTTCAAATCCGATATAGGTCGCCATATTGACACCTATCGGTCCGGGGGTGGACTCACTTATGGCTATCATGTTATAGAAAAGCTTTTCTTCAATTATTCCTGCTTTGACGATAAGCTGTTCCATAATAGGAATTGCAGCAAGTCCTCCGCCGATAGCAAAGAGGCCGGTTAGAAGAAAGCGCGAGCATAAAATCAAAATGTTCATTTCAATACTCTGCCTCCCTTCACGGCAATGCCGACTGCGAGGGCAAAGATTATAAGCCAGATACTGTTTACATTAAATATGACAACCGCAAGGAATGAGATAACTGCAAGAATAATGCCGATTATATCAACTATTGATTTTTTTGCAATATTCCATACTGCAGAAGTAAGAAGCACGGCTACTGCAATATTGATTCCGGAAAGTGCCTTCTGGACATAGACATATTCGCTGAATGTGCCGATAAATGCGGCGATTATTGTGATTATAATAATCGATGGGATTATAACTCCAAGTGTGCAGACAAGAGAGCCTAAAAAGCCCGCGCGCTTATATCCTATAAACGTCGCCATATTTACGGCAATAACCCCGGGGGTGGATTGGCTTATTGCAATATAGTCGAGCATTTCTTCTGATGTTATCCAGCCGCGGTTTGTCACAAACTCACGCTCAAGCAGAGGAATCATTACATACCCGCCACCAAAGGTAAAGGCACCTACGCGCAAGAAAATTGCAAACAGCGTCAGTAAATTTGAAAACACTAAACCAACTCCAGACTGCAAACATAGGCAACTGAAAACAGTTGCCCGTGCTTGAATTTATTTTGTTATGTAAAAAGCGGTAAAGGTTTAGATGACAGCCGATGCGTGACGTGTTATATGGCAACCCATATTTACAACGCAGGGAAGACCTGCGATATGTGTTGCATACTTTTCGATAAATACTGCAAGAGCTGTAATTGAGCCACCAAGGCCCTGCGGACCGATGCCGAGCTTGTTCACACGGCAAAGTGCTTCCTTTTCAAGACCTGCATAAAGCTCGTCGTCGTGCTCACTTCCGATTTCGCGGAGAAGTGCGCGCTTTGCACACTCTGCCGCCATGTCGACAGTACCGCCAAGACCTACGCCAACGATTACCGGCGGGCATGGGTTGGAGCCTGCTTTTGAAACGCTCTCAACAATGAAGTTGAGGATATCATCGTGAGTTGCAGAGGGCTTGAACATCTTCATTGCACTCATGTTTTCACTTCCGAAGCCCTTCGGTGCAACGGTTATAGAAACCTTGTCACCGGGAACAATTCTTGTGTGAATAACCGCAGGTGTGTTGTCGTTTGTATTAACACGGCGAAGCGGGTCGCCAACAACGGAAAGACGGAGCTTTCCGTCAACATAACCGCGTCTTACACCTTCATTAACTGCATCCTCAAAGTTACCGTCAACAAGGTGAACATCCTGACCGATATCGATAAATACAACTGCCATACCTGTGTCCTGACAAGCAGGGATTCCTGCCTCAGCTGCATACTTTGCGTTGTCGCACATTACCTTGAAAATATCGCGCCCAACTGCAGACTTTTCATTCTTAAGTCCTTCCTCAAAGGATGCAACAAGGTCGGGAGTGAGATTGCAGCATGCCTCCTCGCAAAGACGTGCAATTTCGCGTGTGATTTCCTTTACTGAAACTTCTCTCATTTTTTTAACCTCTTTCTGTAATAAATATCCCTGCCATATGCGCGGCGACAGCTCCGTCTGCCGCGGCAGTGATAATTTGATACGATACTTTTTTTCTTATATCACCGGCGGCGTATACGCCGGGGATGTTCGTAACTGTGTCCTCTCCGGCATCTATATGTCCGGATTCGGTAAGACTGACCTTCCCGTCTAAAAGGGAGGTGTTGGGAACCATTCCAACTGCAATAAAGCAGGCAGAAGTGGAAATTTCTTTTGTTTCTTCTGTTTTAAGGTTTTTGACCGAAACGGATGAAACGCGCTCGTCGCCTGAAATCTCTGTGACAACACTGTCTAAAACGAGTGTGATGTTTTCTGTTTCATAAACTTTTTTTGCGAGTGAATCAAAACCGCGGAAAGAATCCCTGCGGTGGATGAGATACACCTTAGAACAAATATTTGCAAGGTAAAGCGCGTCCTCGAGTGCGGTGTTGCCGCCGCCCACAACGCATACCTCACGACCGCGGAAGAAGTTACCGTCGCAGGTGGCGCAATATGAAACGCCGAGCCCTTTGTATTTTTCCTCGCCTGGGACTCCAAGCGACCTGTGTGATGCACCAAGAGCCAAGATAACTGTTTTTGCGTGGATTTCCTCTTTGTTTGTGAAAATCACATTGTCAAGCGACTTGAAATCAAAGCCTTCCACTTCGCATCTTTTGACCTCGGCACCAAGCTTTTTTGCGTGGTTTGCCATATTCATCGCAAGGTCAAAGCCCGAAACGCTTTCAAATCCCGGGTAGTTGTCAATTTCGGGAGTGACTCCCATCTGTCCACCGGAGAAAGCACGTTCAAGAATAACGGTGGAAAGTCCTGCGCGAGTTGCATAAATTGCAGCTGTCATACCTGCAGGGCCTTCACCGAGAATTGCAATATCGTACATAACCAAACCCCTTTTTAGTATTTTTCAAAGAAAGCGGAGAATGCAAGATATGTCATATATACATCATTTTTAGAGACTACTTCAAACGGGGAGTGCATACTGAGAACGGGAACTCCCGCGTCAATTGTTTCGATGTTGCGGTTTGCCATATACATTGCGACGGTTCCTCCGCCGCCCTGGTCAACCTTTCCAAGCTCTCCCATTTGCCAGAGAATGCTGTTGTCATCAAAGAGTGCGCGAAGCTTTCCAAGCATCTCTGCGGAGGCATCATTTGAGGATGACTTTCCGCGTGCACCTGTAAATTTGCAGAATGCAATGCCTCGGTTAATGAAGGATGTGTTCTGCTTCTCATAAACTTCGGCAAAATTCGGATCCCAAGCGGCTGCAACGTCTGCGGAGAGGCAGGTTGAGTTTTCAAAGCAAGCGCGAAGCGGTGTATTAAAGCTTTCGCAAATGTCCTCGACAAAGGTGTCGAAGAAGCGTGACTTCATGCCACTCACACCCTCCGAACCGATTTCCTCCTTGTCTGCAAGCATGCAAACAGCAGTTTTCTTAAATGACTTCGTATCTAAAATGGCACGGAGAGAAGGGTATGCGCATACTCTGTCGTCGTGACCGTATGCACCGATAAGCGCACGGTCAAACCCGACATCGCGTGCATTAAAGGCAGGTGTGAGGCAGAGCTCACTTGAGAAGAAATCCTCCTCTGTAATGCCGTACTTTTCATTTAATATTTGTAATACGTTAAGCTTGATAGCATCCTTGTCGGAAGGGTCACTCTCGTTAATCGGGTCACTTCCGCAAAGAACGTTGAGATTTTCACCTGTGAAAATCTCACTTGCCTTTTTGGCAAGCTGGTCCTTTCCGAGATGGGGGAGAAGGTCGGTGATTGTAAAAACGGGGTCGCCCAAGTCAGCGCCTATTGAAACCTCAATGTTTTCTCCGTTTTTAAGAGAAACAACACCGTGAAGCTCAAGCGGAATGGCCGGCCACTGATATTTCTTGATACCGCCGTAGTAGTGAGTCTTGAAAAGCGCAAAGCCGTCGCTCTCATAAAGCGGCATCTGCTTGAGGTCGATGCGCGGAGAGTCGATATGCGATGCGATGATGTTTATGCCGTCGGAGGGCTTGTCCTGACCGATTACTGCAAGAAGGAGTGACTTTCCTCTGTTGTTCTGATAAATCTTGTCTCCGGTTTTAAGCTTCATGCCGCGTGTGTATGGACGGAAACCTTTCTCTTCAGCGAGACGTATTGCCTCATTGACACAGAGACGCTCGGTCTTTCCTGTGTCAAGAAAGCTCTTGTATCCTTCGCAGAAGTCACGCGCACCGGAAACATCAAACTTTTTGTCAAATGCGGTCTTGGGGGTAAAAGAAAGCTTTTCGCGTAAGCCTTTGAGTTTATCGTTTTTTGAACTACTCATCTGCATCAAGTCCTTTCGTTATCTCATTAAAAATGCGCTCTACTTCTTCTTTGAGAGTTTCTGTATTGCCGGGATTATTTATAACATAGTCGCAGTTTTCTGTGTAGAAGCTGTCTTCCGGTTGCGCGTTTATGCGTGCGGAGGCAGACATACTGTCAATTCCGTCGCGCTCGCATATTCTTGCCACCCTGATGCTCCTTGGAGCGGTAACTCCGATTGTGACATCACAAAGGGCGTTTATTCCGCTCTCAAAAAGAGCAATAGCATCAATGCAGAGATATTCCGCATTTTCCTCATAGAGCCTCGCAATAGTCTTTTCTGTCTCCTCAACAACAAATTTGTGAGCGATGCTATTTAAGTCTGAAAGTGCCTCATGGTCAGAAAAAACTATCTCTGCAAGTGCGCGTCGGTTAAGCTTTCCGTTTGCGTGCAATGCCTCTGGAAAACGCTTTCTCATCTCGCGCATCATAGTCTCTGAGTTTTCAAGGAGATCGTGGTATACCTTGTCGGCGTCAATTGTTTCGGCACCAAGAGTGCAAAACATATCTGCAACGGTGCTTTTTCCTGCACCGCTTCCGCCGGTGATTCCGATTGTCAACATTAGAATTCACTTCCTTAAAGTGAAATATGTGTGAATGCTGCAGCGCGCGAAAGTCTGTTGATTACGGCAAGTTCAATGCCGTCTCCGCCTTCGGGTTGTCTTGCATAGATGATGTCGGGGGATATATCGTCAAGCTCGCGCAGTGCGGAAAAGAGGTTTTCCGCAAGCTCTTTGGGGTTTTTGATACTTCCGTATGAAACTGTCATAACGCCGAGCTTTTCAAATGCGGTTTTTTCTTCTGTGAAGCACAGTACAGCTACTTTTTTGTCATTTGTATTCTGTGCAATAAATTCCAGGAACTTTTCAAAGCTTCCGTCAACAATGGTGACGGGAGCATTTGGCGCATAATGTTTGTATTTCATTCCTGGACTTGCAACAGGCTCGTTGTCCTGTACTTCTTCGGAAATTTTCGGGTTTACGGCAACCTCACCGAGACACTCGCGAAGCTCGTGGAGTGTAACCCCGCCCGGTCGCAGGAGCATAGGAATTTCGCCCGTAAGGTCAATAACGGTTGATTCAAGCCCTATCTCGCACGCACCGCCGTCGAGAATCATCGGTATTTTTCCAGAGAGGTCGCGCATGACGTGCTGTGCGGTCGTGGGGCTCGGCTTACCCGAAAGATTTGCAGACGGTGCGGCAAGAGGGACTCCAGCCGCCTCAATAATTGCTCTCGCATAAATGTTTTTTGGGAAGCGGATTGCGACGGTCGAAAGGCCTGCGCTGACTGCATCCGGGATTTTTTCGCTCTTTTTCAGTATCATGGTAAGAGGACCGGGCCAGAACTTTTCCGCAAGAGCTAAAGCAGAATCGGGAAGCTCGGTGACGAGCTTTTTAATGTCCTCGAAATCTGAGATATGAACGATTAACGGGTTATCCTGAGGCCTGCCTTTAGCTTCAAAAATTTTGCCAACCGCAGCTTCATCGAGTGCGTTTGCGGCAAGACCGTAAACCGTTTCGGTAGGGATGGCGACAACACCGCCGTTTTTCAATATATTTCCCGCGCGCATAAAATCATCAAAGTTTTCCATCAGCCCGCGGATTTTTATAAACTCTGTAGTCATTTTAATACTGCCTTTCGGGAAAGTATTATGCGTTTTCGGAAGCCTTCAGTTTCTCGGCCTGGTCAGCTGTGATGATTGCATCGATCATCTCGTCGAGGTCACCGTTGAGGAACTGCTCAAGCTTGTATAATGTAAGCGAGATACGGTGGTCCGTAACGCGTCCCTGAGGGTAGTTGTAGGTTCGGATTCTCTCACTGCGATCTCCTGTACCAACCTGACTCTTGCGTTCTGCGGCAATCTGTGATGCCTGCTCCTGCTGCTGAATGTCATAGAGCTTTGCGCGGAGAATCTTTATTGCGCGGTCCTTGTTCTTGTGCTGGCTTCGCTCGTCCTGGCACTCGACGACAATACCTGTCGGACGGTGCGTAAGACGGATAGCGGATTCGGTTTTGTTAACGTGCTGACCGCCTGCACCGGAAGCACGGAAGGTGTCAACATCAACATCGGACATATTGAGCTCAACCTCGACCTCCTCGGCCTCAGGGAGAACTGCAACAGTAACGGTTGAGGTGTGGATACGTCCCGAGGATTCAGTATCCGGGACACGCTGTACGCGGTGGACACCGCTTTCGAACTTAAGGCGCGAGTATGCACCTGCGCCCTCTATAACGAAGCTTATTTCCTTGATGCCACCAAGCTCTGTCTCGTTTATTGAAACGACGTCAATGCTCCACCTGCGTGACTCGGCGTACATAGAATACATACGGTAAAGTGAGTGTGCAAAGAGCGCAGCTTCTTCACCTCCTGCGCCGCCGCGGATTTCAACAACAACGTTCTTGTCATCGTTCGGGTCGGTGGGGAGGAGAAGGATTTTAAGCTCGTGCTCAAGGGAAGAAAGCTTTTCCTTTGCAGCAGAGAACTCCTCCTGTGCCATTTCACGAAGCTCGGGTTCGAGTTTTCCGTCGAGCATTTCGCGAAGGTCAGACATCTCCGCCTCAGTATCGCGGTAGGTGCGGTAGCATTCGATGATGGGGGTAAGGTCCTTCTGCTCCTTTGAAAGCTTTGCCGCAGCTGAGGGGTCGTTATAAAGATTTGGATCTGCAAGTTTTTCTTCAATTTCTTTGAATTTTTCTTCAAGAAATGCAAGTTTCTCTAACATATGTTACCTCTCGTATATAAGTCTTAAAGTTATAAATTATAGTATATCACATTTTATGGAAAAATTAAATACTTTCCTCGTATAAGGTTTCCCAAAGCTCCATTTTTTCGGAAAGGAGCCGGTTGACCTCTTCTGTTTCTGCATAGAGTGTGGAAAGTGCCTCAAAATCACTTGCTGCAGCATTGATTTCTGTCTCAAGCTCAGAAAGTCTTTCTTCAAGCTTTGAAATTTCACGCTCCGTCTCGCGGAGCTTCTTGTCATTCTGTTTTTTATTTACGGACTTTGGCTTTTCCTTTTTGGGGGAGACGGGTGCTGCTACGGTCGTCTTTGACATTTCTTCAAACTGACGCGCGCGTCTGTAGCTGTCAAAGCTTCCGCGGAAATCGTGAATTGTCCCGTCGCGAAGCTCCCAGATTCTGTTTGCAAACTTGTTTATAAAGAATCGGTCGTGTGACACAAAAAGTAACGCGCCGTCATAGTCCAGTACGGCTTCCTCTATCCACTCGCGCGAGGTTATGTCGAGATGGTTTGTGGGCTCGTCCAGCATAAGTAGGTTTATATCTGCCGCCATAAGCTCGCAGAGCTTGAGTCTGCTACGCTCTCCACCTGAGAGCGTGCTTACACTGTCAAAGACCTCGTCTCCGAAGAAAAGGAAGGAGGCAAGACGGTTTCTTGCCGTCTGTGTTGAAATGTTGAGGTCATAGAGCATAGTGTCGAGTATTGAACGGCTTTCGTTGGGAAAGGTGATGACCTGCGGAAGAAGCGCCGACTTTATCGATGGATTGTAGTTGACACTGCCGCGGTCAGGAGAGGTCTTCTTTGAGATAATATCGAGGAGAGTTGTTTTTCCAGAACCGTTGTCGCCGATAAGCGCAATCCTATCACCGTTTTCAATTGTCAGATTGAGCTCGGAGAAGAGAACTCTTTCGCCGTATGCCTTTTCTATATTTACAAGCTTCAGCACATTGTCGCCATAAAATCCGAGTGATGAAAAACCTGCGTTAAGAGAGGAATGTATCTCCTTTGGCTTTTCGGTTTTCCTGAGCCTTTCAATGCGCTTTTCCATTGCAAATGCACGCACCTGAAGCTTCTTGTTGCCAAGACCCCAACCGTGCATACGCTCAGCGGTGAATTCAAGACGCTTGATTTCTGCCTGCTCTGCTTTATACTTTTTGAGCTGTTCCTCATACCGTGCTTCTCGCTCTTCTACGTAGAAGCTGTAGTTTCCGGGATAAAACTCTGCATCACCGTCAGAAAGCTCAATTATGCGGGTTATACATTTGTCGATAAAATATCTGTCGTGGGAGATGATGAAAACTGTGCCCTTGAAAGTCGGGAGATAGTTTTCAAGCCACTCAACTGCGTCAATATCGAGGTGGTTTGTCGGCTCGTCGAGAAGAAGGATGTCAGGACTCTCCAAAAGCGCTGATGCTATAGAAATACGTGTTTTTTCCCCACCTGAGAGGGAAGAAAAGAGCCTGCCTCTCATATCTTCGGAAATTCCGAGACCGTTGCAGGTCTTGTTTATCTCGGTTTCAACGTCGTATCCGCCCATATGCTCGAAGCGTGAGGCGAGCTTGTCGTAACGCGCGAGCACATCGCGGTCAGAATAAACCTCCATCATACGCTCGAGATCGCGCATCTTTTTTGAAATCTCGTCAAGGTGCGAGAAGGAGCGTCTTAAAACGTCCTCGACCGTATAGGTTTCGGGATAGTTCGGAATCTGTGATACAACAGAAATTCTGCGACCTTGCGGAATAAGAACATCTCCCGAGTCATAGTCAAGCTCTCCTGCAAGGATTTTGAAAAGCGTTGTTTTTCCGCTTCCGTTATCCCCGAGAAGCCCGACACGTTCGCCCTCTTCAATGTTGAAGGAAAGATCGCGCAGAACATGGTGCTCGCCGTAAAATTTATTCAGTTTTGAAACTGAAATATCAATCATTTGTATCTGCCTTTTTTCTCTTGATAAGTTTTGCTGAGATAATTCCCGAAACTACGGCAATATACCCGCCGCCGGCAAGCTCGGGGAGCTCCTTTGTCTCGTAATTGTCCTGACTTACCGCAATATCGAGCG
This sequence comes from Eubacteriales bacterium, assembly GCA_045546975.1. GTDB lineage: Bacteria > Bacillota > Clostridia > Oscillospirales > JAAYXM01 > SIG480. Next base: position 90,181 of record JAZQDV010000010.1, read on the forward strand.
GACCAAAGGTAGTGTCAAGTGTAAGATGCAAAAATTCGCCCATAGGAGTTTTGTCTGCTATCATGAAGCGGACATCGCCGGATGTGATGCGCGCGGCAACTCTCGTCATAAGAATATCATAATCTGCAATATCGTCACCCGAGAGCATTCTCGCATACATTCCGACAGGCGCGAGAACTCCGAGTGCCGTAGTCTCGTCATTCAATGCTTTTCTCATTTCAAGCTCGTCTTTGAAAAACGCAATGGAATGGGGGATCATAGAAACCTGAAACTCGTATGCACGGTCAGGTGAAAAATCGGGAATTGCAAGTGCGCCCATAACTCGTGCGCAGAATGTCTGCTCGGTATCCGGACGTTTGAAAATTGCCTTGCAGTCGAGGATATCATCACGCTCACCTGACAACTCACGCATATATTCAAGGTTCCATACGGTGGAACCGTTAAAGTGCGGGTCGAGATTTAATAGATCAACACTCTTCGTCTCGTGGTCAAGGGAAACTCTCTCCCATATTTCCGCACCGGATTTGTCGCTCCATACGGCATAAGCACCGCTTTCTGCAGGAAGAATCGAGCCTGAATTGAGGACAAAATCAGCAAGGCGATAAACGTCGCTTTCATCCTTTATGTTAAAGCCTATATTTTCAAAAACGGTTTTCATAATATTTCCTCCGTATATACGTAAATACCCAAAATATATTTTACCATACAACGGAGGAAATTTCTACTATTTATATAAGATTAAATCCGAAATAGTTGAGAAGTCCGCGATATATTGCATATGCAAAGGCGTACTGGTCGTTTTCGAGCTTTTCCGCATCCTGAGCGTTTGATATGTAAGCAAGCTCGAGAAGTACTGCAGGCATCTGCGTACGCCTGAGCACATAGAGTGATGGGCGCACAAAAACTCCGTTGCGCTTTGTGTCAAGCCGCTCGGTAATTGAGGTGAGAAGTGCTTCTGCAAGGCTCTGTGCGGTGGTTCCTGCACGGTAGATGTACATCTCTGTTCCGTTCACGTCAGGGTTTACGTTCGCGTTTACGTGAATGCTTAGGAAATAGTCGGCGGGCCACGCGTTTGCGGCACGAACCCTTGCAGCTAAGCTCTCTGCATTAGTTGTGCCGAGCACCTCATCTGGTGCATTGCGCGAAAGACGCGCCTCAAAGCGCGGATCGTTTGCGAGAATGTCCCGTAGATATACACCTACATTATAGACAATATCTTGTTCCCGGAGTCCAAAGCCTTCCGCACCTGCGTTAACACCCTGCGGATTATGCCCCTGGTCAATAAAAATCTTTATCGCCATAAAAAATAACCTCCTGATACTTCGTTACTGTAATATACGAAAAAAGGAGGAAAAAGTTTCAAAAAGCGCGGTATATACGGACATGCAAAATAAAAAAGCACCTGAATACAGGTGCTTTTTTGGAGCTGTTAGGCGGATTTGAACCGCCGACCTCATCCTTACCAAGGATGCGCTCTACCGACTGAGCTATAACAGCAGGACTTAAATATTATACCGATTATGTCCTGTTATGTCAAGAAAATTTTATTTATTTTGCAACTCTCACATTTGCATAGCATATATTTATTCACAATGAAAAGGGTGAGAGTATGCGACTTGAAATAAAGCCGAAACAGAAGAAAAGAGAAAAGCCACGGTTATTTTTATTTTTTTTGTTTCTGTTGATATTGTTGATTCTCATTTCGTCTTTTTTATTTATGACGCACGGAAAAACTATTCTTCGTGAGGTGGCACAGTCTGAAATTGAGAGCATAGCCTTTGACATAGTTGGAAAAACTGTCGAGCGAGAGCTTCTTTCGGGCGGTGATGAGTACGAGGACCTTGTGAGGATTGAACGGGATGAGGCAGGACGGGTCTCTGCGATAATATCAGATACGCAAAAGCTCAATCTCTTAAAGTTCAGAATAGCAAATAAGCTATCCGAGGAGATGTTTATAAGGACGGAGGATGATATTTACATTCCGTTCGGGAACCTTACGGGAGTCGACTTTTTAAGCGGTGTGGGACCACTTATAAAGTTCCGCGTTTTCTGGGTATCGAGCGTAGATGCGGGATACAGAAGTGAGTTTGTGTCTGCGGGCATAAACCAGACAAACCACAGAATAATGCTGGATTTTACAATAAATGCAGGTATGATGTTTGTCGGGCGTGAGGTCGGCGTTGACGTAGGAACGAGCGTATGTGTTGCTGAAACTGTTATTGTCGGAGAAATCCCGAAATATTTTAGTGATAAATGATATAAACTTTGCTGAAAAGTCTTTCATAAAAGCGATAAATTTGGTATAATAATATCAAATATATATCGGATGTGTATTTTATGGAAAAGATATTGAAAGAGATAGAAGAGCTTCGAGAGGAGCTGCGTGAGCATAACAGGCGTTACTACGTTGAGGATGCTCCAAGTATTTCTGATTATGAATATGATATGCTCATGCGGAGGCTTAAGGAGCTTGAGCGCGAGCACCCCGAGCTCATAACGCCCGATTCACCGACTCAGCGTGTCGGAGGGGCGGCGGTGTCTGCGTTTGCGCCGGTTACGCATGAAGTGCAGATGGATAGTCTGCAGGATGTTTTTTCTTTTGAGGAGCTTTCTGAGTTTGATTCTCGCGTTAAGGCAGTTTCAGACAGTGCAGAGTATGTTGTAGAGCTCAAGATAGACGGTCTTTCCGTATCGGTGGAATACAGAGACGGAGTTCTTTTTAGAGGAGTCACACGTGGCGACGGAATCACGGGAGAGGACGTCACACATAACATACTCACCATAAAAAATCTTCCGAAGAAGATAGAAAATGCACCCTCACGCCTGGTTGTGCGCGGAGAGGTATATATGCCGCGCGAAAGCTTTGCGCGTCTTAATGAAGAGCGCGAGGCAAGGGGAGAGACTACCTTTGCAAATCCAAGAAACGCGGCTGCGGGATCTCTTCGTCAGCTTGATTCGGAGATCGCCCGTGAACGCGGACTTGATATAATTATCTTTAATCTCCAGTTATGCGAGGGTAAAGAATTTTCAACACATACCGAAACTCTTGACTACTTAAAGTCGCTCGGCTTTAACGTAAGCCCGTATTACTCAACCTTCAATACGGTCGAAGCTGCGTTTTCTGAAGTTCTGCGTCTTGGCGAAATGCGCGACTCCCTCCCGTTCCAGATTGACGGCGCGGTACTCAAGGTAAACGATATTTCCGAGCGTCAAGCGATAGGAAGAACAACGAAATTTCCCAAATGGGCGGCGGCATATAAGTATCCGCCAGAGCAGAAAGAAACAAAGCTTTTAGATATAGTTATACAGGTTGGAAGAACGGGAGTGCTTACACCAAATGCGGTACTTGAGCCTGTGCACGTCGCGGGCGTAACCGTCAGCCGTGCAACGCTCCACAACCGCGATTTTATCCGAGAAAAAGGCGTTCTTATAGGCGATACGGTCGTCATTCAGAAAGCGGGAGATATTATTCCTGAAGTTGTCCGAGCGGTAGAAAGTAAGCGCACAGGGGAAGAAAAAGAGTTCAGAATGCCGGATTTTTGCCCTGCTTGCGGTGCTCCTGTTTTCTCTGATGAGGGAGAGGCTGCGGTGCGGTGTGTAAATACCGAGTGCCCGGCACAAAGACTTCGACATATAATCCACTTCGCATCGCGCGATGCTATGGATATTGACGGGCTCGGTCCTGCTGTTGTGGAGCAGCTTTTGGAGGGCGGTTTTATCAGCGATGCGGCGGATTTGTACTCTCTTGATGCACAGAAGATAGCTGAGATAGAGCGCATGGGCAAAAAGTCTGCTGAAAATCTCATAAACGCGATAGAGAAAACAAAAGAAAACGACTTATCACGTCTTCTTTTTGCACTTGGTATCCGCCATGTCGGACAGAAGGCAGGAAAGGTGCTTTCCGTTCAGTTCAAAACGCTTGATGCAGTTCTTTCGGCAAGTGAAGATGATCTTAAGAAGATACACGATGTCGGTGATGCTGTTGCAACAAGCATAAAGCGTTGGTGGAATATGGAGAGCTCACGCGAGTTTGTAGAAAAGCTGCGACTTGCAGGAGTTAATATGGAGTCTAAAATTGAGATAGGAAGCGCTTTTGAGGGAAAAACCTTTGTGCTCACGGGCGCGCTTACGAAGTTTACAAGAAGCGAAGCAGAGGAGAAGATTGAAGCACTTGGCGGCAAGGCATCCTCATCTGTTTCAAAGAAGACCTCGTTTGTTGTAGCCGGAGAAAACGCAGGCTCGAAGCTCACAAAGGCACAGAGTCTCGGCGTTCCGGTTATAACAGAGGACGAGTTTTTGGAGATGCTTGACAATGCATAATGAAGTAGAACTTAAAGACCTCCGCGCGGACGCCCCGGAAGAGTGCAAGAATGATGGTTTCTGGGAAAATGTTCCGAAAAGCGAGGAAGGGTATATAATTACCTCAAAGGTGAAGGGTGTGTAGTTTTGGAAATCTGCAATGCTACGCTTCTGGAGTTATCAGAGCTCCTTGCCAAAAAGAAAATATCCTCATACGAGCTCACAGGGCTTTTTCTCGGAAAAATCAGAGAAAAAAACGGTGAGCTTGGTGCATTTATAACGGTGTGCGAGGATGACGCGTATAGCGCTGCAAAACGCTCGGATGCTATGATTGCAAACGGTGAAAACACCGTGGTTACGGGCATTCCGGTGGGTGTAAAGGATAATATCTGTACAGCAAAAATCAGGACAACCTGTGCATCAAAAATGCTATACAACTATGTCCCTGCCTATGACTCGGCGGTTACAGAGGAGGTCAATGCCTCGGGCGGTGTAATTCTCGGAAAAACAAACCTTGATGAGTTTGCAATGGGCGCTTTCGGAACGGATTCTGCACTCCTGACATCAAAAAATCCGATTGACACCGTGTTTGTTGCAGGAGGCTCCTCGTCAGGCTCCGCCGTTGCGGTAGCAGCAGGGCTTTCCCCCATAGCACTTGGCAGCGATACAGGTGGCTCGGTAAGAATTCCTGCATCCTTTTGCGGTGTGTGTGGCTTTAAGCCGAGCTATGGTGCAATATCAAGGTACGGACTTATTGCATACGCCTCATCCCTTGATACTGTCGGTGTAATAGGAAAAAATGTTTGTGACATTCTTGCGTTTTCAAAGGTCATTTGTAAAAAGGACCCGCGAGATATGACCTCGGTAGAGATTTCTGATGTATGCGATATTACCTCACTTTCGGGTGTTCGTTTTGCTTTTTGTGAGGATGACTTCAGGGACGCAACACCCGAGATACAGGCGGCACTAAGAAAATTTGCAGAGCTTCTCTCTATTGCAGGAGCGGTCAGGATAGACAGAAGTGCATTCTGCAACAATGAAATGGACAAGCATTACAAAGCGCTTGCATACGCTGAGGCAATGTCAAACCTCGCAAGATACGATGGAATAAAATACGGCTACAGCGAGTTTGAAAGTGTAGCTGAAAACCGCGAAAATGCTTTTGGTTCCGAGGTAAAAAAACGTATAGAATACGGAAACTATGTTTTGAAAAAAGAAAACTTCAAGTCAGTATATGAAGTGGCGGTAGAGTCAAGGAAGAAGGCAAAAAGCGAAGTTCAGTCACTTTTCGATGAGTGTGATATAGCAGTATCTCCGCTTTGTGATTTTAACGTACCAAAAACTGGGGAGACGGGAGGACTTCGTGCCGATAAGTTTACGGTTCTTGCAAACTTTACGGGAATCCCTGCGCTTTCAATCCCGGTAGGACGAGACAGGAACGGTATGCCGATTTCAGTACAGCTTATGTCAAAACGGCTTTCGGATTTTACGCTTCTCAGAATATCAGCTATTATAGAAAACCTTCTCCGAAAGGAGGGGCAAATATGAGCTACGAGGCAGTGATAGGCCTTGAGGTACACGTTGAGCTAAAGACCGAAACTAAACTTTATTGCTCCTGTAAAAATGAATTTGGCGGAGCACCGAACAGCAGAATTTGTCCGATTTGCACAGGGCAGCCGGGCACACTTCCGCATACAAACAGGAAAGCGGTTTTTCTTGCTCTGCGTGCGGCAAAGAGCCTTGGATGTGAGATAAATAAAATTTCAAAACAGTGCAGGAAACACTATTTTTACCCCGACCTTCCGAAAGGATATCAGATATCCCAGAGTGAGGCACCGCTCGGCGTTTTGGGTGAGTTTGAATTTCCGTGTGATGGCGGGATGAAAAGGATTCGCATCTCACGTATACATATTGAAGAGGATGCAGGAAAACTCGTGCACAGAGAGGACGGCAAAACGCTTGTCGATTACAATCGCGCAGGTGTCCCGCTTATTGAAATAGTAACCGAGCCGGATCTTCGTAGTGCTGACGAGGCAAGGGCATTTCTTGAAGCACTTCGGCACACGCTTATCCGTACCGGTGTTTCAGAATGTCGAATGGAACAAGGTGCCATGCGCTGCGATGTAAACGTGTCGCTCAGAAACGTCGGTGAGGATAAGCTCAATCACCGCGTCGAGATGAAGAATATAAACACGTTTTCCGGAGCTGAAAGGGCGATAGTCTTTGAGATTGCACGCCAGACGGAGCTCCTTGATTCGGGGAAGACGGTCGCATCCGAAACAAGACGCTGGGACGATGAGAAGAAAACATCGTTTTTGATGCGAACAAAGGAAAGTGCGATAGATTATAAGTTTATGCCCGAGCCCGATATTGCGTCATATATAATAAGCGTCGAGGACATAAAATCCGCAAGTGATAGGCTTCCGGAAACCGATGCACAAAAGACATTGCATTTTGAAGGTTTGGGACTTGTCAGGGACGATATAAAGAGACTTCTTTATGATATTCCGATGTGTGACTTTTTTGAGGAGTGCGAAAAGCTCGGGGCTGATGCGTCCATTTCGGCAAGGCTTCTTGTTGGTGATATTACGGCATATCTCGCGCGTGAGGGGAAAAGCATTTCAGAAACAAAGCTTTCGGGCAAGGCGTTTTCATACGTTGTATCGATGCTCGGTGATAAAAAGATAACAAACATCTCCGCAAAAAAGATTCTTGAAAAGCTTATGGAAAACGGTGGGGATGCGGAAAAACTCACGGAGAGCTATGTTTCCGTAACTGATGAGAATGTAATATCCGAAACGGTAGCTGCGGTCATTTCCGAAAATCGAAAGGCGATAGAGGACTATCTCGGAGGAAAGAAAGAATCCTTTGGCTTTCTTATGGGACAGTGCATGAGAAGACTTTCGGGAAGAGCGGATGTTTCCGTACTGCAAAAAACACTTTCGGAGAAAATAAATAAAGAAAAGGAAAACGGTGATTGATATGGTAAAATTTAAGACGGATTTTTTGGTGGAGGATTACGTCACTCTTTGCTGGATGCAAGCAAAGGTGCCAAGTGTGATTATGTCGCTTCTTCTTGCTTTTGCATTCGGCTTTACCGGGTTTGGAATAGCAAATGCAGCGGGGCTTTCGTGGGTGAGCCCGATAATCGGAATTGTTGTTTTTGGGGTAAGCTACCTCATTGCGTTCAGATCACAGAAGAAAAACATAATAAAGAGGGCAGAAAGAAGGTTTTCTTCCTCTGCAACCTCGGACGAGCTCGAGCTTACTATAACAAATGAGGATATAACCCAGGTTTCAAATTCAGGTGATACAAGACTTCCGTGGGCGGATGTTTATCTTGTCTCGGAGTCAAAGGACAGCTACTATGTGTATCTGACAAAGCGTAAGGCATTCTACTTCCCAAAGCGAAGCTTCACCTCGGATGAGCAGAGAGAGGAGTTTTTGGAATACATAAGAAAGTACGTACCTGAAAAGAAAATAAAGATTAAAGACTAAGCATTGAAAAAACACGTAATCGTTTACTGCGATTGCGTGTTTTTGTTCTATATTGGACATCTTCTTCATAGAGTTAATCGAGAACAAAAAAAGGATGAAGGAAATGACAGAGAAAAAAGAAATGCTAAGAAAATACGGACAGGCTGTCGAATACTTGCCACCACGCTTTCGCGATGCGGCACAGAGCCTCGCAGATGAAGAGAAGATTCTTGCAGAAGAATTTAGGCTTCGCGCAGGGAGACCGTTTTCTGTAACAATAGGCGGAAAGGAAATAGTAAAAAATAAGAGCACAGAGGTGCGCCGTGAGGAGCTGCAAACGGTGCTTGAACTTGCAACGCGAAGCTCGGTACATACTTCACATTCTGCCATGAAAGAGGGTTACATCACGGTTTTTGGCGGTCACAGAATAGGTCTTTGTGGTAGTGTCGTAAGAAAGGGCGATGAGATAGGCGCAATACGCGAAATATCCTCGGTTTCGATAAGAATCGCAAAAGAGATAAAAACTGCCGCCGAAAAACTTTTTTGTGAGCTTTGGGGATTTTCCGATATTGGGAATACCCTTATAATCTCACCGCCGGGATTTGGGAAAACGACCATGCTCCGTGATTTGATTCGGCGCCTTTCGGATTCGGGAATACGTATATCGCTTGTGGACGAGCGTGGTGAGGTTGCCGCAAAGAAAAACGGTGTTCCGCAATTTGATGTAGGAAGATGCACAGATGTTCTAGATAATGTAAAAAAGGCAGAGGGAGCAATGCTCCTTCTACGCGCAATGTCGCCACAAATGATAGCACTTGATGAGATAACAGCAAGGGAGGATATAGGGGCGCTTTCATCTATCATAAACTGCGGTGTTGGGATAATCGCAACTGCTCACGGAGAGAGTGAGCTCTCACTTTCAAAAAGACCGCTTTACCGCGAGCTTTTTGAGATGAAAGTGTTTAGCAATATCGTTGTTCTGGAAAAGAAGAATGGAGATTTTTCATACACATTAAAAAGAGAGGGGTGAGGTTTGTGATAAAACTTCTTGGTGCAATAGTGCTCATCGGTGCGGCAGGGGTTATTGGCTTTTCTGCATCTGCGACACTTGCCGTTCGGGAACGCGCCCTTCGAGGCTTTCTCAGAAGCTTTCAGACAATGCGCTCTGAAATAGGCGATTACCTCACACCGCTCGAGGAGATTATGGAAAGGCTCTCCCACGAATGCACAACTCCTCTTGATATGTTTTTTCGAAGCTGTCTTTCCGAAATGCGGGAAAAGCCGGAAATGCCGTTTCGGCTTATATGGACAAAAAACATTAAAAGAGCGGACTACTTAAAGCTTAAAAAAGAGGAAACTGAGGAGATTGCGTCACTCGGTAATGTGCTTGGAAGGTACGGAAGTGAAGAACAGAAAAAGGCGATAGAGCATACGGCAAGACGCATCGAGTCAATGGCGATTACTGCAGAACGAGAGAAAAAGCGTCTTGGAGGGGTGTATGCGCGGTTGGGTGTAATTTCAGGCCTTGCGCTCGTTATAGTCTTTATCTGATACAAAGGGTGATATAAAATGCAAGTCGATTTAATCTTCAAGGTCGCGGCGATAGGAATACTTGTAGCTGTATTAAACCAACTCCTTGTGCGCTCAGGGAGAGAGGAGCAGGCGATGATGACGACCCTCGCAGGTCTTATAGTCGTTCTGATGATAATAGTGCAGGAGATAAGCAACCTTTTTGATTTGGTAAAATCAACTTTCGGGTTTTAGATATGGAAACTGCAATAAAGATAAGTGCGCTTGCGATAATCGGTGTAATAACTGTTATACTGCTGCGTAAAAGCTTGCCTGAAATGTCGGTAGTTGCGATTCTTGCCATTCAGGCTGTACTTGGAATCTGTGCATGTGGTGTTCTGTCAACGGTACTCAGTCATGTAAGGACATTTGCAGAAAATGCAGGGGTAGGAGAAGCACTTCTCAAACCGCTTTTCCGCAGTGTCGGTATAAGCGTGATAATAAAGCTTGCAAGTGATATCTGCCGGGATAACGGCGCAAGCGCAATTGCGTCCACGGTTGAACTCATCGGAGGTGCGATTGCACTCTCATATTCAATACCACTTATGCAGATGTTGCTTGACGGTATGTTTACGTGAGGAAAAATGAAGAAAATTATATGTATAGCGATTATACTTTACACAATTGTTTTACCCATAAATGCTGAGGTTTCCGAGGTTTACGAAAAACAGTATGATGTTCTCGGTATAGACGACCTTGAAAGAAGCTCAATGTCAGAGGAAGTCGAATTTTCGCCAGATATTTCACTTAATGACGGACTAGGAAACATCTGGAGAAAGATTAAATTTTCTATACGGGAGATTTTTTCTGACGGACTTTCCTTTGCGATTACATTTGTGGTGATTTCGTTTCTCTCAACAAGTGTTTCTGCCTTGTTTTCGGAAAACGGAGAGGTTGTAAAGCGTTCGGTTGCGTTTTGTGCCGCGTGTGCGGTGTGTGCTTCGGCAACATCCGGCATTACGGGTATGATGACTATGGCAGAGGAGTTCATATCGTCGCTTGAAATTTTCCTGAAGGCACTTATTCCGACACTCGCTGCGGCAGAGGCACTTTGCGGAAGTCCTGCAGCAGGTGTTGCAAAGGCAGGAGCAACGCTTCTCTTTTCAAATATTCTGATACACCTTATAAGAAATGTCTTTTATCCGCTTGTATATATGAGAATCTTTATTGCTGCAGCTTCTGTTGCGGCAGAAAACGAGACACTAAAGAAAATGTCGGCGCTTATCTCAAAGATTATGAGAAGTGCGCTTAAGATATTTCTTGGGCTTTATGTATCGTATATAACCGTATCGGGCATTGTTTCGGGAAATGTCGATAAATTCGGCCTTTCCGCAACGCGTCTTGCGGCAGGAAGCGTGCCCGTTGTGGGCGGGATAATCGCACGGGCAAGCGGTGCGGTGCTGACAGGTGCAAGTCTTCTTAAAAACTCAGTAGGCATATATGCGACACTTGTTATTGCTTCCTCGTTTGTCACACCGTTTCTCACTATGTCAGTAAACTATATTATGTTTCGCGGAGCATCAGCACTCTCATCTCCGATGCTCGGTAACGGCATATCAACACTTTCCGATAGCATTGCGGAGAGCTTTGGCGAGGTACTTGCCTTGTGCGCTTCAGCGGCGCTTGTTTCGTTTATTTCAATAATTGCAACAATGTTGAGTTTGGGAGGAACGTGATATGCAGGGGATTTCAAACTATATATATTCGGTTTCATCAATGGCGATTGTTGCATCGGTGATAGCGATACTTCTTCCTAAAAATACGGCGGGAAGAATCTCCATAATGTCGGTCGGAATAATAATGACAGCGGTTGTCGTATCGCCGATAAAGGCGATAGACGGGCAGAGCATCGCGGGATATATGGAAGAGATTGAGGGGCAAATTTCTGAACACACGCGTGGTGTGAGTGAAAAAAATCAAAAAATATGCGATGAAATCATAGGGGACAAGGTAAGAGCATATATATTGCAAAGGAGTAACGAGGAAGGCATAAGGTGCGACGTCTCAATAAAATACGAAAGCGGTGAGGCGCGTTATGCCGAAGCTTTTGTTGAAAATAGCAATGATGCAAAAAAGGTTCTGGAAATCATGAGGGGGGAGTGCGGGATTGCAAAAGTTGAGGTGAAGATAAAAGATGAAGAAACTTGATTTGACGAAATTCCTGGATATCGCAAAAAAGTATAAGTACATGCTTTTGGTACTTCTTTTGGGTCTCCTGCTGATTTCATTTCCTTCGGGTGAAAAAGTGCAGCAGACAGGTGATTTTTACAGAGAAATCGAGTTTGATGTGGGAGAGTTTGAGCGAGAAATAGAAAAGGCGCTTTCTTCCTCAAACGGAGTTGGTAGGGTAAAGGTCATGTTGTCACTTGATTCAAGTGTTGAAAACGTTTATGCAAAGGAGGCTCGCCAGAGCAGCAAAAAGCAGGAGAGTGGGGTGGTGAGTGAGGCAACCAGTGATATGAAACCCCAGATACTCTCGGAAGGGTCAGGGAAGCAAAGTCCTGTTGTTGTAAAGGAACTGTACCCGGCCTTTCGCGGTGCACTTGTGATATGCGATGGCGCGGACGATATATCGACAAGAGTCGGAGTAATAGAATCAGTTTCGGCACTTACGGGGCTGACGTCGGACAGAATTAGTGTAATAAAAATGAAAAATTAGGAGGATAATATGAAAAAGAAAAATGTGATAACGGTGATAATACTTCTCTTTATTTGTGTTGCAGTGTATCTTAACTTCAACACAGGAGAGATAAAAAGCGACGGGGAACGTGTCGGTGAGGTGCTGGGAGAGTCTGAAACAACAGAAACCGCGTCTTCCGAAACAACGGAGGTAAAGGACGTCACAAAGTACTTTGATGAGGCAAGGCTCGAGAAACAAAAGGCACGCGACAGCGCGATATCAACGCTTAAAGCGGCAGTCGGAGAAGAGAACATATCCCAGAACTCGCGAGACCGTGCTGCAGAGAGCATCGAAACAATTTCGACAGGTGCAGTGTCAGAAACCAGGATAGAAACGCTTATAAAAGCGAAGGGGTATACCGATTGCGTTGCGCTCATAAATGATGCGGGGGTAAATGTAATTGTTACCGCACCCAAAGAAGGATTAAGCGCAAGTGATGTCACAAAAATCAAAGATGTTGTGGTTGGAGAGACAAATGTTTTACCCAGCCAAATAAAAATTATTGAAATTAAGTAAAATATGCGGTATAATAAGAACATAAAAAGTTTCGCCTATAGTTTAACAAAGGAGAGTGCTTTTAATATGGCAGAAAATAAAGAATATATCGCAATGTCTGAAGAAAACGGAAGTGTTGTTATTTCCGACGAAGTTATCGCATCCATTGCTGCAATCGCTGCAAATGAGATTGACGGTGTTGCGTTGCTTGGTACTTCAAATGTCGCAGATTTTATATCAGCAAAAAAGAACACTGCAAAAGGTGTAAAGGTAGTGCTTGACGGTGCTAATGCCGAGATAAATCTTACAGTTTCGATAAAGCGCGGGTTTGTTATCCCGACTGTCGCTGCGGCAGTTCAGGATTCTGTGTCCTCTGCAGTAGAGTCCATGACAGGCATCAACGTCACCGCTGTAAATGTCAAGGTTGGCGGCGTTGCTTTCGATAAGGAAAAGAAAGCAGAGAAGTAAGCACCCTGAAAAGTGAATAAATAAAGGGAGTAATCAACGCTTTGCGTAATAAAGTCAACATCCGGACTTTGTCCTGGCTTTATTGTAAATGATGAGACTTATTTGTATCTATTACAAATAAGTCTCTCTTTTTTTACCTATAATATATCAGGAGGGATAAAAATGAAGTATTATCTCAAAGAAAAAGAAGACGTTCTTAAAAGCTTTGAAACCGCGGAAGAACGCGGACTTTCAAGCGAGGTCGCTGAAAAGAGACTATCTGAAAACGGGAAGAACAAGCTTTCCGAGGGAAAGAAAAAGACGCTTTTCCAAAGACTCATAGCACAAATAGCAGATCCTATGGTGCTTGTACTTATAGGCGCAGCAATAGTCTCGGGAATAACGTCATTTATCGAGAGGGAATCACCTGCAGACGTATTCATAATCCTTGCAGTAGTTGTGATAAATACCGTGCTCGGTGTAGTTCAGGAGAGCAAGGCGGAAAAGGCTATTGATGCACTTCGTGAGATGTCGGCGGCTACATCAAAGGTCATCCGTGACGGAAAACAAATTTCAGTAAAGAGCGAGGACCTTGTTGCGGGTGATATTGTAATTCTCGAAGCTGGTGATGCCGTTCCGGCAGAATCATAGAGAGTGCAAGTCTTAAAATCGAAGAGGCGGCACTTACGGGTGAGTCGGTGCCGTCAGATAAGGTTGATACAACTCTTTCTGTTGAGGAGAACGGAGATGTTCCGCTTGGGGATCGGAAAAATATGTGCTATATGGGAAGCGTTGTTGTTTACGGTCGCGGAATGATGGTCGTCACGGGGACCGGAATGGACACCGAAATGGGAAAGATAGCAACTGCAATCACAGAGGCAAAAGAGGGTGAGACTCCACTTCAGAAAAAGCTCTCCGAGTTAAGTAAAGTTCTCACATGGATTGTTCTGGGTATATGCGCGTTTATGTTTGCATTTACACTGATAAGAAACGGAAGCTTTGGTGGACACGCTATTCTTGATACCTTTATGCTTTCCGTAAGCCTTGCAGTAGCGGCAATACCCGAAGGACTTGCAGCAGTTGTAACTATAGTTCTTTCAATGGGCGTTACAAAAATGTCAAAGCAGAAGGCAATTATAAGAAAGCTTACTGCGGTGGAAACGCTCGGCTGTACTCAGATAATATGCTCTGATAAAACGGGAACGCTTACACAGAACAAGATGACAGTGGTAGAGTACTACGGAGAAGATGAAGAAGAACTTGCAAGGGGAATGTCGCTCTGCTCGGATGCAAAGTCTGATGGGAGCGGGGAAGCTGTGGGCGAGCCGACTGAGTGTGCTCTTGTAAACTATGCAACAGGGCTTGGATTTGCAAAACCTCAAATTGAAAGTGAATATCCAAGGATCGGCGAAGTGCCGTTTGATTCGGGTAGAAAAATGATGACAACAGTTCATGAGCATAGTGGCGCAATTATTCAGTACACCAAGGGTGCGCCTGATGAGGTGCTCGGAAGATGCTCGTATATTTTGAAAAACGGCAAAGCAGAGCCGATGACGGATTCGGACAGAGAAGAGATTCTCTCGAAAAACAGCGAATTTGCAAATAAGGCGCTGCGCGTTCTTTCCTGTGCTTATAGAACGCTTGGTGAAGTCCCCGGACTTTACACATCAGAAGCGCTTGAGTACGACCTTGTTTTCATAGGTCTTGTTGGAATGATAGACCCGGTTCGCCCTGAGGTTACCGATGCGGTTAAAAAATGTGCGGAGGCAGGAATCCGTCCCATTATGATTACGGGAGACCACAAAGATACTGCCGTTGCAATAGCAAAGAGTCTTGGTATAATATCGGATGCATCGGAGGCGCTTACGGGTGCGGAAATAGACCGCTACGACGATAAGCAGTTTGAGGATGTTGTTAAGAGAATATCGGTTTATGCCCGTGTTCAGCCTGAACATAAAGTCAGAATAGTAAATGCGTGGAGAAACCTCGGCTATGTAACGGCAATGACAGGCGACGGAGTGAACGATGCACCATCAATAAAAAATGCCGATATAGGCATCGGCATGGGAATTACGGGAACGGACGTAACAAAGAATGTTGCAGATATGATTCTCGCAGATGACAACTTTGCCACAATCGTGGCAGCCGTTGCAGAGGGAAGAAGAATTTTTGATAATATCTGTAAGTGTATTCAGTTTCTTCTCTCGTCAAACCTAAGCGAGGTTATAAGTATATTTGTTGCAACGCTTTTGGGATTTACGATTCTGAAGCCTGCACACATCCTCTTTATAAATCTTGTGACGGATTCGCTTCCTGCTCTCGCTCTCGGAGCGGAAAAGGCAGAAGCCGACATAATGCAGAGAAAACCCCGAAAGAGCAACGAGGGTATTTTTGCAGGGGATATGGGGTTCAATATTGCATATCAGGGACTTATGGTAGCGTTAATTACAGTTGCCGCGTACTTTGTCGGGCACTATATGGAATCGGGCGTGTGGGAGATTGCCCAGAGTGCAGACGGTATGACTATGGCGTTTCTTACGATGTCAATGGCAGAGGTGTTCCATGCCTTCAATATGCGCTCACAGAAGTCGATATTCAGACTGAAGAGACAGAATAAGCTTCTTCTTGGCACGATGATTTTATCAATTGCACTCACGACAGCTCTCATTTATGTTCCGTTTTTAAGTAATGCGTTTGGTTTTTCACATATAAGCATACTAGAATATCTTGCGGCGATACTTCTTGCAATTCTCACAATACCGATAGTGGAAACTGTGAAGTTTATAAGAGGAAAGACACAGTAATAAAAAAGGACTTATGCCAAAGCATAAGTCCTTTTTGCTATTTTACTGTTAATACAACCTTGCCGACGTTCTTTCCTTCGTAGAGGATGTCGTGGGCCTTTTCTGCATCGGTTATGGGAAGTACTGCGTGAATTGTGGGCTTTACCTCGCCTGATGAAATTTTCGGGAACACCTTTTCTACGAGCTCTGCGAGAATGCGTGCCTTCATTTCGGGAGTTCTTGAACGGAGTGTGCTTCCGACGATTCTGACGTTTCTGACATAGATGTTCTTAAGGTCAATTTCTGTCTTCTGTCCTGCGAGAGCTGCAATCATAATCCATCTTGCACCGTGTGTGAGATAGTGTATGCATTTGCCCATTATCTCGCCACCGAGACAGTCGATAGCAACGTCAACAGATGTTCCGTTTGCAAGTTCTTCCTTTAATACCTCTGAAATATCTTCCTTTGTTGTTACTACAACGCGGTCAGCGCTAAGGTGCTTTATGGAAGCTGCAATTTCATCTGTAAGAACAGTTGTGATAACCCTTGCCCCAAAAGCTTTTGCCATAGGGATTATAACACTTGCAAGTCCACTTGCGCCCGCGTTCATAAGAAGCGTGTTGCCCGGCTTTATGCCACCTTCGATGAAGAGATTGAGGTATGCCGTTGCAAAGGCCTCGGGGATTGCCGCTGCTTCAACCATTGAGCAGTTTTCAGGTACAGGCATAAGCATGTCGTATTTTACTGCTACATACTCTGCATATCCGCCACCGCCGAGGAGTGCGCATACCTTGTCGCCGATTTTCCAGTTTGACTTTGCCTTTGCCTCATCACCCATCTCGATAATGACGCCCGAGATCTCAAGACCCATCCAGTCAGGGCATCCGGGAGGTGGGGGATAGTCGCCCTCTCTCTGCATAAGGTCAGCACGATTGAGTGCTGCTGCGTGGATTTCAACCAAAACCTCTTCGGACTTTATAACGGGGTTTTCAACATCGTCCCAACGGAGGCTTCTGTCGTCGTTTACAAGTATTGCTTTCATCTTGATATTACCTCTCTTTCCTTATAACATATTGATTTTCTTAAGTTCTATTTCAAGGCCTTCTTTGATTGAGGTAAAGTCCTCTTTCTTGAGCCCTGTAAGCTTCATAACCTTGCTGTTGTCTGTTTCTCTGTCGTAGAATCTGTCATATACTGCCGCCCAACGGTCGTTGTGCACGTATTCCGGGTGGCTTAACCATTCCTCGGTATCAATCCACTCAAACTTTGTGCCGATAAGCTCCGTATAAAGCTCTGCGACCTCGCCCCAAGTAAGGTTCTGTGCTGAGGAAATCGTATATGCCTCACCGAGCGCTTCTTCCTTGAAGAGTATGTTTGCGATAATTTTTCCCGTATTGCCTGCCCAGTCGAGAGATGAGGTGAGGTTTCTTGCAATTTCGGGAAGGTACATCGTTTTTCCTGCCTCGGTATATTCGAGGACAAAGTGCTCGTTTATTGTAACGATGTCAAAACGCTTGTCTGAAAACGAGATAACAGGACGGACGATAGTCCAGTTTTTAATATCCTTCTGAGAACGTATGTACTTCTCTGCCTTCGCCTTTGAAAGTGCATAGGTTTCCTTTGCGAGAAACTCAGGGTCATCCATAGTATCAAGGAGCATCGGTGCGTTTTCGGTTATGGGATGCTCAAGGTCTGCATACACGCGGTATGAAGATAAGAATATGAGATGGTCTGTGTTGTCGGTGAGAAGCTTGTGCATCGGAGGATACTTTTCTGCATCGGGATAATGGATAAAGTTTACGATGCCGTTATAATGCTCTTTTTTGAATAAGTCGATAAGAAACTCATCCGTTGCAAGAGTCTTGAAAAATCTGAGGTTTTCGTGGTCTGATACCTTGTCCTCGGGGCAGATAACGTCAACCTTTGCGCCGAGCCTTAAAAGCTCTTTTGCTGTGTAGTTGCCGAGCGTTCCGCCGCCTGCTATCAACAAAACTTTTTTATCTTTGTACATTACTTTATACCTCCACACGCTTTGAGTAGTATCTTGTATAGCTCAAGCTCGTAGTCATAGCCCCACGGGTTTTCCTTTTCACCACGGACCATTTCGCCAAAACTTAAAATCATACCGTCATATCTGTTGTAAATCTCACTTGTTTCTGCTTCGTGCTTCTTATACCAATCGGTAGTTTCGCGTGTATATCTGTCGGTGGTCTGGTTGTCGCCGACAATCCACTCAAGGGGTTTTAGCTCGACTGTCTTTTTCGTTCCTGAAACAACGAGCTGGCGTCTTTCAAAACCGCCGATTTCAACTGCGGAGCTCTTTGCAAAAGACACTCCGTTCTCGTATTCGAAAACAGCCATACCAAAGTCACTTGCGGTTACGCCGTCAACACCGCTTGCACGGCTTAACGGTATAACGTTCTTGGGTTTTCCCTGAATTCTGTAAATAAGGTCGACAAGGTGGCAACCGAGGAAGAACATCATTCCTCCCGGAAAGTTTTCAAGCCACTGGCGTGTTTCCTTTGGGTGCAGGCAACTCATCTGCGCATCTACGCTTATGATATCGCCAAGTTCGCCGTTATCTATATCCTCTATGAGCTTTGCGACAAACGGGTTGTATCTGTACATATATCCCGTATGGAAAACCGTGTTGTTTCGCTTTACTGTTTCAATAAGCTTTTCGAAGGCTTTAAGGTCTGTTCCTCCCGGTTTTTCCATATGTATGTGCTTTTTTGCATCAGCTGCCATTTGAGCATATTTTGTGAGATAAATTTCTTCGGTTTCGACTGCAACGGCTTCGATTTCGGGGTTGTTTATAACCTCGTCAAGCGTAAGCTCGCGGTACCCTTCAAATATCTCCATACGCTCGGGAAACTTTTCACGCTCGTTTTCGGGGAGAACGAAGCCTGCAACATCAAAGAC
The DNA here is from genome assembly GCA_045546975.1 of Eubacteriales bacterium. Classification (GTDB taxonomy): domain Bacteria; phylum Bacillota; class Clostridia; order Oscillospirales; family JAAYXM01; genus SIG480. The sequence continues at coordinate 108,853 of JAZQDV010000010.1, forward strand.
ATCAGGATACTTTTTCAACGAATTGAAGGTCCAGATTCCGTGACTGTTAAGGCTTGTTCCTATTTGTGCAACTTTTATTTTACGCATACACGTTCACCTCTAACATAATTATACTCTTGTTGACAACCGCAAAACTATATGGTATTCTATCAAAAAACACCACTATATTCCGAGAGGCGAGATATATGAATAAGGAATACATGATTTCAGACTATACGGTCATTCACCATTGCTTTCAGAATGTGCACTCGATAGGACCTGAAATATTTTTTAACAACCCTTGTATCGGTTATCTGAAACGTGGCTGTGCGAAGTTTTTATATAACGGAAAAACCTTTTATGCCAAAGAAGGGGACCTCATTTATATCGCATACGAAACGAAGTATCAATCGATATGGTATGGCTCGCCGGAGGTTGAGTGGTATCTCATAAGCTTTGATTTTGCCTCAAAATTTTCTTTTTATGATTACCGATTCCAGATACTCAAGAACTATCCGTCAGAAGTCCCTGATAAGATATATGAGACGTATGATGAGTCAAAGCTTCGTTCTGTGTCGTATTTCTATATGCTCCTTGATGATATATATCAGAAGATGCAGAGCTCACCATCGATAAAATCGCGCTCGTCTATTGAGCCTGCGATAAACTATATAGAGAATAATTACAATAAAAGCATATCGATAGAAGCTCTCGCTGAGCTTTGTCATATGAGCAAGTCAACTCTTTTTGCACAATTCAAACGCGTTTTCGGTGTCGCTCCCGTTGTATATAAACACAATGTTATGATTCAGCATGCCATTGACTTGCTTTCAAACACGGACATGTCAATTGAGCAAGTGAGCAGAGAGGTTGGTTTTTCGTCTTCAAACTACTTCAGAAAGATTTTTGTAAAGCTGACAAATAAAAAGCCGAAAGAAATACGAAAAGGATGAACCTTCAGGTTCATCCTTTTCGTTATATTTTTTCTATTGCGTCAATGAGTTCTGCCGGTGTGTGAATAATCGTTGTTGCACCGCTATCTATAAGCACGTCCTCGTCGCGGAAGCCCCACGAAACCGAGATGCAGGGGATACCTGAATTTTTGGCGGTTTCGATATCGACCTCAGAATCTCCTATGTAAAGGGCGCTCTCGCGCGGAAGTCCGAGCTTGTCTATTGAGTAGTAAATCATATCAGGAGCGGGCTTTTTGGGGAGAAAGTCGCAATTGCCAAGCGCGAAGTCCGCGACTTCTGTGAAGTAGAGGTCAAAAAGCCCTTGTACTGCGTCGTTGTGCTTGTTTGACACAATTGCAAGCTTGTGTCCGCGGCGTTTAAGCTCGTAAAGTACGTCGATAATGCCGTCATACGGCGCGGTTTTGTTGGTTTTGTTTTTTTCATAATGCTTTTTGAAAGCTGCGAGACATTCGTCAAACTGTTCTTTCGTTGCACTCTCGGGAAGGGCGCGGGTGATGAGGTTTACAACCCCGTTTCCGACAATGTGTCGTATCTCCTCGCGTGTTCTCACCGGGTATCCAAGTGAAGAAAGAGCAAAGTTTACACTGTCCGCAAGGTCATCAAGCGTATCAAGGATTGTTCCGTCAAGGTCAAGTAGAATTGCTTTGGGGTTCATTTCTTTGCTCCTTTGTTATAGGTGGTACAAAATTCTTTGAGTGTACACTCTCCGCATTTGGGTGAGCGCGCCGTACATACTGCGCGTCCGTGGTAAACAAGCCTGTGACAAAATGCATTCTGCTCTTCGGGCGGCAAAATTTCTTTAAGGCGAAGCTCGACCTTTTTCGGATCGTTGCCGGTGCTCAGTCCGAGCCTTCCGGATATACGGATACAGTGCGTATCTGCGACAACAGCAGGTTTTCCGAAGATATCGCCGAGGATGAGGTTTGCAGTCTTTCTGCCAACACCGGGAAGGGTCAGAAGATCTTCCATGGTAGATGGCACCTCACCGCCGAAACGGTCGATAAGCTCGTTTGCAGAAGCTCGGATATCGCGCGCCTTCATACGGAAAACTCCGCACGGGTGTACGATTTTTTCGAGGTCCGTGATGTCACAATTTGCAATCTCGGAAAGAGTCCTGTATTTTGAAAAAAGCTCTTCTGTAACGATGTTGACCCTTGCATCGGTGCATTGGGCCGAGAGACGCGTTGCAAAAAGCAGTTCATACGGCTCTTTGTAGTTTAAGGAGCAGACGGCATCAGGGTAGAGTTTTTTAAGCTCATTTATAATGCCGCAAACTCTCTCTTTTAATTTCATATGTATTTACTCCGAAAAAGGATTAGTAGCCAAGCTTATCTTCAAGGGAATCGTCGTTCTTTACCCAATCGTTCACGAGAGTGATAGTGTATTCTGTTGCGGTATTACGAACGACAACACGCTCAATTCCTGCGTTGATTATAAGGCGCTTACACATTGCGCAGGGAGCAGCGTTTTCTACGAGCTCGCCTGATTTCATATCACGGCCTACGAGGTAGAGCGTCGAGCCGAGCATCTTTGAGCGGTCTGCTGCGATAATTGCGTTTGCTTCAGCGTGTACGCTTCTGCAAAGCTCATAGCGTTCGCCTCTCGGGATGCCAAGCTGCTCGCGTCGGCAAGTGCCGAGGTCAGAACAGTTGCATCTGCCTCTCGGTGCGCCCGTATATCCTGTTGAAACGATAGTGTCATCTCTTACGATAATTGCGCCGAAGTTTCTTCTGAGACAAGTGCCGCGCTCAAGAACTGTTTCTGCGATGTCAAGATAATAATTGAACTTATCTGTGCGTTTCATAAAAACACCTCTTTATGTCGTTTTTATTTTTCCATCTGAGATTTCCACTATGCGGTCGGCTTTTTTTGCAACATTTTGGTCATGCGTGATAAGTATTATGGTAGCGCCGCTTGTGTGAAGCTCTGACAGTATTTCGAGAATTTGTGCGCCTGATTTGAAATCAAGGTTGCCGGTCGGCTCATCAGCGAGAATCAGGGCGGGCTTTTGCGTTATCGCACGTGCAATTGCTACACGTTGCTGCTGACCGCCCGAAAGCTCTGAAGGCTTATGACGAAGCCTCTCGGCAAGCCCGACGCGGAAAAGCGCTTCTTTTGCAATCTCGCGGCGCGAGGTATGCGGTACGCCTGCGAAGGAGAGGGGTAGCTCTACGTTTTCAAGGGCACTCAGTTTTTCGAGCAGATTAAAGCCTTGGAAAATAAACCCTATTTCGCGATTGCGCAAAGCTGAAAGCTCACGGGCGCTGAGAGAAAAAACATCTTTTCCTGAAAGCGTATATGTGCCGGAATCGGGTTTATCAAGACATCCGAGCATATTCATCAGAGTGCTTTTTCCGGAACCTGATGCCCCGACAATTGCAACAAATTCACCCTCTTTTACGCTGAGGTTTATATCGGAAAGAGCGTGAACTGTACCTGATTTTGTCCTGTATGTTTTAGTAAGATGAGATATATGAAGCAAAATTCATACTCCTTATACATTATATTACGAAATTCGCTATAATACAAGAACGATTTCCGTAATTAGTTTTTGTGAGTATAAGAGGTAATATACAAAAAGAGTCAAGGATAATGCCAAGACCAGATAAGGAAGTAATTTTGAAAAATTTGAAAATTTAGCTGAATTGGCATAGCAAAGGCAAAAGATAGAGCTGAAAACTCAGTAAAATGGGTTTTCGGCTTTTTCTTTTTTATCCGCACATTCGTCACTCGGCAGAAGAATTTGTCCTTAGAGATTTTATATATTCGATGGAGGTGCGAAAATGAGCTTTATTGAAGAATTGTATTATGGAAATATAAATCCGAATGAAAACCGGAACAGAAAACCACTGCCTTATGAAAAAGCCGTGCAAACTTTTTCTGAGATTGAATGTAAACTAACAAAAGAATTGAACGGCGAAAAATTAAAACTCTTTAATGTCCTTGTAAATGCAAGTGATGAAATAGCATATTCTTTAATGCTTGGCTAAATGGACAGACAAACGGTTATAGCTATGGCGAGCTTGTTGATATTGCTAATGCTGCAATATGGCAATACCGAGATATGTATCTGCGACCTGACTTTTATACAAATAATCTTGAAAAAGTCAGAGCTATATTTGCTCCTGTAATTGAGGATTATAAATCCGGTAAAATTACTTATGCGGAAGCAGAATTTAATGCACGAACAAAAATTTATCAATCTGTAAAACCTGATTTCAATCCTAATGTGGAATATATGAAAGATCCTCTTTCGAGAGATATTCCGTCAGTTGATAATAGTTTGTTTATACTTGCAAGAAAACTAATTTTAGAAAGTAAATAGCGACAAATAATGCAAAAGGTGTAGCCGTCGTGGCTACACCTTTACTATTTGCGGGTAGGTTTAACATTTACATCCGGATTTATATCGCCCTCGATTGCACCGTTGGCATCTTCAAACGCTTTAATGTTGTCTCTGATTAAAACAAGCACATGACTGTTAACACTTCTGCCTTCGTAATCAGCTACATAGGCAATTTTATTTAACATTTCTTCCTCAATTCTTATCGAAACACTCTTAATAGCCATAAAATCACTCCAAAATAAATATATTATGTATTTATTTTAATAGAATTATGTGTTATAATGTTATAAATAGATATACTGTATATCTGCATTATCTTTTGAGGTGATGCTATGGAATATTTGAAATCATGTACTTGCTGTTTCTTCGGTCACAGAAAGATTGATGAAACGGCTGAATTAAAAAATAAACTATATGAAATTATTGAGAATTTAATTGTAAATGAAAGAATAGACACCTTCCTCTTCGGGAGCAAAAGTGCATTTGATGACTTATGTCATAAAATCACAACCGAGCTGAAGGAAAAATATCCTCACATAAAACGGATATATGTCAGGTCGGCATACCAACACATTCCCGACTGGTATGAAGATAGTCTGCTAAAACATTATGAAGGCACATACTTTCCCAAACATATGGAAAACGCAGGCAGAGCATCCTATGTAGAGCGCAATCAGGAAATGATTAACCACAGTAAATTCTGCGTGGTCTATTACGATGGAAATTATCTTCCCCCAAGGCGTAAAAACAGTAGGCGTGATCTATTTGACTACCAACCTAAAAGCGGAACCGCAGTCGCATACGATTACGCCGTGAAAAAGAAAAAGGAGATTATAAATGTGTTAGTTTAGAAAAGGCAAGATTGTAACCGGTTATATTTGTACAAAAATTCGTAGTTTTGTTAAAAAATTAAATGTTTTCTTTTGAAAAGCGGGGTGTTTTGTAAAAAACAGCATAGATATTGAAAAATTGGATTTGTATGGTATAATTATAATATATGTATAATTGAAGAATTTGAATTATAGATAAGAAGGAATAGATATGGCAATAAAGTACGGAAAAAAACAACACAGAAAAAACAATATTTTATATACGATAATAGCAGCAATTCTTTTGTGTATAGTATTTTTGACTATGGTCAGTTATTTTTACTATGCGGCAGAAGATGAGGCATATGAAAATTTGCATATGCAGACCAAGCAAATTAAAGACGATATGGAGCTTCAGCTATTATCCGACCGTGAAAATCTTGCTACTATGGCAAATTTTGCAGCAAAGCTTTATTCGGACGGCGAGAGCTTTGATTTGATGTTTAACTCCTTTAAACCCATTGGTCTTATTGAAAATATAGGAATACTGATGCCGGATAATACTTTTATAACAAAGGCGGGAACATTGAACCTTAATGGACAAATATCCTTTGATGAGGAAGCCGCAAAAGGTGAATACATAAGCGGACGTGTAAAAGACCTCACAAGGGACAACTATGAAATCATAAGAAGTGCTGTTCCCATCAAAGTAAACGGAAACGCTGTCGGTATTTTATACGGCGTTATAAAGCTTGATGTTATCGGCGAAAAATACAACAATATGGCAAAAGAGCTTGACGCACAGCTCTTCGTTTATGATAAAGAAACAGGAAATCTTGTTATCGACACCATTAATGACAAACTTGGAAATATTTCTTTCTTAGAAAACAGAGAATATCGTGATGGCTATTCCTATGAGCAAATGATAAATAGCGAAAAGGGTTATACTTCTTTCCAATCCGTGCTTAAAGATGAAGAACTTTATGTTCATTTTTCTACACTTGAAGGAATTGACTGGAAGATAACTCTTGCAAGGTATGAGTCTCAGGTTTTTGCAAAAACGCACATTATATCTAACCTACTCCTTGCTTCATTTATCACAATATTACTCATCATGGCTTTGTATATTGTGATTTTGATGCGCGGCGAAAAACAAAGAAGCTTTGCGACAGCCTGTGCATCAAAAATCAGGAAATTGCTTTTAGAGATAAATCAGCAGCAGAATAATGTTTCCGAGTCTTTAAGAGAGATTGCTACCTTTGCAAAATCTCGGTCTGCGGTATTCTTTGATGCTGACGGAGAAGATTACAATTTTGCTATGCCTGCCAGTTTAGAAGAAATCCTTTCGGGTGATGACAGAAAATATTTTATATCAGAAATCCTTCGTTATGCCGCAGAACTTCACAAGGTGAATAACGCCACTGTAAACCTTATGTGCATTACGCCAAACAACCATCTTGTAAAAACGAACCACGTTTTTTATGGTTTTCTGAAAGAGCATAAAATCACTGAGGTTTCCTTTGCAACAGTTATTGACAAAAATAATCATATCGGCATTCTTGGTGTTGTAAATTCTAAAAACAGCAGAACAGTCAGACTTCTTTTGGAAGATGTTGCAGTTTGTTTTTCCATTGCAATTTACAACAAAAAGCACTTAAACAAAACAGTGATTGCGGCAACGACCGATTCACTCACAGGAGTTTCAAACCGTGTTACATATAAAAAAGACCTTTTGATTTTTGATGAGGAAAAACCTAAGGAATTTTCGTGCATTTATATTGATGTTAATGAGCTTCACCTTCGCAATAATAAATACGGTCATGCTGCCGGCGATGAAATGCTTTTATATATTGCCAATACCTTAAAGGAAGTATTCTACGGTCACAAGATATATCGAATGGGCGGAGATGAGTTCTTGGTATTTGCTGAAAATGCATCCCAGGATGATATAAAAAAAGGCATTGATATGCTGACTCGGCAGCTTGAGCCAATGGATTATCATGTTGCGGTTGGTATGTCATACAGAACACAGAATATGAATACCGAAGAAATGGTGCGAGAAGCCGAGATCAGAATGTATGAAGCGAAAGCACAGTATTATCAAGCTAAAGAAACGAAGAAAGCTTTAAGTGATAATGATAATGGGTACGTTCATACAAAGACGGGCATTTTAGAAATTGATACGATGATTTCCGTTATGAAGGAAAAATATAACGGAATATATCGTGTGGATTTGGATACAGACAAGGCACATCGTATTTTAATGCCTGCGTACCTTGGATATAACGAAAATGAGGAACATTTTTCCGCTCTTTTAACCAAATATATAGATGATTCTGTAGCACCTGAGTTCCACAGAGCTATGATGAGCTTTTTGAATTATGATGCACTAAAAAGACAGCTTTTAGAAGGTAAAACACCAAGAATAACATATAAAAAGACAAACGGAGATACCGTAGTGTTAAGTGTTTACAAGTTATGTAATGAGGATAGTGCCGTAAACAATACACTTTGGATTTTTGCCAGAGATTAAAAAGTTGTTTGACAAATTCAGTTCATTGTGGTAAACTAACAGAAGTTTAATATTTAGCAAAATCGGTGAAAGCCGGTGACGCAAAGCAAAGAGGCTAAGGTTTTATACTATGCCAGTCCAGCTGCAATGATAAAGGTCTTTTTTGGGACTTTCTGTTATTGCAGCTTTTCTTTTTGCAAGAGGGGATTTTTATGAATGTTGTAACAAGAGAAGAAAAGAAGTTCTTAATAAATATTGATGAGTTTCGTTCTAAATCTCATTATCTCGATATGCTTATGATACAAGATGAGCATAACGGAACAGACGGCTACATCATACGCTCACTCTATTTTGACACAATTTACGATGACGATTTCTTTGAAAAGCTTGAAGGTGTTGAAACAAGGCGCAAAATACGGCTTAGAATTTATGACCCAAAGCACGATTTTGCAATGCTTGAAATGAAGCAAAAGCAGGGGGACAATCAGAAAAAGCGTTCCCTTCGTATGACAAAAGCCGACGCCGAGGATTTAATAAAAGGAAAATATGAAGTGCTTTTAAAATATGAAGAGGATTTTGCAAAAGAGTGCTACGGACTTATGCACTACAGGTGCTATCGCCCGAAAACCATTGTTCAGTACAACAGAAAGGCATATATTGCAAAGGAAAATAAAATCAGAATTACCTTTGACAATAACATTGTGGCATCGGAAACCAATTTTGATTTATTTTCTGAAAATCTTGTAATGTATCCTGTTTTAGATAAGTTTAATGTGGTGCTTGAGGTAAAGTTCAACGGATTTTTGCTCGATTACATCAGGCAATTTATAAACAGCATCAACAAAAGTGAGCTGTCGGTAAGTAAATATGCACTCGCAAGACAGCAAAGCTATGATGAAATATGAGAAAAGGAGTTTTTGAAAATGAGAAGTCAGATTTTTAATCTTATCAAAGACCAGTCAACTCTCTCGTGGGAGCAGATTGCAGCAAATATTTTAGTTTCTGGTATTCTGGGATTTTTAATTTTTATATCCTATATGATTTCACACCGCGGAACGATTTACAGTAAAAAGTTTAATGTATCACTTGTTGTTTTAACAGTTCTTACCTCAATGGTTATGACGGTTATCGGAAATAACGTAGCACTTTCCCTTGGTATGGTCGGTGCTCTCTCCATTGTTCGTTTCAGGACGGCAATTAAGGATTCAAGAGATACCGTTTACATATTCTGGACAATTATTGTAGGTATTTGCTGCGGTGTGGGTGACTTTATCGTTGCAGGTATAGGAAGCGGATTTGTGTTTATCCTTTTTCTCATATTGGGTGCAATCAAGAATAATAACCGCATGCTTGTAATCATCAGGGGTAACCGTACCAAAGAGGCACAAATTCAGGCTGTTATGTATAAATTTTTTGGAGCAAAAGCGGTCTTAAGAGTGAAAAACTCAACAACAGAATCTATTGAATTTATATACGAAATTACTGCAAAGCTTCTTTCTCAGGCAGAAAGGAAAAACAACATTGGTATCTGCGATGAGATTTATAAAATCGGTAACATCGAATATGTTAATACCGTTATGCAGAATGACGAGATTTCAAATTAAACCTATTAACTGACCGCAAAAGGAGGTGCCGGGGTTGAAATATAAAATAATAGGAATATCTGTTACAGCCTTGGTGCTGATAACGGTACTTTGTATAAGTTTTATTATGCCGGAAGATAACGGTGCAAGATATATAGAGCATATTATGGCAGAAGAAAAAGAGGTGTGCAAAACGCACACGAACGACTCTATTTGCACGCACTTGCCCATTGTAAGTATCAATACAAACGGAACGGAAATTCCTGGAAAGCCCATTTACGATGAGGAGTATAATGTTATAGATTATACTCTAGCAGCAGATGGGACTACAACCATAAGAGCATCGCTTGATGTAATCGACAACAAGCAGGAATATAATCATCTTTCGGATAATGCAAAAAGTATGGGCGAAGTTATGATCAGAGTAAGAGGACATTCGTCAAGAAGGTTTGAAAAGCCCAACTATTTTATAAGATTTGTAAGTGCTGACGACACAAATAATCCGCAGGAATTTCTTGGAATGGATGCGCATCACGAGTGGGCGCTGCATGGTCCTTTTCTTGATAAAACGCTTATACGTAATTATATGTGGTATAACATTTCGGGCGAAATTATGGAGTATAGCCCGAATGTGCGATTTTTTGAGCTTGTATTAAATGGTGAATACAGAGGTCTTTATCTTGCAACAGAAATGATAACTGCCGGAAAAGAAGGTTCAAGACTGAATCTTCAGGTAAACAAGAAAGATAATACATTTTCAGGTTATGCTCTTCGCCTCGATTGGGGTGATACCGAAGAAGAAAACAAGCTCTATCCTTTTACTAACTATACAACCCGTGCAAAAACCCAGCATGAGCTTGTTTATCCCGGTGCTAAAAATATTACACCTGAGCTTAAAGAGGCAATAAAAAATGAGTTTTCATTATTTGAAAAAACGCTTTATTCCTATGACTACAACAACGAGAAGTATGGATACAAGAATTACATTGATATAGATTCATTTGTTGACTATTTTTTAATTAATGAATTCACCTGTAATTATGATGCAGGATCTCTTTCAACATACATATACAAGGACATAGACGGCAAGTACAAAATGTGTGTATGGGACTTTAACTCTGCTCTTGATGCCTATCAGGAGAGCGCAATGCCAACAGATGAGTTCAGGCTGAACTCGGGGCTGTGGTATCAAATGCTTTTTATGGACTCAGATTTTACAGATAGGGTTATTACAAGATACTACGAGCTTAGAAAAACAGTTTTCAGCGAAGAATACTTATTTGGATTTATTGATGATACCATAGAGTATTTAGGCACTGCGGTGGACAGAAATTACGAAAGGTGGGGTTACACCTTCAATCAGGAGTATGACCTTATGCATCCTACCGAGAGAAATCCAAGAAATTATGATGAAGCAATTTCACAGATGAAGGATTTTATTACCAAACGAATTGCATTTATGGATGAAAATATCGAATCACTTCGTCAAAATAGCGCAGAATCAAAAACGAAAAAATATAACGAAGTATCAGATTAAAGAAAAAGGAGGTACAGGTTTTGAAAAAATATATTATAACAGTAGTTTCTATTATACTTGTGCTTCTTGTATTTGATTGGTTATACTTTTATGAAGGTATGTATTTTGATTTTGGAAAAGAAAAGCCCACAGAATATTTTATGAAGGTAGACGGCGAAGAAATATATATGAAAAACGGGGACACGTTTACTCCTTATGAAATTCGTGGCGTAAATTTAGGCTCTGGACTTCCCGGCGAGTGGGCAACCTCATTCGCTATTGACAAAGAAACATATTTAAGATGGTTTGGATACATACAGGAAATGGGCGCAAACACCATTCGTGTTTACACAATCCAAAGCGACACCTTCTATGATGCGTTCTATGAATATAACAAAGATAACAAAAATCCTCTTTATATGCTTCACGGCGTTTGGGTGAATGACTATGTGTTGAATTCCCACAGAGATGCATACAGCAAGGACTTTTATGATACATTTTTAGAACACAATAAAATAATGGTTGATGTTATTCACGGAAACAGAAAACTCAATTTAGGCAGAGTTGCAAGTGCAGGTCATGGAACATATAAAAAAGATATATCAGATTGGGTAATCGGATATATCTTAGGCGTTGAGTGGGACGACTCAACGGTCAGCTATACCGACGATTTATATAAAGATAAAGAGAGTTATTCATCTTATAGTGGGAAGTATATGTATACTTCCCCTGAGGCTACTCCTTTTGAAACAATGCTTACTATGGTGGGCGATAAAACCATTGAATATGAAACTAAGCGATATGGCGAGCAAAGACTTTTGGCGTTTTCCAACTGGCCTACAACTGACCCTTTCGAGTATCCCAAAATAATCACTGATTTCTTTATGAAATGTGCACGGGTTGATGTGGAGCATATAAAGACTACGGATGCATTTTTATCCGGTCAGTTTGTGTCCTATCACGTTTACCCCTACTATCCGTATTATTTGAGCTTTTCCGAGGATTGGTCTGTGTTTGGAATTGAATCAAAAGACTCGTTCCGTGACGAACAAGGTAGAGTAAATGCATACAGAGCTTATCTGACAATGCTTAACAACCATCACACAATGCCTGTAGTAATATCGGAGTTTGGTGTGTCTACCGGCAGAGGTATGGCTCAGGTTGATAAAGACACCGGCAGAAATCAGGGTAACACTTCGGAGCGGGCACAAGGACAGGCTCTTGTTGATTGTTGGAAAGACATTAAAACATCCGGTTGCAACGGCGGTTGTGTATTTACCTGGCAGGATGAATGGTTCAAAAGAACCTGGAACACAATGCATGCAGTAAACTTAACTCGTACAGCATATTGGTCAGACTACCAGACAAATGAACAATATTTCGGACTTTTATCCTTTGACCCGGGAAAAGAAAAATCTGTATGTTATGTGGATGGCGATGTATCCGAATGGACAGAAAAAGATATGGTTCAAAGCGGAAATACAGAGCTTTCGGTTAAATATGACGAGAAGTTTATGTATTTTCTCGTAAAGAAGGACGGACTTGATTTTGAAAACGAGGTTTTATATATTCCTCTTGATGTTACCTCGAAAACAGGCAGTAATTACTGCAAAAACTTTGATGTAAAATTCGATAGAGATGCGGATTTTGTTATTGTGCTTGACGGAAAGGATAATAGCCGTATTATGGTGCAAGAGCGTTATGATGCACTTCGCTCCACATATTCAAAGGATATTTATAAGTTTGACACTTACTTTAAAAATAATATCCCAGAAAAAAATTCGCCAAAGTTTGTAACGATTGAACTGATACTTCGTACTGCGATAGCACTTTCTCCTGAAACAAAAGAAACGGTTGCGGAGTCTTACGAAACAGGAAAGCTTTTATATGGTAATGCAAATCCTGAAAGTAAAGAATTTAATTCTTTAGCAGACTTTTGTTCGAGCGGAGATTATATTGAAATCAAGCTTCCGTGGCAGATAATGAATTTTGCAGATCCGTCAAAGATGGAAATTCACGATGACTACTATGACGGAAACTATGGAATTGAATATATAGACATTGACAAAATGTATGCAGGAATTGGTATGGGAGACAAAAGAATTGAACTTGACGAGATTAAGCTTCAAGGTTGGGGCAACAAGGTAACATATCACGAAAGGCTCAAACAATCATATTACATAATGCAAGGGTTATGGAAAGGGTGTGAGTAAAAATGAGAATAGAGATTATGATTTATGTTTATATCGCAATATGCATCAGCATGATAGCATTTAACATAGTCTATGTTTTTGTTTTGCGTCACCGTGAGAAAGCACTCAGCAATAATTCTCAAAAACTCAAAAAAATCATTTGTGACCAGATAGAAGTTATCAAAACCGGAAAAGAAATCTCAGAAAAACATATAAAATATCTTTGCAAAAAGCTTGACAGAACCGCCGGAATTACGGCATTTGACAGAGCACTTGAAAGTGTTTTTGAAAAAGAGCCTGATATGGCACAGAAATATCTTGTTGAAACATTTTATGTATTTGAATATCTTACTCATCGTTACATAAGCAAGGATACCATAAAAATTGCATATTTTCCTTACATACTTCACAAATACAACATACTAAAGCATTATGATAGTGAAAAAGTGCTTGATGCTCTTTTGGATCTTTTAAGGTCTGTAAATGTATATTGCAGAGAAAATACCTTGAAAGCACTTTACAGCATGCAAAGACCTGATGTTGTTGTGGCATCCTTAAAAATCATAGACAAAAACTTATCCTTCCATCACTCAAAGCTTATTTGTGACGGACTTTTGAATTACACTGGGGATAAAGAAAGCTTAAAAGATGTGCTTTTTGAGAGCTTTAATGCATATTCCACCGGAATGCAGCTTAATATTTTGAATTACTTCCGTTTTGGCAATATACGCTGTGATAAAGAAATGCTGGAGCTTTTATCAAACGAAAAGGCAGATAGCGAGCTTCGTTTTGCAGCTATTCGATACTTTGAAAAATTCCCGATTAAGGAAGCTGAAAGCAGTATTTGGGCGATAGCGGAAAATTTGGAAGATCGCACATGGGAATATCAGGCGATTGCCTCATCTGCACTGAAATCATATCCCGGCGATGTTACTTTCAGAATATTGGTCGAAAACCTTTCAAGCTCTAACTGGCACATAAGGCAGAATAGTGCAATAAGCCTTGAAAAACTTGGATATACATATCACGATTTGATAAATGTTTTTGACGGAAACGACAGATACGCAAGAGAAATTATGCGCTACCGTCTTGATAAGAGAAATGCAGAAAAGGAGGCGGTGAAAGCATAATGGAAATGGAAACAATAAAAAATGTTTTTGACATTATCAGCGTTTGCTTTGTCATATATCTCATCGGCTACTCTACATTTTTGTTTTTATCGGTGGTTGTGGGTGCATCAACTCTTTACAGAAAAAAGATGCAAGACAGACTGATGAATAAGTTTACAGATAACTATTTTGTGCCAATAACAATAGTGGTTCCGGCATATAACGAGGAAGTAACGGTTGTGCAGACTGTCAAATCCTTACTCTCGCTGGATTATAAACTTTACGAGATTATCGTTGTGGATGACGGCTCAAAGGATGAAACATCGCGCGTTTTAATTGAAGCATATAATATGCAGCCTGTAAGACGACCTCTCCACAGAAGTATAGCCTGTCAGCCGGAGGAATTTATTTATGAATCTTATGAGCAGAAGGTTCCTCTTACTCTTATTCGCAAGAAAAACGGCGGTAAAGCAGATGCTCTTAATATGGGTATCAATGCTGCACAGTATCCGTACTTTATCTGTATGGATGCAGACTCCGTTCTGCAGTATGATTCGCTTCGCAAGATTGTAATTCCCGTTTTGGAAGAAGAAAATGTGGTTGCGGTAGGCGGAACGGTAAGACCTTGTAATGATGTAACGCTCAAAAGTGGCAGAGTTATAAAATACAGACTGCCTAAGAATATTTTAGCTTGTATGCAGCTCTTGGAATACGACCGTTCTTTCTTGGCGTCAAGAATTTTATTTGACCATTTTAATGGCTCACTGATTATATCGGGAGCGTTTGGAATGTTCAAAAAAGAAACAGTTATTGCAGCAGGCGGCTATGACCACGGCACAATGGGCGAAGATATGGAGCTTGTGGTAAAGCTTCATTCCTTCTGCCTTACAAATCAGATTCCATATTCTATTAAATATGCAACCGATGCAGTATGTTGGACTCAGGTGCCTGAAAAATTAGGAGATTTGAAAAAACAGCGTAAACGCTGGCATCTTGGACTTTTCCAGACAATGTGGAAGCATAAAAAGATGATGGCAAATCCTAAATTCGGTGCAGTTGGTTTTATTTCATATATGTACTTTTTGCTGTATGAATTACTTTCACCGTTTATTGAAGTTTTCGGCGTGTTCACAATGGTAGCGGCATTCTTTTTAGACTTGCTCAATTTGCCGTTTATGCTCCTTTTTATGCTGATTTATGCGTCATATAACTCCATACTGACACTCACGGCATTTTTCTCAAGAATACAGACTATTGATTTAACAGTAAAATTCAAAGACTGTATGAAAGCAATAATGCTCTGCTTCTTTGAGGTTACAACTTTAAGGTTTATAATGGCATTTGTAAGACTTACGGCGTTCAAGGGCTATAAAAAGAAAAAACTTGATTGGGGACGCATTGAACGAAAGAAGATGAATATTTAACAGAGGCGAGGTGATTTGATAAATGAGAAAATGTATGATTGCAATATTCCTACTTGTTATTTTTGGTGCTCATCCGGTTTTTGCCGAGGTTTATACTACTGAAAAAACCGAGGGTTTGGGAGATTGTATCTATGTAGCGGGAAGTCCTGATAATTATCCGGTTGAATTTTATGACGAGGAAAATAACGCATACTGTGGTATTATTCCCGATATGCTGAGGATTATCTCTGAACGCTCAGGTGTGGATTTTGTTTATATCAATGGCAATAAAGCTGATAAAAATACAATGGGAGAAAATTTGCAGGTGGAGATTGTTTCTTCTTCCGAAAATATCAGCACCCTGCCTTATTATAAGGATTATTTAGAGCTCGTATCCTTTGAAAAAGACGGGAAAACAGTGAAATCTGGTCTTGTTTTCACAAGCCTTACGGATGATGTACTGATTTCAAAAACCAAAGCTGCAGCAAGTGAGATTCCGGAAGATGTTAAAAGCGGAATATATCTTTCTTATGCAACCGAAAATACAAAGATAAATTACATTTGGATTGTAATAGCACTTGTTTTTTGCTTGAGTCTGCTTGCCTCTGTAATTCTGCTGATTTTTCGCATCAAACGCATCCGCAAAGAAAATGAGGCGGATAAGATGACGGACTCCGAGACCGGGATGGGAAATCTGCAATTTTTCAAGTATCATTTCAGATACACAATAAGCGATATATCAAGAAGCCTTTATTATATTGCATATATTATTTTAGACAGCAGCTATCTTCGCTCTTATCACGGCAACAGCTCTTTTGACGATGTGCTCAAATACACAGCATCCGTTCTTTCGGAGCATACGGGCGACAGAGAAATCCCTGCACGAATTACCGAAAACGGCTTTGCCTTTGCGTTTCAATCCACAAATGATGATGACGCAAAAAAAAGGCTTGCCGAAATTATGAATAAGCTCAACAGTTTTGAAGCTGTGAAGGAGAAAAACAACAAACTTGTGTTTCACTCTGCCGTCTATCATCTTGGAAGTTCTGACAGAAATTGTGAAATTCTTCTTTTCAATCTCAGAAAGAACTGTAATAGAATTTTTGGTACGGAAAAGCAGATTGTTTTCTGCGATATTCATTCTATGAATATGATTCAGGAAGAAAAGAAAATCACCGAAAGCATCTTAAAGGGGTTTGAGAAAAACGAATTTAAGATGTATCTGCAGTTTATTGTTGATAACAAAACCAAGAAAATTGTTTCAGCAGAAGCTCTTTCAAGGTGGGATAGTCCTGATAAAGGACTTATCGGTCCCGGTAAATATATTGGGAACATGGAAATAGCAGGGCTTATAAGTAAGCACGACTTTTATATGTTTGAGCTTGCCTGTCGTCAGCTTGAAAAATGGAAGGGTACGGCTTTTGAAAATATCGCTCTTTCCTGTAACTTTACAAGAATAACCCTTTCGGAAGAAAATTTTATTGATAAACTCAAGATGATTTCAAATAGTTATTCTTTTGATAAGTCAAAGATTGCTATTGAAATTACCGAAGATGCTATGGAAAAAGACAGAGAAACTGCAACGAATAATGTAAGGTTGTGTAAGGAAATTGGGTTCAGAGTGTATCTTGACGACTTGGGAAGCGGGTATACATCCCTTGCGAATTTGTGTGATTATCCCATTGACGTTGTAAAAATTGACCGTGATATTTTACTCAAAACCGAAAACGAAAAAGGCAAAGACCTGTTTACAGGAATCATTGCTCTTGCGCACAGCTTAAATATTAAGGTTATTTGCGAGGGCGTAGAAACAGAAGTTCAAAACACACTTGTATCTTCATCTGATTGTGACTTCGTTCAGGGATGGTATTATTCCAAGGCACTTCCTTTAGAGGAGTGTGAGTCGTTTATAGATAAATATGAAAATCGGTGATCATTTAGCATAACAAAAAAATATGTATATCCAAGCGATATACGCTTCATAAAATATTTCATGTACTACACCGAAGCCTATCACTCCGCAAAGTGATAGGCTTTTTTTGTTGCTGATTGCATATATTGACAACCATTTTAGTATTTGACAAAATAATTTTGAAATACAGGAACATTTTACATATACCTATGTCGATATATATTAGAGAACACCATTCTCGGAAAGGAAGTGAATAAAAATGGATATGAAAGTACATCTCCCTGCGGTTACTTTACCCTTGGAAAAAGGTTTGGAGTATTATTATGCTAATTCAAAGTTCTTGCCTATCTTTTACAGAATCCCAAAAGAGATTTTGGAGGTCAGAGGTAAAGAGCTTATGTGAATTCCACGCACACCGGCTTCAGCCTTTTATGATGCAGAGGTTATAAGATTTGTTGAAAGTGATATTTTTATGAACGGGCTTATAAACTGTGTCGCATATATGGTGTGGCCGTATTTGAATGTAAGTCCCAAAATGGAGGTCTATTCAAATCACGACCCTGCTTGGATAATTGCTTACTCTCTGCCGATATGGATAAGAGGATTTATTGACTATGACGGAATGTGGGATGCAAGAGAGCTAAAATCACAAGTTGATTCTTTTCTTCATTTTAAGTATTCATATATCCCTATGGAAGAATCGCAGAAACGGCTTTCATATATTGTACCGCAAGTGCTGAAGCAGCACAATCTTGATAAGGTTATTGAGGTTATAAAAGAAAACCGATGTTTTGAAGATTTTATGGAAAATTGGGAGAGCAATCAAAAAATTGATTTTCTTCGTAAATGGTATCATAAGAGAACTAAGCACCTATTGTGTCGCTTGATGCGGAAATCGAACAATATGCCAAGTATAATAACGGACACGAGTTGGATTTTGAAGATATTACAGCAAACACAGAGGAACAAGTATTATCGGAGATGATGGTAAAACAGTTTACGGATAGCTTGTCTGAAAAGGACAAAAAAATACTTGAAATGAGATTGGAGGGATACACGCAGGAAGAAATCGCAGAAGAGCTAGGTTATAAAAACCACAGCGGAGTTCAAAAACGAATAACAAAGATAGGCTTATTGATATGCGACTTCTGCTAAAAACTTTGAGAGAGCTAACCGATTTCCGAGAGCTTACCCCAACAATAGTTAATTCTCTGATACAAAGAATAGAGGTTCACAGCAACGACAAATATGACGGTCATTGTCATGCAAAGGTTGATATTTACTTCACCGCCGTTGGAATGATTGATATTCCTGATGAAAAAGAAATATTGGATATAATAAACAAAATCCCAAAAAATCCACAGATGTATAAAGTCGGATAACAAGGAAAATGGAGTAGTTCCTTGATTTTGGAACTACTCCATAAAAAACTTCCTTATGTGGCTGTCGCTAATTTCCTCACCGCTTTGCTTTCCTATAAGTTCGTTTTTATATTTGGCTTAAAGCCGAAGCCGAGTACCTCGTGCGTGTTTGTGACTATCATAAAGGCATCGTTATCGGTTTCACGGACGATCTCCTTGAGTCTGCCTATCTGGTTCGGGTTTATCGCACACATAAGCATCTTTCTCGGATTGTTTGTAAACGCGCCCTCGCCTGTAAGAATCGTTGCACCATGGTGTAGGTCAGAGATTACAAGTTTGCTGATTTCCTGAGCCTTTTCGCTTATAATATAAGCGAGTTTATCTGTCGTAAAGCCGTAGATAACGCCGTCTGTCGCGATTGAAGCCGCGTACATTTTTATAATTGCGTAAAGCACGCTGTTTATGTTGCGGAAAGCGAAGGCTGCGCAGAGAACGATTGCGGTATCTGCCGCGAGTATAAGCTTTCCAAGGGGGATGCCTGAGTATCTCTTGCGAAGAACAAGGCCTACAATGTCAGTACCTGCCGTGCTTCCGTTTTTGATAAATACCAGCCCGAGCCCGACACCCGTTCCGAAGCCGCCGAAGATTGCGCACAGGAGCGGATCGGTCGAAAGTGCAGGAAGAGTTTCGGTAAACTGCATACTGAGTGAAAGGAAAATAGATGAAAATACGGTTTTTGCCATAAACACACCGCCGATTTTCCAAAGGCCGAGTGCGAGGAACGGAATGTTTACGAGAAATGTAAGAAGACCCATTGAAAGATTCGGAAAATAGTAGTTTATAATCATGGATATACCTGTTATCCCGCCGACCGCGATCTGAGCGTCTCTCATAAAGAGGCTGTAGGACGCTGCAAAAAGAAAAGAACCCAGCGCGATAACAAAGTAATCACCAAAGAATTTTTTGAAATTTATTTTCATTTTTTCTTGTCACTCCCGTGAAAATTGTGGTATACTATATACTATCACGAAATTCGCGGAATATCAAGAGAATTAAAGTTGGTATTTTGGCATATTAACGAGTTAAAGGAAGGTGAGAATAATGGACGCTGGCGGTAGTAGAAGCACATCAAAAAGTCGAAGTAGATGCGCCGTTTCGGCGTTCGTTGTTGTTGCCATACAATAAAAGCAACAAGCTTCGCTTCTTGTATTGTGCCTTTGCTTCCTGAAACAAAGAAAAGGAGGAAAGGAAATATGGAAGAAAATTTTGCAAAAATCGAAGATATGATTTTCGAGCTTATTGAGGAGCGCAAGTATTCTAAGCTCAGAGAGTTTTTTGAGACTATGGAAGCTGCAGATATCGCGCTTCTTCTCGATGATATTCCAAAGGAAAAACTGTCAATAGTATTCAGGCTTATGTCAAAGGAGCTTGCGGCAGAGACCTTTGTTGAGATGGAGCCTGACCTTCAGGAGCTTCTTATCCGCAGCTTTTCCGATACCGAGCTTAAAGCGGTTGTCGACGAGCTTTACGTCGATGACGCGGTCGATATTATTGAGGAAATGCCCGCAAACGTGGTCCGCAGGATCCTCGCTCAGGCTGATCCCGATATGCGAAAAACAATAAACGAAATTCTCAAGTACCCCGAGGACAGTGCGGGAAGCATTATGACCACAGAGTATATGTGCTTCAAACCTGATATAACGGTTGCCGTGGCTATCAAGAGCCTTCGCAGCTCGGGACTTGATAAGGAAACAATTTATACATGCTATGTAACTGAAAGAGACAGAAAACTTATCGGTCTTATTTCGGTCAAAGAGCTTCTTCTTGCAAACGATGATGAAAGCATCCGGGATATAATGGAAGAAAACGTTATATCCGTAAACACGCTTGACGATAAGGAAGATGTTGCGAATAAGCTTGCACACTATAACTTTCTTGCGCTTCCCGTTGTCGACCGTGAGAACAGACTTATCGGTATAGTAACTGTTGACGATGCTATCGACGTCATCCGTGAAGAGGCGACAGAGGATATTGAAAAGATGGCGGCTATCATCCCGTCGGATAAGCCGTATCTCAAGTCAAGTGTCTTTGAGCTTTTCCGCGCACGTATGCCGTGGTTGCTTCTTCTTATGTTGTCCTCAACCTTTACGGGTATGATAATAACGGGGTTTGAGTCAGCGCTTGCCACCACAGCGGTGCTCGCGGCATATATCCCGATGCTTATGGGAACAGGCGGTAACTCCGGAAGCCAGTCCTCTGTTGCGGTAATACGAAGTCTCTCGCTTGACGAGATTGACTTTAGTGACATCTTCCGTATTCAGTGGAAGGAAGTCCGTGTTTCCTTACTTTGCGGAATAACACTTGCACTCGCGAGTTTTGTGAAGCTTATAATTATCGACCGTATAGATGTTCTTGTGTCACTTGTCGTTTCAATAGCACTTGCACTTACTGTAGTATGTGCAAAGTTTGTCGGATGTTCACTTCCGATTATTTCAAAGAAGATCGGTTTTGACCCTGCGGTTATGGCAAGTCCGTTCATCACAACTATTGTCGACGCGATATCGCTTCTCATTTACTTTTTGGTCGCATCAGCAATTCTGTAAAAGACAAAATCTCCTGCAATTTTCATTGCAGGAGATTTTTTATATAATACGTGGTTCAATCTGGGTGTTTGCAAGTGCGAAGTTGAGTGTTTCTTCGATTTTTGTCATATCAGCGACGAGTGAGTTTGGCTTCCCAAAACAGTCGTCCTGACCGTAGGGCACAAAATATATATTCTTTATTGCAGAAAGAGTACCGATGTTTTTCATATTGATACCAAGTCCGTCATTTGTCGAAACTGCAATAATAAGCGGTCTGGCATTTCTAAGATGTGCTTTAGCAGCCATCGTGACGGAGGTGTCGCAAATACCGTTTGCGAGCTTTGCGGTGGTGTTTCCCGTACACGGTGCAATTATAAGTGCATCAAGAAGCTTTTTCGGACCAATGGGCTCAGCATCAAAGATGGTACTGATAATTTTTTTATTACAGATACTTTCAATTCTTTTTATGAAATCCTCCGCTTTCCCGAAACGGGTGTCTGTGGTATAGGCCATATGCGACATTATAGGGAAAACGTCGTATCCTTTTTCTGTAAGCTTTTCTATTTCGGGCAGGACTTTGGAAAATGTACAGAACGAGCCGCACAGAGCAAAGCCTACCGCTTTGTTTTCCACTTTTCAGTTCCCCCATTCAATGAGAATGTTATAGATAGTACGGCGCTCGGCTTCCGCCGCAAAGAGCGGTGCAACCTTTCCCGGAAGTGAGAGCGCGTGGACGGTGGAAATCTTCTTTTCTCTGGCAAAGTCAAAGTCGACTCCGCCGGGCTTTGACGCAAGGTCGCAGATAAAAACCCCCTGTTTCGCTTTTTTTAGTATCGAGGCGTCGAAAATGAGAGAGGGGATGGTGTTGAAGATAATGTCGTATCCGGAGACGGTATCAGAAATTTCTGCAGTTTTTATGGGAGTATAGCCGTATGCGGAAATCCAGGCAAGGTCACGCGAGGAGCGTGCGCTCACGGTGACATTTGCACCGAGTGCCCGAAGCTTGAATGCAAGTATTTTTCCGATATGTCCAAAACCCGCCACAAGACAATTCTTGCCACTTATAATGCTCTCCGTTTCATGCATTGCAACCTCTATTGCACCCTCTGCAGTCGGAATTGAGTTGAGCGTTGTGAAGTCTTCACGCTCAAGGTAGTCATAGAGACGAATTCCGCTCCTTCCTGCCTTTTCAAAAAACGAGTTTGAGACCTTTCCGGCGATAACGGTCTGTCCCGTCGGGAAAAGAGAAAAAAGCTCGTCTATTGTGTGGCTTTGTGAGGATAGAGGTGCGTTTAAGTGTATGTTATCACAAGTTATGGGGAGGGGAAGCAAAACACAGTCAAACCTTTCTTTTAGAGAGGAAAGATTGCTTTTTTTGATTATACCGTCTTGCATCGGCGCATTTTCAAGAGAGAAGGCATATACTTCGTGACCGTCGCGTATAAGAAGCTCGGCAAGCTTCACCTCACGCATATCGCCTCCGACAAGTGCAAACTTAAAAGTTTTATCCACAGAAAATCCCAACCTTTCAGAAAAGAGAATTCTTACGTCCTGTTACAGTATATTGAAAGGCAGGGAAAAAGGTGAAAAAAACAGCAGTCGTATTGACTGCTGTTTTAATTATTTGAGTATGAAGAAATATAGGAGAACTGCCATACCGAGAAGTATGCGGTAGACGCCGAATGCCTTGAAGTCGTGACGGCGGATATAGCTTAAAAGGAACTTTACTGCAAGGAGTGATACGACGTATGCCGTTACCATTGCGACAAGGAGAAGCATCCACTCGTTTCCGGTCATAACATAGTCGTTCGTAACAATTTTTAAGAAGCTTACTCCGAACATAACGGGGATTGCAAGGAAGAAGGAAAACTCCGATGCAACCTCGCGCGAGGTTCCGAGCAAAATTGCGCCGAGGATTGTTGCGCCTGATCTTGATGTGCCGGGGATGATTGAGAGCACCTGGAAAAGACCTATCAAAAGAGCGGTTTTGTATGTCATATCGTTCATGCTGGATATTTTTACGGTTTTGTTCTTTTTCTCTGCAAGGATGAAAGCAACACCGTAAATGATAAGCATAATGCTTACTACAACGGGGGTTGATATGGCGTCCATTGCGTCATTGAAGAGAAGACCGAGCACTGCTGCAGGGACGCAGGCAACGATTACCTTAAACCACATCTGCCAGGTGTCGCGCTTTTCCGCAGCACTCTTTGAGGGTGCGAACGGATTGAGCTTTTTGAAATAAAGCGTTGCTATTGCAAGGATTGCACCGAGCTGAATTACATAGAGGAAAAGCTGTGAAGCAAAAAAGCTTTCCATGTCTATTCCCATAAATTCGTTTGCGAGAATCATGTGTCCCGTACTGCTTATGGGCAGCCACTCCGTGATACCCTCAACAATACCGATGATTACTGATTTTAAGATGTCCAAGAAAAATCAACTCCTATAATGTAATATATTCGACTTACCGTCTGTGAAGACGTGCTGTGATTTGTTCAAAGGATTTAAGAACAAGCCAGAGCAGAATAATTTCAATCGGCAGGAGAACAAGGTTCTTTGTTATCTGACCGAGAAGAATAACTTTATATGCTTTCCCATAGAGAACGGAAATCCAGAGCGTGTTCAGCGATATGTTTACAAGTATATTCACCAGTGCTTTTGAAAGGGCAACTCTCCAGAGCTTGACGGGACGCATATAAAGGAAATATGCGAAGATAATAACCGTGAGCACCTTTGAAAGCGCAAAGCCGGGGAAGTACGGTCCCATCGGTTTTATGAGAAAGCCGATAACATCACACGCAATTGCCGCAATGGAAGCGGGGAAGAATCCAAGTCGATAGCTTAAAAGAGCAAGGGCAATAAAGGATATTGCGAGTTTGTTCTGCGGTGTGATGTAGATTGAAAACGAGTCAATCACGATATAGAGTGCAACGAGCACTCCGCACATAATTATTGATGAGAGGTCTGACAGCTCGGAAAGGGAAGCTTTAATACGGTTTTGCATAAAAATAGTCCTCCTTTGTGAAATTTTGAGATAACAAAACCTGACACAAAGAGGACAGCCATTCGCAGCGGGATGCGAAAAAACCACGGCAACGCATTTTGCGTTTTCGTCCCTGCGACAACTCCCCGTTCGCAAGGCACTTAACCCGATTTTTTCTACTCTGCCTGTTTGTGATAAGAATATTATACCATAACGGTAAAGTGAATGCAATATAAAAGGAGTCACTCGATAAAAACGAGTGACTCCGAAGTATTACTGCTTGTCCTTTAAGAGATCGCGGATTTCTGTAAGGAGCTTCTCCTCTGCGGAGGGCTCGGGGATCGGAGCGGGAGCTTCGGGCTCGGCTTCCTTTTTTCTGCGGAGTGCGTTTATCATCTTGACAACGACGAACAGGCAGAACGCAATGATTATAAAGCTTATGATGTTGTTTATAAACTTGCCGTACCAGATTGCACTGTCTATAACAGTTGTTCCGTCCTCTGCAACGGTTTCGGAAAGTGCAACAGCGTAGCTTGAAAAATCAAGGCCGCCGAGGAGCCATCCGACGACAGGCATAATGATGTCATTTACGAGGGAGTCTACGATTGCCTTGAACGCACCGCCGACTACAACACCTATTGCCATATCGATTACATTTCCGCGCGAGATGAATTCTTTGAATTCTCCGATGAATTTTTTCATGTCTTTACCCCTTTTATTTATTTTTATTTAGTCACGAAAAATAACAACGCTTTCAATAACGCCGTTCTTCGTGTTGACCATGAAGTTTGAGCCGTCCTCATTATACCAGCAATAAATGTTTCTTGTGCTGAGCGGACCTGACGGGTCAAAGTGGCAGGAAAGCTCGAGCGGGACAGTTCCCATTATCTCGATTGCCTTATCGATGGTTACATCTTCTTTTATAAGTGACGTTTTATCGTCGAAAAATCTTCCCGAGAAGGGAATAAGATTATTTTTAGTGTTAAAGTAAAGAGTTTTTATCAGTACGAGATCATTTTCGTCAAAGCTCAGCGAAACACCTGCGGATTTGGTTTCATTGTGATATGTAATATACTTAAGCTCCCCGTAATCGTCATAAGAGGGGGTGCCTTCGCCGAAAAGTGCTTCGACGTCTGCCTTTGGCATATCTCTTTCTATGGCGTCGTAAAGGGAATAGAGCTCCTCTTTTGTTTCAGGTGCGGGGAGTGTTTCGTCCGGGGTATCGTTTACGTTTTCGTATGCTGTTTCCGTACAGGAAAAAAGAGTAAAGAGCAAAAGCGCTGCAAGAAGTATTGAGAGAGTCTTTTTCATAGTTTTCTCCTTGTTTTAAGAGGTTAAAATTTATTTCCACAAAATACCGCGAAAAAATGCAAAACTTAGGGCATAATATCATTGAAGGGAATGTGATGTTATGACGATGAGTCCTTTCTGGAAGGGCATGACTGCAGGAGTTATTGTCGGAAGCACAATTGCGATTTCCGTAATGCCGAAGAAAGAAGCCAAATGCAAGTGCATAAAGCACAAAACGGGGAAAATCTTAAAAAGTGCGGGAAACGTGATAGAGAATCTGCAGTCGTTTATGTAGGACGGGAAATCTCCCGTCCGCTACATAGGAATGTAGCCGAGGAACTTGTCCTCAAAACCAGAGGCATCCGAAAGCTCTATGTGAGTACATATATCTTTGATTTTTGTGATTGCGCTCTCGTGCCGTTTTGAAAGAAGCGCAAGTGTTGCACCCTTAAGTGAAGTATTGCCGCAGGGGGTGCATTTGAGAAGAAAAGAGGCGGGGATAAGACCTATCCGCACCGCATTTTCGATTTTGATGTTTGTGCCAAAAGCGCCTGCAAGGAAAACCGAGCCGACTTCATGCTCATCCGTGCCGCTTTTTTCAAGAAGTGTGTGAAGTGCCGCGCGTATGGCTGCCTTTGCGAGCTGGAGCTTTCGGACATCGGAAGCCGAGAGGTAAACATTATCGGAAATGTTAAACCGCACCTCGCCGTTTACTACCGTAAGCTTTGATGGTGGTAGTGGCGATTCGTCGGGAGGCAAAAGTCTACCGCTTGGGTCAACTGCGCCAACACTCAGAAGATACGCGAGAATATCAATTGCACCGCTGCCTGATATCCCGCAGGGCTTTTTCTTTCCTACTGTCGAAAACCGCTTTCCGTCAAAGCTGCATACCGAGCAGGGGGATGCCTGCATACCGCACGAGAGCTCTGCACCCTCGAAAGCGGGGCCGGCTGCTGCAGAGGCAACGTATATTTTGCCGTTCTTTGAAAGCGCTATTTCTCCGTTTGTTCCAATATCGATGAGAAGGGAAGGCACTTTACACTTTTTTAGGTTTGTTGTGTATATTCCCGAGGCGATATCTCCGCCGACAAATGCACCGAGACACGGAGCAATATAGACGGAGGCATTCTTGCAGTTTATTCCAAGCTCCGTTGCCGAGAAGGTTTTGCCGAAGCTGTCCGCAACGGAAAAAGGGAAAGAGGAAAGCGTATCCGTCGGGAGATTTTTTATATAGTGCGACATAACCGTGTTTGCGGATATGGAAATCTTTGATATCTTTGATTTCTTCGGGCAAAGCGTGGTTATCATCGAGTTGAGCTGTGCTATAAGAATTTCAGAAAGCTTTCTGCTGTCATTTGAAAGACGCGACATAATATCAGCGCCGTAGGGGGATTGCGCATTTCTTTCCGAAATCGAAGAAAGCTTTTCACCTGTTTTCATATCGAAAAGCTCAGCGCATATTCCTGTTGTGCCGACATCAATCGCGACGCCGAGGCTTTCACCGTCAAACGAGGATTTGTATACTCTTTTGAGTGACGGTTTTTTTAGAGAAATGTCAAGGTACACGGAGCAGTCACCATCCGGGAATGCACGGCAGGCGAGAAGCTCGGTCTTTTTTTGAACTTCGCCGTACGGACTGCGGAAAGTACCACGTGCGAAAATCTTACATTTGCCGCAGGTAGCGTTTCCGCCGCAGTCTGCATTTATCTGCAACCCGACAGAGGAAAGCGCAGAAAGAAGACTCTCGCCTTCTTTTGAATAGATAACGTCAGAGCTGTTCCTTGTGTGTAGCGTGATTTTGTAGTTCATTTCACTCACCAAATATATTATAACATATATAAAAGAAAATAGGTATGAAAATTTTTCAAAAAAAATAAAAAAACACTTGATTTTATGTTTTCGCTATGGTATTATATTAAAGCTGTTTGACAGTAATATGCGCTGTTAGCTCAGCTGGATAGAGCGTGTGGCTACGGACCACAAGGTCGGGGATTCGAATTCTCCACAGCGCGCCAACCGTCCTTCCTTACGGGAGGACGGTTTTTTATTGAAAAAAATATGCCGTATTTCAAAATACGGCATATTTCTATATATCGTAGAGCACAACTCCTGTTTCGCCGTCGATTTCATCGAGCATAACGGAAACAAGCTCACTTTTTGAAGTGGGGATATTTTTGCCTACAAAATCGGGACGTATGGGAAGCTCACGGTGTCCGCGGTCGATGAGTACTGCAAGCTGTATTGACTTGGGTCTGCCGAAGCGGAAGACGGAGTCGATAGCAGCACGTGCGGTTCTTCCTGTGTAGATAACGTCGTCAACGATGATGATGTTGTAGTGGCTCACATCGCATGGAATTTCGCAGCCTTCGGTAGTAGGAAGAGGGTGAGATTCTGAGAGATCATCGCGATAGAGCGTTATGTCGGTGTGTCCCATAGGTACCGTGACACCCTCAAACTTCCGTATGTTGTCGCGCAGCATTTCGGCAAGCGGAATACCGCGTCTTTTAACACCGAGAAGGCAAATGCCCTCGGCACCTCTGTTTTTTTCAATTATCTCGTGCGTCATTCGTGCAACGGCACGGTGGACAGAAGCCTCGTCCATTATCTTGGCTTTGAGTTTCATATCGTTACGCTCCTAAAAGAGAACTTATAAAAATTTCAAGTCCTATAAAGATGAGTATTACGCCGCCGAGGATATCGGCAGAGCTTGAAAAATGTGTGCCGAATCTTTTGCCGAGAAAGATACCGCCAAGGCAGATGGCAAAGGTGACAACACCTATTATCGCCGCAGAGAGAAGTGCCTGAAAAAGACTGTAGGAAGATGTGGTAAAGCCTACTGAAAGCGCGTCGATAGAGGTCGCGATTCCCTGAAGAAGAACTGAAATGAAGGTGACTTTTTTGCTCTTTTCTACCTCGAGGGCATTGTGCTTTTTCCCGCTTAAAATCATTGTAATCCCGATGTATCCGAGAAGAACGAGTGCGATAAACGGAACAAACTTCTGGAAGGTTGCGAAAAATGACGCAACGGTGTGGACACAAAACCAACCAAGAGTAGGCATAAGTGCCTGGAAGAAAGCGAATATCCCTGCTACTCCAAGCATTTTGATGAAAGGCATTTCGTGTTCGCTAAGCCCGTTTGCAAGTGAAATTGAAAAAGCGTCCATAGCGAGTCCGACGCCGAGACATATACTGTTGAGAAAAAAGAGAACGGTAAAGTTCATAAAACTACACCTTTCAAAATAAGTGTTCTAATTATACCAAAGAGCGAAAGCTTCGTCAAGGCAGGAAAAATATTGCAAAGGGGCATTGTGTTATGGTATAATGAGCGTATGTTATCACGGATTGGGGGGGTATAGATATGCACGAAAGGAAAGAGCTTTTTCGCTTTCTCAAATTCGTTGCTTTTTCTGTGAGTGCGGGCGCGATTCAGCTATTAAGCTTTGCGCTTTTCAGTGACCTCATAGATTTAAGCGACTGGTTATCCTATCTGATAGCTCTTATACTTTCTGTTGTCTGGAACTTCACCTTTAATCGCAAGTTCACGTTCAAGTCAGCGAAGAACGTACCGCTGGCGATGCTTCAGACACTTGCGTTCTATGCCGTTTTCACACCCGTCACCACATTGGGCGAGAAGTATTTCACAGAAACGCTTCTCTGGAACGGGTACATAGTAACAATTATGAATATGCTCTTGAACTTCGTGCTCGAATTCTTATATCAGCGCTTTGTGGTTTTCGGAAAGAGCATTGACACTAACATTAAGGAGAAATAAAAATGTCCTGGTTTATATTTGCACTTATTGCAACTCTCGGTTGGGGTTGCGCTGATCTTTTTTACAAAAAGGGAACAGATGAAACAGATTCACATTCACACTTAAAGATAGCAGTGTGGGTAGGCCTTGTGATGGGCGTGTTCGCAATAGCACTCTTGCCGTTTGCGGAGACTGAATTTTCCTTCTCATCGCTCATAACAAACGCCGTAAAATACTCACCCGCATCACTTGCATACATAGTTTCAATGGTAATCGGCTATGCAGGATTGCGCTACCTTGAGCTTTCGATCGTATCACCGGTCCAGAACGCATCAGGCGCACTCTCAACGGTTGTAATGCTCATCTTCTTCACAGTAACGGGAAGCGTCACAAGCATTATGGAAGAGTTTGCTCTTCTTGATATAATCGCAACAGTACTCATCGTTTTGGGCGTTGTTGCTCTTGCGATTGTCGAGCAGAGACTTTCCCGCGAGGAGCTTTCAGGAAGCGACAAAAAGTATCGCATAAGCGCACTTGCGCTTCTCTTTCCGATACTCTACTGCGTGTTTGACACGGTAGGTACCGCGGCGGACGGAATAATTCTTGACGAGGTAACAGGCCTCGGCCTTGGTGAGATAGACGTTATAATCCTCTACGGTCTCACATTCCTTCTCGCAGGCATTGTTGCGTGGGTATATATGCTCATCAGAACAAAGCGCGCATATAACCCGTTTGCTGCATCCGAGATAAAGACCAAGGGCGTAGCCGCACTCTGCGAGGAGTTCGGACAGGTATTCTATGTTTATGCTATGGCAGCACGTCCTATGCTTGCAGCACCGATGATAGGCTCGTACTGCATCGTGTCTGTAATTCTCTCACGTATATTCTTAAAAGAAAAGCTCCGCGCATCGCAGTATGCTTGCGTAATTTCCGTAATAGTGGGTATAGTAATGCTCGGTATTTCCGAAGGCCTTGCGGAGATGTAATAACGCGGATAGCGGGAGGCAATAAATGAACGCATTTATCGACATTCTGACAAATCGATATTTTCTCACAGCGATTACTGCGTGGTTTTTGGCACAGGTATTGAAGCTCATCATCCACACAATAATATATAAGAAGTTTGACATAGCAAGATTTGTCGGTGACGGCGGTATGCCGAGCGGACATTCTGCGACCGTGGCAGCCCTTGCAACAGTTTGCGGTCTTGGTATGGGTTGCGGAAGCTTTGAGTTTGCGATAAGCTTAGTTCTTGCGATAATCGTGTGCCATGACGCCATGGGCGTGCGCCGTGAAACAGGCAAGCAGGCGATTCTCTTAAACGACATTGTGGAAGCCTTCAACGGCCTTGCCGAGGAAAAGCTTCCCGAGGTGAAGCTCAAGGAGTTTGTAGGGCATACGCCCATTCAGGTATTTTCCGGCATACTTCTGGGTGTAGTCACCGCGGTAGTTATGTTTAATATCCTTTTCTGATAGGGGAGTATTATGTCAAGGTTTTTTGTTGATAGGGAGAATATCTCTGAAACCGAGGTTATAATCCTCGGCGACGATGTCAAGCACATATCAAAGGTGTTGCGCCTTCGTGTTGGCGATGAGATACTTGTAAGCGATAAATGTAAGACGGATTATACCTGCACCGTGTCTGAAATCTCACAGAGTGAGGTGAAGGCAAAAATTTGCCAAAAAAGCGAAAATACTGCTGAGCCTCCTGTATACATCACGCTCTATCAGGGTCTCCCAAAGAGCGATAAGATGGACTACATCGTACAAAAGTGTGTTGAGCTCGGAGTATCTGAAATAACCCCCGTGATAACAAAGCGCGTTGTGGGATTACCCCACGACAGCGAAAAGAAAATACTTCGTTGGCAGAGGAAAGCGGAAGAAGCTGCAAAGCAGTGCGGGCGCGGTATTGTTCCCAAGATAAACGCGCCTGTTGATTTCAAGTCCGTAATTTTGCAAATGTCAAAGAGTGAGAGCTTGAATCTTATGCCGTATGAATGCGAGTCTGACGGTAAGCTCAGAGACACACTTAAGTCATTTGACGGAACGAATATAAACGTATTGATCGGGCCTGAGGGCGGTTTTGAAGAAAGCGAGGTAACACTTGCCCGCGAAAACGGAATTTCAACCGTCACGCTCGGTCCGAGAATACTGAGAACCGAAACCGCACCACTTGCGGTAATCTCGGCGATAATGTACGCCTGTGGCGACTGGTAAAGTAGGAGAAAACAATGCTTGAACGACTTCAAAAAATCATAGCCTCTTGCGGCGAATGTTCACGGCGCAATGCGGAAAAGCTCATAGCGGAAGGTCGCGTGCGCGTAAACGGTCGTGTTGCAGGCCTTGGCGATAAGGCGGACGCGGAAAAGGACACGATCGAGGTAAACGGCCGAGTAATATCGGGTGGTGAGCGTTATTACATAATGCTCAACAAACCGCGAGGTTATATCACGTCGCTCGATGATGAAAAGGACCGTAAAACGGTGGACGAGCTTGTTGATGTCGGAACACGTGTCCACCCGGTAGGCAGGCTTGACTATAACTCGGAGGGACTTTTGCTTATGACAAACGACGGTGAGCTGACATATCGTCTCACTCACCCGTCGCACGAGATTCCCAAAGGCTATATAGTAACGGTCAAGGGAAACCTCGAGGAAGGGCTGACAACGCTCAAATCATCTATTGAGATAGACGGTCGCCTCACGCGTCCTGCGGATGTAAACGTCATCCGTGAACGAACGGACGGAGGACTTTTGCACATAATTCTCCGCGAGGGACGAAATCGCCAGATACGTCGTATGTGCGAGGCAGCAAACCTCAAGGTACTTCGATTAAAGCGTGTTTCTCTCGGTGACCTTGTTCTTGACAGGCTCCCGATCGGAAGATGGCGCCACTTAACCGAGCGCGAAGTGAAATACTTAAAATCATTATAAAAAATAGCGTTCTCTTATAAAAAAGAGAACGCTATTTTTTTACATATTTATATATCAGAAAGTTTCTTTTTCTCAAGCCTTCTGTCGATAAACCTTTTTGCAAAGGCGTATAGTACCGAGAAGGTAGGAACTGCGAGGATAACACCGAGCACTCCGAAGAGACCGCCTCCGACGAGTATCGAGAAAATAACCCAGAAAGAAGAAAGCCCTGTGGTTTTGCCAACGATTTTAGGAACGAGTAAATTTCCGTCAAGCTGTTGAAGAACGATAATCATAATAATGAAGAGTATAACCTTTGACGGCTGTACCATAAGTAAGATAAACGCGCTGGGCACAGCTCCTATAAACGGGCCGACGAACGGAATGAAGTTTGTGATAAGTATTATCATGCTGATAAGAAGTGCATACTCCATACCTAAAACCGACATAAGGACAAAGCAGAGCGCGCCGAGTATAGCGCAGTCGAGAATCTGTCCTGAGAGGTACTTTGCAAAAGTTTCGTGTAAAAACGAGAAGGTGGAGAGCATTTCAGAGACAAATTTATCAGGGAATAGCGCAAACAAACATTTCTTGATCTGTGCCGCAAACTTTTCCTTGCCGCTGAGCATATATATCGAGATAATAAGCCCGATGAAGAAGTTATAAATGCCGGAACCGATAGAGACGGAAAAATCCACGAGCTTCGGAAGTCCCGTCGCAATGTATTGCGTGAGCTTCTTGAAAAACTCACTTGATGAGCCGAGAATATCCGTCAGTATATTCGCGTCAAGGTTATAGTGTGCGGAGAGTTTGTTGAGTGCAGCGGTTATGGATTTTATATACCCGTCTGCGTTCTGTGCGAGGGTAGAGAGACTTTCAATAAGCTGCGGGATAATCGAGTAGATAATAAGTGCAAAAAGGGAAAGCACGAGTAGTATTGAAACCGCAATAGAAATCCCGCGGTTTATTCCGTGCTGCTTCTTGCACTTTTTGAGAAAGTGCGCATCGAGAAATCCGTTAAGCGCATTGACGGGTCGAGCGAGCAGATAAGCAATTGCAAACCCGATAAAAAACGGAGAGAGAATATTAAAAAACTTTTTTATTGCGCCAAAGATTCCGCTGAGATTCTGAATAAGAAAGAAGAACAGAACAGCGATAATAAGCGTGAGAGAATATGTGATGACCTTTGAAGTGTCATTTTCCGTCCACTTGAATTTC
The DNA here is from genome assembly GCA_045546975.1 of Eubacteriales bacterium. Taxonomy (GTDB): domain Bacteria; phylum Bacillota; class Clostridia; order Oscillospirales; family JAAYXM01; genus SIG480. The sequence continues at coordinate 142,285 of JAZQDV010000010.1, forward strand.
ATAGTGCACCTCCCGTAAAAGAATACAAAAGTAATTATATTCCTTTTACCTGCCGAATGCAAGAGAGAAAGTAACATATTAAAATAATACCACATAGAATAAAGCGGACAAGAGTCTTGTCCGAATAACAGAAAAGGAGAATGAAAATGAACTGCTTCCTCTCGAATCTCTTTTGCTGCGGGCAGAGGAGAAGATACAACTGCCGAGATAACGTAAGAACAAGGATAGTTGATGCCGGTGGCAGAAGCTCGTGCGCTTGCGAATGTGGGTGCGGATGCGAGTGCTGTCCGTGTGAGCATCACCACCGCCGCTGCTACTAAAAAGTTTTCTCCGTGCCGAGTGTCCTTTTGGACACTCGGCATCGTCATAAATTCCACCCCCACAAAAGCCTTCTCCTTGAGGAGAAGGTGGGTTTTGCGAAGCAAAACTCGGATGAGGTGGAGATAGTAAGGTGTGACGGATAATGTGCAAGTCTTGCAAAATACTACCTATATATGGTAGAATATAAAAATGTAGGTGATATCAATGATAAAGCGCGTAACTGATGCCGACCGCGGCAGATACGATGAATTTATAAAATCACATAAAAACGGCCACTTCATGCAGTCGCTTTCGTGGGCGGAGTTCAAGTCACCGCAAAAAAGCTTTGCACTTCTTTGCGAGGATGAGACATGTAACGTCACGGGCGCAATGCTCTTATTTCTCCAGAAAGAGAGGCGCACGGGCAAGACCTTTCTCTACTCTCCCCGTGGTCCCGTCTGTGATAGGGATGAGAGCAGGACACTTTCAGAGCTCCTCTCGGGTGCGCGCGCACTTGCAGAGGAAATCGGCGCATATAAGCTGACTCTCGACCCCGACATTACCGAAAAAGACGAGGTATGGCTCTCTGCTTTCCGTAATCTCGGTGCAAGAGTGGGTGAGAATGCGCGCGATAACGGTATACTTCAGCCGTTTGCCGTGTACCGCATTGATGTTGACAAAACCGACGACGAGCTTATGGCGTCCTACCATTCCAAGGCACGTTACAGTGTCCGCACATCAATAAAGAGCGGCGCAACGTGTAGGATAGGTGAGCGCGACGATATCCCGACCTTTGTCCGCTTGCTTGAAAATACCGCGGAAAAGGACGGCTTTGTCGCAAGAAACGAAAAGTATTTTTATGATATGTACGATGCCCTCGGTGAGGACTCGGTCAAGATATTCATAGTGGAGTATGAGGGTGAGGCAATAGCAGGCTCGGTGCTCCTTCGCTATGGCAAAAAGACATGGCACATGTATGCGGGCAGCAGCTCTGAGCATAAAGACGTTCTTCCGAGCTTTCTTATGCAATGGGAGATGCAACGCTTCTCGCGTGATGTCGGCGCACCGCTCTATGATATGCGCGGTATCGCAGGTGCTGCGGATAAGCTAAAACCGATAGAGGGCCTTGTCCGATTCAAAAAGCGTTTTGGCGGCGAGCTTATAAGCTTCGTCGGAAGGATAGATGTTGTATACGACAGTCGCACAGACCGCCTTTGCCGTTTTGTAAAGTGGCTCGAGTTTACAGCGCGTAAAATACTTGGAAGGGGATAAGTAATGATACAGTATGTTACCGATGCCGAAAGCGCAAAGAAATACGAAACCTTCGTAGCTTCACATCCGCGCGGGCATTTTGTCAAGTCGCTCAAATGGGCGGCGTTCAAAAAACCGTATAAGTGCGATGCGTTTATGTCAGTTGATGAAGATGGCAACGTTCTTGGCAGTATGCTCATTATGACAAGCCGCGTGCCGAAGACTAAGTACACGCACATGTACTGCCCCCGCGGTCCCGTAACGACCGACGGCGATACGGCAACGCTTTTAGAGCTCCTTGCCGAGAGCAGAAAGCTCGGTGAAAAGTATAACGCCTATGAGCTCTCGATCGACCCCGACATATTAGAAGATGACCCGTACCTTTCAGAGCTTACCTCAGCAGGCTTTGCGGTAAATAATACAAAGCACCGCCCTGAATATCTCCAGGCGCGCTATGTTTTCCGCCTCCCGATAAACGGCAGGGATGAGGAGGAGGTATTTAACTCCTTCCACTCCAAAACACGCTATAATGTTCGCCTTTCTGTAAAGAAGGGAGTAACGAGCCGTATCGGAACAAAAGAAGATTTACCTGCGTTTGTTGAAATAATGAAGGAAACCGCCGTGCGCGACGGCTTTATGGCACGAAGCCTCAAGTACTTTGAGGATATGTATGATGCTCTTGCTCCCGATAACCTCCGCCTCTATCTTATGGAATATGAAGGTCAGGTAATCTCGGGCGCGGTCGCGATTCTCTACGGCGATAAGGTGTGGTATCTCTACGGCGCAAGCAGTAACCGCGAGCGCAACCGTATGCCAAACTATATGATGCAGTGGGAAATGATAAAGTGGACCATTGAAAATAAGTGCAATATCTATGACTTCCGCGGTATCACGGGCGATATGGAAAAAACACAGCTCGACGGCCTTATAAGATTCAAGGCAGGCTTCGCAGGTGAGCGGTGCGACTTTGTCGGCAAGCTCGATATGATATTCAAGCCCCGCGCTGCAAAGATAATCGAGAGCGTGCAGTCAAACTACCGCGCCCTCGTCCGCAAAATCGGAGTATTTAAGTCAAGGCTTAAATAAAAAAGCCTTCTCCTTGAGGAGAAGGTGTCACGAAGTGACGGATGAGGTGTAAGATGCTGAGGTGTAACGGATGAACAAAACAAATAACTCGGACCTGACCGGTAATTCGAGAAACCTACGAAAAAATATGACAAAGGAAGAACGCCACCTCTGGTATGATTTCTTGAAAGGTATACCTGCCACTGTACACAGACAAAAGGTGATAGGGAAGTATATAGTTGATTTTTATATAGCGTCATCCAAGATTGTTATTGAACTTGACGGTTCGCAACATTATGAAGAAAATGGAATCGAACGAGACTCGAAACGAGATGCGTGGTTAGGCAGTTTGGGAATTAAGGTGTTAAGATATTCAAATTCAGACATAAACCAAAGGTTTGAAAGTGTTTGTCAGGATATACTTAATAATATTAACACCTCATCAGTCTCGCTTTGCTCGACAGCTTCCCCTCAAGGGGAAGCCTCTTACCAAAAGCCTTCTCCTTGAGGTAGTGGAGCGAAGCGGAATGTCGGCTCGGTAGTGAATGACAGTCCGGTGGACTGTCAGAGCCGAGACGTGCCCGAGCCGCAGCGAGACAGGTGTCACGAAGTGACGGATGAGGTGTAAGATGCTGAGGAGAAAACCTGCGAACAAGGTGAGCTTATATCGAATTTTGCAGAGCAAAATATATCGAACGGCGAAGTATATCGAATTTTGCAAAGCAAAATATAGTATATAATATGTAAAACAAAATACAAATCAAAAAAACCGCATTGTTATGCGGTTTTTTGCTTTTTGCCTCAAAAACGTAAAAAAAATTCCTGAAAAATTAATTTTTTCTGTTGACTTTTCCAAACCCGGGTAGTATACTTATGTTATAAATCTGTTAAATTTATGTTACAGATAACAAATTTTAGGAGGAAAAAGAGACATGAAAAAACTTTTGGCAATCATTCTCGCAACTGTCATGGTCGCAGCAATGCTTCCTGCAGGTATCGTATCTGCTGCTGACACATTGGCAACTTACAACTATGTGTTCTCAGGTGATGCACATGGTGCAACAAAAGCTCTCACTTCAGGTGATGACTACACCCAGGCGCAGACTTTGACATTGGATGATACCGATACATCCGTATCGTCTGGTCGTTGGGGTCTTGAGGTAGCAGATACCGCAGCTGGAGGTTATACTGATACCCGTTATGCAGAGTCAGGTCACAATTCCTATTCCATGACGCTTCGTGGAGTCTGGAGAGACTTTGCGTATATCAGATTTAGCTCGGGTTCTGGCACCAGCTCCAACTTCTGGGGTGGTAGTAATGCTATCCCGACAATCGATTATTTGCCGGAAACAAGTTATTATCCGATGGTTATGATTCCGCTTGAGGTTGCAAAGTCGGGTACTTTCGTTCCGTCAATTCAGTCATCTCAGCAGGAGACAGGTGTCATTTGGGAGACATACCTCGTTAATATGTCAGATGTAGCTGAAGGCGCAACGGTTCGCGATGTTTTCAACGCAGCAACAAGTGCGGACCGCCTCGGTATTCTTGATACTTATGCAACAGCCGAAAAGACATTTGCACCGGTTGATCTTAAAAAGGGCAACTACTATCTCTTGTTCATAGCTAACGGTGCTAATGCTGCTGCTACGGTTTCAAGTGGTTACTACGAGTTCAGACTCTACTCTTTCACCCTTCAGGAGATCCTCGGCGCTGAAGTTGTTGGCACAAACACTAAGTTTGACCTTTCAACAGCAGCATATTCTGCTGACACTTTGGCAGGAGCAACAGAAGTAGAGCTTGTCAAGGAAGCTAACCTCAAGACAGATACAACAAATGATCTTGCAGCAAACTGGAACTTCATTGATACAACAAAATCAGGCAAGTGGGCATTCAAGTACGGTTACGGCGCTTGGCTCCAGGCTACTGAAAACGGTTCAAATTCCGACACTCCTGCTAAGATCGCAGCAGATGGTTTAACTATCGGTCGGAATATCTTCATACAGCGCATGAGAGGCAACGGTATTTATAATGCTAATGGAACATCTAATGCACCGTACTTTACGCTTCAGATAGATGTCCCGTATCCGGGAACATACGATCTTGAAGTAGCAAACAGTGCTATGGCAGCACCCAGCCTTTTCTATAACGCTTATGTTTTACCTGAAGACGCAAACCAGACTTCTAATGCAAACTTCTACACCGCTTATATCAGAGATACCGGACTTACAGACGGAAAGAGAGCTCAGAAGACAACCTATTTTGTAGGTTCAAGAGATCTTGCTACTGCAGGCTCAGGAAAGATCGGTTCATTCACTGCTGCAACAGCCGGAACATACTACATCGTATTCGAGTTTGATTGCGATATGAGCGTTTTGAACGCAAACAGCTCTGATAGCTGGACAAACGCACAGTCAATAACATTTAACAGCATTAACATTAAGTACACAGCTCGTCCTGCTGGTGCAACCTCTCCTGAGGCAATTGCTAAGGAGCAGCAGCAGAATGTTGATCCTGAAAACGCAGAGAAGGAAGCTGTTGGCAGCTCAACTGCAAACGTAACAGTTTTCGCAAAGGATATCGACGGTAACGCTATTGATTACAACAACGGTATCGTTGAAGAAATCACAGGCATGGCAGTTGGTACAACAAAGCTTCTCACAGCTCCTGAAATTGATGGCTACAGATTTGACTACTGGGCACGCGGCATCGGCGAGAACAGCCGTCCGGTATCAACGAACCCCGAATATGTATTCAAGGCAACAAAGGGTGGCTCAAAGTTCTACGCTGTATACAGCGTAGCGGGCAAGTCTGAAACTTGCTGGGTAGAGTTCTATGATTCAAACCGTGAACTCGTTGAGCGTACAAAGTACGATGCAGGCGACACAGTTACAGTACCTGCACTCCCGACATCTTCAGCACGCGGCGAAGCTCTCATCTGGGCAAGCGCAGTTTCTGATTATGAATTTGATTATGAAGGTGGCGCAACATTCACAGCACCGAATAGAGCAATCCTCGCATTCGTTGCAGAGTACGACACAGCAGAAGCTTCTCTCAAGGATGTTGAAGTTACAGTAGCAGGCACAACAGGTGCAACAGGCGCAGGCTCTTACAAGTTCGGTTCTACAGCAACAGTTGTAGCTCCTGCTCGTGAGAACGGAAAGGGCACAAAGGTATTTGCATACTGGACAAAGGGCGGCGAAATCGTAAGCTTTGAAAAGAGCTACAGCTTCGTTGCAACAAACGATGTAACAGTAACAGCTGTATACCAGGATTATGCACCTATTGCAACATCAGTCAGAAAGATTCTTGTTGATTCAGTTGCAGCAGGTTCAAACTCAGAAGTATTTGCAGAGTTCATCGGATGTGACGGCGCTCTCGAGCGTGGCTTCATCTTCGGTGAGGCAGATGTAACACTTGAGTCTGCACAGTACAAGGCATCAATGAAGAATTCAGCTGCAAAGAGCTTCTCAATGATTAACGACGTTGCTCTTACAGCAAAGGCTTATGCTATCTTCGCAGACGGCGTAATCTACAGCAAGTAAGAATAAGTTTTTTCATTCCTAGTTAGGGAGAAAGGCGAAAGCCTTTCTCCCTATTGCTTTATATGCAAATAAAAAAGCCTCACATTGAGGCAGTGAAACAAAGCGCTATAACAAAAAGCCTTCTCCTTGAGGAGAAGGTGGGTTTTGCGAAGCAAAACTCGGATGAGGTGTGAATAGTGATGTGGAAGTGATGAGGAGTGTAAAGATTATACAATATGATTAAGTATATCTTGACAGACACTTTTGAAATTTCGATTTACATCTAAATTTGAATATCTTAACACCTTTATTCCGAGTTCATTCAGATATAAATCTCGTTGTAAATCATTTTCTGTTCCATTTGATTCAAAATGCTGTGAACCGTCAAGCTCTATAACAAGCTTTGACGATGCGATGTAAAAATCGACTATATATTTACCTATCACTTTTTGTCTGTGCACAGTAACAGGTATATTTTTCAAGAAGTCATACCAGAGATGGCGTTCTTCTTTTGTCATATTCTTTCGTAAAGTTTTGGAGTTGTTTGTCAACTTTGAATTGCTTATTTTATTCATGTATTCCTCGTTGTTTATTGCACCCTCATCAGTCTCGCTGTGCTCGACAGCTTCTCCCGGAGGGAGAAGCCTCTTTTACTCCCCAAAAGCCTTCTCCTTGAGGAGAAGGTGGGTTTTGCGAAGCAAAACTCGGATGAGGTGGAGATAGTGAGGTGAAATTGATGAGGTGTAACAATTTTTCACTTACTTATTTCTTCCCGATAAATTCCTGAACTTAAGTGGAGAGATACCGTTCTGCTTCTTGAAAAGTCTTGAGTAGTATGCAGTACCGGAAAAGCCGCTCTTTTGGGAAATTTCCTCTATTGAGAGGCTTGTTGTAAGCAATAGGTCCTTTGACTGTTCAATTCGTCTTGTATTTATGTATTCGTTTACAGTACAGTTGAAGTGCGTTCGGAACAGCTTATATAAAAGAGTTTTTGAAACGTTTATCTTGCTTGAGATATACTGTATCGTAAGGTGATTTTCGATATTGCTGTTGATAAAGTCTATCGCCGCCTCAATGTTCTTATCAAAGCTTGGCTTCAGCATATTTTCAAGAAGAACATATTTCGATATCATAACTGCAATATTTGCGATGCTTGATATCTTCTCGCTGCAGTATAGCGGAAGCTCGGTATAGTATTTTTCCATATCATCCATATCAAGACCGAGCTTTGATATATATTCCTTAACCTTATCAAAGTCAGGCTCGGTTTTCATCTGCCCGAGGATAAGATACCCAAGAATCATATCACGGTGGAAAATCGGTACGGCAACGTCTACAAGACGCGCATGGCAAATATGAATCTCCATTTTTTTCGTGCGCGCACATTTGAGAAGCAAGCTCGTGTCCGATTCAAGACAGCACCGTTCTCCAACCTTTGTGCCGTGAATTGCAGCACAGTACTTATTGTGCGAAAAGTCATTGAGATGCGTGGGGGAGAGGGAACTGTCAATAAAGTTTATATTAAGCCCCGTCGCATTTGAAAAGTCCGACAGCGCACGCTTTAATTTTTCCTGGTTACAGTCAACAAACATATATCCACCGCCTTTATATTTAAGATACCACACATCAAAGCTTAAATCAACATTTTTATCACGAAAAAATGGAATATAGTGCAAAAAATGTGGAAGATAATGTATTGCTTTTATTGTCAAATAAAGTACAATTAAAGGTATAAAGGAGGCGTGTGCCGATATGAAATTTTTCCACGTTTACAACGAAAAGTACTTTGACGGCCTTGTGAAAAACAACCTCATAAATGAGGACACAGGCTTTAAGATTCAGCATATATTCTCAATGCCGGATGAGCTTAAGTTCAATAAGTTCGCGGCAAAGGGGACAAAGCTCCACAGCATTATAAAAGAAGGCAAAATTCCGTTCTATGTCGACCGTATCTCAGGCGGTTGCACCTATCACGAATATACCTTTGATAAAGACCTCATCCGTGAGTATGAGAATATTCTCGGCAAGTGGTTTTTGGGATTTCAGATTCATGAGAGTGCAAGCAATGTTCATCACGAATGGCGAATAATCAAGGATAGACTCAAAGGGCAGACTGGCCCGTTTGATGTTCAGTTCTTAAAAGAGAATATTATGAGTGACTTTGCGACTCTTCCGGATGGTACCCTTCTTCCCGATCTCGGACATTTCAGTATAGAAGAGATTGCAAAGCTTAAGTATCCTATGAGTCCCGAGGAGCTTATGGAGCAGATGAAACAGCTCTACAAAATGCGAATGGAGCAGACTCTCGGACATCTTCTTCCGGTCGATAGCTACTATCTCGCAACAAAGCTCGATGACAAGCTCGGCATGAAGACCTTTATGCCTGAGGTTGGTTGCCAGATAGGCCAGATGCGTGTTGCAGTTGCTCTCGCGCGCGGTATGGCAGAAAACAGAAATAAGATGTGGGGTACATACTACGAGACATGGATGAGCTCACATAAATACGGCTTCACAATGCCGTGCTTCAACACAGAACCGGGCAACGAGTGGTATCTCCCGCAGGATCAGCATCCTGACGATTTTTCAACCTACGGCGAAAACGGCGGAAGCTCACGACTTCTCCAGAAGAGAATTTACTACTATTCACTTATGTCAGGTGCAGATTACCTCGGCGAGGAATGGGGTCTTAATTGCAGTTACAAGGAAATGCACGGCGACTTTGAGCTTTCCGATTACGGTCTTGCAAAGAAGGATTTTATCGACTTTGCGCGTGAGCACAAGACCGTAAAGGCACATATTCCGTTTGCTATCGTTCTTCCGCTTGAGTATGAAACTGTTCAGATTGACTGGCGCGGCACTCCGTATAAGATTGGCGTTCCGCGTGAGAATTATCTTGGGTATAAGCTCGATGATGTAAGACGTGCGCGTATCGGTCACATTGAAGATGTTATCAAGCTCTTCCTCGGCGACAGACAGAAGGAGTACGGCAACGAAGGCCACGTTATGGAAAACTCACGTTTCGGTGACCTCTTCGACATCATCTACGCTGACGAGTCAGATGAGGTACTCGGAAAATACGAGGCACTCATCGATGCAAGCGTTGACGGTGATTTTGCAAAAGCTAAGGGCGGAAAGTTCCGCGTATTTGACGGCAGAGATCTCGAAAAGCTCGAAAACGATATCAAGGCTCTTGCAATGGAGATTCTCCCCGTATATGTTGATGACCTCCATTGGCTCATTTCAAAAGACGCTGAGGGCAGACGTTACCTCTCTATTTTCAACAACGAGGGTAACATACGCGACTTTATGATAGGCAACACTATCGACCACGAGGCAGACCGCAGAGTAAAGGTAAGCTTCAAGGATTCCGCAAACCTTAATCTTGTGAAGTACGGTAACGACGAAATCAAGGTTGAAAAGGTTGACGACAAGACATACTACGTCACAGTTCCTGCAACTGCATACGCAATATTTGAGTATTAATATAAAAGCCTCACATTGAAGCAGAGGAGAGAACAAAAAGCCTTCTCCTTGAGGTAGTGAAGCCCGTAACACAACAAAAACACCGCCTGTACAATGTACAGGCGGGGTTTTTTGTTGTGTTCGATTAAAGTTCTACGTTTTCAAGCGCTACAAGGTACTGTGCGCGGCGCATTTCCTGCTCTGCCATATAAGAGCTATCTCCTGATGTATGGAGCTCTGTGAGGTATCTGTGGTGGTTTTTCATTATCTCTGCATTGTTGCGGCCGAGGAACTGCAATGCTATGCTTGAACACTGGTCAGCTGTACGCTCGAGATGTGTAAGTGCTTCAAGGAAAACGAGACCCGAATCTACAACGCAAACGCCCTGACGGAGTCTTGTTGCGTGGCGGTTACGGAGAATGAGAACCATATCGTCAATAACCTCTTCAAGCGGCTCGATGCGGCGTGCGGATTCCTGGCTGTCGTTTTCAAGAGCATCAACCGTGAGGCGAAGAATCTCAAGAATTGCATCACCCATAATTTTGAGCTCTTTCTTTGCGCTGTCAGAGAAGTTGTGGTTGTTCTCCTTGATTTTCACCGCAAGCTCGTCAAAGTTTGTTGCGTAGTCGCCGATACGCTCAACATCAGGAATACACTGCATAAGCATATTGAGGTGGCGGTTTTCGGCATCAGAATCGATGTTGTGCGAAAGCTCGATGAGGTAGTTGTCCGCAGAGTCTGCAAACGAGTCGAGACGTGCTTCGCACTGCGCGATTGTTGCTGAAACCTCAGGGTCATAGTTTACAAGCTGACCAAGGCTTAATGAGATATTGTCGCGCGCTGCCTTTGCCATTGAAACAAGCGCCTTATTAACTCCTTCAAGAGCAACGGGCGGGGAAATCATAAGCTTCGGGTCAAGATATGCAAGCTCGGGGTATCTGTCTTCTTCAACTTTATCATCTTTGACAAGCTTGCAAGAGAGTTTGACGAGAAGGCTTGTAAACGGAAGGAGAAGTACTGCGGTAATGAGGTTGAAGACTGTCTGGAAGTTTGCGATAACACCGCTGTCTGCCGTGCTTGTCCACAAATCGCCGAATGCTCCGAAGCGTCTGAGAATCGTAAGCGCTATCATAAATACGATAGTACCGATTGTGTTGAAGATGATATGAACAACGCCCGTTCTCTTTGCATCTTTTCCTGTACCGATAGAACAAACAAGAGCAGTTGTTACGCAGGTACCGAGGTTGATACCCATGATTATCGGGTAGATAAGGTCAAATGTCATGGTGTCGGTAGATGAGAGCGCCTGAAGAATACCGACAACCGCAGAAGAACTCTGGATAATAACAGTGAAAACAAGACCGACAAGAATACCGACGACGGGAAGTTCGCGGAAGTAATTGATGATATCAAGGAAAATCTGAGAGTCTGCAAGGGGCTTAACGGCGTTTGTCATAGTCATAAGACCTGTAAAGAGAATACCAAAGCCAAGTGCAATCATACCGACGTTCTTTGAGTTGCCGCGCTTTATAAACATAATAAGGATTATGCCGATTACAAGAGCGATAGGTGCAAGTGTGTCGGGCTTGAAAAACTCAAGAATCATATTTCCTGAAGAATCAATATCCATAAGACGGATAATCTGTGCGGTCACCGTCGTACCGATGTTTGCACCCATAACAATGCTTGCTGCCTGACGGAGGTTAAGAACGCCTGCGCCGATAAGACCGACGGTAAGAACGATTGTTGCGGTAGAACTCTGGATAATGGCGGTTACAAGCGTACCGGTAAGAAGACCGAGGAAAATATTGTGTGTAAGTTTTCCGAGGACGTTCTTCAGCGTAGCACCTGAGCCGTGTTTTAAGCCGTCACCCATGATTTCCATTCCGTAGAGGAACATTGCAAGACCGCCGAGTACGGTAACTATTGTGAGAAACGTGTTCATATGATATTACTCCTGTTAGTTTCAAAATTTCCCAAATAAATTATAGTTTATTTATTTGCAAATTTCAATAGTTTTGTTGCATTTTTTTGGTATTGATATATTTCTGTAATGTGGTATACTTTAAGAAAAAACTTCTGGAGGCTGCACCATGAAAGACCAACTTATAAAAGGAGTTGCATACCACGGCAACCGTATGCTTACACATGTCCGCGAGGATATGCAGGATCTTGCAGTAAGCGGATTCAACTCCGTTCTTCATATGTTTACCCATAACGACTGGGACAGACATAAGAACGTCATGAAAGAGATTTTTGAAATCAGTACATACTACGGACTCGATGTCTGGGTTGATAACTGGGGACTCGGTGGCCCTCCGGGAGAGAAGTCGCATTTTCTTTCGTATCATCCCGAGGCACATCAGGTGCTTTCCAACGGCAAAATAAGCCCTGTTCGCGTCTGCTTTAACCACCCTGAGTACGTTGATTTTACAAAGAAGTGGATAGATACAGTCTATGAGGCCGGAGCAAGAAAGATTTTCTGGGACGAGCCGCACATGCAGGATGTCGAGGAAAACGGCGAGAGATATTGGAGTTGTCGCTGTGAAAACTGCCAGAAGCTCTTTGAAGAGCGCTACAATATGCCAATGCCTACGATTATCACTCCTGAGGTTGATGAGTTCCGAAAGTGGACTATAACAAACTACTTCCAGACTGTTGCGTCATACGCAAAGGAGAAGGGAATGTATAACTCCATTTGCGTTATGTTCAGCGACAATCAGGGCGATGCAAACTTCGGAGTTGATATTGACAGCATCTGTTCAACTCCCGCGCTTGACAACATCGGCTCTGACCCGTACTGGCGCGAGACTGAAGCGGATACGTACGAGGGTATCTATAAGATTGTTTACAACAAGTCCAAGCATAATATGGATGCCTGCGAAAAGTTTGATAAGGATCACAACCTTTGGATAAAGACATTCAGTAACCATGTAGGAACAGAAGAAAAGATTCTCGCTGCGGCAGACGCTATCTACGATAGCGGCGCGCGTACAATTTTTGCATGGGGATACCGCGGCTCGGATGCGAACGACTATCGCTCGCATGCTCCTGACCGCACATGGTACGCAACAAAGGCGGCGTTTGAAAGAATTTCCGAACGCCACCGCAATATGCTTCGTGAGGAAGCAAGAAAGAATCTTGGAATTAAATAAAAAGAAAAAGAGAGTATCGGGAGATACTCTCTTTTTTACGCTCGTACCCTCTTAGAGTTCAAGTCTACCTTATAACAAAATTGAAGGAGCACATACAAAAGTATGCACTCCTTCAATGGTGCCGGCGGTGGGACTTGAACCCACACGGTGTCGCCACCAACGGATTTTGAGTCCGTCACGTCTGCCATTCCATCACGCCGGCATGGAACTTTTTTATTATACACTATCGCGGAAGTTTTGACAAGTCTCTTTTGTAATTATTTTGAAACATCGCTCTCCTTGACTTCGACATAAATATATGTGATAATATTTATAATTGACAGAGAAAAGAGGTGTCGGCACAGTGGAAAAAACCATCCGTCAGCTTGCAAAAAACCGCAAAGCCTGGCATGATTACAATATTGAAGATTCATTTGAAGCAGGTATATCCCTGTGCGGAACCGAAGTTAAGTCACTTCGTCTTGGCGCGGTTAACTTAAAGGATTCGTTCTGCTCGGTAAAGGACGGTGAGCTCATAGTTCACGGTATGCACATAAGCCCGTATGAAAAGGGAAACATTTTCAACCGTGAGCCACTCCGCAAGAGAAAACTTCTTATGCACAAGTCTGAGATACGCAGGCTTGCCGCCGCGCAAGCTCAGGAAGGATATACCATTATCCCACTTTCGGTATACCTCAAGGGTTCGCTTGTCAAAGTTCAGGTGGGTCTTGCAAAGGGTAAAAAAATTCACGATAAGCGCGATGCCGCCGCTGCACGCGATGCGAAGCGTGAGATGGATCGTGCACTCAAAGAACAGAACAGATAACGAGGGTTTTTATGATTTACGAAAAGATATTCTTAAAAGACGTTTTTGAAAATATCAATACGGAAGCAACACTCACAGTTTATGCACATGAGAAAATGCCCGAGCTGAGAGAAGGGAAGCCGCGTGCAGGTATAGTCATCTGTCCGGGTGGCGGATATTACGCTGTGTCACCGCGTGAGGCAGAGCCTATCGCGATGGCATTTTATAACAGGGGTTATAATGCCTTTGTCCTGAGGTATTCTACGAAAGATTTTAATAGTGAGGAGTATCCAACTCAGCTTTTGGAAATCTCGGCAGCTATTGCATATACAAGAAGAAACAGCGAATACTATAACACAAAGAAGGATACCATTGCTGTTTGCGGGTTTTCTGCAGGAGGGCACCTTGCCGGAATGTCGGCAACACTCTGGCAGGAAGATATCATAACCCAGAAACTCGGAATTGAGTACGGCGAAAATAAACCGAACGGGCTTATTTTAGCTTATCCTGTAATAACGAGCGGCGAGTTTGCACACAGAGGCTCTTTTGTCAACCTCGCGGGAGACGATGCGGATGAAACGCTTTTACACAAGCTATCGCTTGAAAATTCAGTAGGGGAGCATACTCCGCCAACATTTATATGGCACACGCTCAATGACGGTACCGTTCCGTCTGAGAATTCGTTCCTTTTTGCGAATGCGCTGAAAAGAAACGGTGTTCCTTTTGAAATGCACATATATCCCGACGGCTGTCACGGTCTTGCACTCGCAACGCTTGAAACGAATCAGGTGAGCGGTGATACGGTAAATCCGCATGTCGCGTCTTGGATGGATTTATGCCTTGCGTGGTTTGCGAGATATATAGATAACGAGGGGGCGTAAAGGTTTCGACGGGGATGTTGAAGCACGAGTAGCGGGCAGAGGTGCAGAGCCTCTTAAAAAGCTGCAACTTAATTTTTATAAATTAAATAACAACAATAAACTTATTGCTGCTTAATTTATAAGCGGCCATCTTCCCCGGGAGGACCACGGCCCGGGTGCAAGGTGTCATGCAGTGGTGAACGAGACCGTGCAAAGCTTTGAGCGCGGCTTGTAATATGAAGCTACTAAGCACGGTAGCCCGCCTGTCGGCGACCGAGCGAGGGAATGTAAACATCAGGCTGCGCCCGGAGAAGCTTATGTGAATATGTTTTCGGACGGGGGTTCGACTCCCCCCGCCTCCACCAAATCAAGAGCACCACCCGTTTCGGGCGGTGCTCTTGATTTCTGCGCAGATGTTGTGTGGGGGAGTCGAAGCCTGAGAGGGTATGCGCGTCAAGAAAACGATTAAGAATCGTTTTTAGCGCATATGCCCGAAGAAGGGTACCGAAATGCAAGGCATTTGGGTCGTCGAGGGTGCAATCTGTGCCACGCACAGATTATCCCCCCGCCTCCACCAAACGAGAAGAGGACACCACACGGTGTCCTCTTCTCGTTTGTATTATTCTTCCTTGATATATTCTGCAATGTCGCAAAGTGAGCAGTCCAATGCTTCGCAAAGCTTGTTTAAGGTCTTTGTTTCAATATTGTCGTTTGCCTTTAGTCTGCGAATTGTTTTGCTGTCGATACCGCATTTTTCACGGAGTGCGTAAGTGGAAAACCCTTTCTGTTTCATTGTTTTCCATAACTTGTCAAAAATAATCATATTACTCCTCCTTGACAAGTTATATTATGGGGATTATAATCTGAAATATTAAGGGGATATAATCCCCATAGAAAGCTTGGGGTGCTATGAAAACTTGTGCGTTTTTCGGACATAGGGAAATATGGGAGAATATCGATAGCAAATTAAATGATGTTTTGATTGAGTTGATTGAGAAGAAAGGCGTTACAAAATTTTATGTAGGAAATCAAGGCGCTTTTGATAAAATTGCTGTTAATGTATTGCGGAAATTACGGAAAAAATATATACATATTCAATACAACATTGTCTTGGCGTATATTCCTTCAAAGGGGAGTTGCTACGGGTACGAAAGTGTAGAAACGATATATCCGGATGGTCTTGAAAATGTATTACCAAAGTATGCGATTATAAAACGTAATCAATGGATGATAGAGAGGTCTGACGTTATTGTGACATATGTTCGATATTCTGTTGGCGGTGCGGCAAAAGCAAAAGAGTATGCTGAAAAGAAGGGAAAGAAGATAATAAATATTGCAGAATAAATTTTATTTAGTTATCTGATAAAACAACCGTTTATATCAACTACACAAGCCGGATTATTCCACAGGCAATTTTTTCTCCTGCGTTGCCTGACGGCTGCGTGGTAAAGTCATCAGGTTCCGAATGTATGATAACGCTCTTTCCAATAATCTCATCTAAGGAAAACCTGTCGGTCAGAAACATTGAAAAAGCAGAGCCGTTCACTCCGAATATCGGTGGCATATCTCCTGCATGGTAAGGGTGAGGGCAGTTGTCCGGGTTATAATGCGTCATGGAATCTGCAAACTCGTCCGTTTCGTTTCCGGTACAGCCTCCGCCACTGTGGATGTGCATCGCAAAAATGGGGGTTTTACATACATTGTCGCTTGTGGGGAGTCCGAATACATTAGCTGAGACGAGCACACCCGTCCGTGTTCCGAGAAACTCAACTGTGCCGCGAAGATTTGGATAACTGTCGCTGCCTCGAAGTTTTGCAACGGCGTGTGGCCGTTTTTTTATATAAGATAAGAAGTTTGTGTTTTCCAACTTTAATTCACCATGCCAAACACTGTTTTGATACTATACTATGCAAAAATCTTTTCCTCTGCGACGATGAAAAATACTATATACTATTGGAAAAAAGTTGATTTTTGTGTTAAACTATTATACAGGACATATTAAGTCAGAATTAAAGCCGAGACGAAGGAGAAATAAGATGATACCAAAAACAACAGGGAGCTTTACTTTGCCGGGAGAGAGTGGATATGAAGAACTCACTCTGCAGATGGCAGAAAAGTGGGGCGCAGATATAATTCGTGACTCTGACGGAACAGAGCTTTCCAAAGAGATAATTGACTCGGGCTTCGGAATATATTCTACTATCTGCATAATCAGAAATCACAACGAGTGGGCAAAGAAGAATCTTGATAAGCTTCAGCAGACCTTCCTTATGACGGAGCCGGTTGTTGCGGAGGGAGAGACTGTTCAGATAGCTCTTATGGAGGGCTTCTTTGCTGAACAATTTCGTGTAAACGAAGCTCCAGAATCAATAGAATACTGGCAAGTATTTGACAGAACAACAAACGAAGAGGTCAGTGTCTGGTCGTATGAAAACGGTGTTGTGACGATTCCGTCAGCGACTCCGTGGCACAAGTATACCGTAAACTTCCTTGCATACAGAATTTGGGAAGAGATTTCGATGTATAACCATACAACGAATAATTGGGACAAAGAGCATCTTATGCAGATAGACCCGATTCATCCCGAAACACAGGAGTACATGAAGGAATGGATGAAGACCTGGTGCGAGGAACATAAGGCAACAACTGTTGTACGCTTTACATCAATGTTCTACAATTTTGTGTGGATATGGGGCAAGAGCGAGAAGCACAGAAATATGTATACTGACTGGGCGTCTTATGACTTTACTGTTTCGCCCCGTGCACTCAAGCTTTTTGAGAAAAAGTACGGATATAAGCTCACATCTGAGGACTTTATAAATAAAGGAAAGCTTCACGCAACACACATGGTATGTGATGGGAAGAAGCTTGCGTGGATGGATTTCATAAACGAGTTTGTCGTAAGCTTCGGGAAAGAGCTTATAGACATTGTACATAGCTACGGCAAAAAGGCGTATGTATTCTATGACGATTCATGGGTAGGTGTGGAGCCGTGGGGTGAGCGCTTCCGCGATTTTGGCTTTGACGGACTTATAAAGTGCATATTCAGCGGTTTTGAGGCAAGGCTCTGTGCCGGTGTTGATGCCGTTGATGTACACGAAATAAGGCTTCATCCGTATCTGTTCCCGGTAGGACTTGGCGGCGCACCGACATTTATGGAGGGTGGAAACCCGACACGCGATGCTAAGGTGTACTGGAAGAATGTGCGTCGCGCTCTGCTTCGTGCGAAGATAGACAGAATAGGTCTTGGCGGATATCTTTCACTTACGATTCCGTTCCCTGATTTTCAGGACTACATAGAGGAAATAGCAAACGAGTTCAGATTTATAAAAGAGCTTCACAACTCGGGAAAACCGTATACATTAAAACCCAAAATTGCAGTATTGACATTCTGGGGAAAGCTGCGCTCGTGGACATGCTCAGGACACTACCACGAACAGCCTGAGCTTGACCTCATAAACGTAATTGAAGCACTTTCGGGAATGCCGTTTGATGTTGAGTTTATAAATTTTGAGGATGTGCTCAAAGCAGATATCTCAAAATACGATGTAATCATAAACGCAGGATTTGCAGGAAGTGCATGGTCCGGCGGATACAAGTGGCAGGATGAGAAGGTTGTCTCCAAAATAACCGAATGGGTTGCAAAGGGCGGCGCATTCATCGGCGTAGGTGAGCCGTCATCTACATCGGGATATGATACGGAGTTCAGACTTTCGCACGTCCTTGGTGTCAACAAGGATAGCGGAGACAGAATCTGCCACGGCAAGATTGCCTTTGATGTTTGTGATAACGAAGTTATATGCGAAGGCACGACTATTGCACCTGAGAAGAAAGTGTACCTTACAAACCTTGATACAAAGGTGCTTATGGCAGAAGGGGAAACACCGCTTGTTACGGAAAACACATTTGGCAAGGGCAAGGGTATTTATATTTCTCAGTTCCGACACGGAGACATTAATAACAGAACTCTTCTCAACTTAATTCTTGAGGCATGCAATCTTTCTGATACGAAGGCTTATGTAACGGATAACCCATACACGGAGTGTGCGTATTTCCCTGAAAGCGGGAAGCTTGTTGTTATAAACAACACAGAATCCGAGCAGAAGACTGCAATTAATACTGAAAAGGGAACAAGAGAAGTAACACTTCGCGCATACGAAACAATAGTAATGGATGTGTAAAGACTAAAACAGGGAAGAACTTTCTTCCTTGTTTTTCTTTTGGATAGTTGACAAAGAGCTTTTTTGTGTTAAACTATAGTTAGTAGAGGCTAACCAAGGGGAGAAAAGCTATGAAACTAAATGAGTTAAAAGTTGGAGAAAGCGGGATAATCACATCGGTAGGTGGCGAAGGGGCGCTGCGCTATCGACTCCTTGATATGGGACTTATACCGAAGACTCGCGTTACCTTATCCAAGGTTGCACCGATGGGAGACCCGCTTGAAATACGTGTAAGGGGATATGAGCTTACACTGAGAATTGACGATGCTAAGAAGATAGGCATAGTCAGGGAGGAAAGCTTATGAGACTTGCACTTGCAGGAAATCAGAACAGCGGAAAAACAACGTTGTTTAACGTGCTTACGGGCTCGAATCAGCATGTTGGAAATTTTCCGGGGGTCACGGTTGACCAGAAGATAGGTGAAGTAAAGGGACAGAAGAATATGTCCGTTGTTGACCTTCCCGGAATATACTCTCTTCGTCCGTACACACAAGAGGAGATAGTTTCTCGCGACTTTATCATAAACGAAAAGCCTGACGCTATTATAAATATAGTTGATGCTACGAATATTGAAAGAAGCCTATATCTGACGCTTCAGCTTTTGGAGCTTCGTGTTCCTATGGTACTTGCTCTCAATATGATGGATGAGGTGCGTGCAAACAACGGTTCCATTAATATAAAAAAGCTCAGTGAAGAGCTTGGCATTCCCGTCGTACCGATAAGTGCAGTGAAGGGCGAGGGTGTAAGCGAGCTCATAAATCAGGTAAACCTTGTCGCAAAGACAAAGATGCTCCCGAAGGTGTACGACTTTTGCTCGGGTTCATCACCGGTGCACAGATGTATTCACGCAGTAACTCACGTCATCGAGGACCACGCAGAGAATATCGGAATTCCGTCAAGATTCTGCACAGTGAAGCTTATTGAGGAAGATTTTGAGCTCTCCAAAAAGCTTGACCTTCATGAAAACGAGCGTGAGCTTATAGAACACTGTGTAGTTGAGATGGAGGCAGAAACCGGACTTGACAGAAACGCGGCGATAGCAGATATGCGCTATACTTTTATCGAGAGAGTAGTAGCTCTCTCAGTTATAAAAGCCGAGGAAAGCCGTGAACATAGGCGCTCGATGAATATTGACCGCATACTTACGGGCAAATATACTGCAATTCCTGTATTTGCGTGTATTATGGCACTTATTTTCTGGCTCACGTTCGGGGTTATCGGAACGTATTTGTCAGATTTGTTTGGCGCAGGTATTGATAAGCTTGCAGGAGTTGTTGATGCAGCGCTTACAACATACGGGATAAATCACGTAATACATAGCCTCATAATTGACGGAATTTTTGCGGGTGTTGGTGGTGTTCTTACCTTCTTGCCGCTTATTGTGACGTTGTTCTTCTTCCTGTCTATCCTTGAGGACACGGGATATATGGCAAGAGTGGCTTTCTTTATGGATAAACCGCTTCGAAAAATCGGTCTTTCGGGAAAGAGCTTTGTTCCGATGCTCATTGGTTTTGGATGTACCGTACCTGCTATTATGGCAACGCGAACTCTTGCATCCGACAGAGACCGAAAGATGACAATTCTTCTTACTCCGTATATGAGTTGCACGGCCAAAATACCGATTTATGCGGTTTTTGCAGCGGCATTTTTCCCGGGATATAGCGCACTTGTTATGACGGCACTTTATGTGTTCGGAATTCTTCTTGCAATTCTTATTGCAGTAATCCTCAAGAAAACCGCTTTTCGTGGAAATCCTGTTCCGTTTGTAATGGAGCTTCCGAATTATCGTTTGCCGTCTCTTAAGAGCGTTTGGCTTCTCCTTTGGGATAAGGCACGCGACTTTATCGAGCGCGCATTTACAATCATTTTCTTTGCAACTATAATCATCTGGTTTCTGCAGACGTTTGATATGCGTCTGAATCTTGTTTCGGACAGTTCCGAAAGCCTTCTTGCGATTATCGGCAGATGGATATCTCCGATATTTGCACCGCTCGGGTTTAACGATTGGCGCATTGCAACGGCACTTATTTCAGGCTTTTCGGCAAAGGAAGCAGTCGTATCCTCGCTCTCTGTTCTTGCGGGGACGGGTATGTCAGGGGTTTCTGAATCCTTGCATACTATGTTTGCAACACCACTTTCTGCAGTGAGCTTCCTTGTGTTCACTCTCTTGTATACGCCGTGTGTTGCAGCGGTAGCGACAATCAGACGCGAGCTTAAAAGCACACTTGCAACAATCGGAGTTGTAATAATGCAGTGCGCTGTCGCATGGGTTGCGGCATGGCTTGTGTTTGTTCTTGGAAGTGTGATAATATGAGTGTTTTTGATTGGATTATTGTAGCAGTAATAGTACTTGCGGTGGTCACTTCTGTTCTTCTGGCAAGAAACCGAAAAAAGGAAGGAAGAGGCTGCTGCGGCGATTGTTCCTCCTGCAGAGGATGTAATAGATAAAAAAGAACCTCGGTTTTAACACCGAGGTTCTTTAATGTCTTATTATACTTTTTCGTGGCGCAGGAAATCGAAATATCCCCATTCGTAAAACTTTTTGAGAAGTGCGATCGGGATAGGCAGGAACATACCAATTATTCCGAAAAGCTTGATACCTATATACATCGACATAAGAGTTACAAGGGGGTGGAGACCAATGTTGTCGCCGACGATTTTGGGCTCAATAAAGTTTCGGACTATAACTACAACTCCGTATACAATCGCGAGTCCTACTGCGAAGAGATAGTTTCCCGAAAGTATGGAAACGATAGCCCAGGGAAGAAGTACCCAACCCGTGCCGAGAATCGGAAGTGCGTCGATAATTGCGACGAGAGCTGCAACGAGCACAGGACTCGGCACTCGCAAAACAGCAAAAGCTATTGAAAGCTCTGCAAATGTAATGAGGAGCAGAAGCATCATCGCAAGGATGTAGCTGACAAGTGTTTTTGAAACCTGCTTTTTTGTCTCTCTCAAACGGAAACGCCATTTTTCTGAAAGGAGATTGATGATCTTTTCGCGAATCTTGTGATAATCGCAAGTGAAGAAATAGGTTGATGCGATTGAAGCGATTATGAAAATAAGCAGTGCAGGGAAGAATGAAGCAAGATCTGCGGTGAATGACACAAGCGGGGAAATGAGGTTTCGGAGAGATGAAACAAGTGAGGAAATCCAACCCTCAGCATTACTGTAAACAAAGCTTTGAATCTCTACAGGGAAGTTCTCAAGCAGATTTGTGAGAGTGCTGTTAAAACCGTTAACGAGAAGATTCATATCAAGATTTTTTAGGCGGTTGAACAATTCAACAAGCTCTTTTACAATTTTTGAGGAAGCAAAGTAGAAGAGAGTACCGATGATGCCATAAAAAAGAACGGTGAAAATAATACTTGCAAGAGGTCTGGGGAAGCGAAGCCGCTTTTGGAAAAAGGAGACGGGGTGTTCTATTATTCTTGAAATGATAAACGCAAGTAAAAACGGAGCAACCCATACAAGTGCATATTTGAATATGAGCCACAGAGCAAAAAGTGCAAGTAATAAGTATAAAAGTGTAATAAAAAATCGCAAATGCTTGTTTTCGGGCATCCGAATCACTCTCCTTTGACTATATTATATATCATACCTTGCGGAAATAAAAGATTTTTTTGACAAAATGATGAAAAAATTTTCATAGAAAATACTTGCAAAATATATGCAGGTATGTTATCATAGTATCCGTCGTACAAAAACAAATGACCGCAAGGGAGAGATATTTTTGAGCGATAAACATAAGTATTATATAGTTCAGGAAACGGCCCTTCCAGAGGTTCTTATAAGGTGCGTGAAAGCAAAAGAGTATCTTTCCTCAGGGAAAGCAAAAACGGTGAATGAGGCAACTGCTCTTGCAGATGTAAGCCGAAGTGCGTTTTATAAGTATAAGGATCTTGTGTCCCCATTCAACGACCGTTCTCTTGGACACGTAATCACGTTCAGTATGCTGTTGCGTGACGAGCCGGGAGTGCTGTCGGGTATACTTTCACACTTTGCGGAAAACGGTGCAAATGTTCTCACGATTTATCAGACGATACCAAACGGTGCAAGAGCGCCTGTTACAATATCTGCCGATACGGTGGCAATGACCTGTGACCTTGATAGCTTTATCGAGCGGGCGAGGGAGCTTTCCGGAGTTATTTCATTCGGACCGCTTGCAGGTCAATAAGAAAGGAGAAAATAAAATGAAAAAGATTGCTGTTCTCGGATACGGTACAGTCGGTTCCGGCGTTGTCGACCTTATGGAAATGAACGCTGACACAATCGCAAATAATGCCGGCGAGCCTGTCGAGGTTAAGTATATTGTCGACATACGGGACTTCTCAAAGGACAAAAACGCGTCAAAATTCGTAAAGGATTTTTCTGTCATTGAAAACGACCCTGAGGTTTCGGTGGTTGTAGAAACAATCGGCGGAACAAATCCTGCTTACGACTTCACAAAGCGTGCACTTCTTGCAGGCAAGAGTGTTGTAACCTCAAATAAAGAGCTTGTTGCAACGTACGGCGCAGAACTTTTGAAAATTGCACGCGAGAAAAACGTAAACTATCTGTTTGAGGCATCCGTCGGCGGTGGTATTCCGGTAATCCGTCCTATAGCACAGTGCCTCGCAGCAAACAAGATTGACGAAATTTACGGAATACTCAACGGAACAACAAACTACATACTTACCCGTATGATAAAGGCGGGGCTCACATTTGAAAAAGCACTTTCCGAGGCGCAGGAGCTTGGATATGCAGAGCGAGATCCCAGCGCGGATATAGAGGGTCACGATGCTTGCAGAAAAATCTGTATCCTTGCATCTCTTGCTTTTGGAAAGCACATTTATCCGAAGTACATAAAAACAGAGGGTATAACAAAAGTAACTCTTGACGATGTAAGACTTGCAGGAAAGGCAGGAAAGGTAATCCGCCTTCTCGGAAGAACAAAGCTCTCATCTGACGGTAAGGTGTTTGCTTATGTCGGTCCGCATCTCGTGGATAAATCCTCACCAATATCATCTGTCGAGGATGTATTCAACGGAATTATGGTCCATGGTAATATGGTCGGCAGCACTATGTTCTACGGCCCCGGCGCAGGCAAGTACCCGACGGCAAGTGCGGTATCTGCAGACGTTATTGACGCAGTAAAGCATATTAATGCACGCAAGTATCTTTTCTGGGAAGACGCCGGTGAAGAGGTTCTGGCGGATATGTCAGAATTTGTATCAAAGTACTATGTACGCATTGACGGCGAGAATGCAAGAAGTGCGGCAACACAGGTCTTTGGAGAGGTTAAGTTCATTGATGATGAGGGCGCGGTTGCATTCATCACCGATGATATAAAGGCTTCTGCATTTGAAGAAAAGATTTCCGCTCTCGACGAGCGAGTAGATGTCTTGTCACAGATGCGAGTTCTTTAATAATATAATATTACAGAAAATTCTGAAAGGAAGAAAAATATATGAGTCTTATAGTACAGAAATTCGGTGGCTCTTCTGTTGCTGACACTGAACGCGTGTTCAACGTTGCGGATATTGTAACAAAGACATACGCCGAAGGAAATGACGTTGTAGTTGTTGTTTCTGCTCAGGGTGACACAACGGATGACCTCATCGAAAAGGCAAAGGAAATCAACCCCAACCCCTCAAAGCGTGAGATGGACGTTCTCCTCTCAAACGGAGAGCAGATTTCAATGTCACTTCTTGCAATGGCAATTGAAAAGCTCGGCTTCCCTGTAATATCACTTACGGGCTGGCAGGCAGGAATCCATACAGGAATGAACTATGGCGCTGCACGAATCAAGAAGATAGAGACAGAACGCTTAAAGCTTGAAATCTCAAAGAGAAGAATCGTTATCGTTGCAGGATTCCAGGGAATTAATAAGTTTGAAGACATAACAACTCTCGGCCGTGGCGGCTCTGATACAACAGCAGTTGCACTTGCAGCAGCGCTCGGTGCTGACCTTTGTCAGATATACACAGACGTTGACGGTGTATATTCTGCAGACCCGCGTATCGTAAAGAACGCAAAGAAGCTTAATGAAGTTTCATTTGACGAAATGCTTGAGCTTGCATCGCTTGGTGCAAACGTTCTTCACAACCGTTCGGTTGAAATGGCAAAACGCTTTAATGTTGATATGGAAGTTGTTTCAAGCTTCACCCGTAATCCCGGTACAAAAATTAAGGAGGCAAACAAAATGGAAAAAATGAATGTAAGCGGCGTAGCACGCGATATGGATGTTGCTCAGATTTCTCTTGTAAATATGGAAGATGTTCCCGGTATTGCATACAAGGTGTTTTCTCTCCTTGCAAATAAGAGCATCAATGTAGACATAATCCTTCAGTCTATAGGACGCGACAATACAAAGGACATCGCATTTACAGTACCGAGCTCGGCTCTTGACAATGCGAAGAAGATTCTCGAGGACAATAAAGAAAACCTCGGCTTTGAGAAGCTCGCAGTTCGTGATGACCTCTGCAAGCTCTCTATCGTGGGTGCAGGAATGGTAAACAACCCCGGTGTTGCTGCTATGATGTTTGAAGCACTTGCAGCAGCAAATGTAAACATCAATATGATTTCAACAAGTGAAATCAAGGTTTCCGTGCTTATCAAGAAGGAAGATTCCGAGCGTGCAATGCGCGCAGTTCACGACAAGTTCTTTTAAGAGATAAAAAAAGAACGGGACTTAAGTCACGGTCTTTTTTTATCTTATTTTAACAAGCAAAGCTCTGCCGTCTTTTACAGTCACGCGTGCAGTTTTTCCGGGTAAAGGCTCGTTGCTCACGCCGTACTGAAAGCTTGCGGAGATTTCAGCATCCTCGAGCGGGAACTTTGCATCGCGTATGGATATTCCGCGAGCAGTACCGTCAATGCTGAGAAGTGAAAAATAGGGGAAGGTATCGGGGATTTCTTTTTCATCAGTGTCCACGATTTCCATTTCTGAAAAGTCGTCAATTATCTTGCCTCGAAGCCTGTGGTCATCAAGATAGAGAAGAATGGAAATGTTTGCAAGTGTGTGGTCAAACCTTCCACCGACCGCACCGATAATCAGAAAGTCAGTAAAGCCTCGGGATATAGCTTCTTTAAGTGCAAAAAACGTGTCTGTATCATCCTTTTCTTTGGGGAGTACAATTGTTTCTATATCGGTGTCGGGGAGCTTGTGCGAATCAAAATCACCCACTATGAGGTTTGGTTTCACTCCCAGTGAGTTTGTGTGCAAAAGTCCGCAGTCGCAGAAAATATAGAAGTCATCGTCATTAAGATAACTTTTAACGGTGTCGTATTTTTTTATTTCGGCACCGCCGACTATTACGCAACGCTTCATAAAATATCTCCTTTAGTGAGAGTTTCTATTTATAATAATACCACAAATGTCAAGCTTGTGTCATAACGGGGAATAAGCTGAATATACTTTATTGAAATTGAAATAAAAGGAGAGAAAGTAATGGAGCTTATGCTTGATAGAGTGTGTCGGGAACGCTACGATAGAGTTTTCTGTACAACCGAAATGCACGAGGAAATGACGGAAATGATCATTACGGACAAAAGTCCGGACGTCTTGCGGATAGTGAAAGGGTGCGCTGATGTCTATATTAAGGACAAGAGTGCGCGCGAGGGCAAAATAGACACAAGTGGAAACATTAAAGGTGTTGTACTTTACATAGCTGAGGGAGAGTCGGAAGTGCGAAAACTCGACTTTTCTATACCGTTTTCGTACGTTACTGATGCAAAAGATGTAAAACCATCCTCAAAGGTAAAGGCTTCGGTTTGCCTTAAAAACTTTGATGTTTCGGAAGCTAACCCGAGAAAGATTTCGATAAAGGCAACGCTTGAACTTTCAGTTTCTGCATATGAGAAGAAAATGCTCGAGCTTGCAAATGAGATAAACACACCTGACGGTGCGGAGGTTCACACAAAAAAACGCGGGATAGAGCTTTATAACACGACACATATAGAGGAAAAGCCCTTTGTGATAAATGATGATATTGAGCTTACATCGAGTGAAAGCGAGCTCCAGAGTATTCTCACAAGCTCGGTATC
Organism: Eubacteriales bacterium; assembly: GCA_045546975.1. Taxonomy (GTDB): domain Bacteria; phylum Bacillota; class Clostridia; order Oscillospirales; family JAAYXM01; genus SIG480. The sequence continues at coordinate 168,931 of JAZQDV010000010.1, forward strand.
ACTTTCTGTCACCGACACTAAAATAATAGGGAATAAGGCCATTGTAAAGGGTATCGCAGAGATGGCATATATGTATAAGCTTTATGACGGAGCCGTCGGTTCGGGTGAGTATGAGCTTCCGTTTTCGCAGATACTTGACATAGAAGGAATGACCGAGGAGGATGACCTTGAAAATTGCCTTACTGTCTCAGCGTTTGAGCTTGAACCTCAATACGATGCGACCGGCAAGGCACGTTATATGACGGCAAGCATTTCTGCAGAGGTCTGCAGTGTTGTGAGAAGACGTGAAAGAGTAGAGATAATAGATGATCTTTACAGCGTAGGAAGTGACCTCACACTTAAGAGGGAAAACCTCTCATGTGAGAGCTTTACCGACAGGGTAGAAAAGAGGGTATCGGTGAGCGAAGGGATTGAGGCGGAAAACGGAGTAAAGCGAGTTCTTGATGTAGATGTAAAAGTTTTTGCTCCTCAGCGCAGACGGGAGGAGAACGAGGACAGACTCGTATCTGATGCCGTTATAAATGTGGTCTACATAGGAACGGATGACGTGCTTTATAATGTGCGCCGCAGAAAAAATGTAGCTTGCCCGGTTTCCGTTATCGGTGGAAGTAACTACGAAGCAACCGCCCGAGTAAACGGAAAGGGATATTCCGTAGGTGTAGGAAACGAAATAAATGTACGGTTCTTCACGGATTTTGACATAACAGAGACGAATGATATAGCCGTTCCGGTGATATCGGAGGCGGAGCTTTCTGAGATTCCTGAAAAGAAAGCAAATAGCTTTACCGTAAGCGTCGTACGGCTTTCAGACGAATACGACCTGTGGTCACTTGCGAAGGAGCATAGGTCAACTGTCGAGGAAATCAAACTTGCAAACAATATAGCAGAGGATTCTGAACTCAAAAAAGGCAGAATGGTGCTTATCCCGAAGAGAGGGTAAATAAAAAAGAGACTAATCGTTTTGCGATTAGTCTCTTAAAATTTAATTATCAAAGGTCGAGCTTTAAGTCGCCATCTTTTATCCAGCCGATTTTTCTGAAAAAGGCTCCGAATAACCAGCAGAGAATTGCGGGGAGAATGAAGTGTGTTATAAGCATTGCTGCCCAGTGGTATACACCGACTGCAATACCGTCGCTTATCCAACCTGTGTATGTACCTATCTGACCAACAAGACCGCAGGTACCCATACCTGAGGAAACGGGAGCACCGTTCATTTCAAGCTTGAATACACATGTTGCAACAGGTCCGACTATTGCAGAGGCAAGGATGGGACCGACCCAAATTTTCGGGTTTTTAACGATATTGCCCATCTGAAGCATAGACGTTCCAAGTCCCTGGGCAAGAAGTCCGCCAAAACGATTTTCACGGAAGCTCATAACCGCAAACCCAACCATCTGAGCGCAGCAGCCTGCAAGAGCTGCGCCGCCCGCAAGTCCTGTAAGAGAAAGTCCTGCGCAGATAGCGGCACTTGAAATCGGAAGTGTAAGAGCGATTCCGACTACAACTGAAACGATAATACCCATCCAGAATGGGTGAAGCTCTGTTGCAAGCATAATGAGGTTTCCGAGGTAGCTTGCGGCAACACCGATAGGTGCGGCAATCACCATAGCGACAAGGATACCTACGCAAATTGTAACGATGGGTGTGACGATAATGTCAAGCTTTGTCTCCTTGCTTACGGCTTTGCCGAACTCAGAGGCAATAATTGTTATGATTAAAACTGCAAAGGCTCCGCCTGCGCCACCAAGCTCGTTTGCTGCAACACCTACAGAGGTGAGAGAGAACAAAACAAGCGGTGGGCATTTAAGGGCATAGCCTATTGCGATTGCCATAGCCGCACCCTGAGCTCCCTTTGCAAAGGTTCCTACAGTTACAAGAGCCTCAATGCCGAGCTGCTGACCGATAGTGGAAATAATTGTGCCGATGAGAAGGGAAGCGAAAAGTCCCTGTGCCATAGCACCGAGCGCGTCGATGAAATAACGCTTAAATGAAAATTCAATGTCCTTGCGCTTCAAAAACGCTTTGAGCTTACTCAAGAAAAAGACCTCCTGTTTTGCCGAAAGGCATCGTAATGAAAAATATTTTATCACACTTTGCCAAAATGTCAATTGCGCAAGGCAAAATAACTTGCAATTTTTTGTATTTTTAACTATAATTATTCTGTTAAACAAATTGGAGGAATGAAGATGATTATAGTCGGTGAAAAGTTAAATAGTTCAATTCCGTCAGTTTTTCGTGCGTTTAACGAGCGCGACGATGAAGCTGTCAAAACTCTCGCCGAGCGTCAGATAAAGGGCGGAGCCGAGTATCTTGATGTCAACGCTGCAGCTTGTATGGAAAAAGAACTTGAGGTGCTGTTGTGGGCGTCAGAGAAGGCACTTTCACTCGGCGCAAAGGTGATGCTTGACTCTCCGAATGCGGAGATAGTAGATGCGGCACTTTCCCACCTTTCACTTTCAGATACAATAATAAATTCCGTAACACTCGAGAGCGACAGATTTGACGGGGTAATGAAATGCGTAAAAAAATACGGCACACGAATAGTTGCACTTCCGATTGATGACAGCGGAATCCCTGCTTCTGCGGAAAGTCGTACGGAACTCGCGTCTGAGCTTATAGAAAAGATACGGGAGGCAGGAGTAAAGGATAGCGACATTTTCCTTGACGTGCTTATCCAGACACTTGGTACCGACAGTGAGTGCGGTCTTGTCGCACTTGATACAATACGGAATATCCGTGCAAAATACCCGGATGTACATATAATCGGAGGTCTTTCAAACATCTCGTTCGGGCTTCCTAAACGCGCAATATTAAACAGTGCGTTTCTCACTGCTGCAATCACCTGCGGGCTTGATTCGGCTATTATGGACAGCGCAAACGGGGACCTTGTTATATCGATGCGTGCGGCGCTTCTTGCCAACGGACGCGACGAATACTGTATGGATTATATCGAGGCATTCCGCGAGATTTATCCTGAATAAAGGAGAGAAGGTATGAAGCTTTCAAGAAAAACAGACAGTATTGTATACATATCAACTATCTTGTTTTCAATAGTATTTATACTCCTTGGAAACCTCATCTGCACACCTGAGGACAGCGGAGAGGGTGGAGAGATTTATTACAAGGCAGTAGTAACGGATGTCGGAATTGCAGAAGAAAGTGAGTATAGCCTTGACGACGGCGAAACAATGGTTACAAGCAAACGAATACCGTTTTCGGCACTTGTCAAGAACGGGCCGTACAAGGGAGATACAGTCGAAGCGATCCAGGATGTAGATGATATGTATGCATATCAGCCGCGCGATGTAAAAGTCGGCGATAAAATTCTTATTTCCCGCCCGGGTTACGACGTTCCGGGAGACGGGGAAGAGTGGGTGCTTATTGAGTACAACAGGATTGACACGCTAATCTGGCTTGTTGCTTCGTTTCTTCTTCTCATAATTTTTATCGGAAGGTTCAAGGGTATATCAACGATTATTTCCCTTATCTTTACTGTTCTCGCGATATTCATGATATATATTCCGTCGATTCTCAAAGGGTATAACATATATGTTATGACGATTATAGTTTCTGTGTTTATAATCTTTATGAGCCTTATTCTCATAAGCGGATGGAATAAGAAAACGCTGTGCGCGATATTTGGAAACATTATGGGAATTGCGATATCGGGAATTCTTGCTGCAGTTGTGAGCCGCGCGCTGGGGCTTACGGGAATCATCGATCAGGACTATGTGCTTTTAACTCTTATGGAAACCCCGATAGATCTTCGTGCAATAGTCTGGGGCGGTGTTTGCATCGGTGCTCTTGGTGCGGTTATGGATATTGCGATGTCGATTGCCTCTGCTATGAACGAGCTTAACGATACAATGAAGGATAAGTCGTTTTTCAATATGCTTCGCTCTGGTATGAACATCGGACGCGATGCGATAGGAACAATGACGAACACACTTATTCTCGCGTATATCGGTGGTGCACTTGCAACGGTGCTTCTCCTTGTAATGTATAATAAAAATCTTTATTATCTCTTCAATATGGAGATGATTATGGTAGAGATTCTATCTGCAATCGTCGGAAGTATGGGTATTCTTGCGGCGGTTCCGGTAACAGCACTTTTCTCTGCGTATGTATTCAACAGAAAATCAAATAATGAATAAAAGAGGGGCAATTGCCCCTCTTTTATTCATTAATATATGTAGTGTAGCCGTTGACAGAACACATCAAAATATGGTAATATAGTATATGTATAATTAGCTTTGAATCTTGGCGTGTATACACGCATGGAGGTTTTGATTTGAGCACTAAAGTAATAAAAAAAGAATACGACAACGAAAGTATTTCCTCTCTTAAGGGTGCTGAGCGAGTCAGAAAACGTCCGTCTGTTATTTTTGGTTCAGACGGTCTTGACGCGTGTGAGCATTCTGCATTCGAAATCGTTTCAAACTCAATTGACGAAGCGCGCGAAGGACACGGAGATACTATAATTATAACTCTTTACGAGGACCACTCCATTGAGGTAGAGGACTTTGGCCGCGGTTGTCCCGTTGACTACAACCAGGCGGAAGGCCGTTACAACTGGGAGCTTGTTTTCTGCGAGCTTTATGCAGGTGGCAAGTATAAAAACAACGAAGGCTCAAACTATGAGTATTCGCTCGGCCTTAACGGACTTGGTGCCTGTGCAACCCAGTACACGTCAGAGTATATGGATGTTACAGTATGGCGCGACGGAAATAAATACTCTCTCCACTTTGAAAAGGGCGAGAATATCGGAGGACTTACAACCGAGCCGACCGACCGAAAAAAGACGGGCTCGAGAATTCGTTGGAAGCCGGATATTGAAGTTTTTACAGACGTAAACATACCTGCTGAGTATTTTGTTGACACCTTAAAGCGCCAGGCCGTTGTGAACGCAGGTATTACTTTCAAGTTCCGCGTTCAGCGCGGCGGAAGCTTTGAGACAAATGAATTCAAATATGAGCGAGGCATTGAGGACTACGTTGAAGAGCTTGCAGGGGATATGCCCCCGCTTACAAAACCGCTCTTCTGGAGCGCGGAGAGAAAGGGACGTGACCGTGAGGACCGTCCTGAGTATAAGGTAAAAATGTCCGTCTGCTTCTGCTTTACAAACACTGCACCGAAGATAGAATATTATCACAACTCCTCGTGGCTTGAATACGGCGGTGCACCGGATAAGGCGGTAAGGAACGCTTTTGTTTATGCGATAGATAATTTCGCAAAGCAGCACGGCAAATATCAGAAAAACGAAAGTAAAATAAGCTTTGTGGATGTTTTTGACAGCTTACTTCTTGTTTCGAACAACTTCTCGACAATCGCATCTTATGAAAATCAGACCAAGAAGGCCGTTACAAACAAGTTCGTACAGGAAGCAATGACTGAGTTTTTGCGTGCTCAGCTTGAAATTTATTTTATTGAGAATCGCGATGAGGCGACACGTATCTGTGACCAGGTGCTTGTCAATAAGCGCAGCCGCGAAAGTGCGGAAAAGGAACGTCTCAATATAAAGAAAAAGCTCTCTGCGGGAAACCTTGACATAACAAGCAGAATTCAGAAGTTTATTGATTGTCGCACAAAAGACCGTGACATCCGTGAGCTTTATATAGTTGAGGGTGATTCTGCGGCAGGTGCATGTAAACAGGGAAGAAGTGCGGAGTTTCAGGCAATAATGCCGGTGCGAGGTAAAATTCTCAACTGCCTCAAGGCAGATTTAGGCAAGATTTTCAACAGCGATATTATAGTTGACCTTGTAAAGGTTCTCGGCTGCGGTGTTGAGGTTGAAAGCAAGAAAAATAAGGATTTATCCTCGTTCGACCTTGCAGGACTTCGTTGGAAGCGTGTAATTATCTGTACTGATGCCGACGTTGACGGGTTCCAGATAAGAACGCTTATCCTCACAATGATATATCGTCTTATGCCGCAGCTGATACGTGCAGGATATGTGTATATTGCGGAGTCTCCGCTTTATGAAATCACTTCAGGAGACGATACGTATTTTGCATATTCGGATGCAGAAAAGAATGAAATAGTTGAAAAGCTTGGCAAAGCAAAATATACAGTACAACGAAGCAAGGGTCTTGGTGAAAACGAGCCCGATATGATGTGGCAGACGACGATGAACCCTGAAACACGCCGTCTTATCAAGGTCGTTCCGGATATGGCAGAGGCCGCCGTTGCTGAGATGTTTGACCTTCTGCTTGGAGATAACCTTGCAGAACGCAAACAGTATATAGCTGAAAACGGTTGGAAGTACCTTGATGAAGCCGATGTGTCGTAAGGGGGGTGTGAGTAATGGCAAGAAAGAAAAAGACAGAAGAAAAACGCGTTTTCGGATTGAGCGCTGAGGTTTTAGAACAGCAGATAACCGAAACTCTTGAAAAAAACTACATGCCGTATGCTATGTCTGTCATAATCTCACGAGCAATCCCTGAGATTGACGGATTCAAGCCCTCACACAGAAAGCTCCTCTATACAATGTATTCCATGGGACTTCTCAATGGGAGCCGAACAAAATCCGCAAACGTAGTCGGTCAGACGATGAAGCTAAACCCCCACGGCGATGCGGCAATATATGAAACGATGGTCCGTCTTTCACGCGGATATGAGGCGCTCAATTTCCCGTTTGTAGATTCAAAGGGTAACTTTGGTAAGGTATATTCACGTGATATGGCATACGCTGCATCGCGTTATACTGAGGTCAAGCTTGCACCCATATGTGCTGAACTTTTCCGTGATATTCGAGATACGGTTGATTTTGTACCGAACTACGACAATAGCCTTGAAGAGCCGACACTTCTCCCGACGGAGTTTCCGAATATCCTTGTTTCGGCAAACACGGGTATCGCCGTCGGTATGGCATCGAATATCTGCGGATTTAACCTTACTGAGGTTTGCCGTACGGCAATCGAGCTTATAAGAAATCCAGAGCACGATATAGCATCAACTCTTCTCGCTCCCGATTTTCCGACAGGTGCTGAACTCATCTACGACAAGGAAACGATTGAGAATATCTATAAAACGGGAAGAGGTTCGTTTAAGCTCCGTGCACGCTGGAACTTTGATAAGTCCAACAATCTCATCGAGGTTTTTGAAATTCCGTATACAACGACGATTGAGGCCATAATTGACAAAGTAAGCGAGCTTGTAAAGGCAGGAAAGCTTCGCGAGGTCTCCGATATGCGAGATGAGTCAGACAAGGAAGGCTTAAAGCTTGCAATAGAGCTTAAGCGCGGTGTTGACCCTGAAAAGCTTATGCAGAAGCTCTTTAAGATGACACCGCTTATGGATTCATATTCCTGCAACTTCAACGTACTTATTGGTGGAAATCCAATGGTGCTTGGCGTCCGTGAGCTTTTAAGTGAATGGACTGCGTGGAGAAGTGAATGCGTAAAGCGCAGAATCTATGCTGAGCTTAAGAGAAAGAAAGACAAGCTTCATAAATTAAAGGGACTTAAAAAGATTCTTCTCGATATCGACCGTGCGATTGCGATAATCCGCGAAACAGAGGAAGAAAGTGAAGTTGTACCGAATCTTATGATAGGCTTCGGTATAGACGAGATTCAGGCAGAATACGTCGCTGAAATCAAGCTTCGCAATATAAATAAAGAGTATATTATAAAGCGCGTTGCAGAAACAGAAGAGCTCTCACGCGAGATAGAGGACCTTGAGGAAACGCTTTCGAGCAAGGCTAGAATAAAAAATCTTATTATCAAGGGTCTTGAGGAGATAATCAAAAAATACGATGCTCCGAGAAAAACTCAGATAATCTACAGCGACGATGTAGTTGAGTTTGACGAGGTGGAAACCGTAGAGGATTATCCCGTACACGTATTCCTCTCCAGAGAGAGCTACTTCAAGAAGATTACTCCGCTTTCCCTCCGCATGGGTGGAGAGCAGAAGTACAAGGATAATGACTCCTTGCGCTCAACGATTGAGATGACAAACCGCGGAGAACTTATGTTCTTTACGGATAAATGTCAGGTTTACAAAGTGAAGGTATCTGACTTTACAGACACAAAAGCCAGTGTTCTTGGCGACTTCCTGCCGGCAAAGCTTGGTATGGACGAGGGAGAGCAGGTTATCTTTATGTGTAACCCGGGAGATTATAAAGGACACCTCATATTTGTTTTTGAGAACGGAAAGGTAGCACGCGTTGAGCTTTCTTCATACGAGACCAAGACAAACAGAAAACGCCTTACCGGTGCATTTTCCGATAAGAGCCCGATAGTAGAAATATTTATGATTTTGGGCGATGAGGAGTTTGTTATGTACTCCACGGAAAACCGTGCACTTATTTTCAATACCGCGCTTCTCGCACCAAAGACTTCACGTTCTACACAGGGTGTCGCGGTTATGAAGCTTAAGACGAAATACAAAATCAAATATGCATGCTCTGTCGCGGATTCGGGGATAAAGGATGCATCCCGCTACAAGGTACGAAACCTTCCTGCAACGGGCGCGCGTTTGACTGAGGACGAACGACTCGACGAGCAGATGTCACTCTTTGCAGAATAATTCACAACAATACAAAACAACCTATACCCTTATGGGTATAGGCTGTTTTTAATTTAAGATGTTATTTGTAATACTTCTTCATTTTTTCATTGATGGGAAGGTCAAGTATATCCTTGACAAGCTTTTCTGCCTGCGCTCTTGACTTTGACCAGGGGTCCATCAATACCATATCAACGAGATGTTCAAGGCTGTGATTTTCGAATGCGGCAAGCTCCATTTCAACAGATGCAATTCTGTCGCGAAGCAAATGAGACATTATCGGCTTCGGCAATCCGTCGTTATGGATCGGATGAATTCCGTGTTTGTCTACTCGGGCTGCAATTTCAACCTCATAATCTGTAGGCAAGCCTTTCATATATCCGCCATCATTGAGTATGTTCACAACAACCTTGGTGTCTGTGTCAAATGCAAGTCCTTCCATAAGCGGAATCATCGGCTCGGGGGAGGCATCAACTGAGAATACATCGCTTACTTTTCTGGAGGAGTCTTTTACTATGTCGCTAAGCTCCTTTGTGAATTCGTCGTTGATTTTGAAGAGTTTCTGATACCACTGATACGGCTCGCACTGGTAAAATTCTTCCATACTCTCATCGGTATGATATTCCCAACCCCATGCACCGCCGCCTGAGCTTGGTGTATCGCCTATCGGGAACAAGCCAAATCTTTTGTACTGGTCAACCGCTTTTCTGCTGAGCTCATCAGCGGAAAGACCGAATTTTTCAAGTGCTTCACCCTCGGCAATCAAACCGTCGTGCTCTTCAATCCATTTATCAAGGAGGGGATAAGCATTTTCGCCTTTATACCTGAAGCTTGTAAGCCATATAAAGTGGTTTACACCTGAAATTTCAAAGGACACATCCTTGCGGTCAAGACCCATGGCATCGGTGATTTTATAAACGCCATTGAAGCCGTGGCACATACCTACAATCTTTGCATCCTTATACTTTCTCTTGAGATAGGTAACGCCAGCCTGTACAGGGTTTGCAACAAGAATATAATACGCATTAGGCGCAATTTCGAGCATATCAGTAAGAATATCTTCCATGAGGCTGAGCTGGTGGAAGTTGATATAAAATCCTTCATCGTGACATACGTGAAGACTTCCTCCGAAGCGATAGCCATTGTTGTAGGCTACTTCAATGCACCGCTTGAAACGCTCATGACCACCGTCGAGGGCAACGTTCAGAACGAAGTCTGCACCCTTCATGCCCTCAATTCTGTCCTTTGTTTTAACAATGTTAATATCAGCGCCAAGCTCTTCCTTGTATCTCGTGCAAAGACCGTATATTGCATTGAGACGGTCATCGTTTATATCGACGAGAGTAACCGTAGAACCCTTAAAATGCTCATTAATACAAACGTCTTTGACAAGGTTTACCGAGAAAGATGCGCTTCCTGCACCTATAATACAAATTTTAACAGACACTCTGTTCTCTCCTTAAAATTCTGGATTGTAATACTCCTCTATTTTTTCATAGCAGAGCTTATAAACTCTTAAGTTTTTGAACTTCCACCAGCTTGAGTATGCTTCAAAGCCGATTTTGCCGTATTTGTCAACGTCGAGCGGGTCGGGGTCTGATATTTCAAGACAGAGCTTGTCATCAACAAGCACAAAAACCTTTCCGTCGACATTTCCCATCTTAAAGTTGTGCTCGGCATCGGGATCAAAGTCAAACAACGGAGTTGCGGCGGTCAGCTTATATTCCGGCGATTTTTCAAAGCCTACATTTCCGTGCCAGAATGCTTCCACACCTGCTACATACGCATTGCCGCGAATGTCTTTTTCTTCATCCCATTCACCGTTTATCATGACGTTGATATCGTGCGTTGCAGGGGCTATCAATTTGGCTGTGATTTCAACCATAACATTTCCGAAAAAGTCATTCTTCGAAATAATCAAACCGGGACACATTTTCGGGTTTTTGCCAACAACCCAACCGTCCTCTGTGTACCATTCGCCCGTCTTTACGATAAAGTTTTCCTCAAAGGTGCATTCGTCAAAGTTGTCAACACTGTGAATAAGGCTTGAGTTTTTAAGGTCAACATCGAAAAATGCGAGCTTTATCATACCGTCGGCAATAGATTTGTTTATTTCAGCACCGCGTTCAAATCTTTTCAGTTCTTTTCGCATGCTATATCTCCTTAGCAAACAACTTCGATGTCAAGGAGGTTACATACTTCCTTTACTTTCTCAACGTAATCGCCGAATACCATAATAACATGCTGTCCCGGAACCTTATCGAGATATTCGTTCATGGGCATTTCGAGCTCTAAAAGTGCAGCAGGGAAGTCAGGTGTCGGCTCTTCCCAGCCAAGCTCTGTCCACTTGGAGTTCGTCTTTGTTGTTCCGTGCTGTAAGAAGAGCTTGAACTTTCCGTTGTCGGAGTAGAATCTTCCGTATGTAACTTCTCCGCACTTGAGCTTTGATACATTGCTTATGCCGGTGTTGTACTCACCGAGATTTGCAGATCTGATCTTGAAGTCACCGTCGATAAAGTCCTTCGGAATAAATCCGCAAACGCCGACTAAAACATCGTTGTCGAAAACTTCATAGTGCTCAACGAAAGCTGAGGTGTTTCCTGTAACGGTTGAGAGAATTATGCTTGTTACGAGCCCGTAAGCATCACATTCACAGATGACTGACAAATCCTTATCAGCGAGGAGTGACTGAGCGAGACACGGGTTGAATCCGAGCTTTGTAATACCGTCAACACACTTTACGGAAATAGCATCAAGCTGTCTGCCGTCTGCCTGATCCTTCATGGCGAGATAAAGTCTTGTTACTCTTTCAAGAGTGTTGTCAGGAACATTGTTCTGAGCCTTTGTTGTTTTCTTTATCCAGTCCATTGTTTCCTTTACCCTCTCGTCAGGGAAAGCGTCCATAAGGTTTGCGATTCTGTATCCGTCATAGTTTTCGATATCAATTCCAAGCTTCTTGAATAAAGCTGTTTTGTCATATGCACAGGTGTAGAGTCCCATATCTGCATATCCGATAAGGCCGATTCTTGAGGACTTTATTTTCTTTGCGCAGCTTACGGAATGGATATAGTCTGCAACTTCTGCAAATGCATGCTCGCTGTCCGGCTTTTCCATTACAATCTTATACTTGAATCCCATTTCCTTTACGATCGGAACAAAGCCTGTGACGCCTGCACCGGCTGCAGGAGCGTGAAGCTTACCTGTTTTATCGGTAAATCCGCCAACGCCCCATATAAGAAGGGGGACATCACGGAAATTCTTTAAGATATGCATGATATTTATTGTAATATGCCAAGATACAAAGTCGATTACGAACAAATCAACGCTTTTTCCTGCAAGTGCATTTGCTACTTTTTCTGCATCCTGGAAATTCATTACAGTAAAGCAGTCAATTACATTACAGTCCATTTTTTTGACTTCTGCTTCAAGACCTGCAATCACCTTTGCAAGGTAATCCTGCGGATACTGCTGTTCTCCTACGCTTAACATTACTACGTTTGCTTTTTCCATGTTTTTCGTTGTTTACTCCTCCATATTTAATGTATTTTTTTTGTATTTATTAAATCCTTTATCATACGCTGCGAAATTGCTTTCATCAGGCTCAACCCTGCGGCTTGTGATGCTGCATTTTGCAACTGCATCCTCAACCGAGCTGTATACCCCCGTTGCAACCGATGCAATCATTGCTGCTCCCAAAGCTGTTGTCTGGGCGTAATCAATGCAAATTATGCTCTTTTTGCACACATCTGCTTTAATTCGACACCATATAGGGCTGTAGGAACCGCCGCCGAGAGAGTATATTTCCTTTATGGTAATGTTTTTGTTTTCTACAAGCTCTGTGATTTCCCGCAACATATACGCTACGCCCTCAAGGACGCTTCTTGCCATATCTGAAATGCTTGTTGCAAGATTAAGTCCAACAAAAGCTCCTTGCTCGGAAAGGTGAGGGATCATAATTACACCGCCACTTCCGGGTGATGACTTCTCAGCCATACGGTCGATATACTCGTATGCCGAAAGCCCGTTCTTTTTTCCTTCCTCTGCTGCATAAGGCATAAGGTTGTCTCTGAACCATTTAAGTGTCATTCCGGCAGTGCTGAAATACGGAATATATATAAATTTATCATCAAAATGTCTGTAAACGGTTACGGGGTTATCAAGGTCGAAAACCGGTGTTTTTGTTGTCACTCCAGCAACAAGTGCAGTTCCCGTTGTTTCTGTAAAAATTCCCTCTTTTACATTTCCGACGGCAACTGCTGAGGAAATCTGATCCATTGCGCCGGTTACGACTACTGTGTTCTCCGAAAAACCGAAGTCTTTATGTACTGTTCCGACGATCGTTCCGCAGGGCAGAATATCGGGTAATTTCTCGGAAGAAATATTGCAGACGTCAATCATTTCATCAAACAGTTTATCGTTTACTATGTCATACCATCCGGTAGACGACTGGAGAGATTTTTCTGATACAAATTTTCCTGTTAATTTGTAGATGAGATAATCTTCAAGCAAAAGGATTTTGTGCGTATTATTATAGATCTCCGGACGGTTTTTACCGATCCACATAATTTTTGCTGCCGGCAAAGCTCCGTCGATATCACACAAACCCGTTGTGCTGTACATATCCTGTCTTGCAATTTTCGTTTTGATGTATTCAGCTTCTTCTGTTGCTCTTGTATCCAACCAGACAATGGCAGGGCAGAGGGGAACTCCGTTTTTATCTACTAAAATCAAAGTTTCGCCCTGAGTTGTAAATACGATTGAACTTATATCTTTAAGGTTTGTTCCTGACTCCTTTATGTCTTTTATGCAGTTGCAAAAAGTGTCAAAATAAACCTCGGCTTCGAGTTCGGCAATTCCTTCGCCTTTTGCATCTATGTTATATTCTTTGTTCGCATAGAACAACTCTTTGAAATCTTTATCATATAAAATACATTTCATAGCCGTTGTTCCGACGTCAAAACTTAAAATATGGTTCATAAAGCCCTCCTTCTGTGGTATAATCCAACTCATCTGTATAAGTTGGATTATACCACAGAACCTCCGGAGTGTCAATATCGGACGGATGGCTTTGTATCTTTAGGAGGCTGTCTTGATTTTTGGTGTTTTTTGATGTATAATTTCTTACATAATCAGGAAATGTGTGGTGCGAAAATGATTAATCGAAACAGTCATATTCCTTTGTATGTCCAGCTTTCTGATATTTTCAGGCAGAAAATCAGTACAGGTGAGATAAAGGAAGGGGACAAGCTTCCGAGTGAATCGGAAATGATAAAGCAGTACCATCTCGGGAGACTTACCATCCGCGAAGCGCTCGGGATTCTTGTGAACGAAGGACTTCTTGAAAAGCGTCACGGCAAGGGGACTTTTTGCAAAACAAACTTTGTTCAGAAAAAACACAGAGTTGATATTTTTTTGGATCTCGCAGACGTGGAGTTTATTCCGTATTATCTTCGTTCAATTTGCGCTGTGCTTGAATCAGAAAACATCAATATAATAATGGGTGATACAAGAAACAGTACAGACGTTATATGTAATCTTGTTGAAAACGCTTTGCTCAGTGATACTGACGGAATTATTTTTCAACCAACAAATACCGAAGAAAATGCACCTGAAAAGCTTTGTGAAATTTTAAAAAGAGTTTCCGATGCAAAAATCCCTTATGTGATGATAGATACATTTTATAAAAATCTTCCGGAATCATACGTGGTTATGGACGAGCATCAGGCGGGAAAGATTGCAGCAGACTATTTTGTTCAGATGGGACATACGAAGCTTTGTGCTATCGGACATCCGAACAGGGTGGATTCCACTCAACGAATAGAAGGCTTTATGAAAAGTTTTGAAACTAAACCATACTTTATAGAATGTGATAAGGATATCAGCAGTTCCATTAAAGATATATTCAGTAAGAACGATGATGTGACGGGTGTGTTTTGTTTTAATGACGGAGTCGCAAAAAAATGTTACGATGCTCTATCTTCAATGAATATATCTGTTCCTGAGCAGGTGTCGGTTATCAGCGTCGATGATACTATCATAGCATCGACACTTTCGCCGACACTTACAAGCGTGATACATCCAAAAGAAAACCTTGGCAAAGAAGCGGCAAGAGCGATTGTCGCCATGATTTCAGGCAAGGAGACATGGCCGTACAGGAAAGTGTTCCAGCCGTCTCTTGCCATAAGAAAATCATGTCGGGAAATTTGAAAATTACGATAACAGTTACAAAGACACGGCACGGATTTTTATATCCGTGCCGTGTCTTTGTATTAAACTTCCATAATGATCGGTAAAATCATAGGAGCGCGTTTTATCTTCTGATAAAGGTAGTCGGACATTTTGCCTCTGACCGTGTTTTTGATAGTTGCCCAATCGTTGCGTTTTGAGGAAAGGCAGGTGAGGATAACGTCGCGGGCAAGAGTTTGCAGCTCGTCCATAATCTCTTCGCCTTCTTTTACGTAAATAAAGCCGCGCGAAACGATTTCCGGACCTGCGATAAGCTCGCTTGTCTTGCTGTCAAGGACAAAGTTGACGGTTATTATGCCGTCCTGAGCGAGATGTCGTCTGTCGCGGAGAACAACAGCTCCGACATCGCCGATACCAGAGCCGTCAACAAGGACCTTGCCTGACGGGACTGTTGCACCACGCTTTGCGCCTTTTTCGGTAAAGTCAATTACCTGACCGATATCGCAGACAAATATGTTCTTTGGGCTCATACCCATTTTAATAGCAAGGGACTCGTGCTCCTTTAAGTGGCGGTGCTCGCCGTGTATCGGGATAAAGTATTTCGGCTTTGTGAGTGCAAGCATAAGCTTGAGCTCCTCTTGGAAGGCGTGACCTGATACGTGAACGTCTGCACGCTTGTCATAGATAACCTCAGCACCCTTGCGATAAAGCTCGTTTATAACATTGCTGATAGCCTTTTCGTTTCCCGGAATCGGGCTTGAAGAGATAATAACGCGGTCATTTGGCATAATCTCTATCTTCTTATGTGCGGAGAAAGCAATGCGATAAAGACCGCTCATTGCTTCACCCTGGCTACCTGTTGTAATTATGCAGATTTTGTTTTTGGGGTATTGGTTTATTGAGTTTAAGTCAACAAGAACATCCTTTGGCATATCAAGGTATCCGAGGTTTTGTGCAACCTCCATGATGTTTTCCATACTTCTGCCATTGATAGCTACCTTTCTGCCGTACTTGACAGCGGTATGGATAATTTGCTGAACTCTGTGCACATTTGATGCAAAGGTGGTGACGATGATTCTCTGATTGCAGTTCTTGAAGAGAGACTCAAAGGTGTCACCGACTGTTGACTCTGAAAGAGTATGTCCCGGGCGCTCGACGTTTGTTGATTCACCAAGAAGCGCAAGAACACCCTCTTTGCCAAGCTCACCAAAGCGTGTAAGGTCCATAATGTCGCCCTGGATCGGGTTGAGATCGAGCTTGAAGTCACCGGTGTGAATAACTGTTCCGAGCGGGGTTTTGATTGCGAGTGCAACAGCATCTGCAATGGAGTGATTAACACGAATCATCTCAACTGCAAAGCTTCCGATTTTGATAGTATCACCGGCACTTGCGAGTTTGATTTTTGTTTTTGAGAGGAGATTGTGCTCCTCGAGCTTCTTCTGGATAACCCCTGCCGTCAGCTTTGTTGCATATATCGGGGCGTTTACATCGCGAAGGACATAGGGAAGTGCGCCGATGTGGTCCTCGTGACCGTGGGTGATGATAAAAGCACGGACACGGTTTTTGTGCTTTTTGAGGTACGTTATATCGGGTACAACAAGGTCGACACCGAGCATATCGTCGTCGGGGAATGCGATTCCGCAGTCAACAACGATTATTTCGCCTGCATATTCGTAAACGTACATATTTTTTCCTATCTCATTGAGCCCGCCAAGCGAAAAGACTTTTAATTTTTGTGCCATATAAATATAACATCTCCAATCTGTAGTTTCAGTATAAAAAACAGTTTGTGCACGAAAAATAAAGCGTTTTTCGATATAGCCTTCAAGACGGTAGCATCTGCCGATCGACATACCCGACTATGCCGATGAAATAGAAGTACCATACAAAAAGGACGTATATGCGAAACGCAACCACAAACTATTAAGTTTTATATATAGTAATAAAAATAAACACCAAAAGAAGAACTAACTTTAGTTTAGCACAAAATTGATTAAAAGTCCAGTAATGAATTATCGTTAAGTTTCGTCATCAAACGACATTGCCTTTTCGACAAAAAGATTGCACAGCTCGGAGGCGATTTCTTCGTTTGCTGCTTCTCCCGTTATATGGAGCGCATATTTTAGTCGGGAAGGGCGAATGTTTACCCAACCGCCGTCGGTGCATACCCGTAAAGTGCCTGAGGATTCCTTGTGTAAGCCGTCGCGGGTATCGGAAAGCTCACGCATAACGCGCTTTCTGTCACCCTTCAGGTTCACAACGCGGGAGATAAGGGTGAAGTCGGGAAGCCTCTTTGATAGTTCTGAAAGTCGCGCGTCATTTTCTGAAAGGTAACAGCAAAGAGCAACTGCGCCTTCAAAAGCATCGCACAGAACACTTTGGGAGAGGAATGTTTCTCTTGCTCCGTGGT
Organism: Eubacteriales bacterium; assembly: GCA_045546975.1. Classification (GTDB taxonomy): domain Bacteria; phylum Bacillota; class Clostridia; order Oscillospirales; family JAAYXM01; genus SIG480. The sequence continues at coordinate 186,032 of JAZQDV010000010.1, forward strand.
CACGGCCTATACGCAAAATCCTGCCGTCAAACTCACTTGCTATCTGCTCAAGAATTCCGGGTGCGTCGTATTCTACGGCAAGAGATGTTTTGCCTGAAAGAAAGTGAATGAGCGCGAGAAGTGCATCTGTATGCATCTCGTCGTGCCAGATATCCTTCTCATCGCGTACGGAAAGCTTCATTCCGTCGCCTGAAACGGAAAAAGCAATCTTGCCTGAGAGGTTTGGAACAACATCAAAGCCTGAGAGTGTGAGGACATTTTCCAGTATTTGTGAGGCGAGACCTTTTCCGAGTACTGATACGGAAAAAGCGGCTGTGTCAGTCCTCTTTGCAACAGCGGAGGCAAAAACCTCGCAAGAGCCTGTAATTCTCTTTGGCATAACAACATCGGAAACTCCTGCACGGAAAATATCGCGCTTTTTATAAAGTGCGTCTATCTTTTTTTGTGCGGTATCATCTATCGGCAGTCCGTATTTATCAACCATACGTATCCGAAAACAACTTTTGTCGTTTTCAATGAAGAGCATGAGATTAAAAAGATAGCTTCTTGCAATGTATGAAGCAACTGCAAAAACAGAGGCATCAACCTCTGTCACCTGTGCACCTGAGCTTGCGGCACCGGTTATAAAGGCGCTTGCAAGTAGTTTCGACATTGTGCAATCTGAATAGCCCACGGCTATGCGTGTCGCAAGTCTTGATACTGTAAAACCGAGCTTTAGAAGAAGCTCAGGGGTTATTTCGGATATCGTTCCGCAAATCTCACCGTTTTCATTAAAAAGCGTTTCCAAATCATTTGAAAGTAACAAACTTCTTTCCATAAAAAATCCTTTCTGTCATATATTAGTCAAGTTTTTTTCTTTGACTTAATTATTGACAGAAAGGAAGCTTATTAAACCTTTAAGGCCTTGGTACAGTCGTGCTGTTGTAGATAGTTATGAATTTCAGTGAATAGAAGTCGCAAACTATATATCTGTCGAGGTCGGGTTGGTAAAGTGTTAAGAAATTTGTTCCCACTTTTGCAAGGATTCCGTCACGCGTTTCGATAATCTGTGTACCTATAAGAAAATCACAGGATACATAATATCCGACAGCACTCTGCAGCTCTTCTGCGAGCATCTGTATACCCTCGTCTCTCCCGTTCTCAAAAAAACTGTTTCTGTTTGGGGTGGGAGCCGAGAAGGAAAGTCGTTGTCTGTCCATAAAAACACTCCTTTTAAGTATCGGAATAGCTTTCCGTAGGGTTATAGAAGCAATGCTCACCGATTCTTACGACAAAATATCCGTTTTGGCTCGGAAAATTATCACGACACTCAGGGGAGAAGGGGTTAAAGAACCAGAGCGCCTCACCGAGCGGGGAAAGACGGTTTCCCGCTATTGCCCAGTCGGCGATGTCATAATGTATTTGTTCGGGGCGCATATTGTAAATATTCTGCTGGTTATATCTTCCGGCTATGTAGTCAGTTGCGCAGTCAAATTGACCCGGTTGAAAAATAATGTTCCGCAAATTTTGCTGTCCGACTCGCGCATACTCGCCGTAGGGAACGTAAACTCGGTTCATTATGACACTCGCAACGGCTTGCATACCGGTATCTCCTTCGCCACCTGCTTCGCATTGTATGAGTCTTGCCAAAAGCTCTCTGTCGGAAAACGGCATATCAATCGCTCCTTTATATACACAGTTTATGTGAGGTTTGTTTTGCAGTTTACAGACAGCAAGTACAAAAAAATAACGTACCGCAAAAGCGGTACGTTATTTGAAGTTTTATTACTTGCGAACCTTTTCAGCAGCGTTCTTGATACCAAGAATGATGTTGTCGAGGTCTGTCTTAGTAAGACGCGGATGATGCGGAGTGTTGAGCTCGCGACGGTAGAAGAACTCTTCAGCATTCGGGCAGATATCCTGAGCATATCCAAGCTCCTTGAGAGAGGAGAAGTGATATGTAGGCTGATAGTGGAGAATACCCTGAACGCCCTCTTCCTTGTAGAGAACACGCATAAAGTCGTCACGGCTTGCACCGAGCTCCTTCTCGTTAACACATACTGTGTAGAGGTGGTAGATGTGCTTGCAGTTCGGATCCTCGTAAACCGGCTCAATACCCTTGATGCCCTGGAGGCCTTCATTGAGGTAGCGACCGTGCTTAATACGGAGATCGTTGAGCATATCAAGCTTATCAAGCTGGCAGTTACCGACAGCACCCTGGCACTCTGTCATACGGTAGTTGTTACTCCACTTGCCGTTGATGATCTTGTTGTCGAAGTGTGACGGAATCCAGTAGTCTGTCTGATTCTCCCAGTCAACGTTACCCATGCAACGGAGTTTGTCAATGCGGTATGCAAACTCGTCGTTGTTACATGTGATCATGCCGCCTTCACCGAGAGTTGTGATGTTCTTGAGTGAGTGGAAGCTGAAGCAACCGAAGTCACCGATAGAACCTGCTTTTCTGCCCTTGTACTCAGCACCCGGAGCATGTGCACAGTCTTCAAGAACGAGGAGATTGTGCTTCTTTGCAATTTCCATGATCGGGTCCATATCAACCATCTGACCGCCGTAGTGAACAACGGAGATTGCCTTTGTCTTGTTTGTGATCTTTTTCTCGACTTCCTTCGGGTCGATGTTGAAAGTCTTCGGGTCGATATCAGCATAAACCGGAACGCCGCCTTCCTTGAGGATAGCGAGTGATGTAGCTACGAATGTGTTCGGAGTTGTGATAACTTCGTCGCCAGGGCCGATGCCCATAGCGCACATTGCAACGTGCATAGCTGTTGTGCAGTTACTTACAGCAAAAGCGTACTTTGTGCCGCACATCTCTGCCCAACGTCTCTGGAAACGCTGTACCTCAGGTCCCATTGTAAGAGAATCCTGATGCATTGCCTTTAAGAGTGCCTGCTCTTCAGCCTCATCATAGATACTTCCGAAGAAAGAATAAGGAACTTTTAATACTACGCCGTCATCAACCTTGTAGCTACTGGTGATGCCGCCGTCAGAGTCTTTACCGACTGATACTTTAGCCATTGTGATAACCTCCTCAAAATTATATTTGTAGTTACTAACAATTATATAATGCAAAGAGTTAAAAGTCAATATTTGGATAGGTAAAAAAACACGATATTTTTAATAATTACTATTGAGTATTGTGCTTGAAGTATGGTAAAATATAGAATAGTAAAATATGATTAAAGCCAAACGGAGGTAGTTTGACATAATGGACGTAAATACAAACCCTACAAACTTTATACTTGACGCGATAAACGAAGATATTGAGAAAAAGGGACTCAAAAAAATCCACACTCGCTTTCCGCCCGAGCCTAACGGATATCTCCACATAGGCAGCGCGAAGGCTATATGGATTTCTGCGGGCGTTGCCCAGAAGTACAACGGTCTCTTCAATCTTCGTTATGACGATACAAACCCTGTTCGTGAGGACGATGAGTATGTCCGCTCAATTGAGGAGGACCTCCGCTGGTTAGGTGCAGAGCCGACAGGCGGAATCTTCTACGGTTCTGACTATTTCGATAAGTGCTATGAGTATGCAGTTGACCTCATCAAGAGGGGAAAAGCATACGTCTGCGATCTTACTGCAGAGGAGATGCGCGAGTACCGCGGCACTCTTACCGAGCCGGGCAAGAACAGTCCGTACCGCGACCGCTCGGTTGAGGAGAACCTCGACCTCTTCACACGCATGAAGAACGGTGAGTTCCCGGACGGCAGCCATACACTCCGTGCAAAAATTGATATGGCGTCTCCCAATATGAATATGCGTGACCCTGCGATATACAGAATTCTCCACACACATCATCACCGCCAGGGTGATAAGTGGTGCATTTATCCGCTTTATGACTTTGCACATCCTATCCAGGACGCGCTTGAGGGAATTACCCACTCTCTTTGTTCTATCGAATTTGAAGACCACCGTCCGCTTTATGATTGGGTAGTTTCTGAAATCGGATTTGAAAATCCGCCGAGACAGATTGAGTTCTCCCGACTCAACATCACAAACACGGTTATGTCAAAGCGTTATCTCCGTCACCTTGTTGAGGAGAAGTTTGTTGACGGCTGGGACGACCCCCGTATGCCGACCCTTTCAGGTCTCCGCCGCCGCGGATATACACCGCAGGCTATAAGGAACTTCTGCGACAGAATAGGTATTTCGAAGACGCTCTCAACTGTTGACTATCCCTTCCTTGAGCATTGCATCCGTGAGGACTTAAATGAAACTGCAACACGTATGATGGTGGTTCTCCGTCCGATAAAGCTTATAATTGACAACTATCCCGAGGGGAAGACTGAGACATTCGATGCGGAAAACAACCCTGCTGACGAGAATGCCGGAACACATAAGGTAACCTTTTCCCGTGAGCTCTATATCGAGCGCGAGGACTTTATGGAGGAGCCGGTCAAGGGCTACTTTAGAATGTTCCCCGGAAACGAGGTTCGACTTAAGTATGCATATTACGTCACCTGCAAGAGTGTAGAGAAGGATGCAGACGGCAATGTAACCGTTATCCATGCAGAGTATGACCCTGAGTCGTACGGTGGCGGAACACCCGACGGCAGAAAGGTAAGAGGAACAATTCACTGGGTATCGGCAGCTGACGCAGTTGATGCCCAGGTACGTCTTTACAACAACCTCTTCAATGCGGAAAACCCGGGCGAATATCCGGAGGGCGGCGCATTTACAGACAATATAAACCCCGATTCTCTTGAAATACTTGAGGGTTGCAAATGCGAGTCTGCAATACGCGAAGGTATCGGCGACGGACACTATCAGTTCCTCAGAAACGGATATTTCTGCCGGGACAACAAGCTCTCAACTGACGATAAGCTTGTGTTCAACAGAACTGTTTCGCTCAAAGACTCCTGGGCGAAGAAGAAATAGTAAGAGGTAAAATTTGATGGATATGAGATTTTTTGAAGAGGCAGAGGCAAGAATCCCTAAAGGCAAGGTAAGAACGCGCTTTGCACCGAGCCCGACGGGCTATATGCATATAGGAAATCTCCGCACTGCACTTTATACGTATATGATAGCCAAGCACAACGGCGGTGACTTTATTCTCCGTATTGAGGATACGGACCAAGGTAGACTTGTCGAGGGTGCAACAGACCTTATATACCGTACACTTCGAGAGACAGGGCTTTCTTATGATGAAGGTCCCGATATCGGAGGTCCTGTCGGTCCGTACATCCAGAGTGAGCGTATGGGTATGTATAAGCAGTATGCTGAGCTTTTGATAGAGCGAGGGGCTGCGTACCGTTGTTTCTGTGCAAAGAGCGACCACGAGGAAAAGGAAGGCGAGCTTCCGACAAAGTACGACGGAAGATGCTCACGCCTCACTCCCGAAGAAATTCAGAAGAAGCTCGATGCAGGAGAGAGTTATGTAATTCGCCAGAAGATGCCAAGAAGTGGAGAAACTACATTCTCTGATGTTGTTTATGGTGATATAACAGTTCCGAATGAGGACCTTGATGACCAGATTTTAATAAAGTCAGACGGTTTCCCGACATACAACTTTGCAAATGTAATTGACGACCACCTCATGGGTATTACTCATGTTGTGCGAGGATCAGAGTATCTTTCCTCCGCACCGAAGTACAACCTTCTCTATGAGGCATTTGGTTGGGAAATTCCGACCTATGTTCATTGTTCACCCGTTATGAAGAATGCAACACAGAAGCTTTCAAAGCGCAACGGTGACCCGTCGTATGAGGACCTTATAGGCGAAGGTTACTTAAAGGATGCTGTTGTAAACTATGTAACACTTCTCGGTTGGAGTCCGGGTGGAGAACGTGAGATATTCTCACTTTCTGAGCTTGTTGATATATTCGAGCTTCGCGGAATATCAAAGTCACCTGCGATATTTGACGTTGCAAAGCTCAAGTATATAAACGCAGAATATATCCGTGCAATGTCTCCTGAGAGCTTTGCAGAGATTGCACGACCGTATATAAGGCAGGGAGTAAAGAATCCTGACATCGACCCTGATCTCATTGCACCGCTTTTGCAGCAGCGCTGTGAACGTCTTGCGGATATCCCCGAACAGGTGGATTTCTTCGACGGAGTTCTGGAATATGACGTCGAGATGTATTCGCACAAGAAGATGAAGACAAGCCCTGAAACTGCACTTGAGACACTTCGCGAGCTTCGTCCTGTAATCGAGAGCATTTCGGACTGGACCCACGACACAATCCACGACACTCTGTTCTCTTACATAGCAGAAAAAGAGCTTAAGAACGGATTTGTGCTCTGGCCACTCCGTACTGCACTTTCGGGCAAGCAGGTTACACCGGGCGGCGGTGTTGAATTCTGCCATATCCTTGGGAAAGAGGAAAGCCTTAAGAGAATTGATGCCGCAATAGAAAAGTTATCTAAATAACAAAGAAAGCCGTATGGTTTCTCACCATACGGCTTTCTTTGTGTCTAAAATTTCTTTCGTGTAAGTCTCAATGCGTTTGTGACAACTGTTACAGAGCTCAGTGACATTGCAGCTGCTGCGAACATCGGGTTGAGAAGCGGACCGCCGAAGATGTGAAGAATACCTGCGGCAATGGGGATTCCTATGACGTTATAGGCGAATGCCCAGAAAAGATTTTGCTTAATATTGCGCGTTACTGCCTTTGAAATCTTTATTGTTTTGTAAATGTCTGAAAGATTGTTTTTCATAAGGACAATATCGGATGCCTCGGCAGCAATGTCAGTGCCGGATGCAACTGTTATCGAAACATCTGAAGCGGCGAGAGCGGGGGCATCGTTTATACCGTCACCCACCATGCAGACAATCCTGCCTTCCGATTTGAGCTTTGATATAACATCGCTCTTTTCGTTTGGATGAACCTCACTTATCACATTTTCGATTCCCACTTCTTTTGCAATAGCGGAGGCAGTTTGTGCATTGTCACCTGTGAGCATATAAACGTCAATTCCGGAAGCTACAAGTTTTTCTATGCCTTCCTTTGCGCTGTCTTTTACCGTATCGGAAATAGCAATTACTCCGAGAACCTTTTCCTCATTTGCTACATAAACGCACGTTTTTCCGCTTTCTGAAAGCTCTTTTGAAGCATTCTCAAATTCTGAGGTGTTTTTAACAAATTCCTTGTTTCCGACAAGAATTCTTTTTCCGTTGACAATAGCAGAAACGCCCGAGCCTACAGAGTATTCAAAGCTTTCGGCAACGGGAATATCAAGAGAGCTGTCTCTTGCAAAAGAGACAATAGTCTGACCTAAAAGATGCTCAGATGCACTTTCTACACCCGCTGCAAGAGCGATGAGCTCGTTTTTATCAACAGAGGAAACAATATCGGAGACCACGGGTTTTCCTGTGGTTATAGTTCCTGTTTTATCAAAGACGACAACGTCGGTTTTTGATGCGTGTTCAAGTGCCGCACCGTTGCGGAACAGTATACCGTTTTCTGCGGAAACGCCCGTTCCTGCCATTATTGCAACGGGTGTTGCAAGACCAAGCGCGCAAGGACAGGAAATAACGAGAACGGAAATAAAAACGGAAAGAGTAAATGTAAAATCCTTGCCGGATAAGGCCCAACAGATTGCGGAGATAAAAGCGATAGCAATTACAGTTGTCACAAAGTGACCTGAAACCTTGTCAGCAAGTCTTGCAATCGGAGCTTTTGAGGCTTGTGCCTCTGAGACTGTACGTACAATCTGAGAAAGGGTAGAATCCTCTCCGACGCGCGTGGCGCGGATTTTCATAAAACCTGTTCTGTTGATGCAGCCTCCGATTACTTCGTCGTTCACAGATTTTGAGGATGGCATACTTTCGCCCGTGATCATTGATTCGTCAATCTCGGAAGAGCCGGAAATTATAATGCCGTCAACCGGTATTTTTTCACCCGGGCGGACAACAACGATATCATCAATCAAAACATCTCCTATGGCAACTGTGATTTCACTTTCATCACGGAGCACCGTCGCGGTGTCAGGGGTGAGGGAAACAAGCTTTCCAACTGCATCAGAGGTCTTCTTTGTTGCCCTCTTTTCCAAAAACTTACCAAGCTTCACGAGTGCAATAATCATTGCAGCGGATTCAAAGTAAAGGTTGTGTATTGCGTGCGCGTCGCCGAGATATATGAGAACTGTCGAATATATGCTGTAAAGAAGTGCTGCGAGGGTGCCTGTTGCAACGAGCGTGTCCATATTCGGTACGCGTTTTATAAGTGACTTGAATCCGGAAGTGTAGAAATGTAAGCCGCAGGTTATAACCGGAATAACGAGAACAAGCTGCACGACGGCGAGCACCTTGGGGTTTGCAAGAAATTCCGGAAGAGAGAAAATTCCGAGCATGGGAAACATCGCTATTATAAAGAGCATGGCGGAAAAAATAAGCGAAACTATAAGTGTTGTTTTCTCTTTTTTTAACTCACTTTCTTTTTCATATTCATTATCCCGCGTGTCTTTGGGTAGGGAAGCGGAAAAGCCGAGCGAATTGACGGCTGAGACTATATCCTCGGGAGTGACCGTGTCACTGTCGTATGTTACCGCAGCGCTTTCTGCCGCCAGGTTGACAGAGGCGGTAATAACGCCGGTAAGATTTTTAATTGTCTTTTCGACATTACCTGCACATACTGCACAGTGCATACCCTTTACTATAAAGAGTGAATTGGTTTTGTTCATGTTAAAAACACCTCGCAAATAGTTTGTGTATATTTTTTTCTTTGCAGAACATAATACTATGGAAAAAGATAGAAAGGAAGGATGAAATTTGAATCTTGGAGGAACTCAGACTTTAATAAACCTTGCACGTTCATTTGCCGGAGAATCCCAGGCAAGAGGAAGATATCACTTTTATGCCGGAAAGCTCAGAAAAGAGGGGCACGAGGCACTTTACCGGACGGTATCGGAAATTGAGAATAACGAGCTTGCACATTCTAAAGTTTTTTTGAATTATATAACGGATAATACTGACTTCGGATATGACAATATCGAGATTGACGGAGGGTATCCGTACAAGCTCGGAGATATTGTGACAAATCTCGCCTCTGCCGCAGACGGAGAGAACGATGAGGCAACTATAATATACCCCAAATTTGCAGAAATTGCAAGGGAAGAAGGGTTTCCTGAAATTGCGGCAACATATGATCTCATAGCAAAAGTTGAGGCAGAACACGAAAAAATCTTTACAAAAATGAAAGAAAGATTATCAGATGGAACGCTATATAAAAGGAGCGAACCAACAAAGTGGAAATGTGAAAATTGCGGCTTTGAATATACCTCCGAAAGCGCTGTTGACCTTTGTCCGCTTTGCAAGCATCCGATAGGCTATATGAGAAGTGAATTATAAAACAAATACGCGAGCAGTAACACTGCTCGCGTGTTTTCTGTAAACTACTTTATTTTTCTTGATTCAAGATAGAAGCGCTTATCCCAGGCGTGGCCCATGGAGAATGCCTTTCTCGGAAGCACTCCGTCGCGGATGACGGTCGGGAAGAGGTCGTTCTTTGAAATTGCAGGGAGAATAAAGCCTGCATTTCCGTCCTCGCTTCCAAGACGCTTTACAACATCATCGCCGTGGATATAGTCAACCCTTCCGCCGTGCGCTTTGAGAAATTCATCGATGAATTTCTGAAGGGAGCCGACGGTGAGATTTGATTTCGGGTTCTTGATTCCGATTTTGCGAGTTCCGCTTTTTGTTATCATTTCAAAGCTCTGCTCTGCGTCATCGGAAAGTTCATAGAACTTTGCAAGCTCACTTGCAAAAAGGTCACAGTCAATATCGAAGACAACTCTGTGAATAGGCTCGAAATCGAGCGAAGCATCGTGAAGATTTACAAGCTCGCAGAGTGCATATCTTGCAGGATGTGTAGCCTGCTCCTCGGAAGAAAGCGTTTCTTTTACTCTTCTCCAGCATTCCTTTGCTGTTGCGAGCGAGTGGTTTCCGTCACCAACTGCAAACTGAAGAACGCCCTTGCCGGTCACGTTATACTTCTTTTCAAAGCTTGAAACGTCAGCAAGTTTTGCGAGTGCCTCGTCAATTCTCTTTTCCTCTGCATCAGAAACAAAGTATCCCTTTATTGAACCTGAATCCTGCATAAGAGAGAAATCATACGCGACCTCAAGACTTTCCTTTGCAGCGTTAAGCGGCTCTATAACGGTAGCGTCACGGTCGTCAATGAGAAGCATTATGTGCGGGACCTCAAGAGGTGCGTTCTCGCGGATTTTAACGCGCGGGGGGATGCGCTCAAGAACAGTTCCCTCAGTTGCGCGGATTTTCGACTCGGAGCCTATGGAGTAATCATACTCCTCAAGGTCAACAACGCCCATGAGTCCGTGACGGATTTTACCGTTTCTCTGTGTGCGCTCAACATAGATATATTTCGGAACAGGAGCTGCAAAAACACCACCGTTGATATATGAAAGCATAGTTTTGTTTATGTCGGCAATTCTCGCATCGCCGTCTCCGTCTTCAAGGTATATTTCGGGGAATGTAATGGAGAGCGTTGACGGTGCATCTCCGACAAATCCGGAGACCTCGCTCCAGTATTCGGGTTCAGATGTATACTGGTCGCAGGCAATAACGCTCCACTTTGTCATATCAGAGCCGGATTTCGGGAGCAGAATTTCGCCGGGAGAAAAAACGCGCTTATTCATAAAAAAACCTCATTCCGTTTAATTTCAAATAAATTATACATCAACGCAAAACCTTAGTCAATAGAAGTAAAAAATTCAAATACTGTTCAATATTTCTTGTTGACATTTGACTTTTATGTGCTATAATATAAATGCAAACGCGGGAGTGACTCAGTGGTAGAGTGTCACCTTGCCAAGGTGAAAGTCGCGAGTTCGAATCTCGTCTTCCGCTCCAGAAAAACGACTTGTTTTGACAAGTCGTTTTTTTTAATTAATATAAATCTCTTGTGAGATGTGTGTCTCGCATAATAAGATATAAATTCGAGGGATTTTAACCGATGGAAAACAACAATGTACGTATGTCAAAAACAAGAGGAATATATTTTTTGAGGCTTTTAGGAAGAATAGTGATATTTATTATTGCAGTTTTGATGTACATATTTGACAAAAATGCGTTTGATGTCGCAGATGGATGGAATTTCTTTTATGAATTTTCACCTTTGCATATTCTGTGGTTGTTGTGGATGTGGGATATGATATTGCAGCTTATACCTGTAAAATCACATATCTCTATAGGTTCACAAAAAGTGTTTGAATCACTTTTCAAACCGATTAAAGGAGAAGAGTAACTACAACAATCTGAAACAATATATAAAAAATACAACTCTGACAGCATACAAAGTAATGATAATATGGATTGTGTTGACGGTTATGATTAGTATATTGCACACGAGTGGAATCATCGATACGGGAATGATGATATTAATAGCGACGCTTTTTTATGTGTGCGACTTGATATGTGTTCTTGTCTGGTGTCCGTTCAGGCTCATAATGCATAACAAATGTTGTACAACTTGCAGAATATTTAACTGGGATCATCTGATGATGTTTTTGCCGATTATAGCATTAAACAGTTTTTATTCATGGTCACTTGTTATTTTCTCGTTTGCGATATGGCTTGTTTGGGAATTGTGTGTGTTTATATATCCCGAAAGATTTTGGGAGAACAGCAATATGGCTCTTCGCTGTTCTGAATGTACGGATAAGCTTTGCACACAATATTGCAGAAAGTTAAGAAAATAATTGTAAGGCTAATTGGATATCGCTCAAAAGATTGTACAGTCTTCTTAAAGTTTGATGTACAAGGGACAAAAAGCCTTCCCCTTGAGGGGAAGGTGGGTTGCGAAGCAACTCGGATGAGGTGGAAATGGAATAACGATTGCATTCGCAATCTACACCTCACCACCGCCTACGGCGGAGCCTCTCCTCAAGGAGAAGCCTTTGGAAAGGCATTTTAATCGTATGAATTTATCGGCGGTTTTGAAAAACGCCGATAAACCATTAAATTTTTTGTCCCTAACTTGACAAAATCATATAAAGATTATCGAAATTTATTGAAAGGAAAGGAAGTTATCCATGCGATTGGTTGCATTTAAATATGGTACAACTGAAATTACTGAAAGAATGGCGTTTCAGGATGGAGATGAAAATATAAAGTTGCCTATTGCACTGTTATTTTTCTTAATAGAATATAAAAACAGAAAGATTTTAATAGATGTTGGATGCGATACAATGCCGGGCTTTAAATTGTTTGAGTTTGAACTTCCTGTAAGGGTTCTTGAAAGATATGGGATAAAGCGGACTGAAATAACTGATGTAATAATTACCCATTCACATCATGACCATATAGATGCCGTATATAATTATCCGCAAGCAAATATTCATTTGCAAAAAAATGAGTTGGAATTTGCAAAGAAATATTTACAAAATACGAAACGAATATCAATTTATAATGAAAGTGAAAAAATACTTGATAATATTGAAATCAAGCATATTGGTGGACATTCGCCAGGTTCTTCAGTCGTTTTGGTTAATTGCAGTAAAAATAAATATGTTTTTTGTGGAGATGAGTGCTATACTAATGATAATCTATTAAAAAGCAAAGTGACCGGTTGTAGTGTTTGTTTGGAAAAAAGCAAATACTTTGTCGAAGAATATAGTAAAGAAAAATATATTCCCGTCCTGTTTCACGATCCAGATATTGTATCCGAAATCGGGTTTAAAGTTTTATTAGAGGATTAATTAATTTTTAATCCTTGCTCACCATAAACTATTACTAAAATAACCGGCATTCGGATTATACAGTCTTTATATATAAGAGATAGGTTACAGCAAAAAAATTTTTCCCTGCACAAACAAACTATCAGTCACAAAAAAGAAACGACAATTTTGAAGTTGTCGTTTCTTTTGTTTCTCACAAAGAAAAGTCGCACTCGAAAATTTCTATTGAGTTATTGGGTAAAATATAGTATAATATAATCAGTCATGTATGCAAAGTCGGACATAAGGAGGACAATATATGATAATTAACAATGAAAAAGGTTTTATAGAAATAACCAATGACGTTTTCACTGTTCTTGCAGGGGATGCAGCTACAAACTGCTTTGGTGTACGTGGTATGGCATACCGCAACGTCAAGGACGGTATCGTTAGCCTTCTCAAGCGCGAGAATATGGGAAAAGGCGTGCTTGTCACAACCGATGGGGAAAAGATAAATATAGAAGTTCACATCATAGTTGACCATGGGGTGAATATAACAGCTATATGCGAGTCTATCATCAAAGAAGTCCGTTACAACGTTGAACGAATTACAAAGATTCAGGTGAACAATGTAACTGTGAGGGTAGATTCAGTGATGGCTGAGTAACGGAGGTGCCGATTTGAGAGAACAGATTACCGCTGCAGAATTCAAACGAATGGTAATTTCGGCATCTGCGGCAATAGATAACAACAAACAAAAACTTAACGAGCTTAACGTTTTCCCGGTGCCTGACGGCGATACGGGAACAAATATGTCACTCACGGCGCGGGCTGCGGCAACTGCTCTTACGGCTTCTGATTTTGATACCGTGGGTCGTGCTGCTGATGCAACTGCATCCGCACTTCTTCGTGGTGCAAGAGGAAACTCAGGTGTTATCCTCTCGCTTCTTTTCCGTGGCTTTGCAAAGTCATGCGCAAAGGAAGATGTGCTCAGTGCAGATACACTTGCGGATGCGCTTGTCTCAGGTGTTGAGGCAGCATATCGCGCGGTTATGAAGCCTGCAGAGGGTACAATCCTCTCAGTTTCGCGAAGAGCTGCAGAGCGTGCAAAGGAGTTTGCACCTGAAACTTCAGATATTGATGCGCTTTTTGTGGAGATTATTGATACCGCAAAGATAGCACTTGAAGAAACCACAAACCAGAACCCCGTTCTTAAAAAGGCAGGCGTTGTAGATGCCGGTGCCTGCGGATGGCTTTTGGTGCTTGAGGCTATGCAGCAGACACTTCTCGGCAACGATGTACAGCTTTTGTCGGGTGAGGAAATTTCGTCCTCTGCACCGAAGGGCGCACTTCAGGTTGAAGAGGAAATCACGTTTGCATATTGCACAGAGTTTATAGTAAATATCGACCAGAACAAGAAAAACGCAGACCCAATAAAGCTTCGCGCTTTCCTTGAGTCTATCGGTGATTGCGTTGTTGTTGTGGATGATGACGATATAATAAAGGTCCACGTCCACACAAACGAGCCTGACCGTGCACTTGGCCGTGCGCTCACGTATGGTGAGCTCACAAACCTCAAGATTGAGAATATGCGCTATCAGCACAGTGAGAATTTCGGTTCTGACGATGATAAGATGGAAACAAAGATTGCTGAGCCTGAAACAAAATATGGCTTTGCTGTTGTTACGGCGGGTGAGGGAATAATGAGTGCATTCCGTGACCTTGGTGCAAATACTCTCGTCGAGGGCGGACAGACAATGAACCCGTCAACAGACGATATTTTGGATGCGATAAATGCGACGCCGTCAGAGGTGGTTTTTGTGCTTCCGAACAACAAGAACATCATTATGGCGGCACAGCAGACAGTTGAGCTTACGCCGAAGAAGGTTGTTGTTCTTGAAACCAAAACAATGCCTCAGGGCATTTCTGCAATGCTCGCTTTCAATCCGGATGCCGAGATAGAAGAAAACGTCTCCGCTATGATGGAAGCGGCACAGAACGTCGCGACAGGCTCAATTACTTATGCTGCACGCGACAGTGAGTTTGACGGCCATTCCATAAAAGAGGGCGAGTATCTCGCACTTAATGAAGGCAAGCTTTCAGCCTCCGGCCCTGACCTTTCAGAGGTTACATCAAAGCTTGTTTCCGATATGGGAATTGCAGACCGAGGCTTCGTTACCGTTTTCTACGGAGAGGGAGTAAAGGAAGAGGACGCAACTGCGGTGGAAAACATCTGCAAGGGCGTTGCATCCGGTGCGGAGGTTATGCTTGTTGACGGCGGACAGCCTGTTTACTACTATTTGATTTCTGCGGAGTAATCCTATGAAAAAGCCTGATTTGAACACGGGAATACGATATCTGAAGGGCGTGGGAGAGAAAAGAGCTGAGACTTTATCAAAGCTCGGAATCGAAACCGTTTCAGATTTGCTTAACTATTTTCCGCGCGATTATGATGACAGACGAAATATTCTTGATATTTCTGATGTTCGCGCGGGTGATAAAGCGTGTATAAATGCTTATATTTCCACAAATATAAGAACCCGTCAGATCCGCCGTGGATTTTCACTTAGTGAATTTCGGGCGGTTGATGAAACAGGCGGAATAAATATAGTTTTTTTTAATCAGAAATATAGTGTCGAAAAGCTTTCTGCGGGCAAACGCTATATCTTTTTCGGAAAGATAGAGGAGCGCGGCGGAAGGCTTACCATGACAAACCCTACATTTGAAGCTGAGGATAGCTCCGGCAATAAAACCGGAGCTATCCTTCCTGTTTATTCGCTCACTGCGGGACTATCTGCCGATATGCTCCGTGGTGCGATAAGAAATGCACTTTCGGAGTTTTCTGAGTTTATACCCGAGATTATTCCTGATGATATCCGCCGCAGGCATAAGCTTGCCCATAGCGGGTATTCATACCGGGAAATACATTTCCCGACAAGTGAGGAAGAACTTGATATTGCAAAGCGTCGCCTTGTTTTTGAAGAGCTTTTTATACTTTCTCTCGGACTTATGTACTTGCGCGACCGCCGAGATGTGGAAAAGGGAACCCCGTTTTCAAATACAGATGCGACGGAGTATATAAACTCACTTCCGTTTAAGATGACTTCAGCTCAGCTTCGCGTTATCGGGGAGATAGCAGACGACTTAAAAAAGGCAAAACCGATGAACCGCATAGTCCAGGGTGACGTTGGTTCGGGTAAAACGGCAGTTGCTGCCGGAGCGGTATATATGGCATACAAAAGCGGCTTCCAGTCAGCTCTTATGGTGCCGACGGAAATCCTTGCAGAGCAACACTTTTCCTCGCTTTCCGCCGATCTTTCAAAGCTTGGTGTAAAGGTGTCTATCCTCACAGGCAGCATGAAGGCTTCTGAGAAGAAAAAGGTAAAGGAAGGGTGCGCATCGGGCGAGATTGATCTCGTCATCGGCACACATGCGATAATTAGTGAGGATGTCGAGTTTGCAAAGCTGGGGCTCATGGTAGTTGACGAGCAGCACCGATTCGGTGTAAGACAGCGCGCGTCCCTTGCGTCAAAAGGGGAAAATCCGCACCGTCTTGTTATGTCGGCAACACCCATTCCGCGCTCTCTTGCGCTTATTATGTACGGAGACCTTGATATATCGATAATTGACGAACTTCCTCCGGGGCGCCTTCCTGTGGATACATTGATTGTAAATGATACAAAGCGAAGTGACGCGTATGGATTCATAAGAAAAGAGCTCGATCTCGGGCATCAGGCGTATATCGTCTGTCCTCTCATTGATGAGGATGAGGAAGGTGAGATGCGCTCGGTCGAGAAATTTGCAAAAGAGCTTTCCGAGACTGTGTTCTTGGGAAAAAATGTGGAGTTTCTGCACGGCAAGATAAAGCCGAAGGAAAAGGATGCCATAATGCGCCGCTTCGTTTCGGGAGAAACCGCTGTTATTGTTTCAACAACCGTAATTGAAGTTGGTGTAAACGTTCCGAATGCTACTGTTATGGCGATAGAAAACGCAGAACGGTTCGGACTTTCACAGCTCCATCAGCTCCGCGGCAGAGTTGGTAGAGGAGACGCCAAGTCATACTGTATGCTATTTTCAAACGTAAGTAAATTTAGCCCTGCGGCAGAGCGCTTGCGGGCGCTCAGGAGCACGAACGACGGCTTTAAGATTTCTGAGGAGGATTTGCGCCTTAGAGGTCCGGGAGATTTCTTTGGCACGCGTCAGCACGGTCTTCCTGAGCTTAAGATAGCAAGCTTTATGTCGGATATGAAGGTGCTCGAGATTGCCAAACGTGAGGCAGGGGAGATAGCAGAACGCGACCGAAAGCTTGAAAGGGAAGAGCATAAGTACCTCAAACTCCGGATAAAAGAAATGTTCGATACCGATGAAAACGACAAATCATTTGACTGATAGCGCTTGAGAGGAGAGAATAGCAATAAACAGTATTATCGTTTGAAAACGATAATACTGTTTTAATTTTATCGTATTTTAACTTCGGAGACACCGGAGAATAAGTTCACCTTGTCGTTCATAATAAAAACGGTTTTTTGTTCGCCTTCTCCTGCGTTATTTTCGTTTCGCATCGGCGGGCGTTCCATATCCGGATTATCTCCACGGAACTCAGACTTTTCGCCGTCGTGTTCGGGTGGGAACTTGTTGTCAAAAGGCATTGGCGGAGCTTCTCCGTCGGGTGGAGTGGGCCGGCTTTCTCCGTCGGGCAATTCAGGAGGCCTGCCATTTCCGTGTCCTCTTCCGGGAAGGTCTGTGCCGTAATAGCCAAACTGTATTCCGCCGGTGATTTCGGTGAGAGTCTCTGTCGCATAAACACCGTTTTCTTCGTTTCCCTGAAGCTCTGCACTGATATAAAGGGTATATTCATCTCCTACGTTGAAGTTGGGTGAGGAGATTACCGCACCTCTGAAATTGCGTTTTGTTACCGTTTCGTTTTCTTCCGTACACTTATAGGCGAAAACTACATCACCGTCCTTATCTTTTACCACTATAGCGCTGCTGTGCGGTTGAGCCTCGGAAAATTGCAGATTCATCGTTACTTGGTCTGAATCGCTTTCGGGCCAGTCCATTGTTGAGCCGAGCGCAATAACCGTACCACCGTTTATAAAAGAGCCCAAATCACTGTCAAGACCTGCGTCTGCCTTCGGATTTGCACTTGATATGACTCTTCCGCCGTTGATGACAAGCCAACCGTTTGAGTCGATTCCGTCGCCCTCTTCTCCAAGACCTGCAAAGATGTTTATGTTACCGCCGTTTATGGTTGTTACTGAAACATTATCTTCGTTTGTGTTGATGCCGTCATTTTGAGAGAAGATGTTTATGTCTCCGCCGTTTATGGTAAGGTGAAGCTCCGTGTCGAGCCCCTCGTTTGCGGCGTTTAAGTTCAGCGTACCGTCTCCGAATACGTTCATTGACATATATGAGTAAATTGCACCGTCCTGTTTCCAGAGCTTCTTCTCGTCTTCTGAATCCTTGAATATCTTTTCTACGTACGAGCCGCTGATGTTGTTTTCACTGCCGTCGGCGAGGACGAGTACCGCTCCTGCGTTTTGTGTGTCAACATCGGAAGTCGCGTTCTCTGTGCTCCAATCACCGTCGCATTCATAGACGTTCATGAAAAGTATTGCCGGGGCAACTGTGCAGGTGACATTTGCGTTATCAAGAATGAGTTCAACTTTAGCGTTCGGATCACTTTTTGCATTCTCGCCCAGATCAATGCGGATCTGCCCCTTTGAGAGTGTACCGCTTATGCGATATGCACCGCTTCTGGTTATGTTGAGAACTGTGTGCGAGTCCGCCTCTTCTTTTGCGTGCATATCTTTCTTTTTACCTTCTCCGTACGGGTTTCCGCTCGGGTAAGACTCTTTTTCTTCGTAGTATATAATGTCATGGCTTACAAAGACATCTCCGCTTTCAGAAACCTCTTCACTGTTGAAAAGTATTTTTTCATCAGAAAGCGCGATGAGATTTTCTTTTTCAAAATCCGAGACATACAAGAAGTCGTCGCTTGGCTTTATCTGTGCACAACCGCTGATGAAAAGTGAAAGGGAAAGTATAATTGGTAAAATTCTCTTCATGACTGCTCCTCCTTTGGTTAATCAATTCTATCACATTTCTTTCCTAAAAATACATACAATTTGTAAATTTTTCCGTAAAATCCACTTGACAAATTGTGGGGCAACAGTTATAATTGTTGATAGTTAGCGAAGGCTAACTATATTTTATGACTGAAGGTTAGGTAGAACTAACTGATGTATAATACGGTGGTAACGAGTATGAATTTGAGAGAAGCGGTAGAAGGAAAAGAATATATCATACAGCAGATAAACACAGACGATGAAGAGCTGAATGCATTTTTGTTTTCACTCGGCTGTTATAGTGGAGAGGCTATTACCGTAATCGCACAGCGAAAGGGAGGTTGTACCGTTTCCATTAAGGATGGTCGCTACAATATTGATACCCAATTGGCAGAAGCGATCATTATCTGAATAGGCATAAGCCTATTTTTTTGGCTTGTCGGTTAGTGCCAACTAACTGAAAATAGATTATATAAATTAAAAACAGGAGGAAGATATCCATGAGAATTGCTTTGACCGGCAACCCGAACTCAGGTAAGACTACGATGTATAATGCTCTGACCGGCCGAAATGAGAGGGTAGGCAACTGGGCAGGTGTTACCGTAGACAAAAAAGAACACCCGATTAAGAAAGAGTATGCAGGAAGCGAACAGATTACAGCTGTTGACCTTCCCGGTGCATATTCGATGTCACCATTTACGAGTGAGGAAAGTATTACGAGCTCTTATGTAAAGAATGAGAATCCCGATGTTATCATAAACATCGTGGATGCGGACAACTTAAGTCGCAGTCTTTTCTTTACAACGCAGCTCCTGGAGCTTGGCACTCCTGTTGTGGTTGCGCTTAACAAGAGCGACATAGGCAAAAAGAAAGGTAACAGGATTGACGTGGCCTTACTTTCTGCAAAGCTTGGGTGTCCCGTTGTAGAAACCGTTTCCACCTCGGCGGACGGATTGAAAACCTTGATTGATACAGCTTCTTGCCAAGCAGGAAAAGGACAGGTCGCTCTATATAAACAGGATGAGATTGACTTGACCGACAAGGCTGAGGTTGAGGCTGCGGACCGCAAACGCTTTGAGTTTGTCAATAAGATTGTGAAAGAGGTTGAAACCCGCAAAGTTCTGACCAAGGATAAGAATATTGGCGATAAGATTGACGCTGTTTTGACGAACAAGTGGCTTGGTATTCCGATTTTTGCCGCTGTTATGTTCCTTGTGTTCTACATATCGCAGACGACTATCGGTACATGGATTGCTGAAGGTGTGGAGATTGGAGATACATTCATCCCGGGTCTTGTTCCGCTTCTTGAAATGTTCCAGGGGTGGGTAGGCAGACTGCTTGAAAACGCAAGTCCTCTGCTTTCTGCTATCCTTGTTGACGGCGTTATCGGTGGTGTGGTTGCGGTTGTCGGCTTCCTTCCTCTGGTTATGGTAATGTACTTCCTCATTGCACTCCTTGAGGATTGCGGATATATGTCACGCGCCGCTGTTGTGCTTGATCCTATCTTCAAGAAAGTGGGTCTTTCCGGCAAATCGGTCATTCCTTTTGTAATCACTATCGGTTGCGCCGTTCCCGGTATTATGGCAAGTCGTACCATCCGCAACGAGCGTGAGCGCAGAGCGACCGCGATGCTCGCACCCTTTATGCCGTGTGGTGCAAAGATTCCTGTTATTGCCCTGTTCGCAGGTGCTTTCTTTGAGGATGCGTGGTGGGTCAGTGCATTGATGTACTTTGCCGGTATCGCACTTATCTTCCTTGGCGCACTTCTCATAAATCTCATTACGGGTTACAAAGCAAGAAAATCCTTCTTTATTATAGAGCTTCCTGAATATAAGGCACCTTCTCTTTGGGGTGCGTTCAAGTCCATGTGCAGTCGCGGTTGGGCATACATTGTAAAAGCTGCAACAATCATCCTCCTCTGCAATATGGCGGTACAGCTGATGCAGACATTTACATGGAACTTCACTGTTGCGGAAAGCGCGGATTCTTCCATCCTCGCTTCAATTGCTTCTCCGTTTGCTTATCTGCTCGTTCCGATTGTCGGTGTTATCTCCTGGCAATTGGCGGCAGCAGCTATCACCGGTTTTATAGCAAAAGAAAATGTTGTCGGCACACTTGCTGTATGCTTTGTCGGTCTTGAGAATCTCATAGATACCGAAGAACTTGCGCTCATGGAAGGAGCAGGGGCAGAGGTTGCAGGTGTTATGGCGATTACGAGGGTTGCGGCTCTTGCTTATTTGATGTTCAATCTCTATACGCCTCCTTGCTTTGCGGCGATTGGAGCTATGAATGCCGAAATGAAGAGTGCAAAATGGCTCTGGGGAGGTATCGGACTTCAGCTTGCGGTAGGTTACACCGTGGCGTATCTTGTTTATACCGTTGGAACTCTTATTGTTGGCGGCATTCTTAATATAGGTTCTGCTATTTGCGGTCTTGTTGCTGTGGTTGCTATGGTGGCTGTCGTAAGCGGATTGATTGTTAACACCAATAAGAAAATGAAAGCGGAGTACGCTCTTTCATCTGTAAAATAAAAAACATTTCAGTTAGGATTTTGACTATGGAAAATGTAATTGTTGCTTTAATATTGATTGCTATTACTGCGGGGATTATATGCTATCTTGTTCGTGCAAAGAAAAATGGCGAAAAATGTATTGGTTGTCCCTATGCAAAACAGTGTGAGAGTAAATGTAACGGCATCTGTTCCGTCAAAGAGGAAAACAAATAACTCCATAATTGAATACACGCAAAAAGTGGCAGGGAGCTTTGTAGCTCTCTGCCACCTTTTTGCATGCTGTTTTCACAAACGAAAAGCAGAGCACTAAATGTACTCTGCTTTCTCTATGGCAGGGGTAGAAGGACGTCGCTTTTCTGCGGAAAAGCCACGGTGGTTGCGGCGTGCCACCGGCACCCCGCCAAGAGTCGCCTTTCGAGTCCTCCTCAATCAAAAAAGACACACACCCCAAAGGGTATGTGCCTCTTTTGGCAGGGGTAGAAGGACTCGAACCCTCAAGAACGGTTTTGGAGACCGGCATGTTACCATTACATCATACCCCTAAATATTTACATTTCAATACATTGTATTCACGCGACTTTGATAGTGTAACACAAATTTCGCTATTTTGCAAGTCTAAATTTCAAAAAGAATAAATTTATATTTTTCTTGTGAAATATAAGCTATTATGGTATAATTAACAGATGAAAAACTGCAAAGGAGTCATAAAAATGGAACTTAAGGGTTTGAAAATAAATTTTCTGGGTGACAGCATTACCGAGGGCGTTGGCACAAGCTCTCCGGATAACGTATACCACGCAGTTCTCAAAAGGGAAGCAGGGCTCGCGGAAGCGCGAAACTACGGCGTTTCGGGAACAAGACTTGCAAAGCAGACGGGAGTCGGCGTAGAGGGGAAAGAAGATTATACATCGGCGGGAGACTATACAGACAACAACGCATTTGTTGAAAGAATAGACACAATGGATCTTGATGCGGACGCGGTGGTTGTTTTCGGGGGCACAAATGACTACGGTCACGGCAACGCTCCTCTCGGTGAGATGTCTGACAGAACCCCGTATACATTCTACGGTGCTTGCCACTATCTCTTTTCAAGGCTTGTTGTAAAGTACCTCGGAAAGCCTGTAATTATTATGACTCCGATACATAGAGAATCAGAAGGTGTAAAGACAGAGTATGAGTGCTTTGCAGGGAAAAACGTAACCTTAAAGACTTACGTTGATATAATCCGCGAGGTTGCAGAGTTCTATTCACTTCCTGTTCTTGATTTATATGCATCGAGCGGAATTCAGCCGCAGATAGAGGAAATTAAGAAAAAATATGTCCCCGACGGGCTTCACCCGAACGATGAGGGAAACCGCGTTATTGCAAGAAAGCTAAAGAGCTTCCTTGAAGCGATGTAAAAACTTTTAATGGAGCGTGTAATGTTTTGCGAATGAGAAAAAAGCCAAATCTCGACAAGCGTTTGGCACGTTGTGAAAAAATTATTCCGAAGGAGCTTGAAAAACTTTCGGGGGTATGGAAAAAGACATACGGACACAAAAAGCTTTGCCTTGAGATTGGATGCGGCAAAGGGTTATTCATCACGGAGACCGCAAAATGCAATAAGGATATACTTTTTGTCGGTATAGAGCGCGAGCCGGGTGCT
The DNA here is from genome assembly GCA_045546975.1 of Eubacteriales bacterium. Taxonomy (GTDB): domain Bacteria; phylum Bacillota; class Clostridia; order Oscillospirales; family JAAYXM01; genus SIG480. Next base: position 208,873 of record JAZQDV010000010.1, read on the forward strand.
CTTGTTATGGCGGCGGAAAAGGCACTCGAACAGGGCATTGAAAATGTCGTTTTCATCGATGCTGATGCCGAGAAGATTTGCGAAATTTTCTCTGAAGGCGAGGTTGACGGTATATACTTAAACTTTAGCGACCCATGGCCGAGAAAGAAGCAGGCAAAGCGCAGACTCACGCACGAGGGATTCCTCTCACTCTATGACAAGGTGCTTTGCGAAGACGGATTTATATTCTTCAAAACTGACAATCAGAAGCTTTTTGAGTTTTCACTTAACTCAATGTCAGAGTATGGGCTTCTTCTTCGCAACATCTCTCTCGACCTTAAGGCGAGCGGGATAGATAATATTATGACAGAATACGAAACAAGATTCACCGAGATGGGGATGAACATCTACAGAGTCGAAGGTTATAAGTCGCAAGGGGGAATTTCTGTTGAAAAACCTGCTCAAACGCTTTGAGGAAGAAAGCGCGACCTATTCAAAATCACAGAGAAGAATAGCCGATTACATAACAGAAAACTACGACAAAGCAGCGTTTATGACGGCGTCAAAGCTTGCCTCTGCCATTGGTACGAGTGAGTCGACTGTGGTGAGGTTTGCCGTAACGCTCGGATATGAGGGATACCCTGAAATGCAAAAGCATTTGCAGGATGTTATCAGGAAAAAGCTCACTGCAACGCAGAGAATAGAACTCACTACAGAGAAGATGCGAGATGATGTACTTTCTGCGGTTTTGCACAAGGATGCTGAGAACATTTTATCCGAGATAAACAAGGTAGACCGTGATGAATTCAACTCTGCTGTTGAATGTATTTTATCGGCAAAGCGCATATATATAATCGGTGTTCGTGCCTCAAGCTCAATAGCACAGTTCCTGGGATTTTATCTCAATCACATTTTCCCTGATGTAAATATAATAAGCACGGTAAGTGCAACGGATGTATTCGAGCATCTTATCCATATTTCAAAAGAAGACGTCTTTATCGGCGTCAGTTTCCCGAGATATTCAAAAAGAACGATAAACGCTATGGCGTTTGCACACGGAAGGGGAGCAAGAGTTATTGCAATAACCGACTCTGAAACCTCTCCGCTCTGCGATAAGTCAGACTACAAGCTGACAGTAAAAAGCGGTATGGTTTCGTTTGTGGACTCTCTTGTTGCACCGCTGTCACTCGTAAATGCCCTTATCGCGGCAATAAGTATGCGAAGGGAAAAGGAAGTCTCCGAAACACTCTCAAGCCTTGAGACGATATGGGATGAGTTCGGAGTATATGAAAAGTTTGACAATGAGTAAAAAGATAGTTGTTATAGGTGCAGGTGCGGCAGGGCTTTTTGCTTCAGGAATTGCAGCACAGTCCGGTGCGGAGGTTACGCTTCTTGAGAAGAACAACTTTCCCGGGAAAAAACTTAATATAACGGGTAAGGGCCGTTGCAACGTAACAAATAACTGCGATTTTGAAACTTTGCTTTCAAACATACCGCAGAATTCCAGGTTTATGTACAGTGCTTTTTCGATGCTTTCACCGCAGGATATGATGAGCTTTCTCGAGGGGCAGGGTGTAAAGCTTAAAACTGAGCGCGGAAATAGAGTTTTTCCTGAGTCTGACAGAGCTCGGGATATTACCAATGCGCTTGTGTCGTTTTCAAAAAACAACGGTGTAAGGATAAAGAAAGAGACCATGGCACTTGGCCTTATAACTGAAAACGGTGCCGTGAAAGGTGTCAAAACGGATAAAGGAGACATCCGTTGCGACGCCGTTATCGTGGCAACGGGCGGTGCATCCTATCCGCTTACGGGCTCGACCGGTGACGGATATAAATTTGCGAAGGACGTCGGACATACGGTGCGTGAAATGGAAGGTTCACTTGTTCCGCTTGTTTCAGAGGATATATGCAAAACGGCACAGGGACTTACGCTTAAAAATGTGACGCTTACAGCAAAGAACAGTAAGGGTAAGGTTGTTTTCTCAGAACTTGGAGAGATGCTGTTTACTCATTTTGGAATGAGTGGACCGCTTGTGCTTTCTGCGAGTGCGCACATGCGTGACCTTAAGCAAGAGAAGTATTGTGTATGTATAGATTTGAAACCTGCGCTTTCACCTGAAAAGCTTGAGGAAAGAATTTTGTCCGATATAGAAGAAAAGAAGAACAAAGATATAAATAACTTACTTCGAGGACTTATGCCGGCAAGTCTTATAGAGCTTGTACTTTCTAAGGCGGGAGTTGACGGCAGCGTTAAAGCAAACAGCTTAACCCGTGAAATGCGAAGGAAGCTTCGCGATACGATGAAGTGTCTTTGCTTTGAGGTACGTTCAAAGCGCCCGATACAAGAAGCGATCATAACAACGGGCGGTGTGAACGTACGCGAAATAAATCCAAAAACTATGGAATCAAAAATAATAAGTGGACTCTACTTCGCGGGAGAGGTGCTTGATGTGGATGCATATACAGGCGGATTCAATCTGCAGATTGCATGGTCGAGTGCTTTTGCGGCAGGAAGAGCAGCTTCGGAAGAGTAGGAGAGAGTAGATATGAAAATAGCTATTGCGATTGATGGGCCGAGCGGAGCAGGAAAGAGTACCATCTCGAAAATGCTTGCAAAGGAGTTCGGCTTTACATACGTAGATACGGGGGCTATATACCGTACGGTTGGCGTGTATGTATACCGCAACGGCATTGACCCCAAGGATTCCGCTGCAGTAAGCTTGATCCTTGATAAAGTGGGCATCGAAATCAAACACGAGGGAGGACTTCAGAGACTTTACCTCAATGGAGAGGACGTTACAAGGGAAATCCGCGAGCACGAGATTTCACAGTATGCCTCTGCGGTATCTGCCATACCCGAGGTACGTGCGTTTCTTCTTGAGATGCAACGCGAGTTTGCTCGCCGCGATAATGTCATTATGGACGGTCGCGATATAGGAACGGTAGTTCTTCCCGATGCGAAAATCAAAATCTTTCTCACTGCAACGGACGAGGATAGAGCAAGAAGAAGATATGAGGAGCTTCTCGCAAAGGGGCAGGATGTCCCGTTTGAAAAAGTACTTCAGGATATGAGGGAAAGAGACGCGCGCGATTCGGCACGTGCTGTTGCACCTCTTGCTGCTGCGGAGGATGCAATACTTGTCGATACAACGGGAAACACCTTGGAGAAAAGCTTGGGTGTTATCAGAGAAATAATTACAGCAAGGCTTGGTGAGAAATAAGTATGTTTAAGTTTATTTATGCTGTCGCAGGTCCGTTTTTCAGACTGCTATACAGAATAAAGGTTACGGGAAAGGAAAACATCCCCGAGAGCCCCGTTGTCGTCTGTGCAAACCATACAGCACTTTGGGACCCGATTTTTCTCTGCCTTGCTTTTGGTATAAAGCAAAAGTGGGCGTTTATGGCAAAAATGGAGCTTTTCAAAATCCCTGTGCTTTCATGGATTCTGAAAAAAGTGGACGCAATTCCGGTAAACCGTGGCTCGACAGACATATCCACACTCCGAACAGCAATAAGCTCGCTCACGTCTGGCAGAAGCCTTATGATTTTCCCTGAGGGAACGAGGACGGACGGCGAGACTGACGCAAGTGCCGCAAAGACGGGTGCTGCAATGATAGCATGTCGTGCAAAGGTCGATATGCTTCCTGTTTTCGTAAGCACAAAAAAACATATTTTCGGAAAAGTAAATGTCATTATAGGAAAACCGATAAAGGCAGAGGCAGAAGGCAGCGGCAACGCAAAATACAAAGCTCTTGTTGAAAATGTCTTTGGAGAAATACTTCGTCTTGGCGGTGAAGAATAGTGGCTAAAATAATTATTGCGGAGTCCGCGGGCTTCTGCTTCGGAGTACGGCGCGCCGTAGATATAGCGGAGGAACTTGCAAGTGCTAAGGTCAGGGCGTGTACTCTCGGTCCAATCATCCATAATGCACACGTTGTGGATGACCTTGCGAAGAAGGGGGTACCAAGTGTTTCGAGCGTTTCGGAAATCCCTCACGGTGCGCGTGCTATTATCCGTTCACACGGAGTTCCTAAGAGTGTATATGACGAGTTTGAAGAAAAACATATCGAATTTACGGATGCTACCTGTCCGTATGTTATGAGGATACATAAAATCGTAAAAGAAAAGTACGAGCAGGGGTATGAGGTAATAATAGTAGGCAAACGCGAGCATCCGGAGGTGCTTGGGATTGCAGGACAGTGCGGCAATGCAGAAATTGTCGGAAACGAAAAAGAGATGGAAGCACTGCTCCGAAAGCGCGGAAATCTCGATGAAAAGCGTGTTTGCGCAGTAGCCCAGACGACCATAGGAAGAAAAATTTGGGAAAGTTGCGTGAAAAATCTAAAAAAAGTGTGTACAAATTGCGAAATATTTGATACAATATGTCTTGCGACGTATAAACGTCAGACGGAGGCCGCTTCGCTCGCAGCCAAAGTGGACGTTATGGTCGTTATCGGGGATAGGACAAGCTCAAATACCAAAGAGCTTGAAGAGATTTGCCGAGAGAATTGCGCGAGAGTTATCCGCGTTGAAAATGCAAGTGAAATCACCGTTGAGCATTTGGAAAACGCAGAGACTATCGGAATTACAGCAGGCGCATCAACCCCCGATTGGATAATTAAGGAGGTAAAAGGCAAAATGAGCGAAATGGTAAACAACTTTGAAGGTGAATCATTTGAGGAGCTCCTCTTGAGTTCACTCAAAACTTTTAATAATGGAGATAAGGTTGTCGGTACGATAACGGCTATTACACCGTCCGAGATCCAGGTTGACCTCGGCGCTAAATATGCAGGCTATATTCCGTACTCTGAAATCGGTGACGATGCAGATGCTGCCGATAAGTACAAAGTCGGCGACGAAATCGAATGTTCCGTTGTAAGGGTTAACGATGTAGAAGGAATTATCACACTTTCCAAAAAGCGCCTTGATGCAATCAAGGGCTGGGACGATGTTGAACTTGCCCGTCAGGACAAGACAACACTTGAAGGTACTGTAGTAGATGTAAACTCGGGTGGCGTTATTGTTTCAGTACGCGGCCTTCGTGTATTTGTTCCTGCTTTCCAGACAGGGCTTCCGAAGGATGCAGAGCTCTCTACACTTCTCAAGAAGAAGGTTCAGCTCAAGATTCGCGAGGTTAACCGTGCACGTCGCCGTATCGTAGGTTCTATCCGTGAGGTTACTGCAGAGGCTCGCCGTGAGGCTATGGAGCGCGTATGGGCAGATATCGAAGTAGGAAAGCAGTACAAGGGTACTGTTCGTTCTCTCACATCCTACGGTGCATTTGTCGACATTGGTGGAGTTGACGGAATGGTACACATTTCTGAAATGTCCTGGAAACGTATTTCACATCCGTCTGAGATGTTCAAGGAAGGCCAGGAGGTTGACGTTTTCGTCATTGCTCTTGATCCCGAAAAGAAGAAGATTTCCCTCGGCTACAGAAAGGCAGAGGACAACCCGTGGACAAAGTTCAAGGCAGCTTACGATGTAGACGCTGTTGCTAAGGTTAAGGTTGTTAAGCTTATGCCGTTTGGCGCATTTGCAGAAATCGTTCCCGGTGTTGACGGTCTCATCCATATTTCACAGATCACAAACACACATATTGCAAAGCCCGGCGACGTTCTTAAGGAAGGCGACGAGGTTGAAGCAAAGATTACTGCAATTGACGAGGAAAACAAGAAAGTTTCTCTTTCCATGAGAGCACTTCTTCCGGAGGCAGCTCCCAAGGCAGAGGAGGCACCTGTAGAGGAAGCTGACGAAGTAGTAGCTACTTCAGGTGAGGAAAACGATATCGTTCCTGAGTCAGACGCTGAATAATTAAATCCCCAAAACAGCTTTGACGGATTTCCGTCAAAGCTGTTTTTTGAATATTCTGTGAATAATGCTTCTTGCGTTTGACATTGTAAAAATAAGGGAATAAAATATAAGGTAGCTTTGCATCGGAGGTGAAGAGCTTGCTTAAATTATTGAAGTATGTAGGCAAATATAAGTTGCCGTCAATACTTGCTCCTGTTTTCATAATTTTTGAAGTTGTTCTTGAAATTTTCATACCACTGCTCATGTCAAAAATTATCGACGTGGGAATAAACGGGAATGCGGGGATTTCGTATATAGTAAAAGTCGGAGCACTTATGATTGTTATGTCCCTGTTTTCGCTTCTGTTTGGTGTGCTTTCGGGAAAGTACGCTTCTGTTGCGGGAACAGGCTTTGCAAAAAATCTCCGCGGAGCGCTTTTCAATAAAATACAGGACTTTTCGTTTGCAAATGTCGACAGATTCAGTACAAGTTCACTTGTAACGAGACTTACGACGGATGTAACATTTGTTCAGCATGCGTTTATGATGATTATTCGCATGCTTGTTCGCGCACCTGTGATGCTTGTTAGCGCAACTGTGCTTGCTGTGTCCATAAACTCCGAACTTGCACGAATATTTTTCGTGGCAATCCCTGTTCTTGGTATTGCACTTATAACGATATCTCTCAAGGCGTTTCCTAAATTCAAAGAAATGTTCACGAAGTACGACCGTATGAACTCTTCCGTTCAGGAAAGTCTTATTGCAATTCGCGTCGTCAAGGCGTATGTAAGGGAAGAGTACGAGGAAGAAAAGTTCTCCGATGCGGCGCTCTCTCTTTGTGAGGCGCAGAGACGGGCAGAGCGCGTGCTTATATGGAATATGCCGATAATGCGCTTTGTTATGTATTCATGCATAATCCTTGTTCTCCTTCTCGGTGGAAATCTTATCGCAGTAGGTGGAATGGAAACGGGAGAGCTTATAAGCTTTATAAGCTATATAACACAGATACTTATGTCACTTATGGCACTTTCAATGTGCTTTGTAAGTATAGTTATGTCACGTGCATCAATCACCCGTATCCGCGAGGTGTTTGATGAGGAAATTGATATTAAGGACAATGAAAATGGCAAGACTGAGGTCGAAAACGGAGATATAGTATTTGATAATGTAAGTTTTGCATACGGTGAGGATAAGTCATCTGTTGCGCTTAGGGATATAAGCTTCAGCATCAAATCAGGAGAAACGGTTGGAATCATAGGTGGCACAGGTTCAGGTAAAACCTCACTTGTTCAGCTTATACCGCGCCTTTACGATGTTACGGAGGGTACGGTTTCGGTCGCAGGGTGTGATGTCCGTGATTATGACCTTGAAGCGCTAAGAAACGCAGTGTCTATGGTGCTCCAAAACAACGTGCTGTTCTCGGGTACGATTATAGAGAATCTCCGCTGGGGAAACAGCGAGGCAACGCAGGAAGAAGTTGAAAGAGCGTGCCGGGCTGCATCTGCGCACGACTTTATAACGGCTTTTCCCGATGGTTATGACACAGTTCTCGGTCAGGGTGGAGTGAACCTCTCAGGCGGTCAGAAGCAGCGCGTGTGTATTGCCCGTGCACTCCTCAAAAACCCAAAGATAATAATACTTGACGACAGCACAAGTGCTGTTGATACGGCTACAGATAAAAAGATAAGGGAAGCTTTCAGAAACGAGCTTCCTGACGTCACCAAGCTCATTATTGCACAGCGCATAACTTCGGTAAGCGATGCGGACAGAATAATAGTTCTCGATGACGGTAAGGTAAGCGCTATAGGGACCCATGACGAGCTTCTCCGTACAAACGAAATATACAGAGAAGTTTATGATTCTCAGCAAAAGGTGGTGGAGTAGATGGCAAGAGCAAAAATGCCGCGAGAGCTCCAGGGCAGAAGAAAACCAAAAAACGCGGGCCGTGCCATTGCGAGAATTTTGAGCTATATGGAAGGACAGCGACTCAAGCTTTTCGTCGTCTTTTTGGGGATAGTAATAAGTTCGCTTTCGGGAGTTGCAGGAACATACTTCTTAAAGCCTGTTATAAACTCCGTCGAGGAAAGCATAAGAACAAACGGCACCATCGGGCACGACTTTTTTGTCAAAATAGGAATTATGGCGCTTGTATATGCGATTGGCGTCATAGGTGCGTATGTGTACAGCAGGCTGATGCTTGATATTTCAACGGAAACACTTCGCAAAATCCGTGTAGATATGTTCGCAAAGCTCAAACACCTTCCTGTTAAATATTTTGACACGCACGTGCACGGCGAAACGATGAGCAGATTCACAAACGATACAGACACACTCAGAGAGATGATAAGTCAGGGAATTCCGCAGATATTCTCATCGTGCCTCACGATAGTCGGAGTATTTCTGCTTATGCTCTATTTAAGCCCGATACTGACACTTCTGGTCGTGATTACGCTCGTTGCAATGTTCTTTATACTCAAAATGGTAACGCAGAAGAGTTCACGCTATTTCAGACGTCAGCAAAAGGAAATAGGAAGAGTAAACGGATACATTGAAGAGATGATAGAAGGGCAGAAGGTGGTAAAGGTATTCTGCCATGAAAAAGGGGCAAAGGGACGCTTTTCGGAAATGAACGAGGAGCTTTTTGAGGCGGCAGCAAACGCTCATACCTTTGGAAGTGTACTCGGCCCGATTTCGGGAAACTTTTCATATATGAATTACGCGATTACCGCAACTGCGGGTGCGGCCCTTGTTTTGTTCGGCTTTGCTGATATAGGAACTGTCGCGGCATTTCTGCAGTCAACTCGTTCTTTCTTTCAACCGATAACACAGATAACACAGCTGTTTAACTCGGTAATAAGCGCCCTTGCAGGAGCAGAACGCATTTTTGAGCTCATTGACGAGGAAGAGGAAACCGATGAGGGTACAGTTGAGCTTGTTTCGGTAGAACGAAAAGAAGACGGCTCACTTTGTGAGACAGATAAGAGAACCGGTATCTGGGCATGGAAGGATGTTTCGGGAACCGGAACGGTAGAATATATCGAGCTTCGCGGAGATGTCAGGTTTGATAATGTTGTCTTCGGATATACTGAGGAGAAAACTGTTCTTAAGGGGATTTCGCTTTATGCAAAGCCAGGACAGAAAATTGCGTTGGTAGGCTCTACGGGAGCGGGGAAGACTACCATAACAAATCTGATAAACAGGTTTTATGATGTTCCGTCAGGGGTGATAACGTACGACGGCATAAATATAAAGAAGATAAAGAAAAGCGATTTGCGTCGTTCTCTCGGCATGGTGCTTCAGGATACACACCTCTTCGGAGACACGGTTATGGAAAACATCAGATACGGAAAGCTTGATGCCACGGATGAAGAGGTTATAGCTGCTGCAAAGCTTGCGAATGCACACACGTTTATTTCCCATCTTCCTGACGGTTATAACACGCAGCTTACGGCTGATGGCGTGAACTTAAGTCAGGGTCAGCGCCAGCTCATTGCAATTGCAAGAGCTGCGATAGCAGATCCGCCGGTTTTGATTCTTGACGAGGCAACAAGCTCCATTGATACGCGAACAGAAGCGCTTATCGAAAAGGGAATGGATACACTGATGCGTGGAAGGACAGTGTTCGTTATCGCGCACAGGCTTTCAACGGTGCGCAATTCCCATGCGATAATGGTAATAGAAAACGGCGAGATAATAGAGCGCGGAGCACACGAGGAGCTTTTGGCACTTCGCGGCAAATACTATCAATTATATACAGGAATGTTCGAGCTTGAATAAAAAATGAAAAAAACGAAAAAAAGGCTTGACCTCTTGACACTTGCTGTGCTATAATCGTATTTACCTGTGAAAGGTTTATTTTTCGTGCCTTTTTTTAAAGGACAGAAAATAAACTTATGCGGGAAAATAGAGTTTCCGCAGGCCGTAAGGCTGTCAGGGAGGCAAAAATATTTTTGGAGGCCGAAAGATATGAGAACAAAAATCACTCTCGTTTGCACAGAATGCAAGCGCAGAAACTACGACACAATGAAGGAAAAGAAAAACACTCCGGACAGACTCGAATTAAACAAGCACTGCCCGTTCTGTCGCAAGCATACTCTCCACAGAGAATCCAAGTAATTTGAGTTTTTCTTTTTGAATTACAAACGAAAGGATGTGTCGCAAATGGCAGAAAAGAGTAAGCGCAGTATCGGAGCATGGTTCCGTGAAATGCGAAGTGAACTTAAGAAGGTCGTTTGGCCTTCCGGTAAAGAAGTTTACAAGAATACATTGGTAGTTCTTATTGTATGTGCTATATTTGCAATTATCACATACGCAATGGATGCTTTGCTCAATGCGGGAGTTTTGGCTCTCCTCGGATTATAATTAATACGGAGGAGCTAAAATGGCTGGAAATGCAAAGTGGTATGTAATACACACATACTCCGGCTACGAAAACAAAGTAGCCGCTACAATCGAAAAAGCGGTTGAAAACAGAAAGTTACATGACCTTATCCATGCAGTAAATATCCCTGTGGAGGTCGCCGTCGAGATAAAGGATGGCGTTCGCAAGGAAATTGAGCGCAAGATATTCCCGGGTTATGTACTTGTCAAAATGGTTATGACTGACGAGAGCTGGCACGTTGTAAGAAACACACGTGGCGTTACGGGTTTTGTCGGTCCTGCCAGCAAGCCTGTTCCGCTCAGCGATGAGGAGGTTGCAAACCTCGGCGTTGAGAAGCACGAGCTTGTTGTCGACTATAAAGTTGGCGACAACGTCAAGATTATCGACGGCGCGCTTGAAGACTTTGTCGGTGTGGTTGATGAAATCGAACTCGACAAAAACAAGATTCGCGTTATTGTTTCTATGTTTGGAAGAGAAACTCCCGTTGAGCTTGAACCGGATCAGGTTGAACCTGTCGCGGAAGACTGACAGGAACTTTTGCATGCAGGCGCAAATGCGCTTTAGCATAACTTCGGGCGTCTTCGTCCGACGTGGGAGGTACCCGCACATGGTTTTGCGAGAGAGGCTTCTTAATCTCGCAGTGCAAGGAGTACCGCCATTTACCACATTTTATTAAGGAGGTGCAGTATCATGGCACAGAAAGTAGTAGGATTTATTAAGCTTCAGATTCCGGCAGCTAAGGCAACTCCGGCACCGCCTGTCGGTCCGGCACTTGGTCAGCACGGTGTCAACATCGTTCAGTTCACAAAGGAATTCAACGAGCGCACAAAGAACGATATCGGACTTATCATTCCGGTAATCATCACGGTTTATGCAGACCGTTCGTTCTCATTCATCACAAAGACACCGCCGGCATCAGTACTTATCAAAAAGGCTTGCAAGATTGAAAGCGGTTCCGGTGTTCCTAACAAGACAAAGGTTGCTACAATCAGCAAGGAAGACCTCAGAAAGATTGCAGAGCTCAAGGCTCCTGATCTCAATGCGGCTTCAGTTGAAAATGCAATGAGCATGATCGCTGGCACATGCAGAAGCATGGGCGTAACGGTTGAGGAATAATCCAAAACCGTAGTACATGGCATAAAGCTATTAACTTACGTGGGAGGGCTTTGAAAGACCAAGCCCGAAAACTACCACAAGGAGGTTACTACAATGCGTAGAGGTAAAAAGTATATCGAAAGTGCAAAACTCATCGATCGTGCAGTACAGTACGAGGCTGAGGAAGCATTTGAAATCATGAGCAAGTTCGGCAAGGCAAAGTTTGACGAGACAGTTGAGCTTCACGTTAAGCTCGGTGTTGACTCACGCCATGCTGACCAGCAGGTTCGCGGTGCGGTAGTTCTTCCGCACGGAACAGGTAAGACAGTTCGCGTTTGCGTATTCGCAAAGGGCGACAAGGCAAGTGAAGCAGAGGCTGCAGGTGCAGACGTTGTAGGTGCAGAAGACCTTCTCGCAAGAATCCAGAACGAGAACTTCTTCGATTTCGACGTTGTTGTTGCAACTCCTGACATGATGGGTCTTGTTGGTCGTCTCGGTAAGGTTTTGGGTCCGAAGGGCCTTATGCCGAACCCGAAGGCAGGAACTGTTACAATGGATGTTGCTAAGGCAATAGCAGATCTTAAGGCAGGTAAGATTGAGTACCGTCTTGATAAGACAAACATCATTCACTGCCCGATCGGTAAGGTATCATTCGGTACAGGCAAGCTCACAGATAACTTCAACACTATCGTTGGCGCTATCGTTAAGGCAAAGCCTGCAGCTGCAAAGGGTACTTATATCCGCTCATGTGTTGTTACATCAACAATGGGTCCCGGCATCAAAGTCAACGTTGCGAAATTACTTGGTTAATTTTTGTTGACATTTCAGAAAACATTTGGTATAATACTTAGTGCGTCTTAAGACAGTAGGTGCCGTTGGCATAATCGCGTCGCGAGCCTACCGAGGAGCAAGTTATATTTAGCACAATTGTGTTTTGTAATTTGTAACCCATGCGTCTTAATGCGCATGGGTTTTTCCATTAAATACAGACGGAGGTGAAACACATGCCAAGTGCAAAGGTTTTAGAGCAAAAGAAGCAGTTGGTTGCAGAGCTTGCCGAGAAGATGAAGAATGCAAGCAGCGGTGTTCTCGTTGATTACAAGGGAATTAACGTTGCTGATGATACTGCTCTTCGTGCAGAGATGCGCAAGAACGGTGTTGACTATAAGGTCATCAAGAATACTCTCATTCGCTTCGCTGCGAAGGAAGCAGGTCTTGAAGGTCTTGACGAATTCCTCGAAGGCACAACAGCTCTCGCTATCAGTGCAGATGACGTCATAGCTCCTGCAAAGGTTGTAAACGAGTTCGCAAAGAAGAACGAAGATATCTACAACATCAAAGCAGGTTTTATGGATGGCAAGGTTGTAAGCGTAGAAGAGATTAAAGCTCTTGCAGATCTCCCGAGCAGAGATGTTCTCCTTGGAAGACTTGTTGGAAGCTTGCAGGGTCCGATTTTCGGTCTCGCTCTTGTGCTTAAGGCAATCGCAGAAAAGGTGGAGAAGGAAGGTCCTGTTGATGCTTCCGCTCCTACAGCAGAGGCTCCGGCTGAGGAAGCAGCTCCTGCTGAAGCTCCCGCAGAAGAGGCTCCTGTAGCAGAAGCTCCCGCAGAAGAAGCACCCGCAGCAGAAGCACCCGCAGCAGAAGAAGCTGCAGAATAATTAAACAATTATAAATTTAGGAGGTAAATATCATGTCTGAAAAGATCACAAATTTCATTGAAGAAGTAAAAGGCTTAACAGTTCTTGAGCTCAACGAGCTCGTAAAGGCACTCGAGGAAGAGTTTGGCGTATCAGCAACAGCAGCTGTTGCAGTTGCAGCTCCGGCTGCAGGTGGCGCAGCTCCGGCTGCTGCAGAGAAGGATTCCTTCGATGTAGTTCTTGCTGATGTTGGTGCTGGCAAGCTCAACGTTATCAAGGTTGTTCGCGAGATCACAGGTCTCGGCCTTAAGGAAGCTAAGGACCTCGTAGAGGCAGCTCCGAAGGCAATTAAGGAAGGCGCAAGCAAGGATGAGGCTGATGCTATCAAGGCAAAGCTTGAAGAAGCTGGCGCAAAGGTAGAACTTAAGTAATTAAGCTACTTACATTTGATTTGCAGAGGGTAAAATTTTACCCTCTGCAAACAAAGTGAATCAGAGTTTCTCATATATTTGCATACGCAAATAATGAGTATGAGAAAGTTAATATTTATGGAGAGTTGGCTGAGCTGGTCGAAGGCGCACGATTGGAAATCGTGTAACGGCTAATACCCGTTCGAGGGTTCGAATCCCTCACTCTCCGCCAAAACAAAAAATCCTGTCGAAAGATAGGATTTTTTTGTTTTGTATTATTCATTTTTCGTTATTCAATATTCATCATTCATTAAATGTGACAGGATTTTTTTAATGAATAATGAATGATGAAGTCGCTTCGCTGGTGAACAATTAATAATTGAATTTCTTTGGTTTTAATAATTGAATTTCTTTGGTGATGATAATGAAGGAAAACATTTTAATTAATAAATCAATAGATTTCGCAGCAAGGATAATTAAGTTGCAAAGATATTTAGTTAAAGATAAGAAAGAAACTATCATATCAAAGCAAATAGTTAGAAGTGGTACAAGTATTGGTGCGAACATCAACGAAGCCAATTATGGACAAAGTAAGGCTGATTTTATATCTAAGTTACATATCTCATTAAAACAAACTGCTGAAACTGAATATTGGTTAAGATTGCTTGTTAAATCAGAATTACTGACAAATGAAGAGGGAGAATCTTTACTCAAAGATTGCCTTGAAATAAAAAGAGTGTTGATTTCCTCAATCAACACCGCCAAACAAAATATAGATAAATGAATTTAACTGTCACTTTTGTGGCAGTTTTTTTCTTGCGTTTTCTTTTTTGTATGTTATACTGAGTTTGCGACACAACTGAATATTATGGACAGACTATAGGAGAAGTGTTTTTGTTTTGGTAAAAATGCATTCTCTATTTTGGCTTTCTCTTATAGTTTGTCAAAGTTGTGTCGCAGCAATCGGAGATATGCATTTTTCGTGCGTAGCTTCGGCTGCGCACTTTTTTATTTACAAAGGAGAAAACGTTATGCCTGATTACAAAACAATGTACCTTGATTTATTCAAGAAACTTTCATTGACACATCCGAAGAGGATGGCGAAAAATTAAGGATTATTGATTTCCAAGAGCTTCTCGACAAGGCAAAACAAGACACCGAATAAAAAGGCGGCTTCGTGTTACACTATCATTTACCTATGTATATAATCAGGAGGTAAAATATGATAGAGCAGGATACCATAAAACTTTTGAGAGAATGTGATGCGGGAGTTAAAATGGGTACATCCTCAATAGATGATGTGCTTGATAATGTAAGGGCAAAGAAGCTCGAAAAACTCTTAACTGGCTGCAAGGATGAGCATAAAAAGCTCGATCGGGAAATTCAGCAGTTGCTTGATAAATATAAAGACGACGGAAAAGAGCCTGCGGCTATTGCAAAGGGTATGTCCTGGGTGAAGACCAATATAAAACTCGCTATGGAAAACTCCGATGCAACTATTGCAGACTTGATGACAGACGGCTGCAATATGGGCGTGAAGTCCCTTAACAAGTACCTCAATAAATATAAAGGGGCGGATGAGGTATCCAAAGATATTACAAAACGATTGATAAATTTAGAAGAAAAATTGACGGTTGATATAAGAGAGTTTCTGTAAAAGCGAACCTCCGCATATATGCGGAGGTTCGCTTCTGTCTGTTTTGCTCATTAATTAAATGACGGCGGGGTGGTTTCGTTCTTTGCAAAAGTATTAGGACCGGGATCGGACATTGAAAAATACATTTTTGCGGCTTTTGTTGTACCAAAATCTTTGTTTGAACCGCTGTTTTGTACTTTGTTGAATGCGTCGCGGAACATTTGATTGTGAGCTTCCTCGCGGTTAAGAAGAAAATCAATAGTTTCTTTTACTTTTTTATCGCTTATCTGGCGATATAAATATTCATAAACTACTTTTGCGCGTTGTTCAGACGCAATGTTGCTTAAAATATCTGCGCACAAATCCCCGGTTACGGTGACATAATCTGCTGTCCATGAGTATCCTGAGGCATTTATGAGTCCCGGGTTTAATCCAAGAATAACGTGTGACTGAATTTCTCCTGCTTGTACCGTCATTGCGTCCACATCATGGCCGTTAAGCAAATTGATGGTTTGTGCAACCATTTCCATATGACCGAGCTCCTCGGCGGCGATGTCAAGAAACAAGTCCTTGATTTCGGGGTCTTTAACGCGGAAGCTTTGCGACATATACTGCATAGCGGCTTTTAGTTCTCCGTTTCCGCCTCCGAGCTGTTCCTGAAGCAAAACGGCGTATTGCGGATTTGGTTTCTCTACTCCTACGGGGTGAAAAAGCATTTTTTCGTGTTTGAACATCTTGTTTACCTCCCAATATAGTTTTAGTTATTTTTTGCAGGAGTCCAAAGCAATATTCACACTCTGCCAAAATGTGTGCGATCTTTTAATTGTGTACTTTACAGTGATAAAAATTTTTTGTATAATAGTGCGTAGACTTATAAAAGGGGAATTGGAAATGAAACGAGGAATTATATATTCTCTTATAACCGCGGTTTTGTTCGTCACTTTAGAGCCCGTAAGCAAGCTTATATCAGGTACGGTTAATCCCTACGCCATCACTTTTTGGAGATTTATCATAGGGGCAGTAATCCTTATTCCGTTAGCTGCTTTGAAAATCAAAAAAGAAAAGGTACATATAAGCTTAAAAGATTTTGGAATTATGACAGCTCTTGGTGTCCTGTTTATATGTATCAGTATGATAGCTCTGCAGATAGGTGTACAAAAGGCTGATTCACCGTCGCTCATTGCAATAATTTTCTCGTCAAACTCCATATTTACTATTATCTTTGCAATTCTTATCCTTAAAGAGAAGTTGAACAGAAACAAGGTTATCGCATTGGTTTTTGGTGTTGTCGGTGTTCTTGCCTGCACGGACTTGTCATCAGGGACAAACCTTGAGTCTGTTCTCTACGGTGTGTTTGCTGCGGTAAGCTTCAGTCTGTATACAGTTCTCAGTCAGAAATTCACAAAGAAGTTTGGCGGTATCATCCAGACAAGCGTTGCATTTTTAATGGGAAGCATAATACTTTTAGTCTCACTTCTCGTCTTGGGGGTAGATATCACACCGACATTCTCGACAGATATAGTAATCACATTGTGCTGTCTCGGATTTCTTGTAACAGGCATCGGATATGCCTGTTACTTCCTCGCAATTGAAAAGGGCGGACCGATTATGGGCTCGCTTGCATTTTTCATAAAACCGATACTCACGCCGTTTGTAACGCTTTTCATAAACGGCATCGTACCTGACTGGAAGGTGTTTGTTGCAGTTGTATGCATTGTCATTGCATCATACTTTGCAGCATATAAAAAGGAAAATAAAAAGATATAACTTATATATTCAGCGAGGTCTGTTTTTTATAAAAACAGACCTCGCTTTGTTAAATGAAGAGGTATTCATCCTGCTTGATTTGCAATAATAAAGACAGAGGTGAATATATATGGAATCTATATGGAACAAAGTGGGAAAGACGAAGTTCAATCCTCTTCGGGAAGATATAAAAACTGATGTTTTAATTATTGGCGGTGGACTTTGCGGACTTTTGTGTTCGTATCTTTTGCAAGAAGCAGGCTTTGACTGTGTACTTGTTGAAGCAAACGAGATATGCGGTGGCATAACAAACGGAACTACTGCAAAAATCACAATTCAACACGGACTTATATATAGTAAGATAGGTGAAAAATACGGTCAGAGCGCAGCGGGGTTATATTATGAGAGTCAGAAGAGTGCATTTGAAAAACTGAGCGAAATGGCAGCTTCAAAAGACTGTGATTTTGAGGTTTGCGACTCTTACGTATACTCTCGCGGAGAGCGAAGAGCAATAGAAAAAGAAACAGAGGTATTAAACCAAATCGGTTGCAAGGCTGAATTTTGCGAAAAGACAGAGCTGCCGTTTGAAGTTTTGGGCGCGGTTAAAGTGCCGAGGCAGGCAATGTTTCACCCTCTTAAATTTGCTTTTTCAATTGCGGAAGGCTTGCCCATATATGAAAACACTAAGGTTCTCGGATTGAAACCGGGAGTTGCATTTACCGACAAAGGGAAAATCTCTGCGGGAAAAATCATTGTTGCAACTCATTTTCCTTTTATCAACAAGCACGGAGCATATTTTGCAAAGCTGTATCAGGCGAGATCGTATGTGCTTGCGCTTGAAAATGCGCAGAACATTGGGGGTATGTATGTTGATGAAAACGACAAGGGACTATCTTTTAGAAAGTACCGAGATTTGCTTTTGCTCGGTGGAGGAGGTCATAGAACAGGCAAAATGGGAGGAAACTGGGAGGAGTTAAAGCAATTTGCGGATGCGTATTATCCCGATTCAAGAATTGTCGGAAGGTGGGCAACTCAGGATTGTATGACACTTGACTTCATACCGTATATCGGGCAATATTCAAAGGCAACACCGGATTTGTACGTTGCAACGGGGTTCAATAAATGGGGAATGACGTCCTCAATGCTCTCTGCCATAATTTTGACGGATATGATATGCGGGAAAAAGAATGAATATGCAGAGCTTTATTCACCGTCAAGAAGTGTTTTTCATCCGCAGCTTGCAATAAACATGTTTGAGTCAGTAAAGGGAATTGTTACTCCTTTTGCACCGCGGTGCCCTCATTTGGGATGTGCGCTGAAATACAACAGACAGGAACATTCGTGGGATTGTCCGTGCCACGGCTCGCGGTTTCGGGAAGACGGTACGCTTATAGACAACCCGGCAACCGACGGAAAAAATATGTAATGCATCACACAAGAGCTATTTAGAAAAAATTCTAAATAGCTCTTGACTTTTTGCGTCGAACACTATATAATCTATTTAGAAAGATTTCTAAATAGATGGAGGCGATGACTTTGGGAATAAACGAAACGTTGAAAGCTATATCGGATCCCGTAAGGCGTGATATATTGTCTGTGCTCAGGGACGGGAAGAAGTCTGCAGGTGAAATAGGGGAATGCTTCAATCTTACGGGTGCGACGGTTTCGTATCACCTTACGAAGCTGAAAAATGCAGATTTGATAGTGGAAGAAAAGTATAAAAACTTTATATACTATCAGCTTAATACATCTGTTTTTGAAGATGTCCTTTCCTGGATTTATATGTTGGGAGGTAAAAAGTAATGAAATTTTTCAAGTGGAAAACCTTTTTAATAACAAGCGCAGTATGTCTTTCTCCGATACTTCTTGGCGTTTTTATTTGGGATAAGCTTCCTGAGACAATGGCAATTCATTTTAATGTTCACGGCGTTGCGGATAACTTTGCATCAAAAACATTTGTTGTGTTCGGTATGCCGATTCTTATGGTTCCTTTGCAGGCAATCAGTTGTATTATAAATGATATTAATGCGAAGAGGTTTGGTGAAAGAAAAAAGTTTGAAGCTGTCACAAAATGGATTCTTCCCGTTCTTACGGTTGCGCTTCAGATAATCACCCTCGGCTACGGTCTTGGCTGGGATCTGGATATAAGAAAAGCGGTAGGTTTTCTGGTAGGTGTTATGTTCATTGTTCTTGGCAACTACCTTCCCAAATTTGACCGTCTTAACAACGTAAAAGAGGATGCGGAAAAGGCAAGAAAAGTAAACCGTTTTATCGGTTATGAAACGGTAGTTATGGGAATATTGTTTTTAATGACAATCTTCCTTCCGCCGGTATCCACGGTTATATGCTTGTTCTTGCTTATACCGTACGCCGCAGTCGGCGTAATATATGGCATACGGGAGGCAAAAAAGAAATAAATTTGACAAACGGGAGAACTCTTTTTGGGTTCTCCTTATGTATATTGTCAAAAAAGAATTATTTTTGTAAAAATGTTGAACTGAAAGGGAAAATGTGCTATAATTACCGAGTGCTTTGTGAAAGCACAAAAGTAAAATCTATTTCACAAGGAAGGGTTTTCGGTATGAGTATTTTTGGTGGAGTTCTTTCGGTTACAGGCATCACCTTTATGATGATGTGTGTGTTCCTGATTGCTGCTGTAGGTTACGGTCTTGGCCGCATCACGATCAAGGGCGTTTCTTTGGGAACGGCAGGCGTTTTCATTATTGCGCTTTTGTTCGGCTGCTTCTTCTACGGCCCTCTTGAGGCTCAGACAAGCGGATACACAGATAAGGCTCTTAAGATTATTGAGAGCATGGGACTCATTTTGTTTGTAACTTCAGTTGGTTTTATTGCAGGACCAAAGTTCTTCAGCAATATGAAGAAGAACTTCAAGTCATACATTCTTCTCGGCGTACTTATCATCCTTGCAGGTGGTCTTGCAGCTGTTGGTTGCATCTATCTCGGCAAGGTTTTGGGATATGGTGCATCAATTGAAACAAGCGAAGGCTTTACTGCTATGATAGTAGGTCTCCTTTCCGGTTCTCTTACATCAACACCTGCGTTTTCTGCTGCAAAGGATACTGTTCTTCCGCAGTATGAAAGCCTTGTTTCTGTAGGACACGGTATAGCATATATCTTCGGCGTTCTCGGTGTTGTTCTCTTTGTTCAGCTCGTTCCGAAGTTCATGAAGGCAAATATGGACGAAGAAAGAGCAAAGCTCACTCAGATTTCTGACGGTGAGAAGAAAGAATATAACGGTAAGCTTATTCATATTGATGATTTTGGTATAGGTGCTTTTGCACTTGCTGCTATCGTCGGTATCCTCGTTGGCATGATTAAAATTCCGCTCACGGGTGCAGGATATGCGTCTCTTGCAGCAGGCGAGGGTATCAGCGGAACAGCTTTTGCTCTCACAACAACAGGCGGTTGCTTGCTCGTTGCACTGATTTTTGGCCACTTTGGCCGTATCGGTAAGGTAAGTCTTATGCCTCCGGAGACAACTCTCAAGGTTTTCCGCGAAGTTGGTCTTATGCTCTTCCTCATAGGCGCAGGTATCCCGGGTGGTGCAGACTTTGTGGCAAACTTTGACCCGATGTACTTCGTTTACGGTGTCATTATGACAATTGTTCCGATGATAGTAGGATTCCTCTTTGCAAAGTATGTCTTGAAGCTTAGTCTCCTCAATAACCTCGGCTCTATCACGGGTGGTATGACATCAACACCGGCACTCGGTACTTTGATAAGCACAGCTGGCACAGAGGAGGTTGCCGCAGCTTATGCCGCAACATACCCGATAGCTTTGATTGCTGTTGTTCTTGTATCACAGTTCCTCATCATCTTGTTCTAAGAAAATGAAAATCAAGACCGAGATGCACTCTTGCATCTCGGTCTTTTGTTTGGTATTATTGTATTTGAAAGTGGGTGCTTATTATGGACTTTGAGAATAAAACAGTGGTTTTTCTAGGTTCTTCGGTAACGGAAGGCTCGGCAAGTAATGGCTGGTCGATGTGCGAGCATGTGAGGGAGACATTAGGTTGTACTGCGGTCAAGTGGGCGGTTTCGGGAACAACACTTGCAGATATTGATGATATGTCCTACGTATCACGCATGTTGAAGGAAATTGATTCACAAGAGACATGTGACCATTTTATCTGTCAACTATCTACAAACGATGCGAATAAAAACCTGCCGCTTGGAAAAATAGGCGAGACTAAAAATAAAGACGCTTTTGATACAAAGACAATCATCGGCGCTATCGAATTTATTATCGCGATGGCAAAGGAAAAGTGGGGATGCCCCGTGTCCTTCTATACAGGTACATATTTTGAGAGCGAAGCGTATCAGAATATGGTTGATGCCTTGCGCGAGCTTTCAAAAAAGTGGGATGTCGGCATAATTGATTTGTGGGATGACAAAGAAATGAGAAACGTAAATCCGGAGGATTACGCAAAGTATATGCACGACAATGTTCACCCGAACAAAATCGGATATGCCGAGTGGTGGGGTCCAAAGTTTATCGAGTACCTGAAAAACAATATGTAACAAAAAACACACCTGTGGGAAATTTTTTCCACAGGTGTGTTTTTTATTTTTTTGTCGTTTTTTTTCTGAAGTCTCTCGGTGTTATGCCACAATGCTTTTTGAAAACTTTTGTAAAATAATTATAGTCGGGAATGCCGCACAGTGTTGCGATTTTGGAAACTGGAAAATCGGAGGACTCTAAGAGCTGTCTTGCGCGGTTGAGTCTTAAGTTTCGGACCTGTTCAGCAACACCGCAGCCATAAAGTAATTCCGAGATCTCATAGAGCTTGTTTCGGCTGATTCCAAATTCTGTACAGAGGGTGGCAGCATCGAGTTCTTCTGAAAGGTGGTCTCTTATGTATCTGTCAAGCTTCCATTCGAGGTCGTCATTTTGAAGGGAAATCATTTTTGCATAGAAGAGATATCTTGAACAGGCTTTCATTATATTAGAGGCAGAGTTGATTATATCTGGTGAAAGATTTTTCTTTCTGAAATATGCTTCCTTAAGTCTTGTGAGATCGAGGCTAAATTGGCCAAGGTATGCGGCGGTCTCTTCCCATGATTTTTTGAGGTCATCAGTCTGCAGCACCTGACCGAGCATAATGTATCCGAGAACTGTGTTCTCATGAAGAATGGGGCTTACCGCCTCGACTAGTCCTGCGTGGCAACGGTAGGTATAAGTTGCCTGTTTTTTAAGACTTATGGTACAAGCCTCTTTGTCACAGTGAAGACACTTTTCGTTGATCGTTGTGTTTTTTCGCAGAATCTGACAGTAGGACGAGTGGTGGTTCGGATATGAGGCAATTTCCTTGATATCTGCATCGAAGACGACTATGCGCATTTTTGTAAGGTTATAAAAATCGCGAAGCAGACTTTTTAATTTCTCGCTATCAATCTGGATTTTCATAATATCATCCTCGCAAAACAAAATTACTATTTTTGGGTCAGAATTTACTATAATTATAACACGGAAAAAGTTAAAATCAAGACAAAGAAAGGAGTGTTTACTTTGAAAAAACAGACATTTGCATTATTTTTTGGCAATCGCGGCTTTATGCCTGCGGAACTTATCGAGTCTGCACGCGACGAAATGGCAAAGGCGGTAACTGATGCCGGTTATGATTATATCATGATGGACAAAAACGCTACTCGTTACGGTGCGGTTGAAACACGTGACGAGGGTCTTAAGTATGCCGCTTGGCTCAAATCCCACGAAGGAGAGTATGACGGCGTAATTTTATGTATGCCGATATTCGTCGATGAGAACGGCGCAATTACGGCACTTCGCGACGCGGGTGTGCCGATACTCATGCAGGCATATCCTGATGAAATTGGTAAGATGGACTTCAACGGCAGAAGAGATGCATATTGCGGAAAATTCTCCGTTACGGATGTTTTTGAACAGTACAAGGTACCGTATACTGTTATGAAGCCGCATGTTGTTCATCCTTTGACAGATGCATTTGCTAAAAATCTCCACGACTTTGCGGCAATTTGCCGAGTTGTAAAGGGAATGAAGCGCTTTAACCTCGGTTGCATCGGAGCAAGAACAACTGCATTCAAGACCGTTCGCTTTGACGAGCTTACAATGCAGCGCCACGGAATAAACGTTGAATCCTTTGACCTTTCTGAACTCTTTGAACTTGTACGTGCAAAGTCAGATGACGATGAAAAGGTAGTTGCAAAGAAAAAGGCTCTTGAAAACTATGCCGATTTCTCAAAGGTTCCCGAAGACAAGAAGAATACGCTTGCAAAAATCAGCGTTGTTATTGATGAATACATAGAGACATATCACCTTGATGCAATTTCTTTGCGTTGCTGGAATGAGATGGCAACATATCTCCGTGTGTCCGTATGTGTGCTTTTAAGTGAGCTTAACGACAGGGGTATTGTTGCATCCTGTGAGGTTGATGTCTGCTCTGCTATCACAATGCGAGCACTCTCCCTTGCAACCCAGGGTCCTGCTGCTTGCCTTGACTGGAATAACAACTACGGTGACGACGAGAACAAAGTAATTCTCTTCCATTGCGGTTCAACAGCTCAGAAGCTTATGAAGGGCAAGGGCGAGGTTACATCGCACAAGATGTTTGATAAGGATGATCCGGGCTGTGGCTGGGGCACAAACGAGGGAAGAATTGCTGCTTTCCCGATGACCTTCTCCAACTGCAAAACAGAAGATGGCAAAATCACCATTTACTTCAGTGAGGGTGAGTTTACCGACGACAATATTGAAAAAGAGTTCTTCGGTTGCGGCGGTGTCGCAAGAATCGATAATCTCCAGGATAAGCTTATCCGACTTGCACGAGGTGGCTTTAAGCATCATACAACTGTTGCAAACGGTCATGTCAAGGATATTCTTGAAGAAGCATTCAAGTACTATCTTGGCTATGATGTAGTCAGCATCGAGGGATAAATTATGTATATTGCAGGCTTGGATGTAGGTACAACGGGGTGCAAAATAGTTGTTTACAACGACGATGCAGCCCTGCTTAAAACTTACTATAAAGAGTACAATGCGACCCACAAAAACGGAAAACATGAGATTGACTTTGCCGATGTAAAAGAAGGTGTGCTTTCGCTCCTTCGCGCGGCAGCAACGGATTATCGCCTTGATGTGCTTGGTGTTACAAGCTTTGGCGAAACCTTTGCGCTTCTCGATGAAGACGATAACATCCTGGCTCCGTCCATGCTCTATACAGATCCGCGCGGGGAAGAAGAGTGCGCATCTTTTACAAAAAGCTTCGGTGAAGATAAGCTTACATTACTTACGGGCGTCAAGCCTAATTGTATGTACAGCATCTATAAAATCAAGTGGATTAAGAACAATAATCCGAAGGCTTTTTCAAAAGCACGCCGTGTTCTTTTAGGTGAAGACTTTATAGTTTACACCCTGACGGGAAATGCACAGATAGATTATTCACTTGCTGCCCGCACTGCTGCGTTTGACATTGAGAAGAAGTGCTTTATAAAAGAGATTTTCGATGCTCTTGACATTGATGTTTCGCTTATGTCGAAGCCGGTTGAAGCCGGTACTGTTGCAGGTCTCATTACACCTAAGGTCAAAGAAATGCTCGGTATAGACTATGACATAACAATAGTCAACGGCTCGCACGATCAGGTGACTGCGATGATAGGTGCATCGATTTTCGATAAAACCCAGGCGATGGACGGAACGGGCACTGTTGAGTGTATCCCCGTCATTCTTGAGGAAAAACCGTCTGACCTCGCATTCTACGAGGGTGGATATTCCGTAGTTCCGTATATTGACGGGAAGTTCGCATGCTATGCGCTTTCGTTTACGGGCGGCGCAACGCTTAAGTGGTTCAGGGATAATTTTGCAGAGCTTGAAAACCAAAGGGCGGAAGCTGAGGGGAAAAATGTCTATGCAGAGCTTGATAGCGCTGTATCGGATGACCCCACAGGGATTCTGGTACTTCCGCATTTTGCAGGGGCTGCAAACCCGTATATGGATCTTGATTCAAAAGCGGCATTCGTCGGTGTAACGCTTGAAACAACAAAGTGTGATTTGTATAAAGCGTTGATGGAGGGGACATCTCTTGAAATGCTTCTTAACTTCAATACAATGCGTGAACAGACGGGAGACATCCAGCAGATCAAGGCAACGGGTGGCGGTGCAACATCGGACGTCTGGCTTCAGATTAAGGCGGATGTTCTCGGTATGGATGTTGTGGCGCTCTCTTGTAAAGAGGTCGGAGCAGCGGGAACCGCGGCGCTTGCAGGTCGTGCGGTTGGTGCGTACCATGATTTAGCGACGACAACAGAAAAAATGTCCGCTGTGCGAAAAGTATTTACTCCTGATGCAAAAAAATCTGCGGCGTATGCTGAGATGTACAGTAAATACAAAAATCTCTATAAAGCGATAAAGGGGTTATGATATGAAAGGATACATTGGACATCCTCTGCAGGTAAGAGGTGCGGAACAGTATGTCTTACAGGGAGGAAAGGGCAACGGTATGCACTTTCTCTGTGTAAGAAACGGACTCGGCCTTGAAGTGTGGATTTCAATTGACCGTGCAGGAGATCTCTCAAGGGTGAACTTCAAGGGCGATAATATCGGTTATTTTTCACCCTGTGGATATGTCTCACCGCAGTACTATGACGGTGTAGGTGCAGGTTTCTTAAAAAGCTTTACGGCAGGTTTTTTGACTACCTGCGGTCTTACCGCAGTTGGTAGCCCGTGTACTGACGAGGGAGAGGATTTGCCGCTTCACGGTAAAATTTCAAATATCCCTGCAGAGCTTCTTTCAACCGTAGAAAAGGACGATTGTCTAGAGATTGTGTTGCGCATAAGAGAGTGCGATATTTTTGGAAGAAAGCTCGTGCTTGACAGAAAGTATTGCGTTTCTTACATAAAAAATGAAATAACTCTCTCGGACACTGTCACGAATGATGGAGATGCAACTTCTCCGTATATGATACTTTACCATTGCAATATCGGATATCCGCTTCTTACTGAAAAAAGTGAGGTAAGAGTTCCGAATAATGGGGTGAAGCCGCGCAATGACCACGCAGGCAAGTATATCGATACTGCACTGTGCCTCGAAAAGCCGCAGGCAGGATACGAGGAACGTTGCTACTACTTTGATGTTTTTGAGAAAGACGGAGTTGCACGTGCGGGAATTTACAATGCCGACATTGGAAAAGGTGTCGTTCTTGCATACGACAAAAAGTCGCTTCCTTGCTTTACGGAATGGAAGATGATGGGGAAGGCAGAGTATGTTCTCGGTCTGGAACCCGGCAATGCAACACCTGACGGACGAGATGTATTGAGACGCGAAAACCGTCTTGAATTCCTCGCTCCGGAAGAGAGTAAGACAACAAGTTTGAAATTCACATTCTGTGATGATATTAAAAAATACGAAGGAGAATTCTAATGCTTGTAACAATGAAACAAATCCTCAAAATTGCAGAGGCAAGAAAGTGCGCTATAGGTTCATTCAATACACCTAATCTCGAGAGTCTTATTGCGATTTTAAGCGCTGCGGAAGAACTCAACCAGCCGGTAATCATCATGCATGCACAGTTGCATGAAGATATTGGCGTATGTAAGATTGATGAGATTGGACCGCTTATGGTATATATGGCAGAAAGATCTTCTGCTCCGGTATGTGTTCACCTTGATCACGGCACAGACCTTGCGTACGTAAAGAAAGCACTCGATATCGGATTTAATGCTGTTATGTTTGATGGATCAGAGGGCTCGGTAGAAGAGAATATTGCGAACACGGCTTTGGTTGTAGAGATGGCGGCACGCTTTGGCGCTTCTGTAGAAGGCGAAGTCGGCTCGATGGGTGAGCGTGCAGACGGATACGGAGACCATCACGGAGAGAGCATATATACTGACCCGGCACTCGCAGAGAGATTTGTTCGCGAAACAGGTATCGATGCTCTTGCTTGTGCGTTTGGTACTGTCCACGGAATTTCTGCTAAGAAAATGGTGCTTGATTATGACAGAATCTCAATGATTAAGGATGTTGTTGATGTTCCGCTTGTTATGCACGGAGCGAGTGGACTCACGGAAGCTGAGCTTAAGGAAACTATAAGACGAGGCATCCGCAAGATAAACTATTACTCAAATACTTCAAAGGTTGCAGCAGAAGCGATCGGAAAGAAAAAATATACGCAGTTCCATGACATCGTAACGGATGCAACTGCGGCTATAAAGAAGGATGTCGCGGAGGCAATGAGAGTTTTCGGAAACCTTTAATACCGGTAAAAACCACCACACATACGTGTGGTGGTTTTTTTGTTACTTAAGGGTGTTCAAACCTTGTCGTTTTGAAGTTGTTGTGGTATAATTAATTCAGGTGTTTTTATATGAAAAGAAATGATTTTATTAACGGAATAAAGGATGGAATCCCTATTTGTCTTGGCTATTTTTCCGTGTCAATGGCATTCGGCATTGCTGCGGTAAAAGGAGGCATTCCCGTCTGGGCGGCGATATTAACTTCTCTTACCAATGTTACCAGTGCAGGACAGTTTGCGGGGATAAACATTATACTTGCGTTAGGTACAGCGATAGAGCTGGCAATTACTACGCTTATCATCAATATGCGGTATTTTCTTATGTCTCTTTCCGTGTCACAGAAGGTTGACCCTTCAATGAAACTGTGGCAGAGGTTTTTGGTTTCGTTCGGCATTACGGATGAGATTTTTGCTGTGTCAATGCGCCATACAGAGCCTCTTACAGCTGCATATATGGCAGGTCTTATAATTACTCCTGTGATGGGGTGGACACTTGGAACAGCGGCAGGTGCACTTGCAACATCTGTTATGCCACAGGCTCTTTCTTCAGCTATGGGAATAGCTCTTTACGGCATGTTTATAGCCATTGTTATTCCTCGTGCTAGAGAAAACAGAAATATTCTTGTTGCAGTAGTTCTCGCGATTGCTGCAAGTTTTGTGTTTTCGTATGCTCCCCTTCTTAAAGCTGTTTCAAGCGGATGGACAATTATAATAATCACTGTTGCGGTAAGTGCCCTGTGTGCGACTCTTTTTCCTATTGAAATCGAGGAGAGGAGAGACGAGTGATGAGTACAGTATACATTCTTTCCTCTATCGGCGTAATGGCGATAGTTACATACATTATTCGTGTAACTCCGATGGCTATTTTCCGTAAAAGGATCAGAAACAAATGGATTCAATCATTCCTGTTTTATGTTCCGTATGTGGTTTTGTCTGCAATGACTTTTCCCGCGGTGTTTTCAAGTACAGGCTCCTATGCGTCGGCAATAGCAGGCTGTATCGTTGCGGTGGTTTTGGCGTATTTCAAGCGCGGACTTCTTACTGTGGCGGTAGGTGCGTCACTCGGTGCGTTTCTTGTTCAGATAGCAGGATTGTGAGCGAGCGTAGCATATTGTACTTTAAGAACAATCGACAAAGGTGCGAAATTCTGATATAATGAAAACAAAAATGACGAAATTCTAAGTTTTGTTGTTGATGCCACGGTTATGAGACAAATTTCACGGAGATGAAAAGAATGAAAAAGACATATGTGACCTCGATGCCGAATCACATTGGTGCTTTTTTGAAGGCAAGCAAGTGTTTTTCTGCGTTAGGAATAAATATCACGCGCGTAAGTTACAATAAAGCAGTTGATTCACATACATTGTTTATCGATGCCGAGGGAACTGAAGAACAGTTGAAAAAAGCGGATGTTGAGCTTGAAAAGATTGGGTATTTGCAAAACAGTTACGACAAAACGAGTGTTGTTTTACTTGAATTTTGCCTTAAAGACGTTCCGGGGAGCGTTACAGATGTTTTGACGCTCATCAATGAGTTTAATTTCAACATCTCATATATAAGCTCTCAGGAGAATGGAACAGACCACCAGTTTTTCAAAATGGGTTTGTATGTTGATGATACTGACAGAATATCCAGATTCTTGACTGAGGCGGAAAAACTGTGCCGTGTAAGAGTGATTGATTACAACAGCTCTGAAAAGATCTATGATAACAGCATTTTTTATAATACCTATGTTATGGGTCTCTCACGGATGATGGGTTTGTCAGAAGAAACAAGCCGTAAGCTGTTGGTACATGTCAATCTCGCGATGCAAACTCTTGACGAGCAAGGTTTGTCACCGTACCGCACGTTTGACAGCATAAGTAAATTTGCTGAATTACTCTCGTTATCAAAAGGGAAGAGCTTTTCTCCTCGTATAAGTACACACAAGGTGACAGAAAACACAGAAATAGTATTGATTGAACCGCCTTGCGGAAGCAATGTCATAATCATTAAAAGCAATGGAAAAGTACTGTTCATCGATAGTGGCTACGCCTGTTATGAGGAAGAAATGCTTGAGGTTTTCAAGAAGGTACTTCCGGAGTTTGAAAGCATAAAGAAGACAGTGCTTGTAACTCATGCCGATGTTGACCACTGTGGTCTTTTGCCAATGTTTGACGAAATTATCACAAGTCATAAAACGGCAACATGCCTCAAAAACGAAAGTATAGGAAAGAATGGCTACCGTGAGCAAAATCCACTGCATAAGCCGTATATAAACATCTGCAAAATCATCACGTCTTATCATCCTGTGCAGGCAGAAAAGCTTTGTGTTCCCTGGGATGATACGGAAACTCTCAGCGAGCCGTTGACACAGATTGGATTCTTCGACTTTGAAGAATTGCATTTTGAAGTTTACGAAGGTAAGGGAGGACATCTCCCCGGCGAGATTGTTCTGATAGATTATGGAAGGCATATTGCCATTACGGGAGATATTTATATAAATACTCACGGACTTACTTCCGAACAGGCGGAATATAATCAGTATGCGCCTATACTGATGACTTCTGTGGATACAGACCCGAAACTTTGTGCCGAGGAGAGACGGGCCATTATGCAACGTCTGGGCGTCGGGCAGTGGCAAATTTTTGGAGCACACGGATTTAAGAAAGACTATTCCGTGAACTCATAAGAAATTCAGGAAAAGGGGATTGTTATGAAAAAGAAATTATACAAGTCAGCCATCGATAAAAAAATGTGTGGAGTCTGCGGCGGTATTGCTGAATTCTTTGAGATAGACTCTACTGTTGTGCGCCTTGCATGGGTAGCGTTTACGCTTCTTGGCGGAAGCGGAATCATTGCATATATTATAGCAGCACTGGTTATGCCGGAGTCCTGTCAGTATTAAGTCTGACTTTTCAATTTGTATTGAAAAATAAAAGTGTATGTGCTACACTTTACTTAAACACTAAAAAGGGGAAACACAAATGGATTTTTCAGTAGTACGCGATTTTATGGACAGACTGACGGACGGCCTGTTTCCGGGAAATTCGATTGAAATAAGGCTTCGCGGAGAAAAAGTATTTTCGTATCAGTCAGGCTATTCTGACCTTGAAGAAAAAATAAAGATGAGCGGGGATGAGTTGTTTTTCTTGTTCTCAGCTTCAAAGCTTGCAACGGTAACATCCGCACTTATGTTACATGAGAGGGGATATTTCCTGCTTGATGACCCGCTATATGAATATATTCCTGAATTCCGGGATGTTCAGGTAAGGGAAGCTGACGGAACAATCCGTCCGGCAAAGAACCCGATAACAATGCGTCACCTCTTCACGATGTCATCGGGGTATACCTATGGACTTCCGCGTGATTTTATGGAAAATGCGAGAAAGGTTACGGATGGGAAGTTTACCACCTTGCCATTCATAAAGCTTATGGCAAAGCACCCGCTTGCTTTTGACCCGGGCTCTGACTGGCAGTATAGCTATAGCCACGATATTCTCGCAGGCGCGGTAGAAGCGATTTCCGGTAAGCGTTTTTCACAGTTTGTGAAGGAAAATATCTTCGACCCGCTTGAAATGAACGACTCTACATACCGCAAGGAAGAAGTGTTTGACCGTATAGCTCCGATTTATACTCTGGTTGAAGAGGGCGTTGAAGAAGAGGATTTGGTAAAGCTTCAGATGTCAGCCGATAAGAAGGGAAAGACATATATTTCTCGAGTTGAGAAGACCAACTCATTGGTCTTTGGCTCAGAGTACGACAGTGGTGGCGCGGGTATAATTTCCTCTGTACCGGACTACTCAAAGTTTATGTCGGCACTTGCAAATGGCGGTGTCGGTCCAAACGGCGTGCGTATCCTTGCTCCGGGGACAATTGAAACATTGCGCACACCTCACATCAATGAAAAACAGCTCGAGAGATTCCGCCGCATCCGTTATCACGGCTATACCTACGGTCTTGGTGTCAGAGTGTTTACCGACAGAGCGATGGGAAGCACGTGCGGAAACGTTGGCGAATTCGGTTGGGGAGGTGCAGCAGGTGCGATGGCACTTGCAGACCCGTCAAACGGACTTTCGGTATTCTATACTCATCACGTTCATAGACCGCTTGAACAGTGGTTCTTCCCGAGACTCAGAAACACGATTTATACAGCACTCTCAAGATAAATCGCTTCACCGCCGGTGCTTGTATCCGGCGGTGAATTTATTGCAACTTGCAATTGATATTAAAACTAAAGTATGGTATAATAATAAAACTATAAAGTTTTGAAATTTTCAAACGAAAGGGCGTCATTTTTAATGGACAACAACAAAAGAAGCAGCTTTACGGGTAAAATAGGCTTTGTTCTTGCTGCTGCAGGCTCAGCGGTGGGACTTGGAAATATATGGAGATTTCCGTATCTTGCGGCAAAATACGGTGGTGGTATTTTCCTTTTAGTCTACATTGCTCTTGCTATAACCTTCGGTTTTGCCTTGATGGCAGCTGAAATCGCAATAGGCAGAAAAACAGGACTTAGTGCAATTGGAGCGTTTAAGTCGCTTGACAAGAGATTTTCTTTTGTCGGATATCTTGGTGCATTGGTTCCGGCGATTATTCTTCCGTACTATTCTGTTATAGGCGGATGGGTAACAAAGTACCTCTTTGCGTTTGTCAGTGGCGGTGCTATGGAAACTGTACAGGATTCTTACTTTACAGAGTTTATTTCAAGTACGGCTTCTCCTGCTTTCTGGTTCTTCGTTTTCCTTGGGGTAACTGCACTTGTTGTTCTTTGCGGTGTTGAGAAAGGAATTGAGAAGGTAAGTAAGGTTATGATGCCTGTACTTATCGCACTTTCTATATTCATTGCTGTATACTCTCTTTGCCTTCCTGGTGCGATGGAAGGTGTCAAGTACTATCTTATGCCCGATTTCAGTAAGTTCTCCGTAACTACTGTACTTGCGGCAATGGGACAGCTCTTCTATTCAATGTCGCTCGCTATGGGCATTATGATAACATACGGTTCATATATGAAAAAGGATGTAAGTCTTGAGTCTTCTGTCACTCAGATAGAGCTTTTTGATACAGGTGTAGCTTTCCTTGCAGGTCTTATGATTATTCCTGCGGTATTCGTGTTCTCGGGCGGAAGTGCTGAGGCTCTCGGAAAAGGGCCCAGCCTTATGTTCATCACGCTCCCGAAGGTGTTTGAGAGTATGGCGGGTGGAACAATTATCGGTTGTCTTTTCTTCCTTCTTGTTCTTTTTGCAGCACTAACATCCTCAATTTCACTTATGGAAACCGTTGTATCAATAGTATGTGATAAGTTCAAGATTGGCAGAAAGCTTTCGTGCCTCATCGTATTTCTTTTCTCGGCGGTACTCGGACTTCTCTCGTCGTTTGGATACGGACTTCTTGGAAATGTGAAGATTATCGGACTTCAGTTCCTTGACTTCTTCGATTTCATAAGCAACAGTGTTCTTATGCCGATAGTTGCACTTCTAACCTGTATATTTGTCGGATATATTATAAAGGTTGATAGTGTTACGGAAGAAATCGAGCTTACGGGAAAATTCAAAAAGAAGAAGCTCTTCGTTTTTGTTATCAAGTACCTTGCTCCGATATGTATAGTGCTTATTCTCGCATCATCCGTTCTTGAGGCGCTTGGAATCTTAAAAATCTAACATCGTTACATTGAAAAGAGCAACACGAAAGTGTTGCTCTTTTTCTTTGAATAATTATCAAAATTCTTGAAAGATAATTGTCGAATTTGAGATGTATTTTGTTGACTTTTGTGGTACTATATGCTATAATTTTACCAATAAATTAAAGGGGTGAGCCGTCATAGTTGCGTTAGAAGAAAAGATACTGCGTGAGGGTACGGTTTTGCCCGGTGACATCTTAAAAGTGGATTGTTTTCTCAACCATTGTTTGGATGTCCTTTTTCTTTTGGAAATGGGAAAGGAAATTGCGCGGCTTTATGAAGGTGCAGGGGTGAACAAGATACTTACGATTGAAACCTCCGGAATTCCGATTGCGTTTGCGGCAGCGCAGTTTATAAACGTCCCCGTTGTTTTTGTAAAGAAAGATAAATCAGGCAACATTTCAAACAATGTATATTCATCAAGGGTTGAATCCTTTACCAAAAAGAACGTCTATGATGCTGTGGTGAGCAAGGAGTTTCTCGGTAAAGAGGATAAGGTTCTTGTGATTGACGATTTCCTTGCCAAAGGAAACGCATTAAACGGAATAATGGATATTCTAAGTCAGGCAGGAGCAGAGCTTGTTGGATGTGCTATTGCCATTGAAAAAGGATTCCAGGGCGGTGGAGATGAGCTGCGAGCAAAAGGCGTCCGGGTTGATTCGCTGGCTATCATTGAATCAATGACGGATTCTTCTTTGACTTTCCGTAGGTAGTTTTTTCCGTAATACATAAGTAATTTTTTGCCGAAAAGGCAAGGAGGGTATAAAAATGAAAAAAATCATCTCGCTTCTTCTTGTTGCTGTGATGCTTGTAGCTGCTATGTGCGCACTTACATCATGCGACAACACTGTAACAAACGAGGACTTCAAGATCGGTTTCATCTTCTTGCATGATGAAAACTCGACCTACGACAAGAACTTCCTCGACGCTGCAGAAGCAGCTGTTGCAGAGCTCGGCCTCAAGCCGGATCAGGTTATCTTCAAGACAAACATTCCTGAGGGTAACGAGTGCTATGAAGCAGCAGCAGATATGGCTGACCAGGGTTGCGATATCGTATTCGCAAACAGCTTTGGACACGAGCCGTATATGCTCAAGGCTGCAAAGGAATTTCCGGATGTTCAGTTCTGCCATGCAACAGGTACAACTGCACACACAGAGAATCTCCCGAACTTCCACAACGCATTTGCTTCCATCTATGAGGGAAGATACCTTGCAGGTATCGCTGCAGGTATGAAGCTCAACGAAATGATCGAAGCAGGTAAGATCACTGCAGACCAGGCTAAGATGGGTTATGTAGGCGCTTACACTTATGCAGAGGTTGTTTCCGGCTACACTTCTTTCTACCTTGGCGCAAAGTCTGTTTGCCCGAGCGTAACTATGGAAGTACAGTTCACAGGCAGCTGGTATGACGAAGCTCTTGAAAAGGAAGCTGCAACAAAGCTCCTCAGCAACAACTGTGTTCTTATCAGCCAGCATGCTGACTCTATGGGCGCACCGACTGCATGTGAAAACGCAGGCGTTCCCAACGTTTCTTACAACGGAAGCACCCAGAGTGCTTGCCCGAACACCTTCATTATCTCATCCAGAATCGACTGGGCTCCGTACTTCAAGTACATCATCAACGCAAACCTCAAGGGCGAGGAAATCGTAGCTGACTGGTGCGAAGGCTTCGAAGTTGGTTCTGTGAAGCTTACAGACATCAACGAGGCAGTTGCTGCAGAGGGAACAAAGGAAGCTTTGGAAGATGCAAAGGCAAAGCTCATCGCTGGCGAAATCCACGTATTTGACACAAATACTTTCACAGTTGGCGGCGAGAAGCTTGAGTCCTACAAGGCAGACGTTGACACTGATGCAAACTACGAGCCTGATACAGAAGTAATTGCTGACGGCTATTTCCATGAGTCCGAATACCGCAGTGCTCCGTACTTCGATCTCCAGATCGATGGCATTACATTGCTCAACAGCGCATTCTAATTGACTTTTTGGTATAGGGCGGGGAAGTTTCTCCGCCCTATATTGCCTTATGCACTTGTGTTTTATGATAAATGGATGGGTGATTATTTATCATAGAACATAAGAAACTTTCTATAATGGAGATTTTTATGGAACAGAAGATAGCTCTTGAATTAAGAAACATAACAAAAACCTTTGGAAGCGTCGTAGCCAACAAAAACATCTCCTTGCAGGTGAAAAAAGGAGAGATTCTCTCCGTGCTCGGAGAAAACGGTAGCGGAAAGACAACGCTGATGAATATGGTTTCAGGAATTTATTTTCCGGATAGCGGTCAGATTTTTGCCGACGGAAAAGAAATTGTAATTGCGTCTCCGAAGGATGCTTTTGAGCATAAAATCGGTATGATTCATCAACACTTCAAGTTGGTCGATGTTTTTAACGCTGCCGAAAATATAGTGCTTGGCATGGAAGACGAAAAGGGCTTTGATATGGCTCAGTACATGTCAAGAATCAAAGAAATAGCAACGGAATACGGTTTTGAACTCGACCTTGACAAGAAAATCTACGAAATGTCAGTTTCCGAAAAACAGACTGTTGAAATTATAAAGGTCCTTTTCCGCGGCGCTGATATTCTCATTCTTGATGAGCCGACCGCTGTTCTCACTCCTCAGGAGACGGTAAAGCTCTTTAAGGTTCTGCGAAATATGCGAGAGAGCGGAAAGGCAATCATTATCATCACCCATAAATTACATGAAGTACTTGCAATTTCTGACAATGTCGCAGTTCTCCGCAAGGGTGAATACATAGGTACGGTTAAGACATCTGAAACCAATGAAGCGGAATTGACTGAAATGATGGTAGGCAAAAAGATATCTCTTGATATCGCGCGCAGTGAGGTTAAAAACCCATGTGACCGCTTGATAGTGGAGAATGTTTCCTGCATTAACCGCGAGGGTATAAAGCTTTTGGACAATGTTTCGTTTACGGCACGCTCGGGCGAAATCCTCGGTATTGCAGGCATTGCGGGCAGCGGTCAGCGCGAGCTTTTGGAAGCTATTGCCGGCTTGCAGCATCTTGACAGCGGCAATATCATCTATCACAACCCCAAAACCGATGCGAGAGAAAATCTCCGTGACAAAACACCTCTTGAAATTCGTAATATGGGCGTGAGACTTGCTTTCGTGCCTGAGGACCGTCTTGGTATGGGTCTTGTTGGGAATATGGATATTGTCGACAATATGATGCTTCGCAGCTATAAGAAGGGGAAATCTGTTTTCCTTCAGAGAAAAGCTCCGAAGACACTTGCAGACGAAATTGTTGAGCGTCTTGAGGTAGCAACCCCGTCAGTGAGCACACCGGTCAGACGTCTTTCTGGCGGAAACGTTCAGAAGGTGCTTGTCGGCAGAGAAATCTCTTCGGCACCGACAGTTATTATGGCGGCATATCCGGTAAGAGGTCTTGATATCAACTCCTCGTATACCATATACAACCTTCTCAACGAGCAAAAAGAGAAAGGTGTTGCAGTTATTTTTGTCGGCGAAGATCTAGACGTATTGGTTGAGTTGTGTGACAGAATCATGGTTATTGGCTCAGGTAAGGTCACAGGAATTGTCGATGGAAGAAATACCACAAAAGAAGAAATCGGCATTTTAATGACTAAGTCTGATTATAAGGAAGATGCAGAAAAGGAAGGGGATAGCAATGAAAAAACTGAATGATTTTTGCACAAAAGCCTTCTTTAATGCATCTGCTCATATAATCAAGCGCGATGACATCGTTTGGTGGAAGGCGTGGGGAATCCGTGTTATTTCTGTAGTACTTGCGCTTATCGTCTCTGCAATTGTAACGATTTCGCTGACCGATCTCAATCCGATTGAAATGTATATCACGATGATTGACGGTGCGGTCGGAACATCCCGACTTACATGGAATCTCCTGCAGAATACAGCGATACTCCTCTGTGTTTCACTTGCGGTAACTCCCGCATTCAAGATGAAGTTCTGGAACATAGGCGCAGAGGGACAGGTTCTTGTAGGCGGCCTTGCGACTGCCACTTGTATGATTTTTCTCGGAGAGAAGCTTCCGCCTGCAATTCTCATCCCGATAATGTTTGTGGCGGCGGTTATTGCCGGTGCTTTATGGGCATTGGTTCCGGCTTATTTCAAGACACGTTTTAATTCAAATGAGACACTGTTTACTCTTATGATGAACTATGTAGCTATTCAGATAGTTGCATACTTTACTCTTGAATGGTCCGTGCCGAAGGGCTCGGGAACTCCGAGAACATTGGAGTTCGGACAACTTCCCACCATTTTTGGGCAGAAATATATGATTAATATTCTCATTGTTGCGATTCTTACATACCTTGTCTATGTCTATTTGAAGAAAAGCAAGCAGGGCTATGAGATTGCTGTTGTAGGTGAGAGTGAAAAGACAGCAAGATACATCGGTATCAATGTGAAGAAAGTAGTTCTTCGAACAATGCTTATTTCCGGTGCTATCTGCGGTATCGCGGGTTTCCTTCTTGTTGCGGGAACTGACCACTCATTAAAGAGTGATACTGCAGGCGGCAGAGGTTTTACGGCAATTATGGTTTCGTGGCTTGCAAAGTTCAACCCGGCATTTATGATACTGACGTCACTTCTGATTGTATTCTTGCAAAAGGGCGCATTGAAAATCTCAGAGGTGTACCGTCTGAATTCTTCGTTCTCCGATATTATCACGGGAATTATTATTTTCTTTATCATCGGTTCGGAGTTTTTTATCAATTACAGAATTAAATTCAATAAGAAGGAGGGAAATGTATGATAGCAACTATTATTCAGCGTGCCGTTATGCAGGGAACTCCTTTGCTCTTTGGTTCAACAGGTGAGATTCTAACCGAGAAATCAGGACACCTCAACCTCGGAATCCCCGGAATTATGTATGTTGGTGCGATCAGCGGTGTTGCAGGTGCGTTCCTCTATGAGCAGAGTGTCGCATCACCGGATTTGATTAACCCATTACTTGCGGTTCTGATTCCTTTAATCTGCTCTCTTATTGGTTCTACATTGATGGGGCTCATCTATTGCTTTTTAACGGTATCTCTTCGCGCAAATCAGAACGTTACAGGTCTTGCACTTACCACATTTGGTATAGGAATCGGCAACTTTTTTGGCGGTTCTCTCATCAAGCTTGTGGATTCTGATGTTCCGTCTATTGCGCTTTCAAGAACAAGTACCGCTTTCAAGACTCAGCTCCCGTTTGTAGACAAGCTGGGATGGTTCGGCGAGATTTTTCTCTCCTATGGCTTCCTTGTCTATCTCGCAATTATTGTGGCATTGGTTGCATCACATATCCTCAAGAAGACCAGAGTAGGTCTCCATTTAAGGGCTGTAGGCGAAAACCCGGCAACTGCAGATGCGGCAGGCATCAATGTAACTAAATATAAGTATCTTACAACCTGTATTGGCAGTGCAATCGCAGGTCTTGGTGGATTGTACTATGTAATGGATTACGCCAACGGTGTCTGGTCAAACAACGGTTTTGGTGACCGTGGTTGGCTTTCCATCGCACTTGTTATTTTCTCGGTCTGGCGCCCTGCTATCAGTATTCTTGGCTCGATCCTCTTTGGTTTCTTGTACGTTATCCCGACTTACATACCTGACATCAGCGTCAGTGCGAAAAAACTGTTCGAAATGCTTCCTTATGTTGTTACTATCATAGTGCTTATAATTACAAGCATGAGGGACAAAAAGGAAAATCAACCGCCGGCAGCACTAGGTTTGCCATATTTCCGAGAGGAACGGTAATAAAAAGCCCCGGGGGATTTTCTCCCGGGGTTATTTTGGAAAATAGTGGAATAGGGAAACTTGGGCTCCTGAGTTTTTGATTCTGCTCGACTCAAAAGATCGGAATCCGGATTATACAGTTTTACATAAATAAAGGTGGATTTTATATGGCGCACATACTGGGAGTGTTGGCAGTTGTGCTCTTTCTTTTGAGCTTTCAGTTCAAAAAGAGAAGGAACATTATTGCTGTCAACTTAACCTCGAGGCTGTTATACATACTGCAATACGTTTTTCTTGGGGCATTTGAGGGCGCTGTTCTGGATTTTATGGGGCTTTTGCTGTCCTTTTTTGCAAGGTATAAGGAAAACGAATTTGTAATAAAGCATTTTAAGGCCATTATTGTGGTTATTGACCTGCTCTTGTTGGCAGTAGGACTTGCTTTATATGAGAACATTTTCAGCATCTTCGCTATAATGGGAATTGGCTTTGAAATCGTTGCTTTATGGCTGACAAAAGAAAAAAACATAAGAATTCTTTCAATGGTTGCAGCTCCGTTCTGGCTTGTTTATAACCTTGCAAACTCGGCGTACGGCTCTGTGGTCGGGAATGTTCTTGTAATGGTTTCGATCGGGATTGCTATGCTGAGATTAGACTTTAATAAAACGGAAAACTAAACGTGAAAAGAAATAATAGAAGACCGTTGAATAGTTAGTTGGTAGATAGGTAAAGGTGTTTTCGGATATGGAGGTACTTTTTGTTCCTGACTTGACACGAACCGATGCCAAAAGGATTTTTGCATCTAGATTATACAGTCTTTATATACTTTGATATACAAGGGAAAAATTTGTATAAAGGATGTCGAATATTGTCGAAAGGGGAGAGATTTAATGAGAAACAAAATTAAAACATGCTTTAATGCTTTGTTAAAACTGATATTGAATGAATATACAATACTTGTTTTTGTTGCAATATTAGCATTGTTTGCTATAAATATTATAACAAGCGCCGTGATAGCATTTCTTGTTTTGATATATTTCGGAGTGATGTTTTTTGTGATAAAAACAGCTGAATGTAAAAAGACTTATTTTATAAGTTTTTTAATTTCTTTTGTTGTGCTAGTATTGTTTTCAGGAAGCGTTATACATAAAATTCCCGCACTTTCGTATAATTTTGGGACTCCAAAGCACGTTGCTAGTGCTAATGATATTAACTACTGCTTAAATAAGGGAATTAAAGTGGTGTCATTTGTGCCTAAAAACGTAAAGAAAACTCAATATGTTCAAAAGGAAGATATTAGCATTACAGGAAGTAGGCAAATGGGACCGAATGACGGGTATATTAAGTTTTATTATAGTATTGTAGAGTTGGATGATGTCAACATATTATTAAAGCATACTGCAAATAGTGTTCTACATAACAAAGGTATTACTGGATATCTTACTAAACTTGATTCTATAGACGAACATGTATATGAGAATTGTGTACAAGACAAATTGTTTGGAGCCATTATTGAATTAGATTCAGAAACATTAGACTCAAATATACTTTCGTGGAAGATATGGACAATTTTTCAATTTGTTATATCATTGATGAGCTTGGTTTTATGTATATATATTGCAAGTAAGTTTTATAGAAATAGAGCATTACTAAAAGAAAAAAATATTTTTCAAGATATACAGGAAAGCAAGTACGAAAGAAAACAAGAAAAGGTATGCAGGAAATTTAAAAAAATTCTGAATAAAAAACGTGAAAATCTATATGTGTTAATTGTAAGGAACAATGAAGTTGTATCTACGATTCTCAAACGGAAGAACACTAATTTTGCCCAAGAAGATTTTAAAATACTACAGAAAAATATTATGAATATTGAAAATAATTCATATATGCAAAAATATATAAATATACAAAAGGCAATCGATAAAAACAATCTTATCTCCAAGGAGGAATATACCCGATTGGAAAAAGAGATAAATGATTTTAGTGCAGAATTAACTTTGATGACAAGTATTTTAAGAAAATACATATAAATTTTCGAGGTCTTACAAGAAACAAAAGTGACGGATCTCTGTCATATTTGGATTTGTGTCAATCTCTAAATTTAATAAAATAGTTTGCCGATAATAAATATTTACATATCGGGTAGGAAAATCCAGTATTTCTGCGTGTTCTAAGGAAAAGTGTTTAAGAGAATTGTAGGGGTCGATGCCTTCATCGACCCGTAACAGACAGATGTGGGCATCTGTCCCTACAAATTTTTTGTCCCTAACTTGACAAAATCATAATGTTTGATATACAAGGGACAAAAAAAGCCTTCCCCTTGAGGGGAAGGTGGGCTGCGAAGCAACTCGGATGAGGTGGAAAAGAATAACGATTACTTTCGCAATCTACACCTCACCACCGCCTGCGGCGGAGCCTCTCCTCAAGGAGAAGCCTTGAAAGGGAGTGATAGTTTGAAGAAAATAATCATTTGGGGTTTAATAGCATTAGTTATTATTATATGTTTGTGTATACCATATTGGGTTGATGATTTTGCGTGCGAACAATATAAGATAGAGGTTGAAAAAGTT
Organism: Eubacteriales bacterium; assembly: GCA_045546975.1. Lineage (GTDB taxonomy): Bacteria > Bacillota > Clostridia > Oscillospirales > JAAYXM01 > SIG480. Next base: position 249,785 of record JAZQDV010000010.1, read on the forward strand.
ATTGCTGAAGTTGATGATATTAGTATGATAGATACATTAAACGGTTGTGGGAATGTTGCGAATGGTGATCATACATATTTGATAGTAACTGCTTTAATTGAAACAGAATATCAAAAAGAAATTGTGAAGGATAAATTTCCGAATGCACACGAAGTTTTACCTCTTGAAGAATTACACTTTGAAACCAAAACAAACAGACAATTTTCAAAATATGTTACAGATAACTCAAAAAAATATTATGTGTTAGTGTATGCTAAAAGTGCACCATTCTATTATTTGGATTTAAGAGGTCACTAAATCTTTTTTTGTCCCTAACTTGACAAAATCATAAAGGAGATGTCGGAAATTTTAACTTAATGATAACTATCGCTGAAAAGGATAGTATATAACAAGGAGAACTGATATGTATAAATATTTGCTATGGGATATAGACGGAACTATACTTGACTTTCTTGCGTCAGAGGCGTATGCGATACGGTTTTTGTTTGAGAAATATAACCTGGGAGAATGCAACGACGAAAGGCTCAAAATGTATTCGGATATAAACGTAAAATACTGGCGGAAGCTTGAGCGTGGTGAGCTTACAAAGCCTGAAATACTTGTCATGCGTTTCCGTGAGTTTTTTGAGATAATAGGGGTGGATGTGTCTCTTGCCGAAAACTTCAACAAGGAATATCAAGTGACGCTTGGTGACCACATTGAGTTTATTGACAACGCAGAGGAAGTGCTTCTTTCTCAAAAGGGAAAATATACTCTTGCGGCAGTTACAAACGGAACAAAGGTTGCTCAGGAAAAGAAGTTGCGTTTGTCGGGGCTTGATAAGGTGTTTGATGCGATTTTTATATCTGAAAATGTCGGTTTTGAAAAGCCAAAAAAGGAATACTTTGATTATGTTTTTCAAAAGCTCGGGATAACCGATAAAAAAGAAGTTCTTATAATAGGGGATTCGCTCACGAGCGATATGCTTGGAGGATATCTTGCTGGAATAGATACCTGTTGGTATAACCCGTCAGGAAAGAAAAACACAATGGATATTTCCATTACATATGAAATTGACAACCTTTCAAAACTTGCAGAGATTATCGGTTGAAAGAGGGGATTTTATGAAAAAGAAAGTTTTTGGTATTATATTAGCAATCGTACTTATTTTCGCAATGTTAGCATTTGTCATTTTTGGCATTTTAAGATGTGAAATTTTTATAGATGAATCTCCAAATGGAGATTATCAAATAGTTAGTTTATGGATAGATAAAGGTGGTTTTGGGTATGGCGGTGCTTTTTATATAAAGGAAAAAGGCTTGTTTTCAAAGTGGCATAAGATTGCAAAAGTTCCTGGTTCTTGCGAATGGATATCAGAAACGCAATTTACAATTTATCGCCCATCCACATTTGATGCGAACAACGAAAAAGAATATAATGTGAAAGAGTTTTTTGATAAATAAAAGCGTAGTGGTTTTTTATCCCGATTTGATATGAACAGCTAAAAACTCGGCATCTAAATCGTTCATTCCTTATATAAATGATTAAACTTTTGCCAAACTGCACAGGCTAACGAAAAAGGAGTGGTGCCTGTGTGTACGGCAATTTCCGTTACAGTTGACAATAATTATTTTGGAAGAAACCTTGATTTTGAGCTTTCTTTTGGTGAAAAAGTTATAATCACGCCGAGAAATTTTGGATTCTCTTTCAGAAACGGCAAAACGGTAAAGAATCATTTTGCAATAATCGGTATGGGGATTGAAAGTGAGAATTTCCCGCTGTACTTTGATGCAACGAACGAAAAGGGACTCAGTATGGCAGGACTTAATTTTCCGGATAATGCAAGGTATATGGAAAAAACGGACGGTGCTGATAATGTGGCATCGTTTGAGTTCATCCCCTGGATTCTCACACAATGTGAATCGGTAAAGGATGCACGGATATTGCTTCAAAAAATTAACATAACAAACGAAGCATTTAATGAGAAGCTTACACCGTCACCTTTGCACTGGATAATTGCTGATAAAACCGAGACAGTGGTCTTTGAGCAGACAAAGGACGGTATAAAAGTGTTTGATGCTCCTGTCGGCGTTTTGACGAATAACCCGACCTTTGATGTGCAGACGTGGAGCCTCACAAACTATATGTCAGTTACGGCAGAGGAGACAGGGAATGTCTTTTCGGATAAAGTAGATTTGAAACCTTATTCAAGAGGTATGGGTGGACTTGGGCTTCCTGGTGATTTGTCGTCGGCATCAAGATTTGTAAAGACAAGCTTTCTCCTGCTCAACTCTGTTTTTGGAAAAGCTGAGCAGGAGATAATAAATCAGTTTTTCCATATTTTATATTCTGTATATCAGGTAAGAGGCGCAGTAAAGGTTCGGGATGAATATGAGATTACCCATTACACATCCTGCTGCAATACCGATAAAGGGATATATTATTACACCACATACAACAACTCGGAGATCAATGCTGTATCGCTTTTCCAAGAGGATTTGGAAAGTGGTGAGCTTATATGTTATAATTTAATTTCGAAGCAAAAAATCCTGTTTCAGAATGCGCGGAATCAAAATCAGGACTTTTGTATTTTCGACGAATAGAGGTAAAGCTATGTCAAAAAGAGCATTCGTATATATAATACTTGCGGGGATATTCTGGGGGACATCGGGGATATACGTGCATTATCTCGCTCCGCTTGGTCTTTCCTCGATGCAGATAACCACCATAAGAGGAATAGTATCATCAATTGCGATGTCTGTGTATCTCTTTTTCTATGACAGAAAACTTTTTAGGGTCACGGGAAAGGAAATACTGCTGTTCGTTTTGAGCGGTGTTGCGATGTATTTTACCTCGGTTTTCTACTTTTACTCAATGCAGCTCACCTCGGTTTCAACAGCGGTCGTGCTTATGTATACAGCACCTATCATCGTTTTGATATATTCCGTAGCATTTCTTGGAGAACGACTCAACATTGTGAAAACAGTATCAATAATAGCTATGATTATCGGTTGTGCATTTGTTTCTGGCATAGTTGGTGGCTTTAAGTTCAGCGCTCTTGGTATTCTGCTCGGATTTGGGTCGGGGTTTGCGTATAGCTCCTATAACATAATAACAAAGATACAGATGCAAAAGAGAATCAATCCGCTTACCGCAAGTACATATACGTTTATTTTTATGTGCATTATATCGATGTTTTGCTCAGATACAACAGAGATTTTCCGTGTTGCCGTCGCGCGTCCTGACAGTATTTTGACTATGATAGGCTGTGGAGTATGTACGTGTATAGCACCGTATTTTCTCTATACTCTCGCGCTCAAGACACTTCCGGCAGGTACGGCATCTGCACTTGCGATAGTTGAGCCTATGGCGGCAACTATAATGAGCGTTCTGTTCCTTGGTGAAGTTCTGACGCCCTGGTCGATCACAGGAATAATACTTATTCTTGGTGCGGTATATATGCTCGGAAAATCAAACAGATAATACGGAGAAAAAAGATGTTGAAAGTTTATCCTGATTATTATAAAGACTTTTCCTGTATCGCAGAAAAGTGTCGACATAACTGTTGCATCGGTTGGGAAATAGATATAGACGAAAAGACAAAGCGGCTTTACGATAAAACGGACGGAGAACTTGGCAAGCTCCTTTCAGAAAACATCTCAAAGGATAATCCACCGCACTTTGTGCTCAGAAAGGACGGACGTTGCCCGTTTCTTAACGATAAAAATCTCTGTGATATTATTCTCGGCATAGGAGAGGAAAGCCTTTGCGATATATGCCGTGAGCACCCACGCTTTACGAATGAGCTTCCCGGAAGACTCGAAATCGGGATTGGTCTTGCGTGTGAAGAGGCGGCAAGGATTGTGCTTTCAAAAAAAGAAAAGACAACGCTTCAAAAAGATGGCGAAGAGATAAAGCAGGATGAGCTTATATCCCTTCGCGATGAAATAATTGCTGTTCTTCAAAACAGGGAAAAAGGAATTTTTGAAAGACTTTGTGATGCCGTTGCCCGTTTTGATATTTTGCCGTTTGAGGTCGATATTTTCAGTTGGATAGATTTTCTTTTGTCTCTTGAATGTCTTGATGAGAAGTGGCGTGAAATGCTCGGTAAGTTAAGCACGGCAATAGAAGAAAGCCGCCTTGACTTGGTGGGCTATTCTGAGTACATAAGACAGCAGATGAGCGAATATGAGCAGTTTGCCGTATACCTTATGTACAGATACTTTGCAAATGCGTACGATGTACCTGATGCAGCTATACGTATGTGTTTTGTAAAGCTTGCGACTACACTTCTTTATTACCTCGGTGCCCTTGTGTTTTCGGAAAACGGCGAGGTGTCGTTTGGGGAGAGGGTAGAGGTTGCGCGGATGTTTTCCGCAGAAATAGAATATTCTGAGGAAAACATAGAGAAGATATTTGATGAGATAGCGTTTGTGGTATAAAAACCGATGCCCGCTCGAGCTGTGACCCGAGCGGGCTATATGAAAGAGCAAACGAAAATATACCGCGCCTTGGTGGAAATGAGAAAACACAGTCTCGGCGTCTGCTCCTGACACTAACAATTTATGCCGGCGTGTTATAAAATGTTCATTGACCTTTTTGCTAATGGTGGTATAATATAGTAGATATATTTTATATGGAGGATACATAAAAATGGCTATAGTTTCACCGTCGATTTTATCGGCTGATTTTGCAAATCTCGAAAAGGATATGAAGAGAATAAAGGACGCAGGTGCCGACTGGGCACATGTAGATGTTATGGACGGACATTTCGTGCCGAATATTTCTATCGGTGCTCCTGTTGTCAAGGCACTCTCAAAGGTGTCTGACCTTCCTCTTGATGTTCATCTTATGATTTCCGACCCTGCTTTCTATCTTGATGATTTTATCAAAGCAGGCGCATATATCATCACGATTCACGAGGAATGCGATTCGGATATAATGGAAACGCTCAAGCGCATCAAGGCAGCGGGTGTAAAGTGCGCACTTTCAATAAAGCCGAAAACACCGGTAAAGATTCTTGAAAAGTATATCGACATTCTCGATATGATACTTATTATGACAGTTGAGCCGGGCTTTGGCGGACAGAAGTTCATTGAAGAATGCCTGCCTAAAATTTCTGAGGCAAGAAAGCTTATTGATGAAAGAAACCCCGAATGTCTCCTGGAGATTGACGGAGGTGTTACCTGTGACAATGCGGAGACTGCAAAGCGCGCGGGCGCAAATGTAATGGTAGCAGGCTCTTCGGTATTTGGTGCAGAGGATATGAAAAAAGCTATTGAAATTATTGGTAAGTAGTTCTTTTTGAAAGGAATGAAATAAGTGCAACGCAAGAAACAAAGCTTTTTCAAAGGTGCGTTAATCCTTTCTGTCGCAGCTCTTATTGTCAAGCTGCTCGGTATGGTATTTAAGATTCCGCTCACGAATATCCTTGGCGGAGACGGTATGGGGTATTTTTCTACCGCATACGATCTCTATATGCCTGTGTACGTTATTTCAAACGCAGGACTTCCTGTTGCGATTGCGCGCATAGTTGCCGAAAGTGTTTCGGAAGGGCGTTTTCGTGATGTAAGGCGGACTCTGAAGATAGCAAATACTATATTCTTGCTTACGGGTACGCTTGGCTTCTGTATAATGTTCTTCGGCGCGGGCTTCTTCGTAAAGACGATCAACAACCCCGGTGCATACCTTGCCGTTATGGCAATGGCACCAACTGTGTTCTTTGTGTGCCTGACGTCGGCGTATAAGGGGTATTACGAAGGGCTGCAGAATATGTACCCGACAGCGCTTTCGCAGGTAATTGAGGTAGTTGTGAAGCTGATTTTCGGTCTTGGGCTCTCAATGACTGCATATCGCCTTGGTATGAACGAGTTTGAAAGTTCATCGACTGTGTTCGGTGTCACATTTGCAAGTGCCGAGGAAGCAGAACTTCGCATTTTGCAGATAGCTGCAGCGGGGGCTATTCTGGGCGTTGCTCTCGGTGCCTTCGGAAGCTGGCTTTCTGTATTTATCCGTCACAAAAAGAACGGTGATAGAATAACCGCGGAGGAGCTTTCAGCAGAGCAGACGGTAACCTCGACAAAAGCGATAGTAAAGCGAATTGTAAAAATCGCAATACCTATCGCGCTCGGCTCATGTGTTGGTCAGCTCACGGGCGTTATTGATCTGTGGTCAGTGCTTAACCGACTTGAGTTTGCCGTAAATTCTGACTTTGCAACAATGCAGGAAATGTACGGCGCGGCAATTCCCGAGGGAAAGCTTTTAGAAAGCATACCGAACTACCTTAACGGTTGTTACAAAGGAATGGCGGTGACGTTATATAACCTTATTCCAACGTTTACGGTAGCGTTCGGTGTAAGTGCACTTCCTGCCATAACAATGGCGTGGACAGAAAAAAACAAAGCTTCTCTTCGTGAGAATATCGAGGCCGTGCTCAGAATAACGATGCTTCTTGTTCTTCCTGCCGGTATCGGTATGTCAGTGATGTCACACGGCGTACTCACCTTGCTTTACGGTGGTAGGCCGCTTGAGGTAGAGATTGCAACACCGCTTCTTTCAATTCTCGGTATAGCGGTGATATTTGCCTCTACGTGCTCGCCGATAAACAGTATGTTACAGGCAGTGGGCAGGGTAGACCTTCCTGTAAAAATAATGGTCTGGTGTGCAGCGTTCAAGCTCATCTTCAACTATATAGCAGTCGGAACTCCGTGGATAAATATCAGAGGTGCGGCATATGGAACGCTTCTTTGTTATATCCTTATAATGTCGGTAAGCCTGTATAAGCTTTTGAAAATTGCGGAGCTTAAGATCAACTTCACGACTGTGTTTATAAAACCGCTTATATCGGCACTTTTGTGTGGAGGTAGTGCGTTTGGGGTATCACATCTCATGATGCTACGCTTTTCTGAAAACATTTCAACAGTTGTTGGAATAGCATTCGGTGCTGTTGTATATGTTGCAGCGCTCATCGTTCTTCGCGCTGTAAGTGAAGAGGATATAATGAAACTTCCAAAAGGCGAAAAGCTTGTCAAGATATACAAAAAACTTCCCGGAATTAAGATATAAACTATGTTGACAAGAAAACCTCGGGATGTTAAAATAGCATGGTGACAAAGAGAAGCTTTGTCCTGCGACGAAGCTTCATATATGCGGGTATGGCGGAATGGCAGACGCGATAGATTCAGGTTCTATTGGTCGCAAGGCTGTGCAGGTTCAAGTCCTGTTACCCGCACCAAAAAGCAGTACACACCATTTGTGTGTACTGCTTTTATATAACAGAGCTTGAGGTTTGGCAGAAATCAAACGACAGATATTGACATTTTGTTAATATTTTTGTAAAATACTACTATAAAATACATAGGAGGAAAGTATCTATGGAAAAGCTTTTTAAGCTCAAAGAACACGGCACTTCGGTAAAAACCGAAATCATTGCAGGTATTACTACATTCCTTGCAATGTCTTACATCCTCGCGGTTAATCCGTCATATTTAGGCGGACTTGAGGGCGCAACTCCCGCAGGTATTTTTATGGCAACGGCACTTTCGGCAGCTATCGCTACTTTCTGCATGGCATTCTTTGCAAACTATCCTGTTGCACTTGCTTCAGGAATGGGTCTTAATGCGTTCTTCGCATTTACCGTTTGCGGAGCAATGGGTTATTCTTACTCAGTAGCTTTAACTGCTATTTTGATTGAGGGTATAATCTTCCTTATCCTTTCTCTCTTCAAGTTCAGAGAAGCTTTGGTCAACAAGATTCCGAAGAACCTCAAGTTCGGTATCACCGCAGGTATCGGTCTCTTTATCACAATCATCGCTCTTATTAACGCGGGAATCGTTGTTAACAATGATGCGACATTGGTCGGTCTTGGTGATCTTTCTTCTCCGCAGTTTGTTCTTGCATTTGTCGGTCTTTTGATTATTGGTGTTCTCCATCACTTCAAGGTAAAGGGAGACATCCTTATCGGTATTCTTGCAACATGGATTCTCGGCATCATTGCAGAGCTCATTGGCTGGTACGTACCGAATGTTGAAGCAGGCGTTTTCTCGGTTATCCCGAACTTCTCATGGGAAGCAATCAAAGGAAACTTTGCTGCTCCGATTCTCTTCAATTTCGACTTCGGATTCATTAAGAATAACCTTATGCCTTTTGCAATCGTAGTGTTCACATTCCTTTACACTGATATCTTTGATACCGTTGGTACTCTTATCGGTGTTGCTCAGAAGGGTGATCTTCTCGATGAGAAGGGTGAGCTCCCGAGAGCTAAGGGTGCACTTCTTGCTGACGCTGTCGGTACGGTTGCAGGCGCTTGCCTTGGTACATCAACAGTTACAAGCTATGTTGAGTCATCTGCGGGTGTTGCGGCAGGCGGAAGAACAGGACTTACCGCTCTTACAACCGGTGTTATGTTCCTTATCGCTATCATCTTTGCTCCGATATTCCTCGCTATCCCGGGCTTTGCAACAACACCGGCTATGATCTTTGTAGGTTTGCTTATGCTCAGCGCTATCAAGAATCTTGACTTTGACGGCGATATTGCTGACACAATTGGTGGATTCCTTGCAGTTGTTATGATGCCGTTTGCATACTCAATTGCAACGGGTATCATGTTCGCTATGATTTCGTGGGTCGTTCTTAAAATACTCATCGGCAAGATTCGCGACATTTCACCTGTAATGTGGGTATCGGTTGTATTGTTTGCAATTTACATTGCTACACAGGTTATCTAAACTGATTTTGCAAATTATCTTATCAGAGGGATTAAAATGAGAAAAACATATCGCATTAAAATTGCAGGACTCGAGAGAGAATTGTCTCTTTACAAGGTTGCGGATAACTTATATATCGCGGCATTCATTATGTTCGGGGATGTTGAGATTACGAAAGCTTCTGCAAAGGAGCTCCTTGCAAAGGCTCCCGAATATGACATAATAGTGACTGCTGAGTGTAAGAGCATCCCGCTTGTTTATGAGATGGCAAGGCAGCATGGTGACGATAACTATATCGTTGCGAGAAAAGCCCCGAAGGTATATATGGAAAATGTCATCTGGACAGATGTAAACTCCATTACAACTGCAAATTCCCAAAAGCTCTGCCTCGGCGATAATGAAGTAAATGCTATTTGTGGAAAGCGCGTGCTTATAGTGGATGACGTTATCAGTACGGGTGAGTCTCTGGAAGCGCTCATAAACCTCGTAGAAAAAGCCGGTGGAAACATAGTAGGGAAGATGGCAGTCCTTCTTGAGGGAAATGACCTTAAGGACGATGAAAGTATAACATATCTTGAAAATCTTCCTCTCTTCAATGAAGACGGATCAGTTAAATAACAATTCCTGAAAAACGACCTTGTTCAAATAGAACAAGGTCGTTTCGCTTTTTAGAATAAAAAAAGAACGGTTTCAAGCGAAACCGTTCTTTCACTATATTGTCTATTAGTACATTCCCATGCCGCCGTCGCCCATTCCAGCAGGCATTGCAGGAGCAGCAGGCTCCTTTTTGTCAGCAACGATGCTCTCTGTTGTGAGAACCATAGAAGCGATAGAAGCAGCGTTTTCAAGAGCTGAACGTGTAACCTTTGCCGGGTCTACGATACCTGCTTTAATCATGTCGCAATACTTGTTAGCGTATGCGTCAAAGCCGTATCCTGTTCTGCGGCTGTTCTTAATCTTGTCAAGAACAATTGAACCGTCGATGCCTGCGTTTGCAGCAATCTGACGTACCGGTTCTTCGAGTGCCTTTGCGATGATGCGAACACCTGTGCGTTCGTCACCCTCTGTCTTTGAAACAAGCTTCTCAACAGCGGAGATAGCGTTTACGAATACTGTACCGCCACCTGCAACGATGCCTTCCTCAACTGCTGCGCGTGTAGCGTTGAGAGCATCCTCAATGCGGAGCTTCTTTTCTTTCATTTCAACTTCTGTAGCAGCACCAACCTTGATAACTGCAACACCGCCTGAAAGCTTTGCAAGGCGTTCCTGAAGCTTTTCACGGTCAAAGTCTGATGTTGTTGTTTCAATCTGCGCACGAATCTGAGCTACGCGGGACTTAATCTCGTTTGCATCGCCTGCACCGTCAACGATGATTGTGTTTTCTTTCTGTACCTTAATCTGACGTGCGTGTCCGAGCATTTCAAATGTTGTTTCCTTGAGGTCCATACCGAGCTCGTCTGAGATGACCTCGCCACCTGTGAGGATAGCGATGTCCTTGAGCATCTCCTTGCGTCTGTCACCGAATCCCGGAGCTTTTACACCGACACATGTGAATGTGCCGCGGAGCTTGTTTACGAGGAGAGTTGCAAGAGCTTCGCCTTCAATGTCCTCTGCGATGATAACAAGCTTCTTTCCTGCCTGAACAATCTGCTCAAGGAGGGGGAGAATATCCTGGATGTTTGAAATCTTCTTATCTGTGATGAGAACGCAAGCATCGTCGATAACAGCTTCCATCTTGTCTGTGTCTGTTACCATGTACGGTGAAACGTAACCGCGATCAAACTGCATACCCTCAACGATTTCGCTGTAAGTCTCTGCGGTCTTTGATTCCTCAACTGTGATAACACCGTCTGCAGAAACCTTTTCCATAGCGTCTGCAATGAGCTGACCGATTACTTCGTTTGCAGAAGAAACTGCAGCTACGCGTGCGATATCCTCAAAGCCGTTAACCTTCTGCGAAGAAGCCTTTATAGCCTCAACAGCAGCATTTACAGCGGAGTTGATACCGTTTCTCATAATCATCGGGTTTGCACCTGCTGTGACGTTCTTCATACCTTCGCGGATGATAGCCTGAGCAAGAAGTGTAGCGGTTGTTGTACCGTCACCTGCAATGTCGTTTGTCTTTGTGGAAACTTCCTTGACAAGCTGTGCGCCCATGTTTTCGAACGGGTCGTCAAGCTCGATTTCCTTTGCGATTGTAACACCGTCGTTAGTGATGAGGGGAGCGCCGAACTTCTTATCAAGAACTACATTACGTCCCTTCGGGCCGAGTGTTACCTTAACTGTATCTGCGAGTTTGTTGATGCCGCGCTCAAGAGCGTGGCGTGCGTCTTCGGAAAAAAGAATTTCTTTTGCCATGATTTATAAAACCGTCCTTTACTTAAAATTAGTCAACAATAGCGAGAATATCGTTCTGGCGGACGATTATAAGCTCGTCACCGTCAATCTTTACTTCAGTACCTGAATACTTGCTTGTGATAACCTTATCGCCGACCTTAACGTGCATAGTGATGTCCTTGCCGTCGACGTTGCCACCGGGGCCAACTGCAACAACTTCTGCAACCTGGGGCTTTTCCTTTGAAGCTGCTGTAAGAATAATACCGCTCTTTGTTGTTTCCTCTGCCTCTACCATTTTGATAACAACGCGGTCTGCAAGTGGTTTGAGTGTCATGATGTTTTCCTCCTGTTTGTTGCTTTTAGCACTCAAAGTCATAGAGTGCTAATCGTTTTATATTATAATAATGTAAATAGGAATTTTTTGCAAATCAAAAAATGGATAAATTCGCGAAATTAAAAGAGTAATCGGTGAATTTTGAAAGCCAAAACGCCGATTACTCATAAATTCTCTTGAAATCTCTTAAAATCTCGCAAATGCTAACTTTTCATAGTTTTTTAATAATTAAAAGTACATGAACATTTCGCATTTTATCATACCGTTGTACAATTTACGCTTTTTTACGGCTTTTTTTCCGTAAAAATGCTCAAATTCGGGATGCGAGGTGATGATGTATGAGTTAAAGTCAGAAAGAGAGTTCATCGCTTTTCCGAAGTCACGATAGAGTCGTTCTGCATCGCGGAGTTCCATAAGCCTCTCGCCGTAAGGTGGGTTTGTTACGCAAATACCGCCATTTTCTGCAGGGGAGAAGCGCCTTGCATCAGAAACCTCAAACGTGATGTATTTATCAACACCTGCTTTCCTTGCGTTTGATTTTGCAAGTGCTATTGCCTCGGGGTCAGTATCTCCGCCCCAAAGCTTAAAATCACGCGAAAACATTTTCTCTTTCGCAGTCTCGCGGTGAGACTGCCAATCCGATGCTTTTGAAATGCTCCATTTTTCTGCTGCAAAGCGTCGGAGTAATCCGGGTGCTCTATTTTCTGCAATCATCGCGGCTTCTATCAATATGGTACCGGAGCCGCAGAAAGGATCGCAGAAGAATTCGCGTCCGCGGTATTTTGAAATCTGGACCATTGCCGCGGCAAGTGTTTCGCGAAGTGGTGCTACACCTGATATGGCACGGTAACCGCGCTTGTGTAAGCCGGTACCCGACGTATCGATATATAATGTTGCAACGTCACGCATAAGAGAAAACTGTATCTGATACTTTGCGCCTGTCTCTTCAAACCAACTTACGTGGTATTTTGATTTAAGACGCTCTACAACAGCTTTTTTTATAATACTCTGACAGTCGGGTACTGAGAATAGCGCAGAATTCAAACTGTGTCCCTTGACAGGGAATTCGCCATCCTTCGGGATAAATCTTTCCCAAGGGAGGCTTTTAACACCGTCAAAAAGCTCGGTAAAAGTTTTCGCGCGGAAAGACCCGACAACGAGAAGTACGCGCTCGCCGGTACGGAGCCAGATATTTGCAAGAGCCATATCGGACAATGTGCCGGAAAACATAACACGGCCGTTTTCGGCTGTAACATTTTCGAGGTTAAGTCTCGTAAGTTCTTTTGCTGCGATGCCCTCAAGCCCGAAAAGGGTAGGGACGCAAAAAGTGAATTTATCCATAAATTACTCCGGAAGTCTACTCAGGAGAAACTTCTCCTTGTTGTGTTGGGTTAAGCCAATCTGGTGTGCCCTCGGGGACAACACTTTCTTCAGGTGGAACCTCATCCTGTATCTCGTTTGGGTCTTCCTCTTCAGGAATGAAGGGGTTATAGCTGTGAGATGTGCATACTGAGTTCATCGGTGTTGCAGTTCCTGTCTCAAAATAATGTTCACCCTCGGACGGCATCCAGTCGCGGAAGGTATACTGCTCGTCGGCGAGCACAACACCGGGGAGAGCAAATGCGCGTTGCAGACGCATGAGAGCAACTGTCTTACGGCTGTCGTAAGGACAGAAGTCAGAGGCTATCATGTTCGTCGAAGTATCAATATCGATGCTCTCGTGTATATCGCAGGATTTTTTCGGTACATCATCCTTGTGGAAATAGCCTGCGACTATCTGCGAACCGCGTGGGTCGAGTGCGCAATGCTCTGTCGGGAGAAGTCCGCTTCTTGAACAAACGTTGACAGTTTCAAATCCACTGACTGATTCAAAGTTTTTAACAGGCAAGTCCTTGTGTGCCGCGTTCATAACGCGCTTCCAGGTAGTAAGTGCAGGAGAGAGTGATTTGGAGATATATTTTGGTGAGTCATACCCAAACCACGCTGCACCGACATAATAGGGAGTATATCCCACAAACCAACGATCTTCGTCGTTGTTTGAAGTACCCGTTTTTGCAGCGGCAGGCATACCGCGGTCAAGCTTTGCGTATGTTCCGGTACCTGAATCGACAACGTTTTTGAGCATGTGAGTCATATATGCTGCGGTTTTTTCGCTCATTGCCTCAGAGGATTTTGTTTCCTTTTCAATGATAACGTTTCCGTCGCTGTCAAGAACCTTCGTGTAGGTCTTTGGCTCAAAATATGTTCCGCCGTTTGCAAACGGGACATAAGCTGCAGCCATTTCAAGCACGGTAATACCGTTTGTGAGCTGACCGAGCGACAACGGCGCGAGGTTCTGGTCTCCTGCCTTTGAAAGGGAGGTAACTCCGAGGTTTACAGTCAGGAAGTTGTAGGAACGCTCAATTGTGAGTTTTTCAAGCGTTCTCATTGAAACGGTGTTTATTGACTGTTTTACAGCTTCGTTTATATTTGTTCTGCCTGAATATGAACGAGTTTCGTTTTTTGGGTATTCGCTGTTGTTGAGTACAGTTATAGGAGCGTCGTCTTCAACAGAATACGGAGTAATCAGGCCGTACTCAATAGCGGGTGCATAAACGGAAATTGGTTTGATAGAAGAGCCGGGAGGACGCTTGGTCTGCGTTGCACGGTTAAGTATTCGTGCACCGGCTTTCTGTCCTCTGCCACCGCGCATTGCAAGGATGTTTCCGTTTTCCGGGTCAAGCATAATCATAGCGCATTCGGGCTGTACCTTGCCACTATATGACGGGAAGTAACTGTTATTTTCAAATGCATCGTCCATAGCAGCCTGGATTTCGGGGTTTACAGTTGCGTATATCTTAAGTCCGCCTGAATATATCATACGGAGAGCAACAGCTTCTGTATATCCGCGTTCATTTACAAGGTCATCTACAAGGTCCTCGATAATCTGGTCAACAAAATATGACTGTACATTTGCAGACGGATTATCCTTTGATGTTCTGTCAAAGACAACATCTTCGTTCTTTGCTGCCTCATATTCCTCTTTTGAAAGCATTTTGAGGTCGTACATACGATTTATAATATTGAGCCGGCGTGTTTTGTTGTTTTCCGGGTTGATATAGGGGTTGTAGTATGTCGGGAGGTTTGTAATTCCGACGATTGATGCAGACTCCGCGACGGTAAGCTCAGAAACGTCCTTGCCGAAATACTTCTGTGCCGCAGTGCCAACACCGTAGCAACCTTCACCGAGGTAAATTGTGTTGAGATACATTTCAAGGATGGTATCTTTGTCATAATGGCGTTCAAGATAAAGAGCTCGCATGATTTCCTGAAGCTTACGCTTAACGGAATCCTGGTTATCGCCCGTAAGGTTTTTTACGAGCTGCTGAGTGATGGTAGAGGCGCCGAACTCACTCTTCATCTTGAAAAACATATTTACACTTGCCTTAAAGGTTCTTGTCCAGTCAACACCGCTATGCTTCATAAAACGGTGATCCTCGATGGCTATTGTCGCGTTTTTCAAGTGCTCCGGCATATCTTCAAGGTCCACCCAGGTGCGGTTCTGAGAATCGTAAAGACGCTCAAACTCATGCTCGTTTCCATCTTCATCTACAGAATACACGATAGAGGAATAGTTAAGGCGCATAGCCTCAAGCTCGATATCGATTTTTGAATCGAGCGAGAGCATATAGACAAGTAAGACAGCAAAGCATATAGCAAAGGTTGCTGCAATGATATGTAGTCCTGCACGGATGAAAAACCACTGCGGTGTGGAAAAGAAAGGGTGCTTCTTCTTTTTTGAACCGGTTGATTTTTTATTTATATCCAAAATAACACCTCCAAGTGAAAGCATACTACTATACATTATACCATAAAATTTAAAAAAAGCTATAAAAATTGCAATATAAATATAGGGAGAGGATTTTGTGAAAAACAGAATAACAGAGATAAGCTGCAAGGAAGTGATAAACGTTTGCGACGGGACAAGATACGGGTATGTAAACGATGTTGAGATAGACTGTGCGTGCGGAAGGGTCATATCTCTTATTATTCACGGCGGAGGTTTCGGAGGACTCTTCTCAAAAAATGAGGACATAATAATCCCGTGGGAGGCAATAAAGCAGATAGGAGAGGACATAATTCTCGTTGATTTTGTGTATGAACCGCCTTGCAGAAGACAAAAAATAAGAATTTTCTCCAAAAAAATATAAATAATAGAAAAAAGACTTGCAAAAGAGGAAATAATATGATAGTATAATTCGGTAAAAAACTCACATGCCGTGACTTTCACGCTGCTGTGTCGAAAGATGGCGGGTAAGAATGATCGGTGTGGCGGTTAAAACAGAAGGAGGACAAAAAATGTCACAGGTAATCTCAATGAAGCAACTTCTTGAAGCAGGTGTTCACTTCGGACATCAGACAAGACGTTGGAACCCCAAAATGGCTCCGTACATCTTCACGGAGCGTAACGGTATCTACATCATCGACTTGCAGAAGACCGTTAAGAAGCTCGAAGAGGCATATTTCTTTGCACGCGATATCGCAGCACAGGGTAAGAGCATTCTCTTCGTAGGTACAAAGAAGCAGGCTCAGGAAGCAATCAAGGAAGAGGCAGAGCGCGTAGGTATGTACTATGTAAACGCTCGTTGGCTCGGCGGTATGCTTACAAACTTCAAGACAATGCGCCGTCGTATCGACCGCCTCAATCAGCTTAAGAAAATGGAAGCTGACGGTACTTTCGACCTTCTCCTCAAGAAGGAAGTTATTAAGCTCCAGGCAGAAATTGCAAAGCTTGAGAAGTATCTCGGCGGTGTTAAGGAAATGAACAAGCTTCCGGGTGCAATGTTTATTGTTGACCCGCGCAAGGAGCGTAACGCTATTGCAGAAGCTCGCAGACTCGGTATTCCGGTAATCGCTATCGTTGATACAAACTGCGATCCTGAAGAAGTTGACTATGTAATTCCGGGTAACGATGACGCTATCCGTGCAGTTAAGCTTATTTCTCAGACAATCGCAAACGCTGTTGTTGAAGCTCGTCAGGGCGAGCAGAGCGCAGAGGTTGCTGAGACTGCAGAAGTAGCAGAAGAAGCTGCTGCAGAGCAGGAATAATTAAAATATAACTAAGGAGAGTGTTACATTATGGCTTTTACAGCTGCTGATGTTAAGGCGCTTCGTGAGTCTACGGGCGCAGGCATGATGGATTGCAAGAACGCACTTGCAAGTTCTGACGGTGATATGGAAAAAGCACTTGAATTCCTCCGCGAGAAGGGTCTTGCTGCTGCTGCAAAGAAGGCGGGTCGTATCGCTGCTGAGGGTATGGTTTACGCAACAGCTACTGCTGACGCAGGCGTTGTTGTTGAAATTAACAGTGAGACAGACTTCGTTGCAAAGAATGCAGACTTCCAGAAGTTTGCAGCTGACGTTGCAGAGACAATTCTTGCTTCAAAGCCGGCAGACGTTGATGCTCTTATGGCATGCAAGTGCGCAGGCTCTGATATGGATGTTGCTGCAGCTCTTCAGGATAAGATTCTCACAATCGGCGAGAACATCAAGATTCGTCGTTTCGAGACATTCGTTGGTGGAGTAAACGTTCCTTACATGCACATGGGCGGTAAGATCGGTGTTCTTATCAACCTCGAAGTTTCTGACAATATCAAGGGTTCAGAAGCTGTTTCTGAGCTCGGTCGCGACCTTGCAATGCAGATTGCTGCTATGAGCCCGTCATGGCTTACAAGTGCAGAGGTTCCGGCAGACATCCTCGAGAAGGAAAAGGAAATCCTTACAGCACAGGCTATGAACGAAGGCAAGCCCCAGCAGGTTGCTGAGAAGATGGTTATGGGTAGAATCAAGAAGTTCTACGCTGAGAACTGCTTGCTCGAACAGGCTTATGTAAAGGAAGACAAGATTTCTGTTACACAGCACGTTGCAAACGTTGCAAAGGAACTTGGTGGCGAAATCAAGGTTATAAAGTTCGTTCGTTTTGAAAAGGGCGATGGCCTTGAGAAGCGTGAAGACAACTTTGCAGAAGAAGTTGCAAGCATGATGAAGTAAAATTCATAAAATTACGGCGCACAACATTTTTGTTGTGCGCCGTTTTTTTTTCAATTACTGTATTGAAAAATCTTTTTCCGAAAAAGCATTTATATTGAGAGTGGGCTCTTCTGGTGGGATGCGCTTTGTGGCATCATATACAAAATGTCGGCATTTGTATCCGAGGGAAACTATTCCGTGATGCGAACAAATAGCCTCATTGTCGTTGATTTTTTTTGAGTACTGACAGAGCTCGCAGCGTTTTTCAATTTTTTTAGAAAAGAGCATATCAAAGCCTCCTAAAAGTTCTGCTCTTATAATACACTAAATTTTTTCGTTTTTCCACCCTTTTTTGCAAAAAATATAAATAATTCCGAGCAATAAAGGAAAACTCAGGAAAATAGACGGTTGGGTATAAGACGTGAATTTTTCCGAAAAAGTATTTACTGCGCACGGTGAAAAATCTATGGTGTGTGATATTAAAAGAGCAAAAATCACAGAGAAAAGACTTTGTAAGAGTTTGCCGATAAAGTATTCTTTTGTGCTGAGGTTTTGTTTTGAAATGAAGTTCATAGTCTGGGCGTGAACAGATATCCCGCCAAAAGAAATGAGGGCAGCAGAGAGCGCAAAAATAACTGTAAAGTTATCAGACTTAACAAGTGCCTCAACTCCGCATGTCATCTCGAAAATACCCGTTATAAAGGCTTTTGAGGAAGTTAAATCGAGTTTGCAGAGTTTGGATGCTATAACGGAGACGAAAGTCAGTATTTTCATCTCAGAAAGAATGGAAACAAGAACGGAAAAGAAGACGATATAAGCCGAGACTGAGAGAATTGCCTGAGTCGATGAGGAAATAGCATCTGTAAAAGCAAATGAGAAGCTCGGGATTCTTTCACGGGCAAATTCTCCGTTTGAGTAATGTTCCGATATCGGTGAAAAGACGCGAAAAGAGATACCGACAAAGAATGCTGAGAGAATATGTATGAGAAATAACATCAGCCCGGCTTTTACATTGCCCAAAAGTCCGATCCCTACAGCGCCCACGATAAAAGCGGGGCCGGTATTGTTGCAAAAGGCAAGAGCACGCTCGGCTTCCTGTTTTGTGCAAAGCTTCTTCGAATATAGTTCTGCTACCGTTACGGCACCCGTCGGATATCCACCGCAGAAGCCAATGATAAATGCTGCGGAAAGGTTTCCGTTCACCGAAAAGAAAAACGGCATAATTTTTGCAAAAAGCTTACAGAAAATATCTGAAAGGCGCAGGGACGTAAAAAGCTTTGAAAAAACAAAGAAAGGAAAGAGCGACGGGATGACTGTACCTGCACAAAGAAGTAATGCGGATTTTGCAGACGCGGCGGCATTTTTGGGGAACAAAAGTAAACCTATAAGGGAGAAAATAATAAAAAATGAAATCGTTATGTAGGAGAAACTTCGTCTTTTCAAAAAAACCACTTCTTTATAAATAAAAATTAAAAATTATCATTTTATTTCGTCATATTTCGTGATATAATATTAATGGAAAGTTTTGTGTTCAAAAAACGGAGAGTCTATGATGGATAAGAGAAATACAAAAAAATTCAGTAATGATGATAATCAGTACATAATAGAAGGCAGAAACTCTGTGTTTGAAGCTTTACGGTGCGGCCGTGCGATAGATAAAATATTGTATGCGGACGGCGACAGAAATATAAGTCATATACTTGCTGCGGCAAAAAGTGCAGGCGTTGTGGTTTCAAAGTGTGACCGCAGAAAGCTCGACTCCTTGAGTATGAGCGGAGCGCACCAGGGTGTAATCGCTTTTGTTGCTGCTCACGCCTACAGCACGGTTGAGGAAATTCTAAAAAAAGCAGAAGAGAGTGGAAGACCTCCGCTTATCGTTGTGTGTGATGAGATTTCCGACCCGCACAATCTCGGTGCTATTATAAGAAGTGCTGAAGCTTCGGGCGCGCACGGTGTAATTATCCCGAAACGGAGAAATGCAGGCCTTACAGGTGTCGTTTCAAAGGTTGCGTCAGGCGCTCTTGAACATATTCCGGTCGCGAGAGTATCAAACATACCGTCGACTCTTAACGAGCTTAAAAAGAAGGGGCTCTGGATTTACGGGACGGGTCTTTCTGCAACGAGCGACTTATACAAAACTGACCTTACAGGTCCTGTGGTAATAGTCATTGGCTCTGAGGGAGATGGGATGGGACGTCTTGTAGGTGAGTGTTGCGATGTTGTTATGAGTATCCCGATGATAGGGAAAACGCAGTCATTGAATGCAAGTGCTGCGGCAGCGGTAGTTCTCTTTGAGGTATTGAGACAAAGACTTTAATTCGGAAGGGGTGTCCGAAAATGGAAGATAAAAATCGCTTTGACGAAACAATTTCAGGAATGTCCTTGCAGGACATCCTTGATGAAATCAATGCGGATTCTTACGACGTGGATGAAAGCATCAACTTAGATGAAATCCTCGCCGAGTTTTCTGATGCTCCAAAAACAAAGGAAGAGCAGCCTGCTTTGCCGATAACAGAAAAAGAAGAAATAAAGATATACGATAAGAAAGAGGTTACAAAGAACGAAACGCCTCAAAAAAAAGTGGAAGAAAAGCCGCAGGAGAAGGTAGAGGAAGAACCGAAACCGATTGAAGAAACTGCTCCGAAACCGATTGAAACAATTGTTCGTCCGTGGCAGGACGGTGTTTACGGAGATATGGATGTATCCGACACCATACGAAACTCACAGAAAAAGAAAAAAACATCAAAATTCTCCGAGACATTTGATACATTTACACGAAGCGATCTTTTTGAAAGCAAAAATAAAGAAGAGAAGCTTGAGACAAGAAGCGTTGAGGAAATCCTCATTGAAAACAAAAAGGTATCAAGATTTCTCGGTATCCGTGCGGCGTTTCTTTTTGTTATAAGCTTGATTTCCTGCTACCTTGCATTTGCAGAGCCGCTTAACTTATTTATGCCGCAGATAATCGCATATATCGTAAATCCGTTCAGGTATTTGTTCCTGACTGCGTTCTTTGAAATTCTCGCAATGCTCCTTTCAATAGACGTAATATCAAGGGGCCTTTATCAGATAATAAAGCTCCGACCGAACAGGGACTCTGCAATTACGTTCGCATCCTTTGCTACGCTGCTGCATGTTATAACAATTATGGCGGCACCAAAATGGGGAGGATGGCTTCCGTATAGCTGTATATCCGTTCTGTGCCTGTTCTTTGCAGTGTTCGGAAAATGGATAAGGGCAAGGGCGATTACGCGTGTCTGCAGGACTGTAAAGGCCGCGAAAGAGCCAAATGTTCTTCATGTAGAGACAAACTACGGCGAAACAAACATAATAAAACAGACAACAACAGATACAAAAACATTTATTGCGCACATAAACGATAAAGATGCAACAGAAAATATCTGGAGATATTTCTCACCGATTGTTATTATTACATCAGTTGTTGGAGCGGCGGTGTCAGCATTTGCGACAAAAACACCGCAGAACTTTTTCTGGGCACTTTCGGCAATATCCTGTGTTTCTGCACCGCTCTTTACGGTGCTGAGCTTTGTTTTTCCGTTCTCGGTAACAGCAAAGAGTCTTTCCTCGGTGGGTACGGCACTTTCGGGCTGGTATTCAGCGACGAATCTCTCGCGTCAGGGAAATGTTGTTGTGTGTGATTCTGACCTCTTCCCGAAAGGATACGTTTCACTCAACGGCCTTAAAATACTTGGCAATTTCTCGCTCGAGCAGACTGTGTGCTATGCGGCAAGTGTGATATCAGAGACAGGGAGCGGACTTTGTGACGTGTTCTCTGATCTCTTAAAGAGCAGATATGCTGCCACCGTTAAGGTCAATAATCTTCGTTATCATGAGTCGGGCGGCGCGGAAGCTGAGATAGAAGGCAACTCTGTTCTTGTTGGTACAGCGGGCTTTATGATTCGCTCAGGTATCCGCCTTGTATCAGGCACAAATACCAAAAACGCGATATTTGTTTCGATAAACAAACAGCCTGCAGGTGTTTTCAACATAAACTATAAGGTGAACAGGGAGGTTGAAAGAGCCCTTCATCTGCTTGTGAAGAAAAAGATTTCGGTTATTCTTGCAGTAAGGGATTTTAATCTCACTCCGATGATGGTTGAAAAGCTTTTTGGATTGAAGGACGGAAGCCTTGAATATCCCGAGCTCGAACAGAGATTTGATATGTCAAACGAGGAACAGTACATCACCTCAGACATAAGTGCAGTAATCACAAGAGCGGGACTTTATCCGTTTGCCGCTGCAGTACTTGCTGCAAAAAAGCTCAGAAAGGTAACTATAAGAAATATCTGTATGACAACGGCAAGCTCGTTTATAGGTATGTTCTTTATGTTCTATCTGACGTTTATGCAAAGACCTGAGCTTATAACACCACATACGGTTTTGGTGTATATGCTTCTTTGGTTCATTCCTATGTATATGCTTTCGTTAAAAGTTAAAAAATAATCCTTATAAAAGAGGTTTGTAATGGAAATTAAAAAATCAGGAATGGTTGCAATAGTAGGCCGTCCAAATGTTGGAAAATCGACACTTATAAATGCACTCGCAGGCGAAAAAATTGCGATTGTATCAGACAAACCGCAAACAACGAGAAACCGTATTTGCGGGATTATAAACAAAAAAGATACCCAGTATGTATTTATGGATACTCCGGGTTTTCATAATCCCAGGAGTCATCTTGGGGAGTATATGGTAAAGGTTGCGGGAGAGTCAATGGCAGATGTTGATGCAGTTTTGATGCTCGTTGCACCTATTGCAAATATCGGCAGTCTTGAAGAAGAAATTATCTCAAGGATTTCAAAAAACAAGATACCTGCGATACTTCTTATAAACAAGATTGATACGGTTGAAAAACCCGATATAATCCCCGTTATTGATGCATACAGTAAAGCATATAACTTTGATGCAATAATCCCGATTTCCGCATACAAGGGAGATGGTCTTGATAATATTTACGTTGAACTTGATAAATTTATCCCGGATGGGCCTCCTCTTTTCCCTGAGGATATGATATCAGACCAACCCGAAAAGCAGATGGTCGCGGAAATCATAAGAGAAAAGCTTCTGAGACTTCTTAATCACGAAATACCGCATGGTACTGCAGTTGAGATAACACGATTTACAGAACGCGAAAACGGTATAATTGACGTTGTTGCAACAATATACTGTGAGCGTGACAGCCATAAGGGAATCATCATCGGAAAACGCGGTGCGATGCTCAAAAAGATAGGAGAGCACGCGAGAATTGATATAGAGCGCTTTATGGGTACTAAGGTGTATCTTGAAACCTGGGTAAAGGTAAAAGAGAATTGGCGCGATAATGACGTGCTAATAAAGAATTTCGGTTATGAGGAATAAAAGGTTCATGTAAACCAATTTGCTTTACAGGTGGTGTGGTCGGTGCAAATCGTTGAAAAGGGGCTGATTCTCCGCGAAACTCCTTATAAAGAGGCGGATGTTATGCTCACGGTGCTCACGGAATGTGCCGGTAAAATCTCAGTCCTTGCAAGGGGAGCAAAGCGCAAAAGCAGTAAGTTTTCTGCCGCGGTACAGCTTCTTACCTATTCTGAATTCACACTTTTTGAAAGTATGGGCAGGTACACGCTGAATGCGGCAGAACCGGTAGAGTTATTTTACGGACTTCGTGAGGATATAGTTAAGCTTTCGCTCGCATCGTATTTTGCAGAGGTGCTTGACCAGGCGGCAGATGAGGACACTATTGATCCGGAACTTTTAAGACTTGGGTTGAATTCTCTATATGCAATTTCAAAAACTTCAATGCCACTTGCGAGGATAAAGGCTGTTTTTGAGCTCAAGGTAGCTCAGCTTGCAGGATACGCTCCAAATCTCACAAGGTGCGGAGGCTGCGAGGGTGACGGTGAAATCGAGGCGTTTGACATCAAAAACGGAACAGTACTTTGTAAGAAGTGCGATAATGGCTTTAACCCAAAGCTCGATTCAGGCTCACTCGAAGCAATGCGATACATTTTGAGCGAGGATGTAAAGAGAATTTTCTCGTTTTCAGTAAACGACAATTCGATGAAGTTGCTCTCGATCATAACGGACGACTATCTGCGATTCCATTTTGACAGAACTTTCAAAACCAACACATTTTACAAAACTCTCGTGTGATGCAGGAGAATGAAATGGATAATCTCTATGAAAAATCACAAATAACGCTTGAACTTCAAGCCGTTTTGAATCTCCTTTCGGAGCATGCTGTGAGTGACAGTGCAAAAAAACTTGCGCTTTCTCTTACACCGAGCTCCGATATACAGGAGGTTCGCTCTGCTATTGAGAAGACAAGTGATGCAAGGCGTCTTATCGGATATAAAGGGGCGCCGTCGTTTTCCGGAATAAAGGATGTTACCTCAAGCATAAAACGAGCGGAAATGGGCGGCTCATTAAACCCTGCAGAGCTTCTTCATATAGCGGACCTTCTTAAAACAGCAAGACTCGCAGAAAACTATCTTCAAGAGGATCGGAGAAACGAAAAGACTTCCCTTGACAATATGTTTGCAGCTCTTCTTGTAAATAAGTATTTAGAGGATAAAATCCGTGATGCGATAATAAGCCCTGAGGAGATTGCTGACGGTGCATCTCAGGAGCTTTTGTCCATTCGTAGAAAAATCCGCAGAAGCGGTGAGAAAATCCGCGAGGTTCTCTTAAATATCATATCCTCTCCAACTCACTCAAAGCATCTTCAGGAGGCTATTATAACCCAGCGCTCGGGGCGGTATGTTGTCCCGGTTAAAAGTGAGTTCAAGGGCGAGATAAAAGGTCTTGTCCACGATATATCATCAACGGGTGCAACCGTATTTATAGAGCCTGTTTCGGTTGTTGAGCTCAACAATACAATACGTGAGCTTCACGCAGAAGAGAAGAAAGAGATAGAACGCATCCTTGCGCAACTTTCTTCTGAAGTCGCGGAATTCTCAAACGGAATTTCAACTAACTTTGAAGTACTTTCGCGCCTTGACCTTATATTTGCGATGGGAAAGCTTTCGTATGCACAAAAGGCAGAGGCACCGGTGGTAAACGATAAGGGAGAGATAAATCTTATAAAGGCGAGACATCCGCTTCTTGATAAGGAAAAAACTGTCCCGATATCAGTGTCTTTAGGACGCACCTTTGATACTCTTGTAATAACAGGACCGAACACGGGCGGAAAAACGGTTTCACTTAAAACTGTTGGTCTTCTTACTCTTATGGCGGAATGCGGTATGCATATCCCTTGTGAGTATGGAAGTGAGGTTTCGGTTTTTGACACGATTTATGCGGATATAGGCGATGAGCAAAGCATCGAGCAGTCACTTTCGACTTTCTCATCACACATGAAAAATATCGTTGAGATAATAAAGAATGCAGACAATAAATCGCTTGTATTGTTTGACGAGCTCGGCGCAGGAACAGATCCGATAGAGGGTGCTGCTCTTGCCGTATCAATAATCGAATACGTAAGAGCAATGGGCGCAAAGACAGTTGCAACAACCCACTATGCAGAACTTAAAAGCTTCGCGCTTATTACCGATAGAGTTGAAAATGCAAGCTGTGAGTTTGATGTCAGCACCTTGAAGCCGACATACCGCCTTCTTGTGGGTATTCCGGGAAAAAGCAATGCTTTTGCAATTTCTGAGCGTTTGGGGCTTCCGAAGAATATAATAGAGGGAGCGGAGTCACTTGTCGAGCGTGAGGACAAACGCTTTGATGAGATTCTCTCACGCCTTGAGGATAAGCAGAAAAAGCTTGATACGGAAATCAGCCGCGCAAACGAGCTTCGTGAGGATGCCGAGCAGAGAAGACAAAAAAGCCGCAAGTTTGAAGAAGAACTTGAAAAGAGAAAAATTGAAGTCATAGAAAAAGCTCGCGAGGATGCCGAAAAAATCCTTAAGGATGCGCGTGAATCCGCAGAGCGTGCGCTTGATGAGATAAAGGAAATCAGAAAGCTTGAGTCAAAAAAGGCAGACCGAAACCGAATCAATGAGGCGAGAAACGAGCTTATGCACGGACTCTCAGAAGCTGAAAAGAAGGTCTTCCGTGCAAAGGCAAGACCTACGGCAAAGCCGCTCCCGAGAAAGCTCAGGGCAGGAGATACGGTTGAACTCGTAGAGCTGGGACTTCAGGGTACTGTGCTTGAGATTTCAGAAAAGACAGGGGCTCTTACCATCCAGGCAGGAATAATGAAGGTTACCGCAAAGCCTGAAGAGGTATCTCTCATAGAGCATAGCGGTGAGAAGACAGTAAATGAGTTTATTGCAAAGAAAAAAGCTGAGCTTCGCAATATTTCGATAAAGCCTGAGGTCGACCTTAGGGGTATGACATCAGACGAAGCGGAATATACGCTTTCATCGTATCTTGATACTGCATTTCTGGCAAAACTCAACACTGTAACGATAATCCACGGCAAGGGAACAGGAGTTCTCAAAAAGACCGTTCATGCATATCTGCGCACTCATCCGCATATAAAATCGTGGAGACTCGGTGTTTATGGCGAGGGTGAAGATGGTGTAACGATTGCAGAATTGAGAATATAACTCATTTATACCCATGTCTGCAAAAAAACATTGACTATATATGGCAAATTTGATATTATATATAGAGTGAAAAGTAAAACAATTGTGAGGAGATTGTTCTAAATGTGTTCTAAAGAAGTGATTATCAATAACCAGATAGGGTTGCGTGCGCGCCCTGCTACATTTTTCATTCAGAAGGCAAACGAGTTCAAGTGCAGCATTCAGGTCGAGAGAGAAGAGCGTCGCGTTAATGCAAAAAGCTTGCTCGGCGTGCTTTCACTTGGTATTGTAAAAGGTACAAAGGTCACAATCATTGCTGACGGCGCAGATGAAGACGAAGCGCTTGTCGCATTGACAGAACTTGTATCAAGCAATTTTTCAGAAGAAATATAAAAACAAATTCACTTGTATAGACGGCAAATTTTGCCGTCTATACTATTATAGGCAGGTGAATGTAATGACTCCAAAGGAAAAGGCACTGAGGCTTCCGCAAAAGCCGGGTGTTTATATAATGCTCGATAAAAGGGGCGAGGTTATATACGTCGGAAAGGCGAAAAAACTCTACAACAGGGTAAATTCGTATTTCAGGAATAACTCTTCCCATAACCTCAAAACCCGCCTTATGGTATCTCAAATAAACAATTTCGACTATATCATAACAGATACCGAGTTCGAGGCACTCGTGCTTGAAAACTCTCTTATAAAAAGGCATAAGCCAAAATACAACATTCTGCTTAAAGATGACAAGGGATATCCGTCAATAAGGCTTTCGGTAAAAGAAGAATACCCCTCCTTTTCAATCGTTTCAAAACCGCTTGAGGACGGAGCAGAGTATTTTGGTCCGTACGGCGGAAGAGTGGAGTCAAAACGCGCGATAGATACAGTATGTGAAATATTGAAGCTTCCTACCTGCAAGAAAAAGTTTCCGCAGGATATTGGGCGTGGAAGACCGTGTCTCAATAGCCACATAGGTAGGTGTGATGCGCTCTGTGCGGGCAAGATTTCAAAAGAAGAGTATAATGACAGAATTCGCCGCGCTTGTATGATTCTTTCGGGAAAGACGGAGGAAGTTATCCGCTTTCTTCAGAATGAGATGCAAAAGGAATCAGACAACCTTGAGTTTGAAAGAGCGGGAAAGATTCGTGACGAAATTAAATCACTTGGTGCACTTTCAACAAAGCAAAAGATTATATCAGGGCTTCTTGCGGATACGGATGTGTTTGCACTTTATGTAGGTGAGAACAAAACCGCGTTTTCAATTCTTCACTACATCGACGGGAACCTGCTGGATAGCGAAACAAAGATAACAGATACGCCGGTGTATGCGGACTTTCCTGAGCTTCTGGAAGAGTTTGTAACGAGGTATTATTCAGGCCGAACGCGTTTTCCGAAGGAAATATATCTCCCGTATGATATTCCGTCCAGAGATGAGATGGAAAAGTGGCTCGGCGAACTTTCCGGCAGACGTGTGTATATCACATGTCCAAAGCGCGGGGAGAAGCTTGAGCTTGTAAAAATGGCAGAAAAGAATGCCGAAGAAAAGGCGCTTTCCGTGATAAACAAAGCAGAGAGACAAAACAGAATCCTTGAGGATCTCAAAAAGATACTTGCGCTGAACGAAACTCCGAGAAGAATCGAGTCATACGATATTTCAAATACGTCGGGGAGTGAAACCGTTGCAGGTATGGTGGTTTTCACAAACGGGGCTCCTGCAAGAAGCGAGTACAGAAAATTCAAGATTAAGACGGTAGTTGGTCAGGATGACCCGCGCGCAATGAGCGAGGCGATTTCAAGGCGTTTTGTGAGATACAGAGACAGAGATGAGAAGTTTGCCAATAAGCCTGATTTGCTGCTTCTTGACGGCGGAATAACACAGGTCAGAGCGGTTGAGGAGGTGCTTGGCTCACTTTGCCTTGATATACCGGTTTTTGGTATGGTAAAAAACGACAAGCACGCAACACGTGCGATTGTCCGTGCGGACGGAAGCGAAATAGGTATAACCGCAAACCCTGCGGTGTTCAGGTTTATATGCTCTGTTCAGGAGGAGGTACACAGATTCTCCATAATGTATCACAGAAAGCTACGTGAAAAGAAAGCACTTTCAAGTGAGCTCACGGAGATTCCCGGAATAGGTAAAAAACGCGCTGAGGACCTTCTTTTGAAGTTTAAGAGTATCGCTGCGATAAAAAAAGCGAGTGCTTCTGAGTTATCAGAGGTTTTACCTGAAAACAGTGCACAGGCAGTATATAGCCACTATCACAGAGAGGGGGACAGATAATGAGAGTTGTTTCAGGAATCGCGAGAGGAAGAATTCTTAAAACTCTTGAGGGAGAGGCGACAAGGCCGACAACCGCAAAAGTAAAAGAATCGATTTTCAATATCATTCAGTTTGAGCTTGAAGGCAGAACAGTTCTCGATTTGTTCTCGGGAAGCGGTCAGCTTGCAATTGAGGCGGTAAGCCGCGGTGCCGCAAGAGCTGTTGCGGTTGACTCTTCGAGAAAGGCAACGGACATAATTAAAGAAAATGTCAAAACTTGCGGTTTTTCTGAAGAAATATCCGTGATTTTGAGTGATTATTCTGATTTTTTACAGAAAAAGAACAAGTTTGATGTAATTTTCCTCGATCCGCCTTACGGGAGCGGAGCCATGGAAAAAGCGCTCGAAAAGATAAGATTATTTGACATATTGTCAAACCGTGGTATAATAGTATGTGAAACAGATGCTCTTTCAAGTATTGAAGGTTTCCCTGAAACGGAGTATGCAGTAAAGGAATATAAATACGGAAGAGTTAAGCTCACCATAATCAGAAAGCTTTAAGTGTGATGAGGTGCAGGTATGAAGGTTGCAGTTTACCCGGGTAGCTTTGACCCGGTAACAAAAGGTCATCTCGACATCATCGAACGAGCAGCGTCAATTTTTGACAAGGTTGTCGTTGTTGCAATGGTAAATAAAAAGAAAAACGCAACATTCTCCCTGGAGGAGAGATGCGATTTTCTCAAACGCTGCACAAAGTCTCTTGAAAATGTAGAGGTCAGGTATTCCGACGGTCTCCTTGCAGATTGGGTGAAAGATATTGGAGACTGCGTACTTATAAAGGGGCTTCGTGCTGTGAGCGATTTTGAAACGGAATTCCAGATGGCGCTTATTAACCGAAAGCTCAACTGCAAGCTTGAAACCTTATTCTTGCCGACATCGGAAGGGCATTTATATCTTTCCTCGAGCGTAGTCCGTGAGATTTGCTCTCTTGGAGGAGATATTTCTGAATTCGTGAGTGAAGAGATACTTTCTGACGTTAGGAAAAGATTGTTGAAGGGAGAATAACTATGGCAAGTGGAATCGAAGAACTCGTAAATATGCTGTATGATGCGGTTTCTGACGCATGGGCAATTCCTTTTGGAGCTGAAAAGTGTGTCATTGAGCGCGAAAAACTTCTTAACTTAATAGATGAAATCCGTGAAAACCTTCCAAAAGATTTGGAGCAGGCAAGAACAATTGTTGAAAACAGAAACGAAATCCTTCTTCAGGCAAAGCGTGAAGCGGATGCGATAAAAGCAGCTGCAGAGGAGCGCGCACGTCACATGGTCGCAGAGGATGAGATTGTTATTTCAACAAAACAGAAGGCAAACGAGCTTGTTAATATGGCGGAGACCAAGGCAAAAGAACTTCGCCGTGCTGCAAACGACTATGCAGAGGATACATTAAGACGTCTTGAGGATGTTATTGAGCAGGCACTTAATGAAACGAGAGAATCAAGAAAGCAGTTCAAAACAGCCGTAGTAAAAGGTAGCAACCCGACAATTGAAGAATAAAAAATACCCGATGCCGTTCACCCAACGGTATCGGGTATTTTTTGTATATTAAATAGACATTACCTTTGATGTAACATACATATCTTCTTTGAGTCCTTTTTTCATCCCGAGAGCTTCGTCTATGTCAATATCGAAAACTTCGGTGTCCTTTGAGCAGACAACACGGTTTGTTTTTCCCGAGATAAGTGTGCGGACGGCATATTCACCAAAACGGCTTGCCATAACTCTGTCTCGTGCCGTCGGGCTGCCACCTCTCTGGATGTGACCGAGAATAGTAAGGCGTGTATCAATGCCTGTTTCTTCGATTATGCGGTTTGTAATGTCGATTGAACTGCCAACACCCTCTGCCTGGATGATGATGTAGTGCGAACGCTTGTTGATGCGTCCTGCGCGGATTTTATCAACAACGTCACGCTGGAAGTCAAACGGCTTTTCGGGGACTAGCACAGCCTGTGCACCGCACGCGATAGAAACGTAAAGCGCGAGATGTCCTGCGTTGTGTCCCATAACCTCAACAACCGAGCAACGCTCGTGCGACTGCATAGTATCGCGGAGCTTGTCAATCGCATCAAGTGCCGTGTTGCAGGCGGTGTCAAAGCCAATGCTGTATTCTGTTGAGGCGATATCGTTATCAATTGTTGCGGGAATGCCGATGGTACGGATACCTGCACCTGCAAGATCGCGCGCACCGCGGAAGGTGCCGTCACCGCCGATTGCTACAATACCGTCAATGCCGAGGTATTTACAGGTTGATGTTGCTTTTTTGAGACCTTCCTCCGTCATAAACTCGGGGCAGCGTGCGGTAAAGAGCATAGTTCCGCCTTTTGAAATTATACCGTTGACGCTTCTTGCGTTAAGCTCAACAACATCGCCGTTTATGAGTCCGTTGTATCCGCGACGGATACCGAGGCACGAAATTCCATGGTAGGCTGCTGCTCTTGCAACAGCGCGGATAGCCGCGTTCATACCCGGTGCGTCGCCACCGCTTGTAAGAACACCAATTGTTTTAATCTGTGACATACAAAAACCTCTCAAAGTAATTATTTCAGAACAACGTTATCTGCTCCGAGAATTTCGCGAAGACGGGTATATACAGCAACGTCTTCAGAGATATATGTGCGGAGCTTCTTTTTTGTGCTTTCAAAGTAGAGAATAGTCTCAAGCTTTCCGGGAAGCGCTGAGATAATCGCACGTACTGCACGGGCGTTATCACAATCTTCATCTTTGATACGCAGATAGAGCTTTTTGTTTGTTTCTTCTGCTGTATCAATATGCTCGTACTCTGAAATGTGGTGTATCTCATCGCATATAAGCTGAGGGGGAGAGTCATCACGTGTGCTTATTCGAGCTTTGACAATGACTATTGCGTCCTCCCTTAAGACATCGCGGTATTTTTCAAGGATCTTCGGGAAGATAATACCCTCGACCGAGCTTATAGTACCTTCAAAAATGGCATAAGCCATAGTGGAGTTGTTCTTTGTTGTTTTAAGGCGGATTGATGAAACACATGCGGCAACTGTAACAAAATCACCGTCGCTGTGCTTTTCTGTATCAAGCACGTTTGAAATGCTTTCCGTCTTGAGCTTCCGGAGAAGCTCTGCGTAGTCATCAAGCGGATGACCGGAAAGGTACACACCAAGCGTTTCACGTTCAAAGGCGAGTATCGTCTTTTTAGGGTACTCAGAAATTTGTGGAAGTATATCTTCACCTGCAGAAATAACGGGCTCTGAATCTGAGACCATGGAGAACAAGTCAAACTGACCTTCGATCGTCTTGCTTTTTGTGTATGAAATGCTTGTCAGTATGCTGTCATAAATCTGAAGAAGCTGTGCGCGGTTTGCACCTGTACTGTCAAATGTGCCGCATTTAATGAGATTTTCAAGTGCTCGTTTATTAAGACCTCTGTTGTGCATTCTTGTGCAGAAATCGCGAAGGGAAGTAAAGTTGCCGTTTCGTATTCTTTCCTCCGTAACGGATTTTACAAACTCGCGTCCTACATTCTTGACTGCGGCAAGACCGAAACGGATGTTGTCTCCGCTTACCGTGAAGTTGTCACGCGACTCATTGATGTCAGGCGGAAGAACGTTTATGCCCATATCACTGCAGACCTCGAAATATGCAGCAAGCTTACCGGAGTCATTAAGGACAGATGTGAGAAGTGCCGCCATATATTCTCGCGGATAATTAAACTTCATATATGCCGTCTGGTACGTTATAAACGCATAGGAAGCGGCGTGAGCCTTGTTGAATGCATAGTTTGCAAATGCGACAATTTCATCAAATATCTTGTTCGCAACATCCTCGGGAATGCCGTTTTTGATAGCACCCGGGATATTGTCCTCCTCATTGCCGTAAATAAAGTTTTTGCGCTCGCGGAGAAGGTCTTTTTCTTTCTTCTTGGAGATGGCGCGGCGAACCATATCAGCGCGGCCGAGTGAAAAACCTGCAAGCTTACGGAAAATATCCATAACCTGCTCCTGATATACAATACAGCCATACGTAACCTCAAGGATGTCACGGAGCATTGGGTGGAGGTACTTGATGTTTTCGGGGTTTTGCTTTGAAGCTATATAGTGGGGGATAGAGTCCATCGGACCCGGACGGTAAAGAGCAACAATTGCAGTTATATCTTCAATTGACTGCGGCTTCATCTTCACTACAACAGAGGTCATACCCTGGCTCTCGAGCTGGAATACGCCTGCGGTATCGCCCTTTGAAAGCTCGGCGAAGGTGAAGGTATCATTGTCGGGGATGCTTGAAATTGAAAAATCCGGATTCTTAAGACGGACAAGTGATTCTGCATCGTGCAAAACCGTGAGGTTTCGAAGTCCCAAAAAGTCCATTTTCAAAAGACCGAGCTCTTCAAGTGTTACCATAGTAAACTGTGTAACAATAGCTTCGTCGTTTGTTGAGAGAGGGACGTATGAGGATACATCATCTTTTGTGATAACAACGCCTGCGGCGTGTGTTGAACAGTTTCGCGGCATTCCCTCAAGAACAGTTGCCGTGTCGATAAGCTTTTTGTAGCGTTCATCGGCATCGTAGAACTCACGGAGCTGGTTTGACGATTTAAGCGCACTTTGAAGCGTTATGTGGAGTTCGTTTGGTACGCTCTTTGAAATGGCATCTGCCTCGTTATAGGGTATGTTCATAACCCTTGCAACATCACGGATTGAGCCTTTTGCGGCCATTGTACCGAAGGTTACAATCTGTGCGACACGGTTTTCTCCGTATTTTCTTACAACGTAGTCAATAACCTCCTGCCGTCTTTCCTGGCAGAAGTCGACATCGATATCGGGCATGCTGATTCTTTCAGGGTTGAGGAAACGCTCAAAGTAGAGGTTGTATTTCATCGGGTCAATATCCGTTATGCCGAGACAGTACGAAACAATGCTTCCTGCGGCACTGCCACGCCCCGGCCCTACGGGAATGTCCTGGCTTTTGGCGTAGTTTATAAAGTCCCAGACAATAAGGAAATAATCGACATAGCCCATCTGAGCAATCATATCAAGCTCGTAGGTCATACGCTCGCGGAAGGACTCAGGAGCATCGGGATAACGCCTTGCAAAACCGTCGTGTACAAGTTTTGTAAGGTATTCAAGCGAGTTTGCAAACTCACCCGGCGTGTCATATTGCGGAAGATGATGTTTGCCAAATTCAAATTCAAGATTGCACATATCAGCAATCTTTACTGTGTTTTCAAGTGCCTCGGGATGTGAGGGGAAGAGTGAGCGCATTTCATCTTCGCTCTTGATGTAGAACTCATCTGTTGCAAACTTCATACGTGTTGGGTCGTCAAGAAGTCTGTTCATCTGGACGCACATAAGAACATCCTGCATATAGGCATCCTCGCGTGAGATATAATGCGCGTCGTTTGTGGCGACAAGTGGGATCCCTGTTTCCTCTGAAAGCTTTATTATTTCACGGTTAACTGTTTTCTGCTCGTCAATACCGTGGTCCTGAATTTCAAGGTAGAAGTTACCTTCGCCCAAGATGCTGTTGAGCTTAAGGGCGTATGAGCGTGCTTCATCAATCTCTCCGCGAAGGATAAGGCGGGGAATAGTGCCTGCAAGACAGGCGGAAAGGCCGATTAAACCGTCACTATGCTTTGCAAGAAGCTCAAGGTCGATTCGTGGCTTTCCGTAAAATCCGTCGATAAATGCACGGCTGACGATATATATGAGGTTTTTGTATCCGGTTTCATTTTTGCAAAGGAGAACTAGATGTGCAGGCTCGCGGTCAGTTGAGCCTTCCTTATCGGTCATTGAGCGCGGAGCAACATAAACTTCACATCCGATAATGGGTTTTATGCCTGCTGCCTTTGCGGCACGGTAAAAATCTATAACACCGAACATAACACCGTGGTCTGTTATGGCAATAGCTTCCTGACCGAGATTCTTTGCGTGTTCGCAAACCCGGTTGATTCGACATGCGCCGTCGAGCAAGCTGTATTCACTATGTACATGCAGATGTGCAAAGCCACTCATCGGTGTTGTTCCTTTCGTGTTGTATTTTCTCGTGAAAGCTCAACGAGCTTGTTGAGTCTGTGATTGAGTCCTGATTTTGTTATCTCGCCGTTCGTGTACGAAACGAGGGTGTTGAGTGAGTCCTCGGGATAAGCAAGGCGAAGCTCTGCGGCCTCTTTGAGTTTATCCGAGAGAGAATCGTACTTTCCGTCACTCTTGAGCTTCTTGATAGCAAGAATGTGTATTTTAGCAGCGTCTGCCGTACGCGTAAGGTTAGCATATTCACAGTTTACCTGGCGGTTTGTATTGTTGCGAACATCCTTATAAAGCTTTGCCTGCATAAGCTCTATGGTTGAGAGAGGAGCGCCGATTCTTGTGAGAAAATCCTCAATCTGCGTGCTTTCCTTGAAGTATATAATGTTGTTCGATTTGCGTGAAGCGGTTTTTGCGGAAAGGTCAAGCTCGAGAAGCAAAGAAACCACCTCGCGCGTAAGGATGTTATGCGAGGTGACGAGCTCAAGGTGATAGCGGAGCTTCGGGTCAGTAACCGAGCCACCGGTAAGAAAAGCACCTCTGCAAAACGCTGAACGCTCATCGTCACTTTCCACGATAGCAGCATTGAGACGCAGTGAGGATGAGGTCTCTGTGCTGAAGCCAAAGGCATCAAAAATGTCCTTTAGCTTTGCTTTTGATTCTATGATGAGATTGAACTTTTTTGTTGCGGTCAGAGGAGTGATTTTTCTGTCAAAATCAAAGCCGAAAAGACTTTTTGCAAGCCACGATGCTCTGTGCGCAACATTTTTGTTTTCTGTAGTTATTTTGATGCGTTCAAGAGTTGTTGTGTTTGAAAAAAAGACCATACCGCAAAACTCCGCAAGTGCACACTTCGGAGTTTTGATAGGTATAGAAGAAAGCTCTTCTTTTATCTGTGCCGAAAAAGTCATAAACGCATTCCTTTTATCTTCTATCTTTTTGCATCGCGGTGCATACGCACAGCTTTATATCCGTTATCGGAAATAAATTTGCCTATTTCCTCGCAGAGTGCTACAGAACGGTGCTTTCCGCCTGTGCATCCGATTGCAATATTGAGTGAGGTTTTTCCTTCTTCGACGTAGTGCGGGAGAAGGAAGGTGAGAAGGTTTTTGATATGGGAGAGAAATTCGCCTGTTTGAGGCCATTTCATAACATAGTCAAAAACTTCGGAATCAAGCCCTGTAAGCTCACGGAGCGAAATTACATAATATGGGTTTGGGAGAAAACGGACGTCAAAAACAAGGTCCGCATCAACGGGAATACCGTATTTGAAGCCGAATGAAGAAACGTTGACGATCATTGACTGATCGCGAAGCTGAGCTCCTTCAAAAAACTCAAGAAGACGCTCCCGGAGCGCAGGAGCTGAAAGGGAAGATGTGTCGATGATATAGTCTGCCTTTGCTCGTACAACAGAAAGCATTTCACTTTCTGATTCAATAATTTTTTCAATGGGCGTTCCTTCAGTGAAGAGCGGGTGACGTCTGCGAGTTTCCTTGTAGCGCTTTATAATGACGTCTGTAGATGCTTCAAGATATATTATTTTGTAGTTACAGTCAAGCGTTTTTATACTGTCAAGAGCAGAAAACAGCTCTGAAAAATCAAGACCCAAGCGGATGTCTGTGACAAGTGCAACATGTGCAAAACGGCTGTTTGCGGCAATGCACATTTCCGCAAACTTCGGAATAAGCTCGGGTGGCATATTGTCAACACAGTAAAAGCCCATATCCTCCAAAACTGAAACTGCCTTGCTTTTTCCTGCGCCCGACATACCTGAAATTATATAAAAATCCATATCTTATTTATCCCCCCTTAATAAAGCAGATTTCACATTCGAGTTCAACGCCGTGGTCACGGTATACCGTCTCTTTTATATGGTCTATAAGACGGAGAACGTCGTCTGCTGTAGCACCGCCACGGTTTATTATAAAGCCTGCGTGCTTTTTGGAAACCTCGGCACCGCCTATTGCATAGCCTTTGAGTCCGCTCTGTTCAATTAACGCTCCCGCAAAATGTCCTTCGGGACGCTTGAATGTGCTTCCGGCACTCGGGAACTCAAGTGGCTGCTTTTCCCGACGGCGATGCGCAAGGTCATGCATACGCTCCGAAATCTCATCACTGTTGCCTCGCGCAAGCTCAAACTCAGCAGAAAGGACAGTGAATTCCGGATGATTTTTGTAAATGCTTTGGCGGTAACCAAAATCGTGCTCATCACCGTTTATGGTAAAGGTCTCACCGTTGTGGAAGTAAGTGGCACTTTTGAGAACCTGTGAAATTTCTCCACCGTATGCACCCGCGTTCATAACAAGTGCACCACCTACGGTGCCCGGTATGCCGTGGGCAAACTCAAGTCCTGTAAGGGAGGTGCGCAGCGCTGCGTTTGCAACCGTTGAGAGAAGAGCGCCTGACTCCGCAAAAACTGTATTTTCTGTGACCGTCACATTTTTGCAGGAGTTTTTAAGTACAACCCCGCAAAAACCCTCATCAGAAACAAGAAGATTACTGCCGTTTCCAAGAATGAACGGTGAGATGTCAAATCGTGCGAGTATTGTAAGTGCCTCTTTCATGGCTTTGATATCAGAGGCTTCAAGGAAAAGCTTTGCGGGACCACCGATTTTGAATGTCGTGTGGCGTGACATAGGTTCATTTTCAAGTATGATCAGATTTTTTATGTCTTTCAGTGAAGAAATGATGTTTTGAAACATAAACCACAGTCCTTTGATAATATTTTGGTAGTGTACTAATCTGCACTTGCAAGAAGACCGTCGTTGTGGAGCGAGGTGATTTTTACATCAAGAACGGTGTTCTTTAAGTCTTTCGCGCTTTTTAAGTATATTCTCGTGTAGTTTTTTGCATACCCGGTCCAAAAACCGTCTGAAAGCTCCTCGAAGAGAACAGACTCTTCTTTTCCGATACGGGATGTGAGATAAGAGGCCTTGAGGTCATTTGCAACAGCAGAAGCTTCCTTGACGCGACGTGATTTTTCTGATTTTGTGACTTGGTCTTCCATCTTTGCGGCAGGTGTCCCTTTTCTCATTGAGTAGGGGAAAATATGCATGGACGAAAAACTGCATTTTCTGATAAATTCAAGCGTTTTGGCAAACTCGACTTCATCCTCTCCGGGGAAACCGACGATGAGGTCTGTCGTAATGGCAGGGGAGTCAAAATGTTCACGAAGTAGAGAAACGGAATCATAAAATCGCGCCGTATCGTATTTTCTTCGCATACGTGAGAGAGTTGCATCGCATCCGCTCTGTAGAGATAGGTGAAATTGAGGACAAAGGTTTGTAAAGCTTTTTAGCTTAACACAGAAACTTTCGGTTATGGTTCTCGGTTCAATGGAGCCGAGACGGAATCGAATGTCCGGAAACTCCTTGCATAGTGTTGCCACTAAATCAGCAAGTGAAAGAGACGGGGTCAAATCTTTGCCGTAGGAAGAAATCTCTATTCCTGTTATAACAATTTCCTTATATCCGAGACTTGAGAGCTTTTTGCACTCACAAATCGCGTTGTCAATCGGCATGGATCTTACAGGACCGCGGGTATAGGGGATTATGCAGTACGTACAGAAGTTACTGCAACCGTCCTCGATTTTCAAGAGTGCGCGTGTGTGACCGTGAAGTCCGCCTGCAGGGAGTAGTTCAAACTCGCGTCTTGACAGGGGATTGTCAATTTCCGGTGAGGTTGAGCTCTCCTCATAAAGCTTATCTATAAGATTTGCAAAAGCTTCTTTATCAGCAGTACCCGACACAAGCAAAACTCCGGGTATTTCGCGGATGCTTTCGGGAGTCATCTGCGAAAGACAACCGCAGACTGTGATTTTTGCATTCTCGTATGTTTTTGCGAGGTGGCGTATTGCACGACGGGATTTCTGGCTGCTTAAAGCAGTGACCGTACAGGTGTTGACAACGATGATGTCGGCTTTTGCAAAATCAGAAACCACATTATGACCTTTTTCTGAAAGAATAACGCTCAACGCCTGAGTTTCAAACTGGTTAACCTTACAGCCGAGCGTGAAAAAAGCAATATTCATAAATTCACCTAAAATTAATAATAACAGTTGAAAAAAATATCTAAATATATTATACTTTATATATAGTACAAATAGCAACTAAAATTTGAAAAGGAGACACAAATTATGTACAAATTCAACATCAAGCTCACAACAATCAAAGAGGTTCAGGATTTTGTTAACGCAGCATGCAAGTGCATGTGCGAAATCGACATAATTTCCGGCAAGTATATAACTGATGCAAAGTCAATTATGGGTATCTTCGGCGTTGACCATTCAAAGCCCGTAACTGTTGCGGTAAACGGAACTGAAGAAGAGTATAATGCGTTCCGCGAAGCTGTAAAGGACGTTGTTGTCGAAGGCTAATAAATTTTCGGAGAGATTGAAATGAGTGCACCTTTGGATTCTTTTTATAATCTCGTAAAACACAAAAAATGCGCTGTCATCGGCATGGGAGTAAGCAATATTCCTTTGATACGCTTGCTCTTATCTGCCGATGCCTCTGTTTTGGTGTGCGATAAAAAGGAAGACCACGACCAAAAGATTCTTCATGAGTTTTCCCTTGGAGGAGCAAAGTTTTCTTTTGGCGATAACTACCTGAAAGAGCTTTCGGGAGTCGAGATTATATTCAAAACCCCCGGAATGCGATATGATGTGCCTGAGCTTCTTGAGGCGGAGAAAAACGGAGCTCTCATCACAACTGAAATGGAGCAGTTTTTAAGTCTTTGTCCGTGCAAAAGTATCGGCATAACAGGAAGTGACGGAAAGACAACAACAACCACGATAATCGGAGAGCTTTTAAGACAGGCTGGAAAGAGGACTTTTGTTGGCGGAAACATCGGAAATCCGCTTCTGCCTGAAGTAAACGACATGACAGCTGACGATTTTGCGGTTATTGAGCTTTCATCCTTCCAGCTTATGAACATAAAGCACAGTCCTGACGTTTCAGTCATAACAAACATAACTCCAAACCACCTTGATATGCACAAGTCCATGGATGAATATACCGACGCTAAAAAGGATATCTACAAAAATTCCGTTGGCAGAGTTGTTCTGAATTTCGATAACGACAAAACAAACGAAATTTCAAGAGAGATACCCAATCGCGCGGTTATGTTCTCTTCAAGCAAGCTGCTTTCTGACGGTTACTGTCTTGAATTGGGATATATCGTCAGAAGACAGGGAGAAAAGAGCGAAAAGATTCTTGCTGTTTCCGATATCAAGATACCCGGAATGCACAATGTGGAAAATTACATGGCGGCAATCGCGGCAACGGAAGGCTTTGTCGAGACGGACGATATCATTTTTGTGGCGAAGAACTTTGGCGGAGTTGAGCATAGAATGGAGCTTGTGCGAACACTCCGCGGAGTCAGGTATTATAACGATTCGATCGCATCGAGTCCCACGAGGACCATTGCAGGACTTCGTGCTTTTGACAGGAAGGTAATTCTTATAGCTGGCGGATACGATAAAAAAGTGCCGTTTGATGTCCTCGGTGAAGCTTGTCAGAAGTATGTAAAGTCGCTTGTTTTGGTTGGCGCAACGGCAAAAAAAATCAAAGCCGCAGTCGAGTCGAGTGCAGGCTTTGATGCAAATAAGCTTCCTATAACTGTTTGTGAGAGTTTTGAGGATGCGGTAACTACCGCGTCGCGCATTGCAACAGACGGCGATATTGTCACATTGTCTCCTGCGTGCGCATCGTTTGATTTATTCAAAAACTTTATGGTGCGCGGTGAACGTTTTAAGGAACTCGTTTCTTTACTTGACTGATATAAGCTTTGGTGAAGAAGTGAGTGTATTTCCTTGTTTTTGCGGTGAGGGAGAAAAAAGAGAATAGATATCATCTGCGCGTCTTTCGAGGGCAAAGAAGTCTTGGGCTTTTTTGTCTTCGTTTTTTATGGATGACGGACGCGTTATTATGGGTATGTCCGATGTCTTTTTTGAAGCTTTGACGATTTTTCTGCCGGTTTCGTTAAAGGCAAGAATTCTCGCGTATGGAGGTTTCTCTTCTGCAAAAGAGGAATCAACGTCAAGAAATGCGTTTAAGAAGATGCGACGGATTCTTGAGTGTGTATATCTTTTTGTTTTTGCAAGAGTAACAGCGTCGCAAAGCTGTGCGCTTCTTGAAACTGCATCATAAAGACGAGAATCAAGACCCTCAGATACATCGCTGTACTTAAGAAAATCTGAGGCGGAAAGACGCTTGAGCGAGGCAAGTTCTGCACGGTCAAATTCGGAACGGTTGTTAGGTGCGCGACCACAAATCTTTTCCTCGACGAATTTTTCGTATGAAGTATCTGGAAGAAGATGAGAAACATCCTTATCTGCAAAAATCAGTTCGCGTATATGTGATGCAGAGGAAAAATCGCCGTTTTCGCACTCTGTATCGTGTGCGGCGCCTTTGCGAAGTATAGGAAGCGGCACGATTTCGGATTTCAGTGTCAAAAGCGCTTTTATGTATTCAACTGCAAGGATGTTGTTCGGCGTTTTCAGGATTTTTGAGAGCTCGGGATTATGCTTTTTAAGTGCGTTATAGCGCGCGGTAGGAAAAGAAACGCCCTTTTTGTATTCTTTGATAATCTCGGAGTCAAAGGATGAGTCAAGTAAGAGTTTTGCAACGCTTGTCAGTTTGTTTGCGTCATCTGTTTCTGCGCCGAAAGAGAGTCCCGATACGGTGCCGAGAGAGTTGAGAATCGAAATACCGCCGCGTGCGAAGCGCTCCGCCGATGCGATTGAATAGGGGAGCGGAAGCTCGATGACAAGATCTGCACCGCACTTTATTGCAACTTCTGCACGTGCTTCTTTTTTCATAACGGCACATTCGGCGCGTTGAACGAAATTGCCGCTCATAATGCAGACGATACCGTCTGCACCTGCTTTTTTTGTCTGCTCTATCTGGTAGAGATGGCCGTTATGAAAAGGGTTATACTCGCAGATTATTCCGAAAATCTTCAAATCTTTCACATCCTTTTCTGAAAAAGTGAAAAAGGTCTTGCAAAATAACAAATAATGGGATAAAATAAACAAAGTGTTTTCAGAAATATCTTTTTTATATTCTAACCGCAAAACAACGATTTTTCAAGTAAACTAAACAAATTATTTTACGGAGGCAATAAATTATGAAAATTCTCGTTATTAACGCAGGAAGCTCCTCGCTCAAGTACCAGTTTATGGAGTCTGAGGGTGGAGAGGTTTTTGCAAAGGGTCTTTGCGAGCGTATAGGCATTGACGGACGTCTCACACACAAGGTTCCAGGCAAAGATGATGTCAAGGTTGACATTGCAATGCCCACACATGCTGAGGCTATTCAGTCTGTTCTTGATATTCTCGTCGATCCAAAGGACGGCGTTATAGCATCTACTGACGAAATTGCTGCAGTTGGACACAGAGTTCTCCACGGCGGTATGGAATTCACTGCAAGCTGCCTTATCGACGACACTTGCATCGCTGCAATTGAAAAGTGTATTCCGCTCGGCCCGCTCCATAACCCTGCAAACCTTATGGGTATCAGAGCTTGCCAGAAGGTTATGCCGAAAACTCCGCAGGTTGCAGTTTTCGATACTGCTTTCCATATGACAATGCCGCCAAAGGCATACATCTATCCGATTCCGTATGAGTACTATGAAAAGGACGATGTACGTCGCTACGGCTTCCACGGCACAAGCCACAGATATGTTTCTGCACGCGCGATTGATATGCTCGGAAACCCTGAGCACAGCCGCGTAATCTGCTGTCACCTTGGCAACGGCTCCTCACTTTCTGCAGTAGTTGACGG
The DNA here is from genome assembly GCA_045546975.1 of Eubacteriales bacterium. Taxonomy (GTDB): domain Bacteria; phylum Bacillota; class Clostridia; order Oscillospirales; family JAAYXM01; genus SIG480. The sequence continues at coordinate 291,772 of JAZQDV010000010.1, forward strand.
AAAGTGCCAGGATACAAGTATGGGTCTTGGCCCGCTCGCAGGCTTCCTCATGGGAACACGCGCAGGTGATATTGATGCTACAATCCTTGAGTACCTTATGGGTCGCTACGGCTACGACATCAAGGAGATGAACAACATCCTCAACAAAAAGTCAGGTGTTCTCGGTATCTCGGGCGTAAGCTCTGACTTCCGCGACCTTGATGAGGCTGCTGCAAACGGAAACGAGCGCGCACGTCTTGCTCTTGATAAGTTCATCTACGAGGTAAAGAAGTTCATAGGTGCATACTCAACTGCTATGGGCGGTGTTGACGCTATCGTATTTACTGCAGGTATCGGTGAAAACTCAACAGATCTCCGCGAGGAAATCTGCTCCGGTCTTGAATATATGGGCGTTAAGATGGATGCTGAGAAGAACAAGGTTCGCGGCAAGGAAGCGGATGTTTCTGCTGCCGACTCAAAGGTAAAGATTTTTGTAATCCCGACAAACGAAGAGCTTATGATAGCAAAGGATACAGAAGAAATCGTAAAAGCTCTCTAAATAAAATTTTAAGGAACAGACGTACTCGTCTGTTCCTTTTTTGTACGCTATTTTAATCCGGATGGTGAGTTCTGCCTGCTGCACTGTCGCGGAAGAAAAGGGAGATGCACCATATACCTGCTATTGCGACAAGGGTAAAGATGATTCGGCTTAAAAGTGCGTCCTGCCCGCCGAAAATTGCGGCGACGATGTCAAATTGAAAAATCCCTATTGAACCCCAGTTGAGAGCACCGACAATTGTGAGCAAAAGAGCAAGTTTATCAAGCATTTTATCAACTCCTTATTTTTATACTTTCAACGTACATAATAAGTATTCCGTGAAGTTATTCGATAAATTCATTTTTGTTTATGTAAAATTTTGAAAAAACATAGGAAAATATTAAAAAAATAAGAGTGTTTTTGTAAAGTTTACTATGGACTTTTTGGCAAATTTATGCTTTAATATATAGTATGTAGTTTTGTATAATTGGAGTTGAAAGAAATGAAGCTTACAAATGTAAAAGAACTGTATTCTTCGCCTGAGAGCTTTGGTGGAAAACAGGTTACTGTAGGTGGTTGGATTCGTACAGTACGTGATTCCAAAGTTTTCGGCTTTATGGAGCTTAATGATGGCTCATTTTTCAAGAGCGTTCAGGTCGTTATAGATGATAAGATCGCGAATTTTTCTGAGCTTGTTCACCTCAATGTCGGAAGCGCTGTGGTTGTAAAGGGTACACTTGTGCTTACTCCTGAGGCAAAGCAGCCCTTTGAAATCAAGGCCGACGAAGTTGTGGTTGAAGGAGAGTCTGCTCCTGATTATCCGCTTCAGAAGAAACGCCACTCTCTCGAGTTTTTGAGAACGATAACATATCTCCGTCCGAGGACAAACACATTCTCAGCTGTATTCAGAGTGAGAAGTGAGGCTGCCTATGCTATTCACAAGTTCTTCAACGAACGCGGATTTGTGTACGCACACACACCGATAATCACAGGAAGTGACTGTGAAGGTGCGGGCGAGATGTTCAAGATAACAACTCTCGATATGGAAAATCCGCCGAGGGATGATAACGGAAAGGTTGACTATTCAACTGACTTTTTCGGCAGGGAAGCAAGCCTTACCGTTTCAGGCCAGCTTGAGGCTGAGACGTTTGCTCTCGCTTTTGGAAAGACATATACATTTGGTCCTACCTTCCGTGCGGAAAATTCAAATACGGCGCGTCATGCGGCAGAGTTCTGGATGATAGAGCCTGAAATAGCTTTTGCTGATATAAACGACGATATGGAACTTGCAGAGGCTATGGTCAAGTACGTTATCAGACACGTTCTCGATAACTGCAAGGAAGAAATGGAGTTCTTTAATAACTTTGTTGATAAAGGACTTATCGAACGCCTTGAGCTTGTTGCAAACTCTGATTTCGGAGTTATGGAATATGCTGAGGGCATCAAAATTCTCGAACAGTACAAGGATAAGTTTGAATATCCCGTATTCTTCGGGTGCGACCTTCAGACAGAGCATGAGCGTTTCCTCACCGAAGAGATTATGAAGAAGCCGATGTTCCTTATAAACTACCCGAAGGAAATAAAGGCATTCTATATGCGCCAGAACGATGACGGAAAGACCGTTGCCGCTATGGACCTTTTCGTTCCGGGAATCGGCGAGCTTATTGGTGGAAGTCAGCGTGAGGAGAGATACGATGTTCTTCTTGCCAAGATGGAAGAGATGAAGCTTCCGCGTGAGGATTATGAGTGGTATTTGAATCTCCGTCGCTTTGGCGGTGTAAAGCATGCAGGTTACGGCCTCGGCTTTGAGCGTCTCATTATGTACCTCACGGGCATTTCAAACATCCGTGACGTGCTTCCGTTCCCGAGATGCACAGGCAAATTATTGTAATTTATTTTTAGGAGAATATATTATGGAAAAGATTTCGTATAAGAGCCTTTCAAAAGATCAGATGATTGCGCTCCGTGATGAGCTTTCAAAAAAGTATGCTGAATATGTTGCACGCGGACTCAAGCTTGATATGTCAAGAGGAAAGCCTGCACCGAATCAGCTTGACCTTTCAGAGGGACTTTTGAGTGTTATTTCAAAGAGTGAGGACGTCTCTGATGTAACTCCCGACGTAAGAAACTACGGCGGACTCGACGGACTTCCTGAAATGAAGAAAATTTTTGCCGATATGCTCGGTGTTAAGACAAGTGAAGTTATCGTTGGCGGAAACGCAAGTCTTACAATGATGTTTGATATGGTTTCCCGTTCTGTAACTCACGGCGTTTTGGGAAATACTCCATGGTCTCAGCTTTCTGAGGTCAAGTTCCTTTGCCCAGTTCCCGGATATGACAGGCACTTCTCAATATGCGAGTGCTTTGGAATCAAGATGATTCCTATCGCAATGACAAATGAAGGTCCGGATATGGATGAGGTGAAGAAGTACGTCGAAAATGACGCTTCCGTAAAGGGTATCTGGTGCGTTCCGAAATACTCAAATCCCACGGGCATCACATTCTCTGACGATGTAGTAAAAAAGCTTGCATCCTTAAAGCCCGCGGCAGCAGATTTCAGAATTTTCTGGGATAATGCATACTGTGTACACGACCTCTACGATGAGAGCGATAAGCTTCTCAACATTCTCGACGAGTGCCGTAAGATGGGAAATGAGGATATGTGCTATATCTTTGCTTCTACTTCAAAGGTTTCATTCCCGGGAGCAGGTGTTGCAGTTATGGCAATGAGCGAGAACAATATAGCAGCAACAAAAAAAGTACTCGCAATGCAGATGATCGGTCCTGATAAGATAAATCAGCTCCGTCACATCAAATTCTTCCGTGATCTCGATGGTATCCGTGCTCACATGAAAAAGCACGCAGCTATCCTTGCGCCGAAGTTTGAGATGGTTGTAAAGACATTTGAAGAAGAGCTCAAGGGTCTCGATATAGCAGATTGGACGTCACCCAACGGCGGATACTTTATAAGCCTCGATGTTCTTCCGGGCTGCGCAAAACGCGTTCATAAGCTTATGGCAGAGGCAGGCGTTGTAATGACAGGCTGCGGAGCAACATTCCCGTACGGAAACGACCCGCAGGATACAAACCTTCGTATTGCTCCGTCTTATCCTTCGGTTGACGAGCTTAAAACAGCTACTGAGCTTTTATGTCTTTGTGTAAAGCTTGCAGCACTTGAAAAGTTGGTAGGATAGAGGTAAAAAGATGAGAAATACATACGAATCACCGCTCAATTCAAGATACGCAAGCGCGGAAATGACGGAACTTTTCTCTCCTGATGTCAAGTTCAAGACATGGAGAAAGCTCTGGATAGCACTTGCGCGTGCTGAGATGAAACTCGGTCTTCCAGTTACACAGGCACAGATTGATGAGCTTGAAAAATTCAAGGATGACATCAACTATGAAGTTGCAGAAAAGCGCGAAAAGGAAGTTCGCCATGACGTTATGTCACATGTCTATGCGTACGGTGTTCAGTGCCCGAATGCAAAAGGCATAATCCATCTCGGCGCTACCAGTTGCTATGTTGGTGACAATACAGACATAATCATTATGCGTGATGCCTTAAAGCTTATCCGCAAGCGCCTTGTAAGTGTCATATCAGCACTTTCAAAGTTTGCAGATGAGTATAAGGATATGCCGACACTCGGCTTCACTCATTTCCAGCCGGCTCAGCTTACCACAGTGGGAAAGCGTGCAACTCTCTGGATAAATGAGCTTTTATATGACCTTTCTGAAATTGAGTTCAGAATCGATGCGATGCGCCTTCTCGGTTCAAAGGGAACAACGGGTACTCAGGCGAGCTTTATGGAGCTCTTTGACGGAGACGAAGAAAAAATAAAGAAGATGGAACAGTACATTGCCGAAGAACTTGGCTTTGACGGTGTTGTTCCGGTTTCCGGTCAGACATATTCAAGAAAAATCGACTCAATGGTTCTCTCAACACTCTCGGGTATTGCGCAGAGTGCTTGCAAGTTTGCAACAGACCTTCGTCTGCTTTCAAACTTAAAGGAAATGGAAGAACCGTTTGAGAAGAACCAGATAGGCTCTTCTGCAATGCCGTACAAGAGAAATCCGATGCGTTCCGAGCGTATATGTGCGCTTTCAAAGTTCGTTATAAGCACGTCTATAAATCCGGCACTTACTGCGGCAACACAGTGGTTCGAAAGAACTCTTGACGACTCTGCAAACAAGCGTCTTGCAGTTGCTGAAGCATTCCTTGCAACAGATGCAATTCTTTCAATTTACTTAAATGTTGCTTCTGGCCTTGTTGTTTATCCGAAGGTTATCAACCGCCATCTTATGGAAGAACTTCCGTTTATGGCGAGTGAGAACATAATGATGGATGCAGTCAAGCGTGGCGGTGACCGACAGGAGCTTCACGAACTCATCAGAACTCATTCCGTAGCAGCAGGCAAGAAAGTCAAGGAAGAGGGAATGTCAAACGACCTCATTGACAGAATCGCAAACGACCCGGCATTCGGTATGACAAAGGAAGAGATTGAAAAGAATCTCGATCCTAAGAACTTTACCGGAAGAAGTGCTTCTCAGGTAACGGAATTTATCCGTGATTATGTGAAACCCTCTGTTGAAAAATACGCGGATGAAATCGCAACAGAGGCAGAATTAAAAGTATAATTTACGACTAAAGTCGTTTTGAGGAGGTTTTACAAATGAAAAAAGGCATACTCGGTTTTGTTGCTGTTCTGGTGGTTGTTGCATTAGTTGCAGTAATCGCAATCAGCGGCCTTAACCTTGGTGTAGCGGAGATTCCGAGTGCAGTTGACGGTATTCGACTCGGTCTTGATCTCAAAGGCGGTGCGGCTATAACATTTGAGGCACGCACAGAGGACGGGTCAACACCGTCGATGGCAGATATGGAAATTGCACAGACAGTTCTCAGAAAGAGACTTGATGCTGCAAACTACACGGAAGCTACCGTCCAGATAATGGGCGATAAGCGTCTTGCAGTAGAGATTCCATCGGTTACTGACCCTGATGAAGCTGTTGAGCTTCTCGGAAAAACTGCTGTTTTAGAGTTTCGTGATGCTGATTCAAATGTAATTTTGACAGGTGCAGACATTGAGAGTGCAGCATCAGTTTACGGACAGGTATCAGAAACAGGACCGAGCGTACACCACGTCACACTTAAGTTCAAGAGTGAGGCACGTTCAAAGTTTGTTGCAGCAACAAAGGTTGCCGCTGCAAACGCAAGCTCAGGGAAGAACTACATCGACATTTTCCTTGATGATGTAAATCAGAGCCATGCGTTTGTTGATGCTTCCTATGCATCTACAGGCATTGATTCAGAAAGCGTTGTTATCACAATGGGCGACGAGAACAGCATGATGGCTACCGGCGGCGATGCTGCAAAGACTCTTGCAAATGTAATCAATTCCGGACGTCTTCCGTTTGAGCTTGAGGAAATCGAAACACGTGCAGTAGGGCCGACATTGGGCGAGAAGGCACTTGAAACAAGTCTCTTTGCAGGACTTATCGGTCTTATTCTTGTTATCATCTTTATGATAGCTATTTACAGGCTTCCTGGTATTGTTGCGGGTATTTCTCTTGCGTTCTACACAACTCTTTTCATAGTAGTTATGGCTCTTCTCAAGGTCAACCTTTCACTTCCGGGTATTGCAGGTGTTATCCTCTCGATCGGTATGGCGGTTGATGCTAACGTAATTATTTATGAGCGTATTAAGGAAGAACTCAGGAACGGTAAGACAATAAAGGCTTCCATTGATGCGGGATTTAAGCGTGCATTCACGGCAATTCTTGACTCCAACATCACAACCCTCATCGCAGCAGTAGTTCTTTATATGTACGGTATGGGCACAATAGTAGGCTTTGCAATCACTTTGGGACTCGGCGTTGTTATCTCAATGTTCACGGTTTTGGTAGTATCACGTTTCTTGCTTTACCGCCTCGTTGATATGAACGTCAAGTCGCTCAAGGCTTACGGTGTATAAGGAGGGGAAAGAAATGTTTGCTAAATTGGAAAATAAACTTAACATAGTTAGTAAGTTCAACATTTTTGGAACAATCGCAGTTATAGTTGCCCTTTTAGGTTTGGTTTCCGTTGTTCTCCTTCCGTTTAATGTAAATCTCTTCAATTTTGATATTGACTTTGCAGGCGGAACAACACTGTCTTATAATATGCATAAGGATCTTGACAAGGCAGAGCTTGATAACATAGCAGCGATTACTGAAAAGACGGTAGGCATCGCACCGTCATCAGTTCAGAAGCTTGACGACGGAACTCAGGTTCTCATCAAGATTAATACTCTTGAAGCACAGCAGCGCGATGCTATCTTTACAGCACTCAAGGAAGCGTACGGACTCAATGACGGAACAACAAAGGATGAAAATGGAAATGTGATCCCGACAGATATCCTCTCTGTTGATAATGTTGACCCTGTTATGGGTAAGGATTTGAGAAATGCTGCTATCATTTCAGCACTTCTTGCAATTCTTCTTATGCTTGTTTACATAGCAATCCGTTTCAGTGTAAAGTCAGGTGTTGCAGCAGTTGTAGCTCTTGCACATGACGTTTTGGTAGTTATCGGTGCTTATGTCGTTTTCCGCATCCCTGTAAATATGACGTTTATCGCAGTTGTTCTTACAATCCTCGGTTATTCTATCAACGCAACAATCGTCATATTTGACAGAATTCGTGAAAACAGAAAGATACTTAAGAAAACAAGCTTTGAGGATGTTGCAAACAAGAGTATCTGGCAGACAGTAACAAGAAGCATAAACACAACAATCACAACGCTTCTTCCGGTTGTATTCATTGCAATCTTCGGTGTAACATCAATCAGAAACTTTGCAATTCCGCTTATTGTCGGTCTCGTTGCAGGTTTGTATTCTTCAGTATTTATCTCAGGTCCGGTCTGGGCAAAGCTTGAAAAGAATAAATAAAGCATTTTCAGAGGCTTGCATTTTTGCAAGCCTCTGGTTAATAAATAGCGGAGGTGTTTTGTATTTGAAGGTGGGAATTTCGAGTGCCGTGTTTTATCCGATGGAATCCGAAAAATCGTTTGACAAGCTGATTTCGGCAGGATTTTCAACGGCGGAATTTTTCTATAATTGTGAATATGAAATTTCGGATGAATTTATAGAATACCTCTCAAAAAAGGTGAATGACGGGGGAATGGAGATAATTTCGGTTCACCCGTTTACTGCGTTTGCAGAAGGTGTGTTCCTGTTTTCAGATTATACTAGAAGAACAGAGGAACAAATGAACAAGTACGAGAATACGTTCCGACAAATGCAGAAGCTTGGCGCAAAGTACTTTTCGTTTCATGGCGACCGCGCGTTCAAGGGACTTTCCGATGATTTCTGCAAGCTTACCGAGAGGGATGCAGAAATGCTTCGCACACTTTCGTCTCGGGCGAAAAAGTATGGAGTTACGGTGTGCCTTGAAAATGTTTCGTGGTGCAAATCGGCGAATATCAGCTATATCAGGGAGGTTTACGATGCTGTGCCTGAAATTGGCTTCACACTTGATTTGAAGCAGGCAAGACGTGCGGGTGTATCTGTTGATGAGTATATCTCCGCAATGAGTGACAGAATCAAAAATATTCATGTAAGCGATTTTGACGATGCCTCCGACTGCTTGCCTCCCGGCGAGGGTAAGTTTGATTTTTCAAAGTTCTTCAAAAGGATTAAAAATACAGGGTATTCTGGTGATGTACTTATAGAGGTCTATTCATCTAATTTTTCAAAAACAGACCAACTTGTTAAAGCAAGGAACTTCCTTGAAAAGAAGATTACAGATTTGTGACATTTTCTGCTATTTACTTGAAAATTTATGTAAACTTTGGTATTGTTATTATAGAAATAAATTGTCCTTTGGAGGTATTCGTATGAAGTGTCCTTATTGTGGCTTTTTGGAAAGTAAAGTTTTGGATTCGCGCCCTGCAGAAGGCGGCGGGTCAATTCGACGTCGCAGAGAGTGTCTTTCTTGCCAGAAACGCTTTACAACGTATGAGACAATAGAGAGTATGCCTCTTTATGTTATCAAAAACGACGGTTCGCGTCAGCTTTTTGATAAGGCGAAGCTTCTTTCCGGTATGCTCCGTGCCTGTGTCAAGAGACCTGTGCCGATACATAAGCTTGAGGAGGTCGCTGACGAAATTGAGCAGACGCTCCAGAATACAATGGAGAAAGAAGTTTCAAGCAGCAAAATAGGTGAGATGACAATGAAACGCCTTAAGGAAATTGACCAGGTTGCTTATGTCCGCTTCGTTTCGGTTTACCGCTCGTTTGAAGATGTTGAGTCCTTCTTTGCAGAGCTCAATGGTCTTAAAGGAAAATAAAACGATACCTCAGTGCCTTTTAATGCACTGAGGTTAATTTTTTTGCTTTTCAATTACTATAACATTATCGGAAAGGTCTGCCTGCATCAGAAAAACTTCGGAGTAAGATGTGATTCCTTTTTTTGAAAGAATGTTTTTTACCCAGGCTTCATTTTTCCCAAGAAGTTCTGTTTGTTTTTTTATAAAAACCCCGTCAGAAATTAGCGTGTATGGGAGAAAAGTGGTGTCGTTTGTTATTCCGACATCCTCGCGCTTTGCCGTGTCTTTTGAAGCGAAAGGAAAGACACTTAGTTCTCCGCTTGTTTCAAGTATTGCATATTTGACCTCTTCTATACTAATGAAACCCTTTAGTCTCAGCTCCTCTAAAAGTTCGTCGATTGTAAGACGGATTTTTTTCATTTCCTTCTGGTTGAGTTTTCCGTTTTCTATTATTATATTTGTGCGTCCGGATGTAAGCTTGCGAATCTTTCTGCTGTGTATGAAGATGTACGATATGATAAGCTCGAGTGCAACCAGTGTCAGGACAGGAATAATGCCGGTAAAAAGGGGAGTGTCATTACTTTGCATTGGCAGGGTGGCAAGCTCTGAAACAAGAAGGGTTACAACGAATTCGGATGCGGAGAGCTCGCCTACCTGACGCTTGCCCATGGCTCGCAAGGAGATAATAACCAAAAAATAAAGTATGATTGTTCTGAAGAAAACAGTTGTCATAAAGACACCTCAAAAAAATAAAAATACTACTTGCAACTTTAAGAAAGATATGCTATACTTTATGAGTTGATATCCGGGTGTGGCGCAGCTTGGTAGCGCGCTTGAATGGGGTTCAAGAGGCCGCAGGTTCGACTCCTGTCACTCGGACCAGGAAAGCACTGATGACTTTGTCATCGGTGCTTTTTTCTTTTGAACGATAACAGAGAGCCTGCGGCCTCTTTGTCATCCCCGAGCGGTTGCCACGAAAGTGGCGAGCGAGTGGGGACATAATATATCGGGAGCGCGTGTGCAAAGCATACGCACTTCCCTCAGGTTCGACTCCTGTCACTCGGACCAGGAAAGCACTGATGACTTTGTCATCGGTGCTTTTTTCTTTTGAACGATATTCGAGGGCCAATACTTGATATTTCTCGTCGCAAATGGTATAATATATGCAACATTTCAAAATGGAGTGAGGTAAATGCAACAGAGAGAAAAATTTTCATCAAGACTCGGGTTTTTGCTTATATCTGCAGGTTGTGCCATAGGTCTTGGAAATGTATGGAGATTCCCGTATATAACAGGACTCAATGGTGGTGCAGCGTTTGTACTGATATATCTTTTGTTCCTTGTTATTTTCGGCCTTCCGATTATGGCGATGGAGTTTTCGGTAGGACGCGCAAGTCGTAAGAGCGTTGCCGCATCGTTCCGTGAGCTTGAGCCGAAGGGAACCAAATGGCACATATTTAGTTACTTTGCTATGGCGGGCAACTATCTTCTTATGATGTTCTATACCACCATTTGCGGTTGGATGTTTTCGTACTGCGTCAAGATGGCTCGCGGTGAGTTTGTCGGCGTAGATTCAAATGGGGTAGGTGAAATTTTTTCAAATTTCACGGCAAACCCGTCGGCACTTACGTTCTGGATGATAATTGCGGTTTTTGTGGGTTTCTTTATTTGCTCTCTTGGACTCCAAAAGGGCGTAGAGAAGATTACGAAAATTATGATGTCCAGTCTCTTTGTTATTATGCTTATACTTGTCATCCGTTCGGTAACACTTCCGGGCGCGGGTGAAGGTCTTGCATTTTACTTAAAGCCTGATTTTTCAAAGATGGCAGAGCGTGGAATAATGAATGTCGTTTCCGATGCAATGGGACAGGCTTTCTTTACGCTTAGTATCGGTATCGGATCAATGGCAATCTTCGGAAGCTATATTGATAAAGACCGTTCGCTTATGGGAGAATCGGTAAGCATTCTTGCGCTTGATACTTCTGTTGCGTTTATGTCGGGACTTATAATTTTCCCCGCATGCTTTGCGTTCAATGTAAATCCGGGACAGGGACCTGGTCTTGTATTCGTCACACTTCCCAACATTTTCAATGTAATGGCAGGTGGAAGGATCTGGGGAACACTCTTCTTCGTCTTTATGTCCTTCGCGGCACTTTCAACGGTTGTTGCAGTTTTTGAAAATATTATCGCGTTTGCTATGGATCTTCTCGGTTGGTCGAGAAAAAAGGCAGTATGGGTAAACTTTTTTGCAATAATTCTTTTGTCTCTCCCGTGTGTTCTTGGATTTAGTGTCTGGAGCGGATTTGAGCCCTTTGGCGCAGGCTCGAACATACTTGATTTAGAGGACTTTATCGTAAGTAACAATCTCTTGCCGCTTGGTTCTCTTGTTTATCTTCTTTTCTGTATCACGAGATACGGTTGGGGATGGGATAACTTTATTGAAGAGGCAAATGCAGGAAAAGGAATGAGATTCCCGAAATGGGCAAGAGTATATCTCAAATACATTTTGCCGCTCGCAGTGCTTTTCCTCTTTGTTCAGGGATATGTCAGCAAATTCTAAAAAACTAAAACACGGTAGGAAACGCCCTACCGTGTTTTTTTAGAAAAATTTGTCTTTGAACGGAATGTTCTTTATAACGAATGTTTGGTTGTTCAGATATTGGAGCGCTCCTGCAGGTGTCTTAAAGTTAAAGACGAGCTTGTATGAGCACAATGCCTGATACTTCATGCCGTATTTCTTGTTTTCAGCATTTTTTCCGTACTTGCCATCACCCAGGAGTGGATGACCGATACTTGCCATGTGTGCACGTATCTGGTGCGTTCTGCCCGTGATAAGCTCACATTCGAGAAGTGAAAGCGTACCGTTTGTTTTGAGAGTGGTGTACTTGGTAATAGCGGTTTTGGCACCGGGTGAGGATGTCTTTTTGACATAGACGCGGTTTTCCTTTGCGTCCTTGAATATATAATCCTTGAGGGTCGCAGCGGCGGGCTTCGGTGTGCCGAGAACAATACAGAGATAGTATTTTGAAAGCTCGCGATTTTTGATTTTATCGTTCATTATGCGAAGAGCTTCTGCGTTTTTTGCAGCAATCACGATTCCTGAGGTGTTGCGGTCTATTCTGTTGCAAAGGGATGGAATAAACGCGTTTTCGCGCTCCGGATTCCATTCTCCCTTTGATGCAAGATAGCTTAGCACCTGAGCAATAAGAGTTTCTCCGCCTGCTTCATCATCGTGAACGGATATGCCCGCAGGCTTATTCAGAAGAAGGATGTTTTCATCTTCATATATAGCCTCGGGAAATGCTGCGTTAAGCTTTTCTTCCGCTTTTTTTGCGCGGGTTTCCGTGAAAAACTCGTCGTTTATATACATCGTGACAACGTCTCCGATGTTGAGCCGTGCTTTTGCCTCTGTCCTTGCTGAATTCACCTTTATTTTTTTCAAACGAATAAACTTCTGTATTAGGTTTGACGGGAGAGAGGGAACAGCTTTTGAAATGAATTTATCGACGCGTGTATCTGCATCGTTTCTCTGTATAATAAATTCCTTCATACTCATTCCTCCTCTCTTTGATAAAAAGTATAACATACAAGTGAAATAAGTGCAAATCTAATATTTTATAAGAAAAAATAAAATTTTGCTTGATTTTTTATTTTATATATGGTATTATATCCTAGTCATATAACGGGCGGTCCTCTGTCTTCTGCGTTAAGGCAAGAACGTCTACTAAGAAGGGAGGAAGTTCATCAATGGATCTTCTCAAGAATTTGACAGACAGTCAGCTCAAGAAGGATTTACCGGAAATAGGCATTGGTGACACTGTTCGTGTCCATGTCCTTATCAAGGAAGGTAACCGTGAACGTGTTCAGGTTTTTGAAGGCACAGTTATTGCTAGAAAGCATGGCGGCATTCAGGAAACAGTTACGGTTCGTCGCTTGTCATACGGTGTAGGTGTTGAAAAGGTATTCCCGATTCACGCACCTCATGTTGTAAAGTTTGAAATTGTCCGCAAGGGTAAAGTCAGACGTGCAAAGCTCTACTACTTACGTGGAAGAGTCGGCAAGGCGGCAAAGGTCAAAGAAGATATCTAAATGGAGAAGGGGAGGGCTCAAGAGTCTTCCCTTTTTTCGTACATTTTGGAGAGTGTAATAATGTCTGAAGAAAAGCTTTTTGAAGAGGAAAACAACAAAAACTCACTTGCCTTGGCAAAGAATGAAATATTCGATTGGATACAGAACATAACAGTTATTTTAACCGTAGTAATTCTTCTTTTTATGTTTGTTTTCAGGATTGTAGGGGTTGACGGGGAATCAATGCTTCCTACACTTCAGCACAAGGACTGGCTTATTATTTCAAACCTTTTCTATGAGCCTGAAAATGAGGATATAGTCGTTGTTTCAAAGGATTCATTTCTTGACGGTAAGATGATAGTAAAGCGCGTTATTGCAACGGAAAATCAGACAGTTGATATAGATTTCCAGAGGGGAATTGTGTATGTTGACGGGGTCGCCTTAAACGAGCCTTATATAAATGACAGAACAAGAAGGCAGTTTGATATGCCTTTTCCTGTAAAGGTTCCTGAAGACTGTGTGTTTGTGCTTGGCGATAACCGAAACCATAGTTCGGACAGCCGTGATGCCCGTCTTGGTATGGTGCATAAATCGAACATTCATGGAAGAGTAATACTCAGAGTTTTCCCGTTCTCGGAATTTGGTAAAGTAAGTTAGGAGACGTAAGATGGATATACAGTGGTATCCCGGGCATATGACCAAAACACGCCGTATGATTTCGGAAAACCTCAAAATGGTTGATGCGGTGTGCGAAATTCTTGATGCGCGAATCCCCGTTTCCAGTAGAAACAACGATATATTTGAGCTTTCAAAGGATAAGCCGAGGCTTATAATACTCAATAGAATAGACCTTGCAGATCCCGATAAAACAAAAGAATGGGCGGCATACTATCGCGCAAAAGGCTATCATGTTCTTGAAACAGATTCCAAAAGCGGCTCGGGGGTTTCTGCGTTTCCGTCTGCAATAAAGCAGCTTCTTCATGAAAAGATTTCAAATTACCGCGAAAAGGGGCAGGCGGGCAGGTCTGTGCGCGTTATGATTTGCGGAGTGCCGAATGTCGGCAAATCCTCTTTTATAAACCGTGTTTCGGGAAGAAACATAGCAAAAGCTGAGGATAGACCGGGAGTTACACGAGATAAGCAGTGGATTAAGGTTGACGGCGGTATTGATATGCTTGATACACCCGGTATGCTCTGGCCGAAATTTGACGATAAGCGAACAGCCTTGAATCTTGCATATACAGGTGCGATAAAGGACGATATTTTAGATATTGAATCGTTAGCCTCACTCTTTATGGAAGTTTTGTCCGACCGTTATGCGGAGAATCTTAAAGCAAGATACAAAATATCGTGTGATAATGAAGAACCGGGTTATGAAATACTCTGGAGAGCTGGAAAAATGCGCGGTTTCCTTATTTCCGGCGGCGAGGTAAACACAGAGCGTATGGCAAAAACGCTTCTTGATGAGTTTCGTGCCGGTGCGCTTGGAAGAATAACTCTTGAAAACGTAGATGAGGCAGACCGTGAGCCACTTGAAAAAATAGAGTTTCGCGGTATGCTTTCAGAGTAACGGTGATTTAATGGAAAACAAAAACAGTTTATGGGTATATGAGCAGGCGTACATAGACAGTGGGAAAAACTGTATCTGCGGAGTTGATGAAGCAGGGCGAGGACCTCTTGCAGGACCTGTGTTTGCCGCAGCGGTTATATTGCCACACGGTGTTGAAATCGACGGTCTTAACGACTCGAAAAAGCTGACGGAAAAGAAGCGCGAACAGCTTTTTGATATAATTTGCGAAAAAGCTGTTTCGTTCGGCATTGCGTCCGCTTCAGAAAAGGAAATAGATGAGATAAATATACTCAGGGCATCGCTTCTTGCGATGAAAAGAGCGGTGGATAAATTGTCTCAATCGCCCGAGGTTATACTTGTGGACGGCAATCAGGTGTTTCCGTATAATGCAGAGGTCAAAAGCGTTGTAAAGGGTGATAGCTTGTCAGCGAATATTGCGGCAGCATCAATACTTGCGAAGGTCTCAAGAGACCGCTATATGCTTGAACTTGCAAGAAAGTATCCCGAATATATGTTAGAAAAGCACAAGGGATATCCGACAAAGCTTCATTACGAATGCGTTGAGGCACACGGTATCTCAGATATACACAGGAAAACCTTTTTCAAAAAATACAAGGGTGGGGTGCTTCTTAAATGACATCACTCCTTGTAGGCCGGTGGGGTGAGGCCCTTGCGGCAGAATTTCTGAGAAAGAAGAAATATAAAATCGTAGCAGCAAACTTCAGGTCGAGGTTTGGAGAAATTGACATTATTGCCGAGAACAAGAAGCAGGTTTTATTTGTTGAAGTCAAGCTTCGCAAAAACAAAAACTACGGTCTTGCGTGTGAGTTTGTGACTCCGGAAAAGCAAAGGAAGCTCAAAACGACGGCAGAAAGCTGGCTTTTGAAGAATCCGACAGACAAAGATTTGCGTTTTGACGTAATTGAGGTCTATGCTCCAAATGGAATATCTGATGAATTTACGATAAATCACATTGAAAATGCATTTTAATTATGGGGGATTAAACCATGAATTATTTCAGTACAAGAGATACGTCATTAAAGCTCAGCTCCGCTGCGGCAATAGTCCGTGGCCTGAGTGCTGACGGGGGACTCTTCTGCCCGGAAAGTATTCCGAAACTTACAGATGAGGAGAAAAAGTTCTTGCTGTCTGCGGATTATAAGAAGCGTGCAGCATTTGTCCTAGGCAAGTTCCTCACTGATTTTTCTGAGGAAGAGCTTGTATCCTTTGCAAATAAGGCGTACAGCAGCGAAAAGTTTGATTCTGAATGCGCAGCTCCTGTTCACGCTTTGACGGATAAGCTCTCAATTCTGGAACTCTGGCACGGTCCGACCTGCGCGTTTAAGGATATGGCTTTGCAGATGCTTCCGTATCTTCTTTCTGCAGCACTCAAGAAGACGGGAGAGAAGAGAACGGCAGCGATCCTTGTTGCAACAAGCGGTGATACCGGAAAAGCGGCGCTTGAAGGCTTTGCTGATGTTGAGGGCACTAAAATCGCAGTATTTTACCCGAAGGACGGCGTAAGCAAAATTCAGGAGAGACAGATGACAACACAGGCGGGAGATAACGTCTATGTTTCTTCCGTTGTCGGAAACTTTGACGACGTACAGTCTGCGATGAAGAAAATCTTCTCCGATGAAGAAATAAGGGCAAAAGCATCGGATAACGGATGCATTTTTTCTTCTGCAAACTCTATTAACTGGGGTCGCGCAGTACCTCAGATTGCATATTACGTATCAGGTTATTTTGACCTTCTTGCAAGTGGGAAAATCAGCGAGAACGACGAAATAAATGTGTGCGTTCCAACTGGTAATTTCGGAAACATTCTTGCGGCATACTATGCAAGAGAAATGGGGATTCCTATAAAGAAGTTTATCTGCGCATCAAACGCTAACAACGTACTTACAGACTTTTTCCGTGACGGCAAATACGATAAGAGACGTGAGTTCCATGTCACAAATTCTCCGGCGATGGATATTCTTATTTCAAGTAACCTTGAAAGACTTATTTTTAACCTCTCGGGAAATGACGACAAGACAGTCAGAAAGTATATGTCAAAGCTCAATGAGGAAGGCGCATATACAGTAAGCGCTGAAATCTTTGAGAAAATCTCCGCGCTTTTCTATGGCGATTGCTGTGATGACAAGGATACACTCAAGACGATCTCTGAGGTATACAATGAGCATGATTATCTCATAGACACTCATACAGCCGTTGCTGTAAACGTATATAACAGATATGTCGAGAAAACAGGCGATGACGCGGTTTGTCTCTTAGCATCAACCGCAAGTCCGTTCAAATTTGCCGACAGTGTTCTCCTTTCACTTGGTGTGAACATTGACCACGACGGCGAAGAACTTCTCACCATTCTCTCAAAAACAACAGGAAAGAAAATCCCCGCTCCACTTGCATCCATCTTCGAGAAAGAGGAGCGCTTCCGCGATACTGCAAACCGCGCGGAGCTTCCTGAAGTAGTTTTGAAGTTTACAAATGGGGAGTGCTAAATGGCACTTTATACGATAGCTGATTTACATCTCTCGCGCGGTACAAACAAGCCGATGGATGTTTTCGGGGCACTTTGGGAGAATTACGAAAACCGCATCATAGACGGGTTTTCCAAGCTTTCTTGCGACGATGTAATAGTTATCCCCGGTGATGTGTCATGGGGAATGTCGCTCAAGGAATCACTTTTGGATTTCAAGCTGCTGGACTCTTTCCCCGGAAAGAAGATAATAGCAAAAGGAAATCACGACTATTGGTGGGAAACCGCAACAAAGACAAAGCGGTTTTTCTCGGATAACGGCATAACTACTATAGACATACTTCACAACAATGCTTTTGAGATAGGGGATATTGCCGTTTGCGGTACTCGCGGATGGTTTTTTGAGGAAGAAACGGGCGATAGCCGAAAGATATACGAGCGGGAGGTCGGAAGACTTTTGCGCTCATTGGAAGAAGCTAAAAAGCTTGGCAAAGAAAAGCTTGTTTGCTTTTTACACTATCCACCAATCTGTAAAGGTTATGAGTGTGAAGAAATAACTGATATGCTGAGTGAGTTCGGTGTTGAAAACTGCTACTACGGTCATCTTCACGGGTTGGGGCACAAAAGTGCTTTTTTAGGTGTACATAAAAAAGTGAATTACAGTCTTGTTTCTGCCGATTACTTGTCATTTACTCCACTTTATATTGGTTAAAAACTACAAAAAACGGGTTTTAGACAGCGTAAAAGTGCATTAAATAACAAAAGTAAAAATTTTTCAAAAAAATATTAAAAAAATGTGGAAAAACAGCTTAAAATCTGCTACAATAGTTTAGTCACAACGGATTCGAAAGGAATGATCTCAAATGAAATTGAAATCAACAGAAAAACTCGAGAACGGAAAGGTATGTCTCGAAATCCAGGTAGAGAAGCCTGAATTTGATGATGCTATGAACAAAGCATACCTCAAGAACAAGCCGAAGATTACGGTACCCGGTTTCCGTAAGGGTAAGGCTCCGAGAAATATGATTGAGCGTATGTACGGTAAGGGTATCTTTACCGAGGATGCTATAAATATCGCATATCCTGCTGCTTTTGAGGCAGCGGTCAAGGAAAGCGGCTATGAGCCGGTTGACTATCCTGAGGTAGAGCTTGTTGACATTAACGATGACGGCTTCACTGTCAAGACGACAGTTACTGTTAAGCCTGAGGTTAAGCTCGGCAAGTATAAGGGAATCGAAGCTGAGAAGCCTGCAGTTTCTGTAACAAAGAAGGATATAGACGCTGAGATTTCTGTTATGCGTGAGAGAAATGCGCGCCTTGTTACTGTAGAGCGTCCCGCAGAGAAGGATGACACAGTTGTTATCGACTACGAAGGTTTCGTTGGCGATGTTGCTTTTGATGGCGGCAAGGGCGAAAATCACAGCTTGAAGCTCGGTTCGAACCAGTTTATTCCGGGATTTGAAGATCAGCTTATCGGCAAGAGTGCAGACGAGAATGTTGACGTTAAGGTTACTTTCCCGAAGGAATACCATGCAGAAGACCTTGCAGGTAAGGAAGCTGTATTTAAGGTTAAGATTCACGAGGTTAAGGAAACAGAGCTTCCTGCACTTGACGATGAGTTTGCAAAGGATGTTTCCGAGTTTGAAACTTTGGACGAACTCAAGAAGGATATCGAAAAGAAGATCCGTGAGACACGTGAGAGAATGTCAAACGAGGCATTTGAGGGTGCTATCATTAAGGCAGTTGTGTCAAAGATGAAAGCAGAAATTCCTGATGTTATGGTTGAGACACAGCTTGACAACGTCGTTAACGATTTTGCACAGCGTCTCCAGATGCAGGGTATCACTCTTGATCAGTACCTTGACATGATGAAGTCTTCAATGGATGACTTCCGCAAGAACTTCCGCGACCAGGCTACAGAGCAGGTCAAGACACGCCTTGCACTTGAAGCTGTTGCAAAGGCTGAGAAGATCGAGCCGACAGATTCGGATGTTGAAGCTGAATATACAAAACTTTCTGAGCAGTATGGTATGCCCGTTGAGCGTATCCGTGGCTTTATCAGTGTAGATGCAATGAAGAGCGACCTTTATACAATAAAGGCAATCGAGTTCCTTCGTGAGAATGCAGTTGCAACTGCTCCTGTAAAGAAGACTGCGGCTAAGAAAGAGTCTGAGACAGAAAAGAAGGCTCCTGCAAAGAAGGCTTCAACAACTGCTGAGAAGAAGCCTGCAGCAAAGAAGACAACAACAGCAGCAAAGTCGTCTGCAACAACCAAGAAGGCTACAACAGCAAAGTCATCCACAACAACCAAGAAGACTACTGCAACTGCTGAGAAGAAGCCTGCAGCAAAGAAGACAACGACTACAAAAAAGGCTGCAGATAAAGAATAATTTTCCATATATTAGGCATAATATAATCATCAGGATAGGCGGGAGGAGTTTTTCCTCGCGCCTATCTTTCAAAAAGACGAAAATTAAAAGGAGTGACAGTTATGAGTTTAGTACCAATGGTAGTGGAGCAGACGAACCGTGGAGAGCGTTCGTATGACATTTTTTCACGCCTCTTAAACGACAGAATTATTATCCTTTCGGAAGAAGTAAACGACACTACAGCATCGCTTATTGTAGCTCAGTTATTGTATCTTGAGTCCCAGGATCCCGATAAGGACATCAACTTTTACATCAACTCTCCCGGAGGTTCAATTACTGCAGGTATGGCAATTTATGATACAATGCAGTATATCAAGTGTGATGTTTCCACTATCTGCGTAGGTATGGCAGCATCTATGGGTGCATTCCTCCTTGCAGCAGGAACAAAGGGAAAGAGACTTGCACTTCCAAACTCCGAGATTATGATTCATCAGCCGCTTTCCGGAATGCAGGGACAGGCTACTGATATTAAAATTCATGCAGATCGTATCATAAGAATCAAATCACATCTCAACGAGATTCTTTCTGAAGTTACGGGCAAACCGATAGAGGTCATTGAAAACGACACAGAGCGTGATAACTTTATGACTGCAGAAGAAGCTGTAAAATACGGTCTTATAGACAAGGTTATAACAAAGAGACAGTGATTTAAGGAGCATTAGCTATGTCTGATAAAAAGAACGGGATTGTGTGTTTCTTTTGCGGTGAGGTTATAGATCCAAAAACAAAGATACTTGCTGGAGTGAACGGATTTATCTGCGAAAATTGCATTGAGGCAGGTAAAGAGTATCTTGATTCGCTTGAGAAACAAAATGGCTCTGCTTCAGGTGTAAAGCAAAACGGCATCACAGTCCTCAAGCCGCGTGAAATACACGAAAAACTCAACGAATATATCGTGGGTCAGGAAAGTGCAAAACTTGCACTTAGCGTTGCGGTATATAATCATTACAAGAGAATACTGAATAATGAGCCGGATGACGTAGAGCTTCAGAAGAGTAATATTCTTATGATAGGTCCTACGGGTTCCGGAAAGACACTGTTTGCACAGACCCTTGCAAAAATGCTCAATGTGCCGTTTGCGATTGCGGATGCCACGACGCTCACAGAAGCCGGATATGTCGGCGAAGACGTTGAGAACATACTCCTTCGTCTTATTCAGGCGGCAGATTACGATATTGAAGCAGCAGAGCACGGAATTATCTTTATCGACGAAATTGATAAAATCGCAAGAAAGAGTGAAAATACCTCTATCACACGCGACGTTTCAGGTGAAGGTGTACAGCAGGCTATACTTAAAATTCTTGAAGGTACTGTTGCAAATGTTCCTCCTCAGGGTGGAAGAAAGCATCCGCACCAGGAATTTATACAGATAGACACTAAGAATATCCTCTTTATCTGCGGAGGTGCTTTTGACGGAATTGAAAAAGTTATCTCAAAGCGCAAAACACAGAAAGGGATCGGCTTCGGTTCAGAAATTGCGTCAAAGAACGAGGATAAAGCGGCTCTTCTTGCGGATATTCAACCGCGCGACCTTCTTAAGTTCGGAATTATTCCTGAGCTTGTTGGCCGTCTTCCTGTGATAGCACCGCTTACTCCGCTTGATAAAGAAGCTATGATAAGTATTCTCACTAAGCCGAAAAATGCCTTGACAAAGCAGTATACACGCCTTCTTGAGATGGACGGCGTCGAGCTTATATTTGAAGAAAAGGCACTTGAAGCTGTTGCAGAGCTTGCGATAGAGCGCGAAATAGGCGCAAGAGGTCTCCGAGCGGTGGTGGAATCCGTTATGCAGAAGATTATGTATGATGTTCCGTCGGATTCTGAAATTGTCAAAGTAACCATCACGGAAGAAGCTATCAGAGAGAAGAAAGAACCTAAAATTGTGCGTAAAGAGAAGAAAATAGCACAGTAAAGGAGAAAAATATGTCTGAAAACTCTATCAGAAGAGATATTATGCCGGTACTTCCGCTTCGCGGACTTACTGCATTTCCTCATATGATGCTCAACTTTGATGTCGGGCGTGACAAGTCAATGAAGTCTCTTGATGATGCAATGGCAAAAAATCAGAGAATCTTCCTTGTTGCACAGAAAGAAATAAAGACGGATATCCCGACGGCAGATGATATTTACACGGTGGGAACAGTTGCGAGAGTAAAGCAGGTTATGCGTTTTCCCGCAAACAACGTCCGTGTACTTGTTGAGGGTGTTTACAGGGCAAAAATCCTGAACGTAACAAGAACTGAGCCGTTTATCGAGGCTGATGTAGAGGAGCTTGTAACTCCTGTTATTCGTGAGAACAGCGTGAAGTGTGAGGCACTTATGCGCTCAGCTCAGGAGCTTTTTGCCGAATACGTTGAATATGCAACGAAGCTCTCAAATGACGCAATGTTAAACGTTATTTCAGCAGAAACAACTGGCGACCTTGCCGATATTATTGCTCAGAGCATTCCTACGAAATTTACAAACAAGCAGGCGGTTTTGGAAGAACTTCACCCGTATAAACGCCTTGCGCTTGTTAAAAAACTTCTTGTACGCGAGCTTGAGATTTTCAAGGTTGAGAACAACATTACGGGAAAAGTTCAGGAACAGCTTGACAAAAATCAGCGAGATTATTTTTTGCGTGAGCAGATTAAGGCGATTCACGAGGAGCTTGGCGATGAGGATGATGTTGAGAACGAGTACGATATGTATCTCGATAAAATTAGCGCATTGTCACTTCCGTCCGAAGTTCACGAAAAGCTCGTGAAGGAAGCATCCCGACTTCGCAAGATGCAGATAAATTCTCCTGAAAGCGGAGTTGTCAGAACATATCTTGATACTGTTTTAGAGCTTCCGTGGAACAAAACAACAAAAGATAAATTAAGCCTTGCCTCAGCTGAAAAGGTGCTTGACCGCGACCACTACGGTCTTGAAAAGGTCAAGGAACGAATTCTTGAGTTCCTTGCGGTAAAGCAACTTACGGCTGACAATAAAGGCCAGATAATATGCCTTGTAGGTCCTCCGGGTGTAGGTAAAACCTCTATCGGAAAGAGTATTGCAGCTGCTATGGGCAGAAAGTTTGCGCGCCTTTCCCTTGGCGGTGTCCGAGATGAGGCAGATATAAGAGGACACAGAAAGACGTATATAGGCTCAATGCCGGGAAGAATCATGACTGCACTTAAAACGGCGGGATCTAAGAATGCACTTATTCTTCTTGATGAGATTGATAAGATGTCAAGCGATTTCAGAGGTGATCCGTCATCTGCAATGCTTGAAGTTCTTGATGCTGAACAGAATGCGGCATTCCGAGATCATTATCTTGAGGTCCCGTTTGACCTCTCTGATGTACTCTTCATAACAACTGCAAACACAACCTCTACTATACCGCTTCCGCTTCTCGACAGAATGGAAGTTATTGAGCTCACAAGCTATACGGTAGAGGATAAATTCAATATTGCAAAGCGTCATCTCATCAAAAAACAGATGAAGAAGAACGGTCTTACTCCTAAAATGCTCAGGGTTTCAGATGACGCTATATACAAGCTTATTTCCGATTATACGCGTGAGGCAGGTGTAAGAACGCTCGAACGCGAAATCGGCACACTTATGCGTAAGGCTGCAAAGAGTATTGTTTCAGGGGAAAATGCGAAGATTTCAATAAATGCAAATAACCTCCATGAATATCTTGGCGTTGAGCGCTTCAAGGAAGAAAAGCTATTCGACGGCAAGGAGGCAGGTGTGGTAAACGGACTTGCCTGGACTGCTGTCGGCGGCGAAATGCTCGAGGTTGAGGTTAACGTAACAGAGGGAACAGGTAAAATTGAAATCACAGGTAACCTCGGAACGGTTATGAACGAGTCTGCAAAGGCTGCTCTCACATACGTGAGAAGTAGAACGGATGAATACGGAATACCTTCTGATTTTTATAAGACACGTGATATTCACATCCATTTTCCCGAGGGTGCGATTCCAAAGGATGGACCGTCTGCAGGTATTACTATTGCGACAGCTCTTGTGTCGGCACTTACGGGTGTTCCTGCAAGAAATGATGTGGCAATGACGGGTGAGATTTCAATCAGAGGACGCGTTCTTCCAATCGGCGGTCTCAAAGAAAAGACCATGGCAGCATACCGCCATGGAATAAAGACTGTAATCATACCAGAGGAAAACTCAAAGGACCTCGAGGAAATTGATAAGGTTGTAAGAGCGTCACTTTCTTTCTGTACAGTAAGCCATGCAGATGATGTTATAAAGTGCGCGATAGATTTATCTCTTCGCAAAGAGGAATCACAAGTCGAAGAAAAAGCATTTTCTCACGTACCTGAAAACGATACGACGAAGGGAAAGTTGCGGGGAATCAGCCAGTAGGAGAATTGATATGACACAAAAGCCAAAGTTAAATCTGCATATTGCCGAGTTTGTAAAATCTGCTGCAACTTCGGATGGTTTTATTGAAACCCCTTTCCCGCAGATTGTTTTTGCGGGTAAGTCAAACGTCGGCAAATCGTCTGTCATAAACAGAATACTCAACAGAAAAAACTTTGCGCGTGTAGGTGCCTCTCCCGGAAAAACGATACACGTAAATTACTTTCTCATCGACGGTAAGGCATATTTTGTTGACCTTCCGGGTTATGGCTATGCAAAGGTGTCAATGAGCGAGAAAGTGCGTTGGTCAAAGCTTATTGAGTCATACCTCAACCGCGATGACGAATTCGTGCTCGGCGTTTTCATAGTCGATATCAGGCATAAACCGACAGCAGATGACGTGATTATGGCAGAGTGGTTTATGCATTCGGGAATGCCTTTCTATGTCGTTGCAAACAAACACGACAAGCTCAAAAAAAGCCAAGTAGAGCCGGCAATTGAACTGATTTCGGAGACTTTGAACGTCCCGAAGGAAATAATAGTTCCGTTTTCTGCTGAAAAAGGAACAGGCAAGGACGACCTTGTAAGAATAATTCAGAACTCACTTGAATGAAAGGAGCGGAAAAATGTTTATATCAGATTCACTCTCGGTGAATGAAAAGGGACATCTTACAATAGCTTCTGCAGATGTCGTAGAGCTTTCAGAAAAATACGGAACTCCGCTCTATATTATGGACGAAGACAAGATAAGAAGAACCTGCCGTGAATACGTTGAGGCGCTGTCTGAGTGCTACGGTGACAACTTCTCGGTCCACTACGCGAGCAAGGCTTTTTGTACGAAGTATATGTATAAAATACTTCTTGAGGAAAAGCTCTCGGCAGATGTCGTTTCGGGCGGTGAGTTATATACTGCAATCAGTGCAGGTTTTCCGGCGGAAAAAATATCATTCCATGGTAACAACAAAACTGTTGACGAGATAAAATATGCGCTTGAATGCGGCATCGGTGAGTTTATTGTTGATAACCGTGAAGAACTTATTTCTATAAACGAGCTCGCAGGGGAGATGGGTGTGCGCCCGAATATCTCCTTCCGAATCAAGCCGGGAATTGATGCACACACTCATGATTTTGTAAAGACCGGACAGATAGACTCAAAGTTTGGGGTAGCACTTGAAAATGGCGAAGCCTTTGAAATTATCCGTGAAGCACTTTCGCTTCTTAATGTGAATTTACGTGGTGTTCACTCACATATCGGTTCGCAGATTTTTGATGTTGAGCCGTTCCGTTGTGCTGCAAAGGTCATGGTAGAGTTTATCGCAAAAGTCCGTGACGAGCTTGGGTGTGAAATTAAGGAGCTTAACCTCGGTGGCGGTTTTGGTATAAGATATACCGAAACAGACGACCCGAAATCGATATACGAATCTGTGAAAAACTTTACAAATGCAGTTAAGTTGGAGTGCAAAAAGTACAATCTTTCACTTCCGCATCTTTCAATAGAGCCGGGGCGTTCAGTTGTTGCAGAGGCGGGTATAACTACATATACAGTCGGCTCTGTGAAAACAATTAAAGATATAAGAACGTATGTTTCTGTTGATGGAGGAATGACGGATAATCCGCGCTATGCACTTTATGGTGCTGAGTATACTGTTCTTCTTCCGGAAAGACCTCTTGCCGAAAAGAACACTGTCGTTACGGTGGCGGGAAGAAACTGTGAAAGCGGTGACCTCATCGGAGAAAATATCGCGTTACCGGAAGTAAGAGCGGGAGAACTGCTTGCGGTACTTACGACAGGTGCATATAATTACTCTATGGCATCAAACTATAACAGAGTTCCAAGACCTGCAGTCGTCATGGTGAGTGAGGGTAAGGACAAGCTTGTAGTAAAACGTGAAACGTATGCGGATTTAATTGCAAACGATATAATATAATAAAATACAAGAAACCGATGAAATCACATCGGTTTCTTTGCATATTACGGACAAATACCTCATATAGTGAACTGATAGTAATACTTGATTTGAGGAGGAATGTTCGTGGAAAACATATATCGTGATATATCACAGAGAACTGACGGGGATATTTACATAGGCGTAGTAGGCCCTGTCCGAAGCGGAAAATCAACATTGATTAAACGCTTTATGGAAACACTTGTGCTTCCGAATATTGAGAACATTTACACAAAAGAACGCGCACGGGACGAATTGCCACAGAGTGGATCTGGGAAAACTATTATGACCGCAGAACCCAAATTTGTTCCCGAGGAAGCGGTAAATATTTCGCTTGACGATGCCGCAGGCTTTAACGTAAGAATGATAGACTGTGTAGGTTATATGGTGGATGGCGCTATCGGTGATACCGAGGAGGGGACTCCCAGAATGGTGACAACTCCGTGGTGTGAGGGCGAAATACCGATGACTGAGGCTGCGGAAATAGGGACGCGAAAGGTCATCACCGAGCACTCAACGATAGGCCTTGTCGTTACAACTGACGGAAGCATCACGGATATTCCGAGAGAGAGCTATGTTGCGGCTGAGGAGAGGGTTATAGAGGAGTTGCAGAGTATAGGAAAGCCATTTATAGTTCTTGTAAACTCTCAATATCCTGAGGGCGAAAAGGCAAAGAATATCGCAAAAGAGATTTCGGAAAAGTATAATGTAACTTGTCTTCCTGTAAACTGTATGGCACTTGATGAGGAAGGTATACGTCATATTATAAAGAAAATTCTTTACGAGTTCCCGTTGACAAGAATAGAAATTTGTCTTCCTGCATGGTTTGAATCCTTGCCCAGCACACATAAAATTAAAAAAGAGATTTACGAGGGGATTTTGCAGGGGACAGAGAATACAGAGAGAATCAGAGACATAAACGACTGCGTTGATGTTATGAATAAATGTCCGTACCTTTCAGAGCTCTCTCTTTCTGAGATTGAACTCGGAAGTGGAAGGGCAGTTGCAACGGCACAGCTTCCGAGAAAGCTCTTTTACGATATTTTAAGTGAGGAGACGGGGTTTGAACTCGAAAGTGATAACGACCTTGTTCCGCTTCTTTCACGCCTTTCAAAGGTCAATACGGAATACTCACGTGTTTCGTATGCTTTGAAGCAGGTTGAGGAAACGGGGTACGGAATCGTGATGCCGTCAATTGATGAGCTAACCTTAGCTGAGCCTGAAATCGTAAAGCAGGGTGGACAGTACGGAGTACGTCTGCATGCAAGCGCACCGTCTATTCACATGATGCGCACAGATATAACAACTGAGGTCGCACCGATAGTAGGCAGTGAAAAACAGTCAGAAGAGCTTGTGGTGTGCATGCTCCGTGAGTTTGAAGACTCGCCCGAAAAAATATGGGAAACAAACATTTTTGGAAAGTCGCTGTACTCTCTTGTAAACGAAGGACTTCATAATAAGCTCAACAAAATGCCGCAGGATGCACAGATGAAACTTCGTGAAACGGTAGAGAGAATAACAAACGAAACCTGCTCGGGTCTTATTTGTATAATATTGTAAAATGATAAGTGTTAGTTTGTGTTACGCAATGCTTCGTGCTGACAAGTTTTGTTTCAGATGATATAATAAACTCACCTCGTAAACTGATCAATTTACGAGGTGAGTTTATAAATAATACTAAAACTTGAAGAACGAGATGGAATTGAAAATGGGAACAGATTTCAGATATAATACAGGGGCAACAAAGGTGCCATGGGCAGCTGTGGGCGAGAACTACAATGTTCACGATTTGATGGAAATAATTCGTTTTCTTATGCAAGGCGAAGGAAAAGAATACGATGATGCACTTGAGGCTGTATGGCAGCAGGTAAAGAAGCTTGAGCCTCTTGCGACACCGCCTGGAAAACTTTCTTTGGGAAGCAAAGTTGAAGAAGCTAAGGCTGCTTGTAATGAGTATCTCGGAACAACTACTTCAACCTTTGTGACAAATGCAACCGCAGGTTTTGAAATTGCATATAAATATGCAAATCTCAAACCGGGGGATGAGGTTATTGTTCCTGCCATCACTTTCGTTGCAACAATGGCATATCCTCTTGCAATAGGTGCTAAACTGGTTTTTGCCGATGTTGATCCGAAAACCATCAATATGGACCCTGCAGATGTTGCAAGAAAGATTACAGACAAAACAAAAATGATAGTACCTGTACATATTGGCGGATATCCTGTTGACATGGATCCGATTATGGAACTTGCAAAAAAAACACGATATCCTTGTACTTGAAGATGCCGCGCACGCATTCGGCGCAATGTATAAGGGTAGAAAGATTGGTACAATTGGTGACTTTGCTGCATTTTCGATGCACGAGGTCAAGAATATCACCTCTTTTGGTGAAGGTGGTATTGCTACAACAAATGTACCGGGATTTGGTCCTGAAATGAAAAGAGCGCGTTTTCTCGGTCTTGATTTTTCATGTCCCATCAAGGATTGGCTTTACAATATTACACCGATCCAGGGCAAATACGAACCCTTTGTAGCAGGAAACAGTTCCACAACAGAAATTCAGGGACTTGGTCTTACACTGCAGGTTGCAAGGAATGAAGAGATTATAGAAACAAGAAGGAAAGCTGCTGCATATCTTACAGAAAGATTTTCTGTGTGCGATGCCATTATTCCGCAGGATATCGGCAATGATGATATCAAGCCATCTTTCCACCTTTATCTTCTTCAGATTGATCCCGCAAAGGCAGGCGGAAATGTTCAGGTTCTCAAAGAAAAGCTTGAAAAAAGAAGTGTCACACAGATTGCGCACTTTGGTCCTCTTTACAGATTCAAGGTTGTTCAGGATATGGGATACGATTCGGATGAGATTGCAAAAACATGTCCCAACTGTGAAGATGAATTTTACAACAGGTTTACGCACTTGCCCTTGTACGGTTTGAGTGATGAACAGCTTGAGTATATGGCCGATGCTGTACTGGAATCAATAGCAGAAATGCAGGCAGGTAAATAAGTTTAAGGCTTATATAAGAACAGAAAAAACACGGTATCCGAAAGGATACCGTGTTTTGATTTTAAGGATTAAAGGTTTTCTTCGCAGAATTTAAGATCTTCGACTGTGTTGACGCCATATATCTCGCAAGTGTCACCGATGGTATAAGACTCAACTTTTTTGCCGTCTGCAATAAAGAGCTTCGGAACATCTGTAAGGTAATATTCACCCTGTGCGTTGTTGTTGCGAAGCTTTGAAAGGTTTTCGAAAAGTGCCTTTGAGTTAAATACGTAAACACCGACGTTGAGCTCGTTGATTTTGAGTTGCTCGGGAGTGCAGTCCTTCTGCTCGACGATGTCAACGATTTTGCCGTTTTCACGGACGATTCTTCCGTAAGCAAGGGGGGAGTCACTTATAGAAGTGAGGAACGTACAATCCGCACCGCTCTCTTCGTGGGTTTTTACCATTGCTGCATAAGTTTCCTTCTTGAGCATAGGCATATCCCCGTAAAGGACAAGAACACTTCCGTCATAATCCTTGAAGTATTCCTTTGCAGAAGCAACTGCATGGCCTGTGCCAAGCTGTTCCTCCTGAACTGCAAACTTATAATCTCCCTTTGTTTTTTCAATAACCATATCGCGCATATAACCGACAACGATGACGGTGTCTTCCTGGGGGATAAAGTTTATATTATCAAGAACGTAGGAGAGAAGTGCGCGGCCGTTTGCCTCGCGAAGTACCTTCGGCGCATTGAATTTTTCGCTTTGTAAGCGTTTTCCTTTTCCTGCTGCGAGAACTATAGCTTTCATTTGTATACTTCCTTTCAAATCTATTTAACGAAAACCTCTTTGATTTCGTAAATATACATTTTGTGATAGTCACCGTCGGCGTAGTTTTTAAGAACTGACTCATCTGTGAAGCTGAATTTGGTAAGCTCAACATCCGAGAGTTTTGTACAGTTCATAACTATTCGGGACTCAGAAAAAGCAACACCGCCGTTATCGAGTGAAACGGGAGTGAGTGGGCAGTTTTTCATCTTGTCAAAATCTCTGCCACTGTTTCTTCCACAGAGGGTGAGTGTGTCTCGGAAATCCTCGGTGAAGAAATTAAGAGAGAGTGTGTCAAGCTTTTCTGTAAACTCGTATGTATAGCGACTAGGGCGGATAAAGAGGAAACAAACATTTTTGTTCCAGAGATATCCAAGTCCTGCCCAGTTTGCAGTCATCATATTGTATTTGTCACGGCTTCCGGCAGTGATGAGCGTCCAGTCCTTTGCAATGAGGCTGAATATGTTATCCGAAAGCTCTTCTGGGGTAATTTTCTTAAAACCGTTCAAAAGATCACCTCCCAAAAGTTTATACTTATAGTATAGCAAAACCGGATTATATTTACAAGACAGAAAAAATTAAAGTACAACTTTCCCGTATGCCGAGATGGAAGTTTGCTTTTACTGTGAAGAGTAAAGACGGTTATAATATTTTTGTATGTATTTGTAAATAGTTCTTGAAAAATCGGTGAGTATGAGATATAATATTTATGTTTATAATTATGCTCTAGGAGGAAATTCATAATGAAAAAGATTTTAGCAATTGTATTAACCGTGGCAATGGTTTTTGCTATGTCCGCTTGTAGCGGCGCAGGAACTAAAATGACAATGGGTACAGGCGGCACAGCAGGTACATACTATGGTTACGGTGGCGTTTTGGGTCAGTACATAACAAACAACGCAGGAATCAAAGTTACTGTTGTTTCTACGGACGGTTCCAAGGCTAATATTCAGGGTATTGATGCAGGAAACTATCAGCTCGGAACTGTACAGTCTGATGTTATGGCTTATGCTTGGGACGGTATCCGTTCCTTTGAGTCTGAAGGCAAGATTGACTCTTTCCGCACAGTTGCAGGACTTTATGCTGAAGCTGTTCAGTTAGTTACAATGGACCCTGCTATTAAGTCAGTTGCAGACCTTAAGGGTAAGTCTGTTTCTATCGGTGCTCCCGGTTCTGGCGTTTACTTTAACGCTGTTGACGTTTTGACTGCAGCAGGTCTTACAGAGAACGACATCAAAGCACAGTATCAGTCTTTTGCTGATAGTGCAGACGCTTTGAAAGACGGAAAGATTGATGCAGCATTTATCGTAGCAGGTGCACCGACTCCGGCAATCACAGAATTGTGCACAACAAACAGTGCATACCTTGTTCCGATTGACGGCGATATCGCAGCAAAGCTTATGGAAGCAAATCCGTTCTATACAGAACACACTATTCCTGCAGGCACATATACAGGCCAGGAAGCAGATGTAAAGACAGTTACAGTCAAAGCAACCTTGATTGTTAACGCAGACGCTTCTGAAGACGATGTTTATGCATTGACAAAGGCTATCTTCGATAACATTGATGCTATCACTACAGAGAATGCAAAAGGCGCAGAGCTTTCTTTGGAAAACGCAACAAGCGGTATGATTGTTCCGTTCCATGCAGGTGCAGCAAAGTACTTTGCTGAGAATAACGTTGAGGTTCCTGTAGAATAATTCTTTGCTTAGTATCAAATGCGGCGAAAGTGCCTTTCGCCGCATTTGATTTATTGTATTCCAAGGAGGAAAGTGCATGTTTTTTCGTAAAAAGAATAAACAGAATGCTCAAGTGCCTATGGATTTAGATGCGGTTATGCAAAAATTTGACCGTGAATCCAACGTTCGTGTATGGGAAGGCTGGCAAAAAATAGTCGTAACCTGCATTCTGGCGGTTTTTTCTTTGTTTTGTATTTATGTAACACTGTTTGCAACCTGGCTTGAAGAGCTCAGACTCACAACCTTTGTGGCATTCATTCTTTGTCTTGCCTATATTGTTTATCCTGCTAAAAAAGGAAAACAAAAGGTTAATTTTATGCCTTGGTATGACGTGTTATTAATGATTTGTGGCACAGGTGCTTTCTTGTATTTTGCTGCAAATGCCGAAACGATTATCCAGCAGGGAAGTCGTTTTGAGTGGTACCAGATAGTTATTGGTATTTTAGGCATTATCTCTACTGCGGAGGCTTGTCGTCGAAGTGTGGGTATTCCTATTGTAATCGTGGCGGGATGCTTTATTCTGTACGCGCTTATCTGGGGACTTTCTAACCCGACTTTGTGGGGAAAGCTTAATTATATTGTTCACTATCTGTTTTACGGTAAAGAAGGGATTTTATCTACTCCTGTAAATGTATGTTCCAAGTTTATAGTAGTCTTTATCATATTTGGTGCTTTCCTTGAACGTACAGGTATTGCGGATTTCTTTATCAATATCTCAAATTCAGTTGTTGGCGGATTTTCGGGTGGACCTGCAAAAGTTGCGGTAGTAGCCAGTGCTTTTGAAGGAATGGTTTCCGGCTCTTCTGTTGCAAACACAGTCGGTTCCGGTTCCGTAACTATTCCGTTGATGAAAAAGACAGGTTATAAACCCGAATTTGCAGCAGCTGCAGAAGCGGCTGCATCTACCGGCGGACAGATTATGCCCCCGATTATGGGTGCTGCGGCATTTTTGATGGCAGATTACATAGGTGTTCCTTACAGCAATATAGCTCTTCGTGCTATTTTGCCCGCTGTCCTTTATTTTGCAGGCGTATTCATTACAGTTCACTTAGAAGCTAAAAAAAGAGGTCTTCGCGGTCTTACACGAGAGGAATTGCCGAAGTTTTTGCCTCTCCTCAAGAAGATATATTTATTGATCCCGCTGGTTTTGTTGATTTATCTTGTAAGCATCACTCAGCGTTCTATTCAGTATGCAGCAGCTATAGCTATCATAGCAGCTATCGTGGTTAGCTTCTTCAATAAAGGAAACAGGATGACACCCAAGCGGATTTGGGAAGCATTGGCGGCGGGCGGACAGGGAATGATTGCTGTTGCAGCAGCTTGCGCTGTTGCGGGCATTATTGCAGGAACAATCACCATGACAGGTCTTGCTAATATGATGATTAACGGCATTGTTACTTTGGCCGGAAATCAGATAATTATAGCGCTGTTTTTGACGATGCTTTGCTGCATCATTTTAGGTATGGGTGTTCCTACTACGGCTAACTACTGCATTATGGCGGCAACATGCGCTCCTATCCTTGTTCGTATGGGAGTTCCTGCCATAGCCGCGCACTTCTTTGTTTTTTACTTTGGAATTGTAGCGGATTTGACTCCGCCTGTTGCACTTGCGGCATATGCAGGTGCTGCAATCGCTCAGGCCAACCCGATGAAGACTGCAATAACGGCAACAAAACTTGCAATCGGCGCGTTTATAGTTCCGTATGTCTTTGCACTGAATCCGGCATTGCTTTTCATAGACACAACCGCTTTGGATGTGGTGACAATTACTATTACATCACTTGTGGGAATTTATGCTGTTTCCGCTTCTTTGGAAGGGTATTTCCTGCACGATATGGCTTGGTATGAAAGAGTTGCCTGCTTAATAGGCGGTTTACTCCTGATATACCCGGGCTGGGTGACAGATGGAATTGGCATATCTTTGGTAGCGATTGTTCTCGTGCTTCAGTTATTGACTAAGAAAAAAGCAATTCAATAAAAAATTAAAATGACAATGTCGTTGGGCATTGTCATTTTAATTTTTTGAGCCGTATCATCGATGATTTTCATCTGACAGTATGGGTTAAGAAAAAAGTTCTCGGTTTTGTCGGCTTCACTTGACAAAATCGACATTTTAGTGTATTATATCTTGGAAAAGCAATGATGGAGATAAAGTCGCTTTATAATGCTTTTAAGAGAGCCGTTGGTGGTGTGAATACGGCAGGCGGGAAGCGGAAAGGTCACTCCGGAGCTGCAGGGCTGAAAGGTAATCGAGTAGGTGTTGTCGGTGAGCTACACCGTTATGTGTGCTAAGAGGGTGCTTTGGCATCAAAATTGGGTGGTACCGCGAAGTTGTAAACTTTCGCCCCATGTCTTTCAGGCATGGGGATTTTTTATTTTTAGGAGGGCTTAATAAATGGCAAAGGAACTCGAAAAAATTTATAATCCGCGTGATGTAGAAGCTCGTTTGTATAAGGAGTGGGAAGAAAAGGGATACTTCCATGCAGAGATAGACGAGAAGAAAAAAGCGTTTTCAATCGTTATGCCACCGCCAAACGTTACAGGGCAGCTCCACCTCGGACACGCACTCGACTGTACGCTCCAGGACGTTCTTACAAGGACGAAGCGTATGCAGGGCTATTCTGCACTTTGGCTTCCAGGAACGGACCATGCAGGCATTGCGACTCAGATTAAGGTTGAGGCAGCACTTCGCGAGGAAGAGGGACTTACACGTCACGACCTCGGCCGTGATAAGTTCCTTGAGAGAGTTTGGGACTGGAAAAACAAGTTCGGCAACAGAATCGTTGAACAGCAGAAGAAGATGGGCGCTTCCTGTGACTGGGAACGTTCACGCTTCACTATGGACGATATCTGCGCGAAGGCAGTTCGCGAGGTTTTTGTCCGTCTTTATGAAAAGGGACTTATCTACCAGGGCAACAGAATAATTAACTGGTGCCCGAACTGTACAACTGCGCTTTCTGATGCAGAGGTTGAGTACAGTGAGATGGATGGCAAGTTCTGGCACATCAAGTATCCCGTAAAGGACTCTGATGAATATGTAGTAATCGCTACAACACGTCCGGAAACAATGATGGGCGATACGGCTGTTGCAGTTCATCCTGATGATGAGAGATATACACATCTCGTTGGCAAAACACTTATTCTTCCGATTATGAATCGTGAAATTCCGGTTATTGCAGATGAGTACGTTGAGCGTGAATTCGGTACAGGTTGCGTTAAGATTACACCTTGCCACGATCCGAACGACTTTGAGGTCGGAAAACGTCATAACCTTGAAGAAATCCTTGTTATTGATGAACACGGTTGCATAAATGAAAACGGCGGCAAGTATGTCGGTCTTGATAGATACGAGGCAAGAAAGCAACTTGTTGCAGACCTTGAAAAGGAAGGCTATCTCCTTGAAATCCGCGACCATAAGCATAACGTTGGTCAGTGCTACCGTTGTAATACGGTTGTTGAGCCGCTTACCTCAAAACAGTGGTTTGTCAAGATGGGACCGCTTGCAGAAGAGGCACTCCGTGTTGTAAACGACGGTACAGTTAAGTTTGTACCTGACCGTTTCTCAAAGATTTACACAAACTGGATGGAAAACGTCCACGATTGGTGTATCTCACGTCAGCTCTGGTGGGGACACAGAATCCCTGCGTTCTACTGCGAGGAGTGCGGGCACGTAAACGTCTCCCGTAAAGATCCGACGAAGTGTGAGAAGTGTGGTTCTACACATCTTCGTCAGGAAGAGGATGTTCTTGATACATGGTTCTCTTCAGCACTCTGGCCGTTCTCGACTCTCGGCTGGCCGGAAAAGACACCTGAACTTGATTATTTCTATCCGACATCCGTTATGGTAACGGGATACGATATCATTTTCTTCTGGGTTGCAAGAATGATATTCTCAGGTATGGAGCACTTAAAGCTTGAGCCGTTCAAGACAGTATTCATCCACGGTATAGTCCGTGATGCTCTTGGAAGAAAGATGTCAAAGTCCTTAAATAACGGTGTTGACCCGCTTGAGGTTATTGAGGAATACGGCGCAGACGCATTGCGCTTTACGCTCATCACAGGTAACTCACCGGGAAATGATACACGATTTATTCCTGAGCGTGTTGAGGCAAACCGCAACTTTGCAAATAAAATCTGGAACGCATCAAGATTTGTCATGATGAATCTTGATATAGACAAGTGCGAACTTCCGGAGCTTTCAGAGCTTGCACTTGAAGATAAGTGGATTATATCAAAGTACAACACTCTCGTATCTGAGATTACCGATAATATTGATAAATATGAGCTTGGTATTGCGGCACAGAAGCTTCAGGAATTCATCCGAGACAATTATTGCGACTGGTACATTGAGCTTGTAAAACCGCGTTTATCTGCTGATGCGGAGGAGGGGAGTCGCAAGTGTGCCCAGAAGGTGCTTTGCTATGTTCTTTCAAATACACTTAAGCTCTTGCATCCGTTTATGCCGTTTATCACAGAAGAAATCTGGCAGACGCTTCCGCACGACGGCGAGTCAATAATGATTTCAAAGTGGCCTGAATACTCAGATGAACTCAACTTCAAGGTTGAAGAAGAAAATATGGAAATCCTCATGCAGGCTATTCGCGGCATAAGAAACCGTAGAGCTGAGATGAATGTTCCTCCTTCGAGAAAGGCACAGCTTATCGTTATTCCTGATAGTGATAAGGCAAAGAAAGTTTTTGAAGCGGGACGTCCGTTCTTTATTAAGCTTGCATCAGCATCCGAGGTTATTATGGAGCAGTCGGTTGAAGATACATCAAAGATGGTTTCTGTTGTGTCAGATTCTGCAAAGCTCTTTATTCCGATGAATGAGCTTATCGATACTGAGGCCGAAATCAAACGCCTTATGAAGGAACGGGAGAAGTGCGAAAAGGACTTCAATATGATAAGTGGAAAGCTTAATAACGCAGGCTTTGTTGCAAAAGCACCTGCAAATGTTGTTGAGGCAGAACGCGAAAAACTTGCAAAGGTAACGGCCCTTCTTGCAAATATTGACGAGAGCATTGCAAAGCTCAAGGGTTAATACAAAATACAAACAGACACATCAAAATCTGATGTGTCTGTTTTTTGTGTAAAACATCAAAAGAGAGGAATAAAATTTCAAAAAAAAATACACCTTGCACAAAGTTTCTCTTGTGTTTTCATTGTGTCTGTTGTATAATTTAGATAAGTTAACATTTGCTTAATATTTGCAAGGTTGACATCCGAAAAAAGGAGAGAAATAAAATGAAAGCTTATCCGGTAAATAAAATTAGAAACGTTTGTCTGTTGGGTCATGGCGGTGACGGAAAGACTTCACTTTTGGAAAGTCTTTTGTTTATGACAAAAAATATAGATAGGCTCGGTAAGGTTTCTGAGGGAAATACCGTATCCGACTTTGATCCGGAAGAAATAAAGAGAAAATTCAGCGTTTCGGCTACAATAGCACCCGTTGAGTTTTATGATCATAAATTTAACTTTATTGACACTCCTGGATATTTTGACTTTGTTGGTGAAGTTCACCAGGCTATGCGTGTTGCCGATGCTGCTATCATCGTATGTACGGCAAAAACAGGCGTACAGGTAGGAACAGAGCTTGCATGGAAGAAAGTAAACGAAAAGAAAATGCCGCGTATGTTCTATATAGGTAAAATCGATGAAGAGAATGCGCGTTATTACACCACCTATGAGCAGCTTCGCGAGAAGTTTGGTGTATCCGTTTGCCCGATGGTTATTCCTGCAATTGTTGATGAAAAGATTATCGGTATCATTGACCTTATTCCTATGAAGGCTTATGAGCTTAAAGATGGGGCGGCCGTTGAGATGCCGATTCCTCCGCAGTGTATGGAAAAGGCTTTGATGGTAAGAGCTCAGATTGCGGAAAGCGTTGCTGAAACCTGCGAAGAGTATATGGAAAAGTACTTTGCCGGCGAAGAGTTTACTGTTGAAGAGTATATGGATGGTGTGAAGCGCGGCGTTATGGCAGGTACACTCGCACCTGTATTTACAGGCTCTGCATACACAGGTATCGGTTCTCTCGCACTTCTCCGCGGCCTTATCGGATACTCTCCGTGTCCAATTGATGCTCCGAAGGATCTTGCGGTTACTGCTGATAACGAGTTTGTTGAAATTGATATTGCTGATAGCGACGGGCCTCTTGCTATCGTATTCAAAACAGTTTCCGATCAGTATGGAAAATTCTCATTCTTCAAGGTGCTCTCAGGTAAGGTTACTAGCGATATGACGCTTCTTAACCCGAGAACAGGTGAGACGGAAAAGATAGGACACCTCTACACAGTTATCGGAAAGAAACGAGTTGACGTATCGGAAATCTCCACAGGTGATATCGGTGCAGTTGCAAAGCTTTCTTTCACAAGAACAGGTGATACACTCTGTGCTGCAAACAAACCGGTTCAGCTTCATGGAATCAACTTCCCGACGCCTACATACTCTATTGCAGTAGCACCGAAAGCAAAGGGTGGAGAAGAAAAGATTGCCGCAGGCTTTGCCCGTCTTGCAGAAGAGGATGTTACATTTAAGACTGTTAATAACTCAGAAACACGTCAGTATGTTGTCACAGGATACGGTGATATCCATATAGATGTTCTTTGCTCACGACTCAAGAGCCGTTTCAATGCAGAAGTTGACCTTCAGGAGCCGAGAGTTCCGTATCGCGAAAAGATTCGCAAGAATGTCAAGGTACAGGGAAGACATAAGAAGCAGTCGGGCGGTCACGGACAGTTCGGTGACGTCTGGATTGAATTCCAGCCCGGAGACATTGAGGACCTCGTATTTGAGGAGAAGGTAGTCGGCGGTGCAGTTCCGAAGAACTTCTTCCCGGCAGTTGAAAAGGGCCTTCGCGATTCTATAAAGAAGGGTGTACTTGCAGGCTTCCCGGTAGTTTACCTCAAGGCAACACTTGTGGACGGTTCCTACCATGATGTTGACTCTTCTGAAATGGCATTTAAGGTTGCTGCAAATCTCGCATATAAGGCAGGTCTTCCGCAGGCCAATCCTGTAATTCTTGAGCCTATCGGAAATCTCAAGGTATTTATTCCTGACGATTATATGGGGGATGTCATAGGCGACCTCAACAAGCGTCGTGGCAGAGTTCTCGGCATGAATCCTCAAGGTGACGGCATCTCAATTGTTGAGGCTGAAGTTCCGATGGCTGAGATGAACACATATACAATTGACCTTCGCTCAATGACTCAGGGCAGAGGTTCGTTCGAGTTTAACTTTGAAAGATACGAAGAAACTCCGATGAACATCCAGCAGAAGATTATCGAAGACCGCAAGGCATACATGGAAGAAGAATAAACAAAAGAAAACAGGCAGAGTTTTGCTCTGCCTGTTTTTTGATTTTATCAGTCGTTACAATTTGTCTTACAGAGAACAAGACATACGGTTGAAACTATAAGCAAGGTAAAAAATGCAAGGAGCAATCCTGCAAAAATTGCACCGAGAATGCTTGTTGCGGCAAATGTGATACCAAGGAGAATAATAGATACAAGAATTGTTCCTAAGATTCCGAAAAGCAGGGTCTTTACGGAAGAACAGAAGCAACCGTCACCTCTTGAAGAACATGTGCCCCCTGAAGTTGCAAGGAGTATTGCAAGATACACAACTGCAATACCGAGAAGCACCCATAAAAATGCAGGTGTAATTGTTATTGTTGCCATAAAGGTAAGCATACCTGCAATAACGCCGATAATGATTGCGGCGACTATTGCGATGCTCGTGCACTGTGTTTTGCATCGGCAAGAAAGTTCTGACATATTGTCACCTCCCGTATCAGTATATTCAAAACTGCGTCTTGGATT
Organism: Eubacteriales bacterium; assembly: GCA_045546975.1. Taxonomy (GTDB): domain Bacteria; phylum Bacillota; class Clostridia; order Oscillospirales; family JAAYXM01; genus SIG480. Next base: position 330,804 of record JAZQDV010000010.1, read on the forward strand.
GACAAACACTTTGATTTGTGACAAAATATTAGGCAGAGAGAAGGGATTATAAATGATTAGAACCGTTCTTGGGAATATAGCAGATAACGAAATTGATTGCGCGCTCTCGCATGAGCATATTTGCTGTTATTCTGAATACCTCAATATGATGTCAGGAGAAATGTATCTCGACAAAAAAGAACTTGTAAAGGTTGCAAGTGCAAAGTTAAAAGAGCTTCGCGAAAATTACGGTCTTAATCTTTTTTTGGACTGCACAACGGTAAATATAGGTCGTGACATGGCAATGCTTCGCGAGATATCAGAAAAAAGCGGAGTTCATATTGTTTGTTCGACGGGATTTTACTATTCCGAAGAGCCCGTAATAAATAATACACCTGTGGAGGTACTTGCAGAGCATTATATCAATGATGCAATTAATATAAATGCAGGAATGATAAAGGCGGCGGTTGAGCGAACGGAAATTTCCCCGTTTCTTGAAAAGCTTTTGGTTGCTTCGGCGATTGCTCAGAAAAAGCTTAACATTCCGATAGTTCTTCATACCAATGCTAATAATAAAAACGGATTAAAAGCACTTGAAATTCTTTTTGAAAACGGAGTCGAACCGCATTGTGTTACGGTCGGGCACCTGAGCGATACAGACGAGATTGATTACATACTTGAGATTGCAAAGCTCGGTTGTTATGTCGGGCTTGACAGACTGCACCTTCAAAATCAGATTTCTGATGAGTACAACGATAAAAAGGCAGGACATATAAAACGACTCTCGGAAGAAGGCTTTGGTGATAGAATTCTCCTTTCGCATGATTCGACATGCTTTGCGGGATTTTCGTCAGAGCCTAAAATCGTAGCAAATGAAAGGTTTGACTGTTTGTTTAAGTATATTCTGCCAAGGCTTGATAAAGAAACAGCTGATAGACTGATTCGCAAAAACCCTGTAAAAATGTTAAATTGCGAGAAATAAGAGTATGTTAACTGATTGCAAATTGTGTCCCCGTGAATGCGGAGTAAACCGTGAAAAAGGCGAGAGTGGTTTTTGCGGCGCGGGAAACACGGTGAAAATTGCGCGCTCCGCTCTTCATTTCTGGGAAGAACCGTGTATTTCGGGTGAAAATGGCTCAGGAACGGTCTTTTTTTCACACTGCAATATGAAATGTGTCTTTTGCCAGAATTACGAAATAAGCACAAAAAACAAGGGCAAAATAATAACGGTTGCAGATCTTGCGGGTGAGTTTCTGAAACTTCAGAAGCTTTCTGCACACAACATAAATCTCGTTACGCCGACACATTATATTCCGCAGATAATAGCGGCTCTTGATACAGCAAGAAAAGATGGACTGAAACTTCCTGTTGTCTACAACTGTGGCGGATACGAGAGCGTAGAGAGTATAAAGAGACTTTCAGGGCATGTTGATATCTATATGCCTGATATGAAGTATTTTTCGGACAAATATGCGATAAAGTATTCATCAGCGCCCGGATATTTCAATGTTGCATCGGCGGCGCTCTCTGAAATGGTTGAGCAAGTGGGAAAGCCTGTTTTTGACAAAAACGGAATTATGACACGCGGTGTCATAGTGCGCCACATGATGCTTCCCGGGCTTCTTTCTGAGACAAAGAAGATAATAGACTATCTTTATGATATGTATGGCAATGATATCTATATCAGTCTTATGAGTCAGTACACACCGATGAAAAATGTTGAATCGTTCCCTGAGATTAACAGAAAGCTGAAAGCTGAGCATTATGATGCAATGGTAAGCTACTGTATCGAAAAGGGGATTAAAAACGCGTTTGTCCAGGACGGCGATGCTGCTAGTGAGAGCTTTATTCCTGATTTTATAACAAACGATTAAAAAACACTCGACCGTCGGTCGAGTGTTTTACTTTACTTTTCACTTGTTTTTTTCTTATTAAAAAGGGAAATGACGGTATCAATTATTTTTGCATCAAGCTTTGTCTTACTTTCTGAGGCAAGGTTTATGAGCTTTGCATCTGTACCGTCAATAACTAAGAAAGCAAGCGGGGTCTCGGTTATTCCTGCACCGGTTCCTGCGGGGTTCTGGGTTTTGCCTTTTGTTTTGTTGCTTACATCCGCACCGCCACCTGCAAAGCCGACTGAAATTTTTGATATAGGGATGATTGTTTTACCGTCAACTTCAATCTTTTCAGCTGTGGTGCTGACATTTTGCTTAATATCGAGAAGCTTATTTACAGTTACCGTCAAAACGCTTTCCAGTGTGTTATTTGAAGAAATATCGTTCATTAAAAAATCTCCCTTTCTTTTGTTTCTTTCAATAGTATTAAAAGAGCTCTTATGATACTTAAAACTCTTGTTCTGATAACAATGTCAAAAAGAATTTCACTCTTGTTTTTCGTATAATCGCAACGAAGGTCAATATTTCTTCCTCGCGGTTTGATTTTTGCTTTTGAAAAAACAAATGACAGAAACGAGTTTGTTATTGCAGAAATTGCGCCGTATTCGATTGCAGTCTTGGCTGCATCATCTGATGCAACAACAACGCGAAGATTAAGCTTTGTAACCGTGAAACTACCGAGTAAGAAAAAAACACTTTTCAAAACTGCTGTCAGAAGGTCAAAAAAACGTTCGACTGTCCTACTGACAGGGTCGGTTTTAATCTCCTCACGGATAGCGTCTAAATCTATTATGCGCCTTATGAAGGGATTTGATTTCTTTTTCTTTTCCGTTCCTTGTTTTATTTTGTCAGGGGACTTCTTTTTCTTTGCAATATCAATCCCGAGGATACGGCAATATATAAGCGAGGCGGCACTGTTTGTGTTTTGAAAAATAACATTGATTGGCAAAGAAAGAACCGCAAAAGCAAAGAGGAGTATAGCTGCAACAATAGATATCAAGATATAATAATTCATTTTCTCCTCCTTTGGTCTTTTAAATCATTTTAACATTTTTGAACTATAAATGCAAGAATCAAGAGCTTGCGTTGACGCTATGAGCAAAAAATGATATACTTTATCTGAGGTGAGAAGCGGTGCTGGAAATTGGATTAATAAAGTATTTAAGTCCTCTTAATGCTGAAGAGGTCTCTTTTCTTGCGTCATTTTTAACTCCTTACTGTCTTGACAGAATCAATAAACAGAAGAAAAAAGAAGAGTCAGACCGAAAACTCATTGCCTCAGCACTTACTGCTTCTATGATAAGGAAATATTTCGGAATACCGATAAGAGAACAAAAACTTGGTGAAGGAGAGTTTGGCAAGCCGTACTTGGTAGGTTTTCCTGATGCACATTTTAATATAAGCCATTCAGGAAAATATATTATATGTGCGGTGTCTGATACCCCTGTTGGAGTTGATGTTGAGGAGATAAGACAGTTTAATCCGAAAGTAGCAAAGAGGTTTTTTTCAAAAAAGGTCCAGAAAAGTCTTTTAGATAGCGGAAATAAAGACAGAGACTTTACGTGCGAGTGGGTGAAGCTTGAAGCAAACTTAAAACGGCTCGGCGTAGGACTAGCAAAAGGCTTTGGGTACAAAAACGGAGAAATAAAAATAATTGAACTTGATGATGCTTATATAGCAATTTCCAAAGCTTGAAATCCATAAAAAAATCTGCTATACTAAAAGAAATACTACCGATAAGGGGAAATGTAAAATGAAAAAAACATTAGCGATTCTTTTGGCGATTACAATGGTATTTGCGCTAGTAGCTTGTACGGGAAACGGGAAGTCTGCAGCGGCGGAAAAAGTTGCTACCTTTGTTGAAGAAAACAAAGATGTACTTCTCTCAACTATGGAAGAAAGTTTTGCAACTTCGTCAGGAATGACCTGCACATCCTCAATTAAAGCGGAGGACTGTGGTTTCGTCATTCATATCAACATAAACGACTTTGAAGATGTTTCAGATGAAATCAAGGTTGCTATGCAGGGAGCATATGACGCTTTAGATGAAACTTTTGAGAAAGCTCTTGATGAGATGCAGACTGAACTTCCGGAACTTGAATACTTTAAGATTCTTGTCTGTGAAAAAGACGGAGACGAGATTGCAACAATCCACGCAGGGAACTAAATAGAAACTTTAAGAAACACTCTTTTGAGTGTTTCTTTTTTATACAAAAAACGAGCCTTGTGTGCAAAAACACACAAGGCTCAAATATGTTTGGTTTTGCCTAAATTATTGCTTTACTTGCTCTCGGAAATAGCTGCCTGTGCTGCTGCAAGGCGTGCAATCGGAACGCGGAACGGTGAGCAAGAAACATAGTCGAGACCGATCTTATGGCAGAACTCAACTGATGTCGGGTCGCCACCGTGTTCGCCGCAGATACCAAGGTGGAGCTTTGAGTTAACCGGCTTTGCAAGCTTGATAGCTGTTTCCATAAGCTTACCAACACCTGTCTGGTCAAGCTTTGCAAACGGATCGCTCTCAAAGATCTTTGCATCGTAGTATGCAGAGAGGAACTTGCCTGCGTCGTCACGAGAGAAGCCGTATGTCATCTGAGTGAGGTCGTTTGTGCCGAAGCAGAAGAAGTCAGCTTCGGAAGCAACTTCGTCAGCAGTAAGTGCTGCACGCGGAATCTCGATCATAGTACCAACTTCGTACTCAAGCTTTGCTCCTGCAGCTGCGATTTCAGCATCTGCAACCTCAACAACGAACTTCTTGACGTACTTAAGCTCTTTGTTTTCACCAACGAGCGGAATCATGATTTCGGGCTTTACATCCCAATCAGGATGCTTCTTCTGAATGTTTATAGCTGCACGGATGACAGCAGCTGTCTGCATCTTTGCAATTTCAGGGTAGGTAACTGCAAGACGGCAGCCACGGTGACCCATCATCGGGTTGAACTCGTGGAGAGAAGCGATGATTTCCTTGATTGTATCAACGCTCTTACCCTGTGCCTTTGCAAGAGCTGCGATGTCCTCTTCTTCAGTAGGTACGAACTCGTGAAGCGGGGGATCGAGGAAGCGGATGCAAACCGGTGTGCCCTCAAGTGCCTCGAAGAGTGCCTCAAAGTCTGCCTGCTGCATCGGGAGAATCTTTGCAAGAGCAGCTTCTCTTTCTGCAACGGTCTCAGAGCAAATCATCTCGCGGAATGCTTCGATTCTGCCTGCCTCAAAGAACATGTGCTCTGTACGGCAAAGACCGATGCCTTCTGCACCAAGCTCACGTGCCTTTTTAGCATCACGCGGAGTATCAGCGTTTGTACGGACCTTGAGCTTCCTGTACTTGTCAGCCCAAGCCATAATACGTCCGAACTCACCTGCGATAACAGCATCAACTGTCGGTATGATACCGTCGTAGATGTTACCTGTGGAACCGTCGATGGAGATGGGGTCTCCTTCGTGGAATGTCTTTCCTGCGAGCTCAAACTTCTTGTTTTCTTCATCCATCTTGATATCGCCACAGCCGGATACACAGCAAGTACCCATACCGCGAGCAACAACAGCTGCGTGAGATGTCATACCGCCACGTACTGTGAGGATACCCTGAGATGCCTTCATACCTGTAATGTCCTCAGGTGAAGTTTCAAGACGAACGAGAACAACCTTTTCGCCACGTGCCTTCCAAGCTTCTGCGTCATCAGCAGTAAATACTATCTTACCGCAAGCAGCGCCCGGGGAAGCACCAAGACCCTTGCCGATAGGTGTAGCAGCCTTAAGTGCCTTAGCGTCAAACTGCGGGTGGAGAAGTGTGTCGAGGTTTCTCGGGTCAATCATAAGAACAGCTTCCTGTTCTGTCTTCATACCTTCGTCAACGAGGTCACAAGCGATCTTTAGAGCAGCCTGAGCAGTTCTCTTACCGTTACGTGTCTGGAGCATATAGAGCTTTTCGTTCTCGACGGTGAACTCCATATCCTGCATATCGTGATAATGAGCTTCAAGCTTTGCGCAAACAGCCTTGAATTCGGCGAATGCAGCAGGGAACTTCTGCTCCATTTCATCAATCTTCATCGGAGTGCGGACGCCGGCAACAACGTCTTCGCCCTGTGCGTTTACGAGGAACTCACCCATGAGCTTCTTCTCACCTGTAGCAGGGTCACGTGTAAATGCAACACCTGTACCGCACTTGTCGCCCATGTTACCGAATGCCATCATTTGTACGTTGACAGCTGTACCCCAGGAGTAGGGGATATCGTTGTCACGTCTGTAAACGTTAGCACGGGGGTTGTCCCATGAACGGAAAACAGCCTTTACAGCGCCGAGAAGCTGTTCTGTCGGGTCTGACGGGAAGTCAACACCGATCTTGGACTTATACTCAGCACGGAACTGGATTGAAAGCTCTTTGAGGTCATCAGCAGTGAGGTCGAGGTCGGATGTAACGCCTTTTTCTTCCTTCATCTTGTCGATGAGCTGCTCAAAGTACTTTTTGCCGACTTCCATAACAACGTCGGAGTACATCTGGATAAATCTTCTGTAGCAGTCCCAAGCCCATCTCGGGTTACCGGACTTCTTAGCCATAACCTCAACAACATCTTCGTTAAGACCGAGGTTGAGGATGGTATCCATCATACCGGGCATTGAAGCTCTTGCGCCGGAACGAACAGAAACGAGAAGCGGGTTCTCGTTATCACCGAATTTCTTACCGCAAATTTCTTCGAGCTTCTTCATGTGCTCTAAAATCTGGCTCTCGATTTCAGGAGCAATCTTCTCTCCGTCATCGTAGTAGCGTGTGCAAGCTTCCGTAGTGACCGTAAATCCCTGCGGAACGGGCATACCGAGGCTTGTCATCTCGGCGAGGTTTGCGCCTTTACCACCGAGGAGATTACGCATTGTGCCGTTACCCTCGGAGAATAAATAAACGTACTTTGTACCCAAATTTATCATTCCTTTCTTCAATTTATACTAGTATAACATAAATTGAAAGAAATTTCCACAAAAAAAATATTGCTCGTTTGAAAAAAACGAGCAATATTTTTTATCTGATAAAAAGAGCGGAAAGAAAAGCGTTAAAAATATCACCAAAACCAAGGCGATTTACATCGTTTTTGCAAATTATGGGAACTTCACAGAGGAAAACGTCTTCTGAAAAAATTTTTATATTTCCTACAATTTCACCTTTTTTGAGGGGTGCTTTTACCTCGTTTGGGAGATTTATTTCTTTTTTTATTGAAGAAACCTTAGATTTTTCAACAAGTGTTGAGGGGGTCGCGCCAAACTCCAACCCAACAGTTTCTTCTTTGCCAAACAGCACGGGAAGTTCTGGGGTTTCAAGCTCTTCAGCAATACTCAAAAGAGCAAAATTTGCAAACCCATAATCTAAAAGCTTTGAAGCATCTGCAAATCTTTCTTTTGCTGTTGGCGCGCCCATAATGGTAGCAATAAGCTCCATTCCGTCACGCTCTGCGGTAGCAGAAAGGCAAAACTTTGCAACCGAGGTTGAACCTGTTTTGAGCCCTGTAATTCCTCGATATGTACGTATAAGCTTATTGGTGTTTGAAAGCATAAACTTACCGTCGCGTATAGAGTCCATCCATATCGTTGTATATTTTTTTATCTCGCTGTGTTTTATAAGTTCACGTGACATAAGCGCAATATCATATGCCGTCGTGAGGTGACCTTCAACATCAAGACCTGTGCAGTTTTTGAAGGTTGTGTTTTCCATACCGAGTTCTTTTGCTTTTTCGTTCATAAGAGATACGAAACCTTCTTCGCTTCCCGCTATGTGTTCTGCCAGGGCAACTGCACTGTCATTTCCTGATGAGATTACAGTTGACTTGAGAAGGTCAAGAACGCTGATCGTTTCACCGGGAGACAAAAACACCTGTGATCCTCCCATACCGGCTGCGTGTTCGCTTACAGAAACCGTATCTTCTAATGAGATCTTTCCGTTGTCAAGAGCTTCCATAACAAGAAGAAGTGTCATTACCTTTGTTACGCTTGCGGGAGGACGTTTAGTATGAGCATCCTTTTCGCATATAAGCTTTCCTGTGTCACGCTCCATAAGGACATAAGAAGGTGCTACTGTTTCAGGTGCTGCAGGAACTGCAAAAACAGCAGAAGTTAAAGAAAGTACAACTAATACAGAACTAATAAACCGTTTCAAAATACATACCTCCAATCAACTAAATAATATGATAGAAAACGAGATATATGCATATTCACTTTTTGAATTGCCAGGTCATATTATGGTGTGAAAGGAGATAAGAAAAATGAACGAGATATATCTGACTGTGCATTCGCTCACAAACGCGCAAAAAATGAAAAAAATTATTACAAATAGCAGAATTAATGCAAAAATTGTACGTCCCGAACTCTCGCTTTCCGAAAAAGGATGTGCATATGCAATCTTGATTTCCGAGAAGGTCTTCGCCGAAACAATTGAAATCCTTGAAAGACATAGGAGTATGCCGATTCGTGCATTTCTTAAAAACGAATACGGAGAGGTGCGGGAAATAAACCTATGATCTATCTTGATAATGCCGCTACAACACTAAAGAAGCCAAAAGCTGTAAAAAGGGCAATGATGAAGGCTTTTGACCTTGCAAGTAATGCGGGAAGAGGCGGATATGACGGTGCAAATATTGCCGGAGAATATATTTTTACCGCGCGAGAAAAAGCAGCGGAACTTTTTGGCGTAGAGGATTGTTCAAATGTCATTTTTTCGTATAACGCAACGCACGCACTGAACATGGCAATAAAGGGAATTGCAAGAAAAAACACACACTGCGTTGTCTCAGGATATGAGCACAACTCCGTAACACGCCCTGTGACCGCTCTTGCAAAGGACGGTGTGACATACTCGGTTGCAAGAGGAAAGCTCTTTTGCCCCCAGGAAATAATTGAAAATTTCGAGGCCTCAATAGAGAAAAAAACCGGTTTTGCTGTATGCACACATGTATCTAACGCTTTCGGGTATATTTTGCCTGTTTTTGAAATAGACGAGCTGTGTTTCAAACACGGAATCCCGCTTATTATAGATGCATCACAGTCTGCGGGGAACATCGATATAAAAATGAACCGATTGAAAGCGACTGTTTGTATCTGCGCTCCCGGTCATAAGGGACTTTACGGACCTCAGGGAACAGGTGTTCTCATCTGTCGTGACGGAAGGGAACTTGCAACGATAATTGAGGGCGGAACGGGAAGTATGTCAAATGAAACGGAACAACCAAATGAACTTCCCGATAAACTTGAAAGCGGAACGATGAATGTTCCTGCTATTGCGGGGATTTCTGAAGGAATATCATACGTATTGAAGAGAAAGCCGGAAAATATTTTTGAACACGAACAGATGATTATCGAATATCTTGTATCAGAACTCAGGAAAATGCAGGGAATAAAGCTCTTCGTTTCAGAGGAAAAGAGTTTGCAAAGCGGTGTACTGTCATTCAGTGTGGACGGGGTATCACCTGAGCGGATTTCCGAACTTTTGAATTCTCGGAAAATCGCAGTGCGAAGCGGAAAACACTGTGCTGCGCTTGCTCACGAAACGGTCGGGACGGAACTCGGTACGGTACGTGTAAGTGTGAGTGACTTTACATTAAAAAATGAAGTGGAATTTTTTATTAAAGCTATGTTTGACATTGTCAAGAAAATTTAACGAAATTTTTCTCTTAAAATCTGTAAAAAACACTTTTCAAAACGTGTCTTCTTATGTTATTATATAATAGTACAAAAGTCGAAGGGTGGAGAGGTTCAACCATGAATTTTTTGAATGAAGCAGTAAGATACTTCAAAATGTTTGGCATTGGTGATGCTGTAGACATTTTGATAGTTGCGTATATCATCTATAAATTAATAACCTTTTCACGTCGCACAAATGCAGGACAAGTTTTCAAAGGAATTGCAGTTTTGCTGATTGTTGCGTGGGTCTCAAAGTTCTTAAGGCTTAATCTTTTAAGCTTCCTTTTGACTAAAACCCTTGAGATTGGTTTACTTGCGCTGGTTGTTTTGTTTCAGCCCGAACTACGTAAAGCGTTTGAGAAAATGGGAAGCAAGGGGTTTTCACAATTCTATTCGGACCGCGGAACTTCTCCTACTGAACTTGAAAATGCTATAATTCAGACTGTTGAAGCCTGCAAGAGTCTTTCGTGGTCGAGGACCGGAGCACTTATTGTTTTTGAACGTGAAATTCTTCTCTCCAATATTGCAAAGACAGGAACAGCGATTGATGCCAAAGTAAACGCGGAACTTCTGAAAAATGTATTTTTTCCGAATTCGCCGCTTCATGACGGTGCTTTGATTATACAGAAAGGCAGAATAGCAGCTGCGGGATGTATGCTTCCGCTTTCCGGAAATGCAAATATAAGCAAGCAACTCGGAATGCGCCACAGGGCCGGCGTCGGTATGAGCGAAAACTCCGATTCCGTAGTGGTTGTTGTTTCCGAAGAAACAGGTTCAGTTTCTGTAGCGATCGGAGGAATGCTCAAACGCCACCTTGCTCCGGAAACACTCGAGAAGCTTTTGCGGAATGAATTAATGCCCAAGACAGATGAAGTAAAAAAAGAAAACGTCATTTTCAGTTTCCTTTTCAGAAAAAAAGAAACTGAAAAGAAAGATTAAAGAAAGGAAGTCGCGGAAATGACATGGTTAAAAAAGCATGATGTATTTACAAAAGCGATTGCTTTTCTTGTAGCTTTAGGTCTTTGGTTTGTTGTTGTAAACGTCGATGATATTGACGAAACTCACACCTTTAAGTCTATTGAACCTGTTTTTCAGGGTAAGGACGAGCTTAGTGCTTCGAAAAATTTACTTATAGTCGGTAAGTATACGGTCGACATTGAACTGTCGGGTAAAAGAGGCGACTTGCTCGCTCTGAATCAGGATGAAATCAAGGTTGCGGTTGATGTTTCCAAAATTACCGGAGCAGGAACGTATTCGCTTCCGTATACAGTAACACTCCCGTCCGATACTTTTACGCTCAGGAACAAAAAACCGAGCACACTTTCAGTAAAAATCGATAAAGAAGATATAGATGTTGTACCCGTAAAGGTTATGACTGACGGAATCACTGCTGACGGTTACACAGTAGATGCTGCAAAGGTAAATATTCATCCGACGGAATTGAAGATTACAGGACTTCAGGAGGAAATTGAAAAGATTTCCTATGCGCAAGCAGAGCTTGAGGCTAAAAACATAAAAACAACACTTACTGAAAAAGTTCCTTACAGCTTCTATGATAAAGAGGGAAATTTACTTAAATCGGTATCTTCAATCAGTGCGGATTATTCTTCTATAGACGTTATTGTTCCTGTTTTGAAGATTAAAGATCTTCCGCTGACGCTTGAAGTGGCGGAGGGCGACGATTTTACGGAATATGTTAAGTATACCTTCAACCCGAAGACTGTAAAGGTGGCGGGTGAGGAGGGCATCATTGATGCCATGACAAGCCTTGTCGTCGGGCAGGTCAGTATTTCAGATGCTTCGGGAGAAACGGAAAGGACGTTTGAACTCACGCTTCCGGACGGAGTTATCAATATGAGCAATACAAATGAAGCGACGGCTAAAATTAAGCTTGACGGACTTACAACAAAAACCGTAAAAGCAACTCTTATTGAGCTTTCGAACATAAATACGCTTCCGGACGGTTACAGAATAAAACCTGTTACAACGAGCCTTGATGTAAGTATAGTAGGAAAGGCAGAAGACTTAAAAGACATAGATAGTACAAATGTTCGTGTTATAGTTGATTTGAAGTCAACCGTCTTAAGCAGAGGAACGCATCCGGTAAAAGCAACGGTAGTAATTGAAAATAAAAAGGATGTAAAGGTTGTAAATTCTGACAGCTATTTTATTCAGGTAAATGTTCAATAATTAAGGAAGCAGAGGAAAAAACTATGATAAAAAGTATGACGGGGTACGGACGTGCGTTTGATACCTTGAATATGCGCGGCATTACAGTTGAAGTAAGAAGCGTTAATCACAGGTTCCTTGACGCTACCGTAAAAGCGCCGAGAGCATACGCCTTTCTTGACGATGCAATAAAAGCTACATTATCCCAGTTTGTTGCGCGCGGAAAAACAGATGTTTTCATAACGATCGATAACACTGAGGCAGAGAAGGTAAACGTAAAAATAAATGAAGCTTTGCTTTCGGGATATATTGAGGCATACAAGAAACTTAATGCTGAGTTTAACCTTCCGGGTACAATGTCCGCATCCGAAGCTATGAGAATCCCGGACGTTCTCTCTATTGAGAAGGAAGAAGCTGATGCCGACGAGCTTTCTGCGGATGTTCTCGCAGTTCTCACCGAGGCGCTCAAGTCACATTCGGAAATGAGGGTGAAAGAAGGCTCTCGTCTTGCAGATGACATCCTTTCAAGACTTTCGTATATCGAGATGCTTGTCACAAAGGTTGAGGGAAAATCACCGAAGTGTGTTGAAGAATATAGGGAAAAGCTTGAGACAAGAATGAAAGAGGTTCTTGAGTCTGCGATGATTGACCAGCAGAGAATTCTTACCGAAGCCGCGATTTTCGCAGATAAGATAGCAGTTGATGAGGAAACGGTACGTCTTCGCAGTCACATTGCACAATTCAGAGAAATGATAGCTAATGGTGGCCCGATAGGAAGAAAACTTGATTTTCTTGTTCAGGAATTAAACCGCGAGGTCAACACAATTGGATCCAAGGCAAATGATCTTGAGATAACATCAACCGTTGTTGATATAAAAGCGGAAATCGAAAAGATAAGAGAACAGGTCCAGAATATTGAGTAAGAGGGTGTAGGAATTGAAACTTATAAACATAGGTTTTGGTAATATGTTGTCAACAAGTCGCATAATTACGGTAGTAAGCCCGGATTCGGCGCCGATTAAAAGACTTGTCCAGGAGGCAAAAGAGCGGGGAATGCTCATCGATGCATCTTACGGACGAAGAACGCGTGCAGTTATAATTATGGACAGTGACCACGTAATTCTTTCAGCAATTCTACCTGTTTCGATTGCAAGCCGTGTAAACGGAAAAGATGCACTTGAAACACAGGATGAAAATACAAACGAAAAGTAAATTGGAGGAAACTATTATGATGTTATATCCAGCAATGAATGAGCTTCTTAAGAAGGTTAAAGGAAGATACTTGCTCGTTAACCTTACAGCTCGTCGCGCAAGAGAAATTGCAGAATATGCAGAAGAAAACGGTGTTGAGCTTTCGAAGAAAGCGGTTAGTCTTGCTGTTGATGAAGTAGCAGAAGGTAAGCTTGGAGCAATAACAGAAGAAAACTAGTTTTTCGGGGGAAACCGTTTTGAACAGGAATAAGCTTGCGGCTTATGTTGTTGTTGAAGCGGCAACATATGCTATCGATAAGCCATATGAATACATAATTCCCGATTCCCTTGAGACGAAGGTCGCAAAGGGAGTCAGGGTTCGTGTCGGCTTTGGACGTGGAAGCCGTAGAACTGAGGGGATAGTTATTGATGTTCATTCTCTTGCAGATTCGGAAAGAAAGCTTAAGCCGATACTTGAAGTTTTAGACGAGTTTCCTGTTCTTGATGAAAAATTGCTAAAGCTCGCACTTTATATCAGAGAACAATGCTTCTGTACTTTTTTTGACGTAGCAAAGATTATGCTTCCGTCAGGGCTCTGGCATAAGGTTGATATGCAATATTCGGGAAATCCCGAGTTTTCATTTGATGATGCAGAAACCCTTGTTTTGGGCATTGAATCCGGAAGTGAAATTGTAAAAACAATTTTCTTCTCAAAAGAGCCGGTTCGTGAAGGTGAGCTAGAAAGTCTTTATGGCGAAAAAAATGTCAGAAAAGTGATTACTGTACTTGACGGTGCAGGAGCAATAACCAAATCAGAATATATTGTTCAAAAAATTTCGGACAAGACTGAGAGGCTTGTCCGACTTAGTGTATCAAAAGAGGATATTTTAGAGTATATTTCAAGGAAAAAACCGAAAGAAACTGTATGTAAGACGCTTGAACTTCTTTTAGATCTCGGGACGGTTTCTGTCCGAGAAATCACATATTTTACGGGTGTTTCGGTTTCCCAACTCAATACCTTGAAGAAAAACGGAATTATATCGTATGACGTTGCTGAGGTGTACAGACGGCCAAAATCCGAACTTATGTCCTCAAAAACGGAAATTACATTGAACGAGAAACAAAACGAGGTTTTCGAGAAAATTTCAGAGTATTATTCGGGAGAACCGTCGTGTTCTCTTATTCACGGAGTTACCGGAAGCGGAAAGACGCTTGTTTATTTCAAGCTTATTGAAAAAGCGATAAGCCTTGGCAAAACCGCGATTCTGTTAGTTCCCGAAATATCGCTCACCCCGCAGCTTTTGCACCGTGTTTACGGTTATTTTGGTGACCGTACAGCTGTTATGCACAGTGCATTGTCGATTGGTGAGAGATACGACGAATGGAAAAGAATAAAACGCGGAGAGGTGGATGTCGTTGTCGGAACGCGTTCGGCAATTTTTTCTCCACTTCAGAATATAGGAATTATAATTCTTGATGAGGAGCAGGAGGATACATATAAGTCCTCGCAGTCTCCGCGCTATCATGCGCGAGATGTAGCAAAATACAGATGTGTTCTTGAGGGAGCACAACTTGTGCTTGGCTCTGCAACCCCTTCCGTTGAGAGTATGTATTTTGCAGAAATCGGAAAGTATAATCTTTATACATTACCGGAGCGATTTAACAATCAGCCACTTCCGAGAGTTATAATATCTGATCTTCGCAGGTCCCTGCGTAGCGGAAAAGACCGTGCTATCGGACTTGAGCTAGCAGAGGAACTCAAAAAAAATATTGAAAACGGCGAACAAAGCATACTCTTCCTTAACAGACGTGGCGCGAGCAAGTTTGTTGTATGTGATGATTGTGAAGAGGTACCAGGGTGTCCTAATTGTAGTGTGCCTCTTGTTTATCACTCAAAAAACGGCAGACTTATGTGTCACCATTGCGGGTATTCAGAAAAGGCAACGGATGAATGTTCGCACTGTGGCGGAAGGCTTAAGTTTGTCGGGTTTGGGACTCAGAGAGTTGAAGAAGAGCTTTCAGAGCTTTTCCCGGGTGTCAAGGTGGTAAGAATGGATACAGACACAACTTCGGGCAAAATGTCACACGAGCGGCTTCTCAATAAGTTCAGGGATGAAAGAATTCCGATTCTTCTCGGAACACAGATGATAACAAAGGGTCTTGATTTTGAAAATGTAACGCTTGTGGGTGTTATATCTGCAGATCAGGCGATATACAACGAAAATTACAAAGCAGCGGAAAATGCTTTTTCGCTTATAACACAGGTTGTCGGCCGTGCCGGTCGTGGAGAAAAAGAGGGAAGAGCTGTTATTCAGACATATTCTCCACATAATACCATCATAGAGACTGCAGCAAAGCAGGACTACAAGGGTTTTTATGATGAGGAGATAGTTTTAAGAAATGCGAGGAGTTTGCCTCCGTTTTCTGATGTTTTTACGCTTGTTGTTTCTGCAGAAAGCGAAATCGGTGTATTCAATGCCACAAAGACTCTTGCAGAAAAAATCAAATCGGCACTTGCTCTCGAGTATACCGATGTACCGGCGCGTGTTTTAGGACCGACACCTACGTCTATTGTGAAGGTTAACGGAAAATACAGGTATAAGGTCTCTGTTCGTGCAAAGAACGGCAAACGTGTACGCGATATGATATCGAGGATTATAAGGGATTTTATAAACGATAAAAAGAATAAGGATTATAGCATAGTAACTGATGTAAATTCATTTAATTTTTAGGAGAAAAAGAAATGGCTTTAAGAAATATTGTTCAGGACGGTGACCCCGTTTTAAGGAAAACTTGCCGAGAGGTTACGGAGTTTAATGAGCGTCTTCATATTCTGCTTGACGATATGAAGGAAACGCTTATAGAAGCAAACGGTGCAGGTCTTGCCGCACCGCAAGTGGGAGTGCTTAAGAGAGTTGCTGTCGTAAGTGTTGATGACGTATATCTGGAACTTGTAAACCCTGTGATTATAGAGACTGAAGGTGAGGAAACCTTGCCTGAGGGATGCCTTAGCATACCCGGCGTTTGCGGAACTGTCAGTCGTCCGTATAAGGTTACGGTAAGGGCTCAGGACAGATTTGGAAATGAGTTTACCGCAACGGGAGAGGAAATACTTGCCCGTGCTTTCTGTCATGAAATCGACCATCTCGACGGAGTTTTATTTAAGGACAAAATCATAGATTATTACGAGCAGGATTAAGGAAAGGATTCGGCGATTCAATATGAAAATTCTATATATGGGTACTCCTGATTTTGCCGTATTACCCTTACAAAAACTTATTGACAAAGGTCACGATATCGTCGGTGTTGTTACTCGGGAGGATAAACCGAAAGGTCGCGGCATGAAGGTGATTATGACGCCTGTAAAGGAATTCGCCTCTACAGGTGGAATCGAGGTTTTTCAACCGAAAACGCTTAAGGACGGAGCTTTTTTGGAGGTTTTGGAAAAGCTTAATCCCGAAATCATAGTTGTTGTTGCATACGGAAAAATTTTACCCAAGTATATTCTTGATTTTCCAAAGTACGGATGTGTTAATCTCCATGCTTCTCTACTTCCGAAATATAGGGGAAGTGCTCCGATTCAACATGCAGTACTAAACGGAGATAAGGTTTCGGGTGTTACAACCATGCTTATGAATGAGGGACTTGATACCGGAGATATTCTCCTGCAGGAAGAAGTTGCTCTTTTGCCCGATGAAACTTCAGAAAGCCTTTTTGATAAGCTTTCAGTTGTGGGTTCTGAGCTTTTGGTTAAGACGGTCGATGATATTTTTGAGGGAAAAGTAAATCCGACAAAGCAAAATAATGATGAGGCGACCTATGCACCGCCGATTCTGAAAGAAAATGCAAAAGTCGCATGGGATAAAACATCCGAGGAAATTTCAAATCTTGTTCGCGGTAGTTTTTCCTGGCCGATTGCATATACCGACAGCGATATAGGAAGAATTAAGATATACGCTGCCGGAATCGGCACCGGAAAGGGAAAACCCGGTGAGGTTCTGGGACTTTCGGGAAACGCTCTTGAGGTGGCGACATTGGATGGAAGTATTCTCATCTCACTTTTCCAGGTAGAGAGCGGAAAACGGATGTCTCCTGCGGATTATTTCAGGGGCCATGCTAAAATCGACGGAACTTTTTTAAGATAATATGAGGTGATTTTATGTTCCCATATTTTTACGGTATTGATATAACGTATATTGTTTTGGTTTTACCTGCCGTTATTTTTGCAATGATTATGCAGTCAAGAGTAACAAGTACGTTTTCAAAATATTCAAAGTTCAAAAATGCGAACGGTTTAACGGGTGCACAGGTGGCTGAGCGCATGCTTTCTTCTTTTGGAATAACGGATGTGAGAATTGAAAGAGTTTCAGGAAATCTCACTGACCATTTTGACCCAAAAGCGAAGGTAATACGTCTTTCAGAGGCTGTATATGACTCAAACTCTGTAGCCGCTTGTGGCGTTGCAGCTCACGAATGTGGCCATGCTGCGCAGTATGCAGAAAGCTACGGCCCGATAAAGCTTCGCAATGCGATAATCCCTGTATGTCAGATAGGTTCGACATTATCGATGCCGCTTATTTTGCTCGGGTTTATTTTCTCGGCACAACCGCTCGTAAATATAGGAATAGTATTCTTTGCCCTTGCAACGCTCTTCCAGCTCATAACCCTCCCTGTGGAGTTCAATGCCTCTCGTAGAGCACTTGCGACACTTGAGGGGTCAAATATCCTTTTTGGTGAAGAAAACGATGCGGCAAAGAAGGTTCTTTCTGCGGCAGCGATGACGTATGTTGCAGCACTTGCGGTTTCGTTGATGCAGCTTTTGAGGCTTTTACTTATTTTTGGCGGAAGAGGAAGGCGAGACTGATTGAAAAAGATGGACGCAAGAGATGTTGCGATTTCGGCCATAACGGCTTTTCGGAAACGCAATGCCTGGTCAGACGGGTTTCTTAGAAATAAAATCAGGGAAGAAGAGCTCTCTGGCCGTGATGCGGCTCTTGCCACATCTATCGTAAACGGCGTTTTAGAGAACTCATTGCTTCTCAACTTCTATATCGGAAAATTCTCATCAATCAAGTTTAATAAAATTTCACCCGGAATTCTTGATATATTGCAGATGGCGGTGTATCAGATACTTTTTCTGGATAGAATCCCCGATTCTGCGGCAGTTAATGATGCCGTCACACGGGCAAGAAGGAACAATCCCCGTGCGGCAGGTTTTGTCAATGCCGTAACACGCAAGATTTCTGCAGAAAAGGATAATTTACCCGAAATTTCAGGTAAAAACGAAGAAGTGCTTTCGATAAAGTACAGCCACCCCATACAGCTTGTCAATAAGCTTGTCTCGGAGTATGGGTTTGAAACAACTGAAAAGATACTTTGTGCGAACAATACTCCGGCAAAGGTTAAGGCAAGAGTAAATACGTTAAGAACGACGACGGAACAACTCCTTGAAAAATATTGCGAAAAGGAAGGATTTTCACTTTCACCTGCAGGAATTCCAGATGCTGTTTGTGTGAAGTTTTCGGGGAATATTGAAAAGGAAGACGTTTATAAAAACGGTATGCTTCACATACAGGATACGGCAAGCCAGATAGCGGCGCTTACCCTTGCGCCAAAGAAGGGTTCACGCGTCCTTGATGCATGCGCAGCTCCCGGAGGAAAGTCTTTTACAATTGCTGAGAATATGCAAAACGAAGGAGAGGTTATCTCCTGTGATATATATGAGCATAAGCTCAATCTTATCAGGGATGGCGCAAAAAGGCTTGGAATCAATATAATTACCCCAACGCTTTCCGATGCCTCTGAATATAAAGAGGAGTATGAAAAAGCTTTTGATTATGTTTTGGCCGACGTTCCGTGTTCTGGTCTTGGAATTATCAGAAAAAAACCTGACATAAGGTATAAAGACATCGAAGAAATAAAAAATCTTCCGGATATACAGAAAAAGATTCTTTCAAATGTTTCAAGGTATGTTAAGCCTGGTGGAACGCTTGTCTATTCAACCTGCACGATTATATCTGATGAAAACAGTAACGTTATCGAAAACTTTCTTGAAAAGAACAATGACTTTTCTGAGGAAAAGGAGTATATCCCGCTCGACAGTATTGAAAGCAAGTACGGACGCACGTTTGTTCAGGGTCTTTCTGAAACGGACGGATTTTACATTTGCAAACTCAGGAGGCACAAATGATTGATATTCGTTCGATGAACTTTTGCGAAGTTGCAGAATACATAGCCTCACTCGGACAACCAAAATTCAGGGCAGAACAGGTTTTTACCTGGCTTCACAGAGGAATTGTCTCTTTCGATGAAATGACAAATATTCCAAAAGCGCTCAGGGAAAAGCTTCAGTCTGACTGCGACCTGAATGTTTGCGAATGTGTAAGGTGTCAGGTATCAAAAACCGACGGAACAAGAAAGTATCTGTTCAGGTTCAGTGACGGAAACTGTGTTGAAGCCGTTTTCATGAAATACAACCACGGCAATACCGTTTGCGTTTCGACGCAGGTGGGCTGCCGTATGGGATGCGTGTTTTGTGCATCGACAAAAAATGGACTTATAAGAAATCTGCTTCCGTCCGAGATTCTTTCAGAGCTTTTTGCGATTATCCGTGATACGGGTGAAAAGATATCAAATATAGTTCTTATGGGAACCGGAGAGCCACTTGATAACTACGACAATGTAATTAAGTTTTTGCACCTCGTTAACGATGAACGCGGACTCAATATAGGAATGCGACACATTTCGCTGTCGACCTGTGGTCTTTGCGATAAAATAAGAAAGCTAACAGAGGAAAAGCTTCCGATAACGCTTTCGGTTTCGTTGCATGCACCTACGGATGAGGCGCGAAATGCTATTATGCCGATAAATAAAGCATACGGAATCAAACGCCTTATAGATGAATGCAGGGCATATTTTGATGCAACATCAAGGAGGATATCCTTTGAATATACGATGATTGCAGGACACACCGACACGATGGAACTTGCGACGGAACTCGCAACTCTTTTGAAGGGTTTTCCGTGTCATGTGAACCTGATTCCGCTTAATAAAATCAGCGAGGGAGAACTTTCGCCGAGTACTCCCGAGCAGATCCGGAAATTCAAGGAGTTTCTTGAAAAAAGAGGTATAACGGTTACCGTAAGAAGAAGTCTGGGCGCTGATATTGATGCGGCGTGTGGTCAGCTCAGACAAAAGTATATTTCAGAATAAATTTTGGCTTATTCGTCGGCCGTAAGGACGATACTGCTTTTGCAGAATTTGGAGAAAATTATGTTTGCTTGGGGACAATCCGATATCGGAAAAGCAAGAAAGGATAATCAGGATTCCTACGCATACAGTGTGGCGGATGCGAAAAAGCTTGCGTTTGCAGTTGTGTGCGACGGAATGGGCGGTGCTGCTGCGGGAAATGTCGCAAGTCAGCTCGCGATTGAAGACTTCACGAACACCATTCGTGAAGTGGATTCTAAAAACCTTTCAAATGAACAGCTTTTTAATTTGCTTGAAACCGCTGTCAACAATGCCAACACAAAGGTGTATACAGAAGCGCGTGCAAGTCGTGAGCTTCACGGCATGGGAACAACGCTTGTAGGTGTTGTTAGCGTCGGTACAAAGGTAGCTGTTGTAAATGTTGGTGATAGCAGAGCATATAAGATTACAGCGGACGGGATATCAAAAATAACCCGTGACCACTCACTCGTTGAGGATATGCTTATCATGGGTGAGCTTACTGACGAACAGGCAAGGGAACACCCCGGAAAAAACCTTATAACCCGCGCGGTTGGAACAGACAGTTCAGTAGTCGGAGATGTGTATTTTCCAAAAATCAAGAAGGGAGAGTTCATCCTTCTTTGCTCGGACGGACTTTCAAATCTTGTTACGGAGCAGGAAATGCTCTATGAGGTTTTGCACGGTGGAGAGAACTCGGAATGTTGTAAGAGACTTATTGATATAGCAAACAACAGAGGCGGATATGACAATATCACCGTTGTTTTGCTCGCGTTTTAGGGGGAGGAAAAAGCTATGACTGATAAATACATAGGCAAACTTCTTGATAACAGATATGAGATACTTGAGGTGATCGGCAACGGTGGGATGGCTGTTGTCTATAAAGCACTTTGCCATAGACTCAACAGACACGTCGCAGTAAAGATACTCAAGGACGAATATGCAAAGGATGAGGAGTTCAGAAACAGATTCCGCGCGGAAAGCCACGCTGTTGCGATGCTTTCCCATCCCAATATTGTTGCAGTTTATGATGTTTCGCGTTCAAACTCCATTGAGTATATTGTCATGGAGCTTATAGACGGAATGACCCTTAAGCAGTACATAGAGCGTAGAGGAAAGGTAACACAGAAGGAAGCTATCCATTTTGTGACACAGATTCTGAAAGGTCTTTCGCACGCCCACTCAAAAGGAATTATACACAGGGATATAAAGCCTCACAACATAATGCTTTTGCGCGATAGTACGGTTAAGGTTGCTGACTTCGGTATTGCGAGACTTGAATCTTCTCAGAAGACTGTAACAAGAGAGGCTTTCGGCTCAGTACACTATATAGCCCCCGAACAGGCAAAAGGAAGCCATATAGACTGCAGAGCAGATATATATTCAACGGGCGTTGTACTCTATGAAATGCTTACCGGAAGACTTCCGTATGAGGGAGATACCCCCGTTGCGATTGCGATTCAGCACATAAATTCTTTACCTCTCAGTCCTCGAGAAATCAACCCTGAGATTCCTGAGGCACTCGAGAAGATTACAATGAAGGCAATGGCACCGACCCCGGCAAAACGTTATTCATCCGCAGATGAGATGATATTTGACCTTGAAGAATACAGAAGAAATCCGGAAATTGAAATAGCATATAATCCTCCTGTAAAGACAAACGAGGAAGATTTATCCCAGACCAAGCCGATTGTTATTCCAAAAGTGGAAGAAGAATTTGACGATGAAGAGGAAGAAAACGGCGACATCAAGAGCAAGCTTTTTGCAAAGCTTCCGCTTATCACAACCGTTGCTGCAGGTATTATATTCATCATAGGTCTCATTTCACTTATAGGTGCAATCTTCCCGTCAGGAAAAGATTCAAACAAGCTTAAAACACCTGACGTTCTTGGAATGACCATCGAAGAAGCTGCTGAAAAATACGACAAGTTTGAAATTATTGAGGCAGATATCCACAAGAGAGAGTACAGTTCTGAATTTGGAGAGGGCAAAATTATTAAGCAGCGCCCGGCAAAGGAAGAAAAGAACTCCTCGGGTAAAATTTATGTAACAATAAGCAAAGGAAAAAAAGAGGAAGACGGCATTGAGCTTCCTGACCTTACAAATATAAGCGAGAATCAAGCCAAGATTCTCCTTGACCGTGAAGGGCTTCGATACAATATTGAGCGGGAAAACTCCGACGAAATCGAAGAAGGACACGTTATCAAAACTGACCCGGCAGCAGAGAGTACACTTAATTCCGGTGACTCAGTTACCCTATACATAAGTCTTGGCAAAGAAACTGAAGAGATAGAAGTACCAAAGATCATCGGACTTTCTGAGTCAGAGGCAATCAAGGCACTTGAAGACGCTGAACTTGTTGTTGGAAGTATCGGCAGAGAGAATAGTGATTCAGTTGAAAAAGGCAAGGTAATCAGACAGGATGTAACAGCGGGAAATAAGCTTGAAAAAGGTGCAGGCGTTGGTTTTACAGTAAGTAACGGACCAAAGAAAGAAACTTCAGGCGAAGGTGATTCTACTCCGACCGTATCACCAACAGACAGTAAAGTGAAAATTACAAGAGCTATCAGGTTACCCGCGGAGCCGGAAAGCTTCTCAGTGAAGATTACAGTAAACGGTGAGACTCAGTACGAGAAAACACATAAGGGAACAGACGGTTCTGTAAACGTGTCTTTGACGGGAAAAGGAACAGCTACAGTCTGCGTTTATATCGATGGCACGTTGATTCAGGAAATACCGATGGAATTCAAATAAGCTATGAGTGAAATTAAAACAGGACGAATTTTGAAGGGTATAGGCGGCTTTTATTACGTTGATACCGGTAACGGCACAGTAACCTGCCGTGCACGCGGAAAGCTCAGAAAACTCGGTGAGATTCCGTATGTGGGTGACAATGTAAATATAAGCGTTCAGCCAGACGGCAGCGGATATATTCTCGAGATAACGAAGCGGAAAAATGTTATGATAAGGCCGCCGATTGCAAATATCGATATGATTGCGATTATCGCATCAAAGGCACCGCCTTGTACTGATACGTATTTTATTGACCGTATAGCGGCAATGGCACAGAAGAAAAACATTGAGGTTTGCATAGTCATAAATAAGTCAGACGAAAACCCGGCAGATGAGCTTTTTGATATTTATAACAACACTTTAGCCAAAGTGTTTCGCCTTAGCGCAAAGAGTGGAGAAGGTGTTGCAGAGTTCAAGACACATCTTGCGGGAAAACTTACAGCACTTACGGGAAATTCCGGTGTTGGCAAGTCTACACTCATAAATGCAATTTTGCCGTCCGCAGAACTTTTGACAGGTGACATAAATGAAAAAATAGGAAGAGGGCGGCATACGACCAGACAGGTTGAAATCCTCAAGGTTGCAGAAAATACATGGATTGCTGATACCCCTGGTTTTTCTGCTTTTGATATCGGTGTTGATGAGATAACACAGGAAAATCTCGCGGAACTTTTTCCTGAGTTTCTCGAGTTTCGCGCTCAATGTCAGTTTATCGGATGCTCTCACATAAAAGATTCCGGCTGTGCGATTATTGATGCGGTAAATAGCGGCAAGATAGAAAAAAGCAGATATGAAAGCTACAAGAAAATGTACGAGGACCTGGAGTCTGTTTCAAAATACAAATAAGCTATGGAGTTGTAACCTATGAACCCAGGAAACAAAAGAAGAATAATAAAATATGCTTGGAGCCTTATTGTTGATCAGTTTCTTGCTGTATTTGCAGGGACAATTATCGTAAATATTGTACTCTTTTTTATACGCGGAGATTCGTCACTTCTGCGACTTTTGACAGGTGGCTTTGTTTTTGCGGCAATTTGCTATATTGATACTTGGGGGAAGGGTTCTGAGGACTATAACAACGCACGGGCAGGTATAATCAAAAACAATGCCTTTAGCGGTTTTCTTTTTGGTTTTGTTGCAATAATCCCGTCTCTTCTCATTGCTCTTTTTGCTTTTCTTGCAGAAACGGGGATAGTGTCATTTTATCAGGTGCTCGGAGAAGATGTTTTCACAATGATAAACCGTTTTTGGCAACTGCCGTTATCACCACTGTTTGTCTTTGTTAACGAGTATCCAATACTTAATTTTGTGATACCGTTTTTTGTTCCGGTTATATCAGGTTTAGGCTATGCTCTTGGCTTTCGCGGAATTATGATAAAAAAGATTCTTCTTTTTAAGAACGGCTCAAAATAAACATATAAAAAGAATCACCCCATAGAATATATAGGGGTGATTTTGTTGAAAAGTAAAAACTCTTTTGATGTTTTGGCCGTTTGTTTGTTTTCTGTCTTGTTGATTTTTAGCTTTATTTCTTCAAAGGAAGGTCCGGCAATAAGCACTTTTTCAGAGAATACAATAAAAACTATTATTATTGACGCAGGCCACGGTGGAGAAGATGGAGGTGCAGTCTCCGAAAACGGGATATTGGAAAAAGAAGTAAATCTTAAGATTTCGCAGAAACTCGAACACATTCTGAATCTTTTTGGAGTAAATACCGAGATGATAAGGCGTGATGATTCCTCTCTCGGAGAAAATTCAAGTGAGCTTATACGAAACAGAAAGGTGAAAGATATACGACGTCGTGTCGAGATTATAAATAATACTCCGGACGCGCTTCTTATCAGCATACATCAGAATTCGTTCCCGCAAGAAAATTGCAAAGGTGCTCAGGTCTTTTATTCGGAAAGAAACGAAGAGAGTAAAGTTATCGCAGAATTTCTGCAGGAAGAGCTTAGAAATGTACTCAATAAGAATAATTTAAGAAAAGCAAAAACTGATTCTTCAATATACATACTCAATAATGTAAACTGTCCCGCAATACTCATCGAATGCGGTTTTTTAACAAATAAAGAAGAAGAAAAGCTTCTTGCTTCTGAAGGTTATCAGAAAAAAATAGCTGCATGTATGACGGGAGCAATAATAAAAAATTTATACTGAAGTGAAGTGAGTGAAATGAAACAAAAGACAGTCTATGTATGCGCCGAATGTGGAAACGAAACAGCAAAGTGGAATGGAAAATGTCCTGCCTGCGGTGCGTGGAACACGCTCGAAGAGGTAACGGTATCCTCAAAAGCATCAGGCAAAGAACGTGCTGTTAAGGAAAGACAGGGAGCGCTTTCCAGAATAACGGAAATAGACGTTACGGATGAACTTCGTTTTGATACTGGGATGGAGGAGCTCAACCGTGTTCTTGGCGGCGGCGCAGTAAGCGGTTCGCTTGTCCTCGTCGGCGGTGAACCCGGAATAGGCAAGTCTACAATTCTTCTTCAGATATGTGCAAGTCTGTGCGCTAAATCAAAAGTGCTTTACATTTCGGGTGAGGAATCTCCGCGCCAGCTTAAGCTTCGCGCAGAACGACTTTCCGTGAATGACGAAAATCTCTATGTATATGCAGGCACTGATATGGATGATATTGTTTCGACAACAGAAAGGCTGTCTCCTGAGATAATGATTGTCGACTCGATTCAGACTATATATAAGAGTGATTTGCCTTCAACACCGGGAAGTGTTTCCCAGGTAAGAGAGTGCACAATGACTCTTATGGAGCTTGCCAAGGGTAAAAATATAACCGTTTTTGTTGTAGGTCACGTCAATAAGGATGGTTATATTGCAGGCCCTAAGGTACTTGAACATATGGTTGACTGCGTACTTTACTTTGAGGGCGATAAGAATATTTCATACAGGATTCTGCGCGCAGCAAAGAACAGATTTGGTTCAACAAACGAAATCGGCGTTTTTGAAATGTGCGACAAGGGATTAAAGGAAGTCAAAAATCCGTCTGCCGCGCTTCTTGACGGACGCCCGACGGAAGTACCAGGAACGTGTGTTGCATGTGTTATGGAGGGAACGAGGCCTATCCTTGCCGAAATTCAGGCACTTGTAACCTGTACAGCATACGGTACAGCACGCCGTATGAGCTCGGGTCTTGACTATAACCGCTCGGCACTTCTTTTGGCTGTTCTTGAGAAGAGGGCGGGATTCAAAATTGGGAACTACGATGCTTACATAAATGTTATCGGAGGACTTAAAATTGACGAAACCTCGTCAGATTTACCTACGCTCCTTGCCGTAGCTTCAGCGTGCAGGGACAGAGCTTTGCCATCTGACCTTGCAGCTTTTGGCGAAATAGGTCTTACGGGTGAAATTCGTTCGGTTTCTTCACCGCAGCAGAGACTTAACGAAATTAAGCGTCTCGGTTTCAAAAAATGTATCATGCCAAAACAAAATGCAAAGGATGTTGAGGTGCCTGAGGGTCTTGATGTTCTGTTTGCAAAAAATCTCAAAGAGGCAATCAGCGTATTTTTATAAGTTTTAAGGTAACAATTTCATTAAAATTACAATATCCCGATTGACTTTACTGCTCAATCGGGATATTATATATGTAGAGTGGATTTTTATACACATATTTATTTTGGAGGACATTTTATGAGCAGAAAAGCTGCAAGAGAAGTAGCGGTACATATCGTTTATGACTATGGTTTTGGGAACGAAATAGGTACCGAGTCATTGGAGAGATTTTTGAGTGACGAATTTGCAGATAGCATCTCTGCGGATACTGATATATATTCACAGGTTGGCAAGGAACAGCACGCTTATATAACGGGTATTGTCAACGGTATTTCCGAGAAACGCGACGAGATTGACGACCTTATTAAAAAGTATTCTGTCGGTTGGAATTTGAACAGAATTTCCCGCATCGCGATGGCGATTATGAGGGTCGCGGTTTATGAAACTAAATGCGTAGAGGATGTTTCTGAAAAAATTGCAATCAATGAAGCTATTGAGATTGCAAAAAAATACGATACAACCGAGACGGCTTCGTTTATTAATGGAATTCTCGGAAGTATCGCAAGAGAAGGATAGGAAAGCTTATGGCTCACATTTGCACGATAAGCGAACTGAATGAGCATATCAAATCAATGTTTGACGCAAACCCCAATCTTAACGGAGTTTATGTCAAGGGTGAGATTTCAAACTATAAGTTTCACTCATCAGGTCATCATTACATGACGCTTAAGGACGAGTCTTCGGTTATTCGCGCTGTTATGTTCAAGTATGATGCAGCAAAGCTTCAATTTCGACCTGAAAGTGGAATGAAAGTTATTGTAAAGGGAAGAGTCAGCGTTTTTCCGCGAGACGGTCAGTATCAGCTATACATTACTGATATGATTCCCGATGGCGTTGGAGCTCTTTACGTTGCATTTGAACAGCTCAAGAAAAAACTCATGGCGGAAGGATTGTTTGATGAAGCTAAAAAGAAACGCCTTCCGACATATCCGAAAAAGATTGCGTTAGTTACATCGCCGACGGGTGCGGCTGTCCGTGATATGTTGCGGATATTGAAGGCGAGGTTTCCTGTCTCGGATGTGGTTGTTTGTCCTGTTCTTGTTCAGGGACCTGATGCACCGCAGGATATAGCAGATATGATCTCCTATATAAATCTTCATTCGCTTGCGGATCTCATAATTACAGGTCGTGGTGGCGGCTCCATCGAAGATTTGTGGGGGTTTAACGACGAACGTGTAGCGCGTGCTATATACGCCTCAGAAATACCTGTTATTTCCGCGGTAGGACACGAACCTGATGTCACGATTTCTGACTTTGTTGCGGACATTAGGGCAGCAACACCGTCAAATGCGGCGGAGATAGCTGTTCCGGATATAATCTCCATAAAACGAGGACTGAAAGACACAGAACTTCGAATATATTCCGCTCTTACATCGAAACTTTCTTTCTACAAGGAAATGCTCAAAAACGTCTCACAGAAAAAAGTAATGATGAGTCCTGAAAACTATTTTCAGGAAAGAAGAATGAATCTCGTTTTTCTCTCGGAAAAGCTTTCAAACAACGCAGAACGGATAGTTTCAAAATCGAGAGAAAGGTTTGCAAAATACGTATCATCCCTTGATGCGATGAGTCCTCTCAAGGTTTTATCGCGTGGATATGCAATTGCGACAAACGAAAGCGGTAAAATAATCAAGAAGATAACAGACGTTTCCTCGGGTGAAAAACTTGGGATTCGTTTGGAGGACGGAAGCATCGACTGTACCGTTAATTAAAGGAGTTTAACTATGGCTGAGAAAATGAATTTTGAAAAATCAATAAGCAGGCTCGAGGAGGTCGTCAAGCTTTTAGAACGTGGAGACGCTCCGCTTGATGATGCCCTGGCTCTTTTTGAAGAGGGGACAACTCTCGTCAAAACCTGCTCTAAGATGCTTGATGAGGCAGAACAGAAGGTAACGCTTCTTTCAAAGGGTGAAAAACCGAAAGAAGTTCTATTTGATGCGGAGGAGGAAAAATGACACACGCAGAGTATTTTTCTAATTATCAGAAAGAAGTAGATACAGCTCTTCTCAATGCGATTCCGGAATCAAACTGTCTCTACGGGAAAATTTTTGAAGCTATGCGCTATAGTTTGAATGCAGGAGGAAAGAGGATTCGTCCGATTCTTTTGCTTGAATTTGCAAAACTTTTCGGGGTTGGTATGGAAGATGCAATGCCTTTTGCTGTAGCTCTTGAAATGATACACACATATTCGCTTATTCATGACGATCTTCCGTGTATGGATGACGATGATTTAAGACGCGGCCGCCCGACAAACCACAAAATGTTCGGGGAGGCAACTGCAGTTCTTGCGGGTGATGCGCTCTTGAATTATGCTTTTGAGCATATTCTCAAGAAGTCAAAACTCAGTGCAGAAACTACATTATCCGCGCTCCGTTACCTTTCTGTTTCTTCGGGCGCGGACGGTATGATAGGTGGACAGATAATCGATATGGAAGGGGAGAAACGCACCTTGAATATCGATGAAATAAAAGTCCTTCAAAGCCTCAAAACCGGCGCGCTTATTCGTGCGGCAACGGTTATTGGCTGTATTCTCGGCGGCGCAGATAAAAGCAGCGTTGATGCCGCGACTCTTTACGCTGAGAAGCTCGGTCTTGCTTTCCAGATCAAAGATGACATACTCAATGTAGAAGGCAGCGCTGAGATAATGGGTAAGGACGTGGGAAATGACGAAAAGAGTGGTAAATCCACCTTTGTAAAGCTTCTCGGACTCCCCAAATGCAAGGAAATGGTAGAATCTCTTACAGAAGAGGCGATTTTGGCAGTTAAAACGCTTCCTTCTGCTGATTTTATCGTGTGGCTTGCAAACGAGCTCGTAACTCGTGAAAAATAGTTAGTATATATTATGGGTGCAGTATCCTAGTCAGATCTGTTAATTCCCAGGACGGGCCTAAAAATCCGTAGAAGGGCATATCGATGAAGTCCCTTGTGCTTGCTTCTCTCGCCCAGATTGGGGTGAGTGCTGGGGGTTAAGGCTTTAGGGCGGAATACAATGGCATGTATTCTTAACCCTATTGCCGTGGAGACCCGATTATGTGCATACGCCTATACACTCTCGAAGATGATGGAATGTGTACGTACCGGGGTTAAACCTGTATTGCGGTGCTTGGCATAAGCCTTGTGCTGTGTGCAGAGTAGCCTGCCTTGAGTGGTTTGCGGCGAATGGAAGAAATTAAGGCTTATGAGTTTTGGCCAAAACAAGTTTGCCGATCGCTTCCTGAAACCCCTGCTGCAAAAGAGGCTAAGAATTAACGTGACTGTTATGGAAATCATCTAGGCTGTCGTGCAGTTGAAGATTTGCAGTGCGGACTAAGTGGTGATCCGGTGCCGCTCCGGGCAACAGAGCGGTGCGAGATTCAAAGGGAAACCGCCCTTATTGGCGACAAGGGGTATTTCGTATGGAAAACAAACCGGACCTAAGCCGTAAGATTACCTTCAACTGCTACCCATATTATTTTGGAGGTTGTATACCGAATGGATAACTCGGAGACAAGAAAAGAAACACGAAAAGAAAAAGCAAGAAATACCAAGACATCTACCGTATCGTGGTCACTAAAGATACTTTTTGCAAGCTTTGTTCTTTCTGTATTTTTCAATGCCATGTCAGAAACAGCGCTTCCCAAGGTTAATGTTCCGACTGCTTTTTTGATACTTTTCCTTTTTATCCTTCTCGGTATTGTTTTTGATATATTTGGTGTAGCCACGACAACTGCAACGGAAAAGACTTTCCACGCAATGGCGGCAAAGCGTGTTCCTGCGGCAAAACAAGCTCTCTGGCTTGTGAAAAATGCAGAAAAGGTATCGAGCTTCTGTAATGATGTAGTTGGTGATATTTGCGGAATTATGAGTGGATCCACAGCAACGATTATTATTGCGACTTTGCCACTTGAAAAGACCGCAGATTTTGTTATATCTCTTGCTATAGGCGGACTTGTTGCAGGTATTACGGTAGGAGGCAAGGCTTTCGGCAAGGGCTTTGCAATGTCGCATAATAACAAAATTGTGTTTTTTATGGCACGTGTTATAAGATTTTTTTCTAAAGAAAGATAAATTCTTTGTGAGGGTAATGAAATGAACTTGTTATCAGAGATAAATAGCCCTGAGGACATTAAAAGACTTTCCGTCAATGAACTTAGAGAGCTTGCAACTGAAATACGCGAGTTTTTAATTGAAAATGTTTCTCAAACGGGTGGACATCTTGCCTCAAATCTCGGAATAGTTGAAATAACCCTTGCTCTTCACAAGGTTTTTGATACAAGTAAGGACAGACTCGTTTTCGATGTGGGTCATCAGTCGTATGTACATAAAATACTGACAGGAAGAAAAAACGAGTTTAGCAATTTGAGAAAATTCGGAGGTATTTCAGGATTTTCAAAGCCGAGTGAAAGTATTCACGACGCGGCAATTTCAGGACATGCCTCGAATTCTGTTTCATTGGCTCTTGGTATGGCAAGAGCCAGAACGCTTGCAGGAAAAGACTTTTCAGTTATTTCAGTTATTGGAGACGGAGCGCTGAGCGGCGGACTTGCATATGAAGGACTAAACGATGCAGGGCACAGTAAAGAGCCGATGATTGTTATATTGAATGACAATGAGATGTCCATAACAAAAAACGTCGGTGCGATGACAAATTATCTCTCAAAAATTCGCCTTAAGAAAAAATATCTCAGATTTAAGGGCGTTTACAGAAGAATAATCAAAAAGTCAAAGTTCGGAATCGCGATTGATAACGGTATACACGGAATCAAGAATGCATTCAAAAATATGTTTTTGCCGTCATCTTTCTTTGAGGATATGGGGTTTACTTACCTTGGTCCTGCGGACGGTCACGACATAAAGTATATGATATATCTTTTTGAGCTTGCGCGCGACCTTAACAGACCTGTTGTCATTCATCTTACTACAACAAAAGGTAAGGGTTATAAGCTTTCTGAGGCTAACCCTGAAAACTACCACGGAGTAGGTAAATTTGATGCTACAAAAGGAATAGATGATACCACAAAGAAAGAAACATTCTCATCTGTGTTTGGTCAAGAGCTTGTAAAGCTCGCGGCAGAAAATGAGAAAATTTGCGCAATAACCGCAGCTATGACATCCGGAGTCGGCCTTTCCGAGTTTTCCGAAAAATACCCGGAAAGATTCTTTGATGTTGCTATTGCGGAAGGACACGCAGTTACAATGTCAGCAGGGCTTTCTTCACAGGGAATGATACCTGTATGTGCCGTTTATTCAACTTTTTTGCAGAGAGCATACGATATGCTTGTTCACGATGTTGCAATTTCAAAGCAACACGTAGTTTTTGCTGTTGACCGCGCAGGTTTGGTTGGCGAGGACGGAGAAACCCATCACGGTGTATTTGATATAGCGTTTTTGTCAAGTATTCCCGGATTTGAGATTCTTGCACCGTCAAGCTTCAGCGAGCTTCGCGAGATGCTTGGATATGCTGTATCGGAGTCCGGTCCGATTGCAATACGATATCCAAGAGGTGCAGAAGGGGACTATACTGATAATTCATTTAAGAATAAAGAAAAAAGCACGCTTCTGCGTGAGGGTACGGATGTAACACTTGTTTCGTACGGAACACTTATAAATAACGCAATTCTTGCGACGGAGAAAGCCAATTCGCTGGGAATATCGTGTGAGCTTATTAAATTAAACTCACTAAAACCCATTGATAAAGAAGCAATAATCAAATCAGCGCAGAAGACGGGGAAGGTCGTCGTGATTGAAGATGTCACGGAAAACGGCTCTGTATCGCAAATGATATCAAAGTGCCTTGGTGAGGAAAAAACGTTGTGTGAAGTTGTTTCACTTAACAGCTCAGATTCCTTCACAACGCACGGAAACATCGGAGAACTTCATAATCTGATTGGGATATCTCCGGATAGAATAGTTAATGCATTATTGGAGGACAGACAGTGAGCGAAAAAAAGAGGCTTGATATACTTTTGGTTGAACGCGGACTTGCTGCAAGCCGCGAAAAAGCAAAAGCGGTTATTATGAGCGGAAATGTCTTTGTTGCCGGACAGAAGGCCGATAAAGCAGGCGAGATGTTTTTAGACGACATTGAAATTGATGTTCGTGGAAACGAAAACTCATACGTAAGTCGCGGCGGACTTAAAATAGAAAAAGCGCTTGACTTTTTTTCTGCTGAGGTTGAAGGAAAAACAGCAATCGATGTTGGTGCTTCTACGGGCGGTTTTACAGATTGCTTACTCCGTCGAGGTGCGGTAAAGGTCTATTCTGTTGATGTCGGATACGGGCAGCTTGCGTGGTCGCTTCGGTGTGACCCTCGCGTTGTTTGTATGGAGCGTACCAATATAAGATATGTTACCCGTGAACAGATACCTGACGAAATTGAGCTTGCGGTTATTGATGTATCATTTATTTCATTAAAGCTTGTTCTTCCTGCTGTTCGCTCGCTTATGACAGAAAACGGAAAAGCTTATTGCCTTATTAAGCCACAGTTTGAGGCAGGAAAGGAAAAAGTCGGAAAGAAAGGCGTTGTAAGAGACCCTGAGGTACACCGTGAAGTTTTAGAAAACTTTATTTCAAATGCCAATGCTGCAGGCTTTGGGGTTTGTGGAATTACTTTTTCTCCGATAACAGGTCCCGAAGGTAACATTGAGTTTCTCGGAAGTTTATCCTGCGAAGCCTCTGTCAACGGGGAAATAGATATTCCGGATATCGTTGAACAGGCACATAACTCACTGAAAGGATAGGATTTACGTGAAAAAAGTTCTATTAAATCCAAATATTTCGCGTGATATAGGTTTTGCGTGCACAAAGAAAGTCTCTGAGTTCTTACAGAACAATGGTATTGAAACCTTTATTTCGGAGCTGGTTCCGGGCGCTGAGGAAACCGGCGCTGTGCTTTGTGATTTTGATACAGTGGCACGCGAGGTTGATATGATAATTTCCTTTGGCGGAGATGGTACTCTTCTTGATACAGCAAACCAGGTAGTGTCAACAGATGTTCCGATTCTCGGAATAAATATCGGAAGAATCGGTTATATGGCAGAGCTTGAATCCAACGAAATTGACCTTCTTAAAAATGTTGTTGACGGAAAATACCGTGAAGAAGAACGAATGATGATAGATGTTTCTGTCGTCCGAGGCGACAAAGAGATATATAAGAAATCGGCTCTCAATGATGTAGTTCTTATGAAAACAGGCGTTATCTGGACGGTTGATGTGGATATTTTTGCTGACGATATGTTTATTTCACATTACAGTGGAGACGGTGCGATTTTTGCAACGCCCACGGGCTCAACTGCATACTCGCTTTCGGCAGGCGGACCGATAATAGACCCCATTTCAAAAAACATTACGATAACTCCGGTTTGTGCACATGCCCTTACGGCAAAGCCGATTGTGCTTTCCGAGGACCGTGTTGTAAAGATTATTCCCACAACGCAGAAAAATGCCGCGATTGCAATCTCCGTAGACGGCAACAAGGGTCTTGAACTTATGCTTGGCGACTACGTTAAAATCCAAAAATCAAAGTATGTCACAAAACTCATACATGTAAAAGATACGAATTTTTATGATGTATTATATTCTAAGCTTTCTGATAGGAGGTATCGCTGAATGAAATCCAAAAGACAAAACACACTTTTGAAGCTCATCGAAAAGTTTGAAATTTCAACACAAACCGAACTCACAGAGCATCTAAAAAAGGAAGGCTTTGCCGTTACTCAGGCAACTATTTCCCGCGATATAAAGGAGCTCAGACTTGTAAAAGCGGTTGCTGCAAATGGTAAGAGCAAATATGCTGTTTCACATTCTGCGAAGGATTCGGGCTTTTCTGACAGGCTTCTTGCTATTTTCAAGGAAAGCGTTCTTTCATACGACAATGCACAGAATATAGTAGTTTTGAAAACAATGCCGGGTCTTGCTTCTGCAGCCTGCTCTGCGATTGATGCAATGCAATCGGCAGATATCGCAGGAACACTTGCAGGCGATGATACAGCCTTTCTTGTCCTTCATACAACGGAAGCAGCTCAAGATTTTTGCGAAGAACTCAACAAACTTCTCTCATAAAACGGAGTGAGATTAAATGCTTAAACTTCTTCACATCGAAAATATTGCGGTTATTGAACAGTGTGACATTGAATTCGACAAAGGGTTTAATGTCCTTACCGGTGAAACAGGTGCGGGTAAGTCTATAATTATAGACGCAATCGGCGCTGTTTTGGGCTATAGAGCATACCGTGATGTTATCCGTAACGGCACGGAAAAAGCTTCTGTAAGCGCCGTTTTTTGCGACTGTAGTGATGAAGTTAAAGAATGGCTTTCCGAAAATGGCTTTGATGTCGGAGAAGATGAGGTAATAATTTCAAGAGAAATCTCAATTGATGGAAAAAGCTCTGCACGGATAAACGGTCGTCCTGCTTCTGCATCTGTCCTTAAAAGCCTCGGAATTCTTCTGATAAACATTCTTGGTCAGCATGACAGTCAGCAGCTTCTTGATGCAGAGTCACACGCTGTTTTTGTGGACAGATTTGCAGAAAGTGAGGAGTATATAGAAGCATCGAAAAAATACTCCGAAACATACTCCGAATTGCAGGAGTTAAAGAGTGAACTGTCAAAGCTTGATATTGACGAGGCATCAAAGGCCCGTCAGGTAGAGATGCTCAAGTTTCAGATTGAAGAGCTTGAGTCAGCAAATCTCAGAGAAGGTGAAGACACAGAACTTGTAGAACGCCAAAAGCTGATACGCGACAGTACGAAAGTTATAGATAAAATTTCAAAGGCTTCCTCATTGTTTCTTGGAGGGGATGAGTTCCCGGGTGTTTGCGCGGCTCTTTCTGAGGCATCGCGTGCAATAAGCACCATTTCGGATGTATCTGAAAAAATGGGCACAATTTCAAACGCTGTTTCAGAGCTCTACTTCGCAGCTGATGATATTGCAGCAGAGCTTCGCACGTTTCTTGACGATTTGGACTTTTCCGATGACGATGCAAACGCTGTTGAGGCCCGTCTTGATGTCATATATAAGCTCAAAAGAAAATACGGCAATGACGTGTCTGAAATGCTTACATATCTAGAAAACGCAAAAAAAGAGCTTTCCGAAATTGAATTTTCAGATGAGAGGGTAGCCTTTCTCGAAAATGAAATCGCAAAGAAAGAAACAGTTGCGTTCTCTCTTGCAGAGAAGCTTTACAGCTTCAGGATGAAAGCTGCCCGTGAGTTTGAAAGTCGCATAATGAACGAGCTCTCTGACCTTGATATGAAAAACGCAAGGTTTGTTGTCAATATAGAAAAAACTGAATCGTTAAGTGCAAGAGGTCTTGACACAATAGAGTTTTTATTTTCTGCAAATATTGGTGAGATTGAAAAACCGCTGGAAAAAATCGCGTCAGGCGGCGAGCTTTCGAGAATTATGCTTGCACTTAAGAATGCGCTTGATGAAAATGACTATGTCAACACACTTATTTTTGATGAGATTGACACCGGTGTGAGTGGAAGGGCTGCACAAAAAATAGCAGAAAAGCTCTATAAACTCTCAATCAAAAAGCAGGTACTGTGCGTCACGCACCTTGCTCAGCTTGCTGCGATGGCTGACAATCACTTTAAGATTGAAAAGAGCGAGCGAGACGGCAGAACATATACAAATGTCTATGTTCTTGACCGTGAAGGAAGAGAGGCTGAGCTTGCAAGAATTACGGGAGGTACCAAGATAAGTGAAACTACGCTTAAGAGCGCAGGTGAAATGCTCGACCTTGCCGAAAATCTGAAATCACATCAGAAAGGAAACTAAGTATGTCGTTTAGAAAAGATTTTGTCTGGGGTACGGCTACATCGTCATATCAGATAGAGGGCGCGTGGGACGAGGACGGAAAAGGACTTAACATCTGGGATGTTTTTTCGCACGAGCCTGAAAAAGTATATGAAAATCAAAACGGTGATGTGGCATGTGACCACTATCACCGATACAAAGAAGATATTGCGCTTATGCGTGAAATGGGAAAAAAAGCATATCGCTTTTCACTCTCCTGGGCGCGCATTTTCCCTGAAGGAACGGGCAAGGTATGCGAAAAGGGAGTTAAGTTTTACTCAGACCTTATAGATGAGCTTTTGAAAAACGGAATTGAGCCGTATGTTACGCTTTTTCATTGGGATTATCCTTATACGCTGCACAAAAAGGGTGGATGGATGAACGAGGAAAGCGTTAGGTGGTTCGCGGAATATGCCGGAAAGGTAGCAGAGCTTTTTTCTGACAGAGTAAAATATTTTATTACATTCAATGAGCCTCAGTGTTTTATCGGACTTGGATATGTTTCGGGCGTTCATGCTCCGGGAATAAAAGCATCCTACAGAGATGTTTTTCAGATGTGCCACAATGTGCTTAAAGCACACGGTGCAGCGGTTATAGCTTTACGTGAAAATGCAAAGCAGCCGATAAAAATTGGATACGCTCCGACAAGCCGTGGCGTTTATCCCGAAACGGAAACTCCTGCAGATATCGAAGCTGCAAGGAAGGCATTTTTCAGATCTTTCCCACTTGGAGAGGACGTTATGTGGAGTGTTGCCTGGTGGAGTGATCCTGTTGTTCTGGGAAAATACCCGGAGGACGGGCTTATCCTGTATAAAGATTATCTTCCTGAGATTACTGATGAGGATATGAAGCTCATAAATCAGCCAATTGATTTCTATGCTCAGAACATTTATAACGGTCGTGCGATAAGAACTACTGAGAACGGTGACTATGAATTCTGTAAGCGTTGCGACGGTTTTCCGAAAACTGCAATTCAATGGCCTGTAACTCCAGAATGTATGCGCTGGACTCCAAGATTTCTCTATGAGAGATACCATCTTCCGTTTTATATTTCGGAAAACGGAATGTCTGCACATGATGTTGTATCGCTTGACGGGAAAGTTCACGACCCTAACCGTATAGACTTCCTGAACCGTTACCTCATCGAGTATGAAAAGGCGACTGAGGACGGTGTTGATGCGGCAGGATATTTCCTCTGGTCGTTTATGGATAACTTTGAGTGGGCAGACGGATATAACGACCGATTTGGTATTGTACACGTTGATTTCAGGACGCAGAAAAGGACACCGAAGGACTCTGCGTACTGGTACAAAGAATGGATAGAAAAACACAGCTAATAAAAAAAGAGCAATGCTATGCATTGCTCTTTTCGTATATCTTGTCCGAAATATCGGAAAAGTCCTGTATCGTAAGGTTTTCGCCTCTGACCGTCGGATTATGCCCAAGCTCTGTCAGAATGGTTATTATTTCTTCTTTCGAGAGAATGTCCTTAAATGCGGAATGTAGTCCGTTTACAAGCTGCTTTCTGCGCTGCGCAAATGAGGCGCGTACGACCGAAAAGAAGAGCTTTTCGGATTTTGGTGTAACGGGTGGCACCTCGCGCATTTTAAGCATAACAACGGCGGAATCAACCTTTGGTTGGGGAATAAAGCAGTCAGGTGAGACCGTGAACAGGAGTTCCGGCTCGGTATAGTAATTTACGTATACTGTAAAAGCACCGTAATCGGCGGTGCCGGGTTTTGCTGAAATGCGGTATGCAACCTCTTTCTGAATCATCGTTGTTATTGAAGAAAAGAGTTTTGATTCAATCAAGAACGAGAGAATCGGGGTTGTTATATAGTAGGGAAGGTTTGCACAAACCTTCGGACTTTCTCCGCGGAACTCGTCATCAATGATTTTTTTGAGGTCACACTTCATTATATCGGAGTTGATAATTTTTATATTATCATATTCCGAGAGTGTTTCGGAAAGAACGGGAAGAAGTGCACGGTCGATTTCAACGGAAACAACTTTCTTTGCGTTTTCGGCAAGTACGCTTGTGAGGCTTCCTATTCCGGGACCAACCTCGAGAACGGATGTTTCTTTTGTGATTCCCGAAAACTCGGCAATTTGCTCACAGATATAGCGTTTTGTAAGGAAATTTTGACCGAGGGATTTTGAAAAACGGAATCCATGACGGCCTAAAATATCTTTGATGTTGTTGATTGAAAATAAGTCCATATATACCTCAAATTTACTTCAGAATATAGACAAGAGCTTTCTGTCTTCCGAAGCTTATGCATTCGTTATAAGTGTTAAAAAATAAATCTATTGTGTTTCCGCGAACACCGGTATCTCCTGCAACGGCAGTACCATATATCCATTTCTTGCCATCGGCAGAGGTGATATAGAGCTTCGTTCCGAGTGGAATAACACGTCTGTCTACTGCGACAATGCCGACTTTTGCAATCTGACCCGTTGCAGTAATTTTATCAGATGTGCGCTCTGTTGTATATGCTGTAGCTGTCATTGAAAGAACATTTTTATACTCTAACTTCTGTCCTGACTTTGTGGTGATAAAACCTGATTTTGTCTTTGTACCGTACTCGACAATTTTCTTTACGGGCTCTTTGATAACGGTTTCACTGAGAAGTTTTTTTGATGTTTCAACTCCGTTTGTTGTTACGATCTCAAAAACCTGTTTTTTAGAACCGTTTGCGCCTTTTTGAACAACTCTTGATGTGTTCTTATATAAAGTGTCAGACGGTTTTTGTTCGGTCTCAAAAGGTATGCTTACGTTTTCTTCACGTGTTGTATGCGAAACTCGTGTAATAGAAAACTCTAAATCGCCTGTGATTTCGTCTGTAAGGGGAATTGAAACCGTATCAAACTCTCCAAGCGTTATTTCGTTTTCCGTTAAAAAATCTTCTACTGTCTGGTTGTTGTAGGAATAGAGGTTTCTTGTTTCGGTCCCGTCTTTCAGGGTAACCTTGTTTTTGCTATAGATATATACCTTTGTTATGCCCAAAGAAGCATTTTCAGGCATCTCAACATACTTATCTTCGCTTATAACAAAACCGTTTGCTGTAAGCGCGTTAAGTGTAATATCTTCTTTGCTTAAAAAAGTGGTAACTTCTTCGCCCTCATAAACAACGTATGCGTTTGAAGAGAAAACAACTATCGCACTGCAAAGCAGTAAAGATATCAAAACTAAGAGCGCGATTGTAAGCAATTTCTTTGGTTTTTGAAACATAACTTTCTCCTTTTGTGGATAATGTAAATTATTCCCTTTGGGTTCAGTCAATGGTGATATTGTAACTTATTGTAACTTATTTGTCAAGTTTGAAAGCCTTCCGCTTCTTTTTAGGAAGGGAAAATGTAGAAGCAATCCCACCAAGAAGTCCTCCTCCGAGACAGGAAACAAAAACCTGCCAGGTATTATCGTTTGGAACTATTCGCCCGAAGAGAACAGAACCAAAGGTGTAGAGGATGACGAAGCAAATCGCGCATTGTACGATAGAATAGATAAGAGCTTTTCCAAATTTTCGCGCAGAGAGAAATCCTGCAATAAACACTCCGAGAAAAATAAAAACATATGCGAGGAAGGGGATTGAGGACGGTGAAAGTTTTTCTGCATTTACTAAAATTGTTCCAAGAAGAGAAAGCAATATAGAAGAAGAAAGACCAAGCATTGAATAGATAAGAAGTTTTGCGCTAAATATAGCAGGTTTCTTTGCGGTATCGTCGCGTTTTTGCATAATACATTCCTCCGAAAATTATTTGGTAATACATATTCGGAATACGTCATAAAAAGAACTAAAAAACGCGGTATGCTTCTGCATACCGCGTTTTGATAAGCTTAATTATTCTTCTGTTGTCTCTTCAACTGTTTCTTCAACGTCATTGAGTTTTGCATTTGCTTTTGGTTCTTTCTTCTTGTCAACAGAGCTGACGGACCACTTCGCAAGACGAAGTTTATTCTTTTCAGTGCTTGTTTCTATAACGATTTTATCGTCCTTAACACTTGTTACGCGGCCGATGATTCCACCGATAGTTGTAATCTCATCGCCAACTGCAAGGTTGTTCCTCATATTAGCTACTTCTTTTTTCTTCTTGTTTTCGGGTCTGATGATGAAGAAATAGAAAACAAGGCAGATGATGATTATCGGAAGAAAACCTCCGAGGTTTGCATACCACGGAAGCGGTTCGCCTGTAGCTGAATCAGCGGCTCCTGCTGCGGGTGCTGCCTCAGTTGCGAAAACAACTGCTGAAAGAGAAACGATAAGGATAAGTGCTGTAAGAATGCTTAAAAGTCTTTTTGTGTTCATCGGAATACTTCCTCTCAAATGATTATTTATGTTTTTCACATATATACAGTTTACTAAAATAATTTGTAAAAATCAAGTGCAAGCTTTGAATTTTATGTTAAATATCAGGCTTCATAGATTTCGACGTCAGTGTAGTAGAAATTGATGATATCTTGTGCGGTATATCCTGAGAGTGCCATTGCTTTTGCGCCGTTCTGACTAAGACCAACGTTGTGTCCCCATCCGGTACCGGAAACGACGAAGGTAGCTTCCGAAGATGTGTTTTGCTGGGATGGTTTTTTGTTGGGGTCAAAGACGGTGACTCCGTTTGCAGTTATGATAGAAACGGCGGATTTTGGAAGAGATGCCTGACCGTTTGCACCTATTGCAAAAATTGTATCATAAGCAAAATCCACACTGCTTGATTTATTGACATACATCATACTTGCGGATGCTGCCTCACCTTTTCTTGTGACATTAAAACGTTGGCTATGAGCGTACTTTTTGTAGGTTGAGCTATAAAGTATAGTCTTTGCTTTTTCTTTTGAAAAATTAAACTCTTTGCCTGTCGAGTCTACCATTGTGAGAACTTTTACATTTCCCATACGGGTAAATTCCTTGACGTACATATTGACAATTTTCTGGCAAGGATAACCCTTCGCATTGAGGATATATGTAAGCTGGTCTGAGGTGTATTCATAAGACCAACGGCCGTTTGTACAGGTGTCAAGGTCTTCGTTATTGTCGTAAACTCCGCGGAGATAGGGGAGTGCCGCGGACCACACATTTTCCGAATCTTCTGTTGCACCGCCGTTGGAAGAGTAGAATACAGCGTTTATCGGCTTGCCGTCATAAAGAATATACATTCCGTAGGTTTCGTCAACTGCGAGGTCTGAGTTTTCGTTTGCGGAGTTTGCGCCTCTGTATACCTGGCAGTCTGTTGTTGCGCATACGTCAAAGTTCTTTCCGTGCTTTCCGTAATTATAAAGCGCGTAAGTCTTTGCGCAAAGCGCCTGCGCCTTCAGTGCCTCTTTCGGCCAGTTTGCAGACATTTCGTAGGGGATTACGCCTTTTGTGTAATCTTGCATTGAAACAAAATTTATTACGGTTATATTACCTCCGTCACGGATATACTGGAAACCGCCATAATATTTATATCCCTTGAACCATGTAAGCGGAGCTGTTCCGTCATTTGATACGGGGCATACAGCAAGGTATGTATCGTTATCGTATTCAAACAGAATCTTTCCGGTATTTGTGTCAACAACAGTAACACATTTGCGGTTATTTCCTACAGGAATACAGATACCTAGGTTTGCATACTTCGCAATGTCTGACTGCGCTGCAGTAAGAGAAGCGTATGAGCCGATTCGTATTCTGTATTCACCGTTTTGTACACAGACAAAAGCGGGGATTCCCTGAATCTGGAGCGAGGTTGCAGTAAGTGTGGCATCCCTCTGAGTGTCGAATGTATCGCTCGTCTGGAGGTGGAAAGCACCGATGAGTGTGCTTCCGCTCGGCGCACCGGACTCATAGAATTTACCGTCCGAAAAATATATGTTTGAGTCTTTGAGCATACTTATGAATTTTGTTCCCATTTCCTCATGTTCTGCTATAAAGTTGTGTTCTGAATCAAAATAGCCAAATTGATAGCCAAAACCGTTTGCGTTCTGCAGGTTGGCAGAAATCATCGCATCGTTTCCGTAATACAAACCAACCCTGACGGTCGGGTTTGCATCAAGTGCAGCAAAAGCGGTTATTGAAAGCAGCGCAAAGAGGATTGCGGAAATCAAAAACTTTTTCACTTCGGTAAAATTCCTTTCTGGTAGTATATAAAAATTATATACTTTTTTTCTCCTTATTTCAACAAAAAGAGGGATTAAATTTTCTCGTCAAACCGCCCGGAATATGTTTTCCTGAATTCCTCAAAACGATCTTCGTCTATTGCACTTCGGATTCTTTTCATAAGCTTGTTGTAAAAATGCAAGTTGT
Organism: Eubacteriales bacterium; assembly: GCA_045546975.1. Lineage (GTDB taxonomy): Bacteria > Bacillota > Clostridia > Oscillospirales > JAAYXM01 > SIG480. Next base: position 373,340 of record JAZQDV010000010.1, read on the forward strand.
GAATTACTGCAAGGCGCATTGCGAGCATTTCTTTTGCTCTAAAAAGGTGCCTTAAGTACGCGCGGGAGTAATTTCTGCAGACATAGCAATCGCACTCAGAGTCGATAGGAGACATATCATCCTTGTACTTTTCATTGTTTAAGTTTATACGTCCGTTTTCGGTGTAAAGGTGCCCGTGACGTGCGTTTCTTGCTGGAAGAACGCAGTCAAAGAAGTCAATGCCTCGGGCGACTCCTTCTATAATATTTGTGGGGGTTCCTACACCCATAAGATAACGAGGCTTGTTTTTGGGCATATAAGGCTCGACTGAATCGATAATCCGATACATTTCCTCATGACTTTCTCCAACGGCCAGTCCGCCGATAGCGTATCCGGGAAGGTCGAGTTTTGCTATTTCTTTCATATGTTCAATACGCAAATCGTCGTATGTTCCGCCCTGATTTATGCCGAAAAGAACCTGCCCCGGGTTAACACAGTCATCTTGCTTGTTAAGGCGCGCAAGTTCGTTTTTGCAACGCTCGAGCCAACGGGTCGTTCGCTCGCACGATTTTTTTACATAATCATAAGGGGATGGGTTTTCAACACATTCGTCAAACGCCATTGCAATATCGGAGCCGAGTGCTGACTGGATTTGCATGGACGTTTCAGGAGACATAAATATCTTGTGTCCGTCTATGTGAGATGCAAAGGTTACACCTTCTTCTTCGATATTGCGGAGCTTTGCAAGCGAAAATACCTGAAACCCGCCACTATCAGTAAGAATTGGGCCTTGCCAGTTCATGAATTTGTGGAGACCACCCATGTCTTTTACAACATTTTCACCCGGGCGAAGATGCAGGTGATAGGTATTGGAAAGAGCAATTTGACAACCGTTTTCTTTAAGGTCTGCCGTATCAAGAGCACCCTTTATGGCACCAACGGTGGCAACATTCATAAAGACGGGTGTATGTACGGTGCCATGAGGAGTTGTAAAAGTTCCTCTTCTTGCTTTTCCTTGAGTTTTTATAAGATTAAACATATATATTACCTCATTTGATAAACATCGCATCTCCAAAGCTGAAGAATCTATATTTTTCTTTAATTGCTATATCGTAAGCTCTGAGAACATTTTCGCGTGTAGAAAAGGCAGATATAAGCATTATAAGTGTGCTTTCTGGAAGATGAAAGTTTGTGATAATTGCATCTATTGCCTTAAATTGATAGCCGGGGTAGATAAAAATACTTGTGTTCCCAAATGGTTTTGAAAGAGTACCGTCTTCGGAAAAAGCGGACTCGAGCGTTCTGCAGGAGGTTGTCCCGACCGCAATGACGCGTCCGCCGTTCTTTTTCGCATCAAGTATCTTTTTTGCAGCGTCGTCAGAAATCTCATAATACTCCGAGTGCATGATGTGGTCCTCAATCGAATCTGCCTTCACCGGTCTGAAGGTGCCAAGTCCCACGTGTAAGGTGACGTATGCAATATCTACACCTTTTTCTGAGATTTTACCAAGCAATTCGTTTGTGAAATGCAGTCCTGCGGTCGGAGCGGCAGCAGAGCCGATGTTTTTTGAATAGACAGTCTGATATCTTTCGGGATTGTCGAGTCTTTCGTGAATGTACGGTGGGAGCGGCATCTGTCCAAGCTCATCAAGTATCTCAAGAAAAATTCCGTTGTACTCAAATTTAACGATTCGCTTTCCGTCATCAATCTCGTCAACTACTGTTGCTTTGAGTTTTTTGTTTCCAAAGAAAATCTCTTCTCCGGTTTTTGTTTTTCTTCCGGGGCGGGTGAGTGCCTCCCATCTATCTTCACCCAGATCCTTCAAGAGCAGAATCTCAACTGCTCCGCCTGTTTTTCTCTCTCCAAAAAGACGGGCGGGGATAACTCTCGAATCGTTTACTACAAGGCAATCACCGGGGTTTAACAAATCAAGAATATCTGTAAACACTCTGTGGGAAACCTCTCCTGTTTTTCTATCCATAACAAGTAGCCTTGACGAGTCGCGTTTCTCTATCGGAGTTTGCGCGATAAGCTCTTCCGGTAGAATAAAACTAAAATCCGATTTTTTCATAAAATTTTCCTGCGGCTTTCTCTATTTTTTATCGCTTAAATATTGACATTGCTACATAAATCGTGATATTATAAATCGATAATTTATTACTATTTATTATATTACAGCATGATTCTTTTTTCAATATGCAAATGCAATCTGCAAACAGAAAAAACATCCTGCATAATATGTAATGTGAAACTTACATTCGGAGGTACAAAAAATGAAGTCGTATAAGGTTGGAATTATCGGATGCACAGGTATGGTAGGTCAGCGATTTGCACTCCTTCTTGCAAATCATCCGTGGTTTGAGGTAAAAGCACTTGCGGCAAGCGGTCGCTCTGCAGGCAAAACATATCTTGAAGCTCTTGGAAGCAGATGGGCAATGACAGCTCCTGTTCCTGAAAACCTCAAGAATATGACAGTATATGATGCAGGTCTTGACGTCGAAAAGATTGCAGCAGAGGTTGATTTTGTATTCTGTGCAGTTGATATGCCCAAGGACGAAATCAGAGCTTTAGAAGAGAAATACGCAAAGGCAGAATGCCCTGTTGTATCAAACAACAGCGCCCACAGATGGACATCTGACGTCCCGATGGTCATTCCGGAAGTTAACCCTGAACACATCGAGGTTATAAAGTCACAGAGAGCCCGTCTCGGAACAAAGCGTGGCTTTATTGCTGTTAAGTCCAACTGCTCAATTCAGGGATATGTTCCTGTTCTTACGGCTCTTGACCGTGAGTTTGGCATCACAAAGGCTCTCGCTTGCACTTATCAGGCTATCTCCGGCGCTGGTAAGACTTTCGAGCGTTGGCCTGAGATGGTTGATAACGTAATCCCGTATATCGGCGGTGAGGAAGAAAAGTCAGAGCGCGAACCGCTCAAGATTTGGGGTACCGTAAAGAACGGCGTTATCGAGCCTGCTACATCACCATCAATCACAGCTCAGTGCATAAGAGTTCCTGTTACGGATGGACATATGGCGGCAGTCTTTGCATCCTTTGAAAAGAAGGTTGATATTGATAAGGCGATTGAGCTTATAAAGTCATATAAGGGCCGCGCACAGGAGCTTGAGCTTCCGAGTGCTCCGAAGCAGTACATGCATTACTTTGAAGAAAACGACAGACCTCAGACAAAGAGTGAACGTGACCTTGAAAAAGGAATGGCTGTTTCCGTTGGCCGTCTCCGTGAGGATACACAGTTTGATGTTAAATTTATTTGCCTTGCGCACAACACACTTCGCGGTGCGGCAGGTGGCGCAGTTCTTCTTGCTGAACTTCTTTGTGCAGAAGGTTATATGGACTAAATTGCATTTTGAAAGGACGATTTATTCATGAAAACTCCAATTTTTACCGGCTCAAATGTAGCTATTGTTACCCCGCTCACTGAGGCGGGAGTAAACTTTGAGAAGCTCGGTGAACTTATTGATTTTCAGATCGAAAACGGTACAAATGCTATAACTGTTTGCGGTACTACAGGTGAGTCTGCCACATTATCTCACGAGGAACACTGCAAGGTTATTGAATATAGCGTAAAGAAGGTTGCTGGTCGCGTTCCTGTTATTGCGGGTACGGGAAGCAATGATACTTCTTATGCACTTGAGCTTTCCAAGTTTGCTGAAGATGCCGGTGTTGACGGTCTCCTTATGGTAACGCCGTACTATAACAAAACAACACAGCGCGGACTTATCAATCACTACACTTATGTTGCTGACCGTGTTAATAAGCCCATTATTCTTTATAGCGTTCCGTCACGTACAGGTGTTTCGTTCACTTCAGATACTTATGCTACTCTTTCAAAGCACCCGAATATAAACGGTGTGAAAGAGGCGAGTGGAGACTTTTCTCTCATAGCTGAAACACTCAGCAAATGCGGAGATAATATGTTTATGTGGTCGGGAAACGATGACCAGGTTGTCCCGATGATGGCGCTTGGTGCAGTTGGTGTTATTTCTGTAACTGCAAATATCATCCCCGGTGTTGTTTCCAAAATGTGCAAGCTCTGTCTTGAAGGCAAGTTCAAAGAAGCTTCAAAGCTTCAGCTTGAATACTACGACCTTACAGATTCTATGTTCAAGGAAGTTAATCCGATTCCAATAAAGACTGCTATGAAGCTTTTGGGAATGGATAACGGATATCTCAGAATGCCTCTTTATGAAATGGCACCTGCAAACGTTGAAATCCTCAAGGCTTCGCTTAAAAATGTCGGCTTAGCTTTGGTTGATTAGGAAGTGTATTACAAATGACAAAAATTTTGCTTTCAGGATGCAACGGCCGTATGGGCAAAGCAATTTCTGAAATGTGCATAAAGAACCCCGAAACGGAAATCACTGTCGGTGTTGACATTTTCACAGAGCAGAGATATAACTATCCTGTTTACGAAAAGTTTGAGTCTGTTTCTGAAGAAGTTGATGTTGTTATTGATTTTTCAAACCCCAAAACATTACCTTCGATTCTTGATTATTGCATTAAGAACAATAAACCTGTGGTCCTTTGCACGACCGGTTATTCCGAGGAGGATCTTGACCTTATAGCACGTGCAGAGGAAAAAATCCCCGTATTCCGTTCGGGTAATATGTCTCTTGGAATAAATGTGCTTATGCTTCTTGCAAAACGCGCAGGAGAAATTCTTTCTGAGACGTTTGATGTTGAAATCATTGAGCATCATCATAACCAGAAGCTTGATGCACCGAGCGGTACTGCCATAATGCTCGCTGATGCTGTTGAGTCAGCTCTTGATTATAAAGCAAAACGGGTGTACGACAGACACTCTTATCGAGCAAAACGCGAAAAAAACGAAATAGGCATACACTCAATCCGCGGCGGCACAATAGTTGGTGAGCACGAGGTTATCTTTGCCGGTCAGAATGAAACGGTTACATTGAAGCATTCCGCTCAGTCAAGAGAGGTGTTTGCATCCGGTGCAGTTAAGGCCGCTGTTTTCCTTTCGGGCATCGAGAGGGCAGGGGAGTATTCGATGGATGACCTTGTTAAATCCTACCTTGCAAAATAATCGTCATTTTATCCAAAAAGCAAAAATATTAAAATAACGTATTGACATTTTGCTTTTTACCGGTAACAACAAAATATAGCGTTCGTAAAAAGATACATCTACAACGGGTGTATCTTTTTTTCACACTCAACAAAGTTTACATAATGTTGTTTACATAATATTTTTGTACAAGTATACAAAAATGCCATCGAGGCCAAGCAAATGCTTGATTTTGAGAAGATTTTGCTGTATAGTTTATTCTGTTGGAATTATGTAAAGTAGTACACGAGGAGGTGTACCATGCCGGACAAAAAGGGTGTTTCATTTATAGGCGGAGGCAATATGGCAGGAGCCATTATTGACGCTATAATCTCATCCGGAATTTTGCCACCGTCGAAGATTTCCGTTTTTGAGCCGTCTGCTGAGAGACGAAAAGCTCTTATGGAGAAAAAAATAAATATTGCAAACTCAAACCTTGAGCTCGCTTCAAAAGACGATATTCTTTTTATTGCGGTTAAGCCTCAGGTGTTTGATTCCGTCCTCGAAGAGATAAGAGGCAATATCAAAAGTACCTGTATTGTTTCAATCGCAGCCGGAATCTCAACAGAGCACATCAGTTCAAAGCTCGGTGGTTCTGTTCCTGTACTGCGCACACTGCCAAACACGCCGATGCTTATTCTGGACGGAATGACAGTACTTGCCGAAACACACGATGTTTCAGACGAAATATTCGACTTTGTAAAAAGCATATTTTCGGCCACTGGTGAGGTCGTTATCTTGCCCGAGGAAAAGATAAACGAAGCTATACCGCTTTCAAGCTCGAGCCCTGCATTCTTTTTTAGGATGCTTGATGCAATGGCAAATTCAGCCTCCAAATTCGGTATTTCTTATGAGGATGCGCTTAAGCTTTCGGCAGTCGCAATGAAGGGCTCTGCAAACTATCTGCTCACATGTGATAAAACCCCAAAAGAACTTGTAGAACAAGTTTCTTCACCGGGCGGAACAACAGTTGCAGCGCTCACTGCATTTGACGATTTTAATTTCGAGGAGTTTATCTCTGAAGCCTTTAAGCGCTGTATAAACCGCGCTTACGAGCTTGGTGAACGAAAATAGTTATATATGGGAATCTTCTTTCATATTTTTTATAAAGCTTGTTCAATTATGAAAGGAGATCCAACATATGAAAAAATCCTTAAAAGCAAAAGTTTCCGGTATCTACCTCAACAACTTTTCTATCAATTCCGCTATTCTTCTGCTATTTCTGGTACTTGGAACGGTCGCAGGAATGATTATTACAAAGCAAACAGGAGAGGGAAGCGCTTTACCGACGCTCGAGAAAAACATCAATGAAATTGTGCAAAACGGAGTAGGGGAATACTCACTCATAAAAACTTTTTTTAATTCGGCAAAATTTCCATTGATAATTTTCCTTTCAGGTTTTACCGCTTTTGGAGTATTTCTCGTACCATTTGTTGTCTGTGTTAAAGGTTGCCTTCTCTCGATGTCCGTTTCAGCGATTATAAATTCTTTTGGTATAAAAGGCTTTCTTTTAGCTCTTTCAATGTTTGGAATTCAGGCTCTTGCATCGATTCCTTGCATTATTGTTATTTCTTCGTATTCAATGGAGGTTTCCAAAGGTTTTCTTTCTGCCTTTGGTAAATTCAAAAAGAACTCATTGAAAACCCGCCCGCAAACAAGTTCATTTGTGATTTTCTTCTTAATGATCATTTTTCTTTTGTTTCTGTTTTCTTTGCTTGATGTCACAGTGACACCGAAGCTAGTTACACTATCTGCAAAATCAATACTTTAATTGGAGCAATAAAATGAAGGATCATATCAGCGAATTCAAAACTTTTTTACAACTGAATAAAGGTGCCGCTGAAAACACTATTGTTTCGTATATACGCGACGTAAATCAGTTTAACGAGTTTTTATATTCGCTCGGGACTAAAAAGATTTCAGACAGCACTGAAAGCGATGTTAAAAAATATGTAGACAAGCTCCGCAAGGACGGTAAGTCCGTTTCTACAATAACTCGTGCAATAGCTTCTCTGCGTACGTTTTTTACATATCTTCTTTCGAAAAACGTTATCTCACAGAACCCAACAAAAGGCATAAAGAACGAAAAGAAAGAAAAAGCACTCCCGCGCATTCTTACAGGAAAAGAAGTAGAAATTCTTTTAAGTCAGCCTGAATCGAACTCTCTTAAGGGTTGCCGTGACAAAGCAATGCTCGAACTTCTTTACGCAACCGGGATAAGGGTGAGTGAGCTTATAGAGCTCAATATTACCGACCTGAACACAGATCTCGGTTTTGTCCGTTGCGGAAAAAACAACGCAGAGCGTATGATTCCGCTTTATCCTGCGGCGGTCTCTGCGATAAAGGAATACTTTGATAAATCCAGACCGTTACTTCTTACAAACCAGGCAGAAAAAGCCTTGTTTGTAAACCTAAACGGCAGCAGAATGACTCGCCAGGGATTCTGGAAAATAATCAAGCATTATCAGGAAACAGCTCATATTACAACGGAAATAACACCACATACGCTGAGGCATTCGTTTGCAGCACATCTTCTTCAGAACGGCGCTGATATCGGTGTTATAAAGGAAATAATGGGACATTCTGATATATCTTCAACTCTCGTCTACGCAGAACTTATAAAGAATGATTTGAAGAGCAATTACATAAAATTCCACCCACGTGCTTAATTACTAAAGAAATGGAGAAAATACCGTGTCTATATTCAACCGAAACAAAACTGAAAGGTCGGTCGGTAACGACGAAGGAAAAAAACGTGCAATTTTCAGATATTTTGAAATTCTTTATAGAAACTTTTCAAAAATAGTTCCGCTGAACTTCTTCTATTTTTTATGTATTTTACCGCTTTTTGTCGGTGTAATTTCCGCTGTTTGCGTATTGATGGGCGTTTCAGTTGAGACTATTGAATCCATGTTTTTCGTTCATCTTTCTGTCTGGATTACAACAGCTATTCCGCGTCCCGTATTTATTGTTTTATTTGTCCTTTCACTTATCGCATACGGTCCGCTTACGGCAGGATTAACACACTGTGTTATGAATCTTGTTTCAGGAAAACATGTTTTTATTACAGATCTTTTTGTTCGTGCAAAAAAGAACTTAAAGCAGGGCATAGCTTTTGGTTTACTTGATATGTTTGTGCTGTTTAGTGTTTTACTTTACATATCATCGAACCCCGCAGCTGCCAGCGGTGGAACGTTCTATTTTTATCAGATTGCAAAAATAGTTGCCATAATCGTTGCTGTAGTTTATTTCTGTATGCGTTTCTATACATACGCCATTGCTGTAAAATTTGAGCTTTCCGTTAAAGATATCCTCAAAAACTCCTGGATTTTCTTTGTCCTTGGTTTCTTCCGCAACATACTCGCAATTTTCGTTATTCTTTTCGTTCTTTCGACGTGTATTTCAACTCCGAAGATTGATATCGTCCTTCTCGGAACAGTTTTCTTTAGTGTCGCTCGTTTTTCAGCATCGTTTGCAACATATCATATAATCGATGAATATATGTTAAAAACGGCAAATATCAAACCGTACGAAGACTGTGATAAATAATATCAAAAATCGGTGCAGAAAACGCTTCTGCACCGATTTTTCTATTCTTTATCGTTGTTGTAATGCGATAGGGGATTTGCCTTTGCTGCAACTCGTAAAGTTTCGCTGTCTGCATGCGTATAAATTTCAGTTGTGTTGAGGTGCTCATGTCCCAAGACCTCTTGAACTGCCTTTACATCCACACCGTTTTTATACATTAGTGTTGCTGATGTATGACGGAGTTTATGTACAGAGATTTTTGAATCAAGCCCGGCAAAGCTGCAATACTTTTTAACAAGCCACTTAACCGTGGAAGTGCTTATTCTGTTACCATTTCTGCTAATAAATAGTGCTTTATCGTCTTTTTGCTTAATATTAGTAACTTTTAAGCGTTCTTCGAGATATGCAGAGATTGCGTTTGCCGTAGCGTCATTGAGATAAACCACGCGTTCTTTTGAGCCTTTACCCAAAACCCTGAGTGTTTCTTCTTTAATATCTCCAATATCTATACCACAAAGCTCAGAAACCCGGAGACCACAATTGAGAAATAGCATTATAATGCAAAAATCACGCGTTTTGAACTCTCCATCGATATTTTGTAGAAGCTTCACGCTTTCATCATAAGACAGGTATCTCGGCAATTTCTGGCGATTTTTAGGGAATTCAAGCTCTGACATAGGATTTTCTGATATCTTATTTGTCTTTTGCAAATATTTATAAAAACTACGCAATGATGAAACTTTTCTTGCTCGCGTAGACGGTGAAAGTCCTGATTCGGAATTTTCACTGTTATGGAAACGTTTACGCTCAGTAGAGAGGTAATCAAAGTACTCATAAACATCTGTGATTTTAATTTTAGAAATAAAATCAATATCAATATCTGAAATATCAATTTTAGTAAGACCGTCAGTTTCAGAAAGTGTAGCTTCACCAAAAACAATTTTCATGTACTTAAAAAAAGTTCTTAAATCCAAAAGGTATTCATCAATTGTTCCTTTTGATTTATCATTAATTGTATTCATATAATTTGCAAATTCACGTACAAGTGCCGGCATTTTCGATAAATCAGCCCGATTCATTAAATCACCACCAAATCACTAATATATTATATGATATCATAGTCAAGTGCCAAATTCAATACCCCGAATTGAACAAAATTTTTATTTTGTTCAATTCGGTCAATGTGGATCCGGCAGAGAATGAACCCCTACCTTCTTCTTAATGCTACTATCGGATCCATGTTCGCAGCTTTTATTGCAGGTATGATTGAGAACGCTGAACCGCAAAACAACGATATCATCTCCGCTATTAAAAACATTTTGAAATTAAACGCTGCTGCTATATTTAGTATATCAGAAAAAATCATTGTGATTAAAACTCCAAGCGCTGCACCGATGCTTCCACCAAAAAGCGAAATTATAATAGATTCAAAAAGAAACAATAACAGAATATCCCGCCTGGTAGCCCCTATCGCGATACATACCCCTATTTCTCGGCTTCTTTCATAAGTTGAAGAAAACATAGTGTTCATAATTCCAATTCCTGCAACACATAAAGAAATAGCAGAAATCGCAGTTATAAGAAGTGAAACAAGCTCCGTGAGTGATTTCATTTCTCCCAGTCTTGTAGACATGTTTTCCGCCGTATATGCACCTTTTGCGCCATTTACAGAAGAAAGATACTCTGCAAACTCCATCCCGTCATTGTCTGTATCAGTGCATTTTACAGCTATTTGTGTCAAGTCGTCACTTTGTCTGAGCTCATTTAGCGTACTGTACGGCAAATATACAAAATCCGGCATATTACTTCCAAAAAGTTTGTTGATTCCACTTTTTTGAGATGAAATTACACCAATTATCTCAAAAACATTCGAATTATCACCGAAATTAACTTTTATTTTCTTGCCAACAACATTTATACGCTTATAGGCTTTTCTCGCAAGCTCGTCATCGACCACTGCAACCAGCCGCTTCCCTTTTACATCAGAGATATTTGGCACTCTTCCGTGCAGGACGTGAACATTATATACAACATCAGCCCCGGCGCCAACACCGAATAAAACAGCTTCTGAGCTTTCTTTATTCATTTTAACGCTGCCGATATCCATAACAAGCGGAAGTGTTTTTTCTATATTCTTGAACCTCCGCTTGAGCTTTTCTGCGTCAGAATCAAGAAGATGCACGTTCGAGGAAGTATCTGTTTTGTATATAGAAATCCCCTGGAGGCCTGTACGCTCTATTTCTTTGTTTATAAGAGCGGAGCCACTAATTCCTATTGATGATATCAGAATTACGGAAATTACACCTATTGTTATCGAGAGTGCAGTAAGAATGCTCTTTATTTTGCTTCTGAAGGTATTGTTTGCTGCAAGGATAATTATATCTCTGAGTTTCATATATTACTCCGACTTGATAATATTCACTTCATCTCCCGGCATTAAACTATCCGGAGGGTTTATAATAACAATGCTGTCTTTCTTTAATCCGCTTTTAACTTCAACTGCATAATCGAGCTCATACCCTGTTTTTATCTGTTGCTTTTTTACTTTGTTATCGGAAACCAAAAAAACAAATTCATTGTTGTTTTCATCCTGGCGTATACATTCATAAGGTATTGTTTTTGCGTTTTTTATCGTATTTACGGTTATTTTGGCATTCACATTGAGGTTCGGCTTAAAAATGGTATTTGGTGTATTTAAGACCACATACGCTTTTGTGTACGTCTTCCCTTCTCCTGTGATTGACGGGACAAATGTGCCTTTCGGTGACACTTTCTTTACTTTACCCATATACTTTATTCCGCTTTGAAACGCCTCTCCGCTTATTTCAACTTCTGCCCCTTCCCTCACTCGTAATGCGTAATTTTCCGGTACCATAACGCTTATATAGAGCTTTGAATAATCTGAAACAGACATAAGTTTGTTTAGTGGGGATATATTATCCCCTTCTCGAACATTAATTTCAGTTATAATACCATCTATAGGGCTTCTAATGACATTTTCGCGGCTAAGACTTATTGTTTTCTTGTAGTCATCAAGCTCGAAGTCTTCTAAGTATTCTGAAAAAACCTCTTCAACTCCACTCATATCAGGCAAGCTTTCAAAAAACGTTTCAATATCCATGTTTATTGGTGTTACTTCGGCCAGAACATCTCCTTTTTTAACTGATTTCCCCTCCTCAACTTTAATTGAAGTCACCTTTGCAACACCACTTATATATATATCTTTTTTATCTCCTTCCGCGACCTTGCCGTTTGCGTTTGCATATTCATATATTGTCTGTTCCTTTACCGTAACTGTATTTACATCAAAGAAACTATCCTTTGAGAAAACCGAAGAACTTATCCAGAAAAACGAAATGATTAAGACAGTTATTGATATAATCACAATGCTTTTTTTCATTTTAAGTCCTCCGTTTTTAGTTTTAAGATATATTAATTATATCCCGAAAAAATATATGAATACATAAAAAAACATCGGTTACGTTTGGTAAACCCTGACGTAACCGATGTCAAAAATATGAAATTATCTGCAGCTTTCAAGAACTGCTTTACAAGCATCAGCAGACTTTCTGAAGAGTGCAAGTTCATTCTCTGTGAGATTCGGAATCAATACCTTTTTTGCACCACTTGAACCGATAATTGTCGGAAGAGAAAGTGCAACATCGCTGACTCCAAGTTCACCGCTAAGAACAGTACTTACAGTACGGATGGTATCGCTGTCTCTCATAAGAGAATCAACGAGAGATGTGACACAAGCGGCAACACCGTAATATGTTGCACCCTTGCGCTTGATAATCTCAGCTCCACCCTTCTTGATTTTATCAAGAATATCCTCTTTAACCTGATCATCAAGATTAATGCCGTTTCTTCTGCAATAGTCTTCGATTCCAATGCCTGCGATGTGAGTGTTACTCCAAACAGGAACCTGAGAATCCCCATGCTCACCGATTACATAGCCGTGGATGTTGATGCAGTCAATATCCGTAATCGTTGCAAGTGCGCTTCTGAAACGCATTGTATCAAGCGTAGTACCACTGCCGAGGACCATTCCCTGAGGAAGGCCTGTCCACTGCTGAATCATATAAGTAAGGATGTCAACAGGGTTAGCAACAACTAGAATTACACCACCGTTATAATACTTCATTATATTGGCAGTGATTTCCTTTGCAATCGCAGTGTTCTTTTTCGCAAGGTCAAGACGTGTCTCTCCAACTTTTCTGTTTGCGCCTGCAGTAATAACTATGACATTACAATCCTTTACACAGGAATAGTCGCCCGCATAGACATCCATAGAGCCGATAAACGGAAGACCGTGAGAAATATCAGCAGCCTCACCGATTGCTTTGTCTGTGTTTACATCTATAAGGACAAGTTCAGAACAAGTCTTCTTAAGTGCGAGTGCATAAGCAGATGCAGCACCTACAAAACCTGCGCCAATAACGGCAACCTTAGATTTTTTCTTTTTCATACTCTTTACCTTCAAAAAATAGATAAGTCAGTTATATCTTTGACTTTGCAAGGTCTGCGAGAGCCTTAAATGCTGCAGGGTCGTTATGAGCCATATCAGCAAGCATCTTACGGTTGATTTCAACGTTTGCTTTCTTAAGACCGTTCATAAAACGTGAGTAGTTCATACCGTTCATTTTTGCTGCTGCAGAAATTCTGGTGATCCAGAGACGACGGAAATCACGCTTTTTGAGCTTACGTCCAACGTATGCATATGTGAGAGACTTCATGACAGCCTGGTTAGCCATCTTAAAGTGTTTGGATTTTGCACCCCAATAGCCCTTTGCGAGCTTCAAAATCTTTTTTCTTCTTTTGCGCGTCATCATTGCGCCTTTTACTCTAGCCATGGTAAAAACCTCCTAAATTGTTGATTAATTGTAAGGAACTAAACGCTTGAGAGTTGCTTCATTTGCAGGTGAAGCGTATGCTGCCTGACGAAGACCTCTCTTGAGCTTTGTGCTCTTCTTGTTCAAGATGTGGCGGCGGTTAGCACGGTTGATTTTTACCTTGCCGTTCTTTGTGACCTTGAAACGCTTTGATGCACCACTGTGTGTTTTAATTTTAGGCATTTTTATTTCTCCTCTCGTTTATTGTTTGTTAATTTGATTTCGGTGGAACTTTAGATGTAAGAATCATAATCATCTGGCGGCCTTCAAGCTTCGGAACCTTGTCAACATTACAATACTCTGCGCAGCCTTCTGAAAATCTGTTCAAGAGGTCTGTGCCGAGGTTTGTATGTGCAAGCTCGCGGCCTTTGAAGCGAACAGCGACCTTGACCTTACAACCTGACTTCAAAAATCGGATAGCGTTATTGAGCTTAACCTCGAAGTCATGCACATCAATGCTCGGTGTCATACGAACTTCTTTAAGCTCAACGACACGCTGGTTTTTTCTAGCTTCCTTTTCCCTCTTATCCTGCTCGAATCTGAACTTACCATAGTCCATAATCCTGCATACGGGCGGAACTGCCTGCGGAGCAATCTTGACAAGATCAAAACCTGCTTCGTCTGCCATGCTGAGAGCCTGTTCAATCGGAACAATCCCAACCTGGTTTCCTTCCGAATCAATAAGACGGACTTCTTTGTCTAAAATTTCCTCATTGATCTGATGTTCTAACTTGCTGATACTAAAGCACCTCCAAAATTAAAAGCACGGGCAAAATCTTACCCGTGCTCAAAAATCCCAATCATCGACATCAATCGAAAACAAGAATAATATTGACCTCTTCACAATGCTTGAGGTGAGGACGGGAAAGCCCTTCTTTCTTATAACGTCAAATAGTATACCATCTAAAAAGCGCATTGTCAATAGGTTTCTCTCAAAAAAATGTGTTGAATTATTATCATTTATGAGGTATCCTATATATAAGGAGAGTGATTACAATGGAAAATAAATTCGGAGCAGATATTATTACACTTACTGACGAAGAAGGAAATGAATTTGAGTTTGAGCATCTTGATACAATAGAATTCAACTCAAAACTTTATCTTGCTTTTACTGAAGTTACAGAGGATGACAGCGCCGCTGAAATCATCATCTTGCGTATGGAAAAGGACGAAAACGGTGAAGAAATGCTCGTTACTGTAGATGATGAGACTGAGCTCGAAGCTGCTTATGAAGCGTTTATGGATCAAGATGACGAGGACGAAGAATAATTTCGGACTTGCAGTATATTGTAGCGTTTTTCAGTTAATGTTATAATTATGATATAAGGAAGGTAAAACCCTGCTCTGTTTGTGATGTGCCATTTTAAACCCACATTACTATAACGGGATTCCGGACTTCTTGAAAGGATAGCAGGCCTCCCGATGTGTTTTCTGCGCGTCGGACGTTGGAAGCTTATGATGTTTAAGAGAGGAAACCCACCTGCACACGTGCAGGTTATAAATTGGCGCACACGGCAGTTGCGGGGGAATTTTATATGGATATGCGTTTTGAACGATTGAAGTCCTTATTGGGAAAAGAAAGCGTCGCTTCCCTGTCTTCCCGTCACGTTATGATTTTTGGTCTTGGAGGAGTCGGAGGATACTCTGCAGAAGCCATTGCACGTTCGGGAGTCGGAAAGATAACACTTGTCGATTTTGATACGGTAAATGAAACCAATATAAACCGTCAGCTTTGTGCTCTTGAAAGCACGATAGGCCAAAGCAAGGTGAGTGTTATCGCAAAAAGGCTTATTGATATAAATCCTGATATACAAATCATAGAACGAAACGAGCGATACACAAAAGACGCTTCAGAAACCTTTTTTGCTGACAAACCTGACTACATAATAGATGCCATTGATTCTGTAACTGATAAAATTGACCTGATTTGCACGGCAAAAAAGAACAATATCCCTATAATCTCTGCTATGGGTGCAGGAAACAAGCTTGACGCTTCGCGCTTTCGCGTTTGTGATATTTCAAAAACAACTATGTGCCCTCTTGCAAAGGTTATGAGAAAAGAACTCGGAATTCGCAAAATAAAGCATTTGAAGGTGGTTTTTTCAGACGAATCACCGGTCGCCCGTGAACGTACCCCCGGAAGTGCCGTTTGGGTTGTAGGCACCGCAGGACTCCTTTTAGCAGGCGAGGTTATAAAAGATTTAATGAAAGAGACAGATTAATCTGTCTCTTTTTCTTCTTTTGCCGTTTTTCTGGGCTTTTCATCAAGCTTTTTCCAGCCATTGAGAGGAAGTCTTTGCATAGAATTAAAAATCTTCACAGAGTACCCGGGGTAAGTTTTATTCATTTTTGAAACAAAGTTTTTAATTTCTTCACGTTTTGAGTTTCCGTTAGCGGGACATGGATTTTTGACGATCGGAAGCTCCATACGTTTAACCACTCCGCGTATCATTCGTTCATCGACATACAAAAGCGGACGTATCTGCCAAAGCTTCTTACGGTCCATATATGTAACGGGTGAAAAACAGGATATTCTGCCTTCGAAAATCTGAGACATCAGAAACGTTTCAACCGCATCGTTAAAATTGTGCCCCAATGCAATTTTGTTACACCCCAGCCTCAACGCTTCATCATGGAGCATTCCCCTGCGCATTTTGGCACAGAGGGAGCACGGATTTTCTTCGTTTCTTATATCAAACACAACCTCGAAAATATTACTTTCAACAATCGAGTATTCTATTTGGTTTTCTTCGCAGAATTTTGAGATTTCGGAAAAATCGCTTTTTCCAGGGTCAGAATCAATTGTAATTGCTTTAATTTCAAATCGTTTCGGATAAAACCTGCGAAGCTCACTCATTGCCAAAAGTAAAAGCATGGAATCCTTTCCACCCGAAACTCCTACGGCAATAACATCGCCATTTTCTATCATTTTATACTCAGCTATGCACTTTCTGACAAGACTTAATACCCTTTGCAAGTAAAACACCACCTGAAAATTTTAATTTGCGATGTGAGAATACAAGAGAAAACAAGAGATTTCAAGAGAATATAAGAGTTTGAGAAATGTAAATTAAAAAATACAAAAATAGTTGTTGACATTTTTTTGTTACGAGTGTAAAATTAATACTGCTCGTAATGAGATTATATACTAAGTAGCGTAAAAAGGGAATGTTTTTTACTTTCTTTTTTTACGATACTTAGAAAATCTTTTACGAAGAATAATTTACGGAGGGCATCAAATGTCTACTTTTATGGCAAACGAGAAGACAGTTAACCGCACATGGTACATTCTCGATGCTGCGAATAAGCCGCTCGGCGCTACTGCTGCTCAGGCTGCTGTTCTTCTTCGCGGCAAGCACAAGACTGATTACACTCCCCATGTCGACTGCGGAGATTACGTAATCATCATCAACGCTGAAAAAGCAATCCTTACAGGTAACAAGCTTACACAGAAGTATTACCGCACACACTCAGGTTACGTCGGTGGCCTCAAAGAGGTTCAGTACCGTATCCTTATGAAAGAGAAGCCGGAGCTTGCAGTTGAGCTCGCAGTCAAGGGCATGATTCCGAGAAACGTTCTTGGAAGAAAAGCTCTCGGCCGCCTCAAGGTATTCGCAGGCGCAGAACATAACCACGCTGCTCAGAAGCCGGTAATGTTCACTTCTTATGAGGAGGTAAAATAATGTACACACCTAAAAAGGCTTATTTTTACGGAACAGGAAGAAGAAAGTCTTCCGTTGCAAGAGTTCATGTTTACCCCAACGGCAGCGGTAAAATCACCGTTAACGGCCGTGAGTTAGACAACTATTTCGGACTTGATACACTCAAGTTCATCGTTCGTCAGCCGCTCGTTACAACCGATATGCTCGGCAAGGTTGACATTGAAGCTACAGTTGTTGGCGGCGGTGTTACAGGTCAGGCAGGCGCTATCCGTCACGGTATCGCTCGCGCTCTCCTTAACGTAAACGAAGAGTTCCGCGCTCTCCTCAAGAAGGAAGGCTTCCTCACTCGTGACCCGAGAATGAAGGAGCGTAAGAAGTACGGTCTCAAAGGCGCACGTCGTGCTCCCCAGTTCTCAAAGAGATAATTATTATCTACTACAAAACCCACAACTTCGGTTGTGGGTTTTTTGTAATGCAACAGGATAGACAACCCCCAAAAACTTTTACGGTTTTTGGGGGTTGATTTTTTAGAATGCAAAATAGTCTCTTGCGTTTTTATAACAGATTCCTTCAACTATGTTTTTGAGTGCTTCCTGGTCATTCGGGTATTCACCGTTTTCGACCCACTCACCAAGCATATTACAGAGAATGCGTCTGAAGTACTCATGTCTCGGATAAGAAACAAAGCTTCGTGAATCAGTAAGCATTCCGACAAATTTGCCCAATGTACCGAGGTTGGCAAGAGCCTTCATCTGCGCTTCCATACCGTCACGGTTATCGTTGAACCACCAGCCTGAACCGAACTGTATCTTCCCTTTTACCGGACCCTTCTGGAAGTTTCCAAGCATTGTTCCGAGGACATAATTATCCTTCGGGTTGAGCGTGTATAAGATAGTCTTCGGGAGTGCGTCACACTGCTCAAGATTATCCATAAATGCAGAAAGCTTCTCGGCGATGCACAGGTCGTTTATGCTGTCAAATCCCGTATCCGGGCCAAGCTTTTCAAGCATCTTTGTATTGTTGTTGCGAAGAGCACCTATGTGAATCTGCATTGTCCAACCGCGCTTTGCATATTCGATAGCACACTCACGGATCATCGCAGTTTTGAATACATCAACTTCCTCTGCTGTAAGGCTTTCACCGTTCATTTTCTTATCAAACGCCGCTTTTGCGTCACCCAAAGCAAACGGTACATAATCAAGCGCATGGTCAGAAAGTCTGCATCCGTTTTCATGGAAGAATGCTATTCTTTCTTTTATCCAAGAAACAAGTCCCTCAAAGCTTGTTATTCCATTGTCTTTAATATAACCCTCAAACCACTGCTTATCGATGTTTACTGCTTTGTCGGGTCTGAAAGTCGGAAGAACTTTAGTCGGGAAACCCTCATCCTTGAGCTGCTTGTGATATCTCAAATCATCAGCAGGGTCATCTGTTGTACAGATTGTTTCAACATTAGAGCGCAAAATAAGTGCCTTTGCAGAGAACTCGTCACCCTTGAGCATCTCGTTGCACTTATCCCATATTCTTTTAGCAGACTTTTCTGTCAACGGTTCGTCAATATCAAAATATCGCTTAAGCTCCAACGCCGTCCAATGATAGAGCGGGTTACCTATAAGATATGGCATAAGAGTTGCAAATCCGAGCCATTTTTCGTATCTATCGCCACTACCTGTTATCATTTCCTCGTCAATGCCAAATGTGCGCATCTGTCGCCATTTATAATGGTCTCCTCCGAGAAACAAATCATATACATCCTCGAACTTATAGTCATTCGCAATCTTTGCAGGTTCTAAGTGGCAATGATAGTCGATTATCGGCAAGTTTTCCGCAAACTCCTCATAAAGCTTTCTTCCCGTCTTGTTTGTGAACATAAATTTTTTGTTTATAATTCCCATTCTTTGCCCCTCCTACAGTACAATTCCATCTTTGAAAATAGAGATTTCACTATATCCGTTTTTTTCATTGTTTGTTTCTTTACCTGATGCAACTTCCATGAGATACTCAAGAAAAATATCTGTAAGGTCTTCCATCTTTACACCGTTGATAAGTGGTGACGCATCAAAATCAATCCAGTTTTTCTTGCGTTCTGCGAGATTTGAGTTCGTAGCTATCTTTACAGTCGGAACAGGAGCGCCAACAGGGGTTCCACGTCCCGTGGTAAAGAGTATCATATGTACTCCTGCCGCAGTAAGATTGGTTATCGCTACAATATCATTTCCCGGGCCGTTAAGAAGCGAAAGACCGTTCTTTGTGAGAACGTCGCCGTAGTCGAGAACGTCAACAACTTCGCTCTTTCCACCCTTCTGAACGCAACCAAGCGACTTTTCTTCCAGCGTCGTTATTCCGCCTGCTTTGTTTCCGGGAGACGGGTTTTCATATATTACCTGATTGTGTCTTGTGAAATAATCCTTAAAATCATTTATTAAACTTACAGTCTTGTCAAAAAGCTCTTTAGTCGGGCACCTTTCCATAAGGAGATGCTCTGCTCCGAACATTTCAGGAACTTCAGTCAGAACACAGCTTCCACCAAAAGAGATAACCTTATCCGAGAGCGAGCCAACAAGCGGATTTGCAGTAATTCCGCTGTATCCGTCGCTGCCGCCGCATTTCAGTCCTATCTTGAGCTCCGATACAGGTATCGCTTCCCTTTTGAACGTATCAGCATAAGCTTTCAGTTCGTTTATTATTCTTACACCCTCGGAAATTTCGTCATCAAAATCCTGGGAATTTAAGAACCTGACTCTTTTGGGATTATAATCACCTAAAACCTTTTTGAATTCAGGGATATTGTTGTTTTCACATCCAAGACCAAGTACAAGCACACCACCTGCATTCGGGTGGTTTATGAGACCCTTTAAGATAAGCTGTGTGGTCTTGTGGTCACCACCAAGCTGAGAACACCCGAACGGATGCTCAAATGTTTTGGCTCCTGTGATATCCGCAAGCTTGCGCGCAACCTTATTTATACATCCTACGGTATTTATAATCCATATTTCGTTTCGTATGCCGACATCACCATTTTCGCGACGGTAACCCATAAATGTCAAGTCAGTTGAAGCCTTTTTTATCGGCTCAAAAGACGGCTTATATTCATAAACTATCTTATCGCTCAAGTTGGTCTTCATATTATGGCTATGTACATGCTCTCCGCGCTTTATATCGCAAATTGCGTGACCGATAGGGTTTCCGTACTTGATTATGTTTTCGTTTTCTTTTATGTCGCGAGCGGCATATTTATGACCATCTTCGAGGTTTACCTCGACATTATCAAGCTTATTAACCAACATACCTTTCTACCTCTGTCACAAGAGAAGAGAGATCCTGACCCCACAAATTTGTGTTTGCGAGTATCTCCCCGACACTTGCATTTTTCATAAACTCCATAATCTTTTCATCGTCGTTGGGCGTTCCCTTTTTATAAAACTCAATGAGCTTTGCAAACGCAAAACAAAGGTTTTTAGGCATTTCGCCCTTACGCTTTATGTACTCAAGAAGTGACGGTAATACGCGAACCTTGAATTTACTTACTGAGTTGAGAGATATAGACGCACACAAATGCTTTATAAACGGGTTCTTGAATCTTTCAAAAACATTGTTTGCGTAATCCGTAAGCTCCTCAAGAGGTAAATCAAGCGTGGGTATAATTTCTTCATAGACACAACTCTTTACAAAGGAACTCATTTTTTCATCGTTCATGCAGTCGCCAACAGTCTCTATTCCTTCCAGAAGAGCATATGGTATCATTGAGGTATGCGCACCGTTAAGAATACGGACCTTACGTGTTCTGTAACGTTCAAGATTATCCGTAACGATAATATTGAGGTCACACTTATCAAACGGAAACTCGCATGTTATATCCTTCGGACCTTCTATAACCCATAGGTGGAAGAGCTCACTTGTGTTAACCATATTATCTTCAAAATCAAGCTCAATCTTTTCATCTCTCGGATAACCGGTAACAATTCTGTCAACAAGAGTGTTATAGAACGTGTTGTTTGACTTTACCCATGCAACAAAATCCTCTCCAAGATCCCAAAGCTTTGCATATTTCAAAATACATTCACGGAGAGTTGCTCCGTTTTTATCAATAAGCTCGCACGGAAGGAAAATAAAGCCACCAAGTCCTAAATCGAAACGTTTTTTCAGAAGAACAGTTACCTTTCCGGGGAATGTTACATTCGGAGCATCCTCGAACTTATCGTTTTCGTCAAAAGCAATGCCTGATTCTGTTGTATTTGAAACAACAAACCTAAAATCAGGATTCTCTGCAAGGGCAAGATATGCACTAAAATCATCATACGGCTTAACAGTTCGTGTAATACAGTCGATAACTTTCTTGTCAACTGTCGGAACACCGTTTTTAAGGCCTCGCATAACGTGCGTGTATACACAATCCTGTGCCTGAAGTTTATCACACATACCGTTTTCAATCGGCTGAACGACAACTACTCCCGCATTGAAATCAGAGTTCTCGTTTGTTATCTGTATTATCCAATCGACAAAGCCGCGGAGGAATCCACCCTCTCCAAACTGGATTACTTTTTCCGTATAATTCTTGTTTCTGACCATATCTATCTCTCCTTGCTGTAGTGTTTCTTTACCGTGTTATATGCCAACTTCTTCCTTCTGTATCCGTCAACAATTCCCTTGTTGTTTCTCGTGAGCGGACGAACCATAAACCACTCTTCCTCAGTTACTCTGCAATCGCTAAACTGCCAGATGAAAAGTCCGGAAAGCTCGTTTGAAGCTAAATACCTATCCAGTACAGAGTCAAGTATCTGCTCTTGTCTTTCTTCTGTCCAACGCGCACACGTATCACTTCTGTTTCCGTAAACGGCACCCGCGCCAAACTCACTCACAATATACGGTTTTGTGTCACCGATCGTCTCTTTTACCCAATCAAGCTCTTTGTTAAGTGTTTCGAGCGGGTCATTATTATCGTACCACAACGGATATAAGTTTACTGAAACAATGTCAGGAAGATCAAGACACAGGTCTGTAAAGTGCTGACAGGTAGCAAAGGATTTCGGTCTGCTTGAGTCAAGTTTCCGTAGCTGCTCAAACTGCTTTTTGTACTTTTCTCTTCCCTCTTCAGTATGACTTGCACACTCATTAAGAAGTCCCCATATAACTATTGACGGATGGTTGTAATGGTTTACAACCATCTCAGCAATACAATCCTCGCACTGCTTGTCAAAGTTCGGGTTTTGCATTCTTTCAAGTGAGAGTCCTCTTGCGTGGTTTTCTTCCCAAACAAGGACTCCGCGTTCATCGCACATATCCAAAAAGCGTTCGTCATTTGGATAATGACTCATTCTCACAGCATTCGCTCCAGTATCGAGCATAAGGTCCATATCGTGCGCCATAACCTGAAGCGGAAGTGCACATCCGAAGAGCGGGTGGTCTTCATGACGGTTAAATCCTTTGAAATATATTTCTTCACCGTTTAAGTATATCTTCTTGCCTTTTACCTCAACTGTCCTGAAGCCAACACGCTCAATTAAATCGTCAACTGGCATATTTTTTTCTGACAAAACAGTATTTAATAAATACAGATTTGGCGTTTTGGTGTTCCACGGTTCTACTCCATCAAAAGAGGACTCAAGCGATACAAGTGCCGTCTCTCCTGCAGGGACCTTGACATCTGAAGAAAGCGTTGTTTTATCAATCGTGCAAGATATGTCTCCACAGAACTCATAATCCGCAATGTTTGACACACAAACCTCAATTTTTGCACTCCATTTTCCGTTTGTGAATTCAGGCGTAAAATGAACATACTCGATATATGTATCAGGAATTTCTTCGAGAGTAACAGGACGCGTAAGTCCGCCGTAAGTGTAATAGTCATTTGGAACATGAAGTGAAGAATGTTCTCCGAAGGTATTGTCAACCAAAACCTTAACCTCATGCTCGCCTGCATCACAAGCACGAATTATAGCGGAAAACGGAGTAAACGCATTGTAATGATGTGCAATAAACTTATCATCAAAATACACATCACCCGTGTGACTTACACCCTTAAATGTGATTCTTAAATTCGTTTTCTTCGCAGTTCTAACTTTTTTAGTGTATATACCCTTTCCTCTGAAGCTTGAAAGAGACGGAATCTGTTCCCAGCACCCCGGCACTGAAACAGAAAAATCCCCCTTATCTTTTATGGAAAGACTCCACATACCGTCAAGAGTTGTTTTTTTGCGTATTTCGTTAGTTCTAAAAAGTCTGTCCATCTTTTTAAACCTCACCAAAAATGATATGTAAGTTCAAAACTCATTACCATACATTGTAACACGAAAGACATTGAGTTTTCAACAAATATCGAAAAATATTTTATTGAGTCTATGAAAGAGAAAAAGCACGCCACCTCAGAGAGATGGCGTGCTTTTAATATTGGTTTACGGAATAATCGGAATATCCTTCTTTGCTTCAGCGATAATGTCGATGAATGTCTTCACCTGCTTTGTGATAGAGCCAAGACCTTCTTTTTCAATTTTATCGAAGTCCATAAATGTTCTTGCGCCTGAAACAGCACAAGCACCGCACTTGATAAAGTCTGCAGCGTTATCCGGAGTAATTCCGCCTGACGGAATGAGGTTTACTTCCGGGAATACCATCTTGAGGTTTGTCATGTACTTTGCGCCGCCCAGTGCACCCGGGAAAATCTTTACCATTGTTGCGCCTGCACGCATTGCATTGAATACTTCAGTTGCAGAGAATGCACCGCTGAATACCGGAACATTATATCTTCCTGCAAGGTCAATAACATCGTCTACAACGCAGGGGTTGACGATAATGCTGCCGCCGTGGAGAATAACCTCTCTTGCGGATGCAGGGTCAAGAACTGTTCCTGCTGCAACGAGGAGCTCATCACCGAAGTGCTGTGAAATAGCTTCAATAGCCTCAAGGACCCCGGGAGTTGTCATCGTAACTTCGATAACTCTTGCACCACCGTCGTACATAGCCTGTGCGTATGCAATGTAGTCTGCCTTCTCATGAAGCTTAATGCACGGCAAAATACCTGTGGACTTTGTCTGATGGATAACGTACTCTTTTAATGACATGTCTGACTTTCTCATATTTATCTCTCCTTATTCTTTTATTTTTGCAATCATTTTACCAATAGGTGCAGGGCTGTCCTTGCAAATACAAGGCATATGTGCATCCTGTGTGAAAACGATCATAAAATAGCCTTTTTCCAAAGTGATAATATCTCCACTTCCTTCAAGAAGTGCGGCGTCGCTTTCGGGATTGTAGCTTACTTCCTTTAACTTTTCGACATCAGCATAACCGATGCACTCTGTTCCATAAGCAACATAATGGATATCAAGATACTCCTTGTGTGCCTCAAAAGAGCAATCTTCAATTTTTTTGCTGTCCATCGGACGTACCTTTACGACAACATCTGTTCCCGGAATTGTTACATTCGCTTTCTCAAGCGGCTTATCATCAATAGTTGCAAAATAATCAAGAGCCGCCTTGATATCATCGCCTAAAGCATAGTATTTTGCTCTGTTTTTAATGCTATCTACTATCATGTCAGTTTCCTTTCTGCGATACACGCAATTTATCTGTTAACTCTACCTGAAGCATCGCCACCCATGAGGTGCTTTACTTCATCAAGTGTTGCAAGATTGAAGTCGCCGGAAATAGTCTGCTTGAGTGCAGATGCAGCAGTTGCAAACTCACAGGTATCTGCGATAGACATACCGTTGAGCAAACCGTAAATCATACCTGCCGCGAAGGAAGCTCCGCCGCCACCACGGTCAACGAGGTGAATTTTGTAGTTTCTTGACTGATAGAATTCTTTTCCGTCATAGATGAGAGCTGACCAGCCGTTATCAGAAGCTGAGAAGCTTTCGCGAAGTGTTGAGCCGATATACTTAAAGCCGAACTTCTCTTTAAGCTTTACGAAAACATCTTTATATGCCTCGATATCAAGCTGACCCTTTGTGATATCAGTGTTCTCAGGCTTGAAACCAAGCACTTTTTCTGCATCTTCTTCATTTCCGATGCAGACATCAACATATTCCATAAGCGGAATCATTACGCTCTGTGCTCTCTCCGGAGACCAAAGCTTGCTGCGGTAGTTGAGGTCAACACTAACCGTAACATTGTGCTTCTTTGCAGCTTTCATAGCAGCCTCAACTAAAATTGCTGCTTTAGGGCTTATAGCCGGAGTGATACCTGCAACGTGGAACCAATCTGCATCAGAGAAAATTCCGTCAAAATCGAATTCTTCAGGATTTGCATCCGAAATCGCAGAATACTTTCTGTCGTATACAACATTTGAAGCTCTTACAGATGCGCCGTTCTCATAGAAATTGAGACCCATACGTTCGCCGCCACGTACGATATAAGAAGTGTCAACTCCCTGCTCCCTGAGCTTGTTTACAGCTGTCTGTCCAAGCGGATTTACAGGAAGCTTTGTAACGTATCTGGATTCGAGCCCAAAGCGTGCAAGAGAAACTGCTACGATTGATTCGTCTCCACCATAATATGCTTCAAATTCTGTTGCCTGCTCAAAGCGCAAGTTGTTCTTGGGCATGAAGCGCACCATCATTTCGCCCATTGTTACTACTTTCATTTTTTGTTCCTCCTATTACTTATGATCTGCCGTAACTGTTAAGGAAATAGTCGCGGCCTCTCTCTACGTTTTCCTTCGAAATAATCTGTACATCCTTATCTGCTAAAAGGTGAAGATACATTTTGCATGTTTTTTCAACTACCTGGCAGCATACACGTGCTTCTGCAAGAGATCTGCCAAAACATACAGGACCGTGATTTCTTATAAGAATTGCGTTTGCATCTGTGATTGAGTCTGTAACCACTTTACCGAGCTTTTCGTGCATATCTGACGGAACAAATTCAGAAGAAAGCGGAATTGCTCCACCGAGAAGCTGACACATTTCCTCGGAAATTACAGGAATTCCCTCATTGCGTGCCGCAGCCGCCATCGCATAGGGCGAATGCATATGAATTATTGCATTTACATCCGGGCGCTTGTTCATGACTCTTCTGTGAATTTCTCTTTCACTTGTCGAGAGCCTTGTGCCTGAAACCTGTGTTCCGTCCGGAGCAAGAACAACAAGGTCTTCCGGAAGCATTCCCTCGTATTCCACCTTTGACGGTGTTATGAGGATGTTGCCGTCATCAAGACGTACGCTGATGTTTCCCCACGTACTGAACACGAGTCCCTGGCTTTTGAGCCACAAACATGTGTCAATAACGTCTTGCCTTACTTCTAAACAATCGTGCATATCTATTTCTCCTTACTTATTAAATTTGTGTGCTTTTTCAAGTGTTTCGCGAACCTCAACTGCAGCCTGCTTCATAAAGCCGTAGTCCGAGCCTGTTGAAAGCATGTCAATTCCCATATCAGACCAGTATTTGAGCTTTTCATAGGAAATTTCCCCGGTTGACAAGCCGACATACTTACCTGCCGCTTTGAGCTTTGCAATAGCTTCTTTTATAAGGCTTATATTACTTTCGCCGTAAACGTTACCAAGCTCATTTATTGAGCCTGACAAGTCGTTCGGACCAAAGATATAGCCATCAATAAACTCGTTCTTCATAATTTCGTCAAGGTTTTTGACTGCGTCGATATGTTCGATCTGGATAAATCTGCAAACATTTGTCTTTGTGCTGTCAACATACGCTTGTATGTCCTCATACCCATAATCAACAACGTTCATCGGACCAAAACCTCTTGTACCGTAAGGCGGATATAACGTACTTGCGATCAACTGATTTGCCTGCTCGGCAGTCCTTACCATCGGGAAAATAATTCCGTCAACGCCAATATCAAGAACCTTTTTTGTAGTTGCCAGGTCATCCTGCGGAACACGAACAATAACTGCCGTATCTGTTGCCTTGATTGCAATTATGTCTGCAAGAACATTCTCAAGCGATTTATAGCTGTGCTCAAGGTCAAGCCAGATGTAGTCATAGCCTGCAAGAGCAATGATTTTAGCCGCCGTCACATCTGTCATATAGGTGTGTGTACCGGTCATTTTTTCTTTGTTTACTATCTTTTCTCTGAGCATAAAAACCACCCTATATGTTGTTAATATAATCTCTATTAAGTATCGTCTTTACTGTTCTTCCTGCAAAGAAGTCGGCAACGTTTCTTGCCGCCATCATCGCTGCTCTTTCGTGTCCCTCAACTGTGCAAGCACCCGTATGAGGTAACAATACTGTATTCTTAGCTGTCAAAAGCGGATTATCAAGTTCGGGTGGCTCGGGTGTGAAAACATCCATACCTGCACCTGCAATAGTGCCGTTATTAAGTGCTTCTGCAAGATCTTCTGCAACTACGAGTCTGCCGCGCGCAGTGTTGATTATAATTGCATTCTTCTTGCATTTTGAAAGGAACTCTTTGTTTATCATTCCGTTGGTTTCGGGGGTTGACGGAACATGAAGACTGATAATGTCTGCCTGTTCCTGAATCTGTTCAATTGTTGCGTATTCAACGCCAAGTTTTTCTGCAGCTTCGTCGTTCCAGAAAAGGTCGTATGCCATTACACGGCAGTCAAACCCTAAAAGCATTTTTGCAAGTGCTTTTGAAATATCACCGAAACCGATTATTCCAACTGTCTTACCGGAAAGTTCAAATCCTGTTTTGCTTTCAAAGAATCTGCTCCAGTCGTTATTGCGAACTTCTCTATCCGAATCCGCGATACTGCGAAGTACGGCCAGGATAAGACCCATAGCACACTCGGCAACCGTTATCGAAAACGTGCCTGCCGCATTACATACTGCAATACCGTGGTTTGCTGCGGCAACCTTATCGATTTCGTCAGTACCAACGCCGTAGCGTGAAACGAGTTTGAGATTATCCTTTAAGCGGTCAAAAACCTCTGCCGGGAATTTCTCTCCCGACGAAATAATCGCGTTGTACTCCTTCATCTCATCCGTCCAGTCAAGAACGTTTCGTGTGGGCATATCAAGAATATCTGCCTTAAGATTGTTTGCCTCGAGGTATTCCTTGATTTTTGTTCGCATAACAAGCGGTTGTTGTTTGCCTATAATTGCAACTTTGTTCATGTCCTTACTCCTCGCATATTTTTACAGTAGTCTTAACTGATGTGGGATAATTTTTTCTCTCAAAACCCTTTATACAGTCATCAAACGGCAATTCATAGCTTATAATCGGGCTTAAGTCAACATAATTAGCCCTTAAGATATCAAGAGCATCTGCCATATCACCCATAGCACCCATTACGCCAAAGAGACTGATTGCCTTTGCAACTATCATATCAACATTTACATCGTCCTCTTTCGCAGCGTAGAACCCGATAAGCGCGACCGTCGCCCTAAACGCCGCAATATCAAGCGCCTGCTTGAATGTTTCCTTAGCACCCGAGCACTCAAGAACGAAATCTGCACCATTACCGTTTGTGATTCTGTCTATCTCTGCTTTTGCGTCAGAGTTTCTGATATTGATTATTTCCGCTCCAAGCTCTTCTGCAACCTTGAGCTTATCAGGGTTTCTGCCAATCAACACTACCTTCTTTGCTCCAAGAGCTTTTGCAAGCACAATTGCCGCCATACCAATACAGCCTGTACCGATTATTGCAACAACCGAGTCCTTGGTAATGTTCATTTTCTTTATTCCGCCGTATGCAACCGAAAGCGGCTCAGCAAGGGATGCGGCCTTCAATGACATTTTTTCGGGAATAATGTGTAAGTGGCGCTCTGAGATTATGTAATATTCGCAAAACGCGCCATCGTACATTGGATCGATAGTGCCGACATTCAACAAATGATGACAGTTTTTGAAATCGCCCGCAAGACAAGCATCGCACTTTTCACAGCAGACTGCATTGTCGCCGACTACTCTGTCACCCTTTTTGAAGTTTTTAACATCAGGACCGATTTTTTCAACAACACCGGACCACTCGTGCCCAAGTCTTAAGGGATACGAAACCAAACCGTCCTCTACAAAGCTGCAATCGCTCGAGAATAGATCCTGGTCAGTACCGCATATTCCACAATAGCATACCCTGACAAGTACCTTGTCACCTGAAACCTCAGGAACAGGCATCTCGACAACAGAAGCTTTGCCATAGCCCTCAGCCAATAAAACCTTCATAGTATCTTTCAAAGCTTTATATCTCCTTACAGTTTATTTTCAATGTAAACTCTACTGTTTCACCTGACTTTATAACAGAACTCGCATTGGCCTTCTCTGCGTTTATAGGGTCATCATAAAGCGCAGTGCATGGCTCAAGCGCAATGTTATACATTCCGTTGAGATCTCCCGGATTTACCCAAAGTCCGAGGTATTTAACAACATCGCTGTCAAATTCGAGAGCAATCTGAACCTTGCTGTTAGGATAAGCAACTCCGCATTTGACGGGACCTTTAGCTTCTGTGTAATAGTATTTATACTGTTTTATTGCACCTCGCTCAGGTAATATGTGTGCTTTTTCGACAAATTCAGGCATCCCGAACATAACTTTTTTCGGGTCGTCAGGAGCAAACTCACTTACCGCATACGCTCCCGACTCACCTCTGAACATCATGTGTCCTGCCCAAAGATACGGAAAATCAAAGCTGTTATGGTTTTCTATAGTATATCTGATACAGAGGGCACCATTATCCTCGTAAATGTTCTTTTTGAATGTAGTATTGAGGTTTTCAAGCTGGCAGGTAAAGGTTACCGAATCATCAGTAGCATCCACCTCGTGCTCTCTGCGGCAAACCTCACCATGGTCAAGATAATCCATACCGTTTATCTTGCACGGGTCAATTGTCGGGAACATATCGTCAAAAGCACTGCATTCGCTTTCAACATAGCTTGTATTAAGCCCGAGAACCCGGTAGTTTTCTTCCTTGCGATGTTCAAAAAACTCTTTTCCTTTGAATTTGAGTGATACGAATTTTCCGCCGTCGCGAGGTAAGAACAAAGCCTCCATATCCCCTGCCGAAACTTTTATAGCGGGTCTATCTTTATAATTTGTTTTTGAAATCATAAGTGTCACCTTATAAGCTTATTGTTTCGCCGGCGCGCATTAGAAGATAGTTAATATCAGAGTTTTTACTCTTCATCTCTTGTGCGAATATGTTGGGGTTTCCGCCGTGCTCTGCAAAGTTCCAATAATGACAAGGAATTGCGAGACGGGGTTTTACAAGCCCTGCTGCTTTTGCCCCCTCAACCTCATTGAGGTTTCCGAAAGCTCCGTTTATCGGCATAATCATAACGTCAAGGTCTTTTAACTCATCACTCTTGAAATAATCTTCCCTGAAACACGTATCTCCTGCAATATATATCTTTTTTCCGTCAACGCAAATCAAAAGACCGATTGCATCGGGAGTATCCTTTCCGTGGTCACAAGGCATCGCCTTTATGAGTACGTTTTCGTTTTCAAATATATTGCCTTCTTTTAGATATGTAACGCGACTTTTGTCGATATTCAATCTTGCAACTTCTTCCTCTACATCAGCCGCTGCAACCAAGGAAACATTCTTATCCGACATTATTACCGGAACAGAATCAGGGTCAAAGTGGTCATAATGAGCGTGTGTTGAAACAAGAAGGTCAAGCTCAAGCTCTGACGGATTAAAAATATATGGCATCAAACGCTTGAATCCAAAATATCTTTCACAACAATCAGAAAGGTATAAATCAATGCCGATTCTATATCCGTTTTCACTTTGGATTATGAATCCTGCCTGTCCTGCAAACGTAAGCTTAACTCCGTTTTTCATAGTTAAATTTCCTTTCAGAAAAATTGCGTAACCGATTACGCAATTTAAGTATAAACTTCACGGAAAGCAATGTCAAGTAAAGCTTTACAAAAGATATTGAATTTTTCTTCTTATTTTGATATATTTAGATAATGAAAGGAGGAGAACGATGAAAAGGAAAACGACAATTTATGACATTGCAAAAGAATCAGGTTTTTCCGTCGGCACGGTTAACCGAGCACTAAACGGCAAAGACCGCATAAGTGCGTCCACAAAAAAACATATCCTTTCAACCGCAGACAAGCTCGGATATAAAATCAACCCGGTAGCGCAGGCGCTCAGGCGCACTCAGATAAATATCGGAGCAGTTGTCTTTTGTCCTATCGAAGAATACGTCAGTTCAATAGTTGACGGTCTCTCCTCCGCAGCAGCAGAGCTAGAAAAGTACAATGTATACGTTGATATAAAAAAGATAGATTACACAACAAGCAGAAGCTGTATTGATGAGTCAATAAAGCAAATCAAAAACTTTGCTGAAAAGTGCTATGACGGTATCGTACTGTTTTTATCGGCAACTACACATGAATTAAAAGAGGTTGCTAACCTTGTTGATGAACTCACAGAAAAGAACATCTTTTTTGCAACGGTTGCAAATGATATACCAAACAGCAAACGGAAGCTTCATGTAGGTATTGATGCCTTTATGGCAGGTCAGATGGCGGCGCAGTTGCTTGAATTTTCCTGTGCTCACAAAGATGTAGCTCTTTTCGTTTCAAGCAATGACTCGCAGATAAACTCCGAATATATTAAAGGATTTTGTGAATACTCAAAGGATGATATCTTCTCCTCAGTTGAAATCTATGAGCATTATGATAACGAAGAAAAAATTATCAGTGTAACGGATAAAATGCTCAAAGATAATCCGGATGTCAAAGGTATTTATATGACAACCGCAGCTTCATCAATTGCCTGTAAATACATCCACAAATTAAAGAAAAATGATTTACATATCATAACCACCGACCTTTTGAGTGATACTCCCGAAATTTTATTCAAAAAAGTTGCCTCGGCAACGATTTTTCAGAACCCGTACAAGCAGGGCAAAAATGTTGTTGAGTATCTTTACGAGTATATTCTCTCAAAGAATCACAAAGGAATACATCTCATTCCACCGCACGTTTTACTTTCCTCAAACATTTCTTCGTATATAGACAAATAGAAATCACCCTTGACGGGTGATTTTTATTTGTTCAGAAAGGAAGTTCTTTTCCTTCCTTTTGCCATTCACGGAACTCTGCAGTCGCACAAAAAAGAACATCCCCTGACGAGTTTATTGCGGTTTCAAACGAATCCTGAACAACACCGATTATAAAGCCCACTGCGACGACCTGCATCGCGATGTCCTGACTCACGCCAAGAAGCGAACATGCCATCGGTATAAGAAGAAGTGAACCACCCGTAACTCCTGACGTCCCGCATGCGCCAATTGTTGCCACAAAGCTCAGAACAAAAGAAAGAAGTATATTAACGTCAATCCCTTGCGAAAATGCCGCAGCAAGTGACATAACAGTGATTGTTATGGCCGCTCCGTTCATGTTTATAGTCGCACCAAGAGGAATAGAAACGCTGTAATGCTCACGATCAAGTCCGAGTCTCTCACACAGGCTTAAATTAACCGGAATGTTAGCAGCAGAGCTTCTTGTAAAGAATGCTGTAATACCGGATTCTCTGAGACACCTTAACACAAGAGGATACGGGTTCCTTCTGAGGACTATGCCAACAATCAACGGGTCAACGACAAACGCAACAGTGAGCATACATCCGACAAGAACCGCAAGAAGCTTTCCGTAATGGGTAAATATTTCTATACCGTATTCACTCACGGAGTTATACACAAGACCGAAAATCCCAAACGGTGCAAGCTGAATCACCCAGGCAACTGCCTTTGACACAGCGTCTGAAATATCTGCCAAACCAACTTTAGTCTCATCACTTGCGCCTATTTTTAATGCAAATCCAAAGATAACTGCCCAAGTGAGAATCCCGACATAGTTTGCGCTTATAAGAGAACTTACAGGATTCATAACCATATTTAGCAGCAGTGTACCGAAAACTTCACCAAGACCGACAGGTGCTGACTGTTCTGTCGCCTGCATAAGCGGAATTGTTGTCTTTGTAAGAAAGCTTCCAACAACCGCTACAATTGCCGAAAGAAAGGTGCTTAGCATATAAAGAAAAATAACTGTTCTGAAACGCTTTCCAATCCCATCTCCTGCATTTGCAAGAGATGCAATCACAAGAACAAATACAAGGATAGGTGCAACCGCCTTCAGAGCACCTACAAATATATCCCCAAAAATTGTAATAAAACCCACTCCGGGTCCCCATAAGCCAAGACAGACGCCGAGAATAAGACCTATGATAATTCTTGCTATAAGTGGTATTTTTGTATATAACCCAAAAATGTTTTTCATTTTTCACTCTTCTTTGCGTAATATTTGAAGCTTGTGAAAAATAAAAAATCCGTACACAAGAGTGTACGGATTTTTTGGCTGCCGGACTAGGATTTGAACCCAGACAAACAGAGTCAGAGTCTGTCGTGCTACCCTTACACAATCCGGCAACGAACTCTTGTATTATAAAGGAACGAATTGGAAAAGTCAAGAGATTTTTCAAAAACTTTCAAATTAATTTTAACCAAATAAAATTAATTTATTCGTTATCCTTTTTTATAATACAACAAGAGAACGGCGCAAGGAACAATTTACCGAAGGATATCTTTACCCCACCGTTTTGAAGCATACACCTTGCTTCATTCGGCAAAGCAAAAATTTTAGCTTTTTCTCCACGGTTTACAAATGCAATTACATTGCCCATTGAAACACAAACAACATTATTCTTTGCATAAATTACATCAAAGTCGCATTCGTGTAGCGCGAACTCTTCGCACTTTATTTTTCCGAGACCCTTATAGAAGTCCAGAATTTCCCGGTCAATATTATCCCAAGTGAAAAAACGCCTGTTAAACGGATCTTCAAAACCTTCCATTCCAATCTCGTCTCCATAGTATATACACGGAGAGCCCGGAAACATATATTGCAAGACTGCCGCCTGAAAAAGCCTTGTTTTTCCGAGCGACTTTTCAGATGCTGAAAGCCACCTTTCTGCACGTTCCTCTTTGGAAGTATGGTGCATACCTCCAACGGAAAGCTCGTTTAGTACCCTTACTGTATCATGAGTTCCTATGATATTCATAAGGCAACGTTTTGACTGCAAAGGATAGTTTTCGCAAAGAGCAAGAAGTATGTTCTTAAAGTCCTTTTCAGAAATCCTGTAACAAAGAAAGTCCAAAATTGCATTTTTGAGAGGATAATTCATAACTCCGTCAAGAACGCCATCTGTAAAGTATTTTTTACTTACACTGTACGCCTTCTTTGTTGATGCATCCTCCCAAACCTCGCCTATCACGAGACTTTCAGGGTATTCTTCTCTTGAGCGTTTTTTCAATTCTTCAATGAAAACATCAGGAAGCTCATCGGCAACGTCAAGTCGCCATCCCGAGATGCCCGCTTTCATCCACCTTGAAATAACACTGTTTTTTCCACGGATAATATAGTCGCGATAATCTTCATTCAACTCATCCACCTGAGGCAGAGTATCAATTCCCCACCACGACGGATAGCTGCCGTCAGGTTTTATATCAAACCAAGACCTATACGGAGACTTTTCATCTCTGTATGCACCGACTTCCTCGCCATATCTGCCCTCACGGTTAAAATATATACTGTCAGAGCCCGTGTGACTGAAAACACCGTCAAGTATAACCTTCATACCACGCTCTTTCGCTTTTTTGCAAAGCTTTTTAAGTGTTTTTTCATTTCCGAAGTGTGCATCTATCTTTGTATAATCCGCCGTGTTGTACTTATGATTTGACCACGCCTCAAAAACAGGACTTAGGTATATTGTTTTCACGCCAAGTTCTTCGAGGTACGGTAGTTTTTCGCATATTCCGTCTAAATTGCCGCCGTAGATGTCGCGATTTTCAACAACACCGTTATTGGGCTTATACATAGGTGTATCCGATATATTTTCGTGTACGTAAAAATAATCGTCCCTTGTAATCGGATTAGAAGTTGTCGACCTCATAAATCTGTCTACGAAAATATGATACGTGACACCACGCGAAAACCAATCCGGCGTTTTATAATCCTTTGAATACACCGTAAGCTGATATGCCGCTACACAATTTTTGTCTCTTGTCTCACCGTATTTTCCCCAATAACCTATATTTCCGCAAACATCCCTGAATTCAAAAAAGTACCAGAATATTCCCGATTTACAGGAAACAGAAAGAGAAACAGAATACTTATCATAATCGAGTTCCCTG
Organism: Eubacteriales bacterium; assembly: GCA_045546975.1. GTDB lineage: Bacteria > Bacillota > Clostridia > Oscillospirales > JAAYXM01 > SIG480. Next base: position 408,555 of record JAZQDV010000010.1, read on the forward strand.
CTCTCCCAGAGCATAGGATATTTACTTTCACTTTGCTCATATTCCGAAAAAACCACGAGATTTACTTCAAGTATTTCAGAGCGCAAAGCGTAGGCGGAGAGCATTATACTCTCTCCGCCTGCAATTGCACCAAACGGTGTTTTGTACTTTTCACATTTCGAATCAAAACGAAAAAGTTTATTCATATCTATATCCTGCTAGTCTGTCACTTTTTTGATATGCCAGATATTATCAGCATACTCTCCGATACTTCTGTCTGCCGCAAAACGACCCGCATGCGCAATGTTGATAAGAGATTTTCTGTTGAATAGTTCTTTGTCTGCATACTCACGATAAATCTTATCGTGAGCACGGCAATACGAATCAAAATCCGCAAGGAGCATATACTGGTCGCGGAAAAGGAGCGAATTTACAATTTCAGGATATGAGTGTCTTAACACACCTACACCTATTCCGTCGCGGATATGGTCAAGTACGCGCTTGAGCGAAGCGTTATTCTGATAATACTCAATCGGTGAATACGTTCCCTTGGCGACAATTTCGTCAACCTCGTGTGAGCGTAGACCAAAGATGTATATATTCTCCTCTCCTACCGACTCACAGATTTCGACGTTTGCACCGTCAAGCGTACCTATCGTAAGTGCACCGTTTAACATAAACTTCATATTACCGGTTCCGGAAGCTTCTTTTCCCGCAATGGAAATCTGCTCTGAGATTTCTGCCGCCGGAATCATAACCTCTGCCTTTGTAACATTATAGTCCTCAACAAAAACAACCTTGAGTTTGCTTGAAACTACCGGATTTGAGTTTATCTCAGACGCCACAGAGTTTATAAGTCGTATGATATTCTTTGCCATAGCATAGCCCGCTGCCGACTTTGCACCAAAGAAATATGTTTTAGGAGTAAAGTCTATATTGGGATTATCAAGCAACATATGGTATTCATAAAGAATATGCAAAACATTAAGAAGCTGACGCTTGTATTCATGTAAGCGCTTTGACTGAACGTCAAATATCGAGTTCGGGTCAATATTGAATTCAGGTCCAAGGAACTTCACAAAACGCTTTTTGTTATTAAGCTTTATTTCCGAAAGCTTTTCGAGTACAGTTTTATCGTCACTGTATTTCAATAGATTTTCAAGAGTTTTTGCATCGTTATAAAAGCAGTCGCCGATAAGCTCTTTTAAGAGACTTGTAAGCTCGGGGTTTGCCTGACAAAGCCAACGCCTGTGAGCAATACCGTTTGTTACGTTGGTAAACTTTCCCGGGAACATATAATTATAATCAGAAAAGACATTTTCCTTGAGGATATTACTGTGAAGCGCAGAAACTCCGTTTACGGAATAGCATGTTGCGATGCAGAGGTTTGCCATTCGTATTTCATCGTTTGCGATTATTGCAAGTCTTCCTATCTTTTCCCTGTCCTCAGGAAACGCATTCCAGAGATCGTCACAGAACCTTCTGTTAATCTCTTCAACAATCATATAAATTCTCGGCAAAAGCTGCTTGAACATTGATATCGTCCAGCGTTCCAACGCCTCTGCCATAATTGTATGATTCGTATATGCCATACAGTTTGATACAATTTTCCATGCATCGTCCCAGCCATATTCTTCCTCATCAATGAGTATTCGCATAAGCTCGGGAATTGCAAGAGTCGGGTGCGTATCATTTATATGGATTATCGCCTTATCTGCAAAATTGCGCATTGTTCCATACTGTGCCTTATGCTTTTTAACAATGCTTGAAATCGTCGCAGAAACGAAGAAATACTGCTGCTTTAAGCGAAGAGATTTTCCCTCTGTGTGATTGTCCTCGGGATAAAGGATCTTTGAAATAACCTCGCTCATTGCCTTTTGTTCCATCGACTTTGCATATTCGCCCTTTGAGAAGAGCTGCATGTCAATAGTCTTTGTCGACTTTGCACTCCAAAGCCGCAAAGTATTTATTGTGTCTCCGGGATACCCCGATATAAGCATGTCATTTGGGACCGCGAGAACTGTATAATAGTCGTGATGAGAAAACTTGAGTTCACCGTTTTCCATATATGAATCCACCGTTCCCTCAAAACGAACTTCCTGAGTTTCTTCTATTCTCGGCACAGTCCAGACACTTCCCGTTTCAAGCCAGTTATCCGGAAGTTCTACTTGCATACCGTCAATAATTTTCTGCCTGAATATTCCGTATTCATACAGAATTGAAAATCCCATTCCGGGATATCCGAGCGCTGCAAGAGAATCCATATAGCACGCAGCAAGACGGCCAAGTCCTCCGTTGCCAAGACCCGCATCATTTTCTACAGAAAGGATATCTTCAAAAGAGATATTGAGCTTTTTGAGAGTATTGGAGAAAACCTCAGAAAGTCCAAGATTGTTAATATTGTTATGAAGAGATTTTCCAATAAGAAACTCCATAGAAAGATAATAAACCTGTTTGAGCTCCTTTTTCTGAATCTGCTCACGAGTCTTTGTGCGATTTTTCATCATAATATCGCGTACGACGAAAGAGCACGCAGCATAAATCTGCTCATTGGTTGCCTCATCAATTTTCTTACCAAAATGTCTTGAGAGCTTTTCCTCGAGCAGGAATTTTAAGTTTTTTTCATCCATTTGTATTGCCATTGAATATTTACCTCATAATTTCCAGATTAATTACCTTCCGAGAAGCTCATCATACATCTTGCGATACTTACGAGCAGAGTTTTTCCACGAAAAGTCAGTATTCATACCGTTTTCGACGATACTGTTCCATGTTCTTTTTTTGCTGTAAAGCGAACAAGCTTCACGGATTGCCGAAAGCATATCCTTGGCATTATAGTCAGAGAACAGGAATCCATTACCTTCTCCGGTGTTTTTGTTATATGGTTTTATCGAATCACGAAGCCCTCCCGTCTCACGCACTATCGGGATTGTACCGTATCGAAGCGCTATCATCTGCGCAAGTCCGCAGGGCTCTGCCTTCGACGGCATAAGGAACATATCCGATCCACCGTAAACCTTCTGTGCAAGATCTGAATTAAATGCAATATTGACAGAAAGCTTGAATGGGTACTGCCATTGCTTATCTCTTAAGAACTGCTCATATTTCCAGTCACCTGTCCCGACAATAACAAGCTCAACATCGTCAGAAAGAAGCTCGTCTATAACTTCAGAAACAAGATCAAGTCCCTTGTGAGAAACAAGACGTGTAACCATACCTATTACAGGAATGTCCGGATTCTGTGGCAAGTTTACAAGTGCTTGAAGTTCAGCCTTGTTTTTAGCCTTTCCGCTCATATCGTCACGCGAGAACTTTGAAAAAAGACGCTTATCACGTGCAGGGTCATAGAGTTTCTGGTCAATACCGTTTATAATTCCTGAAACCTTGCCTGCCTCCTGACGAAGGATGCCATCAAGTCCGTGAGCAAATTCAGGTGTTTTAATTTCCTCAGCATACGTACTGCTTACTGTTGTAACCTTATCCGAGCAAATTATTGCTGCTTTCATAAGGTTTACTGCGCCATTATATTCAAGGAAACCGTTTTCAAACTCTCCAAACGGAAGGCCCAAAACATTCTCGACTATCTGTCTGTCAAAGATGCCCTGGTATTCTATATTATGAATTGTAAAAACAGTTTTGATACCCTTGAATCCTTCGCAGTCACAATACAGGAGCTTATAGTAAATCGGCACTAGTGCTGTCTGCCAATCGTGGCAATGAATAATATCCGGAGAAAACCCTATATGCGGTAATATCTCAAGCGCTGCCCTTGAGAAGAATGCATATCTTTCTGCATCGTCATAGCAACCGTAAAGTGCATTCCCACGCTTGAAGTAATATTCGTTATCAATAAAATACCAAGTAACACCCTTTTCTTCGTACTTGAAAATGCCACAGTACTGACTGCGCCACGCAACAGGAACAAAGATATTTGTGATATAGGTCATTTTATTTCTCATCTCTGCCGAAATACCTTCGTGAAGAGGAACAACGACAGAGAGTTCGTAGTTCTTTCCTGCAATAGCTCCCGGCAAAGAGCCGACAACATCACCAAGACCGCCTGATTTAATAAACGGAGCCGCTTCTGATGCGACCATTAAAATTTTCTTGCTTTCCATATTAAAAACTCCTTATATTTTACAGCCAACAGGCAATACGTTCGGGTATGCCTCAGCACCCTTGAGCTCAACGTTGTTTGAGATAGTTGAGTTTCTGTCCGCGATGCAATATTCAAGACTCGCCCCATCTCCAACAGTAGTTCCCTGGAGAATAATACTGTTTATGATGCGTGCACCACGTCCGATCCTGACCCCACGAGAAAGTATTGAATTTTCCACAACGCCGTCAATAATGCAACCGTCTGCAATAACACTGTTTTTAACCGACGAATTCTCACAGAATATAGTAGGAACCTCGTCATGAACACGTGTTATAATCTCTCCGCCAACGTTGAAAAGCTCATTTCTTATTCCGGAATCAAGAAGGCCCATACTCGTCTTGAAATACGATTCAACTGAATCAATTTTCTCCACATATCCGAGGTATTCATGTGCGTAAATATCAAGTGAATCAGCCATCCCCTGTATTATATCGCGCTCAAAATCAAATTTATTGTGCGCAACGCACTGACAAATAAGAAACTCAAGAAGTTCGCGTTCGATCACATATACGCCGAGCAGCATATTGCTATGAAGCTGAATCTCCTGGTTTACGGTTATGTCACAAATTCTTCCGGAGGCATCAAAATCAACAAATGTATTGTTTCTGAACTTCTGCTGGTCATAGACATTTGCCTTATACAGAGCCGTCATATAAGCCTGTTTTTCGATGTGTTTGTTCAGAAGTTCTGTATAATTGATATTTGCAATAATATTTGCATCAGAAAGAATAACATATTTGCAGTCACTGCTTCTTATATATTCAATTATTCCCATCAGAACTGCAATTTTGCTGTCGCTATTTGAAACAATATTTTTATTTCCGATAGACGGAGGAAGAATTGAAAGACCACCTTTTTTTCGGTTTAAGTCCCATTCTTTACCTGTTCCAAGATGGCTCATCAAGGAATAATAGTCACTCTGTGTTACAACACCAACATCTTTGATTCCCGAATTGACCATACCGGATAATGTGAAGTCAATCATTCTGTATCTTCCGCCAAACGGAACCGAAGCGACAGTTCTATTCTCTGTCAGTTCGCGCATTGCATCGACTTTTTCATGAGCGAAGATAATCCCCATTGTGTCTTTAATCATAATGCCACCTCGCCATCTGCAATGTCGTTGTCAATTATCTTTCCGGCCCCTACAACAGCTTTTTCACCTACTGTAAGTCCTTCGCCAATAACAGCTATCTCGCGCGTTTTTCCGTCTTCCGGAGCGTTTCCTATACGAGCGCCTGATTTAACAGTTACATTCTCTGCTATTATTGAATATTCAACAGTTGCGCCTGCCTCTATAACACTTCCGGGCATTACGATAGAATTATTTATAACTGCACCTTCTCCGATTGTTACATCATAGAATACTATTGAGCGGTAAACATCTCCCGAAGTGTTGCACCCTTCAGAAATCATTGAGTTTTTAATTGTCGCATTCGGTGATACGAACTGAGAGGGCTTTGCAGGATTTCGCGCGTAGATTCTCCAGTTCTTGTCGTGAAGAACAAGCCCGCTTCCCGGTGTTATCGCATCCATATTAGCTTCCCAAAGACTCTCAATCGTCCCAACATCTTTCCAGTAGCCTTTATATTCATAAGCAAATAGACGCTTTCCGTCATTTAGCATATTCGGGATAATGTTCTTACCGAAATCATTCGCACTCTCAGGATCCGCCTCATCGTCAATGAGATACTTTTCCAAAACATCCCAAGTGAATATATAAACACCCATTGATGCCTTTGTGCTCTTCGGATTTTGCGGTTTTTCTTCAAATTCATAGACTGAATTATCATCGCGAAGATTCATAATACCAAAGCGCGATGCTTCTTCAATCGGAACATCGATAACCGCAATAGTACAATCCGCATTGTTCTTCTTGTGTTCGCGAAGCATCCAGTCGTAATTCATCTTATAAACGTGGTCGCCCGACAGGACAAGAACATACTTCGGATCAAATGATTTAATAAAATTCATATTTTGATAGATTGCATTTGCAGTACCTTTATACCACGCCCCGCTCGTGCTCGTCATATAGGGCGGAAGAATTGCAACCCCGCCGTTTGAGCGGTCAAGGTCCCACGGCTGTCCGTTACCTATGTAGGTATTCAGCTCAAGTGGCTGGTACTGAGTAAGAACGCCTACCGTGTCAATATTTGAGTTTATACAGTTAGAGAGCGGAAAATCGATAATTCTGTACTTTCCACCAAAAGGAACTGCAGGTTTTGCGACATTGGCTGTTAAAACGTGAAGTCTACTTCCCTGGCCTCCCGCCAGAAGCATTGCTATGCAGTCTTTACTTTTCGCCATAAACTCATCATCCTTTTCTTCTGATATATATTGCGCTCATCGGCGGTAATGTTATATCAATAAACTGTCCAAAGCCCGAATCGTCCCTTGATTTTGTTTTGAGATATGCAGGATATTTCATACCTGAACCACCGTATTTTTCACTGTCACTGTTGAAGATAACACGGTAACTGCCGGGAGACGAAACTCCGATCGGGTAGTTTTCGCGCATAACGGGAGACAGATTGAAAACTGCAATAATTTCCCTTCCATCTCTGTTTCTGCGCTTAAAGGCTATAACGTTACTGTCGCAGTCATCAGTAACAACCCATTCAAAGCCATCCCACGAATCGTCAATTTCCCAAAACTCAGAGTTTCTGAGATAGAATGCATTAAGGTCTGAAACATACGTTTGAAGCTTTTTGTGCATATCAAACTCAAGCAGGTTCCAGTCAAGCCCCTGTTTTTCATTCCATTCGATAAACTGACCGAATTCGCTTCCCATGAAGCTGAGTTTTTTGCCGGGATGCGCCATCGTGTATCCGTACATAGTGCGAAGACCTGCAAACTTCTGCAGATAATCGCCGGGCTGTTTATTTATAAGCGAGCACTTCCCGTGCACTACTTCATCATGCGAAAACGGAAGTATATAGTTTTCAGAAAATGCGTATGTCAGCGAAAACGTCAATGCGTTGTGATTATATTTTCTGAAAATCGGATCTGTCGAGAAATATCTAAGAGTATCATTCATCCAACCCATATTCCACTTGAAATGGAAACCGAGCCCTCCGCAATATGGCGGCTTTGTTATCATTGGCCATGCCGTAGACTCCTCAGCTATCATAATTGTTTCGGGATATTCCTCCAAAACCGCTATATTTAAGTTTTTAAGAAACTCCTCTGCCTCAATATTTCCGTTCCCCCCGTACTGATTTGGACGCCACTGACCGTCAGTCTTGCCGTAATCAAGATAAAGCATACTTGCAACAGCGTCAACACGGATTCCATCTATGTGGAAATACTCACACCAGAAAACGGCATTTGAAATCAGGAAATTTCTTACCTCGGGACGTCCGTAATCAAAAATCCTTGTACCCCAGTCAGGCTGCTCGCGCTTGAGCGGATCTGTATACTCATAAAGGCACTGTCCGTCAAATTCAAAAAGTCCGTGAGCATCTCTTGGAAAGTGTGCAATGACCCAATCCATAATCACCCCGATACCGTTTTTGTGGCACTCATTGACGAAATGCATAAAATCCTTGGGAGTTCCGTATCTCGATGTTACCGCGAAGTACCCCGTTACCTGATAACCCCAAGAGCCATCAAAGGGATACTCGGAAACCGGCATAATTTCAATATGAGTATACCCCATTTTCTTGACATACGGAATAAGCTCACGTGTCATATCGATATATGAATAGAAATTACCGTCTTCGTGGAGTTTCCATGAGCCCAAGTGAAGCTCGTAGATATTTACTGCTTCAGAAAAAATATTGCGGCCTTTTTTATATTTTTGCCAGTTTGCGTCCTTCCATTCAAAGCCATCCAGTTTATAGAGTTTTGACGCTGTCTGCGGACGTGTTTCAGAATGAAAGGCATAAGGGTCAGCTTTCATCAACACATTACCGTTTCCGGTCCTTATGCTGAATTTATAGATATCGTACTCAGAAAGTGCAGGGACAAATATCTCCCAAACAGAATAATCCTCTTCTGTCCGCTTCATGGGGTTTTTTTCAGCATCCCATGAGTTAAAATCACCTACAACAGAAACAGACTGTGCGTTTGGTGCCCATACGCGGAAAACTACACCAAAAACACCGTCAATCTCTGTGAAGTGAGCCCCAAAATATTTGTGAAGTCGGGTACACCTTCCGTTATGAAATTCCTGAATAATGCTTTCCTTTGTTTTTTTATCCATTTCAATCATCTTTCATAAAAAAATCTAGTATTTTTTCAAAAAAGTTCTTTTTCGGGAGAAAATCAACCGTATCATCGCTGATTACAGAAACCGAACAAACCTTTTCTCCATTGACCTTATATACGATTTTTCCCACCTCGTCTCCCGCCCTGACCGGAGCGTAGAGAAATTTAGGTATAAATACCTTCCTCTCAAAGGAATCGTCTTTCTTCACAAGAAAATAGACATCTTCTTTGACAGAAACATTTACAGTCGAACCTTTTCCCCCAACAACAGGAAGCGATGTTATCTCATCGGATTTACTCTCAGAGTGAAGCGCGTAATTTGAAAAACCGTAATCAAAAAGAGTTTTGTGGTCATTCCAGTCATTTGGGGCTGACAATGTCACAGCTATAAGGTCTAACCCATCGCGCTCTGCCGAAGAAACAAGGCATCTGCCAGCAACTTTGGTAAACCCGGTCTTTACACCGTTTGCTCCATTGTATAGCCACAGCAGCTTGTTGTGGTTTGAAAGTTGTCTCTCCGCAACCGTTTTTTGCTTCGTTGATACAATTTCACAAAAACCGGGGTTCTCCATCGCATACGCCGTAAGCCTTGCCATATCATATGCCGTTGAATAATGGCCATCATCCGGAAGCCCGCTCGGGTTTTTGAAATGAGTGCCGGAAAGCCCCAAATCTTCTGCCTTTTCATTCATCATGTCGACGAAATCTTCTACAGAACCCTGACCAACATAATATGCAAGAGTTGTTGCAGCGTCATTTCCCGATTTAAGAAGCATTCCGTAAAGCAAATCGGAAACTGAGAGTTTTTCGCCCTCTTTGAGATAAAGTGAGGTTCCTTCGATGCCCGTGCATGATTCCGGTACCGTTACAATTTCATCAAGCTCTGAATTTTCAAGCACAACAACAGCCGTCATTATCTTTGTAGTTGATGCTATTTCACGCGTCTTGTGAATGTCCTTGGAGAACAATATCGTCTCCGTTTTCGGCTCGTATAATATCGCCGATTTCGCGGACACATCCACTGCAGAGCAAAAAGAAAACGTAAGTGACAGAAAAAGCAAAAAAATAGTCGTTTTTTTCAAATACTTTCACCCCTCTTAAAATAATACGAAAGAAAGAGCGAAAGTATTACGGTTATTCTTCTACTGAATTCTTTTTATTGTTTTTTATATATCCCTCAACTCTGTCCATTATTCCGGGCACAAGCTCAACCACTCTGTCAACAGTTGTACTCGGAGCGACAGACATCGGGATAAGCCTTACTGTGCCATCCTTCACAACAAGAAAGCCTTCGGGATGGATTGTAACTCCTGCTCCTGCTCCGCCACCGAAGTTTGCATTTTCATTCTTGCTGTCAAAATCAGTTCCGCCCGATGCAAAACCGAATGAGACCTTTGAAATCGGAATAATTGTTGTGCCATCGGGAGTGTTGATCTGGTCTCCGATAATTGTGTTAACGTCGACCATACTGCGAAGCTTTTCCATTGTTGTTCTCATAACGTCATTTAGTGCATGTTCTGCCATAATATATCTCTCCTTTATTATTCAACAGTGATCTGTGTTTCTTCTGTCTGATGCTCTGTTTTCTGAGCGTTTTGTGCTTCTTCGCGTTCCATATCGTCAAATGAAACCTGTCCGTCATCAATGTCAGAAAACTCAGGAAGGTCCGGAAGCTCACTCAAACTCTCAAGTCCGAAAACGCGGAGAAAGTCTTTCGTTGTGCGATACAAAATGGGTTTTCCCGGAACATCTAAACGTCCTGATTCTTTGATAAGTCCCTTCTCGCAAAGGGATGTGATTGAATATGAACAGTCAACACCTCGCACCTGCTCAATATACGCTCTTGTTACAGGCTGACGGTATGCTATTACCGAAAGCACCTCAAGAAGTGAAGGTGAAAGCCTTGGTGCCCTTCGTGTTTCAAGAGCTTTTCTGATGAACGGTGCCTGTTCTGAATCCGAGCACATCTGATATGAATTTTCAAGCTTTACTATCCTGATTCCGCGTCTGTCAAAATCGTAGTCATCACGAAGCTTCACAATTATCTTTTCAAGGCTTTCCTCATCAATTTCAAGAATCTCAGACATTCTTGAAAGCTCTACCGGATCGCCCACGGCAAAAAGGATAGCCTCTATTGAACGTTCAATCTCTGAAATCTGCATAATGTTCTCCATTTCTGTGAATGTTAAATGTCCTGTATTTCTTCATCAACTGAAAGGGTTATATCCTGAGACTCATCCGATACGGTAATTCTGTTTGTTTTGCAAAGCTCCAACACTGCAAGGAAAGTAGCAACTACTTCAGAGCGCGTTTTTACATCACGGAATAAATCAAAAAACTTCGTCTTCTTTGAAGAAAGAAGCCTCTTCAAGACATATGATACCTTCTTACCGACGGAATAAACCTCACGGCCGACAATTCCTGCAAAGTTTGTAATCTTGGGCGGAATTTTCGTTTCTGCTCGTTCAAGCATATTAAGAACCGCAAAACGCAGGTCAAACTTATCGTGAGAGTATTTGTATGTCTTATCGGGTTCAATCTCCTCAGGTGCCTTGGTGTAGATATCAAGACCCTTTTCGGCACGACTGTTGAGCGTACCGCTGACTTCCTTGATGCGCTGATACTCCAAAAGCATCTCAACAAGCCTTGCTCTCGGATCTTCTTCGTCGTCAAGCTCGTCGTACTTTGGCAAAAGCATCTTTGACTTTATATACAGAAGATGCGCCGACATAGAGACAAACTCACAGGCAACGGTGAGGTTTCTCTCCTCCATTTCCGCAAGAGCCTGATTGTACTGTTCAAGTATCTCAACTATCGGAATGTCATAAATATTCAGTTTGTTTTTCGCGATAAGGTGTAAAAGCAGGTCTAATGGCCCGTCAAACACCTCAAGGTGATACGTTATTTCCGACATAATCAACTTCCCTGTCTAAAAAAAGATTGAATTAACAATATCTGCAAGTCCTACATAGAGGTGCTGTCTTATCATCGCAAGGAGATCCGAAAAAAACGGCAGATTTATAAGAATTATTAAAATAAGCATACCGTATCTTTCGTATTTAAGAATAAATCCGTACGCTGATCTCGGCAAAAGAGAAAACAAAATCTTTGACCCGTCAAGCGGCGGAATTGGCAGAAGGTTGAACACCGCAAGACCAACATTGAGAACTGACGAGTAAAGAAAAAAGTTCCCCAAAGCGAGAGTTATGTAATCAAGAACTTCTTTTCCCGGCAAACGCTCAGGCAAGAGCAAAAACAAAATCATGGAAACCAAAGCCATAATGATGTTTGAAAAAGGGCCTGCGAGAGAAACCAACACAATACCAAGCTTTTTGTTTCTGAAATAATAGGTATTTACAGGAACAGGCTTTGCCCAACCAAACCCAAACAGAATCATGCAAATAAGACCCAGTATGTCAATATGATTTATCGGGTTTACGGAAAGTCTACCGCTGTCCTTTGCCGTCCTGTCTCCCAAAAGATATGAAACAAAGCCGTGCGAAAGCTCATGAAATATTATTGCAAGCAGTGCTGCAGGAATAATAACCCAGTTAAAATCCTTAAATAAATCAAGTATTCGTTGTGCTATTCCCAACGCAATCTCCTCCGAGATCTACAATATTATATAATAATACAAGTATATTGTAACAGATTTACTCGAAAAACACAAGTAAAAACGTGTTTTCTTTGCTTGATTTCAAAAGTTTTTTCTTGAAAATTTTTCTTTTCAGCAGTATAATATACATATAATCGACACAAAGGAGGGGTGTTTTTGTATAGTATAGGCGACAGAATTGTTCATCCGATGCACGGAGCCGGAACAATTGACGATATTGTCTCACAGACCGTTGACGGAGCTTTGCGCGAATACTATGTTCTTAAATTACATACGAACAGCCTGACTATTATGGTACCTGTTGCTTCGTCTGCCGAAATAGGTATAAGAGATGTTATTTCTCCTTCTGAAGCCGATAAGGTTATGGAGCTGTTTTCAACCATAGAGACAGACGATATCCCGAACTGGAATAAGCGCTATCGCGACAATGCTCTCAAAATCAAAAGCGGAGATATCAAGGATGTTGTTTGCGTTATAAAAGCTCTCTCCTGCCGCGATGCAAAAACCGGCCTTTCCTCAGGTGAACGCAAAATGCTCCATTCCGCATTGCAAATACTCGTTTCAGAGCTTGTAATTGCGAAGAACTCAACGAAAGAAGAAATCAAAAAAGAAATTGATGATATTATCGAAAAAATTGTCAAAAACGAAACTTAAATTGATTTACAGATAAAATTATGTTAAAATTAAAGCTGTTCTCTAAGTGAGAATGGCTTTATTTACTAGAGGTGAAAAAATGCTTTGTGAAAACGGAAAGAAATCATGCGTGGCAATTGTTCCTGCCGCAGGCTCATCCTCAAGGATGAAGAATTCAGGAAATAAGCTTTTCATTGAAATCTCAGGGGTCCCGGTCATCGTTCTGACCCTTTCTGCACTACAGAAATCTCCGTACATTGATGAGATCATCGTTCCAACTCAAAAAGAGCTCATTTCTGACATAACAAACCTGTGTAAAGCACATTCACTTAACAAAGTTAAATCCGTTATCTGTGGCGGAAAAACAAGAGTTGAGTCTGTATTTAACGGGGTTAAAGAAGCAGGCGGACGCTTTGAACTTATAGCTATTCACGATGCAGCAAGACCGTTTGTTTCACAAAAAATAATCGAAGAAACCGTACTTTCAGCAAGTAAATACGGTGGAGCTGCACCCGCAACACCTGTTAAGGACACCGTAAAAGAAGCAAAGGATTCCTTTGTTACAAAAACTCTTCTTCGTTCTTCCCTTTTTGCCATCCAGACCCCTCAGGTCTTTGAGTCTTTGCTCATAGAAAAATCTCTGGATAACGCATTGCGAAACAACCTTTCAATAACAGACGACTGCTCCGCTGTAGAAGAGTACGGAAAGCAGGTATTTCTTACAGAAGGTGACTTCTTCAACATCAAGATAACAACCCCTGAAGATATTGTTTTTTCAGAGGCAATACTAAAAAAACTTAGCGAGGTGGAAAAATGAGAATCGGACACGGCTACGACGTACACAAACTGACAGAAGGAAGAAAACTGATAGTCGGCGGTGTCGAAATACCTTTTGAAAAGGGTCTTTTGGGACACAGCGATGCAGACGTCTTACTTCACGCAATTTCCGACGCACTTCTCGGTGCCGCCGCTTTAGGCGATATAGGAAAACACTTTCCGCCAAATGACCCGAAGTATGCAGGTGCAGACAGTTTAGAGCTTTTGCGCGAAGTTAATTCCCTTCTCAACGCTTCCGGTTTTAGCGTCGAAAACGTTGACTCCACGATTATTGCCGAGCGTCCAAAAATGCTCCCACACATTGAAAATATGAGGAAAAACATTTCCTCCGCGCTTAACATTGACATAGCCTGTGTAAGTGTAAAGGCGACAACCGAAGAAAAACTCGGTTTTACGGGCTCGGGAGAAGGAATCTCGGCACACGCAGTTGCTCTTATAAAATAAACGATTGCAAGTCCCGTTCCTGTTGGGACTTGCAATTTTCTTTCAACCTCACAGTATGATTTATATATCACATTTGTGGGGTGTTTTTATGTTTATTTTCTCTATTTTATCAACGCTTTTTATAAACTGCTTTTATCTCATTTTAAGCTTGTCATCAGGCTCTTTTCCAAAGCCGCTTTCTGCGAAGGAAGAACGTGAATACCTCGAAAAAGCGTCAAACGGAGATAACGAAGCGCGCGACATTTTGATTGAGCGGAATTTAAGGCTTGTTGCACATGTAATAAAGAAGTATTACACCTCTCCAAACGAACAGGAGGATTTGATTTCAATCGGCTCAATAGGACTTATCAAAGCAATCAATACGTACAAACCAAGCAAAGGCACAAGACTTGCAACCTATGCGGCACGATGTATAGAAAACGAAATTCTTATGCACTTTCGAAGCACCAAAAAGAACGCAGTTGAAATTTCACTTTCCGACTCTCTGGATACTGACTCCGACGGAAATTCGCTCGCTCTTATGGATGTTATAAGCACCGAGGATATACGACTCGAGAAAATCGAAAACCTTGACGTCGAAGAAAAGCTTTACAAGCTCTTGAACTCACGTCTTGAACCGAGAGAACGCGAAATTGTAATAAGGAGATACGGTCTTTATGACTGTATCCCCGAAACACAATATGAAATTGCCAAAAAATGCAACATTTCGCGTTCTTATGTAAGCAGAATAGAAAAACGCGCACTTGAAAAGTTGCGCGCTTCTTTTGATGAAAAAAACTAATCTTTATTTTGTGAGAATTCGCAGCCGCAGTACTCCTGTCTGTATAGGTTATACTGACGCGACAGCTCAATTGAACGCTTGTAACCCTCTCGTTTTTTGAAGTCTGCCGTAAGATACTTTACGCCAAAGCTTTTTTCAGCATCTTCCCCTATTCTATTCAAAAGCTCGGCGTTCTTGTGCGGACTTACGGAAAGCGTTGTCGCAAAGCAATCAAACCCAAGTTCCTTCGCGGTTTTTGCAGTCTCAAAAAGTCTCAACTTAAAACACTCGACGCACCTTTTTCCGCCTTCCTTTTCACTTTCCAGTCCCCTTGCAGAACTTAAAAAGCGATGATAGTCATACGGCATTTCAAGAAGCTTGACCTCGTGTGAAAATGGCATTTTTTCAACAATTTCACGCTGTGTATCAAGTCTTTTTGTGTACTCTTCTTCAGGGTAAATATTGGGGTTGAAAAACGCAACCGTGACAAGAAAATGTTTTGAAAGATATTCAAGAACATAGCTACTGCAAGGGCCACAACAACTGTGAAGTAAAAGAGACGGAACTTTACCCTCTCCGGTAAGTTCTTTTATCTGCTCGTCACATATAAGCTGGTAATTCTTTCTCATAATTATTTCCCCATAATCTGTTCTTCCTGCTCAATTTCACAGCTATCGGCGACCGTTGAAATCAATTTGCCAAGCTCAAAAAACTCGTGCTCAATTTTATTTTCAGTATCCATACTCCGAGGAAGACTTCTTGCCATTGCAGCAGGTGCGGGTGAAATCGTTCCTTCACTTGAAACAGGATTTATGTTTCCGTGAATTCCGGTAAATGCCGCAACTGCAACTATTGCAAGGCATGCAGCAATCGGGAGCACTTGCCGAAGCACAAACAAATTCTTTTTCTTTTCCTTCCTGTTTTCAATCGCTGAACGAACGACCGTGTTAAGCTCAGGCGGAATTTCAATAGAACTATATTTTTCTTTTGCTTTTTTTAATTCATCCATTATCTTTCTCCGTTATATGAAAGTTTTAGTTGACGGAGCGCCGTATACAGACGCGTTTTTACTGTACTTAAATTAGCCGATGTAATCTTTGAAATTTCCTCGAGCGACATATCCTCAAAAAACCTCAGTACGATTACCGTTCTGAATTTTTCAGGTAATTTCATAACCATATCATAAACTTCATCGTCTTTATCAAATGCTGTTTCAGTGTAAATCTGAACCGGCATTTTTTCATCCTCAGTTGCAATTTCACGTTTCTGTTTTTTGAAATATGCATGCGACTCATTAACCAGGATCCGATAAAACCAAGCGTTGATTTTATCAGGCGAACGTAGCTCATGATATTTCTCAAGTGCCTTACAGACAGCATTCTGTACTATGTCGAGTGCTCCTTCTCGTTCCTTGATGTAGCTGTACGCAAATCTATAGAATTTTTCCTGATTGTCGGTAATGTACGAAACAACTTTTTCGTATATTTCTTCTCGCATAGGTTTTCCTCTGTCTTACCTTTCGCCGTCATTATATAGATGTTTTTGAAGGCAAAAAAGTTTGTTTTCTGTCTATTCTTTTATTGAATTTTAACCACTTGTTATGTTATTATTAGTAATATAATAACTAAACGCGGAGGTTTTGTCAATGAGGACAGTTGGCATAGATTACGGCGACAAACGTATCGGCGTCTCCTTTTCAGATATTAGCGGAACACTCGCAGGAGAAAGCTTTACAATAAATGTCACAGACCCAAAAGCAGCTTTTGACGAGCTTTGCAATGCAATCATTTCTCGTTCTGTGGGAGAAATTGTTCTCGGTTACCCAAAACACATGAATGCAGACATTGGAGACCGTGCAAAAAAGAGCGAGGAAATTGCAGAAATACTTAAAGAAAGAACAAAACTCCCCGTTATTTTATGGGACGAGCGTTGCACTACTGTCGATGCTCACAGAATACTTTCAGAAACCGGCTACCACGGAAAAAAGCGCCGGGCAAAGGTTGACTCCGTTGCCGCAGCGCTTATACTGCAAAACTATCTTGATTTCAAAGCAATCTCAAGGTCTTAACCCTGAGGTTGCTTATTTTCTTTCACAAGTCCGTGCATAAATCCGCCAAGCTCACAGGATGAAACATCACCGCCGATAAGCTTGTTTTTGTATACGATTATGTTTGCAACCACGTTTTCTTCTTCAGACGGGTGATTTGTGATTCTGTATGTATAACGTGTAACCCGCTTTCCTTTATACTCCATCAAATCCATGCCCTGCTTTTTCTGAATGTTGTTATATTCATCATACACCCCGTCAAAAGCCTCGGGAATTCTGACTTCCATTGATTCAATTGGATCACGGTCTACGGTCCAGCCGTATCCTTCAAGGAGTGAAACGCGATCCTCGTTTGTTTTGAGCTTTACTTTTTCCGCTTCAATTACCTGCTCATCAAGAGTTAAGACGGTATCTCCGCGCGACATATCATGACTTATTGCAACGCCTGCACATACCACCAGCGCAAGAGCAAGAACGCCGCCCAGAATCTTCTTTCCCGTAATCTTTGCAGTGAATATAATCATAATAATTTTCTCCTTCCAAAATCGTATTAAATTCTATTGTGAACTTTCTGAAAATATAACCTCAAAAACGCTGAATTTCATTGACCTTTCGCCTTTTTTATGGTATGATATTATATCAAACTATATGCGAAGGAAATGTGTTTTATGTGGATTGCAAAAAACTTTGATGATTATACTGTAATTGACTGCGGAGACGGCGAAAAACTCGAGCGTTGGGGCGACTATTATCTTGTTCGACCCGAGCCGCAAGCCATATGGTCATCTCCCAGAACAAATCCGCACTGGAAAAAGTACGACGCACTCTACTCACGCTCATCGACAGGTGGCGGTTCCTGGACCAATAAAACACTTCCGAGTTCCTGGCAGATATCGTATAAAGACCTTAAGTTCAACTTAAAACCCATGAACTTCAAGCACACAGGTATTTTCCCAGAGCAAGCTTCGAACTGGGATTTTATAAGCGATATGATTTCAAATGCAGGAAGGCCCATAAACGTTCTTAACCTCTTTGCATACACCGGTGCCGCAACGATAGTTGCCGCAAAGGCAGGTGCATCTGTCTGTCATGTCGATGCCGCAAAAGGTATGGTTGCGTGGGCTCGTGAAAATGCCGCTTCTTCAGGTCTCTCCGATGCTCCCATCCGTTGGATTGTAGACGACTGTGCAAAGTTTGTGGAGCGCGAGATAAGACGCGGCAGAAAGTACGACGCTATTATCATGGACCCACCGTCTTACGGCAGAGGCCCCACAGGCGAAATCTGGAAGTTTGAAGAAAATATATTTGATTTCATAAAGCTTTGCTCAGGCGTTCTCTCAGATGCTCCGCTCTTTGTTCTTATAAGCTCATACACGACGGGCGTTGCGCCGTCAGTATGTAAATACATCGCCGACACTGTTTTCACTAAGCGTTACGGCGGCAAGGCAGAGTGTGACGAACTCGGCCTGAAGGTTTCTGAGACGGGTCTTATCCTTCCTGCAGGAAGTGCCACAAGGTGGTATACGATTTAATTTTTTGAGGTTTTTTCAATGGACAGTATCATCAAATCCGAAAAGCTGACCTTTCAGTACAATATCGACTCTGACACCCCAAAAACAGCTTTATCCGAGGTTGACATCTCCGTTACTGCGGGAGAATTCCTTGTAATTCTCGGTCGCAACGGTTCAGGAAAGTCTTCCCTTGCAAAGCACTTTAACGCCGTTCTTCTCCCCTGCGGAGGTAAGGTTTATGTAGACGGTATGGATACCTCTGACGAAAACCTTCTTTACGAGATCAGGAAAACCTGCGGTATGGTTTTTCAAAACCCTGATAACCAGATAGTTGCAACCATTACCGAGGAAGATGTTGCTTTCGGTCCGGAAAACCTCGGCCTACCACGGGATGAAATTAAAGCACGTGTTGATGAATCACTCAGAACGGTAGGTATGTATGACTACCGCGACCACGCGCCTCACCTTCTCTCAGGCGGTCAGAAGCAACGCATTGCCATTGCCGGTGTTATTGCTATGCAACCAAGATGCATAGTTCTCGACGAACCGACCTCTATGCTTGACCCTAAAGGCCGTCGCGATGTGCTGAACCTCATTTACGACCTCAACAAAAAACACGGAATCACAATCGTCCTCATCACACATCATATGAACGAGGCAATAAACGCAGACCGCGTAATGGTCATGGATAACGGCAAGACAGTTCTCGAGGGCACACCAAAAGAGATTTTTACACAAACAGAAAAGCTCAGTTCTCTCGGACTCGCCGTTCCACAGACGGTCGAACTCCTCGACTCTCTCAACAAAAACGGATTCAATTTGTCGCTTGATAAGTTGACCGTTGATGAATGTGTTGACGAAATTATAAAAGCTTTTAACATCTGACTCGGAGGGTACCATAAATTGCAGACAGTAATGAGCATTCGCGGACTTTCTCACGTGTACAGTCCAAAGACACCTTTTGAATGTTCCGCAATAAAAAACATAAATCTTGACATAAATGCCGCTGAAACACTCGGCATTATCGGTCATACGGGTTCAGGCAAATCAACGCTCATTTCCCACCTTAACGGTCTTATAAAGCCATCTTCGGGCGAAATATTATACGAAGGCGAAAATATCTTCAAATCCAAGGAATTCACCCACAACATTCGCTTCAAAGTCGGTGTTGTTCTTCAGTATCCTGAGTATCAGCTTTTTGAAGAAACAATATATGCAGATATTGCTTTTGGACCCCGCAATATGGGTCTTTCAAAAGAAGAAATTGACCTTCGCGTGCATGAAGCCTGCAAATTCGCAGGCCTTGACGAGAAGCTTCTCAATTTCTCTCCTTTTGAGCTTTCCGGCGGCCAGAAGCGCCGAGTTGCAATCGCCGGTGTTATAGCAATGAAACCACGTGTACTTATACTCGACGAGCCAACCGCAGGTCTTGACCCGTTAGGCCGCGACGACCTTTTACGGCAGCTCATGAAATATCGCAACTCTACAGGTGCTGCCATTGTTATAGTTTCTCACAGCATGGAGGATATCGCCTCTGTTTCCGATAAACTTCTTGTTATGTCAAAAGGCGAAGCTTTCATGTATGGTACACCAAGTGAAATCTTTTCACATTCAGAAGAGCTTCTCGCGGCAGGTCTTGACCTTCCGCAGATTACTCATGTCGCAAATAGGCTGAAGGAAAAAGGTATTAAGTTGTCGGATTCAATTTATACAGTCCGCGAGGCTGTTGCAGAATTAACAAAGCTCGGAGGTGTTTCAAATGATTAAAGACATCTCTCTCGGGCAGTTTTTTCCGGGAAACAGCGTTATCCACAAACTCGACCCCCGAATCAAGCTTATTGCAACAATTCTTTTTGTCGTAACACTCTTCCTTTGCCGCGGTTTTATTCCCTACGCAATTATGACGTCTTTCCTCTTTACTTTGATTCTTCTCACAAAGATAAACATCGGGCTTATTTTCAAAAGCGTAAAGCCGATTATAATTCTCCTTGCCTTCACGGCAATCCTGAATGTCTTTTATACGACAAGCGGAACGGAGCTTATAAAAATAGGTTCTGTCGCAATAACAACCGGAGGTATTTATACCGCATTTTTCATGGCACTTCGTATCGTTCTTCTTGTTGTTGGCACATTTGTAATGCTCACATATACAACATCACCCATTATGCTCACAGACGCATTGGAATCTCTTCTTTCCCCGCTCAAGAAAATCAAATTTCCTGTCCATGAGCTTTCTATGATGATGTCTATCGCACTTCGTTTTATCCCTACACTCATAGAAGAAACCGACAAGATTATGTCAGCGCAGAAATCGCGTGGTGCAGACTTTGAGACAGGAAGTATTATCCGCCGCGCCAAAGCTTTAATCCCTGTTCTTATCCCACTTTTCATCAATGCCTTCAAGCGGGCTGAGGAATTGGCGCTTGCAATGGAATGCCGTTGCTATCGCGGTGGTGACGGTAGGGTCCGTATGCGTGTTTTCAAGCTTTTGCCACAGGACTTTGCCTTTACTGTCATCACAATACTCATTTTCATTTTATCCGCATTTCTGTCATATACTTTGAAATTTGGTGCACCAATATGAAAAGGACTATAGCTCTTGTTCTGTCGTATAGCGGAACAAATTATCACGGCTGGCAAACTCAGGCAAACTCCGAAAGTGTTCAGACAACTCTTTCAAATGCCGCGTCCTCAGTTTTCAACGAGGATATCAGAATCACCGGTTGCGGAAGAACGGATTCCGGAGTGCACGCAAAGATGTATATTGCAAGTCTTTCCACCTCCTCGAAAATTCCGCTTTCTCGCATCCCCTACGCTCTGAACTCCGTGCTCCCAAACGATATTTCAGTAAGCCGTGCCGTTGAGGTTTCAGGCGACTTTCACCCTGTACATTCCTGTACCCGGAAGGAATATACTTATTACATATATACAGGCGCCGTAAGAAACCCATTTCTTGAAAATCGCGCACTTCACTTTAAGTACAAAATGGATTTAGACGCCATGAAGGTTGCCGCAAAACATTTTGTTGGAACTCATGATTTTGCTTCAATGCGAACACTCGGAACACCTGTAAAATCAACTGTGCGCACAGTATTCAACTGCGAAATAAATGAGGAAAGCGGAATCATAGCAATAACCGTTTCCGCAAACGGCTTTCTCTACAATATGGCACGGACAATTGTCGGCACACTTCTTGATGTTGCCACGGGGAAAATTTCTCCGGATGATATTCCTGCAATCCTCGAAAGCGGAGACAGGTCAAAAGCAGGAGCTACCGCACCCGCGCACGCTCTTTATATGACAAACGTTATTTACCCTTCCGAATTCGGACTGTAAACCAAAGAAAGGAGAACCTCAAATGGCTAAAAAAACAAGAAAAAAGCAAAAACGTCTTTCAGGCCGTTTTGCAATATTTTTTACTGTTCTCCTCTTTGTTTGTACTATAATTTTCTTCAATAACAGGTTTGCTGCAGGCTCACTCAAGCGTATGGCTTACTGGATATTCAACGGAGTCCGCGCAGATGCAACGGAAACCACCGTAAATTTTGACGCAAACGAATATAACCGTTTCTTCCTGCTCGGTGGAAACCTTTGTGTTCTCTCCCCCGAAAAGTTTTCTTCTTATACTTTCTCGGGCTCCAACAACTTTTCAGAACAAGTACTTCTTCGAAACCCGGCTGTCAGCCATGGCAGTTCAAGATTTATTGCCTATGATCCGGGCGGGCTCAACTACTATGTTTTTACGAAAAATAAGCTTCTGCACACCGGAACCAGCGATTCAAAAATAATTTCCGCAAATATGACAGAATCAGGAAATTTTGCCATTGTAACAGACGGCGAGGATACAAAGAATATAGCGACACTCTACAACACATCCTTTGAGCCGATCTTTAAGTTCCATTCTTCAGAAAAGCACGTTTTTGATGCTGCGGCTTCCCCTTCCGGAAAAATAGCTGCAATAATTACATACGGTGCAACTGACGGCCGTTTTGAGAGTTTCCTTTCACTTTGCAAAACAAATTCGGACAGCTTTTATTCCACAGTCTCATTAGGAAACTCAACACCCTTAAAGCTTGTTTTCTATTCGGATAACAACATACTTGTTATTTGCAACGATAAAACAATCATATATGACGAGAGTGGCGCAGTTCTTTCCGAAATTTCGCACGAAAACTTGCCGGTAAAAGCTTTTTCCGTCTCAGCGAAAAAAAATATTTCTATTCTTCTTGACAACTACCAGAACGGCGGAAATTCAAAGGTACTCTTTATTAGAAACAAAGGAAAACTTTTGGATGAGCTTGAGTTTGATGAGGATATTTTCTCAATCTCTGCCTCCGACAACTACACTGCGCTCCAGTTTTCAAACCGTTGTGTTGTTTACAAAAGCGACCTTACCGTTCTTTCTGAATTCGAAATCCCCACCTCAATTTCTCGTTGCCTTGTAAACAAAGACGGTTCCGTTCTCTCAATCGGTAATAATTTTGCAACACTCTATGTAGAATAAATCGGAGGTGACAACACCGTGAAGATTCCCATATACATTATCGCCGACATCGCGGCGGTTGCTGTTTTGCTTTTCTTCATTTTCAGAGGCAGAAAAAGCGGATTTATCAAAACACTTTCGGGAATCGTTTCCCTTTTTCTTGCATTTTCTCTCGCAGGAACTCTTGCAAAAACAACCGCACCGTATATCTCTGAAGCCTATGTAGCTCCGTACATCAACGAACAGATAGCCGAAGCTCCCACGGAAAAAGAATCTGAAAACACAGACACAACAGATTCGGTTGCCGCTCCGTTCGTAAACCTCGGTATTCCTGAGGGGATTGTAACCGATGCTATTTCCGATATTACGGAAAACATTTCAAAAAGCTTTTACGAGACAACAAAACTCATTACAAACACAGTGGCATTCAAGCTAACCTATGCTGTTTTGTTTCTTATCTATTTTATCCTCTTGCGAATTCTGCTGCTTCTTCTTTTTAGGCTCCTTAATCTTACGACCCGTCTTCCGGGATTAAATTTTATAAACAAGACTCTCGGCCTTATTTTAGGTGCAGTTTTGGGTTATCTTATTGTTATAGTCTTTTCGTACACACTTACAAAGCTTGGCATTTTCCTTACCGAAGGAATCATTAACGATACATTTATCCTTAAACACTTAATTTCCGTTTTTCCGTTTGCTCTTATTTAATACGCAAATGAAATTCAATTCTTTTTTACAAGGAAGTATGAATTATGAATATACCTAATCTATTATCAATTTTTAGAATGTGTCTTGTTCCGGTATTTATCATTGCGTTCTTCTCAGGAACAGAAAACGCACACATCTATGCTGCCATTATTTACGGCATTGCAGGTATTACCGACGTACTGGACGGCATAATTGCACGAAAATTCAATTTAATAACAAGACTCGGCAAAATACTCGATCCCCTTGCTGATAAAATGATGACCATAACGGTTTTTGTATGCATTACCATTGACGGTCTTATCCCCTGGTGGAGCATTGCACTGATTTTTGCAAAGGACTTTCTTCTTGTTCTTGGCGGATTTAAGCTCTACCGTGAAATATCAGTTGTTTTTCAATCCAATATACTCGGCAAGATGGCAACTGTATTTCTCGTAACCGGTGGCGTTCTTATTCTCTTATTTGAAAACCTCATCCCTGATATATTCAAAACAGTCTTTGCATATATCGCCGTGTTTATTTCTTTTCTTGCATTCTTCAGCTATCTCTATCAGTATTGTAAATTCAAGCAAGAAAAGAAAGATTCGACAATTACTATTCAAAAGGACGGTATCTAACTATGCAACCTACGTTATGCAGCAGATGCAAAAAGAATATTGCTGTTATATTTATCACTAAGATGGAAAACGACAACTCCGTAAGCGAGGGAATTTGCCTCAAGTGTGCAAAAGAACTTGGAATTAAGCCCGTTGACGATTTTATGAAAAAGATGGGAATAACTGACGAGGATCTTGAAAATATCACAAACGAAACAATGGAAATGCTCGGCGACATGAATATGGAAGAAATTTCAGGACTCATGTCCGGAGATGCAGACGACGATAACGATGGCAAAACCGCCACATTTCCCTTCTTAAATAAACTTTTTGGTGGGCCTCAGGCATCGGGCGAATCTACCCCTGTGCCTTCTGAGTCTCACGATGAAAAGGGCACTGAAAAAAAAGCAACAAAATACAAATTCCTTGATAATTTCTGCATTTCGCTTACCAACAAAGCAAAAGAAGGAAAGCTTGATAATATCGTGGGTCGCGAAACTGAAATCGAGCGCGTGATCCAAATCTTAAACCGCCGCCAGAAGAACAACCCATGTCTTATCGGTGAACCCGGCGTCGGCAAAACCGCAATCGCAGAAGGCCTTGCAGTAAAAACAGCTGCAGGAGATGTGCCCTCAAAGCTGATCGACAAGGAAATATTTTTACTCGACCTCACCTCTCTTGTTGCGGGAACACAGTTCAGAGGACAGTTTGAGAGTCGAATGAAGGGATTAATTGACGATATAAAGAAAAAAGGCAACGTAATACTTGTAATCGATGAGGTCCACAACCTCGTGGGTGCAGGCGATGCCGAAGGCTCCATGAACGCCGCAAACATACTGAAGCCTGCCCTTTCCAGAGGCGAGATACAAGTAATCGGTGCCACAACCTTTGCCGAATACAGAAAGCATATTGAAAAGGACAGTGCGCTTGAACGCCGTTTCCAGACGGTTATTGTAAACGAACCATCAATCGATGAGACCGTTGAAATAATCCGTGGTATTGCTCATTACTACGAAACCTTCCATGGTGTTCGTATCAGTGATGAAATTGCACGTCTTTCCGTAATTCTTTCAGAACGCTATATCACAGACAGATTTTTGCCCGACAAGGCGATAGATCTTATCGACGAGGCATGCTCTGACCTCAACTTAAAGAGCAAGAATATAACGGAGCTTGTTTCTCTCAAAAAGAGACTCGAGCTAATCGGAAACGAGCGCGAAGCACTTACCTCCGACACATCAGAGGAAGCTTTCGAGCGTTTGGCACTCCTTAAAAGTGAAGAATGCAAACTCCTCGACCGCAAGACGGAACTTGAAAAAGAGCCGACTCCCGAGCTTTCTGCAGAACATCTTGCGCGTGTTATTGAGCTCTGGACTAAAATCCCCGCTTCCGCTATACAGGAAACTGAATTCAAAAAGCTTTCAAACCTTGACTCAAGACTCAAGACGCGAATCATCGGTCAGGACAAGGCAGTTGAGGCAGTTGTTCGTGCAATAAAACGCAATCGTGTTGGTATTTCCCCGAAGAAAAAGCCGGTTTCATTCTTGTTTACCGGCTCCACGGGTGTCGGAAAAACCGAACTTGTAAAGCGTCTCGCTTCAGAGCTTTTCAATTCACCCGAATCACTCATTCGTCTTGATATGTCCGAGTTCATGGAAAAGCACGCCGTATCGAAGCTCATCGGCGCTCCTCCCGGATATGTTGGATATGATGAAGCAGGTCAGTTGACCGAGAAAATCCGCAGAAAACCCTATTCCGTAGTACTTTTCGATGAGATTGAAAAGTCGCATCCCGACGTTCTCAATATTCTTCTCCAGATTCTTGACGACGGAAGGATCACTGATTCGCAGGGCCGTGAAATCAATTTCGAAAACGCGGTAATTGTTATGACCTCAAACGCAGGAAGTCACCTCAAGGGCGGTACAGCAGGCTTTAACCAGACTGTTACGGAGCAGACTGCAGAGCGCACCATGAAGGCACTTTCAGACTTCCTTCGACCCGAGTTCTTGAACAGAATTGACGAGATAATCCCCTTTAATTCCCTTACAAAAGAGAATTTTAGAGAAATTGCAAAGATTATGCTTTCCGACCTTTCTGCTTCCCTTTCTGAAAAGAACATTAAATTTGAGTACGACGACAGTCTTCTTGATTACCTTTCAGAAAAGTCCTTCTCCGAAAAGTATGGTGCAAGAAACCTCAGAAGAACTATACAGAAAGAACTTGAAGATTTGATTGCAACGCTTCTTATCGAGAACTACGAAAAGAAGATAACAAGAATTTCCGTATCCTCTGACGATAAGATAAATATCGAAATATTTTAAGAAAGACGTTTGATATCCTATGAATATTCAGATTTACGGCTCGAAAAGCTGCTTTGACACTAAGAAAGCCGAAAGGTATTTCAAAGAACGAAGAATTAAATTCCAGCTCATTGATCTTCCGCGCTTCGGTCTCTCCCCTCGTGAGTTTGAACTTGTAAAATCAAAAGTGGGTTTAGACGCTATGATTAATAAGAAGGCAAAGGGATATGAGTCAAGCTTTATTGAGTATCTTGCAGATGATAGCGCAAAGGCAGAAAAGCTTATGGAAAACCCCAATCTCATCTCAACTCCGATCGTCCGCAACGGAAAGGATATAACCATAGGGTTTATGCCTGATATCTGGAAAACCTGGGAATAAACTATTAGCTATCCCTTCCGGGATAGCTAAAATACTTATGAAACGGAACTTTATGTATGAAAGTAAGCTGCTTTATATTCGACCTTGACGGCACCCTTTTAACCTCCGAAAACAAAATTTCAGAGGTCGACAAGAACACCTTGAAAAAAGTCAGCGAAAGCGGAATCAAGGTAGTCGTTGCAACAGGAAGGTCACACCTGCAAATAAAGGAATATATACACGACTTGGGAGTTTCAGACCCCGTTATAACCTGCAACGGCGGTCAGATAATCAATATTGTTACAGGCGAAATCATTTACAGGAAATTTATCTCTCCCGATGACGTAAAGGCTATTATTGATACCTCCGCAAAAGACGGTACGGATTTTCTTTTCTATACTCCTGACTGTGTATACCACGCATATTCAAGTGAGCGGATTAAGTTTTTCCTTGAATATAACAAAACTGCGCCAAAAGAGTTTCATGTTCCTATTAAGCCCGCTTCTGAATATCCCATTTCCGAAGGATATAACAACGTGCTTAAAATTTTAATCCATGACAAAACCGAGAAAATTCCGCAAATTGAGGAAATGTTTAATAAAAACGGTACCCTTACAATCGTTTCGTCCGGCAAAAATCTCATTGATGTTATGCCCGCCGACACGACAAAAGGCAGTGCTGTTATCGAACTTGCAAAGCACCTGCACGTGCCGATTTCTGAAGTGGTGGCCTTTGGAGACAGCCCGAACGATGAAACAATGCTCCGTGCTGCAGGCTTTTCCGTCGCGATGGGAAATGCTGAAAACTCCGTAAAGGAGATTTGCAACTACATAACAAAGTCAAATGATGAGTTCGGAATCACTCATGCAATAAATCACATATTGAACGAAATATAAAAAAGCCAAGGTGAAATTCACCTTGGCTTTTATCTTTTTAATTAGAAGAACTTCTTGATTGTATCAGAAGCACCTGCCTGGTCTGCACTGATGGTGATTACGAAATCAATTCCATTTTCTTCACCAAAAGCTTCTGCCCAAAGAAGGAATTCATCTGTCTGCTTCGGAAGGTCTGACTTTGCAACCTTATAAAGGCTATCTATGAAAATCTTTGTAAGGTCGTAGTTTGCAGAATGCATTCCGCAGATAAATGCCTTGAGATGCTCATAGCTCTCAATAAAGTAACCCGAAACGTCTACAAGACGAGCCTTGTGACTGATATCGTATGTAAGCTTTGTTCCACGCTCAACACATGCAACCGTAAAATCATCTGCAACAGCCTTATTTGTAAGGTCAATAATCTGCTTTGTTTTGCCATGACCCTGAAGTCCCATAATTACACGAACCATAACATACTCCTTTTCCCGCCATGAGCGGCTCCGCTTTTACGGCAAGCGTCTGCCGAATTTCAACCTCACGGTTGAGTTGTTTTCTAAGTATATTTTAACATATCATAAGAGAAAGCACAACAATTTTTTCTAGAAAATTTATACTTTTTTATTATGCCTTTTCGTATCCCGGTTTTCCGAGCAAAGTAAACATATTTGTTTTATATGCTTCAACACCGGGTTGGTCAAACGGATTTACTCCGAGTGTGTATCCGGAAAGAGCACATGCAAACTCAAAGAAGTATACAAGATAACCGAAGGTCTTCTCCTCCGTATCAGGAAGCTCTATTGAAAGGTTCGGGACTCCTCCGTCCTCGTGAGCCATAGCTGTTCCCTCACAAGCATTTTTATTGATATAGTCAATTGACTTACCTGAGAGGTAATTGATACCGTCAAAGTTTTCGGGATTATCTATAACAAAGATATCGTTCTTTGAGTTCTTTACTGTGATAATTGTTTCCTGAAGAATGCGCTCACCCTGCTGGATGTACTGACCCATTGAATGCAAGTCTGCCGTAAACTCAACAGAAGCCGGGAAAATACCTACATTTTCCTTGCCTTCACTCTCGCCAAAGAGCTGCTTCCACCATTCTGTGAGGAATCTGAGCTTCGGTTCGAAACAAGCAAGAATTTCAATCTTCTTTCCCTTCTGGTAAAGAGCGTTTCTTGTTCCGACGTAGAGCCAAGCCGGGTTTGTATAGTCCTTTGTTGCTGTAAGCTCGTTCATAGCCAAAAGCGCACCTGAAAGAACTGCGTCAGTATCAATTCCCGCAGCTGCCATCGGCAAAAGACCTACAGGAGTAAGAACGGAGTATCTTCCGCCAATGTTATCAGGAATTACAAAGGTCTCATACCCTTCGTTATCTGCAAGTGTTTTCAACGCACCGCGGCACTTATCCGTTGTGACATATATGCGTTCTTTTGCCGCTGCCTTACCGTACTTTTTCTCTATCATATCCTTAAAGAAACGGAAAGCAACCGCAGGCTCTGTTGTAGAACCTGACTTTGAAATTACGTTTATTGAAAAATCACGGTCACCGATTATTTTTACAAGCTCATTGTAATAATCTGTGCTGATATTATTTCCTGCAAAGTATACCTCAAGGTCCTTTGAAGACTGATTATACATGCTGCCCTTAATGAATTCAAGAGCTGCACGTGCACCGAGGTATGAACCTCCGATTCCTATTACAACAAGAATCTCTGAAGATTTTCTGATCTTTTCTGCAGCAACCTTAACTCGAGCATACTCCTCCATATCTACATTTCCGGGAAGCTTTGCCCAACCGAGAAAGTCTGCACCTTTACCCTTTCCGTTGAGAATTAAATCGTGTGATTCTGAAAGCTTTGACTTAAGAACATCAAGCTCATTCTGTGAAACCATACCTTTTGTTCTGGTTATATTAACATTCAACATTTAATCTACCTCATTTATTCATATTTTGTTTACAAATCCGCAAAGAAATGTTATTGTTTTGATCAAAAAAAGGTGGTATTATATAAATGAGATGGGGGTAATAAATTCTCAAAAATTGACCCCCATACTCATCCCCCTTATTTAATGCTCACACTCGGATTTCCGATGTGGGCATTATTTTTTTGCAACTAAAACTCTATCAGGACAATATCTGCTTTCTTCTTGAGAGATTTAATGTTCCATCCTGCATCGAAGAAAGGTCGTCAAGAGTTTTTCCCGTTCCGTAAACAACGCAAGAAACAGCTTCGTCAGCTACTCTTGTATCAATGCCCGTCTTTGACTGAATAAGTTCGGCAAAGCCCCAGACAAGTGAACCACCGCCTGTAAGAACGATGCCGTTTGTCGAAATATCACCAACAAGCTCAGGCGGTGTACGCTCAAGCACGTTGTGTATCGCTTCAACAATGCGTGTTGCAGGTTCTTCAAGAGCTTCGTACATTTCGCTTGATGTTACCGTGAAGATACGCGGAAGTCCCGTCATAAGGCAACGTCCCTTTATCTCCATTGAAATTTCCTCAGGTCTCGGGAATACACATCCGATGTTTATCTTGAGATCTTCAGCTGTACGCTCACCAATCAAAACATTGTGCTTGCGGCGTATGTACTTCACGATGTACTCGTCAAAGTGGTCGCCTGCAATTTTGATTGAAGAGGATTCAACAATATTTGAAAGCGAAATAACTGCGATGTCTGTTGTTCCACCGCCGATGTCAATTATCATATTTCCGTCCGGCTGGTCAATGTTTATGCCTGCACCGATAGCAGCTGCAATAGGCTCTTCGATAAGATATACGCTTCTTGCGCCCGCCTGACGGCCCGCATCAATAACCGCACGTTCTTCAACTTCTGTGATTCCACTCGGAACACAAATGACTACACGCGGCTTAATCAGGCTGAATCCACCCATAACGCGTCTTATAAAGTTCTTAATCATGTGCTCTGTCATTTCATAGTCAGAAATAACGCCGCCGCGGAGCGGACGGATGGCAATAATGTTTCCCGGGGTACGGCCGAGCATCTTCTGTGCCTCAATACCAACCTTCAAAACCTTGTCAGTAGCTTTGTCAACCGCAACAACAGACGGTTCACGAAGCACTATACCCTTCCCCTTTACATAAACAAGGATCGAAGCGGTTCCAAGGTCAATACCTATATCTCTGCTGAATACCATAGTGTTCACCTCGTATTTTATATATAATATTATTATAACCTATTTTTTTGATTTTTCAATTACTTTTTTCTCGTTTTTGCAAGTGTTACAACATATATGTTTTTCGCCCCTGCAGTTTTAAGAATTCTCGCACATTCCGATACTGTGCTTCCCGTTGTAAAAACGTCGTCTAAAAGAATTATGTTCTTGTCCGTAACATCTGTTGCGGCAAGCTCGTACGCACCAAGAATATTTGCCATACGCTTTGAGGCATCAGTCTGTCGCGACTGCGGTGATGTATTTCTCTTCTTTATGAGCGTCCTTACCGGAGTTTCATTAAGCCTCATTCCGACTTCCTCTGCTAAAAGACGTGCCTGATCGTATCCTCTTCTGCGGAGGCGTTCCTTGCTGAGCGGCACCCACGAAATGATGTCATATTCACCTGCAAGATATTTTCTTATAGTTTCGGCAAGGTACTCTGAAAAATCAACTGCATATTTGGAAAGTCCGCCGAATTTATAGCGAATCAGAGCATTTCTGACATCACCTTCGTAGTGAAAGCACGCATACGCCCGATCAACAAACATCGGCTTGTCTTCATTTTCCTCAAACCTTCTGTAAGGCAACGAAGCCTTACACTTATCACATATACCGTCTTCCTCAAGAACTCTCCTGCAGAAAACGCATTTTGACGGGAAAAGATACTTTTTCAGAAACTTCCACATTTCCATCTTACGTCACCCCACTTTTCAGCTTAAAAGACCTATAATTCTCGCTTTTAATGCACTATATCTATTTCTCTGCTTATTGTTGTTTACCATGTATTCAACGACGCCGGAATCTCCGACGATTATAAGCAGTTCGCGTGCACGCGTCATCGCGGTATAAAGAACGCTTCTGTGCATAAGCGCAGGTGCACTCTTTCCTGCAACGAAAACAACTGCACGGAATTCGCTTCCTTGGGATTTGTGAACCGTCATTGCGTACGCAAGCTCAAGCTCAGAAAGCATCGAAAACGAATAGTGTACGATTCTTGAATCAAAATTTACCGTAACCATTTCATCATCGTTGTCAACACTGATGATTTCACCTATATCGCCGTTGAATACTCCGCGACCGGCCTCGCTTCCCGTTATGCTATACCAACCAAGGTTATAGTTGTTTTTTATTTGCATAACCCTATCTCCAACACGGAAAATCCTATCAGCGATTCTTCTTTCATCCTTCCCCTCTTCGGAAGGATTGAGTTCTTGCTGAAGTCTCCTGTTAAGCTCAAGTGTTCCTGCAATATTCTTTCTGCTTACGGAAAGCACCTGAATTTGTGATGACGGTATGTTCATTCGCTCCGGAAGGCGTGTTTTACAAAGACCAAGGACTGTTTTTACCATATCCTCTTCGTCAGTACGCCCAAGGAAAAACAAGTCGTTATCACGTTTTTTCAAATCGGGTAAAACCCCATTGTTTACATTATGCGCGCCGACTATTATATCACTATTGAGAGCTTGTCTGAAAATCTTATCAAGGCAAACAGTCGGAAATTTCTCTGATGTGAGTAAATCCTTAAACACATTTCCCGCACCGACAGACGGAAGCTGGTCCGCATCACCCACAAGAACAAGCTTTGCGTGCGAAGGCAATGCTTTCAGCGTCGCCTCCATAAGCGCCACATCAACCATGGACATCTCATCTATAATAAGCACATCTGTTTCAAGCTGTTTCTTCTCATTTCGGGCAAAGTATGTCGTATGTGCAGTTTCGTCCCGTACAACCTCAAGCATCCTGTGCAAGGTTTTTGCCTCTACTCCACAAAACTCCGTTACTTTCTTTGCCGCACGACCGGTAGGCGCGGCAATAAACACGCGCAGTCCAAGTTTCTGAAATGCTGCGAGCATTCCTCGGATAACAGTTGTTTTTCCTGTTCCCGGCCCTCCCGTGAGCAAAAACACGTTGTTATTTATCGCCATTTCAATAGCTTTTTTCTGCAAAGTTTCAAGCTTGAGATTCTCAACACGTTCCGCCTCCAGAAGGAGGTCTTTACAGTCTGTATCAAACTTGTTCTTCATTAAAAGCATAGTGGAAAGTTTTTTTGCCACAAAGCTTTCCGCCTCATATAAAGGCGCAAGATAGCATGCTCGCAGAGAGCAAACCTCATCCTCGACTATCTCTTTTGAGGCGATAAGTCTGTCTATTGTTGTCTCTAGTTCGTCCATGCCGACCTGTAAAAATTCAGCTGTTGCACGGATAAGCTTGTCCCTTGGAATAAAAGAATGTCCCGAATCGGCATTGAGTTTAAGCTCATAAATCACCGCCGCATCAAGGCGTTCTCTTGAATCCCCCTCAAAACCCATATTTATTGCAATTTGATCCGCTTTGTAAAACGGAACGCCTACTTCATAATCAGAAAGTATATACGGATTCTGTTCCACCGCCTCCGTTGCTTCCTTGCCATAAAGCCTGAACAAAGCAACCGAAGTTTCCGGCGGAAGCTCATTTGCAGAAGCGAACTCCATAAGCAGCATCAACGCATTCTGAACTTCAAACTGCCTTCCTATACTCTCTGCCTTTTTTGCGGTTATTCCTGCTATTTCGCAAAGCTTTTTGGGTTTTTTATCAATTATGTATAAGCTGTCGTCACCAAATCTCTCAACTATCTTCTCTGCAGTTTTTCTGCCTATCCCTTTTACTATTCCCGAGGATAAATATTCAAGAATCATATCAGCAGATGTCGGAAGTGTTCTTCTAAAATCTGATATCTTGAACTGTTCTCCGTACGAATCGTGCTTTACCCACGAGCCTGAGGCTTCGATATATTCACCTACCCCCGCAAAAGGGACACAACCAATCGCGACAACCTCGCTACCGTCCTCTGTCAAAAGTTTCAAGACAGCATAGCCGTTGTCGTCATTTCTGAATATTACGGAGTCAATCACTCCGTTTATCATAGCTTCCGTGTTCATCGTTATCCCTCTCGGTAAAACTCTTTATCCTATGAGAAAAAACTTCAAAGGTAAATGAAGTGTCATCCTCCGACAGAAAAAGACAATAAAAAGAATATGTAAGTGCATAAATAATTGCAAATGCGAGAAAAAAAGCAGTTATTACCTCAAGCAGCGCTCTGATAAACATATAAAAGCACCTCCGCGGTATTATATGTTTTTTTGCGATACTTTGATAATCTAAGAATTATTATATCATTTTTTGTTTCAATTAACAAGCACGAGAAAAGCCGAGGAAAATTGTTCCTCGGCTCAGATTATTTAATTCCTTTGCCCTTCAGCATCGGGCTTAACGGCTTGTAGATAAGCGCAGTCAGAACAGAAACAGCCAAAGCCTTCAGAGCATTGAACGGAACTACGCACAAAAGGACAAGCTTTTCAAGACTCGATATCGACGGGTGTATCTTTGCTCCCATATCAACAAATACGGAAACAGGCATTTCAAGTGCTTTCCCGTATGCCGGAATAAGAATATAAGCATTAACAAAGCCTCCGACAATAACCATTGCAAGGCTTCCAGTAATCATTCCAAGAATCGCTGTTTTCTTGCACTTGTTTTTCTTATATATGTAACCTGCTGGCAGGATAAAGAAAACACCCACAACAAAGTTTGAAAGCTCTCCCACACCTCCTGTGATGGTGCCGTTCATAAGGAGGTTGAGCAAAACCTTGATAAACTCAATTACAACTCCCGCAAGCGGACCGAGCGCAAAAGTTCCTATAAGTACAGGAAGCTCACTCAAATCAAACTCGTAAAAAGGCGGCGCTATAAACGGCAACGGAAACTCAAAGAGCATAAGAACAAACGCCAATGCCGAAAGAACAGAAACTTTCGCAATCCATTCTGTTTTTTTCATAAAAATTCCCCCTGAAAACAAAAATTCCCCCGTGTTTATACACAGGGGCGCAGCATCATAATATGACACATCTTCTCACATCCGGACTTTAACCGTCGGCGTCGGAATAAACCGAACTCAATCGCTTTAGCGAGTCGCGGGCTCGTCAGATTATCTGCTTTACCGCCGGTGGGG
The DNA here is from genome assembly GCA_045546975.1 of Eubacteriales bacterium. Taxonomy (GTDB): domain Bacteria; phylum Bacillota; class Clostridia; order Oscillospirales; family JAAYXM01; genus SIG480. The sequence continues at coordinate 443,230 of JAZQDV010000010.1, forward strand.
ATTTCCACCCCGCCCCGAAGACTATCGACATAATTAATATAACACATTTGCCCGATTAGTCAAGAAAAAATTTCAAACCATTTACAAAATATTAACCATTTCGCTTTGTTATGGTGTATAATATAATTATTCAAAGGAGGTTTTGATATGTCTACACGCGTTCTTATCATTGAAGATGACTCTAACATTGCAGAGCTTATCCGCCTTTATCTTGAAAAGGACGGATTCGAAGTCGTTATCTCCCATGATGGAAGAGACGGTCTTGACTCGTTTTACAAAACTCATCCCGACATAATACTCCTCGATATCATGCTCCCTGAACTTGACGGTTGGACTGTCTGCCGCGAAATCAGAAAGACAGACAACACTCCGATAATAATGCTCACTGCAAAGGACGAAACTGTGGATAAGGTTACAGGTCTCTCACTCGGTGCCGATGACTATATTTCAAAGCCCTTTGATATGAAAGAAGTAATTGCAAGAATTCACGCAGTGCTTCGCCGTTCCTCTTTTTCCGATACTACGCAGAGTGAAGCGACCATCAAAACATTTGACAACCTTACAATCAATATGTCGGCATATGAAGTAATCGTATCGGGCAAAAAGGTTGATATGCCGCCAAAAGAGCTTGAACTTCTAAACTTCCTGGCATCACACCCAAACAGGGTTTTTACAAGAAATCAACTTCTTGACGATGTTTGGGGCTTTGAGTATTTTGGTGATTCGAGAACCGTCGACGTCCATGTCAAACGTCTCAGAGAGAAGATTGACGGTGCAAGCGATAGGTGGTCTCTCAAAACTGTTTGGGGCGTTGGTTACAAATTCGAGCTTATAAACGATTAGTCTGGTGGTGTTATTTTGAAGCTACTGTATAAATACTATTTAATGATAGCGCTGCCTCTCTTTCTCTGTTTGTTTCTCGTCGGCGTGGGTCTTTCTTTTCAAATATACAATTATTCTGTAAAAGAAAATCACGAGTCGCTGGAACTCGCAGCACGACGTGTTTCCCCAATGGTGGAAGAGCTTTATTACAACCACTCACTTACAAATGAGCGAACACTAAAACGTATACTGTCATCGATGACAAACAACGGACAAATACATGTAATTATCTGCGACGTGAACGGTCAGATATTTTTTACATCTGACAACTACGGAAACAACTACATGAACTCATACATATCCCGTGATATACTTGAAAAAACCGAGAAAAACGAAAGTTTTTCTGCAATCGGTACACTTAACAACCTCTACAGCGGGAAAAACTATACCGTTGGTGTAACGGCAAGGGACGATTTAAGCACCCCCATAGCCTATGTCTACGTTACCACTTCAATAGACAACGTAGCGCAACTGATGACTTATGTAAGAAATATATTCTTTTATCTTTCTATATTTGTTTTTCTTGTCGCAGCGCTTGTTTCATATTTTATAGTTAAGCGAATGATAAACCCTATAAGGGAGATTACCCGTGCTTCCTCAAAATTTGCAAAGGGCGATTTTTCAAGCAGAGTTTCAGTTTATTCAAACGACGAAGTCGGTGAGCTCACCGTTGCATTCAATAAAATGGCAGACTCTCTTGAAAAATCCGAAGACTTAAGACGCTCCTTTATCGCAAATGTCTCGCACGAGCTCCGCTCGCCAATGACCTCAATCGGCGGTTTTGTAGATGGAATCCTCGACAAAACGATTCCCCCTGAAAAAGAAGAGCATTATCTCAATATTGTTTCAGAAGAAGTACACAGACTCTCAAGGCTCGTAAGCAGCATGCTCGACATAACAGTCCTTCAGAGCCGCGACGTCGCCGCAGACAGCAGAACGTTTGACTTTTGCGAGATTTTGAAGCGTTGTGTTATAAGTCTTGAAGACCGTGTTTCGAACAAAAACCTCAAACTTGACATAAGCCTTCCCGACCGCGGGATTCTCATAAAGGCAAACGAAGATACTATCTTTCAAGTAGTATACAATCTCTTTGACAATGCAATTAAGTTTTCCGACACTGAGGCTACAATAGACATCTCTGCGCGAACGAAAAGCGACAATCTGATTTTTTCTGTGAGAAACTATGGTATAGAAATCCCAAAGGATGAGCTAAACTATGTGTTTGACCGTTTTCACAAAACAGACCGTTCACGGTCAAAAGACAAAGCCGGGCTTGGACTTGGACTTTATATAGCAAAAACAATTATAAATCAACATAACGGAAAAATCTGGGCGGAGAGCTATAACAACCATACGGAGTTTTTCTTTACTCTCCCCCTTTCCAATGAACACAAGGAGTGATATTATGAATAACGAATACATGAACAATGAACAAGGAAATGAACCCGAAATCATCGAACTTTCCGAATCCGACTACAAGGAGACGGATTCCCAAAAGGTAAATCCTCAGGAAGAGAAGTCCGCTCCAAAAGAGAAAAAACCCAGAAAGAAAAAAAACAAGGTAGCAAGAACTCTTTTAGCTATCATAATTATATTGGGAGTTCTCTACTTTGTAATATCAGGTTCCATCCTCTACACTTTATTCAGAAACTCATCGTTTGACTTTTCATTCTCAGGTTTCCGCAGGTTCGGAGATGACATTTTCGATATCGAGGATGAAATCGAGGAGCATCTCTTCATCAACGATTCTCCAAAATCTGAAGGGGCAATAACGCGCGAGGGTGCCATGACCGTAAAGCAAATTTCCCAGAAAGTCAGAAGCTCCGTTGTCGGCGTAACCTGTGAAAGTTCAGAGCATTTTTCATCCTCATCGGTAGGTTCAGGAATCATTATGTCCTCTGATGGATACATCATCACAAACAACCATGTAATAGAAGGAGCAACAAAAATCCAGGTCGTCCTCGACGACGGAAAATCATACGTTGCCCGTCTCATCGGTGCAGACCAGAGATCAGACCTTGCCGTTATAAAGATTGAAGAAACAAACCTTCCAAACGCGGAGTTTGGCGATTCTGACAAGCTTGAGCAAGGTGATCCTGCAATCGCCATTGGAAACCCTGCCGGATTACAGCTCCAGAACACCGTTACCTCGGGTGTTATCTCCGCTATAAACCGAGACATTGTTGTCGAGGACCAGACCATGACTCTTATCCAGACAGACGCCTCTATTAACCCCGGTAACTCAGGCGGTCCGCTTCTCAATGAGTTCGGTCAGGTTATAGGAATAAATACTGTCAAAATAGGCATTTCCTACTACGAAGGTCTCGGCTTTGCCATACCGATAAACACAGCAAAGCCTATTATAGACGAACTTATCTCCCGCGGATATGTAAAAGGTCGCCCTTCAATAGGAATCAACGGAACATCTATCTCTGAGCGAGATTCATCTTTCTACGGTATACCGTCAGGTCTTTATATCGAATACGTTCACCCATATTCAGATGCCTACAAAAAAGGGATACGCCGCGGTGATATCATAACGAAGATGAACGGAACAACGCTTTCATCTACGGCGGAAATCAAGAAAATCCGCGACACCTTCAAAGCCGGTGATACCGTCACGCTTACGATATACAGAAATTCAAAAGAAACAGACGTTCCCGTAGTTCTTATGGACGAGGCAACACTCTCAACATCACAATCAGAAGAAAGCTGAAAAAATAGGCGCTGCCACATACGGAAGTATTGGTTTTGAATGGCTCTTTTCCGCTTGTAATACACAAAAAATTCCGGAAATACGACAGTATTCCCGGAATTTTTATATTTCTACAAACGAAAAGTATCTCAACTCAAAACTGCTCGCACCCCGAAAGGCTTAATTTCGGATGAATTTCAAGGCAAAAAAGCGAGCATAACCTGACGGTTAGCTTGCTTTATTAACGAAGAAATTCGCCAAAAGGATGTTTTTCGGGGAAAAACTGCCTTGTGTGGCTGTGGCCTTAGAGCAACTCGCCTATTTTTTCTTTATACCTTATTAATGAATTTTTAATGATTTTGATAGCAGCTTGTCTGTTTTCAACCTTTTCTACCGCTGTGTCCATTCCCTCGAGTGCCTTATAGACCGTAAAGAAATGCTTCATTTCATCAAAAATATGCTGTGGCAATTCCGAAATATCCGTGTATCCGCTGTACATCGGGTCACCGAACGGGATTGCTATTATTTTTTCGTCATTTCTGAGGTTATCAACCATGGTTATTACGCCTATAGGAAAGCACCTTACCAGCACCATTGGTTCAATAGGCTCACTGCATAGTACGAGGACGTCAAGCGGGTCATCGTCCTCTGCGTAAGTCCTCGGTATAAAACCGTAGTTTGCAGGATAGTGTGTCGATGTGTATAGCACTCTGTCAAGCGTAAGAAGACCCGTTTCCTTATCAAGCTCGTATTTTTTCTTACTTCCCTGTTCTATCTCTATTACTGCAATAAAATCATTTTCGTTTATTCTGTCCTTTGAAATATCATGCCATATATTCATAAACGTTCATCTCCTTGACTGTCATTATACACCTTTTTTTCAGAAAAAAAAAGTATTTTCTATTCTTTCTTTTTTTACATATTTCACGGAACCGAAACTGTATTATTAAATAAAACAAATGAAAGGAAGTAAAAGATGAAAATTTCTTCTGAATGCACTGATGGAAAACTCACTGTTTTTTTATCCGGTGAGCTCGACCACCACGGCGCACGAAATTCCATACCAAAAATTTCGGAAATAATTAACTTTGAGCTGCCTACAAGTACCGTTCTTGACTTTGCCGGTGTAACCTTCATGGATAGCTCCGGAATTGCTCTTGCGATAGGAATATACAAACGCACCAAAAACATCGGCAGCGATTTTTCTATTACAAACACATCAAAGCAGGCATACAAGGTTTTTAGCGCCGCAGGAATATCGAAAATCATGAAAATCACTACTTGTGCCGAGGCACTTACAACAAATTAGGAGGAAAACAAATGAACATTATAAACGAAGTAACACTTACTTTTCCAAGCCGCTCAGCAAACGAAGGATATGCCCGTGCTGCCGTTTCTGCATTTGCAGCACAGTTAGACCCCACCCTTGAGGAAATCGGCGATATAAAAACAGCAGTGAGCGAAGCGGTAACAAACTGCATTGTTCACGCATATCCCGACTGTGTCGGCAAAATTTACATACGCCTCAGGATTCTTGAAAACAACGTATTTGAGATAAACATTCGTGATCGCGGCCTCGGAATCCCTGATATTTCAAAAGCCAAAGAACCTATGTTCACAACAGGCGGTGAAGACCGTTCAGGTATGGGATTTACGATTATGGAAAGCTTTACAGATACCTTGAAAGTCCGGTCAAAGCCTAATAAAGGGACAAGCCTTACTATGAGAAAAAAGATTTCCATGCGTGTCGGAGGAAACTCACGTTGACAGACACGTTAAATCTGATTAAGCAGGCAAAACGCGGCGATGAACTCGCTTTTGAAAAAATCATAACAGACAACTCGCCTCTCATCTGGAGCATTGTACGACGCTTTCTCGGGCGCGGTGCGGATGCCGATGACCTGTATCAGCTCGGCTGCCTTGGACTTCTCAAGGCCATCCGTGGATTTGACGAGAATTTAGGTAATCAATTTTCAACCTACGCTGTACCGAAAATCACAGGCGAAATAAGGCGTTTTTTAAGAGATGACGGAATTATAAAAGTAAGCAGAACAACAAAAGAGTTAGCTACCAAAATCAAGCACACCGCTGCTCTTTTACAAAACAAGCTCGGTCGTGAGCCTAGTGTCAATGATCTTTCAAAGGAACTGGGAATTTCTATTGAAGAGATTGCCCAGGCAGAGTCTGCAACACTTGCAACAGATTCCCTTAACCGAGAGCTTTCTGAAGACGGAAGAACTCTCGGAGAAACGCTTAGCTGTCTTTCAACAGAAGACAAAACGCTTGAATACATTTCCCTTCAAGATGCAATAAAAACACTTCAAAAGCGTGAGCGCGCCGTAATAAACCTCCGCTATTTCAAGTGCCTTACTCAACAACAGACAGCAAAGGTCCTGGGAATTTCACAGGTACAGGTTTCAAGAATCGAACGCAGCTCAATCCAAAAACTCAGAGAAGAGGTTTCCGTTTCCTAACTTTTCCGTCGTTTTTTGTCAAAAAAACTTGCAGATTTCACCCTCTTGTGTTAACATATATTTAATATTGTTTTACTTAGGAGGGTAAAATATGATTCACTTAAGAAAGTCCCGCGTTTTGGCAATCGCAGTTTTAGCGATGATGTTCATCTGCCTCCTTTCTCCTGTTTCCGTTTTTGCAACAGAAGAAATCTCAGCAGCTGACTATCTCACAAACGCGGAAGCCTTTGACCCGGAAAACATGAGCGATGAGGAAATTGAAGCCTACACCGCTGCTGCTTCCACATTTATCGACGATTATTCAAGCAACGTCGAAAACACAGAGGTTTTCGAAGAGAACCTTGAAAAAGCACTTACCGCAAAGAGAAAAGACGTTAAGCCCTTCGGCACAATTTATTCTCTCATACCGCCGATTATCGCTATCGTCCTTGCCCTTATAACAAAAGAGGTTTACTCTTCACTCTTTATTGGAATTACCGCAGGTGCTCTTATGTACGCCAACTTCAACTTCAGCGGTACAATTGATCACCTTTTCGTTGACGGATTCATTTCTTCAATAGCTGATTCTTACAACATCGGTATCATAATTTTCCTTGTTATTCTCGGTGCCATTGTTTCTCTTATGAACAAGTCCGGTGGCTCTGCCGCTTTCGGTCGTTGGGCATCAACTCACATCAAAACACGCGTAGGCGCACAGCTTGCAACTATCGCTCTTGGTGTTCTCATCTTCGTTGATGACTACTTCAACTGCCTGACTGTCGGTTCTGTTATGCGCCCCGTTTCTGACAAGTTCAAGATTTCACGTTCAAAGCTCGCTTATATTATTGACGCAACTGCAGCTCCGGTTTGCATTCTCGCTCCGATTTCGTCCTGGGCAGCAGCTGTTGCAGGATTTGTTTCTGAAGACCAGATAGGCGGACTTGAGCTCTTCATCAGAGCTATCCCCTTCAACTTCTACGCTATCCTCACAATCGTTATGATGATTACGATCACTGTTTTGAAGTTCGATTACGGTCCAATGAAGAAGCACGAGCTCAATGCAGCAGGCGGAGACATCTTCTCATCTGACGACCGCAAAATACTCGAGCAGCTTGAGAATGCTGACGAGAACAAGAACGGCAGCGTCTGGGACCTTATCGCTCCTGTTTTCGTTCTTATCGTTTCTTGTCTCCTCGGCCTCATCTACTCAGGCGGATTCTTCAGCGGCGTTCCGTTTGCTGAATCCTTCTCAAATGCAGACGCATCCCAAGGTCTCGTATTCGGTGCATTTGCAGGCCTCATCTTCTCGATAATCTACTTTATGCTCAGAAGAGTTCTCACCTTCAAATCCTGCATGGAATCCATTCCTGACGGCTTCAGAGCAATGGTACCTGCTATCATGATTCTCTGCTGTGCATGGACACTCAAGACAATGACAGACAGCCTCGGCGCAAAGATCTTCATTGCTGAGTTTGTAAGAACAAGCGCAAGCTCATTCCTTCCGCTTCTTCCGGCAATCGTATTCCTTATCGGTTGCGGTCTCGCATTTGCAACAGGAACATCTTGGGGTACATTCGGTATTCTCATCCCGATCGTTCTTGCAATATTTGGCGGCTCCATTGCAAACCCGATTTCAATCATCTCCATTTCTGCATGTATGGCAGGCGCAGTTTGCGGTGACCACTGCTCACCCATATCCGATACAACAATTATGGCATCGGCAGGTGCACAATCAAACCACATCAACCACGTTTCAACACAGCTTCCGTATGCGCTTACAGTAACTGCAGTTTCATTCGTAAGCTACATCATTGCAGGCTTTGTCAAGAATGCATGGATTTGCTTACCTGTTGCAATTGCTCTCATGCTTATAACACTCTTTGTTATTAAGGCTGTTATTTCTAAGAAAAAAGCATAAATTCAAATAGCAAAACTCCCCGTAACAAGCAATTTGTTACGGGGAGTTTTATTTTACTTCTTATTTCCAGGCTGTGTCACTTTCACTTTTCTTGTCGCGCATCATAAGTGTATAGAGTGCTTTTTTTGCATCTTCATCTTCAAAAAGAATCTTATATACTTCTTCTGTTATCGGCATCTCGATTCCTACTTTTTTTGCAAGTGCGACTGCTGACTGTGTTGCGTAATATCCTTCAACAACAGCTCCTATCTTTTCGATAGCCTTATTTGTGGGTGTGCCTTGTCCTATGAGAATACCCGCTCTGCGATTTCGTGAATGCATCGACATACAGGTTACTATTAAATCTCCAAGACCTGCAAGGCCTGCAAATGTCTCTTCTTTTCCCCCAAGCGCAACACCGAGCCTTACCATTTCTGCAAGTCCTCGTGTCATAAGAGCTGCCTTTGAGTTATCTCCAAGTCCCAAGCCGTCGCATATACCTGCAGCCAGCGCCATGACGTTTTTAAGCGCCGCACCGAGCTCAACACCGACTATGTCGTCTGTTATATAAACTCTGAAACTCTCGTTCATAAATGTATCCTGAACGGTTTCAGCAGCCTTTTTATCTCTTGATGTTGCAATAATTGCAGTAGGTACTCCACGACCGACTTCCTCTGCGTGTGACGGACCCGAAAGCACTACTATCTTTGCATTTGAATTAAGCTCGTCTTCAATTATTTCCGACAAACGCTTTGAGGTTTCTTTTTCAATTCCCTTTGAGACATTTACAACAATATGATTATCCGTAACGAATTCGGACATTTTCCTTGCCGTGGCACGAACCGCAAATGAAGGAACAGCCATAACGACGATTTCTACATCCTTTATAACAGACAAATCCTTCGTGCACTTAAGTCCTTCAGGAAACAGAACTCCGGGCAAAAACGCCCTGTTTTCACGGTCATTACGAAGTCTTTCGTATTCGTTATCTTCAAAAGACCACAGAACAACCTCATTATCTCTTTTGGCAAGCATAACAGCAAGAGCTGTTCCCCAGCCACCGCTGCCGATAACTGCAATCTTCATAAAATCACCTCGCAGAATTACTTCTTGAACTTCAGCTTATTCTCTGTACCTGCCAAAAGACGCTTGATATTTGCACGATGCAGTACAGTTACAAAGCACGCAACCAAAACCAATAAAACAAAGTATTCTATCGTTTCAAGGTTAAAACTGTAGAAAAGCGCAAACAGTACGGGTAATGTCCATACAGCAATTATTGAGCCGAGAGAAACATATTTTGTCAAAGCTACAATTACGATAAAAACGGTTATTGCAATAAAGAATATGCGGATATCAATACACGCCATAACTGCGGCAGTCGTGAGAACTCCCTTTCCGCCTCTGAAACCGAAGAATACGGGATATGTGTGACCAAGTATGCAGGCAGCGGCAGAAATTGAAACTGCGAGCTGCACATCAACTGAGGGAAAATTTGTGATAAAAAGCCTTGTAAGATTTACAGCAACAACTGCTTTTATAATATCACCAAGAATAACAAAAACAGTTTTTCCTGCTCCCATAACACGGAGAGAGTTTGTACTTCCCGCATTGCCGCTACCAAAGTTTCTTATATCGTTTTTAAGAAAGAGCTTTGAAATTATTATAGCAAAATTCAAGCTTCCCAGAAGATACGAAACAACTGCAACCACAAGACAAACAAGCGCTGTATCCATCTTAACCGTTTTCTCCTTTTTGTCTGATTACTGTGCGGATAGGAGTCCCCTCAAAGCCGAATACTTCGCGAAGCTTATTCTCCAAATATCTTCTGTATGAAAAATGGAACAAGCTTGCATCGTTACAAAACATAACAAAGTTTGGTGGGCAAACTCCGGTCTGCGTTATATAATATACCTTTAGTCTTTTACCTCTGTCGGTCGGAGGTTGAACTCGCGAAACAGCGTCTGCAAGAACATTGTTGAGCATTCCCGTTGTGATTCTCTTGCAGCTTTCGGCATACGCTTTCGTAATTAACTCAAAAAGCTTTCCTACCCTCTGCCCTGTTTTTGCAGAGATAAAGAGAATAGGTGCATAAGTCATATAGGAAAGGTCTTTTCTGATTTTTTCCTCTTCCTGCTTGAGAGTCTTATCGTCTTTTTCAACCATATCCCATTTATTTACAACTATGATACAAGCTTTTCCTGCATCGTGCGCAATTCCTGCGACCTTTGTGTCCTGTTCGGTTACGCCCTCGTTTGCATCTATCATTATAAGACAGACATCACTTCGCTCGACGGCCAAAGACGCTCTTAAAACAGAGAATTTTTCAATATCGTCATTGACCTTTGACTTCTTGCGGATACCCGCAGTATCGATAAACACGAACTTTCCGTATTCGTTTTCAAAAGCAGAGTCGACCGCATCACGGGTAGTACCTGCAACGTCGCTTACTATAACTCTCTCCTCACCAAGGATTTTATTTGTGAGAGACGATTTTCCGACATTCGGTTTCCCGATAAGTGCGACCTTTATTCCTTCATCAGTGTCTGAAGCTTCGCTCTCCTCAGGGAAATATTCGATACATTTATCAAGAAGGTCGCCTGTTCCATGACCGTGAACAGAAGAAATCGGAAGCGGATCACCCAGACCGAGATTATAAAACTCATAGAGCTCCGTCGGCGGTTCTCCTGTTGTATCAACCTTGTTGACGGCGAGTATTATCGGCTTCTGTGACTTAAGAAGCATATTTGCAACATCATGGTCAGATGCTGTAACACCCGTTTTAATATCGGTGAGGAACACAATGACAGTTGCGTTCTGTATTGCAATTTCTGCCTGGTCTCGCATAAACCTAAGCATTTCGCTATCCGTCTGCGGCTCAATACCGCCCGTATCAACAAGCGTAAATGACTTTCCGCGCCACTCGCATTCGGCATAAAGCCTATCACGTGTGACGCCGGGTGTATCTTCTACAATAGAAAGTCTCTTGCCGACAAGTTTATTAAAAAGCATAGATTTGCCTACATTCGGTCTGCCTACTATAGCAACCATAGGATTTGCCATTATTCTTCCCTCCCGTCTGTACCGAGCATTGCAGAAAGAAGCTTATCTCCGTCGTTTTCAACGGGTATAACCTCGACTGAAAGCTCACGCTCCACATCTGCAACAGTCGTATCATCCAAAAACACAGGTTCACCGTGACGCAACATAACTGCGGGAATGAGAAGCCTTTTTGAGAGCGGTTTTCCACGAAGCTGTTCAATAAGGTCTTTACCCGTTACAAGTCCTGCCACATCAACAGTTTTTCCGAAAAATTCATTTTCAATTGCGTATACCTCGCAACCACTTATATTATCGCATTTTTCTTTCAATTCGTCAATGAGTTTTCTTATAAAAGGCGCGGCAGAAACACCCGTCGCGACAGTAAAGTCAATTAGCTTGTCAGGTAAATCGGTAAGGCGCAAAGCAGATAAAAACTCTTCTTTCAAAAGAGTCATTATTCCTACACCGTTATCAAGCTGAGGGTAGCTGTCATAATACTCGTCCTCCGGAAGTTCAAGCTCCGCCTTGATATAAAGCTCGTCCGCACAGTAAACTATTCTTTCGTCGCGTTCACTCTTGCACTTTTCGCCAAAGGAATCCGCAATTTCAATGATTTCTCGCGCTTTTTTCCGGTCTATACTCTCAAGCGGATAGAGATTTTCTCTATACTTTGTAAGTCCTACCGGGACAAGTGCTATACTTTCTATACACTCTCCAAGAGATAACATATCGGAAATAGACCTTTTGAGGACATCACCGTCATTAAGACCCGGACACACAACTATCTGACAGTTTATATGTATCCCGGCTTCTGTCAAACGACGCATAATGTTCATACATTCGCCCGCGCGCTTATTTCTCACCATACGGACACGCACCTCAGGGTCCGTTGCGTGTACCGACACATTTATCGGGCTAATATGCATATTGATAATTCTTTCAATATCGTCATCAGAGAGATTTGTAAGTGAGATATAATTACCAAGCAAAAAGGACATTCTTGCGTCGTCGTCCTTAACATAAAGAGTCTCCCGAAGTCCCTTTGGCATCTGATCGATAAAACAAAACACACAGTTGTTCGAGCAGCGCTTTGTTTTGTCCATAAGATATGTCTCAAAGACGAGTCCCAAGTCCTCGCCTTCGTCTTTCTTTATCTTTAATGTCTTTCTCTTAAGTTCTACCTTCAACCGCTTATCGTATGAATAGAACTTATAATCGAGAACATCACGAATCGGTTTTCCGTTGATTGAAAGAAGCTCATCTCCCGGGAGAATTCCGGCCCTCTGTGCCGGGCTTCCGTTTTCAACCTTGGTTATATATGCACTCATACCATTCTCCGATCATCTGTTGATATAAAAATAGAGGAGGATTTTTATATCCACCTCTACCTTAACCGATTTGAGCTAATATTAGTTTGCAGCTTCTGCAGGTGCGATTACTTCGCGACCGTTATATGTTCCGCACTTCTTGCAAGCTCTGTGTGAAAGCTTCACTGCACCGCACTTCGGACATGTTCCGATTCCCGGAAGTGAAAGCTTCCAGTGTGCATTGCGATTCATATCTCTCCTCGATTTTGAATGTTTTCTCTTTGGTACCGCCATGGGTGACACCTCCTTCGATATATGAACGATTATTTTTTATTTATTCATCAAGCAACTGTGATAAGATTTCAAGCCTTGGGTCAATCGACTTTTCTTCACAGCCACACGCTTGTTCATTAAGATTTGCACCGCAAATATAGCAAAGTCCCTTGCAGTCTTCGGTACAAAGGTTTTTGGTTTCAAAGCCTAATATAAACATTGAAATCGCAAGTTCCTCAATGTCAAGAACATCGTTTTCACAAACAATAAAGTCGTCTTCCTCATCCTCATTATCAAGATGATCAACAACACAAGCAGAAAACGGCACTTTTGTGAGCCTTTTGAACTCCTTTGCACATCTGTCGCAAACAAGATTTCTCTCAGCTTCCATCGTCATTGAAAGAAGAAGCACATCTGCCTGGTTTGTGATTTCACCGGAAACTCTCAACGGCTCATTTACAGTAGGCTCAACCTCAGAAATATCCGAAACGAACTCAAACGGCAATGACCTTGTGCTTCCGTCGCGAAGTTGCTTAATGTTAATACGCATAATAGACTCCATAACCGTGACTCTTTAATGTCACAAAATATATTATACTTGCAATAACCCGTTTTGTCAACCAAAAAATAATTAAAATATTATATATTTACGTTGTTCTGCAGGGCTGTCGCCTTAAGCGTGTTCTTCATAAGCATCGTTATTGTCATAGGCCCAACTCCGCCGGGAACGGGAGTGATAAATGACGCTTTTTTTGATACCTCTGTAAAGTCAACATCTCCACAAAGCTTGCCCTCTGAATTTCTGTTTATTCCTACATCCATGACAACGCAGCCCTCGGACACCATATCTGCCTTTACAAAGGCTTCCCTGCCGACTGCCGCGACGATTATGTCAGACTGTCTCAAGATGTCTGCTATATTCTTCGTCTTTGAGTGGCAAATCGTTACTGTCGCGTTTTTGTGGAGAAGAAGCATTGACATCGGCTTACCAACAATATTGGAACGACCGATTATAGTTGCTCTTTTTCCTGCAACGTCAATTCCGTATTCCTCAAACAGAGCCATTACGCCAGCAGGCGTGCACGGGAGAAAATCGAAATCACCCGTAACAATCTTTCCGACGTTCTGGACATGGAATGCGTCAACATCCTTTTCCGGGCTTATTGCCGCAATTATCTTATCCTCTGAAATTTGTTTCGGGAGCGGAAGCTGAACAAGGATTCCGTTGATATCTGCTTTGTTGTTAAGCTTATCTATAAGCTTTAGGAGTTCATCTTCCGTTGTTTCTTCGGGAAGTGCATACTCTTCACTATAAATACCACACTCGGCACATGCCTTTTTCTTGTTGTTTACGTATGTACGGCTTGCAGGGTTATCGCCCACTATTACAACAGCAAGACCCGCCTTTATGCCAAGGTCAGAAAGCTCTTTTACCTTGTCATATACCTCTTGTCTGATTTTTGCCGACGTTGCTTTTCCGTCAATGATTACTGCGCTCATTTTATTTCCTCCGATTTTAATTTTCTATATCTATAAATAAGTATTATAGCTGAAACGATTGCCGTAAGAACAGCAAGTACCTGGGAAACTCTTATCCCTGTTCCGAAAAGGTAGAGGCTATCGGTCCGAAGCCCTTCTATCCACATACGCCCAAGCCCGTACCAAAGAAGATATAGAAGGAAAATTTCGCCCTTGAATTTTCTCTTTTTTGAATAAAAGTGAAGTATAACAAAGCCGAGTGTATTCCAAAGCGATTCGTAGAGAAAAGTCGGGTGAACACACATTCCCGGAAATATCTCCATTCGCCACGGAAGAGACGTCTCGCTGCCATATGCCTCGACATTTACAAAATTCCCCCATCTGCCGACCGCCTGACCTATCAAAAGACCAAGAGCTCCGATATCGACAAATGAAATCAGTTTCTTTTTCTTCCACTTGCAATAAATAAACGCACCTATTACTGCACCTATTACCGCGCCGTATATGGCTATACCGCCGTTCCAGATATAAAAGACCTCGATGAGATTGTCCTTATACTCCGCAAAATTAAATACAACGTAGTAGATTCGCGCAAATATTATCGCAAAGGGTACCGCAAAGCAAAGCATTGTAATGATATCATCATCACTCACTTCAAACTCCCGGCTTCTTTTGAAACCGTACCATGTCGCAAGGAGAAAGCCTGTCGCAATTATTATTGCATACCAATAAATCGGGCGACCGAAAAGCGAAAAGGCAACTCTGTTAAGCTCGAGGCTTAAACCAAGCCCCGGAAATGAAACCAAATTCATCATAACTTCACCTACTTCCCCTTCACTATTGAAAGTGCAATATTTTCATCCCGAAAAAGCTTTCTTATAAACGATGATACCTCAGAAGGTTCAATTTCATTTATTATATCAATACTGTCAAGATAATCATACCCCGCAAAAGCAGCTTCTATCTGCTCATTACAAAGAGTCTTTACCTTATCAAGTGAACGAAGCTTCATACCGAGGTATGACTTTTTTATTCTTTCAAAATAAGCAGTATCTACATCCTTCGACATCTTTTCCGCGTACGCTTTCACTTCGGAGAGAACTGCATCCGGATCCCTGCTCTCACCTGAAATCATAAGTGCTGCATTTTCAGGAAAATACATAAACTCTGCGCCAAAATCACTCGTTATAATTCCGTCGCCGTAGAGCTTTGCATATAAGGGCGAGGACGGGCCTGCGAGGATATCGGCGGAAATATCTGCAAGAATTCTATTCCGCATTCCTTCCTCACCGCTCGTTTCAATGGCAGTTTTTATGCCTATTGCAAACTGAGGTATTGCTATTTCCGCAGTCTCTTCTATTCTGCTCTCGGCAACACCGGAAGGCTCATGAGCGTACTCTTTTTCAGGGATTTTTGCCTTGAATTTTGGAAGAATTGCCTCCGCTGTTTCAATTACCTTTTCCGGGTTTACATCTCCCCCTACGCAAAGCGTCATATTCGACGGGACATAGAAGGTATTATAGCACCCAAAAAGAACGTCGCGTGTTATCTGACTTATGCTCTCTACTGTTCCTATAATGGAGTTTCTTGCAGGATGAGCCTGATAAAGAGACCTCATAAGATTTTCGTACACACGCCAACCGGGGCGGTCATTTACCATACCGATTTCCTGACCGATAATACCCTGCTCTTTTCTAACATTTTCGTCTGTAAAATAAGGTGTCGTTACAAATCCAAGGAGTATTTCAAGATTTCGAACGAAGTTTTCCGTTCCGGAAAAATAGTACGCAGTCATATTTTTTCCGGTAAACGCGTTTGGCGATGCACCGGTTTTCGCAAACGCCTGAAGCGCGTTCCCACCATCCGGCTGTTCAAACACCTTGTGTTCAAGAAAGTGCGCAACCCCCAGCGGAGATGTATAACTTTCTCCATCAACCCTGAAGGTTGTGTCTATTGCACCGTAATTCACCGCAAGAACAGCATACGCTCTCTTAAACCCTTTTTTCTGAAATATGCATATTTTAAGACCGTTTGCCAAAGTGTGCGAAATCATTTTCTGATTAAGCTTCGGGTAAGAGTTTTCCTGCATTTTCTTTTTCCTCCAATCCCGTTAGGAGATATGTCACAGATGTCTCAAATCCCCTTGCAATATCCGAAAGATTTTCTCCGCAAAGTGCATCAATATACTTTGCTATCTGTGTTGGAGTTCTTTCATCTCCAAGAAGTGTCGCACGCGTCCAGAACGCCTCCATCGAAAACAAAGAATCCTCGACAGTCAGAATATCGTCAATCATTCCCTTTTTTGCGTTTGCGATTTCCTCATCCGTAATGTTTGCAACAAGACAGTTATTAAACTCATCAAGCATTGCCCGTTCTGCTATCTCAGCGTTTTTAGGGTCAATGCCGCAGTAGAGAAACATCGACTTTTCAAACGAATCGTACATGGCACCCGTAAAATAGCAAAGTGACTTTTTTTCACGGACATTGGTAAAGAGCTTTGAGCTTGTCCCTCCACCCAGAACCGAAGCTAGAAGCTTTGATGCATAAACATCTGCATCAATGTTGTGCATGCCGATAAGAAGATTTGCCTGTACTATATCAAGTCTCTCCGTATGTCTTACATTCTCACAGTATACGGGCTTTTCCGAAACACTCCCGCATATCTTTGTGCGAGAGCAGAGCTTGAACATAGCGCGTACTTCTTTTTCTATTTCTTCAAAGGAGTGACTGCCGCAGAAGAAAACTTCACATGGCGTACTTGAAATAAGCGACTTATAATGCTTGTACAGATTGCGGGAGTCTATTTTCTCAGCAGATTCCTCATCCCCAAGCTCATCTAGAGCATACGCACTTCCGCTAAACATAATCTCTGTTGCCTTTTTATGTGCATAGGACAATTTGTTGTTTATCTCTGATTTGATTTCATCAATAAGGTTTGAACGCTCACCGTCGACATAGTCTTCAGAAAAGGCACCGTCGCAGAGCTTCGGTTCAAAAAGGATTTCACCAAGAAGCTTAAAGATACTGTGCAGAATGTTGTTTTCAGGGTCAACAAAATCACAAACGAAACCGCTTGTTTGAAGGTCTCCGTATTTTCTTGAAAGCGGCTCTATTCGCGCCCCAAACATATCATCAAGTACCGCAGCAAGTGCTTCCATATCGGGATGCTTCACCGTACCTCTTCTCAAAACACGCGGTATAAGGGTTGTAGCTGATGAGAGACTTATGTCGAGCTTCGTGAGAAACTGCACCGAAATTGCATTTGCCTCAAAAGCATCACTTTCTATAACACGAAGCCTGATACCCGGCAAAATTTCCTTATATGTCATATTCATAAAGCTTTGATGCCTCACTTTCGAACATCCTTTTATTTTTTTCTATTATACACAATTTTACAATACATTACAACACACATATTAATTTTCTACTATATATTGATATTTCTCTTGACAACATAAACAGTTTGTGATAAAATACCATATTGTAAAGTTGTGTAGCTTTACAAAGGAGGTTTTGAAATGCGTAATGTTTCTTTAGAACTCACACTTTTGTTTGATTTTTACGGCGATATACTTACCGAAAAGCAGCACGAAATCTTCGATCTTTACTATAACGAAGACCTTTCTCTTGCCGAGATTGCAGAGCACCTCGACATTACCCGTCAGGGCGTCCGCGACAGCATTGTCCGTTCGGAAGAGATTCTTCGCAACTTTGAATCAAAGCTCGGACTTGCTGAAAAATTCGGCAAGCTTTCCGAAGATGTAAAAATCATAGTTTCCTCCGCCGAGCGTATAAAGCTCATAAATAGCACAAACTACAGAAACAGTGAGCTTGATGCTTGTATCAACGACGTTATTGACCGCGCCAAAGCTCTTGATGTTTAATATAACGGAGGCTTAAAATGGCTTTTGAAAGTCTTACCGACAAACTCTCCGCAGCGTTCAAGAAGCTGCGCTCAAAGGGTCGACTTACCGAACGCGATGTAAAAGACTCTATGCGAGAAATTAAACTCGCACTCCTCGAGGCTGATGTCAACTTCAAGGTCGTTCGCGACTTTATCGCAAAGGTCTCGGAACGCGCTGTCGGAACAGAAGTTCTTGAAGGACTCAACCCCGCACAACAAATTGTTAAAATAGTAAACGAAGAAATAACGGCACTTATCGGTGGCGAGGGTGAAAAGATCAACATTTCCCCCAAGTCTCCCACCGTCGTTATGTTTGTAGGTCTTCAGGGTGCAGGTAAAACAACAAACATTGCAAAGCTTGCTTCCCACCTCAAAAAAACAGCTTCAAAGCGGCCACTTCTTGTTGCCTGTGACATTTACAGACCCGCCGCAATAAAGCAGCTTGAGATTTTAGGCTCACAGCTTGAAATCCCGGTATTCAAGGCAGAAGGAAAATCCCCTGTCGAAATTGCAAAGCTTGCAAAATCTCACGCTGAAGCACACGGTAATGATATTGTATTTTTGGATACTGCAGGCCGTCTCCACATTGACGAAGAGCTTATGAACGAGCTCAAAGCAATAAAGGCCGAAGTTTCACCGACCGAGATTATGCTTATCATTGATGCAATGAGCGGTCAGGATGCAGTAAGCACGGCAACCGCTTTTAATGAAGCACTCGGCATTGACAGTGTTTTTCTCACAAAGCTCGACGGTGACGCCCGTGGCGGTGCCGCACTCTCAGTTCGTGCTGTTTGCGGAAAACCGATAAAATTTGTCGGCGTCGGTGAAAAACTCGATGCTATTGAACCCTTTCATCCTGAAAGAATCGCATCGCGAATCCTCGGCATGGGCGATGTTCTCTCACTTATCGAAAAAGCAGAGCAGGCTTTTGACCAAAAGAAAGCAGAGGAGCTTGAGCGTAAAATCCGCGAAAATTCGTTTACTCTTTCCGACTTTCGTGAGCAGATGCAGCAGATGCAGAGCATGGGCTCGATGTCCGACCTCATCAAGATGATTCCCGGAATTGACCACAAAGCTCTTGCGGGTGCAAAGATAGACGAAAAAGCTCTTCCCCGTCTTGATGCTATTATTTCCTCAATGACACCGAAAGAACGTGATAACCCCGCAATTATCAACTTCAGTCGAAAGAAGCGAATTGCGTCAGGAAGCGGCGTTACGGTCGAGGAAGTAAACAAGCTTCTTAAACAGTTTGAAGCAACACGGAAGATGATGAAGCAGATGACCGGAGGCAACTTTGCAAAGCAGTTATCAAGAAAGCAAAGACGTCACGGCGGCTCATTCCCTTTCCCGTTTTAATGTGTAAGCAAACAAATTAACATATATTTGCTTTATAAAATCATGGAGGTGAAAAAATAATGGTCAAGATCAGACTTCGCAGAATCGGTGCAAAGAAGGCTCCGTTCTACCGCGTTGTTGTCGCTGATTCCAGATTCCCGCGTGACGGTCGTTTCATCGAGGAAATCGGAACATACAACCCGCTTACTGAACCGGCAGAAATCAACATCGATACTGACCGTGCTCTTGAGTGGATCAAGAACGGCGCACAGCCGACAGATACAGTTAAAACACTCTTAAAGCGCACAGGTGCTATCCAGTAAAATTGCCCCGGTATATCCGGAGAAAAGGTGACAAAAATGAAAGACCTTTTGACTTACATTGCAAAAAGCCTTGTTGAAAACCCGGACTCCGTTTCAGTTACAGAAGTACAGAAAGAGGACGGTCTCGTCCTCGAGCTTCGTGTAGCACCCGAGGACATGGGAAAGGTTATCGGTAAGCACGGACGTATTGCAAAAGAAATCCGTACCGTGGTTAAGGCTGCGGCGCTTAAAGATAACATCAAGGTATCAGTTGACATTATTGACTGATTGAATATCGGGGCTGTCCAACTTTGACAGCCCCGAATTTATACCCCCCAAGAGGTGTTTTTTATGGAACTTATTGAAGCAGGAAAAATCGTCAATACGCACAGTGTCTACGGTGAACTCAAGATTCAACCCTGGAGTGATACCCTTGACTTTCTGTGTGATTTTGACTTGGTATATATAGATAGCAAACCCTTTGAAGTTGAGAAAGCAAGAGTGCATAAAACATGTGTTCTCTTAAAGCTTTCAGGTATCAACAACATAGGTGATGCAGAAAAATATAAAAACAAGCTTGTTTACGTCGACCGTGAGGATGTCGAGCTTTCCGATGATACATATTTTATTCAGGACCTTGAAGGACTTACTGTAATCGACCAGACCGGCACTGTTCTCGGAAAGATTTACGAAGTACTTACCCTTCCCTCAAACGATGTTTACGTAATTCGCGGCGAGGATGAATATATGATCCCCGCAGTCAAGGAATTCATCAAAGAAATCGACCTTGAAAGTAAAACTGTTTATGTTTCAACAATTCCCGGTATGAAGACAGAAAAAGGTGGCGAGTCTGATGCAAATTGACATAATGACGTTATTCCCCGAAGCTGTTGACGCGATGATGAACGAAAGCATTATCGGTCGTGCCCGTCGCGACGGAAAGCTCGGTATTGGCTACTACCAGATCCGTGATTATACAAAAAACAAGCAAAAGCAGGTTGATGACTATCCATACGGCGGAGGACTTGGCATGGTTATGTACGCCGATGCTCTCTATAACTGTTGGGCGGATATAAAATCAAAAGACCCAGAAGCCTACACAATATATATGTCACCGCAAGGCAAGGTTTTTAACCAGGAAATGGCAAAAACCCTGTCACACGACTATTCACACCTCATTATTGTCTGCGGACATTACGAGGGCATTGACGAGCGCTTTATTGAAGAATGTGTCGATGAGGAAATCTCAATTGGTGACT
This sequence comes from Eubacteriales bacterium, assembly GCA_045546975.1. Lineage (GTDB taxonomy): Bacteria > Bacillota > Clostridia > Oscillospirales > JAAYXM01 > SIG480. The sequence continues at coordinate 464,058 of JAZQDV010000010.1, forward strand.
TTGTCCTCACCGGCGGCGAAATACCCGCAATGGCGATAACAGACGCTATCGCGAGAATGCTCCCGGGAGTCCTATCAGACGAGGAATGTTTTTCTGAAGAGAGCCATTTTGACGGTCTTCTTGAATATCCACAGTACACAAGACCGGCTGTATGGCACGACCGCGAGGTTCCCGAAATTCTCCTTTCCGGACATCACGCAAACATAAAAAAATGGCGACGTGAACAATCGATAATCCGCACCTTTAGAAAACGTCCCGATATGCTCGAAAGCGCACCGCTTACTCCTAAAGAGCGTCTTATTGTGGAAAAGCTCAAAGCTTCGCCCGAGCAGTAACGCCGCAGGTTGCGATATACAACGAAAAAACCAAAAGAGACGGATTGAGACTCCCCATTGCAGCTAACACTGCACAGAGTCCAAAAAGAACTCCAACTGATATTATTGTGAGCACATAGCTCACAGCATACGACGCACGAACAGAAAAAAACATCAGCATTGACGAAAGTATCACCCTTCCACCGTCAAGCGGATACACAGGAAGCAGATTAATCCCCGATATGATGATGTTTATTCCCGCAAAATATAAAAGTGAATCACTTTTACAAACATCAGCTGCCAGAAGCGCTATGATTGCCGTTATAATTCCGGCAATCGGCCCCATGGCAGCTATTATTATTTCTCTTTTATACGACATATATTTAAGCTCCGGCACATTCACCCTTATCCCAAAAGCGCGCACTTCGACTCTGTCTATTTCCCCACCGCACAAGTGTATGGCAATGATATGTGCAGCTTCATGAATAAATACGGCGATAAACGTGGGTAAAAAAAGCGCATTTCCATCAAGCACATACATAACCGATATCAAGAGCAGAAACGGTATGCTTATCTTGACCTTCGGGAATCCACCGTTCCTCATACAGTTTCAGGTGAAATATAGTATGATGGGTCAAGCCTTATATTTCCCTTCCGTATCTCAAAATGCAGATGCGGACCCGTCGACATACCCGTACTTCCGACCGCAGCTATTTTTTGACCGAGAGATACCTTTTGTCCCTGTTTTACATAGAGCTTTGAATTATGCCCGTAAAACGTTCTTATACCTGAAGCATGCTCAATCAGCACGTAGTTTCCGTACACTGAGTTTTTCCCCGCAGAAACCACTTTCCCGTCTGCAAAACTCGTAACTGCCTTGCCGCTTTTCGCTGCAATATCTATGCCTGTATGGAAGCTTGCATCATCCATTATCGGATGGTCACGGTATCCAAACCGTGAGGTCACAACTCCAAAAAGTGGGGCTTTGTACTTAAAGTTTATTTGCTCTTTTGTATAGCTGCTGTTTGAAGGTGGAGGAATTTTGAAAACTTCTGCCTTTGTATCGTCTGATAGTTCTTCCTCGCTCATTTGAAAGCTGAGTGCCTCGACACTCAGCTCTTTTTCTCTCATTTCTTTTTTCTGATTTTCTTCCTCTACCTCTTTTTCTATCTCTTTTATTTCTTCATCAATATAATAGTCATTTTCAAAAACCTGTTCTGTTTGTTCCTCTTTCTTTTCCTCTTTTTCCTTTTGGAATACCTCTATTACGCCATTGCCCTTTTCCGCAATCCCATTAATTGTTTCAATCGCATCCGTCACTTTAAGCTCTGCATTAACTGCCTCTGACAGTTTTTGGACTATCGGTGCATTTATGTATTTAAGCGTGATCGCTCCTCCTATAATCAAAAAACACAGAAACAACCTGAAATACAAAAAACCTTTGCCTTTTTTCTTCTTTTGCGTTGCTTTTGTCTTTATATCCTCTCTTTTCATATAGCGACATCACCTCATAGGCAATTATATGAAAAAATACCGTTGTGTAATATAAAAAACACAACGGTATTAAAAATTAATACAAGCTATTTATTGCTTTTTCAAACTCTTCTACTGAAAGAATGAGATTTATTGCCGAGAGAAGAGCATTTGCACTCATAAGCCGCGGAAGTCCGAGCGACAATGCAAGTTTCTCGCGAAGAGCTGCGCTGTTTTCACGACCGCAAAGGCCGTATTCGTACATATCAGACTTTGTGATGTTTGCTCTTTCGCTGACCCCTGCATCATCAAAGGTCGCACCCGCTCTTTCAAGTGCTGAAACAATGATCTCGGGGCTCATTCCTTCAACGCCAAGAATGCCCGCCTTTGAAGCCTTTGTTTTTCTTCTTTCTTTTCCTTCAATCTCAGGAATGTATGCATGCTTTACGGTTCCCTCATTCACAATGCCCTGCAGGAAGTTCCGTATAACAAATCCAGCGCCATCACTGTCGGTAAAAACAATTATTCCGTTCTTCTTTGCGAGAAGTTGTATGAGTTTTCGCTTTTCCTCATCATTAAACACGCCAAAACCTGACGTTTCGATAACGTGAGCTACGACACACTGCTTTAATGTGTTTGCGTCATAACGTCCCTCGACGATTATCGTTTCCTTGACTCTTCTCATCAAAATCCCCCTGTAGCCAAAGTTGCCACAAGCTGCGCAATAGCTTCCCAGCCCGCGCCGAATTTGAGCTTTGCGTCAGTTTCTGCAGAAAGCTCTATCGCGCGTTTTACGCTCTTTTTATCAATTTTCCTTGCCGCTTCAACCGCGATTCTCGCAGGATATTCATTTCGCATTTCAAAAAGCTTTGCAACATCATGCGCTCCGCCGCCGCGCTCAAGAATAAGCTTTGCGGCATACACGCGTCTGAACTGCTGAGCTATCTGTGCAAGTACGAGTATCGGCTTTTCGTTTCTCGCTTCGAGATCATTGATATCAGAAAGCGCCTTTGTGTATTTCTTTTCAGCTATTGCATTGAGAACATCAAAAACAACAGCACTAACGTTTTTAGAAGCTATCTCTTCAATATCCGCTTTTGTTATTTCACTTTTCTTTGAATATGCGCTTATCTTTTCAATTTCGGGAATTAGATGTTCCATAAGCTCTCCCGAATAGAACATAAGGTAATCTGCCGTGTCAGTTGAAATCTCTTTTCCGTTTGCAGAAAACCTGCGCTTTATCCAGGATAATAAATCAGTTCTTGAAGCAGGCAAAAACTCTACAATATCTGCCTCTTTCTCAATCGTCTTGAAAAGCTTTCTTCGTTTATCTGGCTTATATTCAATATTTGCATACACGAACACAAGAACACAGTATTCAGGCATATCAGAAAACAACTTTTGCGCTTTCTCCGAAAAATCAGCATTTGCCGAAACAACGTCAAAATCACGCACGATCACAAGTTTTTTCTCACTCATCGCAGGATAGCTTTCCACCGCCTCAGAAAGCTCATTAAACGTAACTTCTTTATTGAATATAACAAGATTGAACTCGGGTAACATGTCTCCGACAACTACCTTCTGAAGCTCAGAAAGATAATACTCGCGAAGATACCCTTCCTCTCCGTGAAACACATAGAGGTTTGATATATTACCCTCTTTTAAGTTAGTCTTGAATTCCTTGATCGTCATTTTGCTTTCTATCCTCTCTTGAGTAGAATGTAAGCGTTCCTGAAATATCCGTTCTAGCAACCGTCGCGCCTATTCCGTCTATGCGCGTTAGTGTGTCGGGCGACGGATGACCGTATCCATTGTCTATGCCCACCGATACTACACAGAGTTCGGGGAGAGCTTTATTGAGCAAAGCCTGCGATGATGAACTTTTTGAGCCATGATGTCCTACAATATAGCTTTCACAGTCAGGGAGTTTATCAAGTATGAGCTTTTCACACGTTGCCGGAATATCACCTGTTATAAGAAGCTCATATTCCCCATCGTGTACAATTATAACGAGCCCGTTTTCCTGCTCGCTATTCGCCTCCGGAAGTGTCAGAATTTCAAGGTCTATTCCGTCGACATCGACCCTTGCACTCTCTTCCAGAAAAACTGTCTCGCAGTCATCAGACGCGTCTTCGCAAATTTTTATAAACTGTGCATTCTCCCTATCTGCTGCAGGCATATATATCTTGTCCGTTGCCACTGTTTTCACAAGACTTCTGGCACCGTTTGTATGATCGGCATGTCCATGTGTCAGAACAAGAGCATCTATATCGGATATCCCGTTTTTCAAAATATGCGATATTGCAATACTCCCGGCATCCTTATCTCCTCCGCAATCGACAACTGCACATGCGTCTTCCTTCGTGATAACAATGCATTGTCCCTGACCCACATCAAGAACATCAACCCTAAAGCCTTCTTTTCCCGTATCACGATAACCTACAACAAAGGAAACAAAAAGCGTTGCCAAAGAAACCGCGACCGTCAGGGCCGTGACTGCGGGTCTTATTTTCTTACTGCCGACGTATATTGAGTATATAAGTATGAGACAGATAAGGCATATAAATATTACAACCGACGGATTGTTCACCACAACCTCAGAAAACGGTATTTTTGCCATAGCGCGGATAGTGTTCATAACAACTCCTATAATAGCCTCCAAAATAAAAGCTAACGCTCGTGCAAGCGGGAAATAAACAAAGCCAAGCAGAATCACGATTATTCCAAGTGAGAACACAAGTGTTATAAACGGATTCAGCACGGTATTTGAAATAGGCGAAATTAAAGATATATAGTTAAATGAATATGCAAGAATCGGAGCTGTGAAAATCGTTGCCGATAAAGAAACCGAAAGAACAGAAAGCAATCCGTATACCGTTCTCTTTCCCTTTCCTGAAAATTTATCAAGTAACGGACGAAAAATCCCCATAAGCTTATTATGAAGAAAAATTATACCGAACGAAGATAAAAACGATAGAATAAAACCGAGATCGGTCGCGCAATACGGGTTTATCACAACAAGCACAAATCCCGCAAAGGAAAGTGAAGTCAATGAGTCATATTCTCGTTTCTCTATTGCAGAAATTATCAGTAGCGTCTGCATGATCACTGCGCGCAAAGCAGATGACGGTGCTCCTACCATAAACGCAAAAAGGAATATTATCGGTATAAATAGCAGCTTTAAGTATCTGTTCTTTGTTATAAGCAGGAGGAGACCGACGATAAAAGATATATGGAACCCCGAAACTGAGACTGTATGCGAAAGTCCCGTGGCACGAAGGTCTCGCTCGGTTTGCTCAGAAAGTCCGTCCTTATCGCTCAGTATCAGCGCTTTAAGAAACGAGGCGGCTTCTTCCCCGAAAAGCTCTTCCGTTTTACTCTTGAACTTCTCTGCCAAAAACTGCGGAAGGTATTTTATGCTGCCTCTTTTATTTTCAGGAAGGAGTGTGATATCGTCTGCAAAACAGATTGCATCAATATATCGCGCCTTGTAATATGTTTCCTCTGCAAAGGACTCTGCGTTCCGAAGCTCTGAAAAGTGTGGGGTCAAAGAAATAAAATCACCGGGCAAAAGCTTAATCTGTGTGTCTGAAACATATAGCTTTGCTCTGTATTTTTCCTCACCTGACTTAAATCCGGCAGTGACGCCGATCCCCTTTCCGTTCGATGTCCTCTCGCTGTATGAAAGTACCTCAAAGGTCATTTCATCTTTTGAGTGAAGTAACTCTCGCGGAAACTTTTTGCTTTCAACATAGAAATTATGCCAGATTACGGATAAGCACATAGCAGCAACAACAAGTACAGCCGCAACCTTGAACCCGTTTTTTGACAGAGCTAATACGGTAAGCGAGGCCACCGTTATAAGTACACAAAGAAACGTAAGTGTGTTCGTGCAATATGCGGAAAGCTGTGTCGTTATAACAAACGAAACGCAAAACCAAAATAAGTATCTATTTTTCAATATACCCCAACCTAAAACAATACAGGTGACAAACCGACGAGAGCAGTCTGTCACCTGAAGTTAGTTATTCTTCGTTATATCTTGTCGTTGCTTCCGAGAACATTAACTATCTTGTGCTTTACAAGCTCCTTGATGTTTGTTCTCGCAGGTGAAAGATACTGTCTGGGATCGAAATGTTCAGGATGCTCAGCAAAGTACTTGCGGATTGTTCCTGTCATAGCAAGACGAAGGTCAGAGTCAATGTTGATTTTACATACAGCCATTGAAGCTGCCTGACGAAGCATTGCTTCAGGAACGCCCTGTGCACCCGGCATATCTCCACCGAACTTATTAATCATATCAACATATTCCGGAATAACGGAAGATGCACCGTGAAGAACAATCGGGAAGTTCGGAAGTCTTTTTGAAACTTCTTCAAGAATATCAAAACGAAGTCTTGGTTCGCCTTTGAATTTGAACGCACCGTGGCTTGTACCGATTGCAATAGCAAGTGAGTCAACGCCTGTACGTGTTACAAATTCTTCAACTTCTTCAGGTTTTGTAAACTGAGCATCTTCAGCAGATACGTTAACGTCATCTTCAATACCTGCAAGTTTACCAAGTTCACCTTCAACTACTACTCCTCTTTCATGAGCGTAGTCAACAACTTTTTTTGTAAGTTCAATATTTTCTTCAAAAGAATATTTTGAACCGTCTATCATAACGGAGGTGAAACCGCCATCTATACATGATTTACAGATGTCAAATCCGTCA
>JAZQDV010000011.1:0-7380 GCA_045546975.1 Eubacteriales bacterium
GCAACGGTTCTCTCGGTAATCTCGCGGAAGAACTTTTCCGGAAGATCCCAGTTGATGATTGTTGTTGAGAAAACGTCGAAGTACGGGCACGCACCGACCATTTCCCAGTTGTCATATCCGCGAAGCTCTGTTACATAGTAAGAATTGAGCGTTGCGTGGACACAGCAGGTAATCTCAAGATTCGGGTTGAGCTCTTTAAGTGCCTTTGATGTATCTGAAAGTGTGAAGAGAGCTTCACGCCAACGGAACTGCTTTACGTCGTCGTTCATAAATTTCGGCATCTCATAGCCGTAGTATTCCTCAAACTTCTTCATACACTCCGGGCAACGGCAAGCCCAGTCATCACCCGCACCGCCTGTGATGGATGCGTATGACTTCGGGTATGCATAATGCGGCTCGTCCCAGAAAAAGCCGTCAACCTCTGTTTCACGCGCAAGACGCAGGCAGATGTTCTTGAAATAGTCGCGGAAGGAATTTGTGTTAAAGCAAGCGGCATTGAGTACCTCGCCTGTGTATGCAGAAACCTGACGGTGGTGGATATTATTCTGTAAGAACAAACTTACCTGCTCACCGCCAAAGTATTTGCCGATACCCCATGTATCCGCGATAACGCGAAGCCCAAGCTCGTGTGCCGCTTTTACGATGTTGTTGATATTCGGAAACCAGAAGTCGATATCAAATTCCGTAATTGCAAGAATGACGGTATCGCACCCGTGTTCTATCATTTCCTTGAAGTCTTCTTTTGCGTGTTCTACGTAGTTTAAGCCGTAGTAACTTACTGCTGTGTGTTTAATTGCCATTTTAATCTCTCCTTATAGTTGTGGATTTTACTTTATTATATATCCGGCAGAGCTACAAGTAAACTCACGTTTCGCAACAAAAATGTGGATTTTTCGGAACTATTCTTGACTTTTACTTCAAAGGATGGTAACGTTATATGCGAGGTGATATCTATGTTCACAAACGAACTTGCAAATGTAAAAATACTTACCGCACTTGATCTGCACTGGAATTCTAACATCAGAAATTCAGAAATCCGTCCATTCCACGCGCTCTCTTTCAGACTACGTGGAGATGCCACTTTCATAAATGGAAATAGGAGAATTTACGCAAGCAGCAATGATATTGTCTTTGTGCCGAAAGGCATGCAATACACACTTGATCATGGTAGCGAACACCTATACGTTGTTCATTTCGATACCGATACGCCCTTACCAAACGAAATAACGGTTTTGCATCCACACAATGCACCTCTTTTAAAAGAAATGTTTGCATCGCTTTATTCGTGCTGGCTCTCCGCAAAGCCGAGCGGAAGAAATAACGCGTATGCCGACTTTTATCGTATTTGCTCTGAACTTGCACTTTCACTTGAGCACAACAACAATTCCGAGAAAGACAGACTTGCATTCATTTCAAATTACATTCACGACCACTTTAGAGAAAGCAACTTATCCATTCCATCACTCTCTGCAATTTTCGGCACAAGCGAAAGTTATTTCAGAAGAGCATTTACCGCGCGTTTTTCTATTTCGCCACTGAAATACATAAGTTCCCTCAGACTGGAATATGCCTGTGAACTTCTGCACTCTGGATATTATTCAATCGAAGAAGTATCCGAAATGTCAGGTTTCCGTGATGTGAAGTATTTTGCTCGTTTCATTAAGAATGAAACCGGAATGCAACCAAGTAAAATAAAAAAAGATGATACCATCATTTGATTAAACTCATTTCCCATAGTAATCACTTTAATCCATTACCTTCACCGCCCATCCGAAACCTTCTTCGTCTGTTATCACCACATTGTTCGCACCTGCGTTGCAGTGGATGACGAGAAGGTATCCGTTGTCTTTACGTCCGGCTACTATGCCGATGTGTGAGTTGTCGGAATATACCGCGAGGTCACCCGGTTCGGCTTCATCCCACGTTATGCGAACACCCTTTGCCGCCTGATTTCCAACACCGTGACCTATGTAACTTTCGGAGAATCCGGCATTGATGAATACCCAAGTGACAAAGCCCGAACAATCAAGTCCGAACGGTCTTGTTTTGCCGGTAGTCACACTTCCTGCTGCTGTTACAGTCTTCATCTTGCCCCATTCAGAATCCCAACCTATGCACGATGACTTCCCGCCCCAAAAGTATGTTACCTTACCAACGAGTGAGCACGCTTTTTTCACGATAAGCTTTCGCTCTTCGGATAAATCTTCGGGCAGGTCTTCCAGTATTTCCTTTGCCGTTACATCGGATATTGCAAGGCTCTGCATTGTTCCCGTAAAAGCATCACCGTTTTCAAGAAGCGTTTCAAGCGCTTCTTTTTGTTTTCTCCCGAAAAAGTATTTGGTTATCATCTCATCCTTTGTCTTTGCATCAATCGTTATGTATAGGACTATCTGCGTAAGCTCACCAACCGTTTCAACCTCGACTCGTGAGGTTATCGTGTGCATATCCCAAAAGACGGTCTTGAGCTTTTCTTTTTTAGCTTCATCTATAACCACAACATCCTGCGCGGTATTATCATCCACTCCTGCAACTTTAACAGCAAATACAGAGAGCACAAGCTTCCAATCTGCCTGTTCTCCCTCTATAACACATCTGTGATGTGGTGTGTTATCCTCTATCTCCGTGAGCTTTTCTGAAAGCTCCATATTACACTCGGCTATTATCGACGATACCGGTATAGAGCTCGGATCTGCCGCTTCATCCGATATAAATATACCAAACGGACTTGCAATGACCGACGCTATTATGCAGATGATGATTATAACTACCAAGATAACAAGCGCCCACCATCCGAGCGCCGCAATAGCGGAAGCAATCGCTTTTGCCGCCGCAGCTAAAAGCTGTATTGTTTTTGTCACTATAACCTGTGTCGCTTTCGCCGTAGCTTTCGCGGCTTTTTCTGCCGCTTGTGCCGCGCGTTTTGCCGCCTCACGAGCACCTTTTGCAGCACGCTTCGCCGCTTCTTTATTCACTCTTTTAGCGGTTTCCTTCGCGGTCTTTGTAGCCGGGTTCTTTTTATAAATCACCTTTGTCTTTTTGGCGGTATCTGAATATGCATTACCCGTTTTCACACGGCTTTTCGGTGAATTTGATACACTGTCCCTCGTTTTTACAAGTTTGCTCCGCGATGGTGTTTTTGTTTTCTGTCTCTGTTCTGAAGAAGTTCTCACCCTTCTCGATTCAGCATACTTTTGCCGTGTCTTTATATCAGCACGTTTATGTGTATCGGTTTTGGTCTTTATCTTCGATTGTTCCACTTTCGGCGTTTCAATAGAAGTCCTTTCCGGCTCTCGGGTTTGTGCCCGTTCTTCCTTCTGTTTTACCTCAAGCTTGTCCTTGACATATTCCCGACGAGCACTGTCGCGCATTGTATCCTTTGGCGTTTTTGTTTCAGATAAATTTTCTTGTTTGACATCGGCATTTTCTTTTTTCCTTATCTGAACTTTATCCTTCACATATTCCCGACGGGCATTATCGCGCATCTTTTCTTCCGGTGGTTTGGGTTCCGGCAGAGTTGCTTGCTCGGGCACATCAGGTTGCTCACTCTGACGTTTAAGATACTCTTCCTTTTTCTTAATCTGATTTCGTCTGTACTTTCGTATTCTGTTCTCAACGACCGCTCGGCCGCCGCTTCGTATTTTGTCAACCGTAGTTTCAGCCGCAGACTCAACGGTTTCGGCAGCTTCGGTATCGGCTTTCTTGTTCTCGCGCTGTTCTTCCTTTTCGCGCAATAGTTTCTTAAGCTTCGCATCCTTTGGGTATAACCGCTTTCCTGAAACGGTGCTTGATTTAATGCTCTCTTTCGTCTTAATCTTAACTTCGTCAGGCTTCTTCTTTATATCCGCCATTATATATCACACCTCTTTCTGTATGCAAAAATATCGGCGGCAAGAATGAACAAAACATTCTCGCCGCCGTATATATTTATCCACCATTTGGTTTGGTCGACATGAGTCCGTAGAGCTCCGTATCGCGCGGAAAATCATTCACAAACGGAACTATTGAGCCGCCGACTTTAATCAGTCCCCTACCTGCCGCCGCATTGGTTATGTGACCAAGCTGTGTGTTGGAAATATTGAGAAGATCCGCAAGCTCACGTCTGTCAGACGGTGACTGATTTAGCATTAGAAGAAACTCACTGTTTGATAGCATTCCTCGCGCTGTTTCATTTCTTAAACAGTCTTCAATGTTCTGCGTTATACCCGTCAATAGCCCACCGTATTTTCTAAATCTCTTCCACGCCTTTAACAGGAACTCCGCACTGTATGGATTCTTAAAAAGCAAGTGAGCTTCGTCAATATATACTCGCGTATACTTCCCTCGCCGTCTGTTTGCCATAACACGGTTCATTATGTTATCAAGCATAATAAGAAGTCCTATCGACTTCATCTGATCGCCAAGCTCCAGTGTGTCATAGCAGATGATGCGACGGTTTACATCGACGTTGCTTTCGTGCGCAAATGCGTTAAGGCTTCCCGTTGCAAACATTTCAAGAGAAAGCGCAAGGCTGTGCGCTTCAGGTTCTCTTTGTCGCAAAAGCTCGTTTCTGAAATCAACAAGTGTCGGCATCCGAGTTGTCTTTCCGGATATGTAGTCACTGAACACGTGTATTGTGCATCGGTCGATTATGGATTTCTCCATAGCACCTACACCTACGCCGAAGTGGGTATCGCCGTTTTTGAGAAGCTGGTCGAAAAGTGATATGAGAAATTCCGACTTGATTGATATCGGGTTCTCTTCGCCGAAGGTATCCTTATCTATCTCCATCGCGTTTATATGATGCAGTGAGGACGCAGAGAGTTTTATAACCTCACCGCCAAGTTTTAAGACAAGCGGACCGTATTCACGTTCCGGATCAATTATGATAATATCATCGGGTGAGAACAGAGCTACCATAGCCATTTCCATTTTTGATGCAAAGGATTTACCGGAGCCTGAAACACCGAGGATGAAACCGTTTCCGTTGAGAAGAAGTTTTCGGTTACACATAAGAAGATTATGCGATATGGCGTTTATACCGTAGTACAATCCGCCCTCGTCTATTATCTCCTGCGTTTTATATGGAATAAGCACTGCTGCGCTCTCTGTTGTCAGAGTTCGTACCGCATCAATCTTTATTAGTCCATACGGGAGGACAGTATTAAGAGCATCTTCTTGTTGGAACTTAAGCGTTGCAAAGGTACAGAAGAACTTTCTGCCAATGGACATAAGTGTTTCCGTATCGTTGTTCAGCTCATCGAGAGAATCAGCTATATGCACGAGTGTAACAACTGCATACATCATACGTTGGTCGCGTGTGGTTATATCATCAAGAAGCTCCGTTATCTCTTTTCTCATTTGCTCCATATCATACGGTACATTTGCAGAAAAGTTGTTGTTCATATTCTGCTTGTTCTGCCACTTCGTTATATCTGTTTCAACTGCAAGCATCTTTTTCTGCACAAGCTTTATTGCCACATCCGTAGGCATCGGTTGAATATCTACCGAAAGCATCATATTGCGCGAGAAGTCCGTTAGGTTAGAGAACATTTCGTCCTTTAAGAATGTTGGAAACTCCTTGAGAAAGATAACCCTTGCAAACTTATCTCCAATACATATATGGTCGCGGCGAAACTCTATACTGTCCGGACATATGCTATCCTTGAAGTGAATACCGCGTGCCATAGCTTTCTTAAGGTCAAACTCAAAAGCGCCCTCATCCTGCGGTCTGAAGAAATCACGGAACACCTGCAATCTTTCTTTATACTCAAGCTCCGTTATTTTTGAGCCGAGCCTTGCAAAATCTGCCGTAATGTCGTTTCCTACACGGGTGAAGAAAGACTTTGCTTCTTCAAGGTTCTTTTTCTCTGTTGATACGGTTATGTATTTATCGTGAACGATACTGTTACTCTCCTCCATCTTTGAATGGAGAAGGTCAATGAGCTCGCGCTTATACTGTTCAAACCTCTCGTCCCCGTTTGATGATACCATTTGCTTTATAACCTCATTGCCGAGAGTTCTGTTATATATACTTATCTTTGTAAACGCATCGGATGGCAGACCGTTGAGGATTGCAGAGTGCGTAAGAAACATCTGCTCTTTGTCATCATCCGATGCTACATCGTAGTTCACGTCAGAAAACCGCCACGACTTTGAATATACATTCCCGCACTTTATTATCCCGTCACGATACAGCTTATCAATCGGAATCGAGCGTTGAGCGGACGGTCTTTTTCTTTTTCCTCTTTTCATCTTCCACCACCTCCTGATGTAATGTATATATGATATTCTCCGAACGGTACGGGCGCACACCCGAATAGATTATCTCACTCTTTATCCACGCAACGATAAACTTCTCAAAAGTCATCCCGTTATAGGTGAAGAACCCTGCGATTGCAAGCGGAGCCGAACACACGATACAGAGCCACGAAACAACCTCGGAACCGACGAATCCCCGCAATCCGAAATATATCCCGACAGCCGCACCGAGTGCAAGTGCCGAACAAAAGCACTGTCGTGTACTCAGACCGAAGAACAGGCTTTCGTGATAATCCTTTATCTCTTTATTTATGCGCACTTCCATTTCATCAACCTCCTTTGTTATGTTCCGAGCATTTCTTTTATCAGTCTGTCCGAGCCCTTTATGAGCCCGACAAGCACGAGCATATTGAATATGACTTCACCTATATACTTCCATATCATCGTCACCGTTGTTATGCTTGTATCGAGTGTTGGTGTGCTTGCGCTTGAAAAAGCGGAGAAGATGATACACGCAAGTACGATAACCGCACCTTCAAGGCACACTCCGACATACGACTTAACAAAGCTTTTCCCCATCTGCGACATACCTTCACCCGCAAACGATGCAAGAGGCACGGGTGCTATTGCAGTATACATATACAGCCTGAAAAAGCGACCGTACACCGACATTATCATAATGAACGACATGATAATGATAAAAAGGCTGCCGAGGATTGTTACAAGCCACAATGGAATACTTGCCCAAAATCCAGCTTCTTCGACCGCCGTTTCTATCGCAGACGGCAGAGTTACTGCTGCAGAACCTATACCCCCGAGAGAACCGGCAATCTGCTCGACAACTCCGCCGCATATGGTGTACAGTGTTACCATCAAATCCATTGCATAAGTTATGGCGAGCTTTGCCGTAACAAAGCGTATAAAATGCCGCAAGGCATATTCCGGGCGTTGGAAATCTCGGAACGATGCCGTGCTTTTGAATATGCTCATAGCAAAAAAGAGAACTAACAAGCCATAGCCTATCGCTTGCAGTCCTCCGTTTATGCCCTCAACTATATTCCAAATCGCGCCGTCCTTGAAGTCTTGCGGTGAAGTCGTGACGAGCGACCATATCTCTGCCATCTTTGCGTTCCATGTATTAAA
>JAZQDV010000012.1:0-22745 GCA_045546975.1 Eubacteriales bacterium
AACCCGGAGATCATCCGGACGGCGGAACCCTATGAGGCGGAGGAGGGCTGTCTGTCCCTTTCCGGCACCAGAAAGACCAGGCGGTACAAGTCCATCAAGGTACAGTACCAGAACGAGAAATTCCAGACCCGATTCAAGACCTACACCGGCTGGACGGCCCAGATCATCCAGCATGAGGTGGACCACTGCAACGGCATTTTGATCTGACGGAAAGCCGCTTCGCCTGTGCGGGGCGGCTTTTTTGATGAGATGCAGATTTTTTGCCGTTAGGGATTGACATCTGCGAATGTTTATGCTATCATTCATAGGCTGACATTTGCGGAGCCACCCACATGCGGGTGTAGTTCAATGGTAGAATCCCAGCCTTCCAAGCTGGTCGCGTGGGTTCGATTCCCATCACCCGCTCCATATGCGCCTGTAGCTCAGGTGGATAGAGCAACTGCCTTCTAAGCAGTGGGTCAGGGGTTCGAGTCCCTTCAGGCGCGCCAATTTTTAATCAGAGTTGTTTTATGGTGGGTATAGCTCAGTTGGTTAGAGTACCAGATTGTGGCTCTGGGGGTCGCCGGTTCGAATCCGGCTACCCACCCCATTCTCTTATTTTGGGAATATTCTGGGATGTAGTGTAGCGGTAACACCTCAGACTTTGACTCTGATATTGTAGGTTCGAGTCCTGCCATCCCAACCAGATATGATCCACTAGCTCAGTAGGTAGAGCACCGCCCTTTTAAGGCGGGTGTCCGGAGTTCGAGCCTCCGGTGGATCACCAAACCCCGTGCAACAGCACGGGGTTGTTTTTTTGTTTCTGCGGCGGTTTTCTATTGAAAGAAGAGGTGCGTTGTGATATTATCAATATAGACAGTAAATTAAATTTCATCAGGGCAGAGAGGAGCTTGAAATGAAAAGAGTTATTGCTTTTATACTTTGTACCGTTATGGTAATCGGCTTTGTGCCGGCAAATGTCCTTGCTGCAAGCACAACACTTGCGTTTGAGGAGGAACTTGCAGATAGTCTTAAGTCACTCGGCCTTTTCAAAGGCGTTTCGGAAACTGATTTCGCGCTCGGCCGTGCACCGACGAGAGTGGAGTCGATAGTTATGCTTATCCGAATCCTCGGAAAAGAGGCAGAGGCAACCTCAAAGGGTGGAAAGCACCCGTTCCTGGATGTTCCTGCCTGGGCGGATAAATACGTCGGCTTTGCGTATCAGAACAACCTCACAAAGGGAATTTCTGCAACGAAGTTCGGAAGCAATTCCTCAGCCTCTGCGTCAATGTATATTACATTCGTTCTTCGCGCGCTCGGATATTCCGATACAAACGGAGATTTCACCTGGGATAATCCGTACACGCTCGCAAGAGAAACGGGAATTATGGACGGAAACCCCGATGTTCTGAACTTCCGCCGCGCGGATGTTGTGCTTGTTTCGTATGCCGCTCTTGAAGCTGAGGTCAAGGGTACGGGAAAGACTCTTGCCGAGAAGCTTATTTCGGCAGGCGCATTTTCCGCTGCAGAGTATGACACATATTATAAAACAGGCGTTTTTGAGCAGGAAGCGGCAACAAAGGGAAGTATGAGCGCTGAGGAAATTTACGAAAAATGCTCACCTGCCGTATTTTACATAGAGCTCTATGACAAAGACGGAAATGCCTTTGGAAGGGGAAGCGGATTCTTTATTTCAAGCGACGGTACTGCGGTTACAAACTTCCACGTTATAAAAAACGCATATTCGGCAAACATTACCTGCCCGGGGAGAAGTAAAATATACGACCTTGAGGGTGTATATGACTATAACGAGAAAAACGACTGGGCAATAATCAAGGTTAAGGGAAAGGATTTCCCGTACCTTGAGCTTGAGACAGAGGCTGTAAAAGGCGGAGAAACCGTATATGCAATAGGAAGTCCGAGAGGTCTCCAGAACACTATTTCTGAGGGTCTCATATCAAATGTAGAGAGAAATATTAACGGAGTAAAATATATCCAGACCTCTGCACCGATTTCACCGGGCTCAAGCGGCGGTGCGCTTATAAATAAGAGCGGAAAGGTTGTAGGTATAACCTCTGCATTTTTCGAAGACGGACAGAACTTAAACCTTGCAATTCCCGTATCTGCATTCAAGGGTTACAGAAAACAGAACGCACATTCGCTTGCCGCTGCCGCACAGGACGGCTCGGACAGACCCTTCGGAACATACGACTTCTCGGCTCTTGACGATGCTACAGCGGCATTTAATATGATTAAAATGTGGTTCCCGTTGTATGCAAACGGAAAGCTTGACGGCGAACCGGTATATTATCAGGAGTTTGACGATGACGGAGATACCATAATATGGGCACTCGGTTATGATGACGACAATGATACGGCAAAGATTGCATTCATTATATATTCTGAAGGTCAAGTGCTGAGAAACGATATATCTTTTTCTCCGTATTATAATGTTGCAACCGCCGAAATCAGATACTATTATGACGAGAACGATGTAACTCCGATGGCTCACGGAAGGGAAACCTTTAGGAAGTCTGATGTCTGGGAAGGATTCCCCGTATTCTTTGACGAGTTTACGGGAGATGATAGCCTCGAATATGATATGTTTGATGTGATGAGTTCACTTGTATGTATGCAGCTCGCGCTCCTCGACGAGATTTTCTACCCGATGCTTTCTTACTACGGTGACTATTCAACAAAGGACCTCGGCTTTGTAAATTTGTACAGATAAACAAAAAAGCTCGCAACCCTGACGGGTTGGGAGCTTTTTTGATGCAGTTATGTGCCAAAATCGTGGTTTTTTGGCGTTTTATCCCTATGAAGCGCCACCCTTGCACGGGGCTTTTTTTATTGTCCGCGGACACCCTCTATGTGCAGGAGGCGTGCGTTTGTTATGTCGTATGAGGAAAACGGACGGCGGAAGGCATCGTTTGTATGTGCGGCGAGAAGAATGTTGTCGGGGTTTGGATTTCTTCCTACCGAGACAACAAGAAGAGTATGCGTGAAATCCTCATTCCCACCGTAAGCAAACTGCATAACGTCACCGATTTCAACGCGGTCAAGAGGTGCGTCAACTCCGTACGGACCCACACCCTCGTTCTGCGTTATGAAGTCGTAAAAGAACTGAACACTTGTCCACGAGGGTGCGCGCACCTCGGGCGAGATGTAGTACCAGCCGAGAGTTGTGGAAAAATTCATAACTCCGCTTCCTGCAAAAACGCATTGTGAAACAAAATTTGTGCAGTCCCCGCCTATTTCGTCAAAGTTATAGAAGGCAGGGTTTCTGCGAAATGCCCACCGCCGTGCATACCTCACCGCGGCTATCCTGTTATATGCCAAAAAAATCACTCCTTTATCTTATACTATGCAATGTCGTTTATTTGTGATAAAATATAGAAAAACGGTTTGGGAGAAGTGTATATGGAATTTTGTGAGGTTATAAAGAACCGATTTTCAGTAAGAAAATTCAAAAGCGAAAAGATTTCAGAGACTGAGCTTTCCGAGATACTCGCGGCAGGTCATATGGCACCCACTGCGTGCAATTTTCAGCCTCAGAAAATTCTTGTGATAGACGGAGAAGCTGAGCTTCAGAAGCTTCGCTGCTGCACAAGCTATCATTTCAACGCACCGTGCGCGCTTCTTGTCTGTTACGACGAGCGCGAGTGCTGGACACGCCCGTTTGACGGACTTCAGAGCGGGCACATTGATGCGTCAATCGTATGTACGCACATGATGCTCCGGGCACATTCGCTTGGGGTGGGTTCTACCTGGGTTATGTACTTTGAGCCTGAAAAAATAGCCTCGGCATTCTCACTTCCGAAAGGTTACATTCCCACATCACTTCTTGTTATGGGATACCCTGCAGACGATGTAGCGGAAAATCCGAAGCACAAGAACAAACGCCCTGTTTCCGAAACGGTTTTTAGAAACAAGTTTTAGTAAACCTCGGATGTTTTCCTTGAATAATATCGAAATGTAATATATAATAAGATGAAAATGATTTCAGAGGAGCAGAAGATATGAAACTCGGAATTGTAGGACTTCCGAATGTCGGAAAGAGTACACTTTTTAATGCTATAACAAATGCGGGTGCAGAGGCGGCAAACTATCCCTTCTGTACAATTGAGCCAAACGTCGGCACGGTCACAGTGCCAGATGCTCGCGTTGATGCGCTCTCAAAGCTCTACAACACACAGAAGACGACGTATGCAACGGTAGAGTTTGTTGATATTGCAGGACTTGTTAAGGGTGCAGCATCGGGAGAGGGTCTCGGAAACAAGTTCCTTTCCCACATCCGTGCGGTTGATGCGATTGTTCACGTTGTAAGATGCTTTGCGGACGATAACATTGTCCATGTCGAGGGCGGAATTGACCCCATCCGCGATGTCGACACTATAAACTATGAGCTTATTCTCTCCGATATGGAGATGCTTGAGCGCCGTCTTGATAAGACGAGGAAAGCGGCAAAGGGAGACAAGTCACTTCTCCGCGAGGTCGAGCTTTTCGAGAGACTTATGTCACATTTTGAAGAGGGCAAGAGTGCGCGTAGCTTCTCCGCTGACGAGGAAGAGTCTGCGATTATTTCAACAGTTGAGCTTCTCACGGCAAAGCCTGTCATCTATGCGGCAAATATGTCGGAGGACGATTTTGTTTCTGGAATTGACGGTAATGAGTATTATCTCAAATTAAAGGAATTTGCAATGAGTGAAGGTTCTCAGATAATTCCGATTTGCGCAAAGCTTGAAGAGGAGATACTTGAGCTTCCCGAAGAGGAAAGAGAGATGTTCCTTTCAGAGCTTGGCCTTTCGCAGTCGGGCCTTGATCGAATGATTCAGGTTTGCTATTCACTTCTCGGACTTATCTCATACCTCACTGCAGGAACACCTGAGGTACGCGCATGGACAATAACCAAGGGCACAAAAGCACCGCAAGCGGCAGGAAAAATCCATACTGACTTTGAACGCGGATTTATTCGCGCTGAGGTAATAAGGTATGAGGATTTGATCGAGTGCGGCGGTACGGCAGTTGCGCGCGAACGTGGTCTTATGCGAAGTGAGGGTAAGGAATACGTTGTCGAGGACGGCGATGTAATCCTCTTTAGATTCAACGTGTAAAGTATAAAAATGGCACCTTCGGGCTAAAATAAGCTCGGAGGTGCTTTTGCTTTGAAAAAATATGACAAGTTTTCACGTAAAATCGCGCAGAGCGGATTTTACATAATCCTGTTCCTTTGCATCTCGGCAATAGGAATTTCGGGTTATGTTTTCTTCCTCGCGCAGGACACAAAAACGGAAGTGGCAGAAAATGTGGAGCAAGAAATTCCGTTTGAGTTACCGTCATCCCTCATGGAAATGCCCGATATTCAGGAAGAAAAAGAAGAACAAGCCCCTGCACCAAAGGCGGAAGACGTGCCTGAGGTAAAGGAAGAAGAAAAGGTAGTTCCGCCGCCTGCGGAAGAGAAAGTAGTCTATACCATGGCGGTATCGGGCTCGATAGTCGCTCCGTTTTCTGATACTGAGCTTGTGAAAAGCAAGACAATGGGAGACTGGCGCATACATTCGGGCGTTGATATAAAAGGAGAAGAGGGCAAGGATGTAAAAGCGATTGCCGACGGAACTGTTTTAAGCGTTATGCACGATAATATGATGGGTAATGTTGTGAAGCTTGAACACAAAGGCGGTCTTATAAGCATATATGCAAATCTTTCGGATGACATCCCGAAAAAAGTGGGAGAGAGTGTAAAAGCAGGCGATGTAATCGGCAAAATCGGGAACAGCGCTCTTGCTGAGTGCCTTGAGGAAAGCCATCTCCACCTGGAGGTTTTAAGGGACGGAAAACCCATTGATCCACTCTCACTTTTCCCCGCCGGAGAGGAATAAAAAGTTGTCAAAAAGTTGTCAAAACTAAAAATAAATTTGTGGTATAATATAGACAATGCCGGAGAGTGCACACGAGATTTTCGTGTGCACTCTTTTTGCATGAAAGGAGGTGAGAGCATGGCAGAAAAAAGAAACTCAATACGCGAAGAGCTTTCAAAAATCGTGAGGAAAAAGATTTCGCCGGAGTACGCCGAAACGCTCGGAATAACAAACGCCGATAAAAAAGGCATGAGCGTTATGCGTGCAATAGCGATGGCGCAGGTCAAAAAGAGTCTTGAGGGTGATTTGAAGGCCGCAATGTTTATTGAGGAGCTTTTAGGCAACGAGAACGGCGAAGGTGCGTCGCCGTTTGATGTTGTTGTAAAGGTTGTCGGCGAAAGTAATGGAGATTAAGGTTACACCGCGCCAGAGTGAGTTCATAGCCGCAAAAAGCGGTGAGGTTCTCTTTGGCGGTGCGGCAGGCGGGGGAAAGTCATACGGTCAGCTTGTTGATGCGTTTGTCTTTGCACTTTCATATCCAAAGTCAAAGCAGCTGATTTTACGTCGTACATATCCGGAACTTGAAAAATCGATTATACGAAGTGCGCTTGAGCTATACCCACGTGAAATTTTCAAATACAAAAGTGCGCAGCACGAGGGGATTTTCAAAAACGGCTCAATTATCGATTTTGGGTACTGTGACAGCGAAAACGACGTTTACAGGTATCAGTCTGCGGAGTATGACATAATCCGATTTGACGAGCTTACACATTTTACCGAGCAGATGTATGTATACCTCATATCGCGTGTGCGTGGCGCGAATGGGTATCCAAAGCAGGTGAAGAGCTCGACAAACCCGGGTGGCATAGGGCATGCCTGGGTAAAGGCACGGTTTATCGACATCGGTCAGCCGAATGAGGAACATCTCGGACGTATTTTCATTCCGTCGCGCGTCACGGACAATACGTTTTTGATGAAATCCGACCCCGACTACAAAAAGCGCCTGCTTCTGTTATCGAAAAAAGACCGCGAGGCACTGCTTTACGGTAACTGGGACATCTTCGACGGTCAGTATTTTACGGAATGGAACCGCGATATCCACGTGATAAAACCGTTTGAGATACCACGCGACTGGCGGAGGTACTTCGTTATGGACTACGGTCTTGATATGCTTGCGGGGTACTGGATAGCGCTTGATGTGTACGGTCGCGCATACGTTTATCGCGAGCTTTACGAGAGCGGACTTATAATCTCCGCTGCAGCGCGGAAGATTTGCGCAAACACGAACGAAAAGGTGTATGCAAACATTGCACCGCCTGACCTGTGGAACAGACGTCAGGATACGGGCAAGAGTGCGGCAGAAATCTTTGCGGAAAACGGAGTGCCACTTGTTGCGGCGCAGAACGACCGTGTGCAGGGATGGTACAACTTGAAAGAATGGCTCTCGCCGTACCGTGACGAAACGGGACAGATGTGCGCGTCCATCCGCGTTTTTTCAAACTGCAGAAACCTGATACGAACACTGCCTCAGGTTCTGACCGACGGCAAAAACCCAAATGATGTGGCGCGAAACCCTCACGAGCTCACCCACGCGCCGGATGCGATAAGATACTTTGTTGCAGGGAGACCTGCCCCTGCGATGAAGCTTACGCAAAAAGAAGAAACACCTTTATTTGAAAGACAAATAGAGGACATGCTCAATTTTTCATAAAAAGGAGGAAAAGAAATGAGCTTTGAAAACTGTAAAATAGAAAACTATGCCACAAGTATATCGGATCTTCCCGATTGTCCGTCAGAGTCAGGGTATACTGCTGAGGCGCTGAAGGCCCTTTTTGATGCAAGGAGCGACGGAGAGATAAAGGAAAAGCACAATGCCCTTGTTGATGCGGTTACGGAAAAGGCAGCCGAGCTTGAAAATGACATTCTTGACACAAAGGTGGCGGTGGTATCTGAGGCAAAAGCCTACGCAGACGGTCTCGGTGCAAACTACGACCCTGTGGGAAGCGCAGCTGAGGCGGAGGCACGAGCGAAGGAGTATGCAGACGGTCTCGGTGCGAATTATGACCCTGCGGGAAGCGCAGCTGAAGCTGAGACACGTGCGAAGGAGTATGCAGACGGAGCCATAGCTGAGGCAATAGCTTCAATTACGAATTTAGATGAGGTGGGATTCTGATGGCAAGAGGAATGACAGACGATAAGTATTATAAAGAAATAGCCGATGAGCTTCGCAAGGTCAATGGCGACTCTGACGATATAAAATACCTGCCTGCTGATATGAAAAGTATGGTTAAGTGGAGTTGCGAAGTTGCGCGCAATGGTGGGTACTACGACGGTCACGAGGCCGGACTCAAAACGGGTCGTGAACAGGGCGAGTCCGAAGGCTATGCCGAGGGTCTTGCGGCGGGTAAGTCCGAAGGCTATGCCGAGGGTTTTGCGACGGGTAAGGCTGAAGGCTATGCCGAGGGTCTTGCGGCGGGTAAGGTCGCCGAATACGACAACTTTTGGGATAACTACCAAGCCAACGGAAATCGAACGGCATACAATTATGGCTTTGCATATTGGGGATGGACTGATGAAACATACAAACCCAAGTACAAGCCGATGCCGTCAAACGCGAGCTATATGTACAATAATACACGCATAACCGACACAAAAATAGATGTTGACTTTTCAAACGCGACAAATATGACTTACACGTTTGTCGGAGCATATTATGTCAAGAACATCGGCGTAGTTGACACGAGAAGTGCAAAAAACTCAATAACTCAGTTGTTTGCTTATTGCAGAGCTTTGCAGACTATAGACAAGTTAATACTTCTTGATGACGGGTCACAGACATTTTTAAATGTGTTTCTTGAAAACAATGCTTTACAGAATATCGTTATCGAGGGTGTTATCGGAAACAGTATAAGCTTCCAGCATTCTCCACTCTCTGCAAAAAGCCTTGTTTCTGTTGTTGAACATTTGAGCGACACTGCCACAGGGAAAACTGCAACATTCAAACAAACGGCAACAGACAATGCAGACTGGTCGACAACGGAGTATTCATCCTGGGACGAGCTCATTGCTACAAAACCGAATTGGGCTTTTAGTCTCGTATAGGGGGGAGGAAGCATGGTAAACAAATCAAGGTTTTCAAAACCATCAAGAAACACCGTATACACCAAAACGTATACAGGGTTTCAGGGCGTGGACTTTTCCTGTGACGCATCGCTTGTAGACGATACACACTCACCATATGCGGAAAATATAATTTCTGATAGCGGCGGCTACCCTGAAAAGCGCGTGGGGTGGAGAACACTCAAAACACTTCAGGGAAAAATCAACGGCATTTTCGGCTATGACAACGAAGAGACTGACGGTGTCGCGTGTTTTATCATCCACTCAGGCGATAAGATTTATTCCTGGAGCGGAAAAGATGAGGATGACCCCGTGGAGCTTCTCTCAGGAGTTGCTGATTCTCGGTCAAGTGCAAAATACTTCAAGGGAAAACTATGTATTCTCACGGGAAGTGAGTATCTCGTCTACGACGGGGAGACCTGCACGCGTGCCGACCGATACGAAAAAGTGTATGCTCCGACAACGATGGTTTCCGGCGCTGTCATGACACTCGAGGATACATATGTCAAGTATATGGAAAACTACAAGTCGTGGCAAAACGGCGAAGCAATGAGAGACATTGACGGGAAAGCAGTTTCGGACGGAATTGTTCCGGAAAGTGCAATGATTAACCTTATTTCGGGCAAGAGAAGGAATACATTTACGTTAAAGAGTGGCGCGATGCTACTCAAACTTGACGGGCTCATTGATAAAGACTCGACCGTCGTGATAAAGAGTGTATTGATGGACAAGGAAATCTTTCACGGCACTTTTCCGGGAGAGGATAACGGCAGTGCAATATACAGTTCCCGTGAATCTGACCTTCCCGGTGCGGTGTCCGAAATGTTTGACGACATACAATTCAACAGCCTGAGTGATGCCGACCTTGTTATAGGAAACTGTAAGGTACAAAAGAGCGGATACATACTCTGCAAACCGAACATAACAAAGATTTATGACGGTGGTCTTCGTTCGCCTGAAAACGATATAGTAGTCGAGTTTTTCTCGACTCCTGAAGGGTATCCTGACAGGATAAACAAGTGTACCTGTATCGATGTTTTTGAAAACCGCGTGTTCTTTTCGGGAAATACCGATTACCCGAATGCCGACTGGTATTCGGGCGTAAACGACCCGCTTTTTGTCCCCGATATAAACTACACGGAGGTCGGTGTTTCATCAAGCCCTATTATGGGATACTTGAGAACAGGCGATGCTCAGGCAATACTCAAAGCCGACGGCGATGATGCGACCATCTATATGCGCTCGTATTCAAGCCTTTCTGACGGAACCGTGATTTTCCCGATACGGCAGGGCACAAATGGTATCGGTGCGATAGCGCGAGGCGCGGTATGTACATTCCTTGACGACCCGGTATATCTCACGCGCAACGGTGTATATGCAATTGCACTTCAGGATATTTCAAGTGAGCGAGCGCTCAATATCCGCTCATCAAGGATAAACAAGAGACTGCTCAGGGAGAAAGACCTCAAAAACGCCACAATGTGCGAGTGGAACGGATATCTTCTCCTTTGCATAAATGGAAACTGCTACGTTGCCGACGCGGGACAGAAGACGTATTTTGGAAACAAAACAGGTACGTTTGAGTATGAGTGGTACTATTGGACAAACATCCCCGCAACAGCGATGTACGAACGCGGAGGCGCGCTCTATTTCGGAACGAAAGACGGACGGCTCTGCAGATTCAACGACGATATGAAAAATGAGCGGGGAGACTTGTTGTCGTGTGCGTATTCAGATGACGGCGATCCGATAGTTGCTGAGTGGTCTACAAATTTTTCTGACGACGGTAACTTTATGCAAGAAAAAACTCTTGTAAAGGCGGGGACGGGAATCTTTCTCAAGTCGTATAACCATTCGGGTATTTCCGTATGCATACGTACGGATGCCGACTTTGGTCGCGAGGCGGTAAAAAAGGATATCGGCATATTTAACTTCGAAGATATCGACTTTGGGAATTTCACATTCAACACGAGTCCGTATGCAGTGGTATCGCTTAATACGAGGTTAAAAAAGTACAGCGCAATCCAGATAATTTGCAGAAACGCCGAAAATAATCAGGCATTCGGAATTGGCGGAATAGTAAGAAGATATTTCTACGGAAAAATTAAAAAATAGGAGGAAAAGAAATATGAGTAGAAAAGTAACAGGAGTAATTTATCAGGCACCCGACGGCAGCAGTAAGCAGGGCTACATAATTGATGGTAAGACATATAAGGATGTCTACGGCACCCAGAGAATCGAGCAGGGCTCAACAGTTCCTACAGCAGGCGGAACATACACACTCACAAGCTCAGGCGGAGTAAAGACACCGGGCAGCATAACGAATGACCTTCAGCACGCGTATGGAACGTACGAGCAGAACATAAGAAATGCAGGGGCGCAGAAGCAGGAGGCAATAAAGAAAGCCACAAGCGAAAACCTTGCAAAAATTGACGACCAGAGAAAAAACGTCGATGCCCGATACAATGAGGCAAACCGAAATGCATATACCGCATACGTGAACGCTTCAAACCCATACGGTGCAGCAGCAGAGAGCCTTGCAAAGGTAGGACTTTCAAACTCGGGCTATGCCGAGACGTCCAAAATGAAGATAGCAAACGCTTATCAGTCCGCACTTTCGGATAACGCGAGAGACAGAAACCTCTATATGCAGGAGCTTGACTCCGCATACCGCGAGGCGAAAAACAATGGCGATATCGAGCTTGCAAACGCGATTGCAGAATACGAAATGCTTGTGTATAAGCACGGTATAGAGGCGGCAGAGTCAATTGCAGCACAGCAAAACACAGTATACCAGACCGCGATTGAAGCTGACAGAAAACGCGAGCAAGAGCTTTGGGACCGCGCATACGCGCTTGCAAGTAAAGGCTATTCAAACGCTCGGATAGCAGCAGCGCTCGGAATCAGCTTACAGCAGCTCAATGAAATAGCAAGGAGGAGATAGGCTATGGTCTGGTGCATGTTATCACTTTTTGCAGGAGCTTTAATATTTGCTTCGGGAGTACTCTTTGAAAGGAGTTTCTATGAGGCGGATGAAGATGAGCATGACGAGGCTTTTCCGTATTCGGAGACCATGAGTGCTGAGGCACAGAAACAGTGGGAGAACCTCTTGAACTACGCTGGAAAGGAGAATGAGGATGAATAAAACACCCGAAAAAATATGGAAGGAATACAACACAGGTGTTTCCTACAAGCGCGGACTCGGACTTTATGAAACTGTGCGAAAGAACGAAAACTTTTTCATTGGAAGGCAGTGGGAGGGGCTTCGTGCCCCCGACCTTCCAAAGCCTGTAATCAACGTGCTTAAAAGAGTTGTGAACTACTTCATCTCAATGATAGTTGCAGATGATGTCGGAGTTGCATTTACTCCCTTTGTCCCGACAGAGGAGCTTTCAAAAAAGGCGGATATATGGTCGCGGGAGGTGGAGCGCGTAATCGAGCTTTCCGAGATAAAGGAAAAGTCGCGCGATGTCATAAGAAACGCAGCGGTAGACGGCGACGGCGTTCTCTACTTCTACTTTGACGCCGACGCCGAAACGGGCGGTGTTGCGCGCGGAAGAATCGAGTGCGAGGTGCTCGACAACACAAGCGTGATATTCGGAAACCCGTATTCGGGCGATGTACAAAAGCAGCCGTATATCCTCGTGGAGACAAGGCGCATGGTTGACTCCGTGCGCGAAGAAGCACGTCTCTCCGGAATGAGTGAGGCGGATACGTATGCCATAGTGTCTGACCGCGAGAGCGAGATGTACGACATAAGCGGTACGGCACAGAACGACGACCTTGTGACTGTGCTTGTCAAGCTGTGGAAGGAAAACGGTACAGTCCACGCGATGAAGACCACGAAAAACGCAGTAATCCGCGAGGAGTGGGACACGGGCTACCATAGATACCCCATTGCAATAATGCCGTGGGAAAAGGTGAAAAACTCGTGCCACGGTGTTGCGGCGATAACGGGGCTTATCCCGAATCAGATAAGCATAAACCAGCTCTTTGCAATGGCGATACACTCGGCAAAGGCAAACGCTTTCCCGAAGACAATATACGACGCAACAAAAATCTCAGGTTGGTCAAATAAGGTCGGTCAGGCGATCGGAGTTATAGGCAACCCCAACGAAGCTATTGCCTCGGCGTTCCGCGGTGCCGATGTGTCAAACCAGGTGCTTGTGCTCATTGATAAGATGATACAGTATACACTTGAGTTTCTCGGCGCATCGGATGCCGCGCTCGGCAATATAAATCCACAGAACACCTCGGCAATTATCGCAACGCAAAAAGCCTCCGCAATGCCTCTTGAGCTTCAGAAGCTTGCATATCGCCGCTTTACTGAGGACTATGTAAGAACGCTTATAGATATGATGAGTGTAGACTACGGACTTCGCGAGGTAAGGTGTGAGACGGACGACGTGGTCTCAAACGAGCTGTTCGACTTCTCAAGTGGCGGCGCGATAGGGCTCTCACTCAAGGTCGATATCGGCTCTGCTGCGTACTGGAGCGAGCTTATGCAGGTACAGACTATGGACAACCTCTTCTCTAAGGGCATCATTTCCGATGTCGTAACATATCTTGAGGGAATCCCCGAGCAGTACCTGAGAAACAAAAGCAAGCTTATCTCAAAGCTCAAGGCCCGCGAGGAAGAGGCGATAGGTGCAACACCTTCGCCCGCACCCATACCGCAGCTTCAGTAACCTACTGCAAGTGGCGGATAAAATGAAGATGTGTGAGAGAGCCTTCTCTCACACATCCCCTGCGGTATTTACAAAAAAAGAAAAATATAATAAAATAAGAAGGTGAAAAATTGAGTACACAGTACACAACAACGTATGGTAAAAAGAAAAACCCGTGGGAAGAACTCGGCGCGGTTCTTGGTGAGGGAGTAAAAAAAGCCCAAACCGAAGTTTCAAAAGAGAAAAAGCGCAAAGAAGAGGAAGAAGACGACTTCCTCGCGGGGTTCAGGCAATACGAAAACGAGGAAAAAGAGCAGCTAGAAAAATTCGCAAAAATCCGCGCCAATGCCGACAAGCGTGCAGGAGTTGCCGACAAGGTACTGAAAGAAGCCGAAAAGCAAAACGACGACTTCCTCGCAGGCCTTAACGAGTACGCCGATTCGCCGAAACAAGACAATCCGGATTTGAAAGAATTTGGTGCAAATTCCGAGGCCTATAAAATTCTTCAGGATTTGGGCAAAAGATGGTATGAGGCGGACGATACCAGAAAAAAAGAATTGCATGAAACCGCCGAAAAAGTAAGAAAACTTGCAAGAGAAGGAAGTGCCTTAAAGTATGGGCAGGATGAGATTATGGATCTTTTACACCGAAATGCAAAAGAGGCAGTAAATTTCAAAGAATCCTTTGAAGAAAGTTTTCCGGGATCTTTGTATAATTTAATTGATGACAAGAATATACTTCCATCATCACTATACCTCATCTCAAAAACGGATTATGGCGATTGGGACTACAAGTATAAAGAGGATTGGCGTGTTCCGGGTGAGTATTTTGATGGGTACTATTTAGATGAGCCAAAAAGCAATTATCGAAACTGGCTTGATTGGATATATTTCGACGGAGAACTGATGGGCGCAGACAAGCTCGGAAATATGAATATGGCATATGTCGGCAAAAAGATGGGATTACCTGAGTGGGTTTATAAAAACAAGTATACAATGGACAAAGATGATCCCCAATGGGTGCAATACGGTATCCATTTGGCAAATTCCGGGAGGTAGAAAAATGAGAAAGGTTATGTTATTGGCGTTTGTGTTGGCTTTGGTGCTTGCAACCACATCATGTGGAAACAACGACGAAAAGCCGATAAGCACACAGCTTGGAAACACAGCTGGAAACGTGGCAAATTACGGAGATGTGACAGAGGACGACAACTACTGTTATTACCAGGAATACCGTGATAATGTATATACACTATACAGAGCAAGTAAAGATTTCAAGGAAAAAGAAAAGATACTTGACGTAAAAAAAGGCTTCAACGAGCTCAATGCTCACGGAAACTATATTTATTATATTGACGGTTTCCCGGGTTTTTTGCAGCGGATGTCTTTGGACGGAAAGAAGAGTCATAAACTTATAACCTTCAGAATGGTTTCAAACGTAGTAATCTCCGGAGAAAAGCTTTATTATCGATTATCCGGTTTTAATGACGATGCAGGGAAAGTGTATTGCTGTGATCTGAACGGAAGAAAGAAAAAGCTTCTTGCAAAAGAGGTCACTGATTTTTTTGTGGACGGAGATACAATATATTATACAAACACGGCGGATGAAGAATTTTTGTGGGCAATGGATATATCGGGAGAGAACAAACGAAGGATACTTAAAAGAAAAGTATTGCAGTTTATTCTTGATGAAAAATATATTTATTATATTGAAAGAGAAGAAACACTAAGGCTTTTCCGTCTCAATAAAGAAACTCTGCAGGAAGAATGCATAAACGAAGAGCGTTGCAATTCGATCAACTTGTTGGGAGATTGGATATACTACGCAACGCGTGAAAAAGACGGAAAAATATACAGAATGACAAAGGATGGAAGCAAAAAGGAAATTGTTCTCGATATCAACGCCGCCGAGATAAATATCGCAGGCAACTCGGTTTTCTTTCGAGAAGCCAAAGAAGATTTTGGCTGGTATCGGTTGGATCTGACCACTAACAGCCTCGAGAAACTTTCAGACTGATAGCATAACCCACTAGAACACCCGAGGAGAACCTCGGGTGTTTGCTTTATGCAGGGGTGTGTGATAAAATTGAGGAAAAGATGCGTGAGGTCTTGAAAAAGGACAGCAAATAATTGTATAATAAAAAGAAAACGTTGGTGGCAGGATGAAGTACTATACTAAAAGTGAAAGGGAAACCGAGCTTCTCGGCGAAGAGCTCTCAAAAAAGCTTCCGCGCGGTGCTGTTGTCGCAATGCGTGGCGGTATGGGCGTCGGGAAGACTGCATTTGTCCGTGGTTTTGCGCGTGGTCTTGGTGAGACGGGACGCGTCACGAGCCCTACATATACGATAGTAAACGAGTACAACACAACTCCGCCGCTTTTCCACTTTGACCTTTACAGGCTTGGTAGTGCAGACGAGCTTTTCGAGATAGGCTTTGATGAGTATCTCACACGTGGCGGTATCTGTATGGTAGAGTGGTCAGAAAACGCAGATGATATAAGCTTTTCGCACGTTATAGAGATAGATCGCGATAAAGACGACGAGAATGCGCGCACAATTACAGTATCGGAGGTCTTATAATGAGAATACTTGCAATAGAGTCCTCGGCAAAAGCCGCCTCCGTCTGTATTACAGAGGACGGAAAGGTCCTTGCAGAGGTGTTTCTCAACTGCGGTCTTACCCACAGCGTGAGTATAATGCCGTCTGTTGAGTGGCTTCTCTCAATGACAAAGCTCAAGATATCTGATATTGACCGAATCGCAATTTCCGAGGGCCCCGGCTCATTTACGGGACTTCGCATAGGAATGTCGGTAGTCAAAGGTCTTGCATGGAGCCTTGATATTCCGTGTGTTGCAGTCTCGACCCTTCATTCGTCGGCGGTGGGACTTTCGCATATTGACGGAACGGTCTGCGCTGTTATGGATGCGCGGGCAAATCAGGTTTATAACGCAATTTTCAGGGCGGAGAACGGAGTTCTTTCGCGCCTTTGTCCTGACCGCGCAATTTCGATACCCGAGCTTATGCGCGAGCTTTCGGATAAGGAAAACGTAATCTTTACGGGCGACGGGGCCGAGCTCTGTCACAGGAGTTCGGACGGCATATTTGCCATTGCGCCCGAGCATATAAGATATCAAAGAGCGGCGTATGTTGCCCTCCTTGCAGAGACGGCAGAGCCGATGAGCGCAAGTGAGCTCAAACCCGAGTATATTCGTCTTCCGCAGGCAGAGCGGGAAAGACTTGAAAAAATAAAGAATGAAAGCAGGTAGTAAAAATGAAAGTAGTATTAGGTGCAGACAGCGCAGGTTTCCAGATGAAGGGAAAAATCATCGCTCATCTCAATGAGCGCGGAATCGAGACTATTGATGTCGGCGCATATAACGCAGAGTCAAGCCACTATCCCGAGTTTGCGTACAAGGTAGCAACAACTGTCGCTTCAAAGGAAGCTGACTTCGGTATCCTCGTTTGCGGAACGGGTATCGGTATGAGTATTGCGGCAAACAAGGTCAAGGGAATCCGTGCATCTGTTTGCTCAGAGCATTTCTCAGCTAAATACACAAGACTCCACAACGATGCAAACGTTCTTTGCCTTGGTGCAAGAGTTATTGGTGAGGGTATTGCCATTGAGCTCGTCGACATCTTCCTCGACACAGAGGCGGAGGGTGGACGTCACGCACTCCGCGTTGATATGATCTCAGATATAGAGGCAGGCACATACAAGATATAAATACATTACGGGAGTTGGCGAGATAAAGTGTTTTCTTCAGAATCAATAAAGAGAGTAGTTATAAAAATCGGAACATCAACGCTCACCCATACAACAGGCAGGCTTGACCTTCGTCATCTGGAAACACTTGCGCGTGTTCTTTCGGATGTGAAGAATATGGGCATTGATGTTGTGCTCGTGACATCGGGTGCGATAGGCGTCGGAATGTCAAAGCTCGGTATGACCAACCGCCCGAAGGAGCTTCGCTATAAGCAGGCGGCAGCCGCGGTGGGTCAGTGTGAGCTTATGCACATCTACGATAAGTTCTTCCTCGACTATTCTCAGGTTGTAGCGCAGATACTTATAACAAAAAAGGATATAATGGAGCCTGAACGCCGTGAACGAGCAGAAAATACGTTCAAGACCCTTTTTGAGCTTGGTGCGATTCCCGTTGTAAACGAAAACGACACAATCGGTGTCGACGAAATTCTGTTTGGCGACAACGATACACTTTCGGCCGAGGTTGCGGCTCTTGTTGATGCTGACCTTCTCATAATCTTCTCGGATATCGACGGACTTTACGACTGCGACCCGCGAAATAACCCCGATGCAAAGATTATACCGAGGGTTTCGGAGATAACGGATGAAATCCACGCACTTGCAGGCGGTGCCGGAAGTGAACTCGGCACGGGCGGTATGGTAACGAAGATTCACGCCGCCGAGGTGTGCTTTGAAAACGATATCCCGATGGTCATAACAAACGGACAGAGAATAGAAAATACATACGACGTGCTTGCCGGCAAAATCCCGGGCACACTCTTTATGAAGTAATGGCAGGGTTTGTTTGTCCAATTTGCCATGAGACACTTTGCAGGGTCGATAGTTCATACGTCTGTCCCAATCACCACAGCTTTGATATAGCGCGGCAGGGGTATGTCAATCTTCTTATGTCGCAGAGTCAGGGGAAAATCCACGGCGATGACAAGGCTATGATTCGCGCAAGGGAAGATTTTTTAAGTCGCGGATTTTACGACACACTCTCACGCGAAGTATCCGCTCTTGCGTATGAAAATTGTGCGTGCGGCGGAGTAGTGCTTGATGCAGGCTGCGGTGAGGGAAAATACACCTGCGACGTGCTCTCGTACTTCAATGAGAGGGGAAAGTGTGCCGAGGTTTTAGGTATCGACATCTCAAAGGATGCGCTAAAGAGCGCGGCAAAGCGAGAAAAGAATATTGCTTTTGCGGTTGCAAGTGTCTCCGATATGCCGGTATCGGAAAATAGTGCGGATGTGATTATAAACATCTTTGCACCGTTTGAGGCGCGTGAATTTTCGCGCGTACTGAAAGATGACGGCGTAATTATCCGTGTTTTCCCTTTAGAAAAGCACCTGTGGGAACTAAAGAAGCTTGTATATGAAACTCCGTATGAAAACCCGATCGCAGATATGACCGAGGACGGTCTTGAGATTGCGGGGAGAAAAGAACTTCGATATAAAATGGAGCTTTCATGCGAGGACGCAAAAAGCCTCTTTGCAATGACACCGTATTTTTACAGAACAGGCGAGAAAGACAGGGAAAAGCTTGAGAAAATCGAAAAGCTTACCTGCGCCGCTGAGTTCGGTATAGCAGTATATAAAAAGAAATAAGGAAAGGGGAACTAACATGAAAAAATTTTTGAAATCATCACTCTCACTTCTTTTGGTCGCTGTTATGATGCTGTCACTTGCATCCTGCGGTGCAACAAAAAAGGCGGAGACAACCGTAAAGAATATGCTTGACAGCTTCAAGGCAGGAAACCTCGAAGAAATGGAAAAGTATGTGGTTGGAGAGGTGTCAACAGATTCTGCCGAGACTGAAAAGTTTACAGAGTATATGGCAAGCGTATTTGATAAGCTCGAGTATGAAATCGTTTTATCTGAGCAGGTCGATGACAGCACAGTCAATGTAACCGCAAAAATAACAATGATTGATATGAAGCCTGTTCTTACTGATTTCTTTATGGAAGCGCTCAAGTTTGCATTTGCAAACGCGCTTGCAGACCCGCAACCGACCCAGGAAGAAATAAACAAGAAAACGGAAGAGATGTTTGTAACCGCTGTAACAAAGCCTGACCTTGCAACGGTCACAAACGAGGTTGTAATCAGGGTTGTAAATTCAGAGGGCGAGTGGAAGGTAGAAGCTGACGATGCTCTCACAGATGCAATGTTTGGAGGACTCGTAAAAGCTGCAGAAGAAATAACAAGTTCATTTGCACAGTAAAGAAAAAGCAGACAGTCAAAAGACTGTCTGCTTATTAGTAAAACACAATAGAATCAAAAAAAGACAGGAAACGGACGGATAACAGAACCGTTCCGCTACTGCGGCGAAAAAGCACCAAAAAATGTACGTCCCCGATTGGTCTCTTGTCAAGTAAATAAAGATTTGTTATAATCAGTATGTGATTATTGAAAATAAGTGAGGGATAACATATGAAAAAAATAATTCATATAGCATTACTAACAGTGTTATTTGCTTTTGTACTTTCAATTACAACATACGGCGCAACGACATTACCCTCGGTAATAGGAAGTGACATTAAAAAGCTTCCTTTTGATGATGTGCATCCCACTGATTGGTTTTTTAAGGGAGTTTATGTATCCAACCAATACAATATGATGGGCGGAATGTCTAATACAGTTTTTTCTCCGAACACAAAACTTACCGTTGCTCAAGCGATAACTCTTGCTTCTAGGTTGCATGCACATTATAACAACCAAATAATCACATCTACTGAAGACAAATGGTATGATCCGTATATTTCTTATGCCAGAAAACACAAACTACTGCCAACTGCGTATTTGTCTTTATCTGATCCAGATAAAAAGGTGGCAAATCGATATGAAGCAGCATATTTATTTTTTGCTGTATTAAAGGACACAGGCAAGATAGAATATATCAGCGATGCATCCATCCCTGATTATTCTGAAATTCCAGTTGAGTATCGGGAATCTGTAATGAGAATGTATTTCGCAGGAATCATTACTGGTATGGGAGATGGGTCGTTTTCCGGAAAAGAAAGCTTGACACGGGGACAAGCTGCGACAATTATGATGCGAATTCTTGATGAAACACAAAGAGTGGCATATGATAGCCGATACAATTATGATTCCCATGGCCAAGAAGGGAATCAAGATACTTATGGATTTACTACAAAGTATTTAAACCATATTGCTTATAATGGTAGCCACAGTTATTATGTCATATATGATTCAAGAAGCGGGAATTATTCCATTATAAAACGTGATCGATTGAAGGCTCAAAATGATGTGCTTTATATAGGTAATGGTCACGTTCATGATCTAATTATTAGAGGGAGGTATTTATATTTTCAAGAAGATCTCAGGCAAACATTTGATCAAGCAACAATTATTGTAAATTCTTATATAAATCGAATTGATATTAATTCGAATAAATTTGAGTGTGTTTTTCAGTCCGAGAAATACGAAGAGATCTATGATTATGAATTATATGATGATAAACTATACGTAGTTGAATATGAAGTTCCAGGGAAACTCGTAGAAGTCGATTTGCTTTCTGGTAAAGAACGAAAGCTACATATTCCTTCAACAATGCATGTAGAAAAAATTGATGCCTTTGACGGGAAATTGTATCTTTTTTCTTGGATAAATAACGAGAATGATGATTTCTCAGAATTCGATTTGTTGTATGAGTATGATTTGAAAAGTGATTCGTTATCGTTACTTATTCCCGGATCTATGTATGAAGGAATAAAGTTCCATTACAATGCTGTTGAAAACAATTTATATACTGTTTCAGCTATATATTCGAATGGTAATGCTACAACCCCAAGTATATCAATTTATCGATACAATGCTTTGCTTGGTGAAGAAAGTGAGTCACGAAAGGAACGAATCTTTTACACAGAGGGTGAGAACATCGATATATGGCAAGTTGTGTATTCAGAGGGATCGCTTTATTTTGCAGCAAGCATTGGCGGATATGGAGGACCAACTGGACTTTATAAAATACAGCCAGATGGGTCCGCAACGTTAGTGAAAATTGCTCCGTATTACATTAGGTACATGGAATTTGACCATAATAGCAAACCACTTATTTTCTATGATTTTCCAAACTCCATATTAGGTTGCTATGATTTGCAGAATGGTTCTGTTTTGACAGAATCTGGATTTTTCTATTTTACAGAAGAATCATACAAAAATGCTATTAAATCAGCGTTAGGTGATGGAAATACCATTCCGTATTATATTCCAATTTATAGTCAGGATGAACAAGAAAAAATATCTTCTGCAAATATTACAGGGTTTTCAAAGCCTGTTTCGTATTCTTGGAATTATACAGAAAAGAGGTGGTCTTGGTCTTTTGAAATAGATGTGGGACTTTATTTAAAATATAAGAATATTAATCGATTTGATCATTTTATTAATGGATGGCATGATTATTCGTTCTATGCTAGAAATCCAGATGATGATTACTATCTTTATGAATTGACTTCTGTCTTCAAAAAAATTCAACGAGAGAATTCCTATACAGATGCGCAGATGGCTCAAATAATTGCCAATTTTGTGCAAAGTGTGACTTACGAAAAAGACAAGGTTAGCACAGGATTTAGCGAATATCCCAAATTCCCGATTGAAACATTGTTTGAGGGAGAAGGCGATTGCGAAGATACGAGTGTTCTCTTGGCCTCTCTGTATAATGAGTATGGAATTGATGCTGTACTGATAGCTCTTCCAGGTCATATGGCAGTAGCCGTAAAATGCGACGGATTGCAGGGAAGGTCCTATGAGTACAAAGGCGAGAAATACTATTATATTGAAACTACTTCTCCAGGTTGGAGAATCGGAGAGATACCATCAGCACTTTCAAAAGATGTCGCTGAAATACTTCCAATAAAATAAGACTAAGAAAAAACTGTGGTTTGCAGTGTAAAAAAACAATAGAAACGAAGGCTAGCAAATCGATAGCCTTCGTTTTTGCGCGCATTAAAGAAGATTTAAACAATGGTATCTTTGCCGACCTACCTGCCGACGGGTTGAGATATTAATTTTCTCTTGGAACCGACAAGAAACCGTCCAACAAAATGCGACTAAATACGTCAGGATCAGCCTGTTTACCAATGGGTCACAAGCGTGAAAAACAACAAGAAAAGACTTGATGTTAATGAGATATCAAGCCTTTTCTTATGGTTGCGGAGGCTGGATTTGCTTTTCTGCGGAAAAGCCACGGCGGTTGCGGCGTGCCACCGGCACCCCGCCAAGAGCCGCCTTTCAAATCCTTCATACTTAATCAAAAAAAGAAGTCCGCCCAAATGGACGAACTTCTTTTTTATGGTTGCGGAGGCCGGATTTGAACCAACGACCTTCGGGTTATGAGCCCGACGAGCTACCAGGCTGCTCCAC
>JAZQDV010000013.1:0-122532 GCA_045546975.1 Eubacteriales bacterium
ATCGTAATAGTACCTTTGGTTTTTGTTCTTTAACAGTGGGCTTTCATAAAGCCAATTATTGTTGCTTAAATTTTTCATAATATTTTCCTCCATTATAGTATATTTGTGTTTTTTTTGCAACAAAAAACGGATGCCCTGCGCGCACAGGAGTGTCCGTTATAAATCGCGCACAAATTTATAACAGCCACCCAAGGCATCATTATGGGAGATTATACCATGAAAAATATTTTCGTGCTTGACAAGATTTTGACAACTTTTTGTGCTCAAAAATACGCAAAAAGACGATGCAAAAGCATCGTCTTTTTCTTATAATTTTATCTTGTTTACTTCCGTATCATCCTTGAAATATTCTGCCTCGCGCTTGTGGCAGGAGAAGATTATTATCTGTCTCTCCTGTGCCTTTTGCTTGAGATATGAGAGCGCGCGATGAAGCCTTGTATCGTCAAAGTTTACAAACGCATCGTCCACTATCATCGGAAGCGGTGACGTCTCGGGGAGAATCTTTTCGCAGAGCGCAAGGCGAAGTGCGAAATAAAGCTCGTCAAGCGTGCCCGCGGAGAGCGTCAGCGTGTTTTTCGGGGATGTCGCAACACCCTTTGAAACTTCCATATCAAAGTTTGTGTCCTTTATTCTGACAATCTCAAAGCTTCCGCCCGTGAGCTCGGAGAAAATTTCCGATGCTCTTTTTTCTATTTCGGGCGCAAATCGGCTTTTTATCTCAACATCCGCCTCACTTATCTTCTCCATTGCAAGAGCGTATGCTCCGTAACGGAGTGTGAGCTCATCCTCGCGTTTTGCAAGAGTCTCGAGTTCCTTTTTTATACTGTCCTCGGAAACGCCCGCTATTCTCTCGGAAAGTGCCGCAAGTGATAGCTCAAGGCTCTTTTTTCTCGACGAAAGCTCGGTGATTTTCAATGTGAGCTCAGCTATTGTCTCTCCCGGGATTTCATCGGGTGTGTATTCTATCGGCTCGACTTCCTCAACCTTTGCAGCATTGAGCGTTTCCACCCTGATTTTTGCATTTTCAAGAGCTCTCCGGCTCTCTTCACGCAAAAGCACCTTTTCGCGAAGGATTTTTTCGCCCTCTGTTACATCATCGGCCTCTATTTTGAACTCGGACATAAGCTTTAGCATATCGTCGCGACGAAGGTCGCGCGAGGTCTTTTCACGCTCTGCTGAAATTTTTATCTCGTCTGTTTTTGCCTTGATTTCTTCTCTTTCGGCGATAAGTCTTTCGTATTCCGAAAGCGCTTCGGCAATCGCCTCGGGTGTAGCTTTGCCGTAGCTTTTTGAAATTTCTTCCGCAGCACTTTCGTTCTTCTTCGTCTTCTGAAGGATAAAGACAACAACTCCCGCAACTATTACAGGAAGTGCAATAAACCACTTGACCGCAAAAAGAAGTGCTGCCCCAACTACCGCAAGGATAAGACCGAGCGGTGCTTCCTGCCTCTTTTCGGAAAGCTTTTTTGTGTCCTCTTCTGCTTTCCGCCTTGCCGTCTCTGTGCTCATATCGGCAAATGGCGAGGATGAAAGTGCATCCTTTATATCTTCCTCATCGTGCGTGCTTTGGAGAAGCTCTGCAGAAAGCTTTTCGTGTGACAACTCAAAGCCCTGCCACTCATCCTTTATCGCGGTGAACTTATCAAGGTCGCCGCGTGTCGGGTACCCTGACAGTTCCTCTGCTTTCTTTTTAGCAATATCGAGCTCTTTTTCTGCGTTTTTCACAAATGCGAGCTTGTCGGCTACCGCTACCGCTTCGGCGATTTTCATTTTTCGGGAAAGAATTTTTTCTTCTTCCTCTGCCGCTTTGAGCTTTTCTCTCGTCTCTTCTATCTCTTGTTTTGTCTCTTCTGACTTTTCGAGAATATCACAAAGTTCTTCCTTCTTTGCGAGAAGTGTAGGAAGCTCCCCGCCTTTTCCGTTTTTGCTTTTTATTACGGCGATACCGCGCTCAAGCCTACGCAAGACCTCGACAACTGAGACATTCTCCTCTCCGCTTGACGCGATTGAGAGGATACGCTTTTCCGTCTCCGCATCTCCATTGACACCAATAGCTGACTGCGCAATATACGCCGTGCGCTCATAAACACTTCTCGCAACACCGACAAGCTCGGAAACGGAAGCGATACTCTTTCCCGTTTCGGGATATGTCGCGCTCTCCTTTGACAAAACTCCGTTTTTACCTGCGATGCGCTCGATTACAACCTCGCCATTTTCCGTGTCTGCAACGAGTTTGCCGTACATCGCCTCGCCACTCCACGGAAGATATTTTTCCTTGTCGGGAAGCTTATCAGAGGTTGCGCGCTCGCGCGTGTCGACACCAAATAACATGGCGCGGATAAACGCACTCCATGTTGATTTTCCCGACTCGTTCTCGCCGTATACTACGTTGAGCTTCGGTGCAAGGTCGAGTGTTTTGTTTTCAAGTTTCCCGAAAGTGGCATAAAGCTTTTTTATGCGCATGAAAACACCTACTTACCAGTCTTTCCCACAAGCATAAGAATTAGTAACTAAACACGCCCGCAAAGGCAAAAATACGCTTTTTCTTCGTTGTCAGACTAGAAATACACCCGTATGTCGTCGTCTTTACGCCTTGAAAAATCATTATTTTTGCACTTTGAAGGGTCAGTATGATTTTTTGCCTGCTATTTTTCGAAGGTTGCGAGACAAAAACGGAGCGAATGCTTGACGCATTTGCGAGTATTTTGACGATGCAGGAGCGGAAAATAGCGGCAAAAAACGTGTTTGCTTACTGATTCTTCTGCTTGACTGCCATTTGTGTGAGGTACTCGTTTATAAATCCGTCAATATCGCCGTCCATAACCGCGCCGATATTTCCGTTTTCAAAGCCTGTTCTGTGGTCCTTTGCAAGGGTGTAGGGCATAAATACATAAGAACGTATCTGGCTTCCCCACTCAATGAGCTTCTGTTCGCCCTTTATGTCCTCTATCTTCTCGAGATTTTCGCGCTCTTTTATCTCAACGAGCTTGGATTTCAGCATACGAAGCGCAACCTCGCGGTTCTGATGCTGGCTTCGCTCGTTCTGGCACGCGACAACGATGCCCGTCGGGAGATGCGTTATGCGGATTGCAGACTCCGTCTTGTTGACGTGCTGACCGCCCGCGCCGGATGAACGGTAGGTGTCTACCTTTAAGTCCTCTGGTCGTATTTCTACCTCAACATCCTCAGTGATTTCGGGCATAACCTCAACCGCCGCAAAGGATGTGTGGCGACGTCCCGATGAGTCAAAAGGTGAGATTCGCACCAAGCGGTGAACACCCATTTCGCTCTTTAAGTAGCCGTAAGCGTTCTCACCCTCGATGAGTATGCTCGCGCTCTTAAGCCCTGCCTCGTCTCCGTCTAAAAAGTCGAGAATCTTATACGAAAAGCCATGTCTTTCTGCCCAGTGTGTGTACATGCGATAAAGCATTTCCGCCCAGTCCTGCGCCTCTGTTCCGCCCGCGCCTGCCTGAAAGCTCATAATGGCATTATTTCCGTCATAATCGCCCGAGAGGAGAGTTTCTATTCTCGCCGCGGCAAGCTCCTTTTCAAGGGAGTCGATGAGCGTGCCGACCTCTCCTGCGGCATCCTCGTCATCTGCCTCAAGTGCGAGTTCGAAAAGCGCCTTTATATCGTCAAGGTCAGCGTTAAATTTGTTAAAACGCGCAATCTTTTCCTTTATTCTTGATATTCTTTTAAGCACTACCTGTGAGTTTTCAAGGTCACCCCAGAAGTTTTCATCCTCTGTCTGTTTTTCAAGGTCTTTGAGCTCCTTTGATATACCGTCTATATCCATAGCGGCACAAAGCTCCTCTATCGGAGACGCGAGCGCGTTTATTCTTAATTTATATTCGTCAAGTTCAAGCATTGTGATTCTCCTTTAAGCTACAACAAAACTCTTTGCAATCGAGACGGCTGTCGTTGCGTCGGGTGCATAAGCATCAGCGCCAATGGACTTTGCAAAGTCCTCCGTCACGGGCGCTCCGCCGACAATTACCTTTACCTTGTCGCGAAGCCCTGCACTTTCAAGTGCGCGAATCGTCTCACCCTGATTTTTCATGGTTGTGGTGAGGAGTGCTGACAGTGCAACTATATCGGGGGTATTTTCACGCACCGATGCCACAATCTTTTCCGCACTTGCGCTTACCCCCAGGTCAATAACCTCAAAGCCTGCGCCCTCAAGCATCATTTTTACAAGATTTTTCCCGATGTCGTGGCGGTCGCCGTCTACCGTACAGATGACTACCTTTCCGCACGCGGTCGCCCCTGCCTCTACAAGAAGCGGGCGGATTTTATCAAGCCCGAGCGTGAGCGTCCTTGCGGCAAGCATTACCTCGGGTACGAAGACTTTATTTTCGCGAAAGAGCTCGCCTATATTCTCCATGCCCGCAAGAAGTCCGAGGTTGAGTATATCGGATGCCGTTGCTCCGCTCTCAAGTGCCCCTTCGACAAGACCTGTTATATCGCGTGCCTTGCCCTTTTCCACGGCAAGGACTATTTCGCCAAAATCAAACATTGAAAAAACCTCCGAAACAGTTTTACAATTTATTTTATCATATTAAATTATACTCGTCAATTTTCAAAATTTAT
This sequence comes from Eubacteriales bacterium, assembly GCA_045546975.1. GTDB lineage: Bacteria > Bacillota > Clostridia > Oscillospirales > JAAYXM01 > SIG480. The sequence goes on from JAZQDV010000013.1 coordinate 4,591, forward strand.
TTGTAAAATGTACTGCTTTGTGATATACTGTATTATAAAGTAGTATATTTTCACTTTTATTGGAGGTTTTTATATGTCTAATGCTATTTCTCTTGCAAGCGCTGACTTTTCAGATAAAATCGAAAACTGTGGCGGTGTTGCACTTGTTGACTTCTGGGCCGACTGGTGCGGACCGTGCAGAATGCTTGCTCCCGTAATCGACGAAATTGCAGAGGATTTTGCAGGCAAAGCCGCAATATACAAGGTCAATGTTGACGAAGAGGGCGCTCTTGCCGCAAAGTTTGGCATTATGTCTATCCCGACGCTCATCATATTCAAGAACGGCGAGGTTTTTGACAAGCTCGTCGGAGTTGTTCCGAAAGACTCTATAGCAGAGGTTCTGAATAGAGCTCTCTAATCTTCTCACTTTTGGGGGTATTTATATGGAGACAACAGAAAGAAAAGCCTTCAGGAAATCGTTCATGGGCGGCTTTTCAAAGAAAGACGTTAACAACTACATAGCTGAGTCCTCTGAAAAGTACACAACAAAAATAAAAGAAGCCGAGGATGAGATTTCTTCCCTTCGCGCAAAGCTTGAGTCTGCAGAGCGTGAGCTTTCCGAACTTTCAGGCATTAAAGAGAAGTTTTGCGCGACTGAGCGCGAGCTTGAAGAGAAGAGCGTGGCGCTTCGTGGTGCCGAGGAGAAAATAGCTTCTCTCTCATCAGAAAACGCAACTCTCACCTCACGCGCAGAGGCGTTTTCCGCACTTGAGAAGGAATATCTCGAAAAAAAGGCAGAGCTTGCGGATATTGAAATTTCTGCACGCGAGCGCGCAAACAAAATTATTGCGGACGCTGAGGCGGAAGCAGGTGCTCGTCGCGATGCGCTCTCAAATGAGCTTTTTGCCCTTCGCCGTGATTTTGAGGATAAGAAAAATGCGGCGAACCGCGAAGCGGCAGAGGCGATTTCTGATGTTTCACGCCTCATTGATTCACTCAAGAACGAGATTGACAGTATGGAACTTCGCATTACGCGTATTACAGACTCCACAAAGAACAATGCATCTTGCCTTTCTGCTGCAATAAGCGATGCAGAGGACAAGATCTCGAAAATATCCCAGTGTTTTTCTGAAAATCAATAATCATCAAGAAAGGATTCTTACATATGGCAACCATTCGTATCAACACAGCTGACATTATCGAAAAAGCACCCACACTCCGCGCAGGAGACAGCATTCTCCTCTCCGGAACAATATACACGGCACGCGATGCGGCTCATAAGCGTATTTTTGAGCTTCTTGACCGTGGCGAGGAGCTTCCTTTCGAGCTCCGCGGTGCTATTATATACTACGCGGGACCTACCCCCGGAAAGAACGGCGCACCTGTTGGTGCTTGCGGTCCGACAACCTCAAGCCGTATGGACGGTTTTGCTCCGCGTCTTTTGGACCTCGGCCTCACCTGCATGATTGGTAAGGGCGAACGCGACAAGGCAGTTTGCGATGCTATCGTCAGAAACAACGCAATTTATGTTTGCGCAGTTGGCGGCGCAGGTGCTCTTGTTGCAAAGTCCATCAAGACTGCCGATGTTATCGCATTTCCGGAGCTTGGATGTGAGTCCATCAAGCGTATGACGGTCGAGGATCTTCCCTGCACCGTTGCTATCGACTCACACGGTGGAAACCTCTTCATTACCGGTCGCGAAGAGTTTAAGGCATAAGGGAGAAAGTGAAAAAGTGATCACCCGCTACCCTGCGGTAGCGGGTGATTTTTTATATGCTTGCATAAAAATAACCCCGACTTTCGTCGGGGTTATTCGTTGTATTAAGGTTTAATTACTTAAGGTTAAACCATGCCTTGCGGCCGAGGTAGATTGCGCTGTCGCCAAGCTCTTCTTCGATGCGGAGGAGCTGGTTGTACTTTGCAACACGGTCTGTACGGCTCGGTGCACCTGTCTTGATCTGGCCAGCGTTGAGAGCAACTGCGATGTCAGCAATTGTTGTGTCCTCTGTCTCGCCTGAACGGTGAGAAACAACTGCTGTGTATCCTGCGCGGTTAGCCATCTGGATAGCATCAAGAGTCTCTGTGAGAGAACCGATCTGGTTAACCTTGATGAGGATTGAGTTACCTACGCCAAGCTCAATACCCTTTGAAAGACGCTCAACGTTTGTAACGAAGAGGTCGTCACCAACAAGCTGTACGCGGCTGCCGATTGCCTTTGTAAGCATGCCCCATGCTTCCCAGTCCTCTTCAGCAACACCGTCTTCGAGAGAGATGATCGGGTACTTAGCTGTGAGGTTCTTCCAGTAGTTAACAAGCTGCTGCTTTGTCATCTTCTTCTTTGCCTTCGGGAGGAGGTATGTGCCGTCTTCCTGATACCACTCGCTCGATGCAGCGTCGATAGCGATCATGAAGTCGTCGCCCGGCTTAAAGCCTGCACGCTCTACTGCCTCGAGGATAACCTTGATAGCGTCTTCATCCTTCTTGAGGTTCGGAGCAAAGCCGCCCTCGTCGCCAACTGCAGTTGTCATACCCATCTCGCCGAGAACCTTCTTGAGGTTGTGGAATACTTCTGTGCACCAGCGAAGTGCTTCTGAGAATGACGGTGCGCCAACAGGCATAATCATGAATTCCTGAATATCAACGTTGTTTGACGCGTGTGCACCACCGTTTAAGATGTTCATCATCGGAACAGGAAGTGTCTTTGCGTTGATACCGCCGATGTAAGAGTAGAGCGGCATCTGGAGAGCTTCAGCAGCTGCCTTTGCAACAGCCATTGATGTACCGAGGATAGCGTTTGCACCAAAACGTGTCTTGTTCGGTGTGCCGTCGAGCTCGATCATTGTGCGGTCGATTTCAACCTGATCGAGAGCGTTCATACCGATGATAGCTTCTGCGATTTCTGTGTTTACAGCGTCTACTGCCTTGTATACGCTCTTGCCCATGAACTTGGACTTGTCGCCGTCGCGGAGCTCACAAGCTTCGAAGATACCTGTGGAAGCACCTGACGGAACTGCTGCGCGGCCCATGTATGTGTTGATACCGTCATCAACGTATACATCAACCTCAACTGTAGGATTGCCACGTGAGTCGATAACCTGACGGCCGACTACGTCTACGATTTCTGCAAATTTCTTCATTTTTCTTTTCTCCTTTTCTTGTTTATATTAAAGTTTATTCGACGATAAGTGATTCACCTGTCATCTCTGACGGCTGGTTAATGCCCATAAGGTCGAGCATTGTGGGTGCGATGTCGCAGAGCTTTCCGTCGCGGAGCTTAACGTCTGCGCCAACAATTACGAACGGAACCTCGTTTGTTGTATGTGCGGTAAACGGTGATACACCGTCTTCCTCAAGCATCTTGTCTGCATTTCCGTGGTCCGCGGTGATGACGCTTATTCCGCCGCATGCGGAAACCGCCTCAACAACTCTGCCGACACAGGTGTCAACAGTTTCTACAGCAGTCTTTGCAGCATCAAAGATACCTGTATGACCGACCATATCGCAGTTTGCGAAGTTCAAGATTATAACATCATAAATCTGCTTTTCTATTGCCTCAACTACCTTGTCGCAAACCTCAAAAGCACTCATTTCAGGCTGCAAGTCGTAAGTTGCGACCTTGGGCGAGTTGACGAGGATTCGATCCTCACCCTCGTACATCTTCTCAACGCCGCCGTTGAAGAAGAAGGTAACGTGAGCGTATTTTTCAGTCTCAGCAATTCGAAGCTGCTTTATGCCAATGGATGAGATGTACTCGCCGAAGGTATTCTCTAAGCTTTCCGGAGCAAACGCTATTCTGACATTCGGCATAGCCGCGTCGTACTGCGTCATGCAAACGTAGAACACCTTGAAATATCCGTTGCGACGGTTAAACCCGTCAAAGCTCTCATCTACGAATGTGCGTGTGATTTCTCGTGCACGGTCAGGGCGGAAGTTGAAGAATATGACAGAGTCATTCTCCGAAACGCCTGCGTAGTCACCGACAACGGTCGGCTCCACAAACTCGTCTGTCTTGCCGTCCTCATACGACTTTCTTACAGCTGCCTCTGCATTATCTGTTGCAATTCCTTCACCGAAGGTTATTGCATTGTATGCGCGTTCAACTCTTTCCCAGCGATTGTCACGGTCCATAGCATAGAAGCGACCCATGAGGGTTGCGACCTTGCCTATACCGAGCTCGCGGCACTTTTCTTCACACTCAGCGACAAAGCCTGCGCCGGAGGTGGGAGAAACGTCGCGTCCGTCAAGGAAGCAGTGAACATATACCTTTGAAAGACCCTCGCGCTTTGCAAGTTCAAGAAGACCCCATACGTGGTCCTTGTGGCTGTGAACGCCACCGTCGGACATAAGGCCCATAAGGTGGAGGGCGGATCCGTACTTCTTGCAGTTTTCACAAGCAGCAAGAAGCTCTTTGTTCTTAAAGAACGAGCCGTCCTCTATTGCAAGGCTTATTCTCGGAAGGTCCTGAAAAACAACTCTGCCGGCACCAATGTTGGTGTGACCAACCTCGCTGTTTCCCATCTGTCCGTCGGGGAGACCGACGGCAAGGCCTGAAGCTTTGAGTGCGCTTCTCGGGTTTTCGGCAAATATGCGGTCAAGGTTCGGGGTAGCTGCTGCGCTTATAGCGTTCGCCTTCCCGCTCTCCGCATTTCCGAAGCCGTCCATAATAATAAGGGTAATAGGTGTTTTTGTATTCATATCTTACTGATTCGCAGCATTGATAATAGCAGCGAAATCCTCCGTTTTAAGTGATGCGCCACCGATGAGACCACCGTCAACATCCGGCTGTGCAAGGAGTTCTGATGCATTCTTCGGGTTCATTGAGCCACCGTACTGAATGGTGACTGAGCGTGCGACGCGTGCGCCGTACTTTGCGCGGATGACTGCACGGATGAGGCCGCAAACCTCTGCTGCCTGCTCTGCAGTAGCAGTCTTGCCTGTGCCGATAGCCCAGATGGGCTCGTATGCAAAGACTATCTTGCGGAGCTTATCTGCAGGGATGTCTGCAAGTGCGATCTTGACCTGCATTGTGATATGCTCTGCAGTAACGTCAAACTCGCGCTGCTCTAAAGTTTCGCCAACGCAGATAATCGGGCGGAGGCCTACCTCGAGAGCCTTCTTTACCTTGAGGTTAACGGTCTTGTCAGTTTCGCCGTAGTATTCGCGGCGCTCGCTGTGACCGATTACAACATATTTTACGCCAAGCTCACGGAGCATCTCTGCGCTTACCTCACCTGTGTATGCGCCTGACTGCTCGTAGTGCATATTCTGTGCAGCAACGGCAATCTTTACATCACGGGATGCGCGACATGCAGCCGGGATATCTACAAAAGGAACGCAGAGAACAACGTCGCACCATTTCTGCTTGCCGACACGCGCCTTAAGCTCCTCGAACATCTTCTTTGTCTCTGCAGGAGTTTTGTTCATCTTCCAGTTTCCTGCGATGATAGTCTTGCGGTATTTTCTGTTCATTTTAATCTTTATCTCCTTATATATACAAGCCTTTCGGCTGACAAAATACTTAAATGCTTATCTTTTTCTTACTTATCTTCAAGGCATGCAATTCCCGGAAGTGCGAGGCCCTCTAAGAACTCAAGAGATGCGCCGCCACCTGTTGAGATGTGTGTCATCTTCTTGTCATAGCCGAGCTTCTTTACAGCAGAAGCAGAGTCGCCACCGCCGATGATTGTTGTAGCGTCTGTGTTTGCAAGAGCCTCTGCAACAGCGATTGTGCCCTTTGCAAGAATCGGGTTCTCAAAAACGCCCATCGGTCCATTCCATACAACTGTCTTTGCATCAGCAACTGTCTTTGCAAAGAGCTCGCGTGTCTTCTCACCGATATCAAGGCCCATCTTGTCTGCCGGGATAGCGTCAGACGGAACTGTCTCTACGTCAATGGGAGCGTCGATAGGTGTCGGGAACTCGCCCGTGATAACTGTATCTATCGGCAAAAGCATATTCTTGCCGAGCTTTTCTGCCTTCTCCATCATTTCCTTGCAGTATGAAATCTTTTCGTTGTCTACAAGGGATGTACCAACCTCATAGCCCTTTGCAGCGAGGAAGGTGTATGCCATACCGCCGCCGATGATGAGGGTGTCAACCTTCTCGAGAAGGTTGTTGATAACGCCGAGCTTGTCGGAAACCTTTGCACCGCCGAGGATTGCAACAAACGGGCGCTTCGGGTTTGAAAGTGCCTCACCCATGATGCCGATTTCCTTGCCGATGAGGTAGCCGCAAACTGCAGGGAGATAATCTGCAACGCCTGCTGTGGATGCGTGTGCGCGGTGTGCTGTACCGAATGCATCATTTACATAGAGCTCTGCAAGGGAAGCAAGTTCCTTTGAGAATGCAGGGTCGTTCTTCTCCTCTTCCTTGTGGTAACGTACGTTCTCAAGGAGCATAACCTCTCCGTCCTTGAGAGCTGCAGAAAGTGACTTTGCGCTGTCGCCGATAACATCAGTTGCCATCTTCACTTCAGTCTCCAAAAGCTCTGAGAGACGCTTTGCAACAGGAGCGAGAGAGAACTTCGGGTTAACCTCACCCTTCGGACGACCGAGGTGTGAGCAGAGGATAATGCGTGCACCCTTCTCCATAAGATATTTAACCGTCGGAAGAGCTGCAACGATTCTCTTGTCGGACGTGATGTTTCCGTTATCGTCCTGAGGAACGTTGAAGTCACAACGGACAAGCACGCGCTTACCGGCGGGGTTTATGTCTTCGATTGTTTTTTTGTTGTAGTTCATAAATCTATTCCTCCATATAAAATTATTTTTAATATTACATTTTAATTATAACACATAAACAAGCAATATTACATTGTTATTTTAACTATATTTTAAGTTTTTCATAACATTTTTTCGCCAATTTGTACTATTTTATGTTATGCAATTCACCCTGCATCTGCATATTTTCAAATCCGAGCTGACGAAGTGCCTCATATACAACTATCGCAACGGAGTTTGAAAGGTTTAAGCTTCGAAGTGTCGGGAGCATCGGAATACGCACGCAGCTCTCGGGATTTTCCGCTAAAAGCTCCTCGGGAAGCCCTTTTGTTTCCTTGCCGAAAATGAGAAAATCCCCGTCGCGGTATTTTATATCCGTATACACATTTTTGCCCTTGGTAGTGCAGAAAAAGAATCTTCCGCTCCGGTTTTTCTCAAAAAAATCAGAAAGACCGTCGTAGTAGGTAATATCGAGATACTGCCAGTAATCAAGGCCTGCGCGCTTTAAGTGCTTGTCAGTAATATCAAAGCCTAGCGGACGTACAAGGTGAAGTGCGGCACCCGTAACGGCACAGGTACGGGAAATATTCCCCGTATTAGACGGAATTTCAGGTTCGACGAGCACGATATTGAGCAATTTTTCCGCCTCCGTTTTCCGCATAGTTCTGTCTGCCTTATTTTATGATATTTTCCCTGATTTTGCAAGACTTTTTTGACAATTTTTTCTCATAATTCCAACAAAAACCGGAAACCACAGCTGTGGTTCCCGGTTTTTTACAAGGAGTATATTTTCACTTGTTCAACACGTTATACAGACGCATGAAAACTGCTGCCGCTTCTGCCCTTTTTGAACTGTCCTTCGGACGGAACTCTCCGCTGCTCCCGTTCATGATTCCCATTCCTTCCGCAAAAGCAACTGCATCTGTAGCAAAAGCTGAAATACTGTTGCCGTCAGAATACGCAGGTGTTCCCTTTTCACCGTTTACGCCCGAAATGAGTGCATATCTGTATATGAAAGTTGCCATCTGCTCACGTGTAACCGGCATATCAGGTGCAAATCTCCCCTTCTCTACACCGGAGGTTATTCCCATCTTACTCGCCCAGGAGACCGCCTTGGTGTACCACATTCCGTCCGCAACATCCGAAAAGTTTTCTGTCGTGGCCTCAGGCTCTCCTGCAAGACGGTAAAGCACCGTCACGAACATGGAGCGTGTAAGAGGAAGCTCAGGCGCAAATTTATCTGCTGCCACGCCCTTCATAAACCCCTTCCCGCTGACAAACGACACGGCCGGAGAAAACCAGTCCTTCTCTGAAACATCACTATAAGCTATTCCGCTTACAGGTTCTTTCTTTACCTCTTCTTTTTCTTTCTCTTCTTCATTTTCTTCTTTTCCGATGCTTGTATTCCCCGAAGAAGATGTATAATCTGCCGTAAACTTCAAAAGCACGTCCTCTCCGCCTGAGAGCTTGTACTGTGCTATTCCGATTGACGGAAGTTCCCCGTCAATATAATACTGCCAGCCGCTGTTTCCTCCGACGCCGAATTCCTTGAGTGTTTCGCCCTTGTATGTTACAGAACGCAAATATCCGGCGGAAAGCCCTTTTGACTCAACTCCGTATTCATCAAACACCTGCTCTATGAGATCGCGGACACTTGTGTTCTCCTCTATTTTCACCGTGTGACTTTTGATCCATACTTCTTCGTGGGTTTCCATCCCGAAAGTGACGGAAACCCTTGTATCTATAGACGGTGGAACTACGGGTGACGGCGGATTTTCAGGTTCCTCAGGCTCCTCTGGGTTTTCCGGTTCCTCAGGATTTTCCGGTGTCTGATTTTCCGTTTCAGGCTTTATGCTATAGAGATTAAACGGTGCCTTTTGTCCTTCTTCAAAAGCTGAAAGAGTAAGAAGTGCGCGGAAGCCCTGTTCGGTCGACCACTCGACATCCAGGCTTCCGTCCCAGCCGGAAAAACCGCCCTCGACGGAATAAGAGAGAAGGCCGTCAAGAAGATTCTTTGTCTCTTCCCCTTCACCCTTTACAAATCGCGCATCACTTGTCGGGTCAATTCCTGCAGAAACAAGGCCTATTATCACAAAAGCATCGGTGCACGCACTTCCGTAAGAGCCGTTTGTTCCCTGATTCTGAGACAATGCGGTGAGCATTTTCTCTGAAAGGGTGCTTGCCTTGTCCTTTATGCCAAAAGCATCCTCTTCATCACGGACAAATCGCGCAAGTGCTCCTACTGCAGCACCTGTAGAGTCTATGTCGGTATAAACATAATCTCCGTAAGTACCAAACAACAGACCGTCGGAGTTCATATTTTCTTCGATTTTATCAAGAGCTGCGGAAAGCACCTCGGCACTTGGAGTTATATTTCCACTTTCAAACGCAAGGAGAGCCCAGATTGCATCGGAATGGGTGGTAAATGCGGACACCCCCGCCAGAAGCTCCTTGTTGTTCAGAGTGCTTCCGTCAGAGAGCTCAAGTGACGTTGTATCAACACCGAGCGCACCAAGGATAATCTCTGCTTTTGCGAGATCCGTTACATACGGCTCATCTTCGGAAATCGCAGCAAGCAGCGCCTCTTTACAGCTTGTCCTCTCGTCCTCTGTCAGCGCATCGGTCTTTGTTAAGATTCCGTATGTCGCAAGGTCAAAGGTTTGCCAATCGGAAAGTGTTTCGGCGCTCCCCAGAGTTGTTACAATTTCCTCGCACTTTTCCGCGTATGGCGAAGTCTGAACCTCATCCCCTTCTCCGTACACGGGCGCACAGGCGCAAGTGAACACAAGTACCATTGCGAGCGCAAGTGCGAGAATTCTTTTTGTCTTTTTCATTTTCTTCTTCCCTTCCTGCCGCAAACAATAAAAAGCTGCGGCAAATATAATTTGCCACAGCCGACTTTTTCTGTGTTTTTGCACCACCCATAAACCCTATGCATTAATATGCATAAGGCAAATACCGCTTCTTGGTATGCAAAGCGGTGTCAATGCAGGTCTTCCGACTCACGTCCTATGCGGAAATTTCCGCGCACCTCCTCTTCGCCTTCTCAGTTTCCCAATGACCGGCTTTCACCGAAGAAGAAAGAGGTATTCGTGACGCACACGGCGGCGGTTACCGTCCGGGAATTTCACCCGGTTCCCTTTTCACCGACCGTACCTTTTCTGCAGTACGGCCGACACATCCGTGGTATATTTGGTTTATGTAATTATAGCTTTGCGAAATCTTTTTGTCAATAAGTGTCTTTTTTCTACACTATTTCCGTGTAGCTTCCGAGGTATCGGAAACCGTCAATCTCGCGTTCAAGGTCACAAACCAGCTCAAACAAGGCCGGAGAGTAAATCGAGGCACCGATATCGAAATAGAACATAAACTCAAAGTCACTTCCGGGTCTCGGGCGGCTTTCGAGCTTTTCAAGGTTTATGCCGAGGGCATTGAATCTTGAAATTATGCGGTAAAGAGATCCGGGCTTGTGCGGAATCTTGAGCATAATGCTCGTTTTGTCTGCGCCGGGATATATTTCAAGATCACGCGCAATACAGATGAATCTCGTGTAGTTTCCGATGTGGTCGCATACATTATCGCAAACAGTTGAAAGGTCATAGAGCTCCGCGCACAAGGGAGACGCAAGTGCCGCTACGTCGCGGCGGTCAGACTCTGCGACAAGCTTTGCCGCAACAGCTGTGTTCTCGCAGATATTCACCTTTATATCCTTATGCTCGCGCAAGAATTCTCCGCTCTGGTTTATCGCCTGCTCGTGTGAGTACACTTCCTTTATGTCGGAAAGAGCTACTCCGCGCTTTGCGAGAAGCGAATGTCCCACCTGTATGCGTACACTTCTTACGATATGGAAGTTGAATTTTGCCATGAGGTCATAAATCTTGTTCACAGAGCCTGCCGTTGAGTTCTCTATCGGCAACACACCGTAGTGACAGAGCTTTTTGTCAACTGCGCGGAACACATCCTCAAAGCCTCCGAAATACATTATCGACGGCTCTGAAAAGAGCTTTTCGCAGGCAATCTGAGAATATGCGCCCGCTACACCCTGACACGCAACAACGGCATTTTCAGGGAAAATTTTCTCCGTTTTTTCAATCGCCGCGTGCATTCTGCGGCTGAGCTCGGTTTCCTCAGACATGAGCTTTTTCTGGTAAGAGCGCGAAACGTCCATCAAGGTCTGATATATGACCTTCGTGTATTGGGCGGTTTCACCGTCCGAAAGTGTCCGAACGCGGTCCAAAAGCTCCTTTTCGCGCGTTGCATCAAACACAGGCAGACCGTTCTCCTTCTTTATCTGTCCTATTTTTGCGGCAACGCTCATTCGCTTTCCGATGAGTTTTGCAAGGTCCTCGTCAATTTTGTCGATTTCCTGTCTTAAATCCTTGATTTCCACTTCTTTTCCCTCTTTCTTATAACATAAGCTCGCAAAGTGCAATTGCAAGCGCTGCTTCCATACACGGTACGGCACGCGGCACGATACACGGGTCGTGACGGCCGACAATTCTGAGTTCTTCCTCACACATCCGCGAAAGGCTTACGCTCATTTGCGGCCGGGCAATTGACGGAGTCGGCTTTATCGCCGCGCGGAAAATCACGGGAAGGCCCGAAGTTATTCCGCCAAGGCTTCCGCCGTGGTTGTTCGTGCGCGTTTTTATCTCTTCGCCGACAATACAGAATTCGTCGTTGTTTTCGCTCCCGCGGATATTTGCAACGTCAAAGCCGCGTCCGAACTCTATCCCCTTTACGGCAGGAATTCCGAAAACTATCCGCGAAATCACATTCTCGACTCCCTCAAACATCGGTTCTCCAAGCCCTGCAGGGACTCCCGTTGCCGCACATTCGACAACGCCGCCGACGGAATCGAGCTCTTTCTTTGCGGAGAGTATCTCCTCCATCATACGCTCGCCTGCAGACTTATTGAGAACCGCTATCGGCTCTTCATATAAAACTTCTGAAAGCTCGGGTTTTATACCGTCAAATTGCGCGTCTCGTACTCCCCCTATTGAGAGCACGTGTGCACCGATTTTTATGCCCTGATTTTCGAGATACTGCATACAGATTCCGCCCGCAATACACAGCGGTGCGGTGAGGCGTCCTGAAAAATGGCCGCCGCCACGGATGTCGTGGTCGCTTCCGTACTTCATATATGCTGTAAAGTCAGCATGTCCGGGTCGCGGTACATCGCGGAGATTTTCGTAATCACCTGACCTTACGTTTGTGTTTTCTATTATTGCACAAACGGGGCTTCCGCAGGTAGTATCGTTCACAAGCCCCGACACAAACCTCGGAAGGTCTGCCTCACGCCTTGCGGTAGTGTGTTCTCCCTTTCCGGGTGCGCGGCGCGAGAGAAAAGCCGAGAGCTTTTCCATATCAATTTTGATTCCTGCCGGCAGACCGTCGATAACGACTCCTATCGCTTCGGAATGTGACTGCCCGAAAATCGATATTCTTAATTTATTTCCGAAAGTCGAGTTCATATCTCTTCTACCTCCGCTCCGAGTTCTTTGTATCTTTCAAAAAAGTCACCGTACGACTTTTTTACAGCGTCCGCTCCGTCTATTATAACTCCATTTTCGCAGAATGTCGCCGCAATTGATGACGCCATCGCAATTCTGTGGTCATTACAAGAATTTACGCGGCCGCCCGAAAGCTTTCGGGCGCCTGTGATACGGAGACCGTCTGCAGTGATTTTCGCGTCACCGCCAATCGCATTTATCATCTCGGCTGTTGTGCTTATTCTGTCACTTTCTTTAAGGCGAAGCCTTTCCGCGTTGTATATCACAGTCTCGCCCTCTGAAACAGAAGCAACAACCGAGAGAATCGGTACAAGGTCGGGAATTTCTGCTGCGTCAACGGAAATGCCACGAAGCTTTCCACGTTTCACCGTTACGCCATCCTCCGTCTGCAAGACGCTCGCGCCGAATTGTGAGAGCAGCTCTACTATCGCACGGTCTCCCTGGATGCTGTCTTTTTTTACACCGTTTACCGTTATCCCCTCATCCGAGAATGCACCGAGGCACAGAAAGAATGCGGCATTTGACCAGTCACCCTCAACGGTGAGTTTTTTCGGGGAAACGTATTTTTGATTTCCTTTTATGTATATTTTGTTCTCACTTACTTCTGTCTTTATTCCGAATTTTTCCACCGCCGAGAGCGTCATATCTATATACGCCCTTGACTCACATTTTCCGAGAATATCTATCGTGCTGTCACCTGACAGACAGGGAAGCGCAAATATAAGTCCGGATATAAACTGCGAACTAACATCTCCGGGAATCTCAAACACTCCGTTTTTCAGTCCTCCGCGTGTTTTTAGCGGAAGAGTTCCGTCACACACAATGTCTGCACCGTTTTTTGAAAGGCTCTCAACAAGGGCAGCTACGGGACGCGTAGGAAGTCTTCCCTCTCCGGTAAATGTGACCTCTCCCGGAAGCGTTGCCGCAAGAGGTATAAGAAAGCGAAGCGTTGACCCACTCTCTCCGCAAAAAAGCTCTGCGCTTCCGTCAAAGCTTATGGGGTTTACCGTATATACTCCGTCCTTTTCCGAAATTTTTGCACCGAGCGAATTAAGACATCGCACCGTTGCCGCTATATCCGCCGAATCGGCAGGGCAGACGATTTCAGTACTCTCTCCGGAAAGCGCGGCACAGATAAGTAGTCTGTGCGCCGCGGATTTCGAGGGGATTATCTTAAGTTTTCCCTTCGGGTTTTTAGTCTCTACCCTTACCGTCATTTTCCTTCCTCCTCAGAGTCCCTGCCCAAAATAAGCTTCAACTTCACTCTCGGAAACCTTTTTGAGAACACACTCGCCACGCGTTTTCGGTATGACAAGCGTGATGTTCCCCTCTGCCCTTTTCTTGTCGTTCATTGCGACCTTTGCCATATCTGCCGCTTTATACGGACACGTTACGGGAAGAGAATACTTTTTTAGAAGATCTTCGAGCTCTTTTCCGATTGAACCGTCACAAAGACCGAGCTCGGCACCTGCACGTGCCATAATGCACATACCCATCGCGACAGCACTCCCGTGTGAGATTCCAAAGCCCGAAAGCTTTTCTATTGCGTGGGCAGGCGTATGCCCGAAGTTGAGAAGCTGGCGAAGTCCTGTGTCAAATTCGTCAGCGACAACTACGTCGCGCTTTATTTTTACGCACGTTGCAATTATCTCCGAAAGGTTTTCGCGCGCTCCAAGGGCACAAAGCTGAAGGACCCGTTCGCTTTTTATTGCACCGTATTTTATCACCTCTGCCATTCCCTCTGAAAAGATTTTTTCAGGAAGAGCGGCTATTATATCAGTATCGCAGAGAACGAGGTTCGGCTGATAGAACGCGCCTGCAAGATTCTTTCCCGCCTTTAAGTTTATCGCCGTTTTTCCGCCGACGGAGGAGTCCACCGCCGAAAGCAGGGTTGTCGGTACCTGTACAAACGGGATTCCACGAAGAAAGCTTGCCGCGACAAAGCCCGAAAGGTCACCTACTACGCCGCCGCCAAGCGCCACAATACAGTCTGAGCGCGAGAGCCTTCTCTCTGCCAGAAATTCGAGTATTTTTATGTAGTTTTCGGCATTTTTGGAACTCTCGCCATTTTCTAAAACATATTCGATTACCGAAAATCCCGCATCTGCAAGAGATTTTTTCGCCCTTGCACCAAAAAGCGAAAACGTTACGTTGTCCGCAATGATTGCGACCGTCTTACTTGTAACAAGGGAAGAAAGCTCACGCCCCAGAGTGTCAAGCACTCCGCTTCCGATTACGACATCGTATTCCTTTGACGCGCCTACTCTGACTCTCTCCACTCTTCGTCAATCCTTTCTTTTCTCTCTCTTCCCTCACGGAGAAGCTTTTTCAGTCTCTCGCCATCCCCGTCCGAGAGAGCGTCTCTGTATTCGCCCAGCGAATTTATAATGAAATCAAGCTCCGCTACAAGATTTTTGCGGTTGTGCATAAAAAGCTCCGTCCACATTTCCTCGGAAAGCTTTGCGACACGCGTAAGGTCGCGATAACTTCCTGCCGAAAAACCCTTATGCACCTCTGCGCGCGGACTCTTTACATACGCATTTGAAACTACATGGGCAAGCTGTGATGTATATGCAATTATCTCATCGTGCTGCTCTGCCGTCGTCGTTGTTATATGCTCAAATCCTGCCTTTTTAAGACAGTTTTTTATTTTTTCAAGAAGAGTTATTTTCTCACCCGGCGAAAGCACCAGAATCATACATGCTCCCGAAAATAGGTCCTCTGTTGCATAGCGAAAGCCAGAGAATTGACGGCCTGCCATCGGATGACCGCCAACGTAGGTAAACCCTTCCTTTTCCGCAAGTGAGAAAAGCTCGGGACAAACACTTCCCTTTACGCCGCAGCAGTCCATAACTATTGTGTCTTTTTTTATGAGGTGGGCATTCTTCTTCATGTATTCGACCGTCGCTGTCGGGTACAGGCACAGGAATATGAAATCGCATTTTCCGATACTTTCCTCATCAAGCACACCGTCCGCCGCATCAACAAGCACCGCGCGTTTATATGCCACCTCGTCTTTGTCATAGGCATATATCCTGTAGTCGCTGTTTTTCTTGAACGCTTTGGCAAGACTTCCCCCAATAAGACCGAGGCCTACTATTCCGATGTTCATTTTGCCACCGCCCCGCGCACTGCAAATACTCCCTTTGCAACCTCTGAGAACTGCTCGGGTGTAAGGGACTGTGCTCCGTCACAGAGTGCGTGCTTGGGGTCGTTGTGGACCTCTATCATTATGCCGTCGGCACCGCACGCTGCCGCAGCGTAGGACATCGGCGCAACAAGGCGGGAGATTCCCGAGGCGTGGCTCGGGTCTACAACTACGGGAAGATGTGTAAGCTCCTTGAGCATCGGGACAGCTGAGAGGTCGAGCGTGTTTCTCGTGTACGTTTCAAACGTTCGAATACCGCGCTCACAGAGGATTACGTTCTCATTTCCCCCTGCCATAATATACTCGGCACTCATAAGAAGCTCTTTAAGTGTATTTGCAAGACCTCGCTTTAAGAGAACGGTTTTCTTTGTCCTTCCAAGCTCCTTTAAGAGGTCGAAGTTCTGCATATTTCTTGCACCTACCTGAATAACGTCTACATTTTCAAACAGAGGAAGGTGATTTGCATTCATAATCTCGGTAACTATCGGCATACCTGTCTCTTCCTTTGCCTCAAGGAGAAAGTCTATTCCCTCAGCCTTGAGCCCCTGGAAGTCGTACGGTGATGTTCTCGGCTTGAACGCACCGCCGCGGAGGAGAGTTGCGCCTGAAGCCTTCACCGAGTTTGCAATTCCCAGAATCTGTTCCTCGCTCTCGACAGAGCACGGACCTGCAATAAGTACGAAGTTTCCGCCGCCGATTTTCACTCCCGATATGTCTATAACCGTATCGTCGGGATGGAACTTTCTATTCGCGCTCTTGAACGGCTCGGTTATGCGGGTTACGCTCTGAATGATGTCAAGCCCCTCTATAAGCTCCACATCGATGTTTGCGGTGTCCCCGATAAAGCCGAGGACAGTCTGATACTCACCTCGGGATATATGGACCTGAATATTCTGCTCATTAAGCCATGCTATAAGATTTTCCACCTGTGCCTCAGGAACATCTTTTTTTACTACTGCTATCATTTTTCTGTCCTCCGTAACAAAAAATAAGGGCTTTACAGTGATTTACTGTAAAGCCCTAAAAGTCCGGTAATTACTTTCTTAAAGCAACAGAAATCACTTTTACCTTTTGTTTGTAAAAAAGTAAAAGTAATAAAAGTTTGAAGTTGCGATGAAAGAACGTGTCATTCCCGTTACTTACCTTTCTGTCGTTTTTTTCATTATAGCACCGCGAAAAAAACTTGTCAACGATTTTTTGCGCTACCTCTACATTTCGGGCGGAACTTCCTCAAACATAAATGTCCTGTCCCCTCTGAGATAGTCAAGATACTTTGCATATACCGTTGAAAATGCTATGCGGTAAATGAAGAGAAACGGCCCTATGCTTGTAGAGAAGAATATGTCATACAAAATGTATGAGAATCGAAGCTTTATGCACTCTCCGCTCTTTGTTTTCATAAGCTTTTGGCACTCGCGAAGTGCCTTTATTGCGCCTAAGTTTTCGTTGTCGGCAAGGATATATCTTGCAAACTCGTATCTGCTTGCTATCAGGACTGAGACAAACGATGATATAACAAGAAGCACCGTCGCAATATCGAGGATAAAAACCGACTCAAAAAACACCGCGACGACCATAAGTGCAAACGGTATAATCATCATGACAATTTCCCAGAAGAGCGTCAGGAAAAATATCATTATCTGGAGTCCTATTGACGAGAACACGGTTTTAAGCGATGCAAACGGGGTGAATGCATCACCGATTTTCGCATTCTCACCACGGCCGACTTTTAAGAAAAACCTGCATCTTCCGATTGCAAACGGGGATGTTAGAAACAAAAACAGCAGAAGCACAACAAAGCAGAGCGCAATTACCCTTTCCGTTATCTCCGGGGGAAGAAAAAGCTTTGCCGCGCGAAGAAAATCTCCGCTTGTGTTCTGAATCTCCGCGACAGACGGGATGCGAAGCGGAAGAAGGCTCACAATCGCCATGGTGCCTAAAATCTCCATGATTACAACGGCAAATGACTTAAGCCAGTTTCCTGCCATATTCGCCCAGGCTTCCGCCTTTATTATTTTTCGTATTATTTTTGTTTTCATTGCTTTCTCCTTATTGGGTTATCCAGTCGGGAGCAGTATCCTCACCCGAATCCTCAGAAGGGGCTTCAGGTGTTACCTCTCCCTCAGACGGAGTCTCCGTCGTCTCGCCCTCCGGAGCGGTCGGCTCTGTCGGAGTTTCGGGAGCTTCGGGGTTTTCCGGATTTTCAGGAGCAACGGGTGTATCCGGTGTTTCGGGAGTCTCCGGCACATCTGTTTGGGGCGGTGCGACCGTCTCCGTCGCAGGGCCTGTTCCCACAAGCACAATCTCGGGCATCGGCTTATACTTTGATGTGTTTTCAACGTACGATTCTATAAGCTTTCCCTTTTTATCATATACATTGCGGTAAACCGTCATAGAAACCGCAGGCTGACCCTCCTGGGTAACCTCGCGCTTGCCGAGAGCAAGTGTGTCGGTCGGCTTTTCGCGTGTCGGGAACGGAGAGGTAGAGTGCGTCTTCTTTGTGAGCTTTACGGTTCTCACCTCATCCGGCTCTGTTCCCATAAGCTGAATTCTTATATAGTTGTTCTTCGAGGTTGCAACTATCTTTATCGGATATTTGCTCGTATTGACAAATCGGAAGTCGATAGCACCCCATACAACGGTTGCATCCTCGCCCTTCGGCGCATAGTCAACATAGAAGGCGTGGTTTCTTCTTTCAGTTATCTTCATATCGGCACGAAGCGCCGCCATGTAGAGAGTTGAGGATACCTGGCAGATACCGCCGCCTATACCGTCAACCACCTCGCCACTTGCAAAAACGCCTGCTTCAAGGAATCCGCGTTCGCGAGTTCTCGGACCTACCGTCTTGTTATATGAAAACTCCTCGCCGGGGTTTAAGATTGTTCCGTTGATAAGCTTTGCCGCAAGACGGACGTTTGCCGTTCTGTTTACCTTTTTCGGGCTGAAGTGCGTCTCCACCTCAACAAGCTCATACTTGAAAAGATTTACCTCAAGGTGCTTTGTATATATCTTGGGCTCTGTGATGGTAAGCGGAATTTCTATTACCGAATCTGGATTTGCATTGTACTTTTCCCTTGCTGCCTCAAGGTCGAAATCCATACCGAGCACGTGCGGAACTATCCTGTTTCCGTCCTCGCCCTTTTCAAGGTATGCATCTGCCACTTCCTTGTGGACTTCGGAATATACCTTGTCAATATCAAGTGCAACAGAAGGTGCGACCTTCCTTGAGATATTCATATCAGACATATCTCCCGAAATAAAACGCTCGGAAAGGTCACGGAAGAATTCTTCCTTATCAACCATCTTGCCGTCAGAACGCGGGTGGAGGATGAGCTTGTCGTCCTCTATCGTATACGCGCCGTCAACAGGCGCAATGTCATACTTTGAAACATCTGCAAAAAGCTCGTCCTTGATGTCTTCCGCTATTGCCACCGTAAGCGGAACCTTTCTTGCACCGAAAAGCGCTGCAACAACATCTCCTATTCTCTTGCCGAAGCTTCCCTCGTGGCCTATTGCGTAAGCTGCACGCGCAGTCTCTTCCGAGCTGAGCTTTACCTCAAGGTACTTGCCGTCGGCAATGACGGTGCCGAAATCTTCAATATTCACATTTATCTTTACGTCAGAGAAATTGCGGTTTGCAAAGTCGTCAATAGCTTCCACCGCTTCCGCCTCGGTTTTGCCCGAAAGCGAAATTTTTCCTGCTGAAACGCCCGGGAATATGCTGTCGTTTGCATAGGTGAAAATAACAAGTGCAGAAAACAGGACTACAATTGCCGCAATTGCAATAATTGCGGCCATAATGAGTTTTTTGTTTGCACTGTTTCCAAAAAGTTTCATCATAACAATCCCGACCTTATATATAAAAATACAGTTTTTCCTACCTTAAGTATATTATTTTGTCTCTTCAATTTCAACTACATATTTGTAACTTTTTTGCTTTTTTCCTTTTTTTATATAGTTGTTGCAAAAAACTACGTATTTATGATATACTATTTGGTACTGAATTATGGAAAGAGGAAACAAAAATGGAGCAGAAGAAGTTTTATATCACAACACCGATATACTATCCGTCGGATAAGCTTCACATCGGACATTCGTATTCAACAGTATCCGCCGATGCGGAAGCGAGATACAAGCGAATGCGCGGTTTTGATGTTATGTTCCTCACAGGTACGGACGAGCACGGCCAGAAGATTGCGCGTATTGCCGAGGGCCTCGGCACTACCCCGAAGGAGTATGTGGACAACATCGTTTCGGGTATCCGCGAGCTCTGGAAGGTGCTCAACATCTCCCACGACGATTTTATCCGTACAACCGATGAACGCCACGAAAAGACCGTTCAGAAGATTTTTGAAAAGCTCTACGAACAGGGCGATATCTATAAAGGCTCCTATGAGGGCTGGTACTGCGCACCGTGCGAGTCCTTCTGGACAGAAACACAGCTTAAAGAGGGCAACCTCTGCCCCGACTGTGGCCGTCCCGTTGAAAAGGCATGCGAGGAGAGCTACTTCTTCCGCCTTTCAAAGTATCAGGACAGACTCATAAAGTATCTTGAAGAAAACCCTGACTTCATAAGCCCGCAGGCACGACTCAATGAGATGATGAACAACTTCATAAAGCCGGGCCTTGAGGATTTGTGCGTATCGCGTACATCCTTTGACTGGGGTATAAAGGTACCGTTTGACCCGAAACACGTTGTTTATGTATGGCTCGATGCGCTTACAAACTACATAAGCGCACTCGGATACGGTACAGACGATGATGAGAAGTTTAAGAAGTACTGGCCGGCAGACGTTCACCTTGTCGGCAAGGAGATTGTCCGCTTCCACACGATTATCTGGCCGATTATGCTTATGGCTCTTGATATTCCGCTTCCGAAGCGCGTCTTCGGTCACGGCTGGCTCCTTCTCGACGGCGGCAAGATGAGTAAAAGTAAGGGCAACGTTGTTGACCCCGTTATCCTCTGCGACCGCTACGGCACAGACGCTATCCGCTACTTCCTCCTCCGCGAGGTTCCGTTTGGCTCTGACGGACTTTTCAACAATGAGTCACTTCTCAACAGAATCAACTCCGACCTTGCAAACGACCTTGGAAACCTTCTTTCAAGAACAGTTGCAATGACGGAAAAATACTTTGGCGGAACTACTCCTGCAGAAACTGAAGCCGACGCTATTGACACAGAACTTATATCCCTTGCAGAAGAAGTTATCTCAAACTACGAAAAGGATATGGATGAGATGCTCTTCCCGAATGCACTTTCAGAGGTATGGCGACTCATAAGCCGTGCAAACAAGTACATCGACGAGACTATGCCGTGGGCACTCGCAAAAGACGAGACAAAGAAAGCAAGACTCGGCACAGTGCTCTATAACCTCTGCGAGGCACTCCGCATTTCCGCAATTCTCATCACTCCTGCAATGCCCGAAACTGCAGAGAAGATGTTTACTCAGCTCGGCGTTTCAGACGAACAGCTCAAGGTATGGGATGCACTCAAGTTTGGTATTAAGGATTCTTACTCCGTAGCCCGCGGTGACGTTCTCTTCCCGAGAATCGACATCCCCGCAGAGCTCGAGGCTCTTGAAAAAGCATTCTCAAAGCCGAAAAAGGAAGTTGCGCCCTACAAGGAGCAGATTTCCTTTGACGACTGCGACAAGGTCGACCTTCGCGTTGCAAAGGTTGTATCCGCAGAGCCTGTACCGAAGGCAGATAAGCTCCTTCGCCTTATCGTAAACACGGGTGAGGCAGAGCGCCAGATAGTATCAGGTATCGCAAAGGACTACTCTCCCTCCGACCTCATCGGCAAGAAGGTCATCCTCGTTTCAAACCTTGCCCCCGCAAAGCTCCGCGGCGTTGAAAGCAACGGTATGCTCCTCGCGGCAGATATGCCAAACGGCGGCTGCAAGGTAATATTTGTTGACGACGCAATCGAAGAAGGCTCACAGATTCATTAAAGAGAAAAACAGAGCAAGGAAAACTTCCTTGCTCTTGTTTGAAGATATCTGTTTATCAAAGAGGTTTTTTATGAAAAAGGCCAAAGCAATAACAGAAGAAAGTACTGTTCAAGAATAATCTTATCTGTTAGAATTACAACGGCATTCCTTAACGGAATGCCGTTGTTTTTTGCTGGGTTGCGACTATAGATTTTTGTAATATTCCGTCACATAGTCCTCAATAACATAACTGCCGTCGTTAATTTCGTTAAGACGGTTTATAAGCTTTGTCAAAAGGTCAAGCATAATATATTTATCTCTTTTTTCCGCTTCTTCGTCAAAAAAGCACGCCTGGTCATTACAGTCAAACTCATAATATCCGTTGTGCATTTCTTCTATCTCATTACTCAACTGCCTCACCAGCTTGTCTTTTTGAATGACCTCGGGGTCTACAGTCACAATCCCCTCATCTCCATACGTCCATATTGGACCATGCAAGAAATCAAGCATTATTTTTACTACGTCCACTTTATTTTCCTCCTCTCTTTATTTTTGATATTGGGTATGCAGACGACACAAATCCATTTGTGCCTATACCTACTAAAAGATAATATTTTCCTTTGTAATAGTATATCCTTTCGTACCCCATGCGATTTTTCACTGGTTTTAATTCATTGCTTACAACATCGCCTTCCGATATTATCTTCTTTAGATATGTCGAAACTTCCTCGCGACTTATTCCAAGTGCGTCTTGAAAATCTTTTGCGTGCCCAGCTGTTTTTCCGTCTCCGTCTAAAATATGTGTAAGTCCTGCTTTTTGATTTCCTTTCTCAAGCCAAAGTATCTGCTTTGTTTTATCTTTTGTTACAAACAAAACGTCTTCTTCCGTGAGTTTTACCTTAGCCTCTTTTAATTGATTTAGCAGTATTTTGTCTTCTTCCGGCAATTCTATTTTCTTGAATGATGACGTCGCAACATCATCAAACTTGCTTACAAGACTTGCCGTCTCGGACAATTTCCCCGCTGATCGTACAGCTTTTACGATATCTGCAACCTCCCCTATAGCGGGAATTGCACCAACTGTATCAAGTATTGCTCCGGAATAATCTCCTCGCAACAAATCGACTGGTATCTGGGTAATATCTGCTGCTGTGTCAAGAACGGGGATGAGGGAAGCAACCGTCAAGGCGTTGCTTATTTCGTTGAGCTTTTTCCCATATGGACTTTCATTAAAGATTTTTTCCTTTTTCTCTTGCCACTTCTTTTTTACTTCGTCTGACGCTACTGTTGCAGCCATTTCGGCTTCTTGCTGTATGAAAAAGTGTTCGGGGTCATCCCCTTTTGCTATGACATTGTTTAGATATTCTTGTCTTGCTTTTTCATATTCATATTTGCTCTCGAGCTCTATAAAATTGTCTAAATCTCTTCCTTTGGACATAGAGATATAGTTTTCAATATCGCCCGCTTCTTGTGCCTTTGCAATCCGCCTAGCACGTTCCCTGGGAAGCACAGAATAATTTACACTTCGCTTTGCTTCGCGAAGATTAATCTTTTTTTCGTCATACTTCTTTGCTTCTTTCTCTTCTATGCCCTTAATGAACTCTTTTTCGGCATGATTCAGTTCTTCCTCATTGAAACCTTGAAGAAAATCGTCTTTTTGCATTTGCCTTTGAACCTTATTGATGTCTACGGTTTCTTTCGGTGGCATCTTTTCTTTTTCAGGAGCCGCCGCTTTCTTCTCCCCGTTAAATCCCTCAAGAAAAGCGTCTACCCTCATTTCTCTTTCGGCTTTATTCTTCATCCTTTCGGCATAAGCATTGCGAACTCGCGAATCTCTTTCGTCGCGAGCCTCATTAAAGCCTTTGAAAAACTCGTCGGTGTCCTCGTCTTGGCGTGTGCTTTTAGTGTTTTGAGACAGTGTCGGTTGGGTACTGTCTTTTTTGTTTTCTACCGGAATTTTTACTCCGGTTCCAAAATCATAATAGTATTCCGGTTGCTTTTTCTTGGTAAACGGATTTGTTGAAAAATCCAACACGTAACTCATAACTGAGTCTCCTTTCTTTTTAATTTAGGAAAGGAGAAATGCAGTATGATTTTTATATTACCACATTTCTCCTTGAACTTCAAAGTTTATGTGATAATATGTTTCACCTTTTTGATAATTCCCTCCTTTTGATATCGGCGCCGATATCCTTTTTTTGACGTCAAGGTATTATACCACAAAAAGTATTTTTGGTTTTGACAACTTTTTGACAACTTTTTTCGCGTCAAAAACCTTAAAAAATCAAGTGTTTAAGCCATTTTTTGTGTACTGTGCTTTTTTGAGAACAGATTTTCTGCCGGACAGGCAAAAACAACCGTTTATAAAAATAATTACAAACGGTTGTTTTCTTGTGTCGCAGCAACACTCTAGTAGTATTTTATACTACTTTATGCTATTTGTCAATATTCTTTCTTGTTTTGTAGTATAGTATATTCGAGGTGATATTATGAAGCCGTTAAAGGTTAAAATCAGCATCACAATAGACGAGGATTTGCTTGAAAAGCTAAAATCCGAAGCCGACAGTGACGAACGCTCCCTTTCACAATATATCAATATCATTCTGCGAAAGCATATAGACAAAAACTTAAAATAGTACATAACCCCACGCACCAATCGCTTTGGTGCGTGGGGTTATTATTGCGTGTGAAAACAGGGTATATCTGCGCAAAGCGTTGCCTTAACACTCTTTTTAATGGTGGTGGTGATGGTGGTGCTCCCCGCCCGACTCTGTGTTGCAAACGAGGTCTGTGCATTGTTCCTCGGGAGTTTCCATTTCGACTGTTGCGTGAGCTATTCCGTGTTCGGAAAGCTCTTCCTTTACCGCTTTTTTTACAGCTGCAAAGTCGCCGTCGGTGACAACGTGCATTGTTGCGGAGTTTACATACCCGTCAATCGTTCTTACGTGGATATGGTGGACACCAAGCACCGAGGGAAGGCTTGATATATGCTCACATATTTCGTCTATTGAGATATCTTTCGGTGTCTTTTCAAGGAAAATATCTATGACGGTTTTGAAGTTCTTTACCGCGCTCATAAAAATGAATACGGAAACTACAATGGAGAGGAGCGGGTCGATGAGTGCAAAATTCGTAAACTTCATAACAACCGCGCCAAGAAGTACCACAAGCCAGCCGAGCACATCCTCGAGCATGTGAAGGTTGACCGCCCTCTGGTTTAAGGAATGTCCGCCGTGCGTAAAGTACGCGGCGAGAAAGTTTATCACCGTGCCGAAAATGGCAAGGTATATAACTCCGTCATAATTTATCGCAACGGGATTGATTATTCTCTTTATTGAGTTTGCGATTACAACAAGCGAGCCGACAAGAAGAATCACGGTCGTTATTACACCGCCGAGAAGCGAATATCGGGTGTAACCGTAGGTATGCGAAACATCGGGTTTCCTCTTGCTGAATCTTTCAAGAAAGTACGAGATTCCGATACTTGCCGCGTCGCCAAAATCGTGGATAGCGTCAGACGCGACGGCAACGCTTCCCGTTACCGTTCCTCCGACAAACTCCACTACGGAAAAAACAAGGTTCAGAATAAAGGCTACCAGTATTTTTTTGTCTGATTTCATATATAACCTCTTCCATATAAAATAAAGGGCGAGTAAGCCTGTAAGCCGAGTTCTGTCTTAGACAGTCATCTATCTACGCGACGTGTTGCCACGGCACTTTAGCCACCTTCCCGAGGACAGCCGGGCCGACCTTAAGTCCTCCTATGCGGTGTTGCTCCGGATAGAGTTTGCAGGATGAGTCAGTTCCCTGCTCACCCGTGAGCTCTTACCTCACGTTTCCACCCTTACCGCATTTCCGCAAAAACAAGTTTTTGCGGAAATGCGGCGGTATATCTCTGTTGCACTTTTCCTGAAGTCGCCTTCGGCGGGCGTTACCCGTTATCCTTGCCCTATGGAGCTCGGACTTTCCTCATACGTCACCTTTCGGCATTGACGCACGCGACTGTCCGGCTTACTCGCAGAAAACATTATAATTCAAGTTGTTTTATGTTGTCAAGTGCGCCAAAACACATTACAATATATGCCATTTTTCTGTTTTTTGAACAGCAGATTTAGTGTTCTGAGTATTTTTTAATAAAAAATGTAAAAAAGTATTGATTTTTGCGCCGTAATATGATATCATTTTTTTTGCTATTTATCTAGTAATTGTAACTCACGAATCCGAAAGAGGTGAATTTCATGAAGGAAGGACTCCATCCCGACTACAAGCAGACAACTATCACCTGCGCTTGCGGCGAAGTTATAGAGACAGGCTCCACAAAGGAGAATATCAAGGTCGAAATTTGCTCAAAGTGCCATCCGTTCTACACAGGCAAGCAGAAGCTCGTCGATACAGGCGGCCGTGTTGATAGGTTCAACAAAAGGTTTGGTTTATCTCAGGATAAGTAATTATCTGTATTACCAACTATACCGAAGCTGTGATTCAGCTTCGGTTTTTGTTGTATTTTGGGGCAAATCAGTGTATACTGATTACAGATAAACATTCAGGATGTGGGATTATGGTCGATTTTAATAACGATTGGAACGAGGTACTCCGTGGCGAGTTCTCAAAGGACTATTACATAGCACTCCGCGCCTTTCTCAAGGAAGAATATTCATCCCGACGGATTTTTCCGGAGATGAACGACATTTTCAATGCGCTCCGCCTTACCTCTTATGCCGATACAAAGGTCGTCATTCTCGGTCAGGACCCCTACCACGGCGAGGGACAGGCACACGGCCTTGCCTTCTCCGTAAAGGACGGCGTTCCCCTTCCTCCGTCGCTTAAAAATATCTATAAGGAGATTTTTGACGAGACGGGAAATCCCCCGCCCGAGAGCGGTAATCTCACGCGCTGGGCAAAACAGGGCGTGCTACTGCTCAATGCGTGCCTGACCGTGCGCGAGGGCGAGGCAAATTCGCACCGCGCAAAAGGCTGGGAGATTTTTACGGACAACGTTATTGCAAAGCTGAACGCGCGCGAAAAGCCTGTTATCTTTCTTTTGTGGGGCAGAAACGCAAGGGAGAAGGAGACACTCATCACAAACCCACAGCACAAGGTGTTTTCTTCCGCACACCCGAGCCCACTCTCTGCATATAACGGCTTCTTCGGTTGCGGGCACTTCAACGCCGCAAACCGCGAGCTTGTACTTTCGGGCGAGATGCCCATAATCTGGTAAAGGAGAAATTGAAATGAGCTTTGAAAAAGGTCTTTTTGACGGTTTTGAAACCTACACCCTCAAAAACAAAAACGGAATGGAAGTTACGATTCTCTCTATCGGTGCATCTGTAATAAGCGCGCTTGTCCCCGACCGCGACGGAAAGAAGCGCGACGTTGTGCTCGGCTATGGGAGTGCAAAGGGCTATCTTAACACCGATGCATACTTCGGCGCAGTTTGTGGAAGATTCGCTTTTAGAATCGCAGATGCTTCGGTTGAGATAAGCGGAAAAGAGTATAAGCTTACCTGCAACGAGGGAAATTACACTATCCACGGCGGAAGTGAAAACCCCTGCGCGATGACTGAATTTGACTATAAGTCCAATACTGATAACAGCGTTACGCTCACAAGGTTTTTGCCCGACGGTGAAAACGGTTTCCCCGGCAATATGACAATCGACGTTACCTACACACTCTCCGACGAGAACGGAATCAGGATTTCGTACTTCGCAACGAGTGACAAGGACACGGTTATCAATCTCTCAAATCATACATACTTTAACCTCGACGGACACGCTTCAGGCTCAGTCGAAGGGCATATTATGACGATGAACGCCGACACCTTTGCGCCTATAGACGAGAACATCATGTTCTACGGCAAGGTTGTTCCCGTAACCCCCGTTTTTGACTTCCGAAAGCCCAAGGAAATCGGTCGCGATATAAATTCAGGCGATCACCAGCTTGAGCTTGCAGGTGGATATGACCACGCGTGGACGGTCAGGACAAACGGAAAGACCCCCGTTGCCTGCACCGAGGTGTACTGCCCAGAGTCTGGAATAAACCTCACAGTTAAGACAAACTCGCCGATAGTCCATCTCTATACGGGAAACTACCTGCCGGGCAATAACACCGCAGGTAAGGACGGCACGGTATACGTAAAACGCGGTGGCTTCTGCCTTGAGACCGGCTTTTACTCAAACTGCGTGAAGTTCCCCGAGCTCGGTATGGGCTTCCTCAAAAAAGACGAGGTCTTTGACTATGAGACCGAGTTTAAGTTTGATGTAAAATAAAGCTTGTGTCCCCTGTCTAAGGGGACACTTTTTATGTCTTCCGAATAGTATGGTATATAACTTTTCGGAGGAGGAAAAATGCACGACAATAAACTGGCGGGCGGCTTTGCCGCGCTGTTTTTTTCAAGGGACTCTGATACTAGCGCGATGTATGTTTCTACCCCTGCGCCCGCGTGGATCGGCGGGAACGGAAGAAAAAGTGTTTCGGTAACCGAAAACGGAATGTTTTGCCTCTATCTTCTCGTTTTCTCAAAGGTCGGAGGCGGCGCTTGTCTCACCGTGAACGGACGTGATATTGAAGCCTCGCTCACGGGAGAGAAGAACGGCGAGATATTCACAACTGCCGTTTGCAGTATCCGTGAAGCGGCACTCCCCTGTTCTCTCGGTGCAAGTCTATTTGGAGAAACCGAGGAGGGCTTGCTTTTAATTGTCAGATGCAATGTCTGATTTTTTCTGTACTATCGGCAAATTGTGTGGTAGAATAGAGATATAAACAAAAGAGAGGTGTTCCCTGTGAAATTAAGGCTTGCTTCCGTTTTATGTGTTCTTGTTCTTTTATTTACGCTTCTTTCTGCATGCGGCGGCGCTCCCGATGACTCTCCCGAAGAGATTGTGAATGTGCCCGTATACAAAAGCGCGCTTACGGGTCTTCCCGTCGAGAGTGAGGAAGTCTCACACCGCCGTCCCGTCGCAATTATGATAAACAACATCAAAAAGGCGCTCCCACAATACGGAATCTCAAAGGCGGGTATTGTCTTTGAGGCACTTGCCGAGGGTGGAATAACAAGGCTTCTCGCAGTTTACGACGACCTTGAGGGTGTTTCCCAAATCGGCACCGTTCGCTCGGCACGTCCGTATTATCTCGACTTTGCTCAGGGTCTTGACGCGATATATGTGCATATTGGCGGAAGTCCCGAGGCATACAGCGAGATAAAGTCGCGCGGGATGGACTCCTTCGACCTCATTGAGGGAAGAAATGACAGTATGTACTGGCGCGACAAGGCACGGATTCAGCAGAGCGGATATGAGCACAGCGTGTTTACCTCGGGCGACAGAATTGTTGAAAAAATCACCGAGCGCGGTATGCGTGACACACGCTCTTCCTCATACGGAGATGCTTTTAATTTCTCAGAGGATGTAGTTTATGAGGGTAGCGACGCTCTCGATATTTCCGCTACCTTCTCCCCGTATAAAACAGGCAGATATACATACGATGAGGATATAGGACTCTACCGCATTGAGCAGTACGACACCGCACACATGGACGCACTTGTCGGCAGTCAGATAGCGTTCAAAAACGTATTCGTTCTTCGGATGAACTCCCAGATCATAAAGGGTGATACCGCAGGCAGACTCCGCTTTGATACTGTCGGCTCGGGCGAGGGTATGTATTTCGTAAACGGAACGAAAACGGATTTCACCTGGTCAAAGGCAAGTACCACGGCACCGTTTGTGTTTACGCTCTCCGACGGAAGTGAGCTTCCCGTAGTCCCGGGCGACAGCTACGTCGCAATAGTTCCACCAAAAGCCGAGGTCAATATCGAGGGTGAGGCACAAACAGAAGAAAACACAGAAGAAAACTCTTGACATTCTTATAAAGTTTTGCTAGAATGATACACGGACTTTCGTCCGTGTTATATGGAGGGATATCGAAGTGGTCATAACGAGGCGGTCTTGAAAACCGTTTGTCCGAAAGGGCGCGTGGGTTCGAATCCCACTCCCTCCGCCACAGAAAGAACCGTACCAGCCGTAGGTTGGTGCGGTTTTTTGTATGCGCCTGAGGGCGTGAGGGTTCGAACAGGACGGCGGCTCGCAAGCCGCAAAAAGGGTGCCGGTGGCACGCTTTTTAGTCCGCGGGTAGAATCCCACTCCCTCCGCCACAGAAAGAACCGTACCAGCCGTAGGTTGGTGCGTTTTTTTTGTTAACTTCTCTAAAATTGTCTATTCCAGATTAAACAAAAAAGAACTCGGAAAAATTCCGAGTTCCTTTTGTTTTCTTTTTTTCTTACTTCTCGTTTTTGTAGATTTCCTTGAAATACTTGTAGGTGTCGACCTTGAGTTCGCCGCAAGCTGCCTCGTCACATGCGATGATGCCGTTTTTGTGCATCTGGAGTGCGCTGATTGTCCAAGCGTGGTCAACGCCACCCTCTACGCAATGACGGAGAGCACGTGCCTTGTTGTGGCCGTTGATGACAAGGAGAACTTCCTTTGAATCACAAACTGTGCCAACACCAACTGAAAGAGCAGTCTTCGGAACCTTTTCAGGGTCGTTTCCGAAGAAGCGTGAGTTAACGATGAGTGTATCCTCTGTAAGAGCACGAACACCTGTGCGTGATGTGAGTGATGTGAACGGCTCGTTGAATGCGATATGACCGTCAACACCGCTACCGCCGAGGAAAAGGTCAATGCCGCCGTAGGACGCAATCTTGTCCTCATAGCGCTGGCACTCTGCCTCGAGATCTTCTGCCATACCGTTTAAGATATTGACGTTCTCTGCAGGAATGTCGATATGGTTGAAGAAATTATCATGCATGAAGTACCAATAGCTCTGGTCATGCTCACGCGGGAGACCGACGTATTCGTCCATATTGAAGGTTACAACATTCTTGAAGGTAACCTTGCCTGCCTTGTTCATCTCGATAAGGCGCTTGTAAACGCCGAGCGGAGATGAACCTGTGGGAAGGCCGAGGATAAACGGACGGTTTTCCTTATGGTTGTTGATAGCATTTGCGATATGGTTTGCTGCCCATTCGCACATTGCAGCATAATCGTTTTTGATAATGAGTTTCATCTGAAATCACACTCCAAAAAATAAATTTTCTTATATTTTACTCTCCTGTTTTTGATTTGTCCACCACTTTTTCTTTACATTGACAAAACGCCGCTTCTCTCTTATAATAAAATCTGCAAAGGATGTGACTTTTATGAGATTTAATTTGCTGGACTACGAGGTTTCCGAATTTGAGTTTGAAGGGCGAAAAATAAAGCTCATCTGCCCTGAAAAACCCGTCGGCAAGCTCGCTTTCAAGATGGAATACTGGGGCGCTTTCCCCGATGCTGAAGCAAACCTTATTGACCGTGGATATCACCTTGTACATATGGCAAACGAGGGCTCGCGCTTCCTCGACCGCAAGGATTTTGACGTAAAGGCGCGACTTGTAAAGTTTCTCTCCGAAAAATATAATCTTGACGGAAAGTGTGTTCCTGTCGGTATGAGCCTCGGCGGCGCGCAGGCAATTTTATTTGCAAGCTTCTATCCCGAGCTTGTCTCCTGTATGTTCCTCGATGCTCCCGTTATTGATTATTCCTCAATGCGCTATATAACAAAGGACAATTCTGTCTGGGAAAACGAGGTTCTCAAAACCTACCCGAAGCTTCGTCGCTATCAGGCACCCGGCTTTGAGGAAAACCCCGTGAACAGGCTCAAAATCGTTGTGGATAACAAAATCCCGATTTTTATGTCCTATGGACTTGAGGACGCAACCGTTCCGTACGACTTCAACGGCGCACTTTTAGAGGACGCGTATGACGGCACAGACCTTCTCACGGTATACCCCATCCCCTGCCGCGGCCACCATCCTCACGGTCTTTTATATGACAGCGCAGAGATAGTTGATTTTATAATCGCAAACAGCTAAAAAATGCTCCCTTTGGAACAACATCCAAAGGGAGCATTTTGCACCTCATCCGTCACTTGTGACACCTTCTCCTCAAGGAGAAGGCTTTTTTATTTGCACAGCTCAAAGAACGCGACGGCGCTTGCCGCGGCGACGTTTAATGAATCCACACCGTGGTACATCGGGATTTTTACGGTGTAGTCACACTCGTTTATCGTTTCAACGGGAAGTCCGTCCCCCTCGGTGCCGAGAATTATTGCGAGTTTTTCTTCACTCTTCAGTCTCTCGTCCGTTATATCGACCGTATCCTCACAGAGCGCCATTGCAACGGTCTTGAAACCGCGCGCGCGAAGATATGAAAGCGCGCCATCTCTCCACTCCGTTTCCTCTTCACCGCCGAGAAATGTCCACGGTATCTGAAAAACCGTTCCCATACTTACTCTCGCTGAGCGGCGGTAAAGCGGGTTTGAGCAGCCGGGTGTAAGAAGAATCCCGTCTATGCCAAGGGCCGCCGCCGAGCGGATAATCGCACCGAGGTTTGTCGGGTTCTGAACCTCTTCAAGTATAACAAGTCGCCGCGCACCGTCGCAAACCTCGGAAACCGTAGGTAGCGGCGGTCTTTTCATTGCGCATAGCATTCCGCGCGTAAGCTTATAGCCTGTAAGCTGAGTAAGCACAGAAAACTCTGCCGTGTAGACGGGGATGTCTCCGCACCGCGCAATTACATCACGAGCTTCGCCGCGTATATGGTCCTTTTCCGCAAGAAACGAGACAGGCACGCACCCCGCATCAAGTGCGCGCTCAATTACCTTTGGACTCTCCGCAATGAAAAGACCGCGCTTTGGCTCGAAGCGGTTTAGCAGCTGCGCCTCGGTGAGCCGTGCATACACATCAAGCTCACTCGCGTGAAAATCATCTATCTCAATTATCTTTCCCATAACCTTCTCCTCTTTTTACCTATATATAATTATATCCCTTATGTCAAACACCTTGAAATTTTAATCGAAGGGTGTCGATATTTTTTCCAAATTTTTCCAATTATGCTATTGAATTTATTGGAAAAATATGGTAAATTATATCTATAAAACAAAAGGTGGAGGAAATAAAAATGGGAAATACAATAAAAGTACTTATTGCAGAGGAAAATAAAGAATTCAGAGCTCTTCTCTCGACCGCCGTCGAATCGGAGAACGGCTTTGAGGTCGCAGGAGAATGCTCTGACGGTGGCGAGGTGCTGAGGATTTTAGAGATGACGGTACCCGATGTCGTTGTGCTGAGCAGCTTACTCCCCACCCTCGACGGTCTGGGAGTATGCAAGGCGATACGCGCAGCAAAGCTTTCTAAGAAGCCTGTTATTTTTATGACCTCTGTTTCGTCAAACGAAGCTCTTGCCGAGGCTTCCGCAAAGCTCGGCGTCACATACTTTATGGCAAAGCCCTTCTCCCCCGACACTCTTATTGAGAGAATCAAAATGTTTGTCGGCGACGGCGGAATTTCAAGACGCGCAGACCTTCCTGCCGCATCACAGGAGAGCATTGAACTGCTCGTCACCTCTATCATTCACGAAATCGGTGTACCTGCACATATCAAAGGATATCATTATCTCCGCGAGGCAATAATTCTTGCGGTGAAGGATATAGAAATCATAAACGCAATAACAAAAATTCTCTATCCGACAGTTGCGAGAAAGTTCTCCACCACGCCGTCAAGAGTCGAAAGAGCTATCCGCCACGCAATCGAAACGGCGTGGAATCGCGGCGACCTTGACACACTCAACAAATTTTTCGGATACACTGTCTCAAACACAAAAGGAAAGCCGACTAATTCAGAATTTATTGCGATGATTGCGGACAAGCTCCATCTTGAACTGAAACAGCAGGTGCTGGTTTAATAAATAGCAGAAGCGGCGATGTACATCGCCGCTTCTGCTATTCCTTTATGAACTTTTTTAAGATATCGTATGCATCGTCAGGCGTCGGAACGAAAATTCCGCGAGGAGTGCTTCCTCCTCCGACTCCGATTCGGGCATATTTCATAGCGTCCTCCCGCTCGAATCTCTTCTCACACGGAACTGCACGACGGATAAGAGCTTCAAACTCCTCAAACGTCTTCACTCCGCAGAGACGAAGAACACGGTTTGCACGGGCCTCGTCAACCCTTGCGCTGTACTCGACAAAGGAAGGCAGGAAGTACGCATTTGCCTCACCGTGACAGATGCCCTCAAAGTATGTAAGCGGATATCCGAAGGTATGAACAAAGCACGTGCCCGTAACCGATATTACCATTCCTGCGAGCATTGACCCGACAAGAAGCTTTTCGCGGAGGGAATAGTCAAGACGTCCGTCAGCAAGTTCGCGAAGACCGCGACCCATATAAAACATTGCCTTTTCCGCAAGAGCATCAGAGACTGAGGTTGCGCTCTTTGAAAGGTAGCCCTCGACCGCGTGGGAGAGCGCATCTACCGCGGTAGCATTTGTGACACTCTGCGGAAGAGTTATTGTATACTCCGCATCAAGAAGTGCCACCTTCGGAAAGAGCTTTGGGCTCTTGAGCGTCCTTTTGTTCTGGATTTTATGATAGGTTAAAACGGAATACTGTGTAACCTCGCTACCCGTTCCTGCAGTTGTCGGTATTGCGACAATCGGAAGCGGGTCGTTTTTGCACTCACCGTCGTATAGCGTGTCGGGGGTGAGGTGGGCATTTGTTGCAAAATATGCCGCTGCCTTTGCCGCGTCAAGCGGACTTCCGCCTCCTACACCTATTATGAAATCAGCACGGAACTCTCGCGCCTCATTCGCTGCAGCGTAGCAGGTTTCGACTGTCGGGTTCTGCTCAACCTTGTCAAAAACTGCCATCGCGATATTTGATTTTGCAAGAGAGGTTCGGATGTCGTCAAGCGCGCCGGAGAGTCGTGCGGACTTTCCGCCGCAAACTACAAAGCACCTTTTACCGTGAACGGAAAAGTCGTATTCACCGACAACTCCACGACCTTCGATTACGTTTACAGGGTTAAAAAAGAGGTTTTTCATACAGTTTACCGCCTTTTTCGTTTTTTTATATTATACAACAGAAAATAACGACTTGTAAATACACCACTTCTGTTTGCATTGGAAGTAAATTTGTGTTATGATTTTAGTATCTTTTTTAAGGAGCAGTTGTTTATGAAAAAGCTTATTTCTATAATCTTGATTTCAGTCCTTGCCCTCGCGCTTCTCACCTCCTGCACAGGCGAAGTTAAGCGTGAGCTCAACTATGTTGATTTCTATTCGGATAACGGATACACACTCTCTTATCCCGATATATACACACCTACAACGCTCACCTCGAAAATCGATTTTGTTATTATTGATGATTTAAGCGGCTCATCCTTTACCGTGATGACCTCAAAGAAGGAAAAGGACCTTTCAAAATCAGGCTTTGAAAAGCGCCTGCGCGAGGAGGGTGTCACCACCAGCATCACATATTTTGAAGAGGAAGAAATCAATGATATTCCGTGCATTGTCATAGAATACACTTATGCGGGCAGCAAGGTTTCGGAAATAGTTTACAACGCAAGTGACAATATGTACACCGCGACCTTTACACAGCTTCCCGATACTGACGGCGATTTCGTATCGGATATGGAAACACTTCTAAGAAAGCTTGAGGTATAAGCTATGAAGGTTGTTGTTACGGGCGCATCACGCGGTATCGGCTTCGCTGTTGCGGAGAGCTTTGCGAGAGCAGGCTATGAGGTTTTTGCAACGTATAAAAACACCACCGACACTCTACCTGACCTTGCAGAAAGGCTCAGGGCTGACGGTTTTTCGCTCACCCCGGTATACTGCGATGTCGCAGATTCGGAAAGCGTGAAGTCGCTTTTTGATACGGCAGGCGGTTGCGATATACTTATAAACAACGCAGGTATATGCCACTTTTCTCTCCTATCCTACACCACTGATGAGGATTGGGACACGGTTTGCAACACAAACCTCAAATCAGTATTTCTCGCCTCACGGGAAGCCTCGCGATATATGGTGGCAAAGCACTACGGAAGGATTATAAACATCTCCTCGGTCTGGGGAATCTCGGGAGCCTCGTGCGAGGCGGTATACTCTGCAACAAAGGCAGGCGTAATCGGGTTTACAAAGGCTCTTGCCAAAGAGCTCGGACCGTCGCAAATTACGGTCAACTGCATCGCACCCGGAGTTATTGAAACGGATATGAACGCGCATCTCACAGATGAAGACATAAAAGCTCTTTGCGATGAGACACCGCTTGGAAGAATCGGAAAACCGTCCGAGGTTGCGGACGCGGCGCTGTACCTCGCAAAGGCTGATTTCGTTACGGGAGAGGTCCTCTCCGTCGGCGGCGGTTTTGGGTTATAAATGAAACAAAAAGCGGTAATACCGATTGGTATTACCGCTTTTTTCTTATATTTTTATATATCCTTTTCTCTGTGCGGCGTCAATCGCCTTGCCGACTGCAGTGCAGATGATTACCGCGGCTACCGCCTCGATAATTCCGTTAAAACCGACAACTCCGAGGATGATTTTGAGAAGTGCGCCGTAGGTGGTGACACCGTATGCCCCTGCCATTGCATCGAATGCAAAGAGGTAAAGGCCGCCAAGGTAGAATATTGTGTTTGTCATCGATCCAACAAACGCGGCAATTCCCATTGCTCCAACGCGTGACTTGTCGATTTTCGATACACCCTTATAGGTAAGTGCCGAGAACACACCACAGAGTATACGCGGAAGGAAAATTATCATAACGATGAGGAAAAGATTGTATATCCCAAATCCGCCCGTGCTCTTGCCGAGCATAAGCTGTGCGGTAATGTCAACAGGTGTCTGGAAGCATCTGATAAGGCTTGTGAGACCGAACACCGAGCCGAGAAGCGCACCGCCACGAACCCCGAGGGAGTAGCTGCCGATAATTACGGGCATGTGCGTTGTTGTTATCGAAACAACAAGCGGAATAAAGCCGAGGGGGGTAAGTCCCAGAATTGCTGTTATCGCAATGAACAGTGCGTACAGCACAAGCTTATATATATTGTTTTTTGCCATATTTTACACCTCTTTTTATTTAAGGCTGTCATCGTAATGCGCACGCTCGCCGCCGATGAACTTTGCACGGCTTCTTGCGCATACGAGGTGTGCCTGCCCTATCTTTTTTGTAGCAATGCGGCAAGGTACAACAACGGGACGGACGTGCATACCTATAAGAGTATCTCCGATATCCATACCCGCATCTGCTACAATGCTCTCAAGAGCAACGGGGTCACGCATTTGAGAATATGCCGCCGTTGCAAACGACCCTCCTGCCTTCGGCTGCGGAACTGCGTTGCAAACGTAAGCGCCAGGTACGGCTTCGCGCTCCACAATAACCGCGCGGTTTAAGTGCTCACAGCACTGTGCGGCGATATATATACCGTCCTTTGCAAACTCAGAAGCAAGAGAGGAATATATGACCTCCCCAAGCTCTTTTACACTCGCTGTTCCTATCTTCTCGCCGAGCACCTCACTCGTTGAGCAACCGATGGCAACGATGTTTCCGGGCTTCAACCCTGCTGCCTCTATAAGCTCACGCGCAGCAGACTTTAAGCTATTTTCTATTTCTGTATACATTTTGTATCACCTTACTTTCCCATAATTGCACGGTCAATTTCCTCTGCGGCAGTCTTACCTGCACCCATAGCGAGAATAACCGTAGCTGCACCTGTTACGGCGTCGCCGCCCGCCCAGATCATATCGCGGCTGGTCTTACCGACCTCGTCTGCACAGATACCGCCCCAACGCTCGGTTTCAAGACCCTCTGTTGAGGATGCGATGAGCGGGTTAGGGGATGTACCGATAGCCATAATTACACAATCGCACACGATGTCGTGCTCACTGCCCTCGATAACTATCGGACGTGCGCGGCCTGACTCGTCAGGCTCGGACAGCTTCATCTTCTGGCAGGTGATAGCGGAAACTCTTCCGTCTTCACCCTTTATCTCAATTGGAGATGTGAGGAATTCAAACTTGATTCCCTCTTCAAGCGCATGCTCGACCTCCTCGCGACGTGCAGGGAGCTCTTTTTCCGTTCTTCTGTAAACAAGAGTTACGTCAGCACCTGTTCTCTTTGCAGAACGCGCCGCATCCATAGCAACGTTTCCGCCGCCAACGACGACAACGTGTTTTGCGTGAATAAGCGGTGTTTTTGAATCAGGCTTGTATGCGCCCATAAGATTTATGCGTGTTAAGAACTCATTTGCGGAATATACGCAGTTTAAGTTCTCGCCCGGAATCTTCATAAACTTCGGAAGTCCTGCGCCTGAGCCGATAAAGATTGCCTCAAAGCCCTCTTCAAAGAGGTCATCAACCATCATAGTCTTACCGATAATCATATTTGTTCGGATTGTTACACCGAGAGCACGAAGTGACTCGATTTCGCTGTTGACAACGCTTATCGGGAGACGGAACTCGGGAATACCGTAGCTTAAAACTCCGCCCGCGACGTGAAGAGCCTCAAAAATCGTTACCTCATAGCCGCGCGAAGCAAGAATACCTGCACATGCAAGACCTGACGGACCTGCTCCGATAACTGCGACCTTGTGGCCGTTGCTTTCGGGCTTTTGCTGTTTTTCTTTTGCGTTTTTAAGGTGGTAGTCAGCAACAAAACGCTCAAGACGTCCGATTGCAACAGGCTCTCCCTTAATTCCGCGAACGCACTTTGACTCGCACTGTGTCTCCTGCGGACAAACGCGGCCGCAGACTGCAGGGAGTGAGTTTGTCTCTGTGATGACGCGATATGCGCCTTCAAAATCGCCCTCGGCAATGCGCGCTATAAACTCGGGAATCTTGACACCTACAGGACATCCCGCAACGCAAGGGCGCGTCTTACAGTTAAGGCAACGCTTTGCCTCGTCGATAGCCTGCTCCTCTGTATAACCGAGCGCGACCTCATTAAAGTTTTTATTTCTTACCTCGGGCTTCTGCTCGGGCATTTTGTTCTTTACAAGTGACATATTAGGCATAACTACTCAACCTCCTTTTTGAAGAGGTTACAAGTCTCCTCGCGTGAATGCTCCTCGAAATCACGGTACATCCTTGAACGGCGGATGGCCTCGTCGAAATCAACGAGATGACCGTCAAACTCAGGACCGTCAACGCAGGCAAACTTCGTCTCTCCGCCAACGGTGAGACGGCAGCAGCCGCACATTCCCGTACCGTCAATCATTATCGGGTTCATGCTTACTATTGTCTTCACTCCGTACTTCTTTGTAAGAAGTGAAACGAACTTCATCATCGGAAGCGGACCTATTGCGATTACCTCGTCGTACTTCTTTCCGCTCTGAATAAGGCGTTCGAGAGCCTCGGTTACAAGACCGTGCTCTCCGTAGGTACCGTCGTCCGTCATAAGATACAGCTCCGAGCTTGATTTGCGGAACTCGTCCTCCAATATAACAAGGTCACGCGTGCGGAAGCCGATGATTGCATCGACGTGTGTACCCTGGGAAAATAGCTTCTTTGCAACAGGGTATGCAATCGCAGAACCTACACCGCCGCCGACAACGGCAACTGTAGAAAGCCCCTCTGTCTCAGTCGGACGACCGAGCGGTCCCGCGAAATCTGCAATGGAATCGCCCACATTAAGATGACGGAGGGTCTCTGTTGCTGCTCCGACTATCTGGAATATTATAGTTACAGTTCCGCGCTCGCGGTCGTAATCTGCAACAGTGAGAGGAATTCTCTCGCCATCGTCAGATGCACGAAGAATGACAAACTGTCCCGCCTGCGCTCTGCGGCTCACTTCGGGTGCAAGAATTTCCATCCTTACGACTGTGAGGTTGAGTTGTTCTTTTTTTACTATTTCATACATTTTTATCACCTCATCGATTCATATGTTAGCACACATTTGCCCTTTTTTCAACGGATATTGTTAAAAATAAAATTTTTTTTCATTTTGTATTTACGAAAAAAGAAAAAGACTGTATAATGATATTGTATTGTTTATTTTTGTGGGGTAAATAGGAAAATGGCTGTTTTCAAAGTTGACCTTGCCGTATCGCGCGATGTCACCGTTCCCGCTCACGCGGCGAACCTTCTTATGGACTCGGGCGACGGTTTCGCAACGCTTCTCTACATATATATATTATCACATTCCGGCGAGCTTGACATCTCGGCGGCGGCAGCGCGTCTCAAAACGAGTGAGGACGAGGTATTAAGAGGTTTTGATAAGCTTAAATGCTATGGGCTTGTCGGTGGTGACAGTGCTCCCTCCGTCCCCGAACGCTCTGACGAGATTCCCGAGTACTCCCGCTCGGATGTGGCAGAGTATCTCGGCTCTGACCCCGAATTTAAGTTCCTTGCCCGATTCTGTGAGGAAAAGCTTGGGAAAATCCTTTCAAATGTCGACCTTCAGACGCTTCTCGGCATATACTCATGGCTCGGGCTCCCGGGAGATGTTATATGCCTGCTTATAACAAGCTGTGTTATGGAAACAAAAAAGAAATACGGAGAAGGGCGCAAACCCACTATGCGCACTATTGAAAAGACTGCAAAGGTCTGGGTGCGCGAGGGTATCCTTACAAGCGGACGAGCTGAGGAGTACTTGAAGGAACAGGAAAAGCTGGGGGGAGACAAACTCCACCTTGCCTCGCTTCTCGGTATCGAAAAGCGCACTCTCGCGCCGACAGAGGACCGCTACATTTCCGAGTGGCTCCGTCTGGAGCTTCCGGATGAGCTTATCCTCCTTGCATTTGATAAGACTGTGACAAACACAGGCTCGCTCAAGTGGGCGTATATGAATAAGATTGTTAAAAGCTTTCACGAGCTCGGATATAAATCGGCCGAGGATGTCCATCGTGGCGAGAAGAAACCTGCGCAGAGCACTCAGAACACTCTTGATACCGATGCGGCAAGTCGCCTTCGCGAGCTGAACCGCCGCAACAAGGAGAGGAGATAAAGCCTTATGAACTATAACAAGGACATACTCGATTCGGTCTTGAAGGAGCTTGAGGCCGAGCGTATACGCCGCGAAGCGCAGACCGAAACGGAAAAGGCGCGCGTTTACGCCATTCTTCCCCGCGTTGCAGAGCTTTCCGAGGAGCTCAGAGGCACAGCTTTTGATATTATCCGCGCTTCCTTTGGAAAAGGCACCGATTCAAAAAGTATAATAGCCGCCGCAAAGGAAAAAAATATCCGTATGCGCCGTGAGCGCGATGAGCTTCTTGCAAAGAACAACATCCCGACTGATTTTGAAGAGGTTAAGTATTCCTGCGAAATCTGTAATGACACGGGATTTTCCGGCGGTAGCCTTTGTTCGTGCATTTCCTCCCGCTACATGAAGGCGCTATCCCGTGAGATAAACCGCGACCTTCGCGTTGATGACTTTGATTTTTCGCGTTTTGACATAAACCTCTATCCCGAAAGCGGCAACCCCTCCCCCCGTGCACAGATGCGCGAGGTGTTTGAGTTCTGCAAAAACTATGCCTCGGATTTTTCGGAAAAGGCACCGAGCCTTTTTATGAACGGCGGAAGCGGTCTCGGAAAGACCTTCCTTGCCTCCTGCATTGCAAAGGAGGTTT
Source organism: Eubacteriales bacterium (assembly GCA_045546975.1). Lineage (GTDB taxonomy): Bacteria > Bacillota > Clostridia > Oscillospirales > JAAYXM01 > SIG480. Next base: position 45,316 of record JAZQDV010000013.1, read on the forward strand.
CAAAGAAAAACTTCTCTGTCATATTTGACTCTGCGTTTTCAATCCTCGGAAAAATCGAGGATGTGAAGTTTTCAAGAAGCGATGAGGATATAAGCGTCTACAAGCTTTGCGACCTTCTCATTATTGACGATATCGGTGGAGAAATGCCGTCCCCCTTTGCAAGTGCTGCTCTGCTCGACCTCATAAATCACCGTATGCGCGAGGGAAAACCCATTATTGCCATTTCAACGCTTTCTTCAACAGAACTTCTGAGAAGATACGGTGCGCAGACAGTCTCACGCCTTGAAGGAGGCGCAATTAAGCTTCAGTTTATAGGCGAGGATATCCGCTTGATGTTCTAATACTTTTTGGGGAGAAATACAATGCGTAAACTTTTGAGAATCACGGCACTTACTTTCATTGCGTGCGTTCTGCTTATCTCTTCCGCTCTTTGCGCGCCCGCGCTGATTTCGGAATCAGCCGTGCTCATTGATGCGGATACGGGACAAGTGCTCTATGACAAGGACATGCACGCAAAAAGATACCCTGCAAGCATCACGAAAATCGCAACCGTTATCTGCGGTCTCGAAAAGCTCGAGCTTTCAGACCGGATAGTAATGTCTTATGATGCTGTTTTCTCGGTATCGCGCGATGCAAGTCATATTGCGCTCGATACCGATGAAGAGCTTACCGTTGAGGATGCGTCCTATGCCGCGCTTCTTATGTCGGCAAACGAAGCGTGCAACGGTATCGCCGAGCGCGCCTCGGGAAGCATCGACGCTTTTGTTGACGATATGAACGCACTTGCCGTACGTGCAGGTGCAAAAGGCACCCACTTTGCAAATGCAAACGGACTCCGGGATTCAAACCACTACACAACGGCTTACGATATGGCAATGATTTGCCGTTATGCTATCAAAAACGAAGAGTTCAGAAAAATTTTCGGCACATATAAATATACAATGGCACCCACAAACAAGCAGCCGGAGCAGAGGCTCTTTGTTAATCAGCATGAGATGATAAGTGTCCCGGATATGCGTTATGAGGGTATCATCGGCGGAAAAGCAGGCTGGACGCAGGATGCACAGTACACGCTCGTAACCGCCGCCGAACGCGATGGCAGAACACTTATTGCAGTCGTTATGAAGAGTCCGCAGAACAACAACAAATACACCGACACAAAAGCGCTTCTCGACTACGGCTTTGAAAGCTTTGAGCTTCTGACAATAGAGAACTCTGACCTTCCGAAAGGTGACTATGCAATTGAAGCACCAATAACTCTCACGGTCCCCAACGGAACAGTGAAAAGTGACCTTTTCTTTGAGAGAGTTTCCGAACCCGACGGAGAGTATCTGCGCATATCGCTCAATGACGGAACCGAGCTTGGAACCTTCCAGTGCGAAAGCGAGATAAGCGCCGCAAACCTTCCCGCTGACGAAACCGAAGAACCCGAGAAGAAAAGAATCCATCCTATTTTGCTTTTAGGTCTTGTGCTTTTATCGATTATAGGACTTTTTGCCCTGTTTATTCTCGGAATTATAATAAGAAAAGAAATCTACCGTGCACGGCGCCGCCGTCGCAGAAGAAGGAGAAATAGACAATGAAAAAGACACTTTTGATTACACTTATACTCACAGCTTTGGTTTCGCTGCTTCTTTGCTCCTGCGGAGAAAAGCCCGAGATGGCAGGTGAGTTTATTCTCACGAGCGAAATGTCCGCGGAAAAGAAAGCGGCGGCAGATGAGGTGCTTTCGGCATTTATGCTCTCCTACGAGGAGGACAAACCCGCTGAGGCAATGAAGCTCCTTTCAGGCGATTTTACCGCAACGGAAGAAGAGATGACGAACTTCTTTGAAAGTATGAGGGCAACCTCAGAAAACCCGTTTGTTCTTATGTCTTCGTATTATATGACAAACCTTCCTTCAGTAAAGGACGGCATTCCGCACAAGGTAAAGAACAACGCAGAGGATGACGGATATATAGAAATTATCCCGACAACAAAAAACCATTATCTTGCGATATACAAATCTGATGGCAAAAAAATAACAACAACGATGTCAATTCTTCTCGAAGAGAAAAATGGCAAATTTGAGATTTCCTGGATAAGCCCGGGAGAGCTTTCGTATGCAGGAAAAGACGCCCCTGCCCTCTTTGAAATCGCAAAAAAGCTTGAAGCGGAAGGAAAGACATTCCCGGCTTACATCTACTCCTGTATGCTCGGAAACACTCTTCGACCCGGAAGCTACTACCACTACGGCAATGAAGCGGAAATGGATGAGCTTTGCTATCGCGTTTTCAGTGCAATTTCCGAGAAGTACAAGCTCCCGCTTGAGCTTTCCGGCACAAACAAATCTTTCCTTTATGTTGTAGGCCTTGAAAATAACCCGGATTACGGCGTAATTCCGCTTCTCTTAGTCAAAACAGATGTTGCGACGGATAACACCGCAGCGCTTCGTTCTGAGGCAAGAAAGGTCGTTTCAGCCATTGATGCGCTGTCAGGAAAGCTCAGCGATAGCTTTGATGCTGTTGAGCTTCATATAACCAACGACGATCCTTCCGATGAATCGAAAAACATTGACTACGAGACGGTTGTTCTTAAGATTAAATAAAAATTTTTTGTACGAATTTTTGTTGATATTATGCGGTTTTTTACAATTTTATTAAATTTTGTTGAAATTTTTTTAAAAAAAGACTTGCATTTTATACGAAAGTATTATATACTATTTTTGCAAATATTTTTGGGAGAGGGAGTCTGTACATCATGAGAAACTATACAGAACCAAAACTCGAAATCGTCACACTCGAAGTTTCTGACGTTATCACAGCCTCTGCTATCAACTTCGGCAATATGTTCGAAGAGACAATCGGTAGCAACGAGAACGGCGGCCATGCTTCAATGGCACAGTACGAGATTTAGTCAGTACATCGTGACGATGCGATCGCCCCTTGCAAGGGTGACACATTGTGCATATTGAATCAGCAACCGAAAGAGGGTAACGTGCACATTACCCTCTTTTAAACGACACTTCACGCACATAGCGAAAGCTATGTGCGTTTTTGTTTATTCTTTTTAGTCTTCTGTTTTCAAGTGTTCCCTTGCATTTTTCAGAGTACAAAAAGCACCTCTATGAGTAATCTCATAGAAGTGCTTTGATTTGCTCTTTTTTACTGCTTTGCGCGACCCTTTGAAAGCATTGTGTTTGTGAGAATGCCAAGGATAAGAGCGCAAGCGATTGTTGTGATTGTAACTTTGCCGATAGCCATTGCCATACCGCCGATACCGGGGATAAGGATAGCTGCTACGGTAAAGAGGTTTGCATTGTCCTCAAGGTCAACCTTCTGAATCATCTTAAGACCGGAAACTGCGATGAAGCCGTAAAGTGTAATACATACACCGCCCATTACGCATCCGGGAATGGAATCAACGAAAGCAACAAGCGGAGTTACAAATGAGATGAGGATACATCCGATAGCTGCAACGAGGATTGTTACTACTGAAGCGTTCTTTGTGATAGCAACGCAACCAACGCTTTCGCCGTATGTTGTGTTCGGGCAACCGCCGAAGAATGCGCCTACCATAGATCCGACACCGTCACCAAGAAGTGTTCTGTGGAGACCGGGCTTGTCAAGAAGGTCGCGCTCAATGATTGAAGAAAGGTTCTTGTGGTCTGCAATGTGCTCTGCAAAAACAACGAAAGCAACAGGAACGTATGCAACGAAGAGAGTTGCGATATACTGTGCATCAAGCTCTGCAACACCGTCAAGAGCTTTGAGGAAGGTGAAGTCCGGAAGGCTTAAGAAAGTCTTGAGAGATACACCGCCGTCAGAAAGCATATAGCTTCCGAATACCGAGAAGTCGATTACCTTGAGAGCATCGATTCCGAAATAGTTTCCTGCAACAGTAAAGATTGCTGCAACAACATAACCTGCAAGAATACCGATAATGAACGGGATAAGACGAGCCATCTTCTTGCCGTAAACGGAGCAGATGGTAACTACTGCAAATGTAACGAGGGCGCAGATGAGTGATGCCCAGATTCCTGTTGACATAATGAATGCACCGTTACCGTCCTGTGCGCCGTATGAGAACACGTCATTGATAGCTGCACCTGCAAGTGAAAGACCGATGAGTGCAACTGTCGGACCGATAACAACAGGCGGCATGAGCTTGTTAATCCAGTTGACACCAACGAGCTTTATAACGATTGCAATTATGACATATACAAGACCTGCCATAGCTGCACCGATGATAAGGCCGAGGTATCCGAGAGCCATTGAAACACCGCCTGCAAAAGCCGCGAGCATCGGGCCGATGAAAGCAAACGATGAGCCAAGGAATACGGGGCTCTTAAACTTTGTGAAAAGAAGGTATACGATTGTACCGACACCTGCGCCAAACATAGCAGCAGCTGTTGACATTCCGTTTCCGACAATCATCGGAACCGCGATTGTTGCGGCCATAATTGCGAGCATCTGCTGAATAGCAAACACTATAAGCTGGCCGAACTTGGGCTTTGATTCTACATCGAAAATCAATTTCATAGTTTTTACTCCTCCTGTTTTTTGACCGCAAAAAAGCACCCTGCCAATTTATGGCAAGGTGCGCAAAGCTGACGCACTGAAGTCCCCCTTGCCGACATCGCCGTGCCGTTTTTAAAGGTCATCTTTTCTTATATTATATTTCAAAGAGTGCTTTTTGTCAAGAATATTCGACATAAAATGCCACGACCTGAAGCTAGGTCGTGGCATCTCTTTTACATATTATATTTCTATCTTCTTTTGCTCAGGTGTTGCCTCGTCACGCCAGTCCATATCGCCGCGGGATAGAGACAGCACAAGTGCCTCTGCAGTTGCGATGTTCGTCGCAACGGGAATATTGTGAACATCGCAGGTGCGGATAATTGAAGTGACCTCGGGCTCGTATGACCTGGGCGAGAGTGGGTCGCGGAAGAATATCATCATATCTATCTCGTTATATGCAATTCTTGCCCCTATCTGCTGGTCTCCACCCTGCGCGCCCGCGAGGTAGCTTCGGACATTTATGCCCGCACCCTCACGAACAAGCTTCGCGGTTGTTGCAGTACCGCAGAGTGAGTGCTTTTCCAGTACGCTTTTATATGCAATACAAAACTGTATGAGAAGTTCTTTTTTCTGGTCGTCTGCTATAAGTGCTATGTTCATGTCTTGTCCTTTCCGTGGAGATCAGATTTTCTTTGGTATTTTCATAAGCGGTACGCTCTCCCCGCATATTCGCTTTGCTATATTGCGGAAGGCCTTTGCCGCAGGTGAGCGAAGATTTAAGAAGAGCAGCTCTCCCCTGTTTGCCGCCTCTATTACTGCCTTATCCTCCGGTACGATTCCGATGAGCTGGGTTCCTGTCTTGTCTATCGCCTCGTCGATATTTGCCGAGGAAAACCTCTTTATAAGCGACGGACGGACACGGTTTACAACAAGGCGGATATCCGTCATACCGCGGGCACGGAGCGCACTCCTTGTGAGCGCCGCGTCCCTTAAGCTTACGGCATCGGGGGTCGCAACAAGAATTGCAGCGTCTGCCGCCTTCGCCGCAAGTGAAAAACCGAAATCCAGTCCTGCGGGGCAGTCGATAATACAGAAATCGCACATTTCCTTTATCTTTGAAACAAGCTCTGCAAGAGCCTCGGGTGTCACGTCTCTTCCCGTTCCCTCGCCGAGAGGTGCGGAAAGAAGCTTTAAGTTCTCAACCAGCGGATGCGCAAGCAGCGCCCGCTCGAGCGTAACATTCCCCGCAATAACGTCCGAAAAATCAAAAAGAGCAGAGTCGGAAACGCCGAGGACTATGTCCATATTTCTGAGGCCAACGTCTGCATCAATAACGACCACGCGCTTGCCGAGTGCCGCAAGCGTGCAGGCAAGACCTGATGCTATGGAAGTTTTGCCTGTGCCTCCCTTTCCGGAAGCAACACAAATTGCCTTTGACATTTCTCATCTGCCCTCCGTTTTCTTCATATTTCGATTATACAATATAAACTCTCGTTTGTAAATTACTTTTATGAGAGCAGGACACCCTCACTCGCTTTTGCCTGACCCTTGAAGCTCGCGGAGAAGTATGCATCAAACACCGCTTTTGCCGCAGATGTGACGCGTGCGCCCTGACCGCCGTTTTCCACTACTACCGCAACGGCGACCTCAGGGTCCTCGACGGGCGCAAAGGCGACGTACAAGGCGTGTGAACCTCCGGGAGCCTGTGCCGAGCCTGTCTTTCCTCCGACGGATACAGGGTATGTTGCAAACATTGAATACGATGTGCCGCCCGGCGACTGTGCGCCTGCGTGGAGACCTTCTATAACTGCCGTGTATGTCTCCTCGCTCATTTCCACGCGCCCTGCCACCTCGGGCTCTGTCGACATAATTTCCTCATTTGTGTCAGGGTCGCGAACGCTCTTCAAGAGGTGTGGCTTGTATCTTACGCCATGGTTTACTACCTGCGCAAGATAGTTTGCAAGCTGTAATGGCGATACCATCGTATCCGACTGACCGATTGCTGCTGAAAGCGTTTCACCGGGGTACCAGACCTTGCCTGCCTCTTCTCTTGCCTCTTCACTTGCGACGCGTCCTCTCGCCTCGCCGCCGATTTCGATTCCCGTTCTCTCTCCGAGACCGAAGCGCTCCGCCCAGCTCGAAAGAGTCCCGATTCCAAGACGGCGCCCGACGTCATAGAAGAAGTAGTTGCACGAAACCTGAAGCGCCTCTGATACGTCTATGTCGCCGTGTGTTTTTCCGTACTGACGGTAAATATCACACATAGGCGTTGTGCTCGGCGCGTAGTACATATATTTTCCCGTGGTGTGCATTTTCTCATCGGGTGCTATTATTCCCTCTTCCATTCCCGCTATTGCCGTTATCGGCTTGAACGTCGAGCCGGGCGGGAAGGTTCCTGAAATTGCGCGGTTGAACATCGGGAGATATTTATCCGATTTAAGACGGTTATATTCCTTATTGTAATTTGAAATATCAAATGTGGGATATGATGCAAGGGTTAAGATTCCGCCTGTTTTGACGTCTATCGCAACCACGGCAGCACCCTTTGCGTTTGTTCCGCCAAGGCGGTCGTTTCCCTCACGGCGAAGACGCGGAACAAGCTCAGAAAGAGCCTTTTCTGCCGCCTCCTGCATTTCGAGGTCAATCGTCAGTATACAGTTTTTGCCAAGCACGGGTGCCTTTTCATAAAGCACTGTGGTCGTCTTTCCGGTCGTTGTCGTTTCGGTTGTTCTCGAGCCGTCGATTCCGCGGAGATAATCCTCAAATGCGCGCTCTATACCGTCCTTGCCGACAACGTCAGTCTGCTTATATCCCTTTTTCTTGAGCTCCTCATACTCCTCGCGATAGATAATGCCGACTCTTCCGAGAAGGTGCGCCGCAGCCTGCGTTTTATACTCACGCACAGGCTCGACCTCTATCATAACCCCGGGAAGTCTTCGCGAATTTTCCTTTATTTTTGTTACAATTCCGCGGTCCACATCGCGCGCAAACGTATATGGCGAGGATTTTGAAAACCCGCGTGTTTCCATTTCGTAGCACACGCCCAGAAGCGTGCGAAGGAGTTTTTTGTCCTGCGTTTTTATGTCGTAACGCTCCGCCATTGACTGTATAAGGCTTTCTGCGGAGATGTCCTCTTCCCACTTTCTGTCCTTTATATAGCTCTTTATTTCTCGCTCTTCACTTGAGTTTTCGCCGTCTGTATACGTATACGAAAACGGTGCGGCGGTACTTACGGGAAGCGTATCTATATGCTCTCCGCCGTTTTCTGCAAAAAGGCGTGTGAGGTATGTAAGAATCTCCTCGCGGCGCGACTTGTCCCAGGTAGTTGCGTCAAAAACAACAGAGAAGCTCATCCTGTTTGTCACAAGCGGCCTGCCGAAGCGGTCTAAAATCTCACCGCGCGGTGCGGTGAGCGTTACGGTACGCGAGGTGCGCTTTGCCGAGCGCTCAAGATACTCCTCGCCCTCGACCACCTGCAAAAAATAAAGGCGCCCGACAAACACGACTGCCGCAACAATCGCAAGGATAACAAGCGCCCAGATACGGGCATTTCCTTTTCTGTTCATCGGAACACCTCCCAAATCCGAGGAGAGATTCCCCTCCCCGGCTTACTCTGTAATATGTGAATACGCAGATACAATTTTCTTTATTATCAGATACAAAAACGGTGTAAACGGAAGCGTTGTGACCGCCTCACCGAAAAACACGCGGAACACCGCAAGGTATGAGCCCTCACCCCGCATGAACATATACACAAGAAAATGTACGGAATGGAACACAAATATCAGCACGAGCCAGTCAAGGATTGCCATACCGAAGTTTTTCCAGTACATTACCGTGTTCATAAGGCAGAGAAGATATGCGAGAATCGGAAGCATAACGGTAAAAAAACCGTCGTGCGAGGAATACATCGCATCGCAGAGAACACCGCCTGCAAGACCTGCGATTACCCCCTCCTCTACGCCCTCAAGAAGGGCGATTGCGGAGATTACAAACGGGACAAGCGTCGGGCTTGCGCTGTATACTCGGAAAGAGGAAAGCCATGTCGTTTCAAGGAGCATTGCAACAAACATAGCAAGACCGTAGTATGTCCATTTGTATATTTTCTTTTTAAGTCCTTCCGTCATAAAGCCTCACCCCTCTTGTGTAAATGACTTTATAACAAGAACGTGATTTACATGGTCAAGGTTTACCGCGGGAGAAACTATGGCGTATTTTGAAACGCCGTGGGACTCGTTCTTCACCTCGTCTACCATACCAAGCACAATGCCCTTCGGCAAAAGCCCACCGTCGCCCGAGGTTTCGATAACGTCACCGGGAAGCACCTGGGTGTCTCGTGCGAGGTAGCTTAAACGGAACTTGCCCTCACTCATAAGCTCAAAATCACCCTCGGCACTTGCAACGTCACGCGTTCTTGAGGCTATCGCCGCGGCTTCCATCGTCGTGTCCGTTATTGCCGTGACCGTTGCCCATGTCGAACCGACTTCACTTACAAAACCGACCATACCCTCACTCGTGATGACGCAGTTATCAATCGCGATTCCGGAGCTCGACCCTTTATTTATCGTGAATGAACGCGACCAGCTGTCGGCGTTTTTCGATACTATCTCCGCCGCCTCAAAAACGTATGAGGAATTCCTCTCGCGCATACCGAGAGCTGTTCGAAGCTCGTGATTCTCGCGCGATTCTGCCTCGCGGCGCCTGAGCTCATCCTTTACAATAAACAGGTCGTTTTTGAGCTTTTCATTTTCTTTCTTGAGCTCCTCAAAACGGAGAGCCCGCTCACTTCTTGAGGAAAAGTATTCGGATATGTTGTTTCCCATACTTTGAAGCGGTGAAGAAATTATATTGACAAGCGACGAAACAGGCGATACCTTACCGCCCGAAACTGCGGAAAGTATCGCAAGAATAATCGCAAGTAAAATGGCGATAAGTATTGTGACTATTGTCTTTTTTGAGAAAAAACCGTTCATCTTATTCACCACTCCATAAAAGATGTGAGCATTTCAAATGTCTTTTTCATGGGGAGCCCGACTACATTGAAGTAATCGCCCGATATTTCTTCCACAAATCCTCGCGCCCCGCCCTGAATGCCGTAGGCACCTGCCTTGTCAAGCGGCTCTCCGCCTGCGACATAGTCCGAGATTTCCTCGCGCGAAAGCTTTCGGAATTTAACCTTTGTTTCGACGGCCAAAAGACTCTCCCGACTATTTCCCATCACGCAAACGCCCGTAAAAACGCTGTGGATGTTACCCGAAAGACTTCCGAGCATCTCTATCGCCTCGGCCCTGTCGCGAGGTTTCCCGAGGACTGTGCCTTTGAGTGCAACAACAGTATCGGCACCAAGGACTACATCGTGCGGGTTTTTCTCCGCGACAAAGCGCGCCTTATCGCGTGCAAGAGCTTTTACATAATCATCTACCCTGCCGCCCGAAAACGGCATTTCAGGTGCATCTGACGGACAAATTACAAAGTCACGCGTTATGAGCGAGAGAAGCTCGCGCCGTCTCGGTGACTGTGACGCAAGAATAAGCATATTTCTTCCTACCCTCGCCCCGTTGAACCAAAGCCGCCCGCTCCACGCACGGTGCTCCCGATCTCCGAAACCTCCTCAATACCCGGAAGCTCTACGGGGAGAATGAGCATCTGGCAAATTCTCTCGCCCGGAATAATTTCAAAGTCCTCAGAGCCGAGGTTTATAAGCCCGACCTTTATCTCTCCACGGTAATCGCTGTCGATAATGCCAACGCTGTTTGCAAGGGTTATGCCGTGCTTTATTGCAAGCCCGCTCCTTGCGCAGAGCATTGCAACATAGTTTTTGCCGGGAAGCTCAAGGCAGATACCCGTAGGCACGGCAAAAATCTCGCCGCGCGCAAGGGTATACGGTGCATCGAGGCATGCGCGAAGGTCATAGCCTGCCGCGCCGTCACTTGCACGCTCGGGAAGTCGTGCATTTTCGCATATTCGCTTTATCTTTACGTCCTGCATTCTATTCAACTCCTCTGTAATAGAGCCCTCTCGTGTATACCGACGGTGCATAGTCGCCCACGCCCTCATACCTCTCGATTACGGAAAGGCACTCACGCGGATTTTCGCTTGTAAATGCGAGACGGACCGAAGCAAGACCTATTCTTTCATAGTCCTGCGATTTGTCGGCAAGGAAGATTTTCTGTGAATTAAGTATAACCGTGCGGTGAGAAAAATCGCGCACAATCGGGAAGTTTGCCCCCGTCCTGTCTATAAGCGCCTGATGTGAGCCGCAAACGCACGCTCCCGTCTGCGCCTGAATGACACAATTTTCGCATATCATAAGCGGAAGCCGACCGTATACGATAATCTCCGTGTCAATTATCTTTGACATATCGCGTATCTGCGGAAATGTTAGCTCGGGCGAGAGAAGTGCTGACTTTACGCCAAACCTTCTTATCTCACGAAGAGCGCGTGAGTTCTGAATGTTTATGCCAAAATCTGCGCGGATTTCAAACCCGTGCTTTTTTGCAAGGTCAATATGCCCGCAGTTACCCACCGACACCTCTGTGATGCCCGCCTTTTTTGCAAGCTCCATAAGAAATTCCATCTCTTTTGTCTCAGTATCGCGGATTATCCTCGGAAGACTTGCAACAACGTGTACGCGCGAGGCGTATGATTTTATTTTATCTACATTCCCCATAAACTCTGTAATGGGTATGTAGAGCGTATCAATATTGTGTCTTAAAAGTTCGTCGCTTATCTGGGAAACGGAAAGCACGGATACATTGAGCCGTGGCTTGTCCTTGCGGTTTACGAGCTTGAAACCGCCGTTGAACGTTCCCTCACGCTTGTCACGTGTGAGACCGTAGCATTTCTCAAGCTTCTCTAAACACTCACGACGGAGCGAGTTTATGGCGGAAATCGGGAGGGAGAGATTTTCACCTACCTTGACGTTTACCTCGCGGACGCGGAAGCGCGTGCCGCCCACTTTGAGAAGCTGGGTTTTTATCGCGTCCTCAGTCAGCGGAAGCTTTATCGCATCCTCAGGACAGTCTCCCTGTACCATAACGCGATTGCCCTGCAAGTCGCCTGCGGCAAGAAGGGCAGGTCTCCCCTTTTCTATAATGCAATAAAAATCTATATCTTCATATTTTTCGGGCGCATCCTCATACGAGCGCTGCGCTTTTTTGAGAAGAGCGTCAGGAATGGTCGCATCCGCGCGGATGCCGAACATACCCTTGCCCTTGTTTTCGGTATAATATCCGTCGGTAAACCCCTCGCGCGAAAAGATATCAGAAAGCTCTCGCCTCTCTTCCGCCGTCGGTATCCTGCGCTCGCGAAGGAGCTTTGAATATATCCCGGTAACTATTGCGACGTACTCCGGGCGCTTCATTCTTCCTTCGATTTTCAGGGAAGCTACACCCATATCGGAAAGCTCTGTGACATAGTCTGCAAGGCAGAGATCCCGAAGGCTTAACGGATACGTACCCCCCGCCGAGCTCTCTCCAAGCATATACTGCATACGGCACGGCTGGGCACAAAGACCGCGGTTGCCGCTTCTCCTGCCTATTATCGCGCTCATCTCACACTGTCCCGAATAGCACATACAGAGCGCACCGTGAACAAAAACTTCTATCTCAATTGAAGCCTCACGGCAGATTTTCTTTATCTCGCCACGCGAGAGCTCGCGGGCAAGAACTACACGCTCAAAACCAAGAGAAGCAAGCTGGTTGACTCCTGCGAGGTTGTGCACCGTCATCTGCGTTGAAGCGTGGAGGGGAAGGTCGGGTGCAACGTCACGGAAAAGGCGCGCGATACCAAGGTCTGCTACAATCGCGGCATCGGCACCTGCACGGTTTATATCCCTGCAAATCTTTTCGACCTCGGAAAGCTCGCGGTCGCGCGCAAGAGTGTTTACCGTTACATATACCTTTACACCGCGCTTGTGACAAAACTCAACCGCGCGTTCTAGGTTTCCCTCATTAAAATTTTTTGCCTGACGCCGTGCATTGAACTCACCGTAGCCAAGGTATACGGCATCGGCGCCGTTGCAAACAGCGGCGCGGAGTGCCTCGGGTGAGCCCGCAGGCGCAAGAAGCTCTGCTCTTTTCTTCATCTTACCTTCCGCCGAGACGTACTATCTCGCGCTTGAGGTCGGAGATTTCGGACTTCATACGGCTGCCGTCCTCAAGGTAGTCCTTAAGCTGTGTGCGAAGGTTTTCTGCTGTTTCAAGAGCCTTGTAATACTCGTCTGAAATGTTGATTGCGGAAAGAAGTGCTGACTCGATGATTGAGAAGTTTCCGGTCTTTAACACCTCTGACACTTTTGCATCAACGTGCGCTGCTACGCGGCGTGTGTACTCCTCATTCTCTCCGCTTATTAGGCGAAGCTCTACTCCTGCAATGTTTACCTTAATAGAGTTTTTCATATCAAAATCCCTCCAGAAAAAAGTTTACAATTTTATATGATAATTATATCATATTGCGTGTGTTATTGGAATATTAAATTTAGAAAGTTCACAATTTTTTCTGCCTTGACAAGCGCGTTTTCATATATTAAAATTATATCGCAACATGCCTCCGTAGTTAAGTGGATATAACAAACCCCTCCTAAGGGTTAGTCATCGGTTCGACTCCGGTCGGGGGTGCCAGTCTGCACATAAAAACCCAAGGCTTTCGTCCTTGGGTTTTTATAGTTAAGTGGATATAAGAACCGCACGCCGTTTCCAAAATCACAGATTTTGACGGCTGAGCGAACCTTTTTATTCGCTTCGCTCATAATAACAAACCCCTCCTAAGGGCAAATCGTGCGTTCGACTCCGGTCGGGGGTGCCAAAAAGAAACGACATTTTCCAAAATGGAAGTTGTCGTTTCTTTTTTTACTATTCACTTTTCTCTATTCACTCTTCGTTCTTCTCTTAAATTGTCGTCTCCAGATAAGAGACAAAAGCGAAGAGATAAGAGCTTCTTCGCTAAAATTCAATAACCTTTGTTGCGGCTTCACGGGCAACTTTGAGTTCTTCTCCGTTTACGACAAATGTTACCTCATTCTCAAAGCCGAATTCAATTTCAAGCTTTGACATTTTGCCGTCACGCCAGAAGATCGAGAGCTTGTGTCCGCCCGGGATGTATACGCCCTCGAGCTTTCCCGACTTCCAAGCCTTCGGAAGTGCGTGGAGAAGACGTACCTTGCCACCGGAAACATTAACGAGTGCCTCGATTACCGATGCGGTGCCGCCGAGGTTTCCGTCTATCTGGAAAACTCCCGGTGGATGGAGGTCAAGCAGTGTGTCCGTTGCAAACTCGGTTATCATCTTGTTGTAGTTATCACCGAATATCTCGCCCTCACCGAACTTTGCAAAGAAGCAGGATGCCCATGCGCGACTCCAACCGGACTGTCCCCCGCCTGCAGCGAGTCTTGTGTCAAGCGACTTTCTTGCAGCAGCATAAAGCTCGGGTGTATCATACTCGTTTATAATATCTGACGGATAGAAGCCGTAGAGGTGAGAAACATGCCTGTGCTCAGGCTCAACCTCTTCTCTCTCCTCGGAATCCCATTCGACAAGTCTTCCGTCACGTGCCACCTTGAGCTTCGGGAGATTTTCGCGAAGCTTTTTCCATTTTCTTACCTTCAGCTTATCCTTGCCGAGAATTTCCGCCGCCTCTATTGCATAGGTGAGACCGTCAATTGCAATCTCAATATCCATAGCAGAGGAAATTCCGATACTTACATCAAAGCAACCCGTTCCCTTGAACCTGTTTTCAGGAGACTGGCTCGGCATAATCTGATAAACGCCGTTCTCATCGCGGACAAGGAAGTCCTCATAGAACAGTGCAACCTCGCGGAAGAACGGATATGCGCGTTCTTCGAGGAATTTGCGGTCTCCCATATATCGGTAGTGATTCCAGAGATGCATTGCCATCCACGGTGCCGTACCCATCCATACCGCCCAACCGTAAGACTCGGGGCTCTGCAGTCCCCATACGTCGCCCTGGTGTGAGAGCCAGATTCCGCGGCAACCGTAAAGACGCTTTGCCGCATCTCGACCCGACTCCTGAAGGCTGAGAACATAGTTGAAGAGCTTCTCGTTGCACTCGTGCATACCGAGAGGGGATGCCATCCAGTAGTTCATCTGAAGGTTTATATTCATGTGGTAATCACTTGCCCATGGCGGATCAAGCTCAAGATTCCACTTACCCTGAAGGTTTGCCGGTAAATATCCGCAGATGCTCGATGATAAAAGCAGGTATCTGCCATAGCCAAAGTATAAAACGAGAAGACCTATATCCTCTTTACCGTTTCTTAACGCCTCCATTCTCTCGTCCGTCGGAAGTGTGTCGAGGTCGTCCTCATGCTCAATTTCAAACACACTTCTCGCCATAAGGGATGAGAACTTTTCCTTATGCTTGATAAGTCGCGCATCATACTCCTCAGGCTCTATCTCGCGCGCAGAATCCTCTATCTCGGGGATGACGACATCCGTAGCTGTCGTTATGTAGGATGCCCCCTCGATTTTCACTCCGTTTGCAATCGGGGTTACACTTCCGTCGGTCATGAACTTCGTTTTTACATAAAATGAGATACCACCGACTATCTTGCAGTTAAAGGTAATGGTGTCGGAAGTTACCTCAAACGTGTGCTCTGCGACCTCCTCCTCTTCGCGGGAGAGCGTGAGCTCGCCTGTGAGATTCTCGCCCTGTATACGGGAAAAGATGAGCGTCCCGTCAGAGTCTGCAAAAAACTCGGAGTTTACCCTCGCTCTCGCGCTTTTTGCAACGCCTGTTTCTATATCAAGGCTTCTCTCCGTAATACGGCTTCCCGCTGCATGACGGAAGGTGAGATTTCCCGCAGGGATGAAGCAGTCAAGCTTTCGCGGCATGCCCGACACTCCGCCGTATCCGCCAAAAAAGAGGTTTGAAAGAGCAGTCGCTTCAAAGAACTTGCCGGCCTTGAGATAATCTCTTACAAGCGGCAAGAATTTTGCATTGTCCGGGGCGCGACGGCCACGGTTTATCCCTTTCCAGAGATGCTCGTGGTTGAGGGACAAAATGTCACACTCTTCTGTCTCCCAGAGCATAGCGGCAAGCCTGCCGCTGCCTATCGGGAGTCCGCGTTTCCACTCGCGTGCCTCACTTTTGTACCATAATTTTTTCATAAAACCATCCTCTTTCTGTTTGAAAACATAGTAACATCTTTGAAAACCTTTTGCAACAATTATTTTTTGTGTCTGCTAAGCGGAGCATTGCGCGGATTGTGATTATACACCTTTTCACAGGCACGGTAGAAGGACGAGTAATTGTTGAATCCCGCAATAGCCGATGCGTCGGAAAGGCTTTTCCCGTCGGCGACCAATTCATCAACCAACGTCAGTCTTTTCTGCTTTATGTACATCTGCACGGTAAGTCCCGTTGCCTGCTTGAAAACTCTGCACAGATGATACTTTGAAATGAAAAACTGCTCACAAAGAGCGTCAAGGGAAATGTCGCTTGCGAAGTTTTCGTTTATGTATTCTATTATCTTCTTTACCGTCTTGTTGACCGCGTCGGGTTTCTCAAACGATGAAATCTCATTGATTATGTGGAGTATCTCAACCATGATGCTGTTCGCTATCAGGGAGTCTGTTTTTGAAAAATTGTCCGTGTATTTTCCAAGCCGGATTATCGCGTCATAAAGACCGCTTTTTCTCGCCCGCTCGGAGCTTATTCTGTTTCCCTTTGAAAAATTGCCCTCAAGAAATGCATTTTCGTATTCCGGACAGTTGTTTTTCACAAAGAACTCGGGCGACACCATAATTACAATTCTGTGATACGGCTTGGGTTTGTTGTGATATACCCTGTGCATTTCCTGCTTTCTTATGATGATGATATCCTCAGAAGAAAGAGCATAGTTTTTCTCTTCGACAACATACTTTACATCACCCTCAAAAAACACGTAAATCTCATGTTCGTTGTGATTGTGCAGATAAAACTCGGAGGGTTTCGGTATCCCCTTCATCATATTTACGTTAAATCCATATTTGTTCAGATACATCCTTTTCTCCCCTTCTTATGCTATTCTATCAAACAATAGCAATAATTGCAATGTTTTTAGCAATTATCGTGTAGAAAATTCGCACTTTTTTTGTTACCATATAATTAAGTTAAGGAGTGATTATATGGCATACAAGAACTTAAGCGGTTTTGCCGACGAAATTTCCTCGGACATCAAGGTCCAGTTCGAGGTATTTAACAAACTCGGCATAAACTATTTTGAACCGAGAGGCGTTAACGGAAAAAACATCTCCGAGCTTTCGGATGACGAGGTAAACGCCCTTCTTTCCGAGATGAAGAAGCACGGAATCTCCGCTTCATCAATCGGCTCACCTATCGGAAAAATTAAAATCACAGACGATTTTGACGCTCACTTTGAGCTTTTCCGCCGCGTTGTGAAAACGGCAAAGAGCTTAGGCACGAAATACATAAGAATGTTCAGCTTCTATAACGACTCACCCGAGTGGAGCGAGGATTCGCGCAAGTGCGTGTTTAAGCGTCTCGGGAAACTCATCGACTATGCAAAGTCAGAGGGCGTAGTTCTTCTCCATGAAAACGAGAAGGATATCTACGGCGATACGATTGAACGCTGTCTTGACCTTTTTGAAAATCTCGCCTGCGAGAATTTCAGGGCAGTTTTTGACCCTGCAAACTTCGTGCAGTGCGGAATCGATACGAAAGAGGCGTTCTCCGCACTACGCCCGTACATCGAATATATGCACATAAAGGATTCTCTTTCCGACGGTACTATCGTCCCTGCAGGTCAGGGGCTTGGCAACATTCCCTACATTCTCGGGGAACTTCTTACAAACGGCTATACAGGGTACATCTCCCTTGAACCGCATCTCGGAAGCTTTGACGGTCTTGAAAAGCTTGAGCTTGACGACACTATGATGAAGCTCCCCAAAGGCGGAGAAGGAACATTTACCCTTGCATACAACGAACTCAATAAAATTATTGAAAGGATATGATAAAATGAAAACAGTAAGACTTGGTATTATCGGCTACGGAAACATGGGCACAGAGCATTGCAAGAACATCAATGACGGAAAGGTGCCCGGAATGGAAGTTTCCGCTATCTGCGATATTGCGGAGGCAAGACGCGACGCTGCAAAGAAAACTAATCCCGATGTCGCAATTTTTGACAATGCAACAGAGCTCTTTAAGAGCGGCCTTTGCGATGTTGTAATCATCGCAGTTCCCCACTACGACCACTCACCTCTCGCAATCGAGGCTTTCTCTTACGGTCTCAATGTCATCACAGAAAAGCCTGCAGGCGTGTACACAAAGCAGGTTCTTGAGATGAACGAGGCAGCTAAAAAATCAGGCAAGCTCTTTGGCATTATGTATAACCAGAGAACAAACCCGATGTATGCAAAGATCCGTGAGATGGTACAGTCCGGCGAGCTTGGACACATCAAGAGAATTTCTTGGGTTATCACCGACTGGTACCGTCCGCAGGGCTACCATGACAGCTGCTCATGGCGTTCTACCTGGAGAACAGAGGGCGGCGGCGCACTCATTAACCAGAATCCGCACCAGCTCGACCTTTGGCAGTGGATGTTCGGCATGCCCGACAAGATCACATCCTTTGTCTCCTTCGGTAAGTACTACGACATCGAGGTTGAGGACGATGTCACAGCATACTTTGAATATGAAAACGGAACAACGGGTACATACATCACCTCAACAGGTGAGGCTCCGGGAACAAACCGCCTTGAAATTTCCTGCGATATGGGTAAAATCGTCGTAGAGAACGGCGAGATGACCTTCTGGAGAAACACAGTTTCTGAGCGTGAGTTTAACAAGAACTTTGACGGCGTTTTCGGCAGGCCCGAATGCTGGAAGTGTGAGCTTCCCGTCAAGGGCAACGGTGAGCAGCACGTAGGCATCTTCAAGAACGTTGTCCGCGCACTCAACGAGGGTACTCCCCTCCTCGCACCGGGTTATGAGGGTATCAACGGTCTTACCATTTCAAATG
The DNA here is from genome assembly GCA_045546975.1 of Eubacteriales bacterium. Classification (GTDB taxonomy): domain Bacteria; phylum Bacillota; class Clostridia; order Oscillospirales; family JAAYXM01; genus SIG480. The sequence goes on from JAZQDV010000013.1 coordinate 63,796, forward strand.
CTATCCACTACTCAACCTGGACAAACTCCACAGTTGATGTAAAGAACTTCCCGCATGATGACTACTACCGTATCCTTCAGGAAAAGATTGCGGCATCAACAGTTGTCAAGAACGTAGTTCAGAAGACCACAGGCACAGAGGGAACTTATTAATACGGAGGAAAAGGACCATGGATAAAAGAATAGGTGCTCAGTATTATACAATACGCGACTTTTGCAAAACAATAGAGGACTTTGATTCTTCCTGCAAGAGAGTAAAGGAAATCGGCTACAAAGCAGTTCAGCTTTCGGGAATCCCGAACTTTGACCCGCACGCTATCCGAGAGATTCTCGATAAGCACGGTCTCACTCCTTTCTGCACTCACAGAAGCTGGCAGGACTATCTCGAAAACATTGATGCTGAAATAAACTTCCACAAGGTTGTCGGCTGTGATATCGCAGGACTCGGCGCACTGCCCGGCGCATTTTCCGAAGGTGGGATGGAACCTGAGGCACTTAAGAAGTTTGCAAAGGACGCAACTGTTGTTGCAAACAAGCTTGCAGAACACGGCATCACCTTTGGTTACCATAACCACGCGTTTGAGTTCAGAAAGTTCGACGGAAAGTTTGCTTTCGACATTCTCACAGAATCCGTCAAGAGCGACAACTTCAAGTACATTCTTGATACATACTGGCTCGCATACGCCGGTATTGACCCTGCAAGATTTATCCTTGAGAGAGCAGGTCAGGTTGTCTGCGTTCACTTAAAGGACTTAAAGATTGTCGGAAACGACCCGAGATATGCAGAGGTCGGTTGCGGCAACATCCTTTGGGATGAGGTCCTCCCCGCTTGTGAAAAGGCAGGGGTCAAGTACGCTCTTGTCGAGCAGGATGAGTGTGATGTAAACCCGTTTGACGCGCTTACAACAAGCTACAATTACCTCACTACAAAGGGATTTAACTGATATGAACGTTTGTATAGTCGGATTTGGTGCTATCGGCCCCATACACGCGGAAGCACTCTCAAAACTTTCGGGCGTCAATATCTACGGTATCTGCGATATCGTAAGAGAACGGGCAGATAAAGCGGCCGAGAAGTATTCCGCAAAGGCATTTTATGACTTTGACGAGTGCCTTTTGGACGAAAACATTGATAGCATCCATATCTGCACACCGCACTACCTTCATTATGAGATGATAACAAAAGCGCGCGAGCGCGGACTTACAGTCGTTTGCGAAAAGCCCATCACTATGACGGGCGAGGAATTTTCCTCGCTTATGCGCGACTTTGATACAAGCCGTGTTTACCCCGTTTTCCAGAATCGGAAAAACGCCTGCATCCAGTATCTTACCGATCGCGTCAAAACTGACAAAAGCCTCGGCAAGCTCCGTGGCGTAAAAGGTATCGCGACCTGGTTCCGAGGTGCCGACTACTACAATGCTGATGCATGGCGCGGGACAAAGAAGTACGAGGGCGGCGGTGTGCTGATAAATCAGACAATCCACCTACTCGACCTTATGCTTCTGTTTGGCGGCAAGGTAAGCTCTGTTTCCTCATCAGCTTCAAACAAGTCACTCCAAGGTGTCATTGAAGTTGAGGACACACTTGATGCGCGAATTGAGTTTGAGAACGGGGCTGTCGGCATCTTCTTTGCGACCAACGGCTATGCAGAAAATACGCCGTTCCAGCTCGAGCTTGTTTTCGAAAACAAAATCTTTGTTTATTACAGAAACAGTCTCTACGAGGACGGAGAGCTCGTCTGCTCGGATTCGGGCGCAGTTCCCGGCAAGGACTACTGGGGCAGCGGCCACGCAAGAATAATGCACGACATTTACGAAACCGACTCTCCCATTACCCTTCAAGACGCAAAAGAGACTATGGAGACTATGTTTAAGATTTACGACCGCGCAAATAAATAACTTATACAACAAAACGCTCAGGTATTTTGATAAATACCTGAGCGTTTTTATTATTTTTATATTTCTTTGTAAATTGTCTGGATTGCACGGATAACGTCAAGGCCGTATGCACCGTCGACTGTAGGTGTCTTGCGTGTCTTGAGTGTGTCTACAACTTCCTTCATAATGAAGTCCATCTCGGAAAGACCGCAACGGCAGTCGATTACCTCGCCTTCTTCGCCCATGGGGAATACCTCAATCTCGCCGTCGCGGATTCTGATTTCCCCCTTTGAGAGGTAGAGAACTGTCTGGTAAACACCAGCTGTTGTGTGGCCCGTGAGGTTAAGAAGCGCGCTGACTCCCGTTGATGTCTTGACGAACGCCTGAACGCCGTCCTCAACACTTGCGCCCTCGGGGATGTGAACGCTGCCGACTGCCTCGACGATCTCGCCGTCTGAGAAGTACTTTACCTTATCAAGCGCATGTGCGCCGAGGTTCATCATAATACCGCCGCCGCTCATCTTCTTATCAAGGAACCAGCGCGGACGTGCCGGTGAGAAGTAGAAGCAGTTACGTGTTTCAGTAATACCTACAAGCTCGCCAAGCTTGCCTGACTTTACGATTTCCTTTGCCTTTGAGTTTGTCGGGAAGTAGCCCTGTCCGTGACCTATCCAGAAGAGGACGCCTGCCTTCTCGCAAACGTCAATCATCTCCTGACAGTCAGCGACGGAAATTCCCATCGGCTTTTCAAGGTAAATGTCAATACCCTTTGCCGCGCACTTCTGAACACAGGGGTTGTGGAGTGCGTGCGGAAGGTTGATGATAACAAGGTCAAGCTCTTCTTTTTCAAGAAGCTCATTATAGTCAAGATACCCGTTTGCGCCTGTTTTCTTTACGGCGTCCTCAAGCTTTTCGGGAACAACATCACACAGCGCGGTGATACTTGCATCGTCCATTTTTCCGAAGACATTGATATGCCTGTCGCAGTTTAATCCGCATCCGATAACAGCTACTTTTAACATAATTTTATACCTCTCTTTATTTCAAAAGTTCCAAAAGTTTTTTAGCATCACACATAAAGCTTTCGTCAGCGCCATCCTGCACCGACTCGATAAGGACGTACCTGTCGCGGTCATCCTTTCTTACTATATCAAGACACGACACCCAGTCAATTCTTCCGTCTTTAATCATAACGAGTCTTCTTTCTTCATCAAACGAATGAATGTGGATGTTTGTAAGCTTTCCTGTGTTGTATATTGCCCTGAGGCTTTCCTCGAGCTCTGCCTGTGGGAGAGTCGGAATCGCCTGCCAATATGTAAGGAAGTTCGGCTCCCCTACCTCGTCGAGAAGCTTTAGGTGGCTTTCAAGACGGTCGGTGAGCGTATGCTGGTGGCACTCGGTGGATATTCTCACACCCTCGGCACCTGCAAGCTTTGAAATCTTTTTTGCCTCATCGACAAGCTCCTCGCGCCTTTTTTCATCCGTTTCAAGCGAACCCTCGCCGCCTGACCAGATGCGGATGTCTGAAACTCCAAGTTCAAGCGCGCTCTCAAGCACGGGCTCAAACTCTGCCCCTTTGCCAAGGCGGTAATACGAACCGTAGGATGAGCACTCAAGACCTGCGGAGACTGTCATGTCTCGGACTTCTCTTGCGATTTTGACATCACCTGCAGGCACGTGAGAATCCCCTGCCCACTCAATTGCCGAAAGACCCGCGCCTTTAACAAGGTCTATAAGCTCGGCAGGTGTTTTCCCTCGAAACGTCATTGACGCTAAACCCGGTTTAAGCATATTATATCCTCTTTTTCTGTCTTTTTTATCTAATCATATTATAACATTTATATCCTTTTTTGCAATCTTTTTCTTCTATCATTTTTTGAAATTTTTTTGATTTTTTCAAACTTTTTTGCGTGCCCGATTATCTTATATACAGAAATCGAAATCCGAATTGACAACGGTGGCGGTTTAAGGTATTCTTATAATATAATATGTAAACAAGGAGAAACGATTATGAAAAAGATTTTGGCACTCACTCTCGCAGGAGTTATGCTTTTTGCGCTTATGTCCTGCACCGGTAACCCGAAGGTAGAAGACGACGAAATTGCAGACGATGTAATAGTAGACGATGCTCCAGCTACGGATGTTCTCCCCGGGGGAGAAGAAGAATTAAGCGGAACTCCGGAAGCTGAGCAGGACGAAATTGTCAGCGACCCCCCGGCAGAAAAGCCTGCCCAGAAACCTGCTGAGAAACCGGCGGACAAGCCCGTCCAGACACCTGAGCAGAAGCCCGAGCAAACACCCGCTGACACAGTCGGCGCTTCCCTTCTTGCAACTTTCCGCGCAAACAAGGACAAGGATATCGCAGCTATTGCAGACGCTTGCCTTAAAAACGAAGTAATTCTCTTCAGCGGTGCCGCAGCTCCCGTTGAGCCCGGTTACCTTGCAGGCTTTGATGAGGAAATCAGCGGATTTGACAGCGCTGTTATGTTCGCACCGATGATTGGTACAATCCCGTTTGTTGGTTATGTGTTTGAGTCAAGTGATGCAAACGCACTTGCCGAAAACCTCAAAAAGACTGCAAACCTTCGCTGGAACATCTGCACGGAAGCTGAGCAGATGATATGCGAGGTTTCGGGAAACAAGGTGTTCTTCCTCATGTGCCCGAAGTCATTGGCTGAGTAATCTGATAAAAATCAAAGGGCGAGTTACTCGCCCTTTTTTCAAGGAAGTGATATCTTGCTCTTTTCAGGTATACCGTTTTTATACTACTTTTTACCGTGTGTGCTTATTCTCTACGCGATAGCACCAAGGAAATTCAAAAACTTCGTTCTTTTTATATCGAGTCTCTTTTTCTATGCATGGGGAGAGCCAAAATACGTTTTCCTTATGCTCGGAACGATTATTTGCGGATATTTTCTCGCGCTCGCGATTGAAAAATGGCGCGGTCGCCCACTTTCAAAGTTCGCACTTATTTTAAGTGCGGTGCTGTTCCTCTCAGCTCTCGGTATTTTTAAGTACGCAGACTTTTTTATTAAAAACTTCAATGCGGTAACGGGACTTTCGGTACCGCTTCTTAAAATTGCTCTCCCTATCGGAATAAGCTTTTACACCTTCCAGATTTTGAGCTACACGATTGACGTTTACCGCGGCGACGTCGCGGCACGGCACAATTTTGTTGACCTTGCAGCATATATAACGATGTTCCCGCAGCTTATCGCGGGCCCGATTGTGCGCTACGCAGATATCGAAGGCTCACTCACCACGCGCGAGCATACATTCTCCAAAACCGCAGAGGGTGTTTCTCTCTTCGTCTGCGGTCTTGCAAAGAAGATTCTTATTGCAAACGTTCTCGGAGAAGTTTGTGATATCTTCCGCGCAAGCGGTGAGAAAACCGTTTTGTTCTTCTGGATTTTCGGTATCACCTATATGCTCCAGATCTACTTTGATTTTTCGGGCTACTCCGATATGGCGCGAGGACTTGGAAAGTTCTTCGGCTTCGATTTTACTCTGAATTTCAACTATCCGTTCATTTCAAAGAGCATAACCGAGTTCTGGAGACGTTGGCACATTTCCCTAGGCACATGGTTTCGCGATTACGTCTATATTCCGCTTGGCGGAAACCGCAAAGGCCCGCTACGCCATGTTTTCAACATCTGTGTTGTGTGGTTTTTGACGGGGTTCTGGCACGGTGCGGAATGGAACTTCATCCTCTGGGGCGTCTATTTCGCTATTCTTCTCCTCTGTGAGAAGTTTATATGGGGTAAGGTGCTTGAGCGGCTTGGTGCGCTCCGTCACATTTATGTGCTTTTCCTTATCCTCATAAGCTTTATTATCTTTAATTGCACTACACTCTCTGATATCGGCACGTACGTCGGCGGACTCTTCGGTCTCGGTGGAGAAGCGTTCGCAAACCATATGACGCTGTACTATCTGAGGAGCTACCTTGTTGTGATTATTCTCGCAATTATCGGTGCAACACCGATTCCGAAAATGCTTTATAATAAGCTTTCCTCTTCAAAATTGGGAGGGGCGGTTTCGGTAATAAAGCCTGTGATTCTCGCAATTTTGCTTATTGTTATGACGGCGTATCTCGTGGACGGGTCGTTTAACCCGTTTCTGTATTTCAGGTTTTAGGAGGGCGGATGTATGAAAGATAAACTTACCTGTGTCCTCTTTTTCGGGACAGTTTTTGTTCTCGCGGCACTGTCGATAATATTACCCCGCGCGGATTTTTCCGAGAGTGAAAGGCGCGTGCTTGCCTCATTCCCCGAGGTTTCGGCAGAAAGCATCTTCTCCGGAAAGTTTTCCGGTGATTTCGAGGAGTTCTCGACTGACACCTTCCCCTTCCGCGACACCTTCCGCGCCATAAAGGCGTTTTCAGTAAAAAACATCTTTATGCAGTCGGATAACAACAAGCTGATATCCGAAAATGGACACCTCTCAAAGCTTGACTATCCGCTGAATGAGGATATGCTCGAAAATGCAGCGTCGAAATTTTCGTATATTTACGATACCTTTCTCAAAGGGAGCGGAACTAATATAAAGCTCTCGATTATCCCTGATAAGAACTTTTATCTCGATACCTTAAAGTACGATTATTCCGCGCTTTTCTCCTATATGAGAGAGAATATGCCGTATGCGGAATACGTCGACATTACAGATAAGCTCGCGCTTTCGGACTACTATTTTACCGACTCACACTGGAAGCAGGAGGAAATAGTTGATGTTGCAGACACTCTTCTCGCATCTTTCGGTAAAGATGCTGTCGGAAAGGTGGAAAAGAACACGCTCGACACACCCTTTTACGGCGTGTGGTGCGGTCAGGCGGCTGACTTTTCAAAGAGCGACACGCTTACCTATCTCACAAACGACGTTATAGACTCGCTTATCGTCACAAGCTTTGACACGGGCAAGCCAGAGAGAGTCCCTGTGTATGATATGGAAAAAGCAAAGGGTCGCGACGGGTATGAGATGTTCCTTTCGGGAAACAGCCCGGTTACAACTATTGAGAACCCAAATATGCGCGGAGACGGACATCTTGTGGTTTTCCGCGACTCCTTCGGCGGCGCTATTGCTCCTCTTCTTGCAAGTGGATATGAAAAAGTCACACTTGTTGATATCCGATATATCCCAAGCGCCGCTATCGGAAGCTTTGTCGATTTTGAGGGCGCAGACGTTCTCTTCCTCTATAGCTCTGGAATGCTTAACGCAAGCACGGGACTGAGGTAGAGAAAATACGGTATAAAGAAAAGACATTATTCATTTCTGAATAATGTCTTTTTAGTTGTTTTTCTTGGCTGTGTTAAGTGACGAAATGAGGAGTTTTTTCAGTTCAAGACAATCTTTAAGTAAAGGCTCAACTTGCTCAAACGTCAACAATTCAGATTTTAATAACAATCTTAACCAATACTCAGTTTCAGCAGTTTCCTTCAAAGAAATATGCATTTTTGATATAAAATCCGCTTTGCTTTGTCCGTAGTTTGCTTCGTTTATATTTGCACCAATACTTGTGCCGCTTCGGACTATCTGTTTTGATATAATACTTTCTTTTTTATCTTTAATAAGATATCTTTGCAACTTAATTATTCTTGCGGCAAACTCTATTGATTTGTCTATCAGAACATTTTCTTTCATAACTATCACCAATTACATTATTTCATGTCATAAGATTTAATTATTCATTATTCATCAGCGAAGCGATTTCATCATTCATTATTCATTAAAAATCCTGTCGGTGTAATGAATAGTGAATATTTAATAATGAAAAAATGAATATTACAAAGCAAAAATCCCATCGACTAACGTCGACAGGATTTTACTTTGGTGCGAGTGATGGGACTTCTTTTCTGCGGAAAAGCCACGGCGGTTGCGGCGTGCCACCGGCACCCCGCCAAGAGCCGCCTTTCAAGTCCCTCCTCATTCATATACCAAAAAAAGAACACCGACTTTCGTCGGTGCTCTTTTTTTGGTGCGAGTGATGGGACTTGAACCCATACGTCATGGACACACGCCCCTCAAACGTGCCTGTCTGCCTATTCCAGCACACTCGCATATTCGCTCCCCACTCTTGCGGGCAACGATAATATTATAGTCATTTTTACTCTGCTTGTCAAGTACTAATTTCTAAAAAATCAGAATTTCTTTATATCTTCTCGATTTTGTCGCAGAGGTTTTTAAGATAGTCGTTATTATATGCTTCAAGCTCGCCCTTATCACACGCAGCGGCAAGGCTCGGGTTCATCGGGATTTCCGAAACTGTATCGATTCCGTGAACTGCTGCACGCTCAGCTGTCTTGCCCTTGCCGAAGATGTAATGGCGCTCGCCGCACTTATCACACTCGAAATATGCCATATTCTCAACAATACCGAGAACGGGGATATTGAGCATACCTGCCATTTTTACAGCCTTGTCTACTATCATAGAAACAAGCTCCTGCGGGCTTGCAACAACAACGATACCGTCAACTGGAAGTGACTGGAAAACGGTGAGCGGAACATCGCCCGTTCCCGGAGGCATATCGACGAACATATAGTCAACATCACTCCATATAAAGTCAGTCCAGAACTGCTTTACCGCGCCTGCGATGACGGGACCGCGCCATACAACAGGGTCAGTTTCGTTTTCAAGGAGAAGATTTATTGATACTATCTGAACGCCGGTCTTGCTCTTTACAGGGAACATGCCGTTCTCATCGCCCTCAATGGGACCTTTGACGCCAAAGACCTTCGGGATGGACGGGCCTGTTATATCGGCATCAAGTATCGCCGCGCTCTTTCCTCTCTTCTGCATTGAGGATGCAAGAAGTGAGGTTACAAGGCTCTTACCGACACCGCCTTTACCGCTGACGACGCCGATTACTTTCTTTATTTTTGAGAGCTTGTGCGGTGCCTCAAGTAAGCTCTCGGGCTTTCTGCTTGCACAGTTCTGTGAGCAGGAGGAACAATCGTGGGTACATTCGCTCATTGAAATTTGCCTTCTTTCTGATTTATGCTTCTTTTTAGTCTAAATGGAATACGGGTTTAAGGTCAATGCTCACGGGGCTGTTGTCGGGATTAGTTTCCATAATGTCCGCCATAAAGTCCCACCACTTGCGGCAGATAGCAGTATCTGCGCTCTTTGCCCAGAGCTCTTCACTCTCTACCTCAAGGTAGCCGTAGAGAACGTTTGTATCAGTATCAAGGTAGATAGAGTAGTTGCTTCCGCCGTACTCGTGAATCATATCTCGCATTTCGGGCCAAAGCTCGTTATGGCGCTTTTCATATTCTGCGGCTTTTCCTTCGTATAGCTTCATCTTAAAACCTTTTCTTATCATGAGAAAAACCTCCCTTTGATATTCATGGGTTTATTATAGCACAAAGTGGCAGAAAATGCAAAAAGGCTGTTTTTCTTTTTTGGAGTTTTCGGTAAAATTCAATTTTTACAGAAACGCTTTGGACTGAGCGCGTTTTTTGTTCCCTGCCGGGGGCCTACTTTGTGAGACAAAGTAGCAAAACGCGGGGGATTCCGATTTCCCCCGGACCCCCGCACGTTCTACCTTTTTACTTTTCACTGTTGCAAGCCTCCTCTCATCTTTTACACCTCATCCGTCAGGCAAAGCCTGACACCTTCTCCTCAAAGGAGAAGGCTTGGGGAATAAAAAAACCCCCGGGCGTTTGCCCGGGGGAAAATAGTGAACTATTTATTTTCTAATCTTGCTTACTAAATATTAGTCAGCGAAAGAGTAGATTGCACGAACCTTGCCTTCGTATGTCTCGATGATAGCGTTGCAGCCATCAGCGTTCGGTGCAACATTGATGCTATCCTGCTGAGCAGAGATAGTTGTAAGTGTGTCGCCATTGTACTCGCCCTCGAGGATAGAGATTACCTTGTAACCATCTTCGTGGAGGTCGATTGTTGCCGGAGCTGTATTCTCAACGTTTGCTACGTCAGCATTGCCGTAGTAGTAGAGAACATCGCCACGTACACGTACAACGTTTACATAGAAGAACTTGGAGTTCTTATCCATTGACGGAGATACAGTTGGAGCACCGTCAACAGCGAGCATATCCATCATAGCGATCTCGCCTTCAGCGTTGAGGTCATATGTTACGAACTTGCCGTTCCATAACGGATTCCAGTGATCTGCGTTGCCAGAACCATCGAAGTGATCCGGCTTACCGTCGAGCTTCTGTGTTTCCTTCTCTGTGAGGAGCGGAGCAGAAGCATAAGTTGTAACGTCTACAACAGTCTTGTACTCGTGGAGGCCTTCGCTGTCGATAACCTTGAGGTTAGCGTAGCTTGTGCCAGCAACGAAGTCGTAAACCTGGTTTGCTTCAACAATGTAGCCCCAATCCTTGCCCTTTGTGAAGGAAGCAGCACCTGTAGCAACCTTGTCACCGATCATAGCTGATGCAGCAACGATGTACTGGTTAGCGCTGTTCAAGGAGTTAACAACATAGTAACCGAAGTTGCCGGCCAATGACGGGTTGTAAACTGCGCTCGGTGTAACCGGAGCAACGAGGCCATGAACCTTAGAAGTTGTGAGGCTCTTGAGCTCAGAGAGCTTGTAAGCCTTTGACTTTACGCCAACTGTGTCCGGGTCGTTGTAGTCAACATTGCCGTCTGCACCGTAGATAAGGTCACCGTAAAGTGCGAAGACAACTGTCTCGTCGTTGAGACCGCGCTTGTCGTCGAACTTCTTGTCAGCGATTGTTACGTCAGCAACAACCTTAAGAGTTGTCTTGGTAGAGTCTGTCTCGTTGAAGTACTGACCTGAGAGGTCAACTGTACCGTTGTCGAGGATCTTGTATGCAACTACCATACCGAACATTGCGTTCTTAGCAAAGTCAGCCGGGCGGTCGTTTGCATCATCATTCGGCTCAGCCGGGTTAGTCTGGAAGAACTTACCTACAGCGTATGTGCCTTCTGTGTTGTCTGCAAAGCCGAGGCGGACATATGCAGTACCTCTGTCAACATAGCTTTCGAGAACTACAGCGTAGTCGTCTGCAACTGCTGCTGCTTCATCGTAGTCGATGTCGAGGATGAGGTTGCCGTATGTGTAGTACTTTGTGTTTGCGCCCATTGCTGCGCGGTATGTGTTATAGAATGTTGAGAACTTTGTGTTGCCGTCGAAGTTGTAGCCGTTCCATGCCCAGTACTTGTTGCCGCCGATTGTTGCGGAAGCATCGTCACCAAGAGCATCGAGAGCGCCTGTAACAACGTCAACCTTGCTGATGTTGTACTTGCCGTTTGCCTTGTAAACAACTACATAATCATCAATTGCGATCTCGTCGTTGAGAACAACGTCCTCGAGATCCATAGCTGTCAAGTTTGTAACCTTGATTGTGCCGCGTGCTTCGCTGTAAGCTGTAACAGCGCCATACTTAAGAGTATCTGCGTTGTTGAGCTTGAAGAAGTAGCTGTATGTTTCGCCACCGTCAACAGAAACGAAGCGGTAGTTAGAAGCATCAACCTTGCCAGCAGCGTTTACGCCGAGGCCGTCTACGAATGTGCTGTCTCCGCAGAGAACGAAGCTGCCGTCAGCCATAGAAGATGATGCGTCGTTGATGTAAGCTCTCTTGTTGATCTCATCGATAACGTCGCCGTTGTCCTGAGCGTCATTTTCCTTAGCTTCACGAGCAACAGTCTTTCTGTCGAGCTCGATCTTTACTTCGCCATCATCTGTTGTGATGCCGATGTACGGCTGAATCTTTGTTGTTGAAGAAGACTCGCCGTTCGGATATACATCAACGTTGAGAGCCGGAACTTCGTAGATAACTGTGTCAGCATTTACGATAACGTCACCGATAACTTCGATGTTCTTGTAGTCGATACGGCCGCTTGTTGAAGATTCCTTCTTGTCAGCCTTGAAGAATACGTTAACCTTTGCACCGAGGAGCTCGTCCGGAAGTGCGCGGTCGATTGTCATTGTAGATGTGTACTCATCGCCGTCGCTGTCGATAGCTGTGTAGAGAATCATTGACTCTTCGCTATCAACGCCTGTTGCAGCGATTGCAGCACCGTTGTACTCAACTTCTGTCAACGGGTCAGAAAGGTTGCCCTTTGTTACAAGAGTCATACCCTCTTCGTCTGTAGCGAGTTCGTAGAGCTCGTTAGCAACTACGATACCTGTAACAGTCTTGAGGCCCATTGTCTTCTCGCCGAGAGTGTCGTTCCAGTTCTGGCCGAGAGCGTCCTTCTGGGAGCCTATGCCAGTGATGGAGCTGTATGTGTATACAGAAGAGAGAATTGTGTTAGCCATAAGCTTTGCAACGAGCTCACGTGTTGCGAGAGCTGCAGGATCGCCCTTCCAGCCGTCGTATACGCCAAGCTCCATAGCCTTAGCTACTACGTTTGACATCCAGTTTGCGCCTGTGAAGCCTTCCTTAGCCGGATCGCAGCCGAGGATGACGAGGAGCATCTTGGAAGCTTCAGCAACAGTGATGTTGCCGCTCGGGTTGAACTTGCCGCCGCCAACACCAGAAACGATCTTCTGGTTTGCGCAGTAGTTGATGTAACCCTTAGCCCATGCAACGCTTGCATTGCCTTCTACGTCCCAGAAGTTGCTCTTCTGAGCTGCGAAGAGGTTGCCATCTGTGTCAGAGCCGTAGATGATGGTGTAAGCCATCTTAGCGAACTCAGCACGTGTGATGTTCTTTGCCGGTCCGAAAGAACCGTCCGGGTAACCAGCGATAACACCGAGCTCTACGAGCATGTTAACATCGTCTGCATAATCAGCATTGATGCTTGCTGCGTCGGTGAAATCAACTGCTGCACCTGCTGTGAATGTAAATGCCATAGCAAATACGAGAGCAAGTGCGAGAATCTTCTTAAGATTTCTCATGTTTTGTTCCTCCTAATTATTTTTTGGCTTTTCGCCTTTTTACAGTCACAATAATAAACCTTTAGGAAAATATAGTCAAGGGATATTTGGCAACTGTAATATAGCTGTAACAAACGAGACATTTTGTTGCAAAAGTAAGTGGCAAAAGGCTTGTTTTTGCCGCTTTGTTACAGCGCCGGAGAGATGTTATATACATATATATTATATGAAAAGCAACCGGGCGGATGCACTTATCACTCTTCGCGAGGGCAGGTATATGAAAACCTCTCCGCAAATGTTACGGAGAGGTTTTGGTGTTTTTAGTTGTACTTTATGCTGTCTGAGAAGGAGAAGATTCGGATAACCTGACCTTCTTCCATCTGGATGATTGCGTTACCGGAGTTTTTCTCAACTTCTGTCTCTTCGGAAGAGATAGTGTAGAGATATTCATCTGCTTCTGCACCTTCTGCAATTCCGATGATCTTGCAGCCGTCATCTTCATGGTAGTCTGCATTGAGAAGTGTGAGGTTTGCAATTGCCTCTGTTGCGTTTGCGCCTGTGTACGGCTCGTAGAAGGAGATGTTGTCTCCTCTTTCACGAACAATAGTTACGAGATAGAGGCCGTTGCCTGTGCTGAAGCTCTTCTTGACATCGTCGCGCTCAACACCTGTGTTATCAAGAACACAGATCTTGCCGTCTGCATCAAGCTTGTAGAGGATAAAGGAGCCCTTTTCAAATCTTCCGCCTGTTCCGCTGAGCGAGCCGACACCGTCATTTGATGAAAGTACGCCTGTTGCGTTGAGGTTTGTTACGTTTTCAACAGTGTCTACTGTGCGGAGACCCTTTTCGTCAGCTATTGTAAATGTTGCATAGTATCCGCCTGTCTTTGCATTGTACTTCTGTGTTGCAGACAATACGTATGCGATATTCTTTGTCTCCTGGAACCCCGGGTTTCCGAGCTTTTCACCGACTGTGAATGCTGCTGCAACAACAGTCTTGTTTATGTCGCTTCTGTTGAACTTGACGGAGATAACTTCCTCTTCAGCGATTCCGCCGAAGCTTGTTGTACCTGCAACGTAGAGATTTTCGATGTATGAGGAGATTGTCTCCTTGAATGCGCTAATCTTATATGCTCTTGCTGTAATCGGTGCATAGTCCTTATGGAGAGTGTCGTTTTCAGCCGTTACCGGATCGAACTTCGGTGCACCGTAGATAAGGAACACAACCGTATCATTGCTGTACGGGCGGTATGTTGCCTTTGTATAACGTGAATCAATCTCATAGCCTGTTGAACGGTCGAAGTACTTTTCTTCAAGCTCGAGCTTTGAGTCAAAGATTGTTGCGTTAACCTTCTTCTGGTCATTTGTTACCTTTGTATAAACGCCGTTTGCGTTGTAAGCACCGTCAACGGTAAGTCCGTTGTAGTAGTAGCTTGTGCCGTCCTTATTGCTCTTGAGGAACTGGCTTGAAAGGTCAAGTGTTCCGTCCGGAAGGAGCTTGTACTCAATGATGCGACCAAAGTAGTTGTTCTTGTCGAAGTCACGTGCGCGGTCGTTGCGTGTTGAGTTTTCATCCTGGTAGTCTGCAGTGTAGAGCTTACCAACCTTATATGTAGCAGTTGTATTGTCTGCTGTAGTAAGTGTTACGTAAGCTGCGCTTTCCTTACCCTCGAAGTAAGAGTCGATTATGACACCGAAGTTTGTTGCGAGGTTTGCCTCTTCGTCTATTTCGATTTCAAGGATGAGGTTGTTGTATACATAGAACTTCGTTGAAGCATTAAGTGCCTGTCTGTTGTCCTCGAAGAACTTGCTAAGAGTTGCAGCGCCGTCAAGGTCGCAGTTCTTCTCTGCAAAGTACTTCTCGCCGCCGACTGTGACGGAGCCGTCAAGACCGAACTCTGATACAGCGCCTGTGATAACGTCAACCTTGTCAACGTATACCTTTCCGTTTTCGCGGAATGCAACTACGAGGTCATCAACTGCAACCTCATCTCTGAGGACAACATCCTCAAGGTCAAGAGTCGGGATGTTTGTTATCTTCATCGTGCCACGAGCTTCGCTGTATGCCGTAACTGCGCCGTACTTGATAGTTGACGGAGCATCATTTATCTTGAACATATAGGAGAAAGTGTCGCCGCCGTCAGCGGAAACAAAGCGGTAGTATGTGTTTGTTCCCTTTGCTTTGTCGTCAAGACCGATGTCTGCAAGGAATGCAGCACCGTTTCTTGTATATACGCCGTCACTTGTCATGGATGCGCCTGTGAGAACGTATGCAAAATAGTCAAAGTTTGCAATGATCTCAGCCTTTGCTGCCGAGTTTGTCTGAGCGTCAACATCCTTTGCTACCTTGTTTACTGTCTTTGAGGATGTGAGAATTTTCTTCTCTGCACCGTCAACCTTAAGTGAGAGGTACGGCTGAATCTTTGCTGTTGAAGAAGACTCGCCGTTCGGGTAAATCTCAACATCTGAAGCCGGAACAATGTATGAAACCGAATCAGTAGAAACAACTACATCACCAAGAACCTTGATGTTAGTGTAGTCGATACGGCCGCTTGTTGAAGATTCCTTCTTGTCAGCCTTGAAGAATACATTTACATGGTTGCCGAGAAGTTCGTCTGTAACTGCGCGGTCGATTACCATTGTTGAGAGGTAGGATGTACCGTCTGATGTAACAGTCTCATAGAGGATAACTGACTCTTCGCTGTCAACACCTCTCGGTGCGATAGCTGTTCCGACATAGTCGCCGGAGTTTGCAGCAAGAGCAATGCTTGCTACATTATTGAGAGTGTGTCCCTCTTCGTCTGTATCAATAGCATAGCGCTCGTTTGCGACAACGATACCGGAAACTGTTCTGAGACCCATTGTCTTCTGACCGAGAGTTTCATTCCAGTTCTGGCCGAGAGCATCCTTCTGTGAGCCGATGCCCGAAACTGCGCTGTATGTATATATGGAAGAAAGAATTGTGTTTGACATAAGCTTTGCTACGAGCTCACGGGTAGCGAGAGCTGCGGGGTCACCCTGCCAGCCGTCGTATACGCCAAGCTCCATAGCCTTAGCTACTACGTTTGACATCCAGTTTGCGCCGGTAAAGCCTTCCTTTGCCGGGTCGCAGCCGAGGATGACGAGGAGCATCTTGGAAGCTTCAGCAACAGTGATGTTGCCACTCGGATTGAATTTTCCGCCGCCAACACCGGAAACAATCTTGTTGCTTGCGCAGTAGTTGATGTAACCCTTAGCCCATGCAACGCTTGCGTTGCCTTCTACGTCCCAAAAACTACTCTTCTGAGCTGCAAAGAGGTCACCGTCAGTATCGGAGCCGTAGATGATTGTGTATGCCATCTTGGCAAACTCAGCACGGGTAATATTCTTCTTCGGGCCGAATGAACCGTCCGGGTAACCCGAAATAACGCCGAGCTCTACGAGCATATTAACGTCGTCCGTATAATCCTTTGCAATAGTACTTGCGTCTGTAAAGTTGACTGCTCCTGCCGTAAATGTAAATGCCATTGCAAATACAAGGGCCAGAGCAACAATACTCTTGATCTTTCTCATATGGCCTACCTCCTGAAGTGGCTTTTAGCCTATTCTACTTTAATTTATATAATATATTAACCCCCAAAAAAGGTCAAGCGTTTTTTTCTACTGTAATATTTTTGTAATACTTCCAGTTTTTTTATTCTTACATATACAAATATTATATATGTATTCCCTCTTGTTTTTTTGAAATTTGCGTGTTATACTTAATATAATCTTAATTTCTTTTTAAGGAGGAAATAAAAAATGAGCAAAAGAATTCTTGCTTTAGCTCTCGCTGCTATTATCGCAATCTCTCTTGTAGCTTGCACAGGCGGCGGAAATGTAGTAAACGAGGAAGCAACAAAAGACCCGCTTACTAAGGACGATGTTGTCCAGGTTTACATCACCTCATCCGGCTCATGGCCGTACAAGGAAGATTGGAAAGTCTGGGAGTACATCAGCGAAGGCTTTGGCGGCACACTTGACCTCACAGTCATCCCGCAGGCTGAGCAGAGCACAAAGTGGCCTATCCTCTTCGCTTCTCCGGACCTTCTTCCGGACATCATGACAGACTCACGTACAGCATGCCCGTACCGCGGTGCTGACAAGGTAGCTATCGACATCAACACTCTCGTTGACGACTATATGCCCAACTACAAGGCATGGCGCGACGGTCTTGATGAAGATGATTATGCTCTCTACATTCTCCCGAACGTAGATACAGAGGGCAAGATGTTCTCCGCTCCGACTTCAGGCTTTGAGTCAAACGGCGGTCAGCATGCATGGATCTACCGCAAGGACATTTTTGAAAAGCACAACCTCAAGGTTCCGACAAACGTAGATGAGCTCTACGAGGTTTGCGTAGAACTCAAGAAGCTCTACCCGAACTCCTACCCGCTCTGCATGAGAGACCTCGTTGGAAAAATGAGCATTATGGGTCCTGCATTTGGCGGCTACTGGGAGCCCGAGTACTACTATGATTACGATACAGAGACATGGAAGCACGGTGCTACTGAAGACACAATGCTCGAAGCTATCAAGTTCTTCAAGAAGTTCATCGACGAAGGCCTTGTGCCCCCGAACGCTGTTAACATCGCAGTAAGTGAGTGGGAAGAGCTCGTTATGTCAGACCGTGGCTTCATCGTATTCGACTTCATGACACGTATCGACAACTTCAACTCAAAAATGTCAGGCTCCGGCTCAAGCTTCACAATGTCTGCATTTGAGCCGTTCGCTCTCATTGATGGCGGTCTCGCAAGAACAGCTAACACAGCTGTTGCTTCAGAGACAATGTTCGTATGTAACTCACGTAACGACCGCAGAATCGCAAACGCTGCAAAGTACCTCGACTGGTTCTACACTGACGAAGCTTGCGAGCTCCTCTCATGGGGTAAGGAAGGCGAGACATACAATGTTGTAGACGGCAAGAAAGTATTCATCACAGATGCTGAGAACAACATTCCGAAGGTTCTCTTTGGATTCCAGACATCCGGTGTAGGTCTCCGCAAGGATTCTGCTTCCCATGACGCAACAGATACTGCAGAGCTTGCAGCAGTTAAGCCGATGATTCTCTCAACAACAATGCCGAAGCTCAACCCGAAGAACTACATGGCTCTTGCTGCTGACGATATGAAGAACGTTATCGACTCAAACGTTGCTATCAACAACTACAAGAACGAAATGCTCGGTAAGTTCCTCCTCGGTCAGGAGTCACTTGACAACTTCGCTGCTTTCAAGCAGAGCCTCGAAGCACTTGGTGTAAACGATGTTCTCGCAGTTTATGACGCAGCATACGAGAAGATTTCCAATCAGTAAAAAATAATTTTTCGAACGGTGGGTTTCCCACCGTTCTTTTTTTTGCTAAAAAGCGCGGATGATAAGCACCGCAAGAATGGTTATAAGACAAAGTATCGCTCCGTCGAGTACACGGAGCGATATTTTTATGTCTTTATACGGATTTCGTTTCATACTTTCTACTTCCTTACAAGATATTTTCGCATATCTATTGCACACGCAATAAGAATGATGAGACCTTTTATGATATACTGCATATTCTGGTTGACGGAAAGAAACGTCAGCCCGACAAAAATTATTCTGAGAAGCACAACGCCCATTATGACTCCGCGAATCTTCCCTATTCCGCCGACGAACGAAACTCCTCCAATTACGCACGCGGCAATGGCGTCAAGCTCATAGTTGAGCCCCGTCGCCGCACTGTTTGACCCGATTCGCGCACCCTCGATAAACCCTGTCACACCGTAAAGAATACCCGCTATCGTAAAAACGAGGATTATTGTTCTTGAAACATTGACACCCGAGACGTGCGCCGCCTCTGCATTTGAGCCTACGGCAAACATATTCTTTCCAAAAACCGTTTTGTTCCACACCACCCACATTATCACGGTTATTACAAGTGAGTACCACACAAAGTTCGGTATCGCACTGCCACCGATTTTTATAATGCTTCCGTTTATGAAGCTTGTGTAGCTCTCGGAAAGACCCGATATCGCCTGACCGTTGTTTGTGCCGAGCGTGAGATACATAAGAAGTGCGCCGTAGACGATAAGCTGTGTTGCAAGGGTCACAATAAACGGGTGCAGGTTAAACTTTGCCGTGCAAAATCCGTTTACCGCGCCGATAATTCCGCCAATCGCGCACACGATAAGGATTACCGCGAAAACAGGAAGCGTCGGAAGTGCCGGGAACATCTTCCCTGCATATCCCGTCGCCTGCAGAAGGGATGCGGCAACGCACGCGCACGCACCTACCGCGCGACCTGCAGAAAGGTCGGTGCCGGTGAGGATTATTGCCCCTGCGATTCCGAGTGCTATCGGCATATTTGCCGCAGAAAGCGAAATTATATTCACTATCGACCCGACGGAGAGAAACCTTGGTCTCGATATCGCAATCGCGATTATTACTATAACAAGGAATATATACAACGCGTTGTTTATAAGAAATTCGCGCCGTTTCCGTCTTTTATCTGCCACAGGAAGCATTCTGTATTCGTCAAACCCGCGGCGAAATTTTGTATTTTTCTTACTATCCATCTTTTCCCTCATACATATTTTGATGCAAGTGTCATTATTTCCTCCTGCGTTGTGTCCTCTGCCCTGACCTCGCCTGCAAGACGACCGCCCGACATAACAAGAATCCTGTCGCACACACCGAGAAGCTCAGGCATCTCACTTGATACCATAATTATCCCGCGCCCCTCGGCCGCAAGTGAACCTATAACGCTGTAAATCTCATACTTTGCTCCGACGTCTATTCCGCGCGTCGGCTCATCAAGGAGAAAAACCTCGGGTTTTGTGAGAAGCCACCGCCCGAAGATTACCTTTTGCTGATTTCCGCCCGAAAGCGTTCGGATTTTAGTCTCCTGCGACGGCGTTTTTACTGAAAGCGAACTGATTATGTCGTCTGTTACACGAGAAAGCTTTGCTTTGTCCAGCAAAAAGGCACGAACATATTTTTTTAGGCTTGATACCGTTGTGTTTTCACGGATATTGAGTATTCCGAAAATGCCGTTCGCCCTTCTCTCCTCGGTAACAAAGGCAAAGCCTTTTGAAATACTTTCCCTTGCGTTTTTGTTCCTTATCTCTCGACCGTGAAGGAAAAGCCGTCCTCCGCTTCTTGCCGAAAGACCGAAGATGTTCTCCAAAAGCTCTGTCCTTCCTGAGCCGTCAAGCCCCGCAACGCCGAGTACCTCGCCCTTTGCAAGAGAAAAGCTCACGTCACGCAGGTTTGAATACAATGACGATAATCCCTCCGCCCGAAAAAGCTCTTCTCCTGTTTTTCTTTCCCTTTCGGGATAGCGGTTTCCAAGCTCTCTTCCTACCATGAGCTTTATTATTTTCTCCATGCTCATTTCAGAAACCGGCGCGGTTTTTATATGCTTTCCGTCACGCATTACTGTTATATCGTCTGATATTTTTAAGATTTCTTCCATTTTGTGCGAAATATATATTATTCCTGCACCGTTTTTCTTTAACTTTTCAATTATCTCAAAGAGCTTTTCAACTTCCCTTTCGTTAAGCGAGGACGTCGGCTCGTCGAAAACTATTATGCGTGCGCCAAAGGACACCGCCTTTGCTATCTCTGCCATCTGTCTCTGTGCAGGAGGAAGTGTTCCGATTATCCGCGTGGGCGAAATTTTTATGCCGAGCTCCCCAAAAAGCTTTTCCGTTTCCCTCTCCATTTCCTTTTGCTTTACAAATGGTCCGCGGGAAGGATACCTGCCAAGCCAGATATTGTCTGCGACCGAGCGCTTGAGTGCCTGATTAAGCTCCTGATGTACCATCGAAACGCCCATTTCCTGAGCCTCTTTTGAGTTTTTGAAGTTGACGGGTTTGCCGTCGAGCAAAATCTCTCCCGAATCTCTCGAATATATCCCGAAAAGACACTTCATAAGCGTGCTTTTGCCTGCTCCGTTCTCGCCCATGAGTGCGTGTACCGTACCTGCGCGGACTTTTAAGCTGACATCGGAGAGTGCCTGCACACCTGGAAAGCTCTTTGAAATGCCGCGCAGCTCTAAAAGTGGAGTTTCTTCCATGGTTTATTCTCCTGTCAGAATACCGTATGGGATTCTTATTTTTGCCACGTTTTTATCGACGTTCATATTCTCTGTTCCGTCCATTATTTCTCTCCCTTCAAAAATGTTCTTTGCGAGGTGAGAGATCCCCTTTGCCATTCCGTCATTATCCTGGCGGATTGTCCCCGTCATTTTGCCGGCGGCGATAAGCCCGCGCGCTGACTCCGTTGCATCGACTCCGAAAACAGGAATTGTTTTTCCCTTGCCGTCGTTATACCCTGCGGTCGTGAGTGCGGTTATCGCACCCTCTGCCATTCCGTCGTTGTTCGCGATTACAACCTCGACCATATTTTTTCCGCTTTCGTTATACTCCGTAAGAATCGTTGTCATATACTCGTTTGCAGCGGAAGCTGACCAGGTTCCGTTCTTGTCCACAAGATATTTGTCGCGGTTCTGCGGGTTATAGAATACAAGCTCGCTCTTCCCTGCCTCTTTGAGAATCGCGTTTGCATCCTCAACGGCATACTTTGTGCGAAGCTCTGCCTCGGCATTTCCGTTCTCTCCCTTGAATATTACATACGAAAGCTTCCCGTCGCCGTTTAAGTCGACACTTTCGTAATTCTTTGCAAGGTAGTTCCCTATCATTTCACCCTGCATCATACCTGCCTCTGCAGCATTTGTTCCCACAAAGGCGCACTTGTCATAGCTTCGTATCACTTCGTCTGAAACCTCGCGGTTAAAGAAAATGAGCGGAACGTCTGCGCTCTTTGCCTGCTCTACAATCTTACGCGCCGCATCGTCAGAGCCCGTTTCAACAATATTTACAACAAGAAGATCTGCTCCTTTGGTTATTGCGGTCTGCACCTGCTCTGCCTGCGTTGTCTGACTTGAGTTTGAGTCATAGTCCTGATACTCAACGCCGAGCAATGACAGTTCTTTATCAAGCGATGCGCGCACGGTTGAGATGTACGGGTCGCTGTACGTGTAATAGAAAACCGAAACATTTGGCTTTTTATCTCCCTCTTCTCCGCAAGAAGAAAGCGAAAAAACCGAAAGCAAACAAAGCATCAGAGTAAGTAATTTTTTCATTTTTTTCTCTCCTTTTCTCTTTGCTCTCATTATACCCAGTAAAAATTTTTGAATACGCATTTTATTTCCTTTGGCAAAAAAGAACGCAACTTCAAAACAATTTGTAATATTCACTTTGTATAATACATATTGTTTTCACATTTTTTCTTTTTTTGCGGTTATACTGTGTTTGAAAGGAGTTTTTGATATGAAAAAATTTATTCTTCCGTTTCTTCTATTTGCGCTGCTTTTTTCCTCGTGCGGCGAGAAGGCTTCGGAAAATTCAGGCGACGCACAGATGAATGCGCCGGATCAAAATGTTCAGAGAGTCTCAAGCTATGACAGTGACGGAATAAGCTTTGACGTTCCCGAGATGTGGCAAAATAATTTCAAGGCGGTCACCCGAAATGTCGGCAGTACTGACAACACCTATCCGCAAACGGAGTTTTACTACACCAAAAACGGCCGTGATGTCCGCCTTATGTCAATCGGAAAATTCACGCGCGACCAATGGGAGAAAATAAAGAAAGACGGGGCAGTCTCTGACGATGCAACAATCGGCGAGTCAGCTGACAAAAAACACGTCTACTCTATCTTCTATGAAGACCATGACTATATAAAGGACGACGATGAGCTAAAAGAAACGCTTACAAAGCTCAAAGATGAAGCGACAAAAATCCGCGATAAGATAATGATTAAGTAGAACTCACAAACAAAAAGGTAAAGCGTACGAGGGGCCTGGGGGCGGTAGCCACCAGTCGTTTCAAGGGGTGCGGGGGAAATCGAAATCCCCCGCGTTTTTGCTACTTTTGTCTAACAAAAGTAGGCCCCCGGCAGGGAAGCCGTACAAGGCCTCAGCCTTTCTCTGCTCGGCAGCTCCCTTTGCACAGGGTAGCATTTTTACCCCTCATCCGTCAGCTTGTGCTGACACCTTCTCCCGAGATAGAAGGCTTTCATACAGAAAAACACCGCCATACGGCGGTGTTTTTGAATACATAGTGTATATTTTATTTTATATATTGCTCTTTGTTGTCATTATCCGATGATTTCGCGGCCGCCCATATACTTGCGGAGTGCTTCTGGAACGATTACCTTTCCGTCTGCGGTCTGGTAGTTTTCGAGGATAGCTGCAACCGTTCTTCCGATAGCAACGCCTGAGCCGTTGAGCGTATGGACAAGCTGCGGCTTTGCACCGTTCTCCGCACGGTAGCGGATAGATGCGCGACGTGCCTGGTAGTCCTCAAAGTTTGAGCAGGAAGAGATTTCAAGGTATCTGCCATAGGATGGCATCCATACCTCTATGTCGTATGTCTTTGCTGCAGAGAAGCCCATATCACCTGCCGAGAGACAAACCACACGGTACGGGAGACCGAGGGATGAGAGTACAAACTCTGCATCGTTTGTGAGCTTTTCAAGCTCGTCGTATGATTCCTCAGGCTTTGCAAACTTTACAAGCTCTACCTTGTTAAACTGGTGCTGGCGGATAAGTCCGCGCGTGTCACGGCCGGCGCTTCCTGCCTCTGCGCGGAAGCATGCAGAATATGCACAGTATTTGATTGTGAGATCATCACCTGAGAGAATTTCGTCACGGTGCATATTGGTTACCGGAACCTCTGCCGTCGGAACAAGGAAATAGTCCTCGTTTTCGAGGTGGAAAGCATCCTCTTCAAACTTCGGAAGCTGTCCTGTTCCCGTCATTGATGCGCGGTTTACCATAAACGGCGGAAAAACCTCTGTGTATCCGCGGCTTGTGTGTGTATCAAGATAGAAGTTTATAACTGCGCGTTCAAGTGCCGCACCTGCCCCCTTATAAAAATGGAAGCGTGCGCCTGTAACTTTTGCAGCAGTTGTCGGGTCTAAAATCCCAAGCTCCTCACCGATGTCCCAGTGTGCCTTCGGCTCAAAGTCAAACTCGCGCGGGGTTCCGTTTCGTCTTACCTCAACGTTGCTTTCAGAGTCAGGACCGTCAGGAATAGATTCGTTCGGGATGTTCGGGATAACGAGTATTGCGCGGTTGAGCTCCTCCTCTACCGTTTTTACCTCTGCATCAAGGTTCTTTATCTCTTCTGCAAGCTCCTTGAGAGATGCAAAAATCGGAGCGGTGTCCTTTCCTTCCTTCTTCAGCATCGGAATTTTCTTTGATTCTGCGTTCTGATTCGCCTTTATCGCCTCGCTTTTGCCGAGAATCTCACGACGACGGGCGTCAAGCTCCAAAACCTTATCAATATCTGCAGAATAATCCTTGCAGCGGCGCGCAAGTGCCGCCTTTACCTTTTCGGGATTTTCTCTTATTACTTTAATGTCGAGCATTTCTTTTCACGTTCCTTTTATTTTATGGAGTTATATAGTTTTTTGTCATTTTCCGAAAGATATTCATAATATCCTTCCGTCTCAAAGGCAGAAATCGCTGTTCTGAAAGCAGTATTCTTCCTTTTGAGCTTATATTCCAAAATCTGTGAGAGCTTCTGTGACGCAACAAGGCTTTTTTCCGCCTTTTCTTTTGCTTCAGTAAGCTCTAAAACTTCATTTTTAAGTCTTGCGTTCTCCGTCATAACGGCATCAAGTCTCATTTTGCTGTCTGTTGCACTTGTTTCCGCACTGAGAAGTCTGTCTGCCTCGTGCTCGCTTCGTTTCTGCGAATATGCGGCAAGGAGTATGAGAGATACGGCAAAAACAAAAATCGCTATGCAATAGACAATAAGAAAGCGTTTGCTTTTTTCTTTTTCTGTCATTTTCGTTTCTCTCCTTACTTCTTAATGCGCTTCAGTGCGGAAATCAGGAGGTCAAGGTCGTCATTTCCGTAGTATTCAAGCTCAATTTTGCCCTTTTTCTTGCCGTGGTGGAGCTTTACCTTTCTTCCGAGGGACTTTGTGAGGTCGCGCTCGAGACTTGCAATATAGTCCACTTTTACCTCTTTTTCGGGCTTTTTCTCCGTTTTTCCCGAAAGGAGACGGCGTACAAGCTCTTCCGTCTGTCTTACGTTGAGGCCGTGCTCGGAAACGTAGTTTGCTGCAGCATCCTGCTTCTCCTTAGGAAGAGAGAGAATAACCTTTGCGTGTCCTCTCTCAATTTTCCCTTCACGCAAAAGTGCAAGAGCTTCAGGAGAAAGTGCGAGAAGGCGCATTGCGTTTGTAAGCGTTGAGCGTGATTTTCCCAGTCTTTCAGCCGCTTCCTCTTGCGTTAGGCCAAACTCCTCAATAAGAGCCTTTATCCCCTCTGCCTCTTCAACGGCATTGAGGTTTTCGCGCTGGAGATTCTCAATTAACGCAAGCTCTGAAACCTCGCGGTCTGTCGCTTCTATTATAACCGCAGGGACTTCCGTGAGTCCTGCGCGCTTTGCCGCACGGAAACGCCGCTCACCTGCGATTATTTCATACCTCTCACCTGCTTTTCTGCGCAGTGCAAGAGGTTGCAGGATTCCATGTACCTTTATGGATTCTGCAAGCTCAGAGAGTGAATCCTCATAAAAGAGCTTTCTCGGCTGATTTTTGTTAGGGTCAATATCTGTTATTTTTATAAGGTTTGTCTCCTGTGATGAGGAAACCTCATTTTCAGCAGAAAGGTCACTTCCGAACAGTACGTCGAGACCTTTTCCAAGACCTTTTTTGACCAAAGTCTTCGCCTCCTACCTGTTTTTCTCGCAAAGCTCCTCTGCAAGGCGCATATAGCAGTCCGCGCCGCGAGAGTGCTTATCGTATTCCATAATCGGCTTTCCGTGACTCGGAGCCTCTGCAAGGCGAACGTTCCTGGGAATTGTTACGGAAAACACCTTTTTGGGAAAATATCTCTTTATTTCCTGAGCTATCTGAACCGAAAGGTTTGTACGGGAGTCAAACATTGTAAGAAGCACTCCCTCTATATCAAGCTCGGGGTTTAATGCTTTTCTTATTGTTGATATCGTTGATGTGAGGGCCGAAAGTCCTTCAAGCGCGTAAAAACCGCAGTCTACGGGGACAATTACTGAACCCGCTGCGCAAAGTGAGTTTATCGTGAGCATACCGAGAGACGGCGGACAGTCGATTATGATGTAATCGTAATTATCCGAGACCTTACGCAGCGCATCTCTCAGGATAAAATGGCGGTTTGGGATGTCCGCAAGCTCAAGCTCTGCCGCCGCAAGATTCGTACTTGCCGGCAGAACATCACCATACGGCGTTTTTCTGATAACCTCGCTTGTTTCAACCGAGTTTATCATAACATCATAAACCGTAGGCTTACCGTCGTGCTTATTTACGCCAAAGCCGATTCCCGAATGGCCCTGAGGGTCCATGTCCACAAGCAATACGCGTTTTTTAAGTATATGGAGAGCTGCGGCAAGGTTGACGCAGGTGGTGGTTTTACCAACTCCGCCCTTCTGATTTGCAACAGCTATAATTTTCGCCATGTGGTCCTCACCTCCGAAACTGTTTTTATTATAACACTTTACGCTATAAAGTGCAATAAAAAACACAATAAAAAAGCAGAGTGTTCCACGTGGAACACTCTGCTTCGGTTTTATCTTTATCTCTGCGATGTTCCACGTGGAACATCGCAAAATGTCATATTCCGGATTTTGAGTTTTTACAACAAAACACCCGGGTTTTTAAGAAAACTCGGGTGTTTTCGCACAAATTAAAGAACTTTTCCGAGAAAAGCTTTGAGCCTCGGGCTCTTCGGATTTTCAAAAATTTGATCAGGTGTGCCGCTCTCGGCGATAACGCCCTCGTCCATAAACAGAACGCGAGTTGCAACCTCACGCGCAAAGCCCATCTCGTGAGTAACAACGACCATCGTCATTCCCTCGTCCGCAAGCTCTCGCATAATCTCGAGTACCTCGCCTACCATTTCAGGGTCAAGAGCACTCGTCGGCTCGTCAAAGAGCATAACGGCAGGGTTCATCGCAAGAGCGCGTGCTATCGCGATTCTCTGCTGCTGACCTCCCGAGAGCTGACCGGGGTATGCATCCGCCTTTTCAGGAAGCCCTACACGCAAAAGAAGTTCCTCTGCCCTTTTGTCCGCCTCCGCCTCGCTCATAAGCTTAAGCTTTACAGGTGCAAGTTTAATATTTTCCTTCACCGTCATGTGCGGGAAAAGGTTAAACTGCTGGAAAACCATTCCCATCTTCTGACGAAGCTTGTTTATGTCATTCTTCGGGTCAGTTATATCGGTACCTTCAAAATAGATATTTCCCCCTGTCGGCTGTTCAAGAAGGTTGAGACAGCGGAGAAATGTGGACTTTCCGGAACCCGAAGCGCCGATTATAACTACTTTTTCGCCCTTTTTGATATGCTCATCAATGCCGCAGAGTACCTTATGGTCACCAAACGCCTTCTCAAGGCCCTTAACGTTTATCACTTTCGCGAAGCCTCCTCTCCAAAATTCCAAGAAGCTTTGTAAGAATCATAACGATTATGAGATAGATTATGGCAAGGCTTATGTACGGAATAACCGGCGTGTATGCCTTACTTACGATTACCTGTGCCGCCTTTGTTACATCCTGAAGCGCAATAACGGTAACAAGCGAGGTCTCCTTAAGAAGTGCAATGAGCTCGTTTCCGAGTGCCGGAAGGATGTTTTTGAAAGCCTGCGGAACGATAATGTATGACATCGTCTGTCTGTAATTGAGGCCAAGGCTTCTTCCCGCCTCCATCTGTCCCGCGGAAATCGACATAATTCCCGAGCGCGCGATTTCTGCAACGTATGCGCCCGAGTTGATGCCGAGCGTAATGATGGCGCAAAGCACCGTCTGTACCTCGCCCTTTGGCACCATTACTACAAATCCCATAATAAGAAGCTGAACCATAAGCGGGGTTCCGCGAAGCACCGTTACATATATCTTGCATATTGAATTGAGTATGCGAAGGATTATATTGGGCTTTTTGCGCGCGCTGTCGTGGGTTGAACGGATAATTGCAACAAGCATACCGATTATAACACCGATGACAAGTGCACCTATTGTTACGATAAAGGTCGTTGCAAGACCGTCTGTGAAGAATTTCCAGCGGTTTTCATACACAAAAACCTGGAAGAACTGGAAACAGAGCCTTTGCAGACTTTCCGGGAGGGAGAGAATCCACTCGGGCGCCGCCTCTATCCATTTGGCAAAAGTGAGTACTGTCAAGAGTAGCTCACACTCCTTTCTGTTAAAAAAGGGGACGGTTTTTCCGCCCCCTTAAATCTCTAAATATTAAAGATTATTCAGCCTTTATGTACTTTCCGATGATTTCGTCGATCTTGCCCTCAGCCTTGAGTTCTGCAAGTGCGCCGTTAACCTTTTCGAGAAGCTCTGTGTTTTCCTTTGCGATAGCAGCAGCATAGTCCTCAACTGCGAACTCTGTCTCAAGGATCTTGAGGCCTTCGTTTGCCTCGACAAATGCCTTTGCCGGCTCATTGTCGATAACAACGCAGTCAACCTGACCGTTCTTAAGAGCAGCTACTGCGAGAGCACCGTTGTCATAACGAGCAACTGCATCTTCGCCATATCCGCCGTTCTCAGGTGTGTCTGAGCAGTAGATATCGCCTGTTGTGCCTGTCTGAACACCGATCTTCTTGCCTTCGAGATCGTCAATGGAGGCGATTTCGCTATCCTCTGCAACAATAACTACCTGAATACCTGTTGCATAAGAATCTGTGAAGTTTACGCTTTCCTTACGCTCTTCAGTAACTGTCATACCTGCAAGAACGATGTCTACCGAGCCTGTGGAAACAGCAGTGATAAGAGAATCAAAAGCCATGTCCTTGATTTCGAGCTCCATGCCAAGCTTTTCTGCAACAGCAGCAGCGATTTCAGCATCGATACCGACAACTGCGTTGTTCTCGTCAACGAATTCGTACGGCGGGAAAGCAGCATTTGTGCCCATTGTAAGTGTCTCGACTTCAGTTTTTTCACAGCCAACAAAAGCCATGAGCATCATAGCCACAAGAGCTAAAGCCAAAATTTTCTTTGTCATTTATAATGACCTCCCAAAATATGTAGTTTTTGAGGTTTTATTCACCTCGCGGGAATTATTATACCACACGGTTTTCAAAAAGTAAAGAAAAACCGCTTTCTTTTTGAAGAAAGCGGTTTTTTATTCTTATCTGTAGTATAAATTCTTGGTCTGACGGCGCGGCTCACAGGTTAAGTTTATGCCGAGTTTTCGGTAAACATCGAGGTCAACCTGAGAGAGAATTACCGTTGAGTGTGCCTCGCACCGTCTCAAAGACTCAAGCTTACTCGTCGCAAGGGCAGCGTCGGCATTCTGCGATGCCGCAACGGTGAGCGCAATCAAAACCTCGTCTGAATGCAGGCGCGGGTTATGATTTCCGAGAATCTCCGTTTTAAGCGCCTGAATCGGCTCAATAACCTCAGGCGGAATCAGGTGAATGGAATCGTCTATATTGCCGAGCGCCTTCACTGCATTGAGAAGTGCAGATGCCGACGGACCTAAAAGCTTTGTATTTTTTCCCGTTATGATTCTTCCGTCAGGAAGCTCGATTGCTATTGCAGGCTCGCCGCCTGTCGCCTCGCTCTTTGCAAGAGCTGCGCCAACGACTGCGCGCTCATCAGGGGTAACCCCTGCCTGCTTCATAAGAAGCTCTACCTTGTTTACGGCGCTATCTGTACCGCGGCCGAGCTTTTTATCACACATTACGGAGAAATAGCGGCGGATAATTTCACTTTTTGAAGCTTCCTGGACTGCGTCGTCGTCAATTATACACGACCCTGCCATATTTACACCCATATCCGTCGGGGAATTATACGGGCTTTTACCTAAAATCTTTTCAAACATCGCGCGAAGTACGGGGAAAACCTCGATATCGCGGTTGTAGTTTACGGTTGTCTCTCCGTATGCCTCAAGGTGGTACGGGTCAATCATATTGACATCGTCAAGGTCTGCCGTTGCCGCCTCGTATGCGAGGTTTACGGGGTGCTTAAGCGGTATATTCCATATCGGGAACGTCTCAAACTTCGCATATCCCGCGGAAATTCCGCGTGTATACTCGTGATAGAGCTGAGAAAGACACGTGCACATCTTTCCGCTGCCAGGTCCCGGTGCCGTAACAACAACGAGCGGACGGGTTGTCTCAATATAATCGTTCTTCCCAAAGCCCTCGGGACTTACTATATGTGAAATATTTATGGGATAGCCTTCAATATCGTAGTGCAGATATACTCGCATACCGAGCTCTACAAGCTTTTTGCGGAAGGAGTCGGCGCTCGGCTGCTCATTATACCTTGAAATAACGACGCTTCCAACGTACAAACCGCTTGCGCGGAATGCATCGA
The DNA here is from genome assembly GCA_045546975.1 of Eubacteriales bacterium. Taxonomy (GTDB): domain Bacteria; phylum Bacillota; class Clostridia; order Oscillospirales; family JAAYXM01; genus SIG480. Next base: position 93,837 of record JAZQDV010000013.1, read on the forward strand.
TAAGACGCAAAACGTCGCTGTCGTATGTAATACCGAGGTCATTTCTGACCTTGTTTTTCACGATATCCGTCGCGCTGATTACAATAACTATCTCAGCATCGTCGGAAAGGCTCTTGAGCATCTGGAGCTTACTGTCAGGCTCAAAGCCGGGAAGTACACGGGACGCGTGGAAGTCGTCAAAAAGCTTGCCGCCAAACTCGAGATAGAGCTTGCCGCCAAATTCCTCAATCCTCTCCCTGATGTGTGCCGACTGCTTTTTTATATATGCGTCGTTATCAAAGCCACGCTTCCACATATTCACCCCTCCGTCCGTATACATATACTAACTTATTTAGTTTATCACAAAAGAAAAAACAAAGCAAGATTTTACAAAAATAATTCCCCTCCTGCTCGGAAGGGAACTGAATTTTGACAACATACAGTTATTTTTGCAGCAAATATTACGCTTTGTTTTTGCTTTTTCTCGACGGGAGCTGAACAAATACGATTGCGGCAAACATTATTGCACAACCTGAAAGCTCGCGCGGAGAGAGTATTTCTCCTGAAAGCACCATTCCCGAAAGTGCGGCAAACACGGATTCCAAACTCATAATAATCGACGCAACAGTCGGGTTTTCCGAATACTGCTGGCCTATAATCTGAAGCGTATATGCAATACCGCACGAGAAAATACCGAGATAAAGTATGTACGGTATTGCCGCGACAATCTGTGAAGCCGTCGGTTTTTCAAATATTAGCATCATTACAAGGGAAAGCCCTCCGCCGATGACCAGCTGCATCATCGAGAGCTTAACTCCGTCAACGCGGTCGGAAAATTTATCTATACACATAATCTGAAGCGCAAATGCAAGCGCACAGACGAGAACAATGACATCCCCTATATAGATGCCCCCTCCGTTTCCGTTCACGCAAAGAAGGAACATTCCAAGCGTCGCAAGCGCCACTGCAAGCCAGATGTTTGCCGTGGGTCGTTTGCCAAGAAGAAGACCGAGAAGCGGCACCATAACGATATAAAGCGTTGTTATAAAGCCGGCTCTTCCCGAAGTTGCGGCCTCCGGCGGATATGTAAGCATTCCGAACTGCTGGAAGTTTGTCGCGATACACATAAATATTCCGCAGAAAATCCCGGCAATTATAAGGTCGCGGCGGCGGGTCTTATCCTTTTCGAAAACACCCGTTCCGTCCTTTTTCCCGCGCAGGGAAACAAGAGGCAGAAGCGTCAGGACGCCAACCCAGGAGCGAATTCCGTTTATTGCAAAAGGCGAGGGTAAAACTGCCCCCGCCTTATCCTGCATAACGAAAGATATACCCCAAAGAAGCGCCGCCAATATAAGTAGCAGGTTTCCTTTAAGATTACGGCTCATAGCTTATCTTTCTTTGCTCCTTCTGAAGTTTCGCGCATCGGGACCTGTGTAGTTTATAACAACACGGCGGTTCGGCTCTACTCCGACAGATGATGTCGAAATATTTTCCATACCCTGAAGCGTAACATGTACAATATGACGCTCGTATGCGTTCATCGGCTCAAGCGCCTTGTTTCTCTTATACTTTATAGCCTGGCTTGCTGCACGGCGTGCAAACTTCTCAAGTGCCTCGCTTCTCTTTGCGCGGTAGTTTTCAGCGTCGAGAGATATTCTCTTCTTCTCGCCGCCTGCACGGTTGATTGCAAGGTTTGTGAGGTGCTGAAGCGCATCAAGCGTCTCTCCGCGACGGCCGATAATACCACCGAGGTTTTCGCCTACGATGTCGTATCTTACGATACCGTCCTCTTCGCCTGTTTTTTCAATATGGGCGGTGCAACCGATATAACCGAAAACGTTTGTGAGAAATTCCTCTGCTGAAAGCTCGCCTGTTGCGGCAGCTACCTTCTTCTCTGCCTTTTTTACAGGCTTTTCTTCCTTCTTTTCTTCTTCAACATGGAGAAGAGCTTCAGGAATCTTGATATCGTCGTTTACTACTGTCATAAGTATCCTTGCTGGTACTGCGCCAATTCCGAGAAAGCCTGACTTCGGGTTTTCAAGCACCTCGACAGATACGTCACTCCTGTCACAGGAAAGTAAACCGAGTCCTTTTTCGATAGCTTCATCTATGGTCTTGGCAACTACTTCAATGTTATTTGCCATTTTTTGATTTCTCCTTCTGATCTTTATTTGCCGCCTTCTTCTTATAATATGCGGTAAGGCAAGGCTCCTGTATTGCTGTGAGAACATTGCTTATAATCCAGTAAAGGCCGAGTCCTGCGGGAACTGCAAAAGCGATCCATACGGACATAAGCGGCATAAGGAAGTTCATCATACCGTTTGTCTGTGCCGCCTGCTCTGTAACCTGCTTGCCCTGTCCTCTTCTCACAAGCCAACCCGAGAACCACGCAGAAATACCCGAAAGGGCAGGGATAATCCACATGGGAGTGATGTACTTGAAGTTCGGGATTTCAGAAAGGTCAAGACCGAGGAAGTTAAATGAAACGTCCTTTAAGTTTTCTGCAAAGGGAACAATAATATCCCTGAACTTTCCGAGATTTGACGCAATTGCGACCTCAAGCATAAATCCTGTTTTGTGCTCAATGCCTGCAACGCCGTTTTCAATAAGTGCGTTTGCAATCTGGGAGATAGTATCCGCCGAAAGACCGAAGATGTGTGTGAGCGGCTGACGGACGACGTTATAGAGACCTATCATAATCGGGAGCGTGATAAGAAGCGGAAGGCATCCGCCGAACATGGAAACGCCCTCTTTTTTATAAAGCTTCTGCACCTCAAGGGAATAGCGCTCTTTATCGTCCTTGTACTTTGCCTCAAGCTCTTTTAATTTAGGCTGAAGTCTGTTCATTTCGAGCATACTCTTTTTGCTCTTCATCTGGAACGGCAGCATAATTATCTTTGAAAGTATTGTAAATAAGATAATTGCAAGACCGTATGAGCCGAGAAGGTTGTAGCACTGACGAAGTAGCCAACCAAACGGCTGTACAATAAGTGTATTAAACATAACTTTCCTTTCTAAACCTCGCGCCTTTAAGGAACGGGGTCATATCCGCTTTTTTTTGAAAACGGGTGGCAGCGTAATATCCGCCGAACTGCGAGATATCCACCCTTCAGTGCGCCGTATTTTTCTATCGCCTCAAGCGCGTACTGCGAGCAGGTCGGAATAAACCTGCAGCATGGAGATTTATTCGGCGATATGGCGCGTCTGTAAAACTTTATAAGCGCTATGAGAAGACTCTTCATTCCTGTTCTCCCCTGAGGATACCCAACCTCAGAGCCAGCTCGAGCAGGCTCTTCTCTATCTGTGAAAACGAAGCCTCAGCTGCGCGGACTCGTGCGACTATGACGATATCATATCCTGCGCTGAATTTTTCTTCGTTTAACCGATACGCCTCGCGGATGCGACGGCGCACGCTATTTCGCACAACGGCACAACCTACCTTTGTGCTGACCGTAATTCCTATACGGTTTTCGGTATTTTTGTTTTTTCGCACATAAACTGCGAGCAGTGGAGTGACGGAGGATTTTCCCCGTCTGTAGAGATTTCTGAAATCTCTGTTTTCTTTAAGAGATACTGTGTTTTTCATTAAAACATCTCCATAAAAAGAAAAAGCCCCTGCCATATAATCAAGGCTTGCCGGGCTCTATCTTTTTGCGAAGCGGGCTGTATTCTGTTTTAGCTATCGCTTCGGATTTTTAGTGTGTGAGCCTGTTTCTGCCCTTTGCACGACGAGCTGACAAGACCTTGCGACCGTTACGTGTAGCCATTCTCTTGCGGAAGCCGTGTACCTTTGAGCGATGAAGCTTCTTCGGCTGATAAGTACGTACCATTGTTTTACACCTCCGATTAAAAATTTTAAGCAAGAAGAATACTCTCCTGCACCCTTTCGACATAGCGTCAACGAATATTATATGATACACTGTGGCAATATGTCAACACTTTTTTCTTAATCTGCACAAAAAAAGTTGTCAAAAAGTTGTCAAAACCAAAAATACTTTTTGTGGTATACTATGTATCGGTCAGGTAGAAAAGCAGTGTTGTATTATATAAATAATATATGTAAAAATTATTTACTTTTATTGCCTTTTCTGCTATAATAAAATCAGTATAAATAAAGTGGGGGATTTTTATCTATGAACAACGCCGCTGATATCTGGAGGATAGCCTACAGGGTCCTTCAGGACGAGCTTAATATACTCAGCACAACGCTTGAAACGTGGTTTGAGGACATAAGAGCCGCGAAGTTTGAAAACAACACGCTTACTCTTGTCACCCCTTTCCCGTTCAAGAAAAGCGTGCTTATGGAGCACCATCAGAAAACAATAAAAGAAGCGCTTTTCCGCGTCTTTTCAAAGGAAGTTGACTTTGAGCTTTTAACTGAAGAGGAATACGAAGGAAAAATCGCACCTATTATCCCCGATTTTTCAAACTACGATGAGTATTCCTTTGAAAAGTTCGTTGTCGGTGCATCAAACAAGTTTGCACATGCCGCGGCAAAGGCAGTTGCAAACGCTCCCGCCTCTTCCTATAACCCCCTTCTCATCCACGGCGGAAGCGGTCTTGGAAAAACGCATCTTCTCTACGCCATTGCAGGCACGATAAAAAAGAACAACCCGAAGGCAAAAATAACATACATAAAGAGCGAGGACTTCACAAACGAGCTTATCGACGCACTTCAGGCAAGAACTCTCCCCGAGTTTCGCGAGAAGTACAGGAATTCAGACATCCTTCTTGTTGACGATATTCAGTTCATCGCAGGAAAGGACAGTACTCAGGAGGAGTTCTTCCATACCTTCAACGCACTTTATGAATCACACAAGCAGATTGTTATGACCTCCGACCGTCCGCCAAAGGAAATGGCAAAGCTTGAGGAACGCCTTAAAACGAGATTTGAATGGGGTCTTTTGGCTGACATCGAGCCACCTGATTTTGAAACGAGAATGGCGATTATAAGCCTTAAAGCAAACCTCATAGGCCTTGAGCTTACAACTGAACAAAAAGAGCTCATTGCAAATAACGTTACTGCAAACGTAAGACAGCTTGAGGGTGCCGTACACAAGCTTCTTGCATATCGGGACCTTCTCGCAGATGTCGACGGTATGCAGGCAGCAGAACGTGCTATCCGCGACATCTTTGCAGAAAACCCGTGGATTAACCCAACACCCGAATTTATTATCCGCGCTGTTGCAAAATATTTTGAGCTTGAATATGAGGACATCATCGGCAAAGACCGTTCACAGAAGATGGTCGAGCCGAGAAAGGTCGCAATGTATATGGTAAGAAACATGACCAATGAATCTTACCCGAAGATGGGTAAAATCTTCAACCGCGACCATACGACCATCAAGTATTCCGTAGATACCCTCGAAGAGCTTATGAAAACCGACAGCGCAATCAAGGCTCAGATAAAGGAAGTCAAGGAGTCAATTTTAACCCCGTAATAAACAGTTTCCCTGTGGATTCCCTTTTGATAACCTGTTGATAAAACTTATCCACAGAAAAAGGCGATATTTATCAACACAAATCAAAAGCTGTCTGTGGACGGGCAAAAACGCACCACTAAGGCAAAAAACAGGGATATCCAAAGATTCCACAGCCTATAATACTAATACTAAAATATATATTATATTCTTTTATAATAAAAATTATTCATTAAAATATTATCAATTAAGAAAGAAGCGGTGATTATTTTGAAATTCGTTTGCGAAAAATCAGTTTTACTTACAGCTATCACAAGAACATCCTGGGCAGTTGCTTCAAAAAGCTCTGTTCCCGTAATGGAAGGTCTCTTAATCGACTGCTCATACGATGAGCTTTCCCTTACAGGCTATGACCTTTCAACCGGAATTAAAGTAACTGTTCCGGCCGATGTTCAGGAGCCCGGAAAAATTGTTATAAACGCAAAGATTCTCTCTGATATTATCCGTCTTTTGCCGGATGAACCGATTACCTTCTCAACAGATGAGAATATGTTTGCAACAGTAGTGTGCAAGAATGTACGTCACGAGGTTCTCTGTCTTTCTGCAAAGGACTTCCCCGCTCTTCCGGATATTGAGAAAAAGTACTATATTTCTCTTGCCCAGAGCGACCTTAAAAAGATGATTTCACAGACTATCTTCGCTATCAGCGGAGATGTTTCAAAGCCGGTGCTTACAGGTTCTCTCTTTGATGTTGAGAAAGATAAGCTCATGGTTGTCTCTGTTGACGGTGTTCGTCTTTCTTATCGCTCAGCAACTATTGAAAATGAGAGCGAAGAGGAAAAGTTCAGCTTTGTTGTTCCGGGCTCAACTCTCAAAGAGGTTGAAAAGCTTTGTGCAGAATCTGATGAAGAGGTTTCAATCTGCGTCGGCAAAAAGCATATCATCTTTACTCTTGGCGGCTCAATGATTATTTCAAGAATACTTGACGGTGACTTCTTGAATTACAAGAACGCAGTTCCGAAAGCAAGCGCATTCAAGGTACGCGTAAACCGCCGCGACCTTATAACCGCAATTGAGCGCGTTTCAATACTCATCAGCGAGAGAATAAACGACCCGATCCACCTTAATTTTGAAGAAAAGACACTTTTCATAAGCTCACGTACCTCGCTCGGCTCATCAAAGGACGAATGTGCGCTTCTTAACCCGGCAGAAAAGCTTCGCATAGGCTTTAACCACAGATATATTCTCGATGCACTCCGCGCATGCCCGAACGACGAGGTTGAGCTTGAACTCAATACACACGTTTCTCCTATTATAATTACTCCGCCTGACAGCGATGAGTATTTGCATCTTGTACTCCCCGTACGACTTAAAGAAAATTGATTTATGCTACTTAAAAACTTATACCTTGAAAACTTTCGTAACTACGAAAGAGAAGAGCTTTCATTTTCAGAGACTCAGAATCTTATCTTCGGCGAGAATGCGCAGGGAAAGACGAATTTGCTCGAGGCGGTTTTCTATCTCTCGTGCCTTAAGACCTTTCGCAGCCAAAAGGATTTCAGCGCCGTAAGAAGCGGATTTTCCGAGGCAAGGATAAAGGGCGATTTTATCGCCTATGGCCGTGATATTTCCGTTTCTTGTACCATTCGGGACGGTGCGCGTGAGCTTTTTGTCAACGGAATCCCAGAAAAGAGACCGTCAGACCATATAGGGCTTATAAAAACCGTTGTTTTCTCGCCCGATGACCTTCGTCTTATAAAAGAAGGTCCGGCTCTCAGGAGAAGATTTCTCAATATCGCAATCTCACAGATGCGCCCGTCTTACATAAAGGCACTTGCTGAGCATAACAAGATTATCGAAAGCAAGAGAAAAATTCTGAAAATGACAGAGGACAGAGAAAAATATATAGACTATCTCGACATACTCAACGAAAAACTCGCAGGAGTTTACGCACAGATCATCTATGAGCGCGGAAAATTCTTAAAAGAGGCAAAAGAGATAGTAAAGAGAGTCGGGCTTGAGATTTCCGGAAAAAGTGAGGAAATTACGCTTTCTTACATCCACGCAAGCTCAATTTCCGATACCTCTGATATTGATGGCAACAAAAAAAAGCTTATTGAACACCTTAACGCAAGAAAAACGGCAGAGCTTGCCTCATTCTCCTGCCTTATAGGTGCCCACCGCGATGACCTTGAGGTTTATATAAACGGAAATCTCGCGCGGGACTTTGCATCGCAAGGGCAGATTCGTTCCTGCGTGCTTGCCTTGAAGGTCTCAGAGCACGAGATTTACGAAAAGGATTCGGAAGAAAAACCCATTCTTCTTCTCGACGATGTTTTAAGTGAGCTTGATGTAAAGCGGCGTTCGTTTTTAATCAACGACGTAAACCGCGGTCAGACAATTATTACGGGTTGTGACCCGTCGATGTTCTCCGAGCTTCTGCACGGTAAAATTTTTACCGTACAAAACGGAAGAATAAGCGATGAAAATACAAAGCAGTGAGGAAGTTTTATGTTTCTTCATATAGGAAGAGGACACCTTCTCCGAAAGGACGATATAATCGGTATTTTTGACCTTGAAATCACAACGCAGTCAAAAAGAACGAAGGCGTATCTTGCAAAAAAGGAAAAAGAAAAAAGGGTTGTAAATGTATGTGACGATATCCCACGTTCGTTCATTGTTTCGACAGAGGACGGAGCGGAAGAGGTTTTCATTTCGCAGATTTCGCCGCAGACGCTTAAGGCCCGAAGCGAGGAACTTATACAAGATTAAATTTGATAATTGATATAACCCTAAAGAAAGTAGAGGATTAGAAAATGCCTGAAGCAGTAAAGGGAAATTATGACGAAAGTAATATTCAGGTGCTTGAAGGACTTGAAGCGGTAAGACGTCGCCCGGGTATGTACATCGGCTCGACCTCCGAGCGCGGACTTCACCACCTTGTTTACGAAATCGTGGACAACTCAATAGACGAAGCGCTTGCAGGATACTGCTCGTGTATCACCGTAGAGATTGGCGAGGGTGATACAATAACCGTATCCGATAACGGCCGTGGTATCCCGACGGGTAAGCACGAAACCGGCAAGAGCGCGCTTGAGGTTGTTTTCACCGTTCTTCACGCCGGCGGTAAGTTCGGCGGCGGCGGATACAAGGTATCAGGCGGTCTCCACGGCGTTGGTGCATCCGTTGTTAACGCGCTCTCCGAGTGGCTCGAGGTCGAGGTATGCGACGGCGAGAACATCCACTATATGCGCTTTACCCGCGGTGATGTCGAAACTCCCATAAAAATAATCGGTAAGGGTACGGAGACAGGAACAAAAATTACCTTCAAGCCCGACCGTGAGATATTTGACGAGACGGTATTCAACTACGACACATTACATAAGCGTCTTCGCGAGCAGGCATTCCTCAATGCAGGCGTACGTATAAAAATATCCGACAAGCGCTCAGGTCAGGAAAAGGGCGACGACCTCTGCTATGAGGGCGGTATCCGCTCATTTGTCGAGTACACAAACAAGCAGATCAAGAAAGAGCTCGTTCATGAGGACGTTATTTACGTTTCGGGCGAGCGTGACGATAACGTTGCGGAAGTCGCAATGCAGTATAACGACGGCTACAACGCAAATATCCTTTCCTTTGCAAACAACATCCGCACAACAGAGGGCGGTATGCACGAAACAGGCTTCAAAGCTGCTTTAACCCGCGTTATAAACGACTATGCAAGAAAGAGCAAAATGATAAAGGAAGATGAGAAGCTCGAGGGCACAGATATGCTTGAGGGTCTCACCTGTATCATTTCGGTCAAGGTGCTTGAGGCGCAGTTTGAGGGCCAGACAAAGACAAAGCTTGGAAACGCGTCTGTAAGAACACTTGTCACAAACATAGTAAATGACAAGCTCTCAACCTTCTTTGAGGAAAACCCGAAGGTCGCCCGCGCGATTGTCGGAAAGACAATCGACGCAGCTCGCGCGCGTGAAGCTGCAAGAAAAGCTAAAGAAAACGCAAGAAGAAAGGGTCCTCTTGAGTCCCTCTCCCTTCCCGGAAAGCTTGCTGACTGTCAGGAAAAGGACCCGCGCCTTACAGAGCTTTATATCGTTGAGGGTGACTCTGCAGCAGGCAGCGCCAAGGAAGGACGCGACCGTCGCTTCCAGGCAATCCTTGCCCTCTGGGGAAAGATGCTCAACGTAGAAAAGGCAAGAGCAGACAAAATTTACGGAAACGACAAGCTCTCCCCCGTTATCGCAGCACTTGGCACGGGAATCCTTGCCGACTGTAACCTCGAAAAGCTCCGCTACCACAAGGTTGTCATCATGTCCGATGCCGACGTTGACGGTGCACATATCAGAACACTTCTTTTGACCTTCTTCTTCCGCTTTATGCGACCGCTCGTCGAGGCAGGACATATCTACTTTGCAATGCCTCCGCTTTATAAGGTTTATAAAGGAAAGAAAGAAAAGTACGTCTATGACGATGCAGGACTTGACGAGGCACTTGCCGAAATCGGTGAGGATGCAAAAATCCAGCGCTTTAAGGGTCTCGGTGAAATGAATCCTGAACAGCTCTGGGAAACAACGATGAACCCCGAAAACCGCGTTCTTGCTCGCGTCACGCTTGAGGATGCAATTGCAGCGGACGAGACCTTCACTCTCCTCATGGGCGAAAAGGTCGAGCCGAGACGTGAGTTTATCGAGCAGAATGCAGGATACGTTACAAATCTTGATATATAGGGGAAAGCAAAATGGCTAACAAGAACGAAAAACCGTTAAATCACCTTGAAATTGAAAAGGTTATAGATGTTGAACTCAACACTGAGATGAAGCGCGCCTATATCGACTATTCAATGTCGGTTATCGTAGGTCGTGCGCTTCCCGACGTGCGCGACGGCTTAAAGCCTGTTCACCGCCGTATTCTCTATACAATGTATGAGGACGGTCTCACTCCCGATAAGGCTTACCGTAAGAGCGCAACGACCGTCGGTGACGTGCTCGGTCGCTACCATCCGCACGGCGATACGTCGGTTTATGATGCGATGGTACGTATGGCGCAGTCGTTCTCTCTCCGCTACCCGATGGTAGAGGGTCAGGGTAACTTCGGCTCGGTGGACGGTGACCCTGCTGCTGCCTACCGTTATACAGAGGCGCGCCTTTCAAAAATCGCACTTGAGATGCTTGCAGATATTGATAAGGAAACAGTTGACTTTGTTCCGAACTTTGACGGTTACCACCAGGAGCCGTCCGTTCTCCCGTCAAGAATCCCGTCACTTCTCATAAACGGAAGTAACGGTATCGCGGTTGGTATGACGACAAACATCCCGCCGCACAACCTCGGAGAAGTTATTGACGCTACAATCGAGGTTATAGATAACCCCGAGGCAACTCTTGCCGACCTTATGGAGCATATAAAGGGTCCGGATTTTCCCACCGCAGGTATCATTATGGGTCTTGCGGGAATCCGCGCCGCTTACGCAACGGGTAAGGGACACCTCAAGGTCCGCGCAAAGACGGAGATTGAGGAGTTTGACAACGGCAGATACAGAATTGTCGCAACAGAGCTTCCGTATATGGTCAATAAAGCACGTCTTATCGAGCATATTGCAGAGCTTGTAAAGAATAAAACTATCGAGGGCATTTCAAATATCCAGGACGAGAGCAGCCGTGAGGGTATGCGCGTAGTTATTGAGCTTTCCAGGAGCGCAAACCCGCAGGTTATCTTAAACCTTCTCTTCAAACACACACAGATGCAGTCAACCTTTGGCGTAATTTTACTTGCGCTTGTTGACAATAAACCGAAAACACTTTCACTTCGCGATATTCTTGACCAGTATATTGCGTTCCAGAAGGACGTTATCAGAAGAAGAACAGCCTTTGAGCTCAAAAAAGCAGAGGCAAGGGCACACCTTCTCGAAGGTCTCCGAATCGCGCTTGACCACATCGACGAGATTATAAAGATTATCCGCGAAAGCTACGACGATGCAAAGACACGCCTTATGGACCGCTTCGGCATGAGCGATGTTCAGGCTCAGGCGGTACTTGATATGCGCCTTGCAAGGCTTCAGGGCCTTGAGCGCGAGAAGATTGACGCGGAATACGACGAGCTTATGAAGAAGATTGCCTACTGCAAGGAAGTGCTCGAGTCTGACACCCTTGTTGCAGGAATCCTTAAGGATGAGCTTCTTGCAATCCGCGAAAAGTACGGCGACGCACGTCGTACCGAGATAGTTCCCGTTGATGACGAAATCGACATTGAGGACTTAATCCCCGTTGAGGACTGTGCATACACGCTCACTCACCGCGGATACATAAAGCGTATGCCGATTTCCACATACCGCTCACAGAACCGCGGCGGCCGTGGTGTTTCTGCGATGAAGCAGAAGGAAGAAGACTTTGTTGAAACGATGTTCACAGCCTCAAGCCACGACTTCATCCTCTTCTTCACAACACGCGGAAGAATGTACCGCATGAAGGGCTATCAGGTGCCTGAGAGTAGCCGCACGGCAGTCGGAATGAACATTGTAAACCTCATCGCGTTTGAGCCTGACGAAAAAGTCACCGCGATGCTCGACATTAAGGAATTTGACGATGAGCACTTCCTCGTTATGGCGACAAAGAACGGCGTTGTCAAGAGAATAGCTCTGTCCCGAGTTGACTCAACCCGCCGCGCAGGTGTCCGCGCTATCGGTCTTGATGACGATGATGAGCTTATTTCCGTAATGCTCACCCGTGAGGACAGCGAGATTATGCTTGCAACGCGTGAGGGTATGGCGATTAAGTTTAAGGCCTCCGACATCCGCGCAACAGGCAGAGAAGCAGGCGGTGTCTACGGTATCGACCTTAAAGACGGCGACTATGTAATAGGTGCGGCAAAGGTAACTGAGGGCAAGGACATCCTCACCGTTACGGAAAAGGGCTTCGGTAAGCGTACCGCAACTGACGATTACCGTCTCCAGAGCCGCTACGGTAAGGGTATAATGAATTACAGCATAAGCGAAAAGACAGGAAAAATCGCAAGTGTAATAATGGTAGACGATTCTGAAGATGCTATGATTATCTCAAACGACGGTATAATCATAAGACTTCCCGCACGCGATGTAAACTGCATCGGCCGTGTAACAAAGGGCGTTAAGCTCATGCGCATCGGCGACGGTGTAAGTGTAATCTCCGTAGCTGCAGCTCCGCACGAGGAAGAGGAAGAAGCGACAGAGTCAACACCTGAAACTACCGAAAACGCAGAATAAAACCGCTACCCAGAGGACGAAGTTATGAAAGAAGTCACAATCTATACCGACGGTGCCTGCTCCGGAAACCCCGGTCCGGGTGGGTGGGGTGCGATTTTAGAGTACCGCGGCACGTCAAAGGAAATTTCGGGCGGTGAGAAGAACACCACAAACAACCGTATGGAGCTTACAGGCGTTATTTCCGCGCTCTCGGCACTTCGTGAGCCGTGCAGAGTTACGCTCTATACCGACAGTCGATATGTAGTTGACGGAATAGAGAAGGGCTGGGCGGAAAAGTGGCGCGAAAACGGCTGGATGCGAAATAAAAAGGATAAGGCGCTTAACCCTGAGCTTTGGGAAGAGCTTTTAGAGCTTACCAAGAAGCACGAGGTCACCTTTGTCTGGGTAAAGGGACACGCAGAAAACGAAAAAAATAACCGATGTGACGAACTTGCGGTTATAAAAGCAAAGGAATACACAGAATAAGCCAAGAGTCTTATTAACCACAGGAGATGAAAATGGATATGATATATGCGGACAACTCCGCTACAACAAAGGTAAAGGCGGAAGTTTTAGAAAAAATGCTCCCGTTTTTTGAGAAGCAGTACGGAAACCCGTCAAGCCTTTACGGTTTTGCATACGCTTCAAAGCGTGCAGTAGAAGAGGCACGTGAGAAGGTTGCACACGTTATCGGCGCAAAGAGTCGCGAAATATTCTTCACAAGCTGCGGAAGTGAGTCTGACAACTGGGCACTTCGCGGCGTTGCATCAAAGTTCGGGAGCGGACATATAATTACTTCCGCAATCGAGCACCCTGCAATTATGAGTACCTGCCGCTACCTTGAAAAGAAGGGCTTTCGCATTACCTACCTTCCCGTATCCGAGCTTGGCGAGGTAAGTGTGAAGGATCTGGAAGAGGCTATCTGCGACGATACAATCCTTATATCAATAATGACGGCAAACAACGAGATAGGCACAATCCAGCCTATTGCGGAAATAGGAAAGATAGCTCACGAAAAAAAGATTCTCTTCCATACCGATGCTGTTCAGGCATACGGCCATATCCCGATAAATGTAGACGAGATGAACATTGACCTGCTCTCACTCTCGGGCCACAAAATCGGCGCACCGAAGGGTGTCGGCGCACTGTATGTGAGAACGGGAATAAAGCTTGACAGTTTAATCTGCGGCGGCGGTCAGGAAAGAGGCAGACGTGCGGGAACTGAAAACGTACCGTATATCGTGGGTCTTGGCGAGGCGGCAGAGATTGCCGAGCGCGAGATGGAAGAAAACATCAAAAAGCTCACCGGTATGCGCGACAGACTCATTGAGCGCGTATTAAAGCTTCCCTACACACGTCTTACAGGGCACCCTGAAAAGAGGCTTCCCGGTCTTTGCAGTATAGTTGTTGAGGGAATTGAGGGCGAGGCATTGCTTCTCAATATGTATAACGAAGGCGTATGCGCAAGCTCAGGCTCTGCTTGCTCGTCAGGCTCGCTTGACCCGTCGCACGTGCTTTTAGCCATCGGACTTCCCCACCATATTGCCCACGGCTCGCTCCGTCTTTCTCTTGGTGACGGAAACGAGGTAGGAGAAGAAATCAAGATTGCCGAGGCGGTAGAGCGCGTTGTAGAAAAGCTTCGTGCAATGTCACCCGTCTGGGAAAACGGAAAACCTGTCTGGGAGGATATGTAATATGTATAGCGAAAAAGTATTGGACCATTTTTCAAACCCGAGAAACGTCGGCGACCTTGCGGATGCAAATGCAGTAGGACAGGTCGGAAACTCCAAGTGCGGAGATATAATGAAGATTTATATGAAGATAGAAAACGACATTATTGTTGACGTGTCGTTCAAGACCTTCGGTTGCGGTGCCGCAGTTGCAACATCGTCAATGGCAACGGAGATGGTAAAGGGAAAGTCAATTGCTGAGGCGCTCACGCTCACAAATCGCGCAGTTACCGAGGCGCTTGACGGACTTCCGCCCGAAAAGCTTCACTGCTCCGTTCTTGCCGAGGAGGCTATCCAGGCAGCTCTTGCAGATTACTACAGAAGACAGGGCAAGAATCCTGCCGACTATGGAATCAAAGAGGGCTGTGACCACAACTGCGAGCATTGCAGTGTTCATAAATAAGAGGAAAAGCAGGTATGAAGTAGAAGGGCGCTGCTATATAAAAGAAACTACCAAACAAGGAAATGAAGGAGGAAATTTTCTTATTTCCCTGCCGGGGGCCTACTTTGTGAGACAAAGTAGCAAAACGCGGGGGATTTCGATTTCCCCCGCACCCCTTGAAACGACTGGTGGCTACCGCCCCCAGTCCCCTCACACTTCTGCACTTTTAACTCTATATGTGGAATTCAAAAAAGTTAAAGACCGTGGCAAAAGCCACGGTCTTATTGTTACTTTATTCTTCTGTGCTCAAGTGTATCTTCTTCATCGTTTTTCCGAGGAAGATAAGGCAGAGGATGAGCGACGCAAGCTCAGCTATCGGGAACGCGAGCCAGACGAGGTTAAGAACTCCCGTCTTTGAGAGTAACCATGCCGCAGGAATAAGCACGAGCAACTGACGGCATATTGAGATAAAGAGTGAGTGCATCGGGTTTCCTATCGCCTGGCAGACGGAGTTTACTATTATACAGAAGCCCGCAATGACAAAGTGCGAGGCGATAATGCGAAGTGCGGGGACACCAATTTTGAGCATATTTTCCGACGCATTGAAAAATCCGAGAAGGGTTTTTGGCATAAACTCAAAGAGAAGAGTTCCGACCGCCATAATCGAAACGGCTGAAATAATCGAGAGCTTAATAGTCTTTTTTATGCGGTCGGGGCGTTTTGCGCCGTGGTTATATGAGATAATCGGAACCATTCCGTTGTTAAGACCGAATATCGGCATAAATATGAAGCTCTGGAGCTTGAAGTACGCACCAAAAACTGCAGTTGCGGTTGTTGTAAACCCGATGAGTATGCTGTTGAGGCAGGTGTTCATTACCGAGCCGACCGACTGCATAAGAATCGACGGGAAGCCGATCTTGTATATTCTTCTTGCTATCTCGGTGTCCCAGCGAAGCTTCTTTATTGAGATATGAATCTCGCGGTTTACGGTGATGTTGAGGATAAGACCGACAATCGCCGCAACTATCTGGCCGACAACCGTTGCGATAGCCGCGCCTGCAACCTCGAGTCTCGGGAATCCGAAGAGACCGAAGATGAGGATGGGGTCTAAAACTATGTTTATAACAGCACCGATAAGCTGGGTTATCATTGAAAGCGTAGTCTTTCCCGTTGCCTGCAAAAGTCTCTCAAAGCAGAACTGCGAGAAAATACCGAAAGAGAAGATGAGGCAGATGCTTGCATAATCCACGCCGTATTTTACAATCTCCGCATCCTTTGTCATAAACTCAAAGAACGGACGTGTGAAGAAGAAACCGATAAGAGCACAGAGGATTGCCGATAAAATGTGCAGGAAAATGCCTGTGTTTGCCGAACGGTCTGCCATTTCACGATTCTTTTCACCGAGGGAGTATGACAAAATCGCGTTCATACCGAGTGCCGTACCGCCACCAAGCGCAATCATTATGTTCTGAAGCGGAAAAGCAAGAGAAACCGCGCTAAGAGCATTCTCAGAGATTTGTGCAACGAAGATACTGTCAACAACGTTATAAAACGCCTGAACAAGCATTGATATCATCATGGGTATTGCCATGCCGGCGAGAAGTCGGCCTATCGGCGCCGTACCCATTTTATTTTCGTTTAAGTTTTCCATATGTAAATCCTTTCAAGATAAAATAGCAACCTGTACATTATATACCATTTTATATATAAGGTCAAGAAAACAAGCGGTGAATTTCACCGCTTGTTTCGTTTATTTAATATAGTTCCACGGATTTACATATCTTCCGTTTTTGTGGATCTCAAAGTGACAGTGGGGGCCTGAGCTGTTGCCCGTGCTTCCCATCTTCGCGATCTGCTGTCCCTTAGCGACCTTCTGGCCTACCTTTACAAGTACCTTCGAGTTGTGAGCGTAGTACGTTTCAAGGCCGTTGCCGTGGTTGATAACGACAAGGTATCCCCAACCGCCGCGCTTCCAGCCTGCCCACGTTACCGTTCCGCCGTCTGCCGCGGAAATTCGTGTTCCGCTTGCTGCAGCAAAGTCAACACCCTTATGCATACTGCCTCGGCGCATACCGTAGTTGGAGGAAATGATACCGCCGCTTACAGGACGCGAGAGCTTGCCTGTTGCAACCGTCTTCGGCGGAGTCTTTGTTCCGACGTGAACGACCTCGGTTACAGGGTTCTGTGTTACCGTGCTTGAAAGGATTTCACGCGAGACCTCTTTGTTGTCGACGTATGTTACGTCTGCAACAACGCTTCTTGTACCAACGCGGCCGCGGACTACAACTTTTGATGAGCCTCTGTATATTGAGGAGTCATTTACCTTCTGTGTTTCAT
This sequence comes from Eubacteriales bacterium, assembly GCA_045546975.1. Taxonomy (GTDB): domain Bacteria; phylum Bacillota; class Clostridia; order Oscillospirales; family JAAYXM01; genus SIG480. Next base: position 110,898 of record JAZQDV010000013.1, read on the forward strand.
ACGGAATAGTTTCAGTATAGTTTACGCGACGCACCGCCTCGACCGAGAGGAGCGGAACCTCCTTTGCGACCGTAACGCTGTCACCTGCGCGGAGTCTTCCCGAGCGGAGCGACGGGTTGAGGTCATAGATTGCCGCGGTCGTCATACCGTTTGCCTTTGCGATTTTTGAAACAGTATCGCCTGATTTTATTGTGTATGTCTTTGTTGAGCGTATCGTTGAGGTGAGCTTTTCGCGAATCTCCTCATAGGAGAGAAGCTTTGACGCGTCAACGTACTTTTGCGTAATCGCAACGTCCTGAGAAAAGCGCGCCTTTACGTTCGGGTCGCTTGTGTATAAAAGCTCGTCGAGCATTTTCTGGAGAGTTGCGCGGTTACGACTTGCGCCGATAACCTCACCGTTTACCGTAATCGCATAGAGCTCGGAAACTTCATCTATCTGAGAGAAGAAGTATGAGCGGATAGCGTTTTTTGAAACAACCTTCTCGCGAGGAACGATACCAAGCTCGAATCTCACAGGTATTGTAACGCTGTACGGACGCTCTAAAATCTCACTTGCGCGATCTTCAACAAAGCTGACCGCTTCGTCGTATTCGGCGCGGCTGTACATATAGCCAAGCTCCTCGCCGTTTGCGATAATCTTGATACCAACGCTATAGAAGGTCGCGGAGATAATGAGAAGCGTGGTCGCAAGAAGCGTGAGAGAAAGAACGATTCTGTTCTTGCGGATTTGCATGAAAATAACCGTTGCCCTGTGCGCAAGGCAGCGCAAATCGTCGCGCAGGTTTATAAAGGTATCGCCCGAAATGCTCTTTACGACGGCAAGAACAACGCCGAGCGGAGCAATAACCCTCGACTGGAAGGTCGTACCGAAAATAACTGCGCCGTGGACTATCTTTGTCGTAATAAATGAGAAGAACTCAAAAACAGCGGCGAGGACAGAGAAGATAAGGCCTGAGAATTTATTCTGTTTTGAGAAAACTTCCGACACAACGGACGGAGCCGAAAGAACCGCGCTTTCCGATGCCTGTGTTTCCTTGGACATCGCCTTATCCCTCGCTTTCTTTTCTGATTCTCTGAACAGTAGTTACAAAATGGTTACAGAGTAATTACATTATAGCTTACTTCTGTAGTTATGTCAACTCTTTTTGTAACCGTGGGTTGAAATGCAAGTCCTTTTCTGCTAAAATACAGAAGAACTAATTTAGGGGGTAACTCTCTATGAAGATAAAAGGTGCAATTTTTGATATGGACGGTACGCTCACCGATTCTATGTACGCGTGGAAAACAATCGGCAGCGAATACCTCAGAAGTCACGGCAAGGAACCAAAGGACGATGTTGACCGCCGCTTTTGCAGTATGAGTGTTTTTGAGGCGGTAAAGTTTCTGAAGGCAGAGTATGGCATTGAGGGTGACGATGAGGAGATAATTGAGAGTATCGACAAAACGATAGAGTCAAAATATCTCTATGAGGTGCCGCTCAAAGAAGGGGTACCCGAATTTCTCGAGTTTTTACACAGTCAGGGCGTTGTGATGTCAATTGCGACGGCAACGGATAAGTACATGGCAGACGCAGCCATCACAAGGCTTGGAATCCGTCATTATTTCAAGGACATCCTCACAAGCCACATCGTAGGTGTGGGAAAGGACCACCCGGACATCTTCTACCGCTCGGCTTCTCTTTTAGGAACAGAAGTTTCCGAAACCGCGGTCTTTGAGGACTCGGTAGTCGCGGTGAGAACCGCAAAGAAAGCAGGTTTTATCGTCGCAGGGCTTTATGACGATTCGTTTGCGTATGCAACCGATGAGGTAATTAAGCTTTCCGACGTTTTTGCAGAAAATATCCTCGACCTCAAAAGCTTCTTTGAATAGAAAAAACAGCGTGTCATCTGACACGCTGTTTATTTTTTACAGTGGATTTGATTAAAAACACAATGATTTACTTGCAGATAACAATCTCACACGGCTTTCCTGTTTTTTCGGCATATTTTATAACTGACAATGTACCTTTTGAACTTCCATTCCAAAATGCAATGATTTTATCTGAATAATCGACTATTTCTTTATTCCTTATAATAGGTGCTGCGCGACCATAAACGTCATATTGAGGCAGAAACACGGTAAGTTTTATCCCATTTTCTTTTGCATATTCCGCGGCACAACAATCAACACCTACGGCACCGCCCGAAACAATTTCTTCAACATTTGAAATATATCTGCCAATATCAGATACAGTAACATTCCTTGACCCAACAATTGCAATCTTCATAAAAAACTCCAAGTAAATATTTTTGTATACTTAATATAAGTATACTTACAACATTATATCATAATATAATCTTAAAATATACTTATATTAAGATTTTTGAGGTTTTTTTATGAGAAACAAAAACAATAAGCATATTGGAATCGAAATCGACCCGGAGCTTCACTACAAGCTGCATTATATCTCAAAATACTACGGGCGTTCAGCAAACGGAGAAATTCTTTATTTGATAAGACAAGAAATAAAGGATTTTGAAAAAATAGAGGGAGAAATTGAAATTCCACAAATACTAAAAACAAATTGAATTTATTTTGCGGGATGTAAAACAGCACTTATGGTTTTTGCCATAAGTGCTGTTTATTTTTTACAGTGGATTTGCCTTTATTTTCGCAAAGCGGCGGGGGTATTTTGCGGGGGTGGGCGCAACCTTTCTGAAAATCAGTGCGGTATGGGTGATGTCCGTACCGTAGAGAGTATAGTCCGCGCGCTTTTCAAGCTCACCGCCGAGAAGTTTTATTCCCTTTTCTGCGCGGTTAAGCTCTTCATCACAGTTTGCGGATTTCATCGCGATAAAAACTCCGCCGACCTTGACGTACGGAAGGCAGAGCTCGGAGAGCATCGAGAGGTCCGCAACCGCGCGGGAAACGGCAATGTCAAAGCTCTCTCTGTAGCCTTTTTCGTTTGCCTGCTCCTCTGCTCTTGCGTGTATGCATTCTACATCCGAAAGGGAAAGTGCATCACAAACGCCCTGCAGGAAGTTGATTCTCTTACCGAGACTGTCAAGAAGTGTAAGTGAAATATCACGGCAGCCGAGCTTCAGGGGGAGTCCCGGAAAGCCTGCGCCGCAACCGACGTCTATAACACGCTTATTCTTAAAGTCATATAACCCGAGAAGTGCAAGGCAGTCTGCAAAGTGGCGGACTGCAACCTCGCTCTCTTCTGTAATTGCCGTGAGGTTCATAACCTTGTTTGTTTCAAGCAGCATATCGGAAAACGTGACAAAAGAAGAAGGCTCTGCATCAATTTTAAGGCTTTCAAGTATTTCGGAAACAAGCTTTTCCATAAAACTACTCACCTTTCCTGCTTTTAATATAGAGAAGAAGTGCCGCGATATCCGCAGGGCTGACGCCTGAGATTCGCGATGCCTGACCGACGGATTTCGGCTGAATCTTTGAAAGCTTCTGCCGTGCTTCCGTGCGAAGGCCCATAAGCGACATATAGTCAATATCCTCGGGGATGAGCTTTTCTTCAAGACGGGAAAACTGCTCTATCTGCGCTTCCTGACGCTTGATATAGCCATCGTACTTGAGCGATATTTCAACGCTTTCCGAAACATCGCGAGGCAAGTCTTTGCGCGTTTTGTCAAACGGTGCGACCGACGCATACGAAAGCTGCGGTCTTCTCACAAGGTCTGAGATTTTTACGCCCGTCGAAATCCGTGTAGTCCCCGCTTTTTCGAGAAACTCATTTATTTCATTACCCGGCGGGGCAACAGTCTTTTCAAGGCGTGCAAGCTCGCGCTCTATCGCCTCACGTTTTTTTAACATTCGCTGGTACTTCTCCTCACTCACAAGGCCTATCTCATATCCGAGCTCCGTAAGGCGAAGGTCCGCGTTGTCCTGGCGGAGATACAAGCGGTATTCCGAGCGCGAGGTCATCATACGGTAAGGCTCGTTTGTGCCCTTGGTGACAAGGTCGTCGATAAGTGTGCCGATATACGCCATCGAGCGTGAGAGGACAAACGGGTCTTTTCCCGAGAGGAGTCTTGCCGCGTTTATACCTGCTATAAGCCCTTGCGCTGCCGCCTCTTCATAACCCGACGAGCCGCAGAACTGACCTGCACCGAAAAGTCCGGAAATGCCCTTTACCTCAAGCGAGCTTTTAAGCGCGAGCGGGTCGATACAGTCATACTCAATAGCATACGCAAAGCGCATAACCTTTGCCTTTTCAAGTCCGCGTATCGAGTGGATTATAAGGAGCTGAATGTCCTCGGGAAGAGAGGACGAAAGCCCCTGAATATACATTTCCTCCGTGTTGAGTCCCATCGGCTCAATAAAGAGCTGATGTCTCTCCTTTTCCGCAAAGCGCACAACCTTGTCCTCAATTGACGGGCAGTATCTCGGGCCGACACCCTGTATGTTGCCCGAAAAAAGCGGTGAGCGGTGGAGATTTTCGCGGATAATCCTGTGCGTATCTGCGTTTGTGTATGTAAGGTGGCATATCGCACGGTTTTTGATTTCGTGAGTTGTGTCAAAGGAAAACGGATAGATATCCTCGTCACCGTACTGCGGCTCCATTGCTGAAAAGTCCACAGTTCTGGCGTTGATTCGAGGCGGGGTCCCCGTCTTGAAGCGGCGGAGAGGAAGCCCGTGCTTTATGAGGCTTTCCGTAAGACGTGTTGCAGCAAACATTCCGTCAGGTCCGCCCTCGCGAGAGGTCTCTCCCACGGTCGTTCTTCCGCCAAGATAAGTGCCCGTTGCGATTATGCAGGCGCGCACCTCATATCTTCCGCCCGTTGCGGTGAGAACAGAGGTGACTTTTCCGCCATCTATACCAATATCGATAATCTCTGCCTGTATAAGGTCAAGGTTTTCCTGGCTTTCAAGAGCATGCTTCATACGTGCCTGATAAGCGCGTCTGTCTGCCTGCGCGCGAAGTGAATATACTGCAGGACCTTTGCCGCGGTTGAGCATACGGTACTGTATGCACGTATCGTCAGATGCGCGCGCCATCTCGCCGCCGAGCGCGTCAATCTCGCGCACGAGGTGTCCCTTTGCCGTACCACCTATTGCAGGGTTGCAGGGCATATTTCCGACGGAGTCGAGATTTATGGCAAAGCACGCAACGCTCATGCCGAGTCTTGCAGCGGAAAGCGCCGCTTCAATGCCTGCATGTCCTGCGCCGATGACCGCTATATCATATTTTCCTGCAAAGTATTCCATAAAATCTTCCTTATTTATATAATAGAGCGCGCGCGTATTTTGAGCGCGGCTCATCCGCGAGGTCAAGGTCGCGTTTGATTTTATCGCCTATAAAGAGAAGCTCTGCAACTTCCCCGTCGCAAATCTCAAGCTCGAGCTCCGAAAACGGAGTTTTGTCGTTAAAGCTACCCTCATCGTATGAGAGGACAAACGAAAGGGAGTTGATTTTAACCGTCACCTCATGCCGCACAAAGGAAACCTTTGCTACGGTATGAAGCTGTTTCCCGATAAAATCACCCGTCGGAGCACCAACATCCCGAAGTTTTTCCATTGCAGATGAAAAATCGTCCGTTATAGCACACCACTCACCGCGCTCTGAGAATGCGCCGCTTCTTGACTTTGACTGCTTTGCATAGAATATGCTCTTGCCGTTCTCAAATCTTCGACGGAGCGTTATCCCTCTCTCGCGCGCAAGGTTATCCTCAGTGTCGAGATATTCCGTCGTCATTTCAAAACGGCGGAGACTGCCCGAGTTGTCGCGGATGTAGGGAAGGTCAAAAAGTGACTCTTTTGAAAAATCACCGTTCGGTACATATTTAAGTTCAATCTCTCGTCCCATTTCTACTCCCTCCCAAGAAATATTGAAGGAATCATAAGGACAAGCTCAAAGACCGTAAGATATCCAAAGGTTATCCACGATGCCAGCGTTTCCGAAACCATAAAATAGCTCATTGAGAGCTTCCACACAAACGGAGCAAGAACGCCGATAACAATACCGAGCACAAGAAGGAGAATTCCCTTAACTTCTCCCCCGCGCGCCGCTCTTGAAATGGCAAATACGGGGAAGGTATCGGTGATAAGGTTTATAAGAAGAATCTGCAAAGCGCCGAGCGGGAAGCCGAAGCCACAGAGAAGCGAGAGAAGAACCGCAACAACCTCGCTGACGTTTGTAGCAAGAAGATATGCCTTTGCGCGCTCGCCGGATGAACGTATGCGCTTTCCGAGGTATATCGCGCGATCTGCCGAGGTCGTACCGTCGAAAACGATATCACTTGCGTTTTTCGCAGCATCTTTTGCCCGAACGGATGAAATGCCGACAGATGCGGCAGACAGCGCCGCTGCATCGGATGAATCCTCACCGAGCATGCACACGGTTTTTCCCATATCCTCAAGTATGCTTATAATTCTTGCTTTATCCGAAGGAGAGAGCCCTGCAAAAACGCAGACGGAAGAAAGTGCGCGGCGGATTTCTATATTCTCCATACGCATAACATCGCGTCCGAGCAGGATATTGTCGCTCTTAATACCGAGCATAGATGCGCCAAGGCGCGCGCGTATAGCGTCCGAGCAGGTGAGAAGGTATGTGCGCACCCGTGACGCATGGAGCTTCTTCACATCAGGGTTTGTTTCCTCGCCCGAATCCGCACTCGTTGCGGCAATGCCGAGGAATACGAGGTTCGTGTCGCACGGCACGTCATCGCCCGAGCGCATACCGATAGCGGTCAGATGATAGCCCTCACGCGTGAGGGCGCGGATGTTTTCGTTTATCTCTTCGCGGTCGAAGTCCGTAAGTGAGCGGATTTTTCCAAGGTCCCAGATTTTTTTTGAGCGGTATAAAATTTCCTCCGCATCGCCGCCCGTGTAGGAAACTGTCATATTCCCCGTGCGGTGGAGAGAGGTATAAACCTCGCCCATGAGCTCACCGAGCTTTGGGAAAGCCTCGCGGACAGAGGCCTCATCACATCTGTGGGAGGCATAAGAGGAAAGCGACGGAGAAAGCGCGTCACACAGGAGAAGACCATAGATAAACGGCGTTGTATCCTCATCTTCAGGCTTGTGTATGCGTCCGTTTGTGTATGTTTTGGAAACTCCGAGATGCGGAATGTCCGTAATAAAAACGGAGGTATCCCCGAGCGTTTCAATGCTCTTCATATCTTTTGCAGAAAATCCGAAGTGTCGGAGCAGTTCCGCGCCCCTTGAAAGTGCGGTAAGTGCTGAGGTGTAGATGCTCTCAGGGAATATTGCACACGCAAGTGCAAGCGTGAGGAGAACGGTCGAAAAAAGTGACTCTCCGTATATGAGAGACACGATAAATATAACAAGTGCAGAAAACGCTGTCCAGGTACTTGCACGGCGGACAGTTGCGTTTGCTGATTTGAATACGGGGGATACTTCCTTTTGCGGTGAGTTTATGTTTCGTGTTCTTCTTGAAAGCTCGGTTGACATACCCGTTGCGACAACAACTCCCTCGGCGCGGCCACGTGCAACTATCGTGCCGGCAAAGGCGCAGTTTGTGCGCTCTGAAAGAGGGGTTTTTGCGGGAAGCACCTCGTCTGCGTTCTTCCTTGCACTGTCGCTGCCGCCGATAGCACTCTCGTCGAGATAGAGGTGGTCGGTTGAGATAAGACGAAGGTCTGCAGGAACAACGCGCCCGGGCTTTAAGGTAACAATATCGCCGACGACCAGGCTGCTTGATGAGAGAATCATCTTCGCACCGTTTCGCAGTACTGTCGCGTTTGTAACGGAGTCGTTCACCGCAGAGGATATAACCCTGTATGCGCGTCGGCGCACCTCGGCGGAGAAGATGATGTTGAGAACAACAACCGCGAGGATTAAAACCGCCTCAATAAATCCGCCGAGAAGTGCGGAGATAACGGATGAAGCGATGAGCATATATAATACAGGGCGGCTCACCGCGCTCTTTGCAAACTTAAAGAACGACGAATTGTCCGTAGGCCTACGGGATTCCGCTCCGCGAAGAGAAGCTTCCTTGTCCGAAAGCCCCGTTTCGGGGTTTGTATCAAGGGAAGCAAGTATTTCATTTACAGGTAGCTTGTGATACAAGGAAACCACCTCCTCACATTAAATTATATATGTAAACAAAGAGAGTGTCAAGAAAAGGAGAGGGAGAAAGTTGCAAACACCCTCACCCTTCTGAGCCACACAAAAAAACATCCCACCCTGGAATAGGTGAGATGTTTTCTTGTGGTGGAGGAGGGTGGATTCGGACCACCGAAGTCGAAAGACAACAGATTTACAGTCTGCCCCCTTTGGCCACTCGGGAACTCCTCCATATTTGCTGGAGCTGGTAATAGGACTTGAACCTACAACCTGCTGATTACAAATCAGCTGCTCTGCCAGTTGAGCTATACCAGCATTTTTAACAGCCTATAAATAATATCAAAAATAACTGCATTTGTCAACAGTTTTTTTAAAATTATTTTTTTAAGGCTTCCATTCTGGCGGCAAGCCCCTTACCAACATTCTGAAGCACGGACAAAAGCGACTGCATAAGCACAGGGTATTCCTTCGCTATATACTCCTGCGAAAGCTCGGGAAGCTCGGTAACGCTCTCGCCCTCTGCCTCTATGCCCTCCGCTTCGCGCTTTATGCTCATCGCAGAAAGCGAAAGCTCGGCGTTTGTAAGCTCAGGCCAGAGATTTTCGTTTACGGAAAAGAACTTTTCATCGTTCTTTCCCTTTGCCGCATACAGTGTGCGGAAAACCTTATAGACCGCAACATTGAAAAATGCGGCGGTATCGGTTATAAGCTTCTTGTTCTTAGATTTGCCGACTATGTCGAAAATTATACTGAGCGAGTTGATTATAAGCTTCTTATTGAGCGTTGCCATCATGCTTCCTCGCAGAACATTGTCCTTATCCTCGGAGCTGTCGGGCAAATCCTCTGCCGTGATGGTATAGTCCTCTCTCGACATGGTTCTGCCGAGCAGAAAATCAGTCGATACCTTATAATAATCCGCAACCCTTGCAACAAAGTCAAGCCCCGGCTCACGAAGCCCGTTTTCGTAGTGAGAAAGAACAGCCTGAGAAACGCCAAGCTCTTTTGCAACGGAACGCTGACTGAGTCCCTTTTCCTTTCGGAGCAGAGAAATAGTCCTCGGAAAATTCGTGTTCATATTAAAAAATCCCCCCAAAATTCGAAACAGTGCGTATATTATACATCATATTATACAGTTTGTAAAGTAAAAAATTTGAAAAACAAGAAAATTTATGCTATACTATCCGACATAAGAGGAAGTGGTCATTTTATGAAAGAAAAACTCAAATGCGGTCTTCTCGGTGAAAAACTCGGACACAGCTACTCAAAGCAGATTCATGCCTGCCTTGCGGATTATGAATATGAGCTGTATGCCGTTTCCCGTGAACGTGCGGCAGAAATGATAAAGGGCGGAGAGCTTGACGGACTGAACGTAACAATTCCGTATAAGGAGCTTGCATACTCGCTCTGCGACGAGCTTTGCGACTTTGCAAAGGCGGCAAAGAGCGTCAACACCGTTGTACACCGTCAGGGCAAAATTTACGGTGCGAACACCGACGTTTTCGGCTTCATTTCAATGGTGGAGCATGCCGGAATATCGTTTCGGGGAAAATCTGTTATCATCCTCGGCAGCGGCGGCACCTCAAAAACCGCACGCATTGCCGCAAAGACGATGGGTGCCGAAAAAGTCCGCGTTGTTTCACGCTCGGGAGAGATAAACTATGACAACGTATACTCTCTCACCGATACCGAAATTATCGTAAACACCACCCCCGTCGGCATGTACCCTAACAACGGAAGCGCCCCTGTTGACCTTTCACGGTTTCCTTTATGCGAGGGCGTTGTCGATGTAATATACAACCCGACGAAAACGAAACTGATTCTTGATGCAGAGCGGCTGGGTATCCCTTGTGTCAGCGGTCTGCGCATGCTTGCGGCACAGGCAAAGCGTGCAGCCGAAATTTTTCTTGACAAATCGCTTCCCGACTCACTTATTGATGTCGCTGAAAAGAATGTCTTTTCAACTGTTTCAAATATAATTCTCATAGGTATGCCCGGCAGCGGAAAATCCACCGTTGCAAAGCTTGTTGCGAAAACACTGGGTCGCACGCTTGTTGATACGGACGAGGTTATCCGTGACCGCTTCGGTGCTCCGTCGGAGATTATCACAAGCCAAGGTGAAGACGAATTCCGAAGGCTTGAAACCGAGGTTATTGCAGAGCTTGGAAAAGAGAGCGGTCTTGTCATTTCCACCGGCGGCGGAATTGTTGAAAGAGAAGAAAACTATTCGCATCTTACCCAGAACGGACGCATTTTTCTTATCGAGCGAAAGCTTTCGCTCCTTGCAAGAGACGACCGTCCTCTTTCAACAGATGTTTCCGCTTTGTATGAGAGGCGGCGTGAAAAATACAACCGCTTTGCAGATGTGAAAATCGACAACAACTTATCCCCCGAAAAAGCTGCGGAAAGTATTATAAGCCTTTTTTAAACAAAAAAGTGTAAAAAAGGGCAAATTATTGTGTATGCCCTTGAATATTACGGTAAAAAAGAGTATACTGAATTAGAATATTTGTGAGAAAGGAAAAAATAAATTATTATGATAAAAGTAGCTCTTATCGGCTGCGGAAAAATAAGCCGCGGTCACTTAAATGCTTTTAAAACAATTGACGATGCAAAAATAGTTGCCGCCTGCGACCTTGCAGAGGAAAACCTCAAGGCAGTCTGTGACGAAACGGGTGCTGCCCCATATACAGATTACAAGCAGATGATAAAAGAGCTTGCAAACGAGCTTGACCTTGCCATCATCACACTTCCCCACGGTCTTCACGGTGAAGCTACCTGCTTCTGCGCAGAGCACGGCGTTGATGTATTTCTTGAAAAACCCATGGGCATTGACTCTGACGACTGTAAGAGGATGATTGAGGCTTGCGAAAAGGCAGGCGTTATGCTCTGGGTCGGCCATCTCCAGAAATATATGCCGCACAACGTTTTTGTAAAAAGTCTTATCGACTCCGGCGAGCTCGGCGAGCTTGTCAGCTACTCCGAAACGAGAAACTGCAATTACTTTTCTGATGACCGTCCGCGCTGGTTCCTCTCAAAGAAGATGTCCGGCGGCGGAATCATGATAAACCTCGGCGCACATGCACTTGATAAGCTCAAGTTCTTTACCGGCGCAGATGTTGCAGAAATCAACGGCGGTGTACATATCCGTGACGGCTACGACTGTGAGGACAGCGGTCAGGCGTTTGTAAAGATGTCAAACGGTGTTACCGCACAGCTTACCCTTATCGGTCACACAGGCGCAATATATGAAACCGTCGCACTTTATCTCACAAAGGGCGAAATCCGCATAAACCGCGACAACTCTGTCGAGTGGTGCGGTGTTGACGGAGTATTTAAAAAGAAGGAGTGCGACAAAACTCCGGCTATGACCTATCAGATTCAGGACGTTATCGCCACCATCCGAAACGGAAGCAAAAAGCCTGTGGTTGACGGTGCCTACGGTCTTGACATCGTACATGCGATAAAGCGTCTTTACGGCGACGAAAAATAAAAATCGGTCTTGTTTTCTTGCATATTTTATATATTTTCTGACTTGTATTATTCAGAAGAAGCGTTTATTGGATTGCAAACCTTTTCATAATAATTACTCAATTCTATAAAGGAATATATG
>JAZQDV010000014.1:0-50318 GCA_045546975.1 Eubacteriales bacterium
AGCCGCCTTTCAAATCCTTCATACTTAATCAAAAAAAGAAGTCCGCCCAAATGGACGAACTTCTTTTTTATGGTTGCGGAGGCCGGATTTGAACCAACGACCTTCGGGTTATGAGCCCGACGAGCTACCAGGCTGCTCCACTCCGCGATATAGATGGTGCCGCTGACCGGACTTGAACCGGTACGATATTTCTATCGAAGGATTTTAAGTCCTTTGTGTCTGCCGATTCCACCACAGCGGCAGGTGTCCGCGACTTGCACCTCTTTCGTGCCTTAATAGAATATCACATACGCACTCTTTTGTCAACTCTTTTTTTCTTTTTGCGGACATACCTCTACTTCTCCTTCGGCTTGAATATGAGCGATGCAAGAAATGCAAAAAACACAGATGCGGCGATTCCTGCGGCAGAGGCGGAGAGTCCGCCCTTGAAAATACCGAGAAAGCCGTCGGACTCAATTGCTTTCTTTACGCCCTTTGCAAGTAAGTGCCCGAAGCCCGTGAGAGGAACGGTCGCGCCGGCTCCCGCAAAGTCGGCGAGCGGACCATAGACACCTATTGCGGAGAGAAAGACGCCGACGACAACGTATCCCGTTAGTATACGCGCAGGGGTGAGCTTTGTGCGGTCTATGAGAGTCTGCCCTATTCCGCAGAGAAGCCCTCCGACTAAAAACGCTTTCAGATAATCCATAAATCACACCTCAATTTCGACAACGTGGCATACTCCGGGTATTGTCTCTTTCTGCTGAACGGTGAGCGGGGACTGAAGAGAACCCGTGCCTGCAATGAGTATTTTCTTCCACGTTTTTTTTCGAAGCCCCGTTATAATAAATCCCGAAAAGACCGTCGCAAGGCACGCACAACCCGATGCACCTGCGTGCACGTCCTGACGCTTTATATCAAACATCTTGCAACCGCAGTCGATATACATATTTCCCATATCGACTCCGTCGCGTGAAAACAGCTCGACGAGTGTTTTTCTTCCGATTTCACCGAGATCACCCGTTGCAATAAGGTCGTAATCCGAAGGTGATGTGTTTGTGTTTTCAAAATGTGTTTTAAGTGTCGTGTATGCAGCAGGTGCCATTGCTGCACCCATATTATTTGCATCACTTATGCCCGAATCGACAACGCTCCCGAATGTCGCTCGCCTGATTTTCGGGTTATCTTGCGATTGTGAGTTTTCGACAATCGCACTTCCTGAACCTGTGACGGTGCGTTGTGCGGTAGGGGGTCTCTGTCCGCCGTAGTTGAGCGGGTTTCTGTATTGACGTTCTGCTGTGCAGAAGTGTGAGGATACGTTTACGGCAACGCGATCAAAAAGTCCGGCTGAGGTAAGGCATGCTCCGAGCGCAAGCCCCTCGGCGAAGGTGGAACACGCACCGTAAAGGCCAAGAAACGGCACGTTCGTATCGCGAAATGCAAAGCTTGACGCAACACATTGGTTGAGAAGGTCGCCCGAGAGGATGCAACCAAGGTCGGATTCCTTAAGTCCCGCCTTTGAGAGTGCATGATTGAGCGCACTTTTTTGGAATTTGCACTCCGCCTGCTCCCACGTTTTTTCACCATATCGGCCGTCATCCACCAACTCGTCAAAATACTCGGCAAGAGGCCCCTGACTCTCGTTTTTGCCGACGACACTGCCGGTGGAAATTATTGACGGTGCATTTTCAAAAAGGAGAGTTTTACCTGCCACCTAAAACACCTCCGATGAGAAGAATTATTCCGTAGATGACAGAGGCGCTTGTCCCATACACGAGCACCGGCCCTGCGAGCTTGAACATATTTGCAGACATTCCGAGGATGAAACCCTCACTTTTGAACTCTATCGCCTCGGAAACTATGGAGTTTGCAAAGCCTGTTATGGGGACAAGTGTACCAGCCCCTGCGTGCTTTGCTATTTTGTTGTAAACTCCAAGACCTGTGAGAAGTGCGGAAATAAAGATAAGTGAAATAGAGGTTATTGCACCTGCGTTGTCCTTGGAAAATCCAAAATAGAGTGCGAGATTGATAATTCCTTGCCCGAGAATACATATAAATCCGCCAATTACAAATGCTTTTATAAAGTTTTTAAGGTGCGGAGAGGCTGGCTCGTGTGCTTTTATAAACTCCGCATATTCCTTTTTTGACATATTCATAAAACCACCTCTGCCGCCTCATTTTGTGCAGAAGTCATCGTTTTTATACAGCTTTTGGAAAACAACTATTGCAGAAAGTTCTATACTTATATATAATATATGGTGTGTGTAATGTAAAAAGGACGTGTTGTTTTCGTGAATTATATTATAATGGACCTTGAATGGAATCAGGCGCGCTCCAACCGTGAGATTGTCGCAGACCGTGACGGAAACAAGCTGTACGGTGAGATAATTCAGGTGGGTGCGGTAAAGCTTTCTGAAAAGCTTGAGCATATAGACGAGTTCAAGATAAATGTCCGCCCGAAATACTACAAGATAATACACCGAAAGGTACGTCAGATAACGGGTATAGGTCAGGAAGACCTTATGCGCGGCACGGAGTTCCGTGAGGCACTTTCGTGTTTTCGCGAGTGGTGCGGAGAAAACTTCGTGTTTCTCACATGGGGGCCTGACGATATAAGAGTTCTCCGTCGCAACATTGAGATGTACGGGGATGATTCGTCGTGGATAGACACATGGTTCAATCTCCAGGCGATATATAATATGCAGACGGATTCGGGAGACAATCAGAAGTCCCTCGCAACGGCTATGGAGCATTTTGAGATTGTTCCGTCAGAGCGTTTTCACGATGCGCTCAACGATGCTTACTACACGTCACTTGTTGCAAAAAAGCTCGATGTACAGCGCGGCATTGCCGAGCTTATAAGCGCTGAGCGTCTACGCGCGATTATGGATGAGTCGCGTCCGCTTCTATGCGAGGTTTACAGTGGATTTAAGACACGCCGCGAGGTATTCCTTGACGAGGAGACAATGAGGATAAAATGTCCCGAGTGTGGCGCAACGTGTATGGACGTTAAAAAGTGGGTTGAGGAGAGAAGTGACAGATACCTCACCATTGCAAAATGCACGGAGCACGGTGCGTATGTTGTGCGGCTCACCACCACAAAGGCAAAGGATATATACAACGCAACAAAGGTTGTATACGCCGCAGGCGGTGGAGCTGATGTATATTACGAAAAGCGTGCCAAGAAAGAAGAGGCGAGAAAGAAACGCCGTCGCCGTCGTTCAAAATCCGTAGCACCGCGAAAAAAAGTTGAAAAAGTATCCGAAAAATAGTATAATATTCATTGGGGAATGAAATATAGGGGGATATTGTATGAAAGAGCCAAAGAAGCGTCGTCGCCGTCTTGGCGACAGGTATGACGGATACCGCGTCCGAAATATGGACCCGACTTTTTTCGTCATCCCGCAGATTATGCGCACGCGCCTTGACAGTCAGATATTTTTCGAGGAGCAGATTGATATATCCGGACTTCGCAAGTTCATAGTTGACCACCGCGATGAAATCCCCGGTCTTTCTATGTACCACTTGTTTGTTGCGGCGATTATCAGAACAATCATTGAACGCCCGCGCATCAATCGCTTTGTAAGCGGAAGAAAGATTTATTCAAGAAGCTACATAAGAGCTTCACTTACCATCAAAAAGTCGATGGAGGATAACGGCGAGGAGGGTCAGCTTACACCCGAGTTTGAGACGACCACTACCCTCAAGGACGTTGTTGAAAAGTTCAATGCAGCACTTCTTGAGGCAAAGGCTGAGGAGGAAAAGTCGAAGGGCAACGACACGGACCTCACAATCCGCATTTTAAGCGCGCTTCCCGGCTTTATCGTCAAGTTTGTTGTATGGGCGCTTCGAAACCTTGATGCAGTAGGTCTCATGCCGAAGATTATAAACCGTGTAAGCCCGTTCCACTCATCAATTTTTGTTACGAACGTAGGTTCGATAGGCTTAAGCCCCGTTTACCATCACCTTTATGAGTTCGGTACTACTTCCGCGTTTATGGCGATAGGAAAAAAGGAAACGGTAAACGAGCTCACCCGTGAAGGTGAGGTCATCACAAAACACGTTATAAATACCCGCTTCGTTCTTGACGAGCGCATTTGCGACGGTTATTATTTCGCGTCTGCAATAAAGCTTTTCAGATACTATATGAGAAACCCCGAAAAGCTTCTCACTCCGTCAGATAATGTAAGCGAAGATTATTAAGGAGAGACAAATTATGTTAAAAGGAATTCCGACAATTCTTTCACCCGAGCTTCTCTGTGCTCTTGCAAAGCTCGGACACGGCGATGAGCTTGTAATTGCAGATGGCAATTTCCCTGCATACACAATGGCGGAAAAGGGAACGGTTATAGACGCATCAGGGCACGGTGTACCGGAGCTTCTGGACGCGATTCTTACTCTTGTTCCGCTTGATACTTATACAGAAAAACCGGTTGCACTTATGGAGGTGCTTGCAGGTGATACCTGCGGAACTCCTGAAATCTGGGGTAAGTACGAAGAAATTCTTGTTTCCCACGAGCCGGACCACCACGAAATCGAGTTTATGGATCGCTTTGATTTCTACGACCGAGCAAAGCGCGCCGCTCTGATCATTTCAACAGGTGAGACAGCAATTTATGCAAACGTACTCATCAAAAAGGGCGTAGTAAAATAAAATGCATAAGCGCGTATCGAATTTTCGATACGCGCTTTTTGTTTGATTTATAAGCAGAAACATTGTATAATAATTTTGGACTTTTCTTGGAATTGACCTAAAGGAGATATTTCAAATGATAAATGACGGCATCACAAAAAAAGAAAAAATATGTTCTTTCTTAATGATTGGCCAATCCAATATGGCAGGGCGCGGAGATTTTGGAGAAGTAGCGCCAATACATAATGACAAATGCTTTATGCTGCGTATGGGCAGATGGCAGACAATGAGCGAGCCGATTAACCCTGACCGCGCGATTTTGGACGGCGTATTTCATAGCGGAATAGGTCTTGCGGCAAGCTTTGCAGATGAGCTGTCAAGATATTCGGGCCGTGAGATTGGTCTCGTTCCCTGTGCTGACGGAGGAACGGTGATAAAACAGTGGCAACCGGGAGAGCTATTATATGACCACGCACTTGCTATGGCAAAGCTTGCGATGCGTACATCTGATCTCGGCGGAATTATCTGGCATCAGGGAGAAAGTGACTGCCAGGGGCTTAATGAAGATGAATACAGACATGACTTTTTGAATGTAATGACATCCTTGCGCCGTGACCTCGGTGAAAATGTGCCGATAATCATAGGTGAAATATCGGATAAAATTACGGATGCATGGAAGCTTGACAGTATAGACAGGATGAACGTTCTCCTTCACAAATTGCAGAAAGAGCTTCCGATGTGCGGGATTGTTTCCGTAGACGGGTTGGAATTAAAAGCTGACGGAATTCATTTTAATTCCAAATCCTTAAGAGAACTTGGTAAAAGGTATTTTGAAAAATACAAAGAGCTTGCTCTGTTCGCTGATTAAGAAGTTTGATGTATGTGGGAAACCAAAAGTCATTGAGGAGTTAAGAAGGGCAAAATTATGACTGAACCAATTTTTACAAAGCGTGCGCTTGTTGCACTCGCAATTCCTATAATACTCGATGCGCTCCTTGCGATTGCCGCAGGTATCGTCGACACGGTTATGGTGTCCTCTGCAGGTGAGGCGGCGGTGGCGGCTGTATCAAATGTCGACTCGCTGAACATTATGTTCATCATGATGTTCAACGCGCTTGCAACGGGCGGTGTTGTTGTTTGCTCGCAGTATATCGGCGCGCAGAATATTGAAAATGCAAAGAAGAGCGCAAATCAGTTGCTTTACGGCTCGGTTATAGTTGCTACGGCGATTGCCGTTGTTCTTTTATGCCTTATTCCGCAGATTATAAGCCTCGTCTACCCGAATCTTGAAGCAGCTGTTTTCGAAAACTGCAAGACCTACTTTTTCTGGACAATTTTAGGATACCTGTTTTTTGCGGTCGGCTCGTCATGCATGGCTTTGCTCCGCGCACAGGCGAGAAGTAATATTGCGCTTATTATCTCGATTGTTGTCAATTTAATTAACGTTGTCGGCAATGCAATTTTAATCTACGGCGCAGGCTTAGGTGTTGCGGGTGCCGCGGTTGCGACCACCATCAGCCGTGTTGTCTGGGCAATTGTTGGTGTTGCAATGCTCAAAAATCCGAACCTTATAGTGCGCCTTGAAAATTTACATAAATTCAAGCTGGATTTTGATATTCTGAGGCGAGTACTCAAGGTCGGTATCCCGAACGGTATCGAAAACGGGCTTTTCCAGCTCGGTAAAATTTTGGTTTCAAGCCTTATCGCATCGTTCGGCACGGTTGCGAATGCCGCGTATTCTGTGGCTTATACCCTAAATAACATTGGTTGGGTAATCATCGGCGCATTCGGCCCGGTGCTGCTCACCGTTGTCGGGCAATGTATGGGTGCAGATGAAAAGGAGCAGGCTCGACAGTATACCAAAAACATCATTAATTTCAGCTACATTTTGCTTGTTCTGATATTCGGTCTTACATTCTTGCTCCGAAATTACCTCGTTTTAATGTTTGATTTCGGGACTGAAACACTTGAGCAATGCGCTTATTACACGGGTGTTGTGTCAGTTTTTGCAATATGCTCGTTTTATTCCTGGTCGTTTCTTCCGCTTGCGGCGTTCCGCGCGGCAGGAGATACAAGGTTTGCGCTCGTATCATCCGTTTCGCTTATGTTCATCTTCCGCGTGGCACTTGCGTATGTGCTCGCTTACCTTTTCGATTTCGGTCTTATGTCCGTATGGATTGCGATGGCGATTGACTGGGTTGCGCGCGTCATTATAAACATAATCCGCTTCAGAAGCAACAAATGGCTTACTAAAAAGATTATTTAAGATTCTCTTGATATATCAAGAAATCTGAATTATACACTATTCATAAAGTTTGATATACAAGGGACAAAAAGCCATCCCCTTGAGGCGAAGGTGGGTTGCGAAGCAACTCGGATGAGGTGGAAATGAATAACGATTGCTACGCAATTTACACCTCACCACCGCCTACGGCGGAGCCTCTCCTCAAGGAGAAGCCTTTAGAAAATTTGTGAAAAGGAGTGAACTTATATGGGTAAAGGAATTTTAGCAGCCTTTATCACGTTGGTTGTTGGATTGTTGACAATGAGCGTGTTTACAGGGGCGGAAGAAGTTGGTGTTGTTGCTTCTATTTCTGTTATGGGAGCATTTATCATTTGCTTCAATGAGCAAAAGAAGTAATATTATATTTTGTCCCTAACTTGACAAAATCATATAAAAAAAGACAGGAGGTGCGGCGTGTGAGCGAGTACCGCGATAACTTGGAAATGGCACAGAAAATTGCCCGTGCGGTCGAAAAGATCGGCGGACGCGCATACTTTGTTGGCGGCTATGTAAGAGATGCTCTGCGCGGCGCCGAAAACAAGGATATAGACATTGAAATTCACGGCGTTGCCCCGAAAGAGCTTGAAAAAATTCTCGATATGCTCGGAGAGAGAATTTCGATTGGTGAGAGCTTTGGCGTTTATGCACTCAAGGGGTATTCAATAGATATTGCAATGCCGAGAAAAGAAAAGGTAAGGGGCAAAGGGCACAAGGATTTTGACATATTCGTTGACCCTGATATAGGCACCGAGCGTGCCGCCACCCGACGCGATTTTACGGTAAATGCAATGCTTCGTGACGTTCTCACGGGTGAGATAATCGACCACTTCGGCGGAAGAACGGATCTGGAGAACAAAGTTCTCCGCCACGTGAATGACGAGTCGTTCCCTGAGGATCCGCTTCGCGTTCTTCGTGGAGCACAGTTTGCGGCGCGTTTTGGGTATACACTCGCGCCCGAGACCGCTAATATATGCAAAAACATGAGTCTTTCGCATCTTCCGAAGGAGAGGATTGAGGGGGAACTGAAAAAAGCTCTTCTCAAGAGTGATAAACCGTCCGTTTTCTTCAAAACTCTGCGTGAAACGGAAAGCCTTGACGAGTGGTTTCCTGAGCTTCGTGCACTCATAGGGATACAGCAGAGCCTCCGCTACCATAAAGAGGGTGATGTCTGGGTACACACAATGATGGTGCTTGATGCCGCAGCAAAATACCGCGATCGCACCGAAAATCCGTTCGGATTTATGCTGGCATGCCTCACTCACGATTTTGGTAAGGCGATATGCACATATGAGGAAAACGGAGAAATCCACTCCAAAAACCATGCGGAGGAAGGGCTTCCGATTGTTCGAAGCTTCGTTACACGAATTTCAAACGAGGTTAAGCTTTGCGAATATGTCACAAATCTTGTGGAACTTCATATGTTCCCGAACGTACTTGCACGCGAGTGCTCATCGATAAAGGCGACAAACAAGCTGTTTGACCGAGCCATCGACCCCGAAGCACTTATCTGTCTCGCAACGGCAGACGATGAGGGAAAGATATCAGACGACCCGAATACCTCTGAGCACGTGTTTCTCTATGAACGTCTATCGGTGTTCCGTGACTACATGTCGCGGCCGTACGTTATGGGGCGCGACCTTATAGAAGCAGGGCTGTCTCCCGATGAGGATTTTTCAAAAATTCTTGAATATGCACACAAGCTACGATATGTTGGCATGGAAAAGAAAACGGCACTTACTCAGACACTTGCATATGCAAGGGAGCTTCGAAAAGATAGGAGATAAAAAATGCTTGACGCTATACTTTTTGACCTTGACGGAACACTTCTTCCGATGGATAATGACGAATTCACAAAAACATATTTCGGGCTTCTCGCAAAATCCGCCTATGCATGGGGATATACCGACAGCGAGGGACTCATCGCTTCTATCTGGGCAGGAGTAAAGAGCATGGTAAAAAACGACGGAACAAAATCAAACTATGAGGCGTTCTGGGAGAGATTTCAGAAAGCCATAGGCAGAGACTGCTCAAAGGATGTGCCGAAGTTTGATAGGTTTTATGAAAATGAGTTCAATCTCGCCCGAGCAATCTGCGGGGAGGCGCCTCTCGCAAGAGCGGCAGTAGAAGCTGCTCGACGCGCCGCAAAGCACGTTATTCTTGCATCAAACCCACTTTTTCCGCGCGTTGCAACAGAAAACCGTATGTCGTGGGTGGGTCTTTCTCCGGACGATTTTGACTGGATTACAGATTATTCAAATTCGGGATTTTGCAAGCCGAACCCCGAGTATTATAAAGACATTCTTAAAAGGTTTTCGCTCGACCCCTCCCGTTGCCTTATGATAGGAAACGATGTACAGGAGGACATGCGCGCGGCAAACTCCTGCGGAATAGATGTTTTCATTGTAGATGACCACATAATCAACAGGACAGGTGAGGAGATTTCCTGCAAGCACGGCACGTATGAGGAAATGGTAAAGTTTCTTGATTCTCTGAAAAATGCTTGACACGGAAAATTTCCGGGTGTATAATACAGACGAAATTAGAAAAAAGAGGTTAACACAGTTGTTATTATCGCAAACCCAAATTGTTTTTAAGAATAAAGCACAAAGCCTATCTTACGCGTTTTTCGCGTGAGACAGGCTTTTATTTTTTTGTTTAAGAAGCTTCATTTCCGAAAAATGGTATAAAAAAAGGAAGAGAAGTTAATATAATAGAAGAAAGAAAGGAAAAACTAGATGAATCTTTTTGACGTTTTAGCAATGATAGGAGGACTTTGCCTCTTCCTGTACGGAATGGACATTATGGGCCAAGCGCTTGAAAGAAGTGCAGGAAACGGATTGAGAAATGTGCTTTCAAAGCTGACAACTAACAAAATCACAGGACTCCTCACAGGCCTGGCAGTTACTGCAGTAATACAGAGCTCGTCTGCAACAACTGTTATGGTTGTCGGTTTTGCAAACTCGTCGCTTATGACACTTCGCCAGGCGATAGGCGTTATTATGGGTGCCAATATCGGCACAACGATTACGGCTTGGATATTGAGCCTCGGCGGAATACAGAGCGACAATATCATACTGTCACTTTTGAAGCCGATGTCTTTTACGCCGATACTTGCCCTTGCCGGAATAATTATGTATATGTTCTGCAAGAACGGTAAAAAACGCGACTTCGGAACGATTTTCTTAGGCTTTGCCGTACTTATGTTCGGTATGGATATAATGTCGGATGCGGTTTCAGGACTTGTAGAGGTAGAAGCCTTCAGAAACCTGTTCCTGTTATTCCAGAACCCTCTTCTCGGTGTGCTCGTAGGAGCGGCAATTACCGCGATAATCCAGTCAAGCTCTGCCTCGGTCGGTATTCTTCAGGCATTTGCTGCAACGGGACAGATTACCTACGGAGCATCAATTCCGATAATTATGGGACAGAATATAGGCACCTGTATAACCGCGATTATCTCTTGCCTTGGTACAAGTAAAAACGCAAAGCGCGCAGCACTTGTGCATCTTCTCTTCAACGTGATGGGAACGGCAATTTGCCTTATTCTTTTCTGGATTGTAAAGGCGACGCTTGCACCGCAGTTCCTTGGTGAGAGCGCAAGCCTTGCGGGTATTGCGGTAGCGCACTCAGCATTCAATATCTTCTGCGTAGCGGTACTCTTCCCGATGGCCGGAGTTCTTGAACGTATCGTAATAAAACTTATTCCCGATACCAAGCAGACGGAAGAGCGTGTCGAGCTTGATGAGCGTCTTCTTGCAACGCCACCCGTTGCACTTGAAAGAAGTCATGCTCTTGCAATTGATATGTTTGATTCCGCGATAGCAACTCTTGCGGGAGGTATAGACGCCTTTGGCGCATATTCCTCTGCTCTTGCCGAGACCGTATGCGAAAACGAAGAAAAAACAGATCATTACGAAGACATTCTCGGAACGTATCTTGTAAAATTGAGTTCACAAAAGCTCTCGGCAACGGACAGTGCAGAAGCGGCAAAGCTTCTCCGCATGATTGGAGATTTCGAGAGGATTTCCGACCACGGCGTAAATCTTCTCAAATCTGCAGAAGAGCTGCGCGAGAAGAAGATAGAATTTACTGCTGAAGCTATGGACGAGCTTAAAACCATTTTCGGTGCAACAAGCGAGATTTTATCCACAACGCGACGTGCGTTTGTTGAAAATGACCTTGATGCTGCGCAGAGCGTAGAGCCGCTCGAGCAGGTTATAGACGAGCTACGCGAAAAGCTCCGAGCTCGTCATATAGAGAGGCTTCAGCAGGGAGAATGTACGATTGATGCAGGCTTTGTCTGGTCGGATATTCTGACGAATATCGGAAGGACCTCTGACCATTGTTCAAATGTTGCAGGTTGCGTCATTGATATGGCAAGCTCAAATCTGAATCTCCACGAAACCTTGCGTGCGTTCCGTGATAACGATGGTGAGTTCAGAAAAAAGTATACGGAGTATAAGAATAAATTCAGCATAGCATAAATCTGTCTGCAATTATTGAAAAGACGCCGCGAGGCGTCTTTTTTACCGCAAATGTAGATTTGTATTGACTTTTTGCGGAAAGTCGGGTAAAATAAACCTCAGGCTATGAAAATGTGTAAGTAACCGTTATTTTTCCATAACAGAGAGCGGGAATCAAAGGCTGGAAGTTCCCGTTTTGGAGTAAACGTGCGAATTTCAGCATCGGAGCCTTCTTGCGAAAACCTTTTTGGATTAAGCAGAGAGTATTCGTCCTCGAAATGACGTCTTCAAAGTGCAGAATTTATTTCTGAATCTGGGTGGTACCGCGGGTATGTTCTACTCGTCCCTGTATATCAGGGACGAGTTTTTTATTTCAAAAGGAAAGGAAGATGCAGTATGTCAGAAAAGACGAATTCCATAAAACAGGATTTTTTGAATGAGCTTTCAGGGATAACGACTCAGGAAGCACTTGAGGAAGCAAGAGTTAAGTACCTCGGCAAAAAGGGTCTTGTAACAGAGCTTCTCAAGGATATGAGAAACCTCTCTCCCGAGGAGAAAAAGACCTTTGGACAGGAGGTAAACATCTTAAAGGAAGAGATTACAGAAAAAATCACGAGTGCGCGCGAGGAAATTCGGAAGGCAGAGATTGAGCGTGAGAATAACCTCATGCCGGAGTTTGATGTATCAATGCCGTCGGACGTTTCAAGAGGCTCTTATCATCCGATAACACTTGTTCAGCGTCAGTGTGAGGAGATATTCCGTTCAATGGGCTTTTCTGTTGAGGACTACAGCGAGATTGTTACGGACTATGAGTGCTTTGAAGCTCTCAACATCCCGAAGGACCACCCCGCACGCGATATGCAGGACACCTATTATCTCGATAACGGTCAGCTCTTGAAGTCGCACACCTCTGCGGCACAGAATGCAATTTATAAGAAGTATAAGGATGCTCTTATCAACGAAGGGAAACCGATTAAGGCGATTTTCCCCGGCCGTTGCTTCAGAAATGAAGCGACAGACGCATGCCATGAGAACACCTTCTTCCAGATGGAAGGTGTTATGGTTGACAAGAACATCTCAATCTCAAACCTTATATTCTTTATGAAAACGATGCTCTCAGAAGTGTTCAGGAAGGATATAAAGGTACGTCTCCGTCCGGGATTTTTCCCGTTTGTTGAGCCGGGCTTTGAGCTTGATATAAGCTGTCTCATCTGTGGTGGCGAGGGCTGTGCCTCCTGTAAGCACAGCGGATGGCTTGAGCTTTGCCCCTGCGGTATGATTCACCCCGAGGTACTTAAGGCAGGAGGCATTGACCCTGAGGAGTATACAGGCTTTGCGTTCGGTCTCGGTTTAACCCGACTTGCAATGATGAAGTACGGCGTAAAAGATATCCGTGACTTAAACTCCGGAAGCCTCAAGGTTCTTTCGCAGTTTACGGATGACAAATAAGAAAGGAGAGAATGAGTTATGTTTTTATCAATGAATTGGATTTCGGACTTTGTTGACCTTACCGGACTTGACAAACTCGAACTTATAAACAAGTTCTCTCTTTCAACCGCTGAAGTTGAGAACGAAATTTTCTTCAAGGGAAGCGATGTTTCAGGGATAGTTGTAGCGGAAATCAAGTCCGTTGAGCCGCATCCCGAGTCAAAGAAGCTTCACCTCTTAAAGGTTGATATTGGCGAAGACGCACTTGTTGATGTTGTCTGCGGTGCGCCAAATGTCCGCGTCGGTATGAAGACCGCTTTTGCAAAGCTCGGTGCAAAAATCGGCGAGATTGAAATTGCTCCAAGAAAGCTTGCAGGTTACACCTCAAACGGTATGTGTTGCTCTGAGCGCGAGCTTGGTATCGGCGACTCCAACGACGGTATCATGGATATATGCGAGGACGTAAAGAACGGTACAGACTTAAAAGAGCTTTACGAAATAGACGATATTGTTTTCGAGGTAGACAACAAGTCTCTCACAAACCGCCCCGACCTCTGGGGACATTACGGCATTGCGCGTGAATTTGCCGCAATCGCAGGCCGTGAGCTTCGTCCGCTTGACGTTGCTCCGCTTGAGCAGTATGCAGGTCTTCCGAAGCTCGATGTAAAGATTGAAGATAAATTCTGCTACCGTTATTCCGCTCTTCGCTTTGAAAATATTTCAAAGCACGTAAGTCCGATGAATATGCGAATCCGCCTTTTCTACTGCGGAATGCGCGCAATAAATCTTCTTGCAGACCTTACAAACTACCTCATGCTTGAAATGGGTCAGCCGATGCACGCGTTCGACTCAAGAAAGGTTGATAAAATCCGCATTAAGAGATTTGATAAACCCTTTACTTTTACAACGCTTGACGGTGTGGAGCGCGATATTGACGAAAATACACTTATGATCTGCAACGGCGACACACCTGTCGCGATTGCGGGTATTATGGGTGGCCTTGACTCTGAGATAGTTTCAGATACAAGCTCACTCACGCTTGAGTCAGCAACATTTGACGCGGCATCTATCCGCAAATCCACTGTGCGCCTCGGTCACAGAACAGACGCATCACAGCGCTATGAGAAGAGCCTTGATGCCGAGATGACAACTACTGCAATCGCACGCTTTGTAAAGCTCCTTTGCGATATTGACTCCGGCGCAACTGTCACAAGCTCTCTTACGGATGACTACGCAGTAAAGCGTGATGATATCACACTTACCTTTGACAAGAGCTTTGTTGACCGATATACCGGAATTGAGATTTCAAACGATACTATTGTAAAGACACTCACCTCTCTCGGCTTTGGCGTAGAGCTTTCGGGTGATAAGTTTACGGTAGCTGTACCGTCGTGGCGTGCAACGAAGGACGTTACAATGAAGGCGGATATCATAGAAGAGATCACAAGAATTTACGGCTATGACAATTTCGCAATAAACACTGCAGCAGTGCCGCTTTATCCGGTGCGTGCAGCAGATGGCAAGACTGATGAGGACAGAATCAAGGATATCCTTGTAAAACGTCACTCCCTCCATGAGGTACACTCATATATCTGGGCATACCATGATGAGTATAAGGCTCTCGGAATAGAAGTCGAGCCGAATATCGAGCTTATAAATGCCACAAACCCGAACATCAAGACAATTCGCCGCTCAATTATCCCGACTCAGCTTTGTCAGGTAAAGTACAATGCTGCATACGCTCCTGATTTCGGTATCTTTGAGGTGGGAAGAGTTGTAGAGGGTGTTAATAATGACGGACTCTGCGACGAGCACAAAAAACTCTGCATAACGCTTTTCAGCAAAACCAAGGACATGGAAAAGCTCTATCTTGAGCTTCGAGACCTTATCGCAGCCGCAATAGACGATATAAAGCACAAGCCCCTTTCTTATGAAAAGCTTTCTGAAACCTCATCCTACAAGCACCCGAAGAACCAGAACGCGATTTACTGCGACGGAATAAAGCTCGGTGAGCTCGGTATTGCAAATCCGCAGGTTTCAAAGAAGATAGACAAGAAGGCAAATATTGTGTTTGCGGAAATCGACCTTGACACTCTTGCAAAAATTGAAAATGCAAGCATTTCATACTGCGAGCCGTCAAAGTTCCCTGAAATCGAGATAGACGTTTCGTTCATAAGTGAAAAGTTTGCTCCTATTGCAAAGGCAATTGAGAGCGAGAACTGTCCGCTTGTCAAGAATGTCTCCGTCGTTGACACCTACACCGACGAGTCAGGCAAGTCGATAACCGTAAGAATCGTATTCTCCCACAGCGAAAAAACCCTCACCCGCGAAGAGGTTATGGAAACTGTGGATAAAATTATCGCAACGCTTGAGCGTGACGGAATAATGCTCAAAAAATAAAGTGAAAATACAGATGAAAAGCACGACTGAAAGTCGTGCTTTTCAATTTGCAGAAAATGTGCTACAATATATATTAGAAAAATATTTTTTCATATAAGAAGGGGAGCGTAATTTATGTACGATAAGGTATCGGTTTACGGTATTTCATACGATAATGTTACACTTTCTGAGGCCTCCGCTCTTGCCTCGGACATGCTTATAGAAGAAAAGAATCACGTTGTAGTCACACCGAACGCGGAAATTGCCTATCTCGCATCGAAAAGAGACGAGCTTCGCAGAATAATAAATTCTGCGGATATCGTTGTTGCAGACGGTATCGGCGTTGTATATGCATCTAAAATTTACGGTACCCCCGTAAAGGAAAAGGTCGCGGGAGTAGAGCTTGGTGAGCTTGTGCTCAAAAACGCGGCAGAAACCGGAAACGGAATCTTCTTCCTCGGCGCAAAACCGGGTGTTGCGGAGCTTGCAGCAGGCACACTTTCCGAAAAATACCCCGGTCTCAACTTTGTCGGATTAAATGACGGGTATTTCGCAGACGACGATGCGATTGTTGATATGATAAACGAAAGTAAGGCGGATATCCTGTTTGTCTGCCTCGGCGCGCCGAAGCAGGAGGAGTGGGTGGCAAAATACCGTGACAGGCTCAATGTACGGCTGACGCTTTGTCTAGGCGGTGCTCTTGATGCATGGGCGGGAACGGTAAAGCGCGCGCCCGAGATATGGATCAAGCTCGGCCTTGAATGGCTTTACAGACTTATAAAGGAGCCAAAGAGGTTTCCGCGTATGCTTGCACTTCCGAAATATATGTTTGCTGTAATCTTTGACAGCATTTTTCACAACAAACAACACGACTGATAAGTGAGGTAACTTGAAATGTCGGGAAAGCTTATAACAATAGAGGGAACAGACTGCTCGGGAAAGTCCACCCAGCTTGAGCTTTTGTCAAAAAGACTGGAGCGCGAGGGCGTTGACTTTATGCAAGTGTCTTTTCCTGCATACGAAAGTGAATCCTCCGCTCTTGTCAGGATGTATCTTGGCGGGGAGTTTGGCGAAAACGTATCCGCTGTAAACCCGTATGCCGCATCGAGCTTTTTTGCGGTGGACAGGGTTGCTTCGTACCTGCGTGAGTGGAAAGATTATCTCGACCGTGGCGGAACTGTGCTTCTTGACCGCTACACCACCTCAAACGCCATATATCAGGCGACGAAGCTTTCTCCGGACGAGCGTGAGAGCTTTTGCGACTGGCTTTTTAATTTTGAATATAACCTGTTGGGACTTCCTGCTCCCTCAAGCGTCATATTCCTTGATATGCCGCCGAGCTTTGCCGAGCGTCTTATGGCAGGGAGGGACGAGCGTGAGGACCTGCACGAGAAGGACAAGGAATACCTCGCAAAATGCTATGATGCTGCCGTTTCTCTTTCAAAGAAGTATAACTGGGAGAGAATATCCTGCACATCAGGCGACAGAATAAAAACAATAGACGAAATACATGGAGAAATTTTTGAAAGAATTATGCTTCTCTTGAAGGAAGGAAAATAAATGCTCAACTTCAGACCCATGCAGAGCAACGATTTTCATATTGCGGCACCTGTTATGAGAAAAAGCGGATGTATATCGACGGATGCAAACTTCGTTGCTCTGTATATGTGGAGTAAATACTACAATACTAAAATCTGTATAACGGAAAACAACGTGTTTTTGCGCGTGGAAACAGAAAAAGGAAATGCGTATATATATCCTCACGGCGATGATTTCAAAGGCGCACTCCTTCAGATTATGGAAACTGAGGGTAAGGGTGAGGTTCACTTTATATCAATTCCGGAAAAGATAAAAGAAAAGATGGCGGATTCTTTCCCCGACGAGTTCACCTTCACTGAAAACCGCGGAAGCTTTGATTATGTATACAAAAGAGAAGCTCTTGCAACGCTTCCCGGAAGAAAGCTCCACCAGAAGAGAACGAACGTAAATAAGTTCCTTTCAAGGTATGAAGGTCGATATACCTACGCGCCGCTTACAAAGGATGATGCAGAGGAGATACTCAGCTTCCAGAAAAAGTGGTTTGACGATGCGGCCCAAAAAGACGGAAGAGAGACTCTTGACTATGAAACCTCGGCAATAACAGAGCTTTTTGAAAACTTTGACAAGTTCGGTCTTCGCGGCGGAATACTGCGCGTTGACGGAGAGGTTGCGGCATACTGCATCGCATCAGAAATCAATGATACGGCGCTTGATATAATGGTCGAAAAGGCAAGTGGCGAGTATGTTGGCGCATATCAGATGATAAATAAGCTCTTTGCAGAAAACGGATGCGCGGATGTAGAGTATATAAACCGCGAAGAGGATATGGGAATAGAGGGGCTTCGCCGTGCGAAGCTGTCATACTGTCCCGAGCTTCTCATTAAAAAGTACGGTGCAATATGGAAGAGATAATAAGAAAAAGCAAAAAAGAAGACATATCTGCGCTCAAAGAACTCTGGCAGGAATGTTTTCCCGATGATTCAGACTATGCAAGCTTCTTTTTTGAAAATATTTTCAAGTATGAGTGCGCTGTTGTTTTTGAATCACACGGCGAAATACTCGGAATGATTCACGTATTCCCAAGAGTCTTAAATACCCCGCAGGGAAAGCTCTTCGCAAAGTACATTTACGGAGTAGGTACAAAGAAGAGTGCAAGAGGCCACGGAATCGCAGGTAAGCTTATGGATTCTGAAGCAAAGGATACGGACCTTTTGGTTCTTATCCCTGCAAATGAAGGGCTTTTTGAGTTTTATGAGAAAAAGGGTTTTTCGGAAATCTGCGAGGTGAGAAAGGCTCACGTTCCGCTTTTCGGAAAAACACCTGTGAGAAAGGCAGGCGAGCAGGATATACCGTATATGAATTCGGTATATGAAAAAGCTCTCAAAGAAAGCCTTTATGCCGAGCGCGATTTTGCAACGTGGAAGCTGCTTATGTCAGAGTACGCATCATTCGGTGGTGGGTTCTCCGTATTTTCCGGCGGGTACTGTGCACACTACGAAAAGGAAGGCGAGCTTATAATAAGCGAGGTTTTCGGAGAAAATACAGAAGGTATTGATTTTGGATGTGAGGCGACGTATACAACACTAGGTTTTGGCTCGAAAATTGCGGTGATACGTCCGATTACCGAGAAGGCACGTGAGATTCTTTCAAAGACACCCAAAAGATATATAAATCTTATGCATAATTAGGAGGAGACTATGGTATATCTGCTTCTTGAAGACGGTTTTGAGATGTGTGAGGCACTCTGCCCCGTTGATATTCTTCGTCGCGGCGGTGTGGAGGTTATGACAGTTGGCGTAACAAAGCGCTCTGTCACTTCATCCCACGGAGTGGAAATCGCGGCAGATCTTGACTTTTCCGATATTTCCATTTCTGATATGGAGATGCTTATTATTCCGGGAGGACAACCGGGAGTTGACAATCTCTGGGAAAACGAGGATGTAAGAAAGCTTGTTCTTGATGTCTCGGAAAAGGGAACAAAAATCTCCGCAATATGTGCAGCTCCGATAATTCTCTCGCGTCTTGGACTTCTTGAGGGAAAAGAGAGCGTGTGCTATCCGTCGTACGGCGAGGAGCTTGTATGCAAAAAGTACCTTGCGGGTACGGGTGTCGCGCGTGACGGTGATATAATTACGGGGCGCGCAGCGGGAGATGCGCTTGATTTTTCGTTTGAGATACTGAGAGTTCTTCGGGGCGAAGAGACTGCACTTGAAGTAAGCCGCGCTATATGCTATGAATAAGAAGGAATTGCGCGAGAGGATGCGCGAGAAAACGAAAAAAAACGAAAAATATGACCGCGAAATAATAAAAAAAGTGATGTCGCTTCCTGAATACAGTGCCGCAAAAAGCGTTTTTGTGTATATTGGCACAGGAGATGAGATAAACACGGACATCCTTGTTGATGATATGCTCTCTCACGGTAAGGATGTTTACGTTCCGCTTTGCTTTGGAAATGGCAAAATGGCGGCAAAGAGTATATCCTCAAAGGAAGAGCTCAAAAAAGGAATGTACAACATTCCCGAACCCCGAGCGGATGCCCGGGAAATCGAGCCCGGGGAAATTTCGCTTATCATTGTCCCGGGAGTTGCCTTCGGCCGTGATTTTACAAGGCTTGGCCGTGGCGGGGGATATTATGACAGATTTTTGAGTCAAGCATCACGCGCAACGCTTGTTGCACCGTGCAGAGAGGAAAATCTGATTGAAACGGTGCCGGTCGATGAGCACGACTGCCCGGTTGATATAATAGTAACAAAGGATGAAGTATTAAGAAAAGACAGGTGAGGAAAATGAAAATATCCAAGAAGAGAAAAAAACAGCTTAAATACATATATATTGCACTTGTTCTCGGTATAGCTATGCTCCTCTCGGCGTGGATTATTGCGTCTGCAAACGAGCTTCTGGCACTTGCGCGTCCTGACCGCGAGGTTATAATAACAGTGCCGGAGGGTGCAAACCACGGTAAGGTGGCAAGAATACTCAAAAAGAACGATGTTATTGAGCAGACCTGGCTTTTCCACGCATTTGCGCTTATGACAAAGGGCAAAGCGGAGTTTCGACCCGGTGAGTATAAGCTCAACTCGAATATGGACTATCGCGCAATGCTCCGTCGCCTGACAAGTAAGAACGGTGCCCTCAACACGGTAAAGGTAACAATTCCCGAGGGTTATGAGGTGAACCAGATTATAGAGCTGCTGGCAACAAACGGCGTCTGCGACAAGGATGCGCTTTTAGATGCTGCCGCAAACAGTGATTTTGACTATGATTTCTTGAAGGACATTCCGCTTGGCAAGGAAAACAGGCTTGAGGGTTATCTCTTCCCGGATACGTACGAGTTCTATAAAAATGACATGCCTGAGCGCGTGCTTAATAAGTTCCTTTCAAATTTTGATATAAAGTATACCTCCGAGATGGGCGAGCGCGCAAGGACACTCGGGATGACGACTCACGAGCTTATAACTCTCGCTTCAATCATTGAGCGCGAGGCAACGGCAAAGGACAGGGCAAATATTTCATCTGTCTTCCATAACCGTCTTAACAGTAAGACATATCCGTATCTTGAGTCATGCGCAACGGTACAGTATGTTCTCGGTGAGCGCAAGAAGGTAATAAGCATTGCCGACACAAAGATTGATAATGCATACAACACCTACAAATACAAAGGGCTTCCGCCCGGACCTATAGCAAACCCGGGTCTTGCGTCGATACAGGCGGCGCTCTATCCAAACGATACTGACTACCTCTTCTTTGCACTCCAGGAAGACGGTACACATAAGTTCTCCAAGACCTATGACGAGCACCTGAAAACACCTAAAATCAATCCGTGAGGATAAGTATGGAAATTAAAAAACCTGAGATTCTCTCACCCGCAGGAGATATGGAAAAACTCCGCGCCGCAATTCTTTACGGTGCGGATGCGGTGTATATGGCAGGGGAAATGTTTGGAATGAGAACAGCCTCTCAGAACTTTTCACGCGATGAGCTTTCGTCTGCGGTAGCCCTTGCCCATAAAAACAATGTAAAAGTATATATAACCTGCAATACGCTCATGCGAAATTATGACCTTGAGCTTTTGCCGGGGTATCTTGAAATGCTCGGCGGTATTGGGGTTGACGGCATAATCGTCGCAGACCTCGGTTGTATGCGCCTTGCACAGAAGTATGCCCCGAAGGCCGAGATACATATAAGCACTCAGGCAAGTGTGTTGAACGTCGCTGCGGCAAATGCATGGTATGAGCTTGGTGCGGCGAGAGTGTGTCTTGCGCGCGAGGCATCGCTTTCCGAGGTTTCGGAGATTTGCGCGAAGAAAAACAAAAACCTTAAAATTGAGGCGTTTGTTCACGGTGCTATGTGTATGGCATACTCGGGAAGATGTATGATTTCAGACTATCTTGCAGGTCGTTCCTCAAACCGAGGCAACTGCGCACAGCCTTGCCGCTGGCAGTATGCACTTATGGAAGAAAAGCGCCCGGGTGAGTATTACCCCGTTTTCGAGGATGAGTACGGTACACATATCTTCAACTCAAAGGATATGAATATGGTATCGTATATTCCCGAGCTCATAGGTGCAGGGATTGACAGCTTCAAGATTGAGGGAAGAGTAAAGTCCGCATATTACTGCGCGGCGGTCACAAACGCATACCGCCTTGCGATAGATGAGTATGTGAAGAATCCCGATGAGTGGAAACGCGACGGGTTCTGGGATACAGAGGTAAACAAGGTCAGCCACAGACAGTACTGCACAGGCTTCTATTTCGGAGAGGAAAGAATCCAGAGAACGGAAACGTCTGAGTATATAAGAACGTGGGACGTTGTCGCATCTGTTGTCGAATGTGATGATGACGGCAATGCAGTGCTCGAACAGAAGAACAAGTTTGACATAAATACGGAATACGAGCTTATGCAGCCAAAGGCAGAGCCGCAAAAGGTAATCTTTGATAAGATGATAAACGAAAAGGGCGAAGAAATAGAGTCTGCGCGTCAGGCAAAGATACACGTCCGTGTAAAGCTTCCGTGCAAGGCTCCGGTTGGTGCATTCATCCGCCGTGAAGGGAGCAGATTTGATGCTTCGTAAGCTCACATATACTGTGGAGAGTCTTGATGACGGCAAGAAGGTTTCCGATATATTAAAGCAACGTTTTGGCGTTTCGGGAATGCTCATCAATCGCATAAAGAAAACGGAAAACGGGCTTCTTCTCAACGGCAAAAGCGTATATGCGATAGACATTGCACACACGGGGGATGTCATTGATGTAATTCTTGAAGAAGAGGGAAGAGCGTCTGAAATGGTCGTCGCAACCGAGGGTGAGCTTGATGTCCTCTTCGAAAATGAGGATATTCTTGTTGTGAA
This sequence comes from Eubacteriales bacterium, assembly GCA_045546975.1. Taxonomy (GTDB): domain Bacteria; phylum Bacillota; class Clostridia; order Oscillospirales; family JAAYXM01; genus SIG480. The sequence continues at coordinate 22,050 of JAZQDV010000014.1, forward strand.
TAAACCCGCAAGACTTGCTGTACACCCGTCTCACGGTCATTTTTCAACGTCACTCGGCAACATTGTTATGTGGTATTATAAGCAAAAGGGCAAAAGCTTTGTGTTCCGCCCTATAAATCGGCTTGACCGTGGTGTCTCGGGAGTTATGTCAGTTGCAAAAAATGCATATTCCCACACCTTTGCATCCCGTCTTTTGCATAGCGGAAGCTTTTACCGTGAGTATCTCGCAGTAGTTGAGGGAGAGCCTGCCGAGAGGAAAGGTGTAATAAACGCACCTATCGGCCGTCGTGACGGTTCTGTTATCGAGCGGGAGGTGCGTCCTGACGGTGATTTCGCAGAGACTGCCTACGAGGTGATAAGCTCAAACGGGAAAAGAAGTCTTGTAAAAGTGGTGCCGAAAACAGGTCGCACGCATCAGATTCGCGTGCATATGGCATACATAGGTCATCCGCTTGTTGGTGATTTTCTCTACGGTAGTGAGCATCCGCTCCTTCCTGAGCGCCTCGCCCTTCATTCCCACCGATTACATATGGAGCTGCCGTTCAATGCAGGGGAAATTGATATAGAGGCACCGCTTCCCGAAGATTTAAGGAAAGTATATGAAGAAAAAGCAGACTAGTTAACTGTTAAAGTAAACTAATCTGCTTTATTTATTGCTGAAAAAATCGCGCGGAAGAGAGATAGGCTGTTTTTGTTGTAGTCCGTGACCTCGCAGGAGAAAAGCGTGCGGTCTTTTTTTGATACCGTAAGCCGTTTGTTCGATGTGATTTTTATTGTCTTCTTGTTTTCGTGAACTTCACGGAGCTCTCTTGCGAGTAGCTTTTCGATTTTTCGGTATAGCGAAAGTTCGCTACCGGTTAAAAGTGAAAGCTCAGATGTGTTTTTCGCATTTTCCAAAAGAAAGAGCGAAGTGTTTAGATTTATGAAATCGCCGTCACGCGCAGGAATGGGACAGGCGAGCATCTTCCACTCGCGGATTTCAAAGCGGTAATACTCCTCGTCAGAATCCTTTGGGATTTCCGATATCTCACGACGGCGCAAAAGCTTATGTCCTGTAACCTCGCCGTAATAGTAAACGCCTGCGTCCTCACCGAATTTGTGGATAGACTGATAAATTGCAACATAATTTATCGGAAAGTTACCCGAATATAATCTGACGGCAGGTATGTGGTAAAACTTTTCGCGCAGTGCCACCTCAAGCTGAGCGGTGTTTCGTAGTGTGCCGACTAAAACATCGCGCGGAGTGAAAGTGCAGTCCTCGTCGTCTTTCATGAAAAGCCTCTGCATAACACCGATTATCTGTCCTGAGATAACAACGGTTATGAGCGAATAAACAATTCTTATAAGCGGGATATATGTAAGTGAAAGAGAAAGAGTGAAAAGATCTCCCAATAAGTATATTACGCTTATGTTTACTTTGAAAATCTTTGACAGACTCATTGCAAGAGCATCGTCCCCAGTCGGCGCACCGCCTGCACAAATGGGGATTCCGCAACCAAGACCCACGAACACAGCACCGATAATTGCGGCGGCAAGAGGATGGTTTGCAATTTCCGGGTATATGGGCGGAAACAGTTCAATGAGTGCATAGAAAAGAGAAAACCCACCGCACGCAAAAATGGAGTATCCGATAAAGTTGTTGCCAAGTGTTCTCCAACCGAAGAGGTAGAAAGCAACATTGAAAATAAGTCCCGAAATGGCAGGTGAAATCCCTGTCCAATGTTCGATAAAAAGAGTAAGTCCTAAAACTCCGCCCTCGGAAATGGCGGAGACGGAATGAATGTTGTAAATACCAAAGGCAAGAATGAAGCTGCCGAGAAGCGTAAGCATACAAGCTTTTGGCCGAAGCTTGAAAAACATAAGAACAACCCCGTTATTTATATAGAATTCCTGTACTTTTCTGCTATATTGAGTGCGTGGATTATCGGGACGATAAGTGAAGCGCAGAAGAAATTACTTATACCGTGGATAAGGTCAAACGGAAGTCCTGCAACAATCCAGGCTATCATACCACTAAAATCGAGCCCGAACATGAGAGCCTGAGTGGGAGCATATAGTGTACCGTAGAGGAAACCGTGGAGTGCACATACCGACATATACACAAAGGGGCGCGTAAATTTATTCATATTCTTTGGCAGAAGCATAACGGTACCCCAGAGAAGTGTCCATATATAGATATAGGGAATCCACCATAACGCAAAGCCTGAAAAAAGACCGGTTATGAGCACAAAGATATAAATCGGGTAAAGCGCCCGTTTTCTGTATACAACAGTAAGTGCCACAACAAAAACACCAATGAGGTGTATGTTCGGGAGCATTTCCATTGCAATTTTCGAGGCATACATGAGCGCTCCGAGCATGCCGAAAATTGCCATATCACGAATACGAAGCTTCATGTTATTCTGCTTTGAGGGCGTAGTGTGCGCCGTTTTTTATTTCTGTCTTATCAATGCCCGAGGTAGCATAGACCCCGTCTATATAAAACGCCCAGTACTTGCCGTGGGTATCATAGTCGAGCGTTTTGCCGAGTACGGTTTTGACATAAAGGCCATAAGGCCCCGGCTCACCGTCAATAAGATCGAGTTCAAAAAGTGCGCCGCCTACGGTATCGGCATCAGTCGCAACCGTGTAGCCGACAGTTCCCCCCTCACTGTCCGTGACGGTGAAGTTGAAGCTCTTATCTCCCCCACCGATAGGGGAGAGTTCTATTCCGTCAAGCGTAATACTCTCTTTTCCGCAACTGCAAAGCATCAAGGAGAAAATGACCGGCGCAAGAAGAAATACGGATAAAGCTTTTTTCATATTCATAAGTACACTTCCTTTTTTTGAATGAGACAATTATATCACAGCGTGACACAAAGGGCAAGAAAACCGCGAAAAAGGTAAAATAATGCTTGCAAAAAATTTTTTGTGTGCTATAATCAGTATGTTTGAAAAGAAAAGAGGTTAGAAAAATGAGTACATTATTATCGGTATCAGTAGCGCTTCTTGCAGGACTTATGATGACAAGAGTGTTCAAGCCGTTAAAGCTTCCGGCAGTTACTGCATACCTTATCGCAGGTGTTCTTATAGGACCGTATTGCCTCGGAGCGCTTGGAATAACAAATCTCGGATTTACTGACTTTGACCAGGTAGAGGCGCTTTCTGTTATATCGCAGGTAGCACTTGGCTTTATCGCGTTCTCGATAGGCAGTGAGTTCCGCCTTGAGGACCTTAAAAAGACCGGCCGTCAGGCATTCACAATCGGTGTCCTGCAGGCACTTGTCGCAACGCTTTTTGTAGATATTGCACTTTATGTTCTTCACGTTCTTATGCCCGATAAGATAAGCCTTGCACAGGTTCTTACCCTCGGTGCTATCGCGACTGCAACGGCTCCTGCAGCAACGCTTATGGTCGTAAGACAGTATAAGGCAAAGGGTCCGCTTACCGATCTTCTCCTTCCGATTGTTGCGCTTGACGATGCAGTTGGTCTTATCGTTTTTGCTGTATCCTTCGGTATCGCAAAAACCCTTATCAGTGGCACGGTTGATGTAATTTCAATAATAGTAAACCCGATTGTTGAGATTGTTGCGTCTCTCACTCTCGGCGCGATTATGGGCTGGATTTTAACACAGCTTGAAAAGGTATTCAACTCAAACACAAACCGTTTGAATCTCACAATCGCGTTTGTGTTCTTAACAACTGCACTTTCAATGATAAAGTTTGATATCGGACCTGTCCATGTGGGCTTTTCTTCACTTCTTGTCTGCATGATGCTCGGAACGATTTTCTGCAATATCTGTCCGCTTTCCGAGGACCTTATGAATGCTTCTGATAAGTGGACTTCACCGCTCTTTGCACTCTTCTTTGTAATAAGCGGTGCAGAGCTTCGCCTCGGTGTATTCTCCGATGTTGCAATTGTCGGAATCGGAGTTATATACATAGTTTTCCGCTCACTCGGAAAATACTTTGGAACATATGCAAGCGCAAAGATGTCAAAATGCGCACCGAATATCTGCAAGTATCTCGGAATCACGCTTCTTCCTCAGGCGGGCGTTGCGCTCGGTATGTGCACGATTGCAGCAACTCAGCTCGGCACGGAAATTGGCGGACTTATTCGCAACATTACGCTTTTTGCAGTTTTGATTTATGAGCTTGTAGGACCGCTCTTTACACGCATGGCGCTCACTGCTGCAGGCGATATCAAGCCGATGTCAGATGAGGTTAAGATGCGTCGTCAGACAAAGCTTCAGCTTGCAGAAGAGAAAAAACAGAGTAAGTAACAAAAATCCGGATGTCCGTTTGGACATTCGGATTTTAACACGAAAAGGAATGAGAAGATTTGAAACAGTTGGCAAAAAGAGGACTTGACTATATCTGGACTTTTATAAAGTGGCTTTTGGTCGCGAGTGTTGTGGGTCTCATCGGAGGCGCAGTTGGAAGTGCTTTTCACTTGTGCATAGAGCATGTAACGGAGTTCAGGGGTGAAAATACGTGGATATATTTTCTCCTGCCTCTCGGCGCGCTTTTAATATGCGCACTCTATAAGCTTTCAAATCACAGAATAGATACAAACCGCGTAATAAAATCCGTCCGCGGAGAGAAAGACATACCGTGGATTATGGCTCCGCTCATCTTTGTGAGCACCGTGATAACACACCTTCTCGGCGGTTCTGCGGGGCGTGAGGGTGCAGCGCTTCAGCTGGGTGGAAGCATCGGCTATAACCTCGGCCATATTTTCCGGATAAAGCGCGAAGAACGCAACATCATAGTCATGGCGGGAATGAGCGCGGTGTTTGCGGCACTTTTCGGTACTCCCATCGCCGCAATATTTTTCGCACTTGAGGTTACAAGTGTGGGTATTATTTACTACTCGGCTCTTGTGCCGTGCATTATATCCTCACTCTCAGCGTGTGCCATTGCATCTTATTTCGGCATAGCTCCAGTTTCGTTTGAAATTCTGACCGAGACGGTTACGCTTCCGCTCCTATCCCGCGCGGCTGTCCTTGCAATTCTGTGTGCGGTTGTTGCAATAATCTTTTGCCTTTCCATTGAAGGTGCAGAAAAGGCAATGAAAAAGCTTTTCAAAAATGACTATCTCCGTGCTTTCGCCGGAGGCGTGCTTGTACTTATAGCCACGCTTATCCTCGGTACATACGATTACAACGGCGCAGGTATGGAAGTTATAGGCCGTGCAATCGGCGGCGAGGCAAACTCATTTGCATTTCTTATAAAAATAGTTATCACTGCAATAACCATTGCAGCAGGCTTTAAGGGTGGAGAGATTGTTCCGTCGTTCTTTATCGGCGCAACGTTCGGATGTGTTATCGGTCACCTTTTGGGACTTCCTGCAGCTCTTGGTGCAGCGATTGGCTTTGTTGCCGTTTTCTGTGGCGTCACAAACTGCCCGATAACCTCGTTTTTACTCGCGCTTGAGGTTTTTGGCGGAAAGAACATAACAGTATTTATCCTTGTTTGCGGAATAAGCTTCATGTTCTCAGGCTATACCGGACTGTACGACAGCCAGAAAATTATGTACTCAAAGCTTCACGCAAAATTCATTAACAAAAAGACAAATTCATAAAAAATCCACCCTGTTGTGATACAGGGTGGATTTTTATTTGGTTTAGTTTGCGGAAGAGGTTTCGGGTGCGCTTTCGGGAGAAAGGTCACCTTCTATTACTTCAAGCTGAGCTTTTATGTCACTTAACGTGTCAGCCAACTTATCAAGCTCTTCGTCTGTCATTGTCGAGCCTTCTTTTGCAAGCTTCATTGCAATATCGGTAAGCTCTGTGCCGAGCTTTGAGAATTTATTTGTATGTGCAGAGGTGTATGAGTTTGAAACTGTTTTTGCAAGGCCGGCGTAGTAGTTTGCTATTTCGGTGTAAGTATCAAGGAGCTTTTCGCTCTTTGTCTTTCCGCAGGAAACAAGAAGCGAAAGGCAGAGTATAAAGACAAGCGAAAGAGCAATAATCTTTTTCATAATAAGTCCTCCGTTATTCGATTGTAATGCTCTTGATCACAACGGGCTTTAAGGGTTTATCGGAGAAGTCTGTCGCGACCTCTGCAATTTCGTCGACCACCTCAATGCCCTCGACTACACGGCCAAATGCTGCATAGTTGCCGTCGAGATGCGGAGCATCTTTGTGCATAATGAAGAACTGGCTTCCAGCGGAGTTCGGCATCATTGAACGTGCCATGGAAATAACGCCGCGTGTGTGCTTTATGGGGTTATCTATACCGTTTGACTTAAACTCACCCTTGATAGAATGTCCGGGACCGCCGGTACCCGTGCCGAGAGGACAACCGCCCTGAATCATAAAGCCGGGGATTATGCGGTGAAATGTAAGACCGTCATAAAAACCGTCGCGTACGAGCTTTTCAAAATTTTCGCAGGTTATGGGAGCGGCAGAAGCATCGAGCTCGAGCTTTATCTTCTTTCCGTTTTCCATTTCGATGATAATCATATAATAATCCTCCAAGTGTTTTGTATGAGATTATTATACACTAATATGGAAAAAAGTCAATTTACAAGACAAATGAAAATATTAAGGTAGCCTGCAATAACGAGCCATACAAGGTACGGAATCTGAAGTGCTCCTGCAAGCTTGTCAATTCGCCAGAATTTTATAGTCATTGAAAGAACGGTTATGAAAAGGAGAATGAGCCAGAGTGCTGCAAAACAAAATGCGCGGAGATTAAAAAAGATAATGCTCCAGAAGAAGTTGAGGATGAGGTTTATTCCAAAAACGCGGATAGCACCGGAATCGCCCTCGCGAAGATACACTCGCGCTGCGGAAATACCCATAAGAATATAGAGGATGCTCCAAACTATCGGAAAAACAATCGCGGGTGGGGTAAGCGGGGGTTTTGTCACCTCGTCAAAAACGCTCATATTTCCACGGGTGAGAAATGCGGAAAGACCGCCTACGGCAAGAGAAATGAGAATAAAAATTGCGAAGGTTTTAACTTTGTTTTTCATAAAAATCGCCTCCGAGAAAAGTTTACGCGAAAGAGAAGATAAATATTCCAAAGGAGCGTATGGGCTATTGGCCCATACGCTCCTTTATGTAGTTTAAGTATATTTCGAGGATGTCAATGTCGTGTGTTTTATAAAGCATACGCGCGCCGACAACATCCTCTATTTCGTTTATCACAGGACTTCCCTCGTGGTACATTATATCAATTCCGCACATACCAAAATCAAAAAGTGAAATAACAGCCTCACTAAGCTCTCTTTCCTCATCTGAAAGCGTAGCTTTTTGGACATCTCCGCCAAGAGAGAAGTTGCTGCGAAAATCATCCTTTGACATTCTCAGTACCGCGCCGCAGATTTTTCCTCCGACGACGTAGACACGCATATCGCGGCCTACACCTGTTGCAACGGGCTGGATGACATACTCGTCGGGGTGAATACGTTTCAGCGCCAAGAGATATTCTTCTTCGTTTTTTATAATACTCACATTTTCTCCACCGTGCCCTCCGCAGGGTTTTATAACGGCGGGGAAGTACGGTACTTTAATCGGTACGTCCGTTGATTTTGCCGATATCCACGGGATGACAGGAATACCTCTTTCTGCGAGATATTCATACGTTCTTGCTTTGTTATTGCATATCGAAGAAACATGGTAGTTGTTAAATACGGGGATGCCCATATCCTCGAGCTTTTTTGTTATATCGGGGCGCATTGCACGGACTATCGCAAAATCGGGAAGGGAGGGCGGAAGCTCCTCCACATCACAGATAACAAGGAGAAACTCAATGCCGAGTCTTTTTCCCTTTTCGATGTGCATATCAATATAGTCACGGTTTCTTGTGGCGCCTTCTTTTTCATATATAAGCCAAGCCTTCAAAGAAAATCACCTGCACTTATCCGTTATATGCTCTGCGATGAAATCCGCGAGGTTTACCCCTGTGCAGTCATAGGTGCTCTTAAAATGCGCGTTTGAGTTGACCTCGCAGAGTAGCGGCCCGTCAGGACCGAATAGAATATCTACGCCTGCAAAATCAAGGCCGAGTCTTTTTGTTGCAAGGAGTGCAAGTTCGCATTCCTCATCCGTCGGAGAATACGGAAGTGCCGTTCCGCCAAGTGTTATGTTTGAACGAAAGTCGCCAAACTTACTTTCTCGCAGCATCGCGGTAACTACCTTGTCACCAACTACGTTTATGCGGATGTCGCGCCCGGAACTTTCGGTGATAAACTCCTGGAAAAGAAGCGGCACGCTCTCGTGCGCCTTTACAACCTTTCGGAGCTCGTCCATGTCCTTTGCAAGATACACCTGTGCACCAAAAGAGCCAAAGCATTCTTTTACTACAATCGGAAAGCCGAGAAGTGTTTCTACATTATTGAGAAAACCGGTGTCGGTGAAGCCGATATTCGGAAAGGTCATCGGCGCGATAACGGTCTTCGGCATGGGGAGGCTGCTTAGCGCAAGGTGCATTTTTGACTTATCATCGCAAACTTCGATTGCAGAGGATGAATTAAAAACCTTTATTCCGTGCGCTTCGATTGCTTTTGCAAGGGAGATGTCCTTGTCCCAGAAAAGGATAAAGTCCGGTTTATCAGAGAAGTTGATATCACCGCCCACGGTATGCAAGAGGTCTGCATTTGTGTATACTGAAAGTCCGACGCCGAGTCTTTCAAAAGACTCTTTAAGGCGCGAGTAGATATCATCAAATTTATTGCTTTTTAAGAATTTGTTTACAATAAGTGTGCCGGTCATAACAAATCACCATAAAGTCAATTATTCTGAAAGTATAACTTCAAAAAGCTCGTTTAAGCGGTCGTATCTCCCGAGGAGATAGAGATATCCCCAAAGTGCTTCAAACGCGGTTGCTGTATGATACGTGGCAGGGTCAGAGTGCTTGGGGATGGTGTTGACTTTTGAGTTTCTTCCGCGCAAGAATACTGTGTTTTCCTCCTCTGTGAGAAGAGGAAGGATTTTTTCTGCAGCGCACTTCTGTGCCGAGGCCGATACTGCCATAACAGTGCTTTTGTGAAGCTCACCTGCCGCGCGCTTCCCCTCTTTTGTGAGGTTTGCGCGCACCATAAGCTCAAACGCCGCATCGCCTATGTGTGCGAGCGCGGTAGAGCTCATTTCAAATATTTCGTTTTCGGTTAGTTTTGTGTGTAAAAAGTCGCGCATAGCGTATCTCCCAAAGTAAAAACATTCTATTTTTAATTGTATGGCAGAAATGGGGAAATGTCAATCTTGCGACTGTAAAAAAGGAAAAAATTAATTATATATGTCGTTGATAAAAAAGGGAAAATGTGGTATACTACAATAAATATTCAAAAACAGCCGAAGGCGGTGAAAATATGGCTAAGGAAGCTGTCAAAAAGATAGTGCTTTGCGAGAGAGAAACGGAAGAGAAAATCGCAAAAGCCGAGGCCGAAGCAAGAAAGATTATTGCTGATGCAAAAAAGGCAGGCGAGAAGCTTCTCTCGGATACAGAGGCAAGGATGCAGACTGTAGCACATGAGCTTCTCGATCGTGCAAGAAAGGAAGCCGAAACGGCGCTTTCTGAAATCCTTTCTGAGAAGGCGGGGGATGCGGACAAGCTCTCCGCTCTTGCTGAAGGGAAAATGAAGGAAGCAGCAGCGGAAATCGCAGAAAGGGTCGTGAAAGGATAATGTCAATTGTCAGAATGAAGAGGCTGCGGCTTCTTGCGATGGCAGAGGACAGAGAAAAAATCATGCGTCTTTTAAGCCATATAGGCGCAGTTGAGCTTTCTGGAACAGACGAAGAAGAAGCGATGTTTGGCGACGTCACAACTGATTCGGAAGCGCTTTCGGAAGCACTTGACTCTATTCTCGATGCCGAGGCGATTGCAAGAAAGTACGGCAAGCTGAAAAAAGGGATGTTTTCTCCCCGCGTTGCGATAACCGAGAAACGCCTTTTTTCTTCTGAACTTACGAAAAATGCGCTGGATGCGGCAAGAGCAATAAACGAAAATGAAAGAAGTTATAATGAGCTTTGCGACAAACGCTCAAAGCTTATAACACTTTCTGAAACGTATATGCCATGGCAGGGGCTCCCGCTCCCGCTTGATACACCTGAGGGAAAGTCGTTTGAAACGTTTTTGTTCACAGTGCCCGCAGGCGTTTCGTTTTCCGAGGTAGAAGAAAAGGCAAAAGAGACCTCGGAGCTTTTTGAGTTCTATGAGATATCCGAGGGCGCTGAGCTTAGGTACCTTCTCGGTATTTGCCACAAGGAAACGGGTGAAAAAATCCGCGAAGTTATAAAAGAGCTTGGCGCGAGCTTAGTCCGATTCCGCGGCGTAAATGTCACGGCGTCGGAAAAGGTAGAAGAAATCAAAAAAGAAATAAAGCTTCTTGATAAACAGATAGATGAGGCACGCAAAAACCTCTCGGTTGACCGTGAGACCTACGACCTGCTCCTCACTGCGCACGATGCTATTGCTACGAGACTTACGTGTGAGGTTGAGTCGGAAAAGGGAAAGCTCACGAAAAACACCTTCTACATCGAAGGCTGGGCACCTGCGCGTGAAGAAAAGATGCTTTCGGAGTTCTTTGATGTAAACGGATGTGCATACGAATTCGCAGATCCCGTAGAAGGAGAAGAGCCACCGACTCTTACCTACAACTCGAAGCTGATAGCACCTTTTGAGGTTGTAACCAATATGTACAGTGCACCGGCATATACGGGCATTGACCCGAACCCGACGATGGCACCTTTCTTCGCCATCTTCTTTGGAATAATGCTCTCTGACGCGGGATACGGACTTCTTCTTATGCTTGCGGGCATATTTGCACTACTGAAGCTCAAGCCTCGCGGAGGTTTCAAAAGCTTTATGCAGCTTGCGGTAATCTGTGGTGCATCAACTGTTATCTGGGGTGCGCTTTTCGGAGGATTCTTCGGAGACGCGATACCGTCAGTATACCTGCTCTTTACGGGCAAGACTTTCCCGCATGATATGGCACTGTGGTTTAACCCGACCAACGACCCGATGACGATGCTTATATTCTCACTTGCGCTTGGCGGTGTGCAGATAGTCGCAGGTATGGCGGTAAAGTTCTATATGATGATTCGCGACGGTGAGGTCTGGGCGGCGATTTTTGACATCGGCCTCTGGTGGGTAGTGTTTGCCGGAGCAATTACCTGCATTTTCAACACAGGTGTTGGTCTTTACATCCTGCTTGTAGGTGTAATAGGGCTTGTGCTCACGCAGGGCAGGGCAAAAAAGAATATCATAATGAAGTTCTTCAGCGGAGTTCTCAGTCTTTATGACGTTACGGGATACTTCTCCGATATACTTTCGTATTCAAGACTGCTCGCACTTTCTCTTTCAACGGCTGTTGTTGGAACGGTTGTAAATACGATGGGAATACTCACGGGCCCCGTCGGCTTCTTTGTGGTATTTCTTATTGGTCACGTATTCAACATCGCAATAAACTTGGTAGGATCATTTGTCCACTCGGCACGTCTTCAATACGTCGAGTACTTTGGTAAGTTCTATGAAAGCGGCGGACGTCAGTTTGCACCGCTTACAATAAAAACAAAAAATATTGACATAATCAAGGAGGAAAATTAAAATGGAAATTTTCGGAACAGCACTGGCACTTTTAGGCGCAGCACTTGCGACATTCCTTCCGGGAATGGGTTCGGCAAAGGGTGTAGGTATCGTTGGTGAGGCAGCATCAGGAGTAGTAGCAGAGGACCCGTCAAAGTTCGGTCAGACACTTCTTCTTCAGGCCCTTCCTGCAACACAGGGTATTTATGGTCTTCTTATCGGATTCCTCGTTCTTCTTAAGGTAGGCTTCGTTGGTGGAGACGCACAGGTTGAGCTTACATTCATAAACGGACTTTACATCTTCCTCTCATGTCTCCCGATTGCTATGGTAGGTTACTACTCAGCAATCAGACAGGGAAGAGTTGCAGCTGCTGGTATCGGTGTTGTTGCAAAGCGTCCTGAAGAAGTTTCAAAGGCTATGATTTACGCAGCTATGGTTGAAACATACGCTGTTTTGGCACTTCTTGTTTCATTCCTTATGCTTAACGGTATAAAATAAGGCGGTCATATTATATGAACGGTATTGAAAAAATTACAAATCGGATAAATGCCGATGCCGAAGAGCGTGTGCGCAACATTATTTCGGAAGCCTCGGGTGAAGCAGAGAAAATCTCTGCGGAGTATAAAGCCCGCGCCGAAAAAATAGAAAAAGAAGAGATGCAGCGCGCAAATGAAGAGGCAGAGGCTTTGCGCGCACGCCTTTTGGGGGCTGCAAATCTTGAATCGAAAAAGATGCTCCTTGCAAAGAAACAGGAGCTTATAACACGCGCGTTTGACACGGCAGTTGACAACCTCAAGTCCCTTCGCGGCGACGAGCTTGCAGACGTTCTTGTATCTCTTGCGCATCTGGCGGCAGACGATAAGGGCGGAGAGATTATACTCTCAAAGACGGTTCGTGACTCTCTTGGCGCAAAGATTTCCGAAGGCGTTTCGAAAAACCCCAACCTCAAGGTATCCGACGAGGTAAGGGATATTGACGGACTTGTACTCAAGTGCGGAAATACCGAGGTAAACTGCACCTTCGATTCTCTCGTTTCTCAGAAGCGCGAGGAATTGAGTCGCGATATTGCGGATATTCTCTTTTCGTAAAAAAGGCTATCTGGAGGTCTTTTAATGAAATTTCGTGATACTGATTACGTATATGCAACTATGCGTATTCGTGCAAATGAAAAAAGCCTGCTTACGGCGTCGCAGATATCGCGTATGGTAGATGCGAAAACACCGGAAGAGGCAGCAAAAATTCTTTCAGAGGCAGGATACCCCGAGGTTTCGGCAAGGAGCTTTTCTGATGTATGTCAGGCAATCTCCAAGATGCAGGAGCAGGCTATCTCTCTTGTCGTCGAGGTTTCGGAAAACCCGGCGCTGAAAGATGTATTTCTCTTAAAATATGATTTTCATAACATAAAGGCAGCTCTCAAGGCTCAGCTGACCGGAGAGGACCCTCGGCACCTTATGTCTCATTTTTCTACCGTACCGGTTGCTGACTTGATGTCGGCAGTTCGTCTCGGAGATTTTTCAAATCTCCCGGAGAAGATGGCGGAGGCAATAGAGCTTGCTGCGGAAAAGCTCTCGCACACGAGAAATCCGCAGGTTTCAGACTTTGTTCTTGATGCCGCATGCTTTGATATGATGCTTGATGCGGCAAGAGCTTCCGGCAGTGAGTTTCTTATAAACTACGTAAAGCTTATGTGCGATGTGTCAAACATCCGTACAGCGGTGCGTGTCCGCCGTCGCAATATGGGTAGTGACGTTCTTGAAAGCGCCTATATCCCAGGTGGAAACATAGGTCTTTCGGCACTTTCTTCAGGCGACCTCAAGGATGCATACCGCACTTCACCGCTTGTCGATGCGGCGGAGCTAGGCGATCGAGTAAGCCGTGGTGAGGTCGGGTTTACAGAGTTTGAACGCGAGCTTGACAATGCACTTATTGCATATATGCAGGAGGTAAAATACGTTTCTTTCAATGAGAAACCGATCATTGCGTATCTTGCGGCAAAGGAATCCGAGGCACAACTGGTAAGAATAATCATGGCAGGAAAATTTGAAAACCTCTCTCCCGAGCAAATACGAATAAGATTGAGAGGGATAAACAATGGCTAAGAAAATAGCAGTTATAGGCGACCGCGAAAGCATCCTCGGCTATCGCACCCTCGGTTTTGACGCCCGTCCGGCAGAAAATGCGGAAGAGGCAGCAAAGGTGCTCACAAAAACGGCAAAGGAAGACTATGCAGTTATTTATATTACCGAGCAGCTCGCGTCCTTAATCCCTGAGGAGATTGCAAAATTTAAGGACAGCCCTTTGCCTGCAATTATCCTCATCCCCGGCAAGGAAGGCTCACTCGGGCTTGGTATGAAGGGCGTAAAAGCCGCAGTTGAGCGTGCGGTAGGCGCAGATATTTTAGGCTGATGCTTAGAAGGGAATTGGTAAACATATGACAATCGGAAAAATTATTAAAGTTTCGGGTCCGCTTATTGTAGCGGAGGGAATGTCAGATGCAAATATGTTTGACGTTGTTCATGTCGGTGAAAACAAGCTCATCGGCGAGATAATAGAGATGCGCGGCGATCGTGCATCCATCCAGGTTTACGAAGAAACGGCAGGCGTAAAGTTTGGTGATGCGGTAGTAACAACAGGTGCACCGCTCTCAGTTGAACTTGCTCCGGGTCTTATAGAGAATATATACGACGGGATTCAGCGCCCGCTTGAAAAAATCCGTGAGATGTGCGGAAGTAACATCCACCGCGGAATTGATGTAAAAAACATTGATCGCGAGCGCGTATGGGATTTTACCGCAACAAAAAAAGTCGGAGACAATGTAGTATCCGGTGATATCATCGGTACCGTTCAGGAAACGGTTATCGTTGAGCATCGCGTTATGGTACCGCATGGCATCTCCGGTGAGATTGTTGAGATCACAAGTGGAAGCTTTAAGGTAGAAGACACCGTATGTAAGATTAAAACAGAGGGTGGAAAGGTCGTAGAAGTAGCAATGCTTCAGAAGTGGCCTGTTCGTGTAGGCCGCCCGTATAAGGAAAAAATGCCGCCTGATGTCCCGATGATTACGGGACAGAGAGTTATCGACACTATGTTCCCGATTGCAAAGGGTGGCGCGGCTGCAGTTCCGGGCCCGTTTGGAAGCGGAAAGACAGTTGTTCAGCACCAGCTTGCAAAGTGGTCTGACGTTGATATCGTTGTCTACATCGGCTGCGGTGAGCGCGGAAATGAGATGACAGACGTTCTCCGTGAGTTCCCTGAGCTTCGCGACCCGAAGACAGGCGAGTCACTTATGAAGAGAACGGTGCTTATCGCAAATACATCTGATATGCCTGTTGCAGCGCGTGAAGCTTCTATTTATACAGGTATAACAATCGCAGAGTATTACAGAGATATGGGTTATGACGTTGCGGTTATCGCTGACTCCACATCACGTTGGGCAGAGGCACTCCGCGAAATGTCAGGCCGTCTTGAGGAAATGCCGGGTGAAGAGGGATACCCCGCATACCTTGCCTCACGTCTTGCTCAGTTCTATGAGCGTGCAGGACGCATCTTTGCCGTCTGTGGTGAGGAAAGACGCGGTTCACTCACCGCCATCGGTGCGGTTTCACCTCCGGGTGGTGATATTTCAGAGCCTGTTGCTCAGGCAACACTCCGAATCGTAAAGGTTTTCTGGGGTCTTGATTCATCCCTTGCATACCGTCGTCACTTCCCGGCAATCAACTGGCTTAACTCATATTCCCTCTATCTTGACAGACTTTCAGCGTGGTTTGACGAAAACGTAACACGTGAGTTTATGAAAAACCGTGGCGAGGCAATGAATCTTCTTCAGCTCGAGTCAGAGCTCCAGGAAATTGTCCGTCTTGTCGGTATTGATGCGCTCTCAAACGAGGACCGCGTAACTCTTGAAACTGCACAGATTATCCGTGAGGACTTCCTGCAGCAAAACGCGTTCTCCGATACAGACAGCTATACACCGCTTGAGAAACAGGCACGTCTTATGAAGCTTATTCTCAAGTACTACGACTTCTCGCGCCGTGCTGTAGCCTCCGGTGCTGACCTTCGCGACATCTTCTCCGTAAGCGCAAGAGAGAAGCTCGGCCGCGCAAAGGACGTATCCAATGAAACATACAACAAAGAGTACGACGAGATTGAAGCACTTATGGAAAAAGAAATGGGCGCGCTCAGCTCAAAGGAGGTACAGTAATGATAAAAGAATATCGCACTATTCGTGAAGTTACAGGACCTCTTATGTTGGTCCGCGATGTTTCAGAGGTAGCATACGACGAGCTCGGCGAAGTAGAGCTTCCCGACGGAAGCCGTCGCCGTTGCAAGGTACTTGAAGTTAACGGAAATGACGTTCTCGTTCAGCTTTTTGAAAACAGCGCAGGTATAAACCTCCGCGACAGCAAGGTACGTTTCCTTGGCCATGGAATAGAGCTTGGCGTATCCGAGGATATGCTCGGCCGCGTTTTCGACGGCATGGGAAGACCGAAGGACGGCGGGCCTGAAATTCTCGCAGAAGAGAGAAGAAACATAAACGGTATGCCGATGAATCCGGCATCACGTAACTATCCCGATGAATTCATCCAGACAGGTGTTTCGACTATTGACGGTCTTAACACTCTTGTAAGAGGACAGAAACTCCCGATTTTCTCGGGCTCAGGTCTTCCGCACGCACAGCTTGCAGCTCAGATTGCGCGTCAGGCAAAGGTGCTAAAAGCTGATGCAAAGTTCGCCGTTGTATTTGCCGCTATCGGTATTACATTTGAAGAGGCAGACTTCTTCATAAGCGACTTTAAGAGAACAGGAGCGATTGACCGCACAGTTCTCTTTATAAACCTTGCAAACGACCCTGCAATTGAGCGTATTTCAACTCCGCGAATGGCGCTCACCGCTGCAGAGTATCTTGCATTTGAAAAGGATATGCACGTTCTTGTCATTTTGACAGACATCACAAACTACGCAGAAGCTCTCCGTGAGGTTTCTGCAGCACGTAAGGAAGTACCGGGACGACGCGGTTATCCGGGTTACCTTTATACTGACCTTGCAACAATGTATGAAAGAGCTGGAAGAAACCTTGAGAGCGAAGGCTCAATCACGATGATTCCGATTCTTTCAATGCCTGAGGATGACAAGACTCATCCTATCCCTGACCTTACAGGATATATCACAGAGGGACAGATTATCCTCTCTCGTGAGCTTTATAGAAAAAATATCCTTCCGCCTGTTGACGTTCTTCCGTCTCTTTCACGACTCAAGGATAAGGGTATCGGTACCGACAAGACCCGTGAGGACCATTCGGGAACAATGAACCAGCTCTTTGCGGCATACGCACGAGGAAAAGAAGCAAAAGAGCTTATGACAATCCTCGGTGAGGCAGCTCTTTCCGATATTGACAAGCTCTATGCAAAGTTCTCAGATGAGTTTGAAAAACAGTATGTAAATCAGGGCTATAACGAAAACCGTTCAATTGAGGAAACTCTCGACCTCGGCTGGAAGCTTCTTTCCATTCTGCCCAAGTCAGAGCTTAAGAGAATCAAGCCCGAGCTTATCGAAAAATATCTCCCGAAAGAGGCAAACTAAGAAGGGGTACTGTTTATGGCAACATTAAATGTCAATCCTACCCGTATGGAGCTCAAGCGCCTTAAAGGGCGAGTTTCCACGGCAAGGCGCGGACATAAGCTCTTGAAAGACAAGCGCGATGAGCTTATGAAACGCTTTCTCGATATCGTACGTGAAAACAAAAGGCTTCGTGTTGAGGTTGAAGAGGCACTACAGGATGCAAACCGCGGTATAACCGTCGCAAGTGCGGTAATGTCGCCGGAAATGCTTGAACAATCCCTGATGTGCCCGACAAAGACCGTTGAGCTTGACGTTTCATACAACAATATAATGAGCGTAAATGTTCCGGAGTTTTCATTCTCCGAAAGTGACGGAAACAGCGTTTACCCGTATGGCTATGCATTTGTCTCGGGCGAGCTTGACGATGCGGTGGACGGGCTTTCAAAGGTGCTTCCAAGCCTTTTGAAGCTTGCAGAAACTGAAAAGTCGGCACAGCTTCTTGCCCAGGAGATAGAAAAAACGCGTCGTCGCGTAAATGCTCTTGAATACGTTATGATTCCTCAGCTTGAGGAGACCATACGCATGATCACCATGAAGCTTGACGAAAACGAGCGCGGAAACCTTACCCGACTTATGAAGGTTAAGGATATGATGATAAAGCAACAATTCGAAAAAAGTAATTAGAATAAAACCCGCGGAAACAGGCTTTCCGCGGGTTTTTGTATTGACTTTGTAAAAGTCGGGTTGTATAATGAAACGGTACGAAAAAAGAGGTGTATTTTGTGGGATCGGCGATAATTACAATAAAGCAGCTTGTAATAATGTTCTTCTTTATGGGAATGGGTTTTTTCTTTGCAAAGAAAAAGATTCTTGACCAGTCCGCGGGAGGAACTCTTTCAAAAATTGTTGTAAATCTTTTCTTGCCTGCAATGGCATTTCGCGTGTTTGCGACGGGCTTTACGACGGATGTTGTTACCGAAAAGCTCAAGATAATACTTTTCTCCTGTGCGGTACTTGGTGTAACAACGGTACTTGCAATATTTCTTTCAAGAATTCTTGCAAAAAACCGCCTTACGCGTGATATATACATATACAGCTTTGCGATTCCGAACCTTGGAATGATGGCATATCCGCTTGTTCAAGGACTTTTTCCCGAAAAATTCCTTGACACACAGGTTTTCTGCATAGTATATAACATCTTTATTTACACTGCGGGAATATATCTGTTGACCCCGAATAAAAAGCTAACATTCAAGGCACTTCTTAACCCGTCACTTGTTGCGGTGTTTTTGGGAATGATAGTAGGACTTCTAGCTGTAAAAATACCGGGGCCTGTCGACAAAATCCTCGTAGCCTGCAACAACTGTGTCATGCCGGTAGCGATGATTTTGACAGGAACGGTTTTCGCCCGAATCGACATCAAGGCAGTGCTTTCAGACTGGCACTCATACGTTACAGCGGCAATAAGGCTTCTTGCTATTCCGCTCATATCACTTCTGGTATTCAGACTTTTTAATCTTCCGGAAGAGTGGATTTTCCCTGCGGTTGTTGTTCTCGCAATGCCGTGTGGAGTAAACAGCGTTGTTTTTCCTGAGGCATACGGCGGTGATGCCGTTTCGGGGGCTAAAATCTGCTTTATGTCAGCAATTCTTGCGCTCGTCACAATACCGCTCGTGATTTCATTACTGTAAAAATAAAAGCTCTCTGCTTCTGGGAAGCAGAGAGCTTTTTGTTTATTTCTTCGGTATTTCTTTACCGTCGATAACTGCTTTTACAAGCTGCTTGATGTTGTCGGGATAGCCTTTGTCGTAGAAAGCAAAAATACTTCCACTCTGTATGGCTTCATTGCTGCTTTCCTCGCCGAAAAGTTCACAGTTCTTCTTCGCTGAAGAACTGTTTTTGGTGAGAATAACAGGAACGGAAATGAAGGTCTCCTTACCAAAAGGAATCTTCAATGAGAATGCCGAAACAACGTCCTTGAAGTTTGAGTCAACAAACGTCTCGCGAACCTCATAGCCTGCGTCGGTAAGGCGTGTCTGCATCTCGGCAAATTTATCCTCGTCACTATTACCGCAGGAGGAAAGGGTAAAGACAATAGTTATAAGTGTGATGATAGCGAGTGCTCTTTTCATAATAAAAACTCCTTTATGTAAATTGCAATTTACACTGCCATAAATTTATCCTCACCGCGGCGTGTTATAACTCTGCCTGCGGTCAGGTCAAAAATTTTGTCTGAAAGCGCGTCAAATTCTTCTGTCGGAATGAGAAAGGAAAGTGTAACCTCCGCGCCGTAGTCGGTATCGGTAATCTTTGCACCAAGCTCATTTAATGCCTTTCCTACAATCTCGAAAAGGTTATAAGGCATACTCATCTTCCCGTCAGTCCAGAGGCGCATAACAGCAATCCCTGCTGCATCAAGCGCAATCTTTGCGGAATGTGAATATGCACGAACAAGCCCGCCCGTACCAAGAAGTGTGCCGCCAAAGTAACGTGTGACAACACAGCAGAAGTCAAAAACCTCTTCCTTCCTGAAAACGTCAAGAACAGGAAGCCCTGCTGTGCCCTGCGGCTCACCGTTATCGGAATAGCGCATTATGTTGTTGTCACGGATGGAGTATGCATATACGTTATGTGTCGCGCTCTTGTGCTTTTCGTTTATTTCCGCAATAAAGGCAAGTGCTTCCTCTTCCGTTTTGGTGTAGCGCACGGCACCGATAAAGCGCGAGCGTTTTTCGACAAATTCGTCCACTCCGTCGTGCGCAGGTATTCTAAATGCTGTCATTCACATCACCCTGTAATTCGTGGATAATTTTTCCGTATGTGCGGTCGGAAACCTCGGCACAGACCGAGACACCGTCGTTTTGGTATTCTGTGGATAAAACCTTTGCCTCTCGGTGAAGAAGGTCTAAAAGCTGTGTCTTGGAATATGGGATAACAAGCTCTATGCGTCTTGCATTCAGCGAGAGTGAGCTGCAGATTTTTTGCTTTAAGCTATCAAAACCCTCACCCGTTTTAGCGGAAATGCATACAGAGTCGGGGTCGTGTTCAAAAAGGGAACGGTCAGAAACAAGGTCGCACTTGTTGAAAACCGTAATACAAGGTGTTGCCTCAGCACCGAGGTCGCGTATGACATCGATAACAACCTTGCCGTGCTCGGGGAACTCCGGGTTTGAAGCATCGACCACGTGCAGCAGAAGGTCTGCATACAAAAGCTCTTCAAGTGTTGCGCGGAAAGCACGGGTCAGGTGGTGCGGAAGCTTTCTTATAAAGCCGACCGTATCGGAGAGTACAACCTCTGCCGTATCGCTTATCTGAAATTTCCTCGCTGTCGGGTCAAGCGTATCAAAAAGCCTGTTTTCTGCATGGATGTCGGAATCCGTGAGCGCATTGAGGAGCGTCGATTTTCCCGCATTTGTGTAACCGATAAGGGCAACAAGAGGAACCTCGCGCTTGATTCTTGCACGTCGCTGCTCAGCGCGAGTGCGCATAACGGTGGAAAGCTCCTCTTCGAGGCGCGAAATTCTGCGTCTTATATGGCGTCTGTCGGTTTCAAGCTTCGTTTCACCGGGACCTCGCGTTCCTATTCCGCCACCGAGCCTTGAGAGTGCGGAGAAGCTTCCCGTAAGACGTGGGAGAAGATATTTATACTGAGCAAGCTCAACCTGGAGCCTTCCTTCATGAGAAGCGGCACGGCTTGCAAAAATATCAAGAATAAGGGTGGAACGGTCAACAACGCGAACTCCAAGAATATCCTCGAGGTTTTTAGTCTGCGAGGGAGAAAGCTCATTGTCAAAAACGGCAAGAGTAATATCGTTTGCCGAGATAAGCTCCGCTATCTCAGAGGCCTTTCCTGCACCTATAAGCGTTTTCGGCTCGGGGGCTTTTCGCTTTTGGATAACTCTTGCAATTTCAATACCGCCTGCGGTTGAAAGAAGCTCTGAAAGCTCATCCATACTGCTTTCTGAAACGGAATCCTTTTCGTCGTATATATCGGCATCGAGGCCTATGAGAACGCTGCGTTCGAGCTTTTCTTCGGTGTTTATGTCCATAAGCCCCTCCAACAATTTTATATAATTAGTATATCGTAAATTTGTACTTCTATCAATATAAAATTTGCCGAAAGTCAAACAATATGATATACTAAAATCAGAAAAGTTTTGGAGGAGACTATGCTCAATTTAATTCTTGGCAGAATAAAAAGTGGCAAAAGCTCATACATAATAGAAAAATTAAGCTCCCGTCGCGAAGAAGGGAGCCTCTTCGTCGTGCCTGAGGGTCTCTCGCATTGGACGGAGCGCCGTTTGTGTGAAATCTGCGGAAATGAGGTTTCATCCTTTGCTGAGGTAACGAGCTTCCGCCGTCTCGCTGTCAAGATTATGGGTGAGATAGGTGGTCTTTCTGCCCATACGGTGGATGAAGGCAAGAGAATTCTTCTTCTCCATTCAGCTCTCAGGGATGTGGCACCGAGTCTTAAAAAGCTTTCTCGTGTCGCGGCAAACCCGTCAAGGCTTTCAGATGTGATGAGCAGCATTGACGAATTCAAGACATACGGGATAAGTCCCCAAAAACTCGCTTCGGTAAGTGTCGATGTATCGGGTAAGCTCTCGGAAAAAATATCCGACCTTGCAACTATATATGCAGCGTATGAAGCAAAGCTCGGAGAAGATGAGTGCGACGGTCGCGATGAGCTTAAGCTTGTTGCAGATATGCTCGGAGAACATAAGTTCTTCGAGGACAGAATTGTCTTTTTCGACGGATTTTCAGGCTTTACGTCCAGTGAGTTTGATATAATTGAGTCCGCTCTTTGCGACGCAAAAGAGGTTTACATAACTCTGGAGCTTGATGCAAACGCAGCCGAGGGCGACGAGAACGGAATTTTTGACAAAGCGCTTTCAACCTGTGCGCGTCTTATTGAAATATGCAAGAGAAATGGGGTTGAAGTCAGCAAAACGACTCTCTTCCGCGAGTGTGATTCTCCTCTTGCAAAGCTTGATACGGTACTGTTCGGAGACACAGAGAAAGAAATTGCGCTTGAAAACGGTGAGATTACACTTGCCCGCGCAGACGGTGTATATCACGAGTGCGAGCTTGCTGCTGCATACATTCTCGACGGAATAAGAGAGAAAGGACTCCGATATCGCGATTTTTCCGTTGCGGTATCCGACGAGGACAAGTATCTGTCTGTTTGCGAAATGGTGTTTTCGCGCTATGGCATACCTGTTTATATGAACAGAAGCGAGGGTATAACTGCAAAACCGCTTATTTCGCTCATTTCTTCAGCATTTGACTGCATACTTAAGAACTTCAGGACAGAATCTGTCATGGAATACATAAAAACCGGATTTTCGGGAATTGCCTCAAAAACGCTTGATGCTTTTGAGAATTATCTGTATATCTGGGCGCCACGCGGCTATGAGTGGAAAAAGGGAGAGGATTTCAACAAAAATCCGCTCGGTCTTGGGGAAAAGGAAACCGATGAGAGCGCGAAGCTTTTGCGCCTTGTAAACTCGGCAAGACGAAAAATTTACGAGCCGATAAAGCGTCTTTCCGACTCAATAAGCCGTGGAAAAACGGGAGAAAAGTGTGCCGAGGCGATATATCAGTTTATAAACGATATAAATTTGCCGAGAAGGAACAACGCTTTTGTATATCTCTCGAAAATGATGGGCGATTTCAAAACTGCGCAGGAGAGCGAGAGGATAATGAACCTTCTCTGCGAGGTTATAGATTGTATCGGAACGGTGTATGGGGAAGAGGAACTTGACGTCGAGGAGCTTTCTGCTCTTTTTGTCCTTGCCGCCTCAAAATACGAGCTTGGCACAATCCCCACAACACTTGATTGTGTAACGGTTGGCGGAGTATCAAGAGCAGACGGAGAAAGATGCAAGGTAAGGCTTATTTTAGGTGCAAACGATGGCGATTTCCCCAAAAGCTCAGATCCATCAGGACTTTTGTCCGATAAAGACCGAGAGGAGCTTTCGGACTTCGGTATAGAGCTTGCACCGGGGCTTTCTGACCGTATTTTTGAAGAGTACAGGGTTATTCACGATGTTATTTGTTCATCAGACTCAGCTTTATACATAAGCTCAGACACGGTAGGAGAGCACGGTGAGGAGAATGCCGAGTCTGTAGTGCTTGACAAGATAAGGAAAGCGTTTTCCGGAATAGATAGTGGGCTTTGCGTGTTTGATGCACGTCTTCGCTCAAGGACCCCGTGCTTTGACGAGGCACTTGCGAGGGGGAACCTTGATTCTTTATGGGAAAGCGACGAGGAGTACAGAAACAAACTTCGCGCGTCACGTGCGGCAAGAGAAAACACACGCGGTCCCATAAAAAAGAGAGAAAACATAAAGGCGATTTTCGGTGACAGAATTTTCCTAAGCTCTACAAGCGCAGAACAATTCTGCTCCTGCCGATATTCGTATTTTCTCAAATACGGACTTCGGGCAAAGAACAGAAAACCTGCTGAAATTTCACCGCTGCACGTTGGAAATATTATACACTTTGTGCTTGAAAAGGTAATAAAAGAGCTTGCAGGCGGAGGAGAATACAGCTTTGAAACGGCGTCGAGGCTATCTGACCGCGCGATAGAGGAATATATAGAAATATGCTTTGGCGGAGAGGATAAACTATCCGGCAGAATGGCATTCCTTGTTGAGAAGATAAAGAAAGCCGCAAAATCTGCCGTTCTTGACGTGTGCCGCGAGCTTGAAAAGAGCAAATTTAAGCCATCTGAGTTTGAACTTAAGTTTTCGGGATTTTCAGAGGGTGAGCTTCCTGCGATTGAAGTAAAGGGAAAAGAAAACACGGTTTTCTTAAATGGTGCAATAGACCGCGTGGATGTATATGAGGACGGAGAAAATCTCTATTTCAGGGTAATAGACTACAAGACGGGGAAAAAAGAATTTTCCCTTGATAAGACTCTTAACGGAATAGGAATGCAGATGCTTCTTTATATGTTCGCGCTTGAGGAAATGGGATTTGGCCGTTACGGAAAGACCATGAACCCTGCAGGGGTTATGTACATATCTTTTGCAAAAAACGTAGCATCAACGCGAGGCGAGAGCGCACCGCCAAACCGCAGATCGGGTGTTGTTCTCAGAAACCTTGATGTTATTGAGGCGATGGAGAGCGGGGATAAAAAGGAATATCTACCCGTAAGCTTCAATAAAGGGGGAGTACTTTCCAAAACCTCCTCCGTTCTTTCAAAAGAAGAGTTTGCCCGTGTACGCGCACGTCTTTATCAGATAATCTCAAAAATCGGTGACGAGTTATCGAATGGCGAGATTTCGGCAAATCCGTATATGCACAAGGACGACACTGCGTGCGACTGGTGTGAATACAGAAGCGTGTGCGCCTTTGACGATGTTCGCGGAAACGATACTCTTCGCGAGCTTTGTGAGGTTACAAAGAAAGACATTATCTCAGAAAGTGAGGTGGAAGACAGTGGCAACAATGACCTGGACTGATGATCAGCGCCGCGCGATAGAGACACGTGGAAGTTCGGTTCTTGTTTCGGCAGCAGCAGGCTCGGGGAAAACCGCTGTCCTTGTCGAACGCCTGCTTATGAGGATAGAAAAAGAGAGACTTGATATAACCGAGTTTCTTATAATAACTTTTACAAAGGCAGCCGCAGGAGAGCTGAGGCGAAAGATAAGCGAAGCTTTAAGTGATCGCGTAGCAAAGAATCCAAAGGATCGACATTTGCGCCGTCAGCTTGCACTTGTCGGAAGTGCGAGGATTTCCACCGTTCACTCGTTCTGTACGTGGGTTTTGAGAAGCTATGGCACAAATGATGCGCTCAGTGGCGGTTTTCGTGTGCTTGATGAGGTGGAGGCAAAAATACTTCTTGAGAACACTCTCCGCTCTCTTCTGGATGAAAAATATATAAATCCAACACCTGAGTTTCTTTCTCTTGCGAACTATATGAGCGATTCCCGAAGTGACGGTGAGCTTTACTCTTCCGTACTTGAGCTTTATAAAAAGAGTATGAGTCATCCGTACCCTAAAAAATGGCTTGAGTTTATAGGCGACACCTACGACGTCGGCGACATCAAGGATGTCGGAGAGACGATATGGGGGAAAAACGCACTGGAAAGTGCTGAGAAAATAATCGAAAACGCGAAGAAGAATTTAACTTTCCTTCTCCGTGATGCGGAGGAGAGTGAGGAGCTTTCAGCACTTTACGGTGCAATACTTCGGGAAATTCTGGGACTTGTGGAATATATCCCTTCAAAGTGCTGGGATGAGTTTCGCCGTCGTGCAGAAATGTCTGTTCTCCCAAATCTTCCTTCCTCATACAAAGTCGAGGATAAGGCTTTCCCGAAGAGAATAATAGAAATAAAGAGGCAGATAAAAAGCGATATTGAGAGTATCTATAAAACCGTGCTTCCTGCAAGTAGTTCGGTCCTGCTCTCCGAAATACGCGCGCTGAGACCGATAGTGCGCACACTTGCAGATGTGACCTGCGAGCTTATAGATGTTTTTGAAACCGAAAAAATAACAAGCGGAAAACTTGATTATTCAGACCTTGAGCACCAGACGATAAATGTGCTCATAGAGGACTATGATGAAGGGACGGATACCGTAACTCCGAGCGAGACGGCACTTGAGATATCCGAAATCTTTGCTGAGATTCTCCTTGATGAATTCCAGGACAGCAACATAATCCAGGACATCCTCTTCCGCGCGGTATCAAGAGAAGAAAAAAATATAGTAATGGTGGGCGACGTCAAGCAGTCGATATATGGCTTCCGTCTTGCAGACCCGTCTATATTCATGAAAAAATACAAGAGCTTCACGCGCTATGAAGAAGCGCGCGGCGATGAGCCGCGTCGCATAATCCTTGCAAAGAACTTCCGTTCGCGTGCAGAAATCCTGGATGCGTCCAATGCCATCTTCTCTCGAGTTATGAGTGAGGAGCTTGGCGGTGTGGACTATAACGGTGAACACTTCCTCGTTCCGCGAGACAATATTCCGATGAGTGAGCGCGAGGGTATGAAGTGTGAGCTTTGCATCATAGATGCGGGTGAGGACAAGGAAGAAAAGGAAATATATGCCGAGGCACGTTTTACCGCGCGCAAAATCAGAAGCCTCATAGATAGCGGCTTTGAAATTTTCGGCAAGGACGGAACTGCAAGGCGTGTCACATATCGCGATTTTGCGGTGCTGCTCCGCTCCGTCAAGAACGTTTCAAATGTATATGAGCAGATTTTCACCGAGTACGGCATACCGTTCACCTCACCTACGAACGAGGGAATACTCACAAAGAGTGAGGTAAGTGCCATACTCTCTTATCTTTCGGTTGTAGATAACCCTACTGCCGACATACAGCTTCTTGCCGCTCTACGCTCACCTCTTTTCTCATTTAGTGCAGACGACTTATGTGAGGTAAGAAGAGCAGACAAAAAAGCAATTATAGAAGGTGTAAAAAAGCTCTCCCTTGAGGATTCGGAAGTGGGAAGAAAGTGTAAGGAATTTATGTCACTTACATCTGCCTTGCGCGCACGTTCTCGCGGAATGAGTGCAGGAAAGCTTATCTGGGAGGTATACAATAGGACAAATGCGCTTGGCATATTTGGCGCAATGCCGTGCGGCGAGGAGAGACAGGAAAACTTAATTGAGCTCTACAAAAGTGCCGAGGCACTTGATGCGCTTGGCTATACAGGGCTTTACAAGTTTCTTTCGCACATATCGTCGCTTGCGGATAAAAAGGGAGATATTGCAAAAAGTCAAAGCGGAGATACAAACTCGGTTACCATAATGACGGTCCACAAGTCAAAAGGACTTGAGTTCCCGATTGTTTTTGTGGGAAATGCATTCAAGAAGTTCAATATGATGGACTTCAGAAACTCTGTGCTTATACACCAGAAGATGGGAGTCGGGCTCAATTTTCTGAATGAAGAAAAGGGTTATGAGTGTTCTACCCTCATGCGCGAGACAATAAAGAAAAAGCTTATGGAGGATCTGCGAAGTGAGGAGATGCGTCTTTTATACGTCGCACTCACACGCGCCAGGGAGAAGTTGTATATCACGGGTGCAAAGAGCAAGTTAAAGCGCGAAATACAGAACATCTTAAACCTCTATGCTTATAAGGAGCTTGACCGCGAAAACCTTGCAAGAAGAAACAATGCCGAATATTGGTTCTTGCTTCCGCTTATCAGAAGTGTTACGGGAAATGCGCTTTTGGAGTACTCTGAATGCCCGCTGTCTTCGGGTGAGGCACTCTCAGGCCTTTGTGTAAACGTAATTAAAAAAGAAGAGCTTGAAGAGGAACTCATCACTTCAGAAAAAGAGCAGGATGAAGTTTTCGCGCGTGATGTAACACCGCTCTTTACAGAGTATAAAAACGCGGATGCCGAGAAAACCGAGTCAAAGCTCACCGCAACGGGACTATTTGCGGCACGGGAGAAAGGTGTTGAGATAAGCCGGAAACGGGTGGAAAGACCGCGATTTATGCGTAATCGCGAGCTTACTCCGGCAGAGCGCGGAACGGCACTACATATGGCGATGCAGTTTGTGGACTTTTCAAAGTGTCAGGACGAGGATAGTGCGAAAGCTGAGCTTTTGCGTCTTTATACACAGAAATATCTGACGCGCGCCCAGTTTGAATCGGTGGATGCAAAAAAGATTTCCGATTTTGTAAGCTCCAGGGTCGGTCAGGAGATGCTCTCCTCTAAAAAGGTCTCGCGGGAGTTTAAGTTCTCAGTACTGCTTCCCGCAGATGAGCTTCTCGGAAATCCAAATCTTGCAGATGAAAAAATTCTTATGCAGGGCGTAATTGATATGTACTATGAAACCGACGACGGAATTGTTATAGTCGATTTCAAAACGGACAGAAGGTATCCTTCGGGGGATACATTAAAGTCGTATTCCGCGCAGCTTGAGATATATAAGCGCGCACTGTCTGAGATAGGAAAAAACAATATAAAAAAGGCACTTCTCTATCTTGTAATGACAAACGAATATATCGAGATATAAAAAAGAAACGGTACATTGGGTGGTGCTCCATAGGGAGAATACGGTTTTTGATTGCTCTTTTTCGTTTATAGTGTACAAAAAAATACAGACATACGTCAGTATGTCCGCATTTTTTAATTTCTCTAAGACGAAAAATATCTAACCCAAAACTGCTTCGCACCAAAAAATCATAAGTTTGAGTGCAGAACAAGATAAAAAAGCTCGCAACCCTGACG
>JAZQDV010000015.1:0-8033 GCA_045546975.1 Eubacteriales bacterium
CGACGTTTTCTCAACAACAATCATCAACTGGGATCTTCCGGAAAAGTTCTTCCGCGAGATTACCGAGAGAACCGTTGCTATTGCAAAGAAATACGGCAAGGAGTCTGAGCGCTGGCTTATGGGCTATAATAAGCGTCCTGACGATTTTGCACAGATTGACAAGGTTGTTGATATGTATGAAGACCTCGGTGTTGACCGTCTTGCAACGTGGACTTACCGCGGCGGTTACGGCACATCTGTTGCCGCAAAAGACCCGATTGAGCTTTGGGATAACATCGGAAGAAATTACAAGAGAGTTCTGAAAAAATGATTTTTGAAGATTATCTTGAAAAAACAACTTCTGTGTTAAACAAAATTAAGGAAACACAGAAGGATAAAATCCTTTCTGCGGCGCAAATGGTATCGGAAACGATAAAGCGTGACGGAATAATCTACATATTCGGATGCGGTCATTCTCATCTCATAGCGCTCGATTGCTTCTATCGCGCAGGCGGGCTTGCAAACGTCAGCGCAATGCTCGATACTGATTTGATGCTTCACAACGGTGCGGCAAAAAGCAGCAAGATGGAGAAAATGAGCGGCATTGCGGAAAGCATATTTGAAAGATACTGCCTGACCGATAAGGATATTCTCATAACAGTATCAACCTCCGGCAAAAACGCTGTTCCGGTTGAAATGGCAAAGACGGCGACAAAGAACGGCATAAAAAATATCGCCGTTGCATCAAGTTCCTACTTTGCGGATAAAAAGGACGCAGATATGTTATATGAGTGCGCCGATATGTATATCGACAACTGCGTGCCTCACGGCGATGCGGTTATGGATATATCGGGATGCGATACAAAGATGGGCAGTGTTTCAACCGCCGCAAGCTCATATATATTAAATTCCGTTCTTCTTGAAGCCGCAGAGCTTGCCGCAAAGGACGGTGCGGAGATTCCGATATATATGAGCGGAAATATTGACGGCGGTGCGGAGTATAATAAGGCACTTATTAAAAAGTACCTTCCGAGAATAAAGCATCTGTAAGGTGAAGTGATATGGCAAAAATATCGGTTGTCGGCATTTGCGGAAACTCAATTTTTATGAACGTTGACCACTTCCACGAAAGCGGAGAGACACTTGCTGCCGAAAGCGTTTATGAGGAAATCGGCGGCAAAGGCATAAATCAGGCAATTGCCGCATCACGAATGGGAGCCGAAGTTTCGTTTCTCGCCGCAATAGGTGATGACCGCGACGGTGAAAAGTGCAGACAATGCGCAAAGGAAAACAACATCAAAGGCATATTCAAAACAAAGGATAAAAAAACAACCTTTGCGTGTATCCTTACCGATAAGCACGGAGAAAATCGTGTTACGGTTTACCGCGCCGCAGAGCTATCACCGGAGGATGTTCTTGAGTTTGAATGCGAAATCGCAGAAAGCGATCTGCTGCTTCTGCAACACGAAGTACCTGCAGAAGTAAACGAAGTAGCGGTAAAGCTTGCGAAAAAGCATAACGTGAAAGTAATCTTAAATCCCGCACCAATCAGGCAAATTTCGGATGATATTGCAGAAAGAGTGTTCGCAGTAACACCCAATGAGCAGGAGCGGCAGGCAATAGACATAAGCAGATTTCAAAACTGCATAACAACGCTCGGTAGCCGTGGGTGCAGTATAAACGATGAAATGTTTATTGAAAGCATAAAGGTGGACGCTCTTGACACCACAGGTGCAGGAGACACTTTTAACGGTGTACTTGCAGTCTGCATTGCAGAGGGAATGGATTTGAAAACCGCTTGTAGATATGCTGTGACAGCATCAGGTTTAAGCGTCACAAAAAAGTATGTATTAAACTCAATTCCAACAAGAAAAGAAATAGAGGAGAAAATGAAAAATGAATGATTTCGGATATTTTGAATCCTTGCTCAAAAATTTCGAGCAGGTAAACAGCACCCAGTCCGAGAATATCAAAGCGGCGGCATCGCTTATGTGTGATGCAATTGCAAACGACCGCCTTATCAATGTTTTCGGAGGCGGCGGACATACAACCCTTCCGGTTGGCGAGATGTTCTTCCGCGCAGGCGGTCTTTCCTGCATTAACCCGATTATGGAAACAGGTCTTTCTGTATTCAATCAGGCGCTTAAATATCTTGAGCTTGAGAGAACGGTAAATTACGGCAGTGCTATTTTAAAGTACTATGATTTGCGAAAAGACGATGTTCTTATTATCTTCCACAATATCGGTATCAATCCTGCGACGATTGATGCGGCAGAAGAGGCAAAGAAGCGCGGCGTTAAGATTATCGCAGTATCAAGTGAAGCGTGGCAGAAAGAAATGCCGGAGGATCATTTCATCCGTCATCCGAACAAGAAAAATCTCTTTGACTATGCAGATGTCTGCATTGAGGACTTTAATCCAGTCGGCGATGCTGTCGTAAATGTTCCGGGACTTGACACGCCTATCGCACCGGTTTCAAATATCATCGACTTCTACATTGCGCATCTTCTTGAAATTGAAACCGTTAAGCAGTGTATCGACCGCGGTATCACACCGCCGGTATGGTCGAGCGCAAACACGCCGGGTGGCGATGAGAAGAATGCAAAATATCTTGAAAAATATCGTCCCAGAGTAAAAATGTTATAAAAGGAGCTGTTAATGATGAATAAACTTCAGGAAAAACTTGATTTTCTGCTCGAAAAGTATTCGGTAGAGAAAAAAGCAGTATTAAAAAATGAAAAAACAGTTGTAATCGACGGAAAAGAAATTCCGATTCTTTCGCACAGAAGTGAGAGAAGATTTGTCGAGCTTAAAAATATCGTAAACAACGGCACACTTGTCGGTGTAAGCGTAATGCGCGTCGCAAGAATAGTTGAGAGCGGAAAAGACCTTTATGAAGCCCTTTACCGTGAGCTTGACCTCTGTCAGTTTATATTGCAGAGAAAAATAAAATCTATAACCGTTATGGAAAACGGAAATGTAATGAACGCTATTGCAACAACCGAGGATGGCGTTGTCTGCACGATTGAAATTTCGGCTACACTTGCAAAAGGCGAAATTGAAAAGGATAAGCACGAGATTATTTCACAGCGCGGTATCGCTTGCGATGTTGTCGTTGATGCACAGCTAAAGCAGGATTCAATTTATGTGTTCGGTAGCGAGAACAAGAAATATACCGATGTTGATTTTGAGCTTTACGGTCTCTCAATAGATGAAATTGCAATTGTAAGAGCGGCGTTCTCCGTTGCTCAGAATAACACTTCCGATGAAATGGTTTCCGCGGACGAAAATCTTTGTAAGCTTGTTGAGATGGCAAAGAAATCTGCACAGAGCGGCGAAAGAGAGGTAATGTAATTATGAAGCCTTTAAAGATTGCTATGATGAGCATGACCCACGGTCATACAAGGAAATATTATCAGGTGCTCAAAGAAAACCCAAAGCTTGATTGGGTTGCGGTGTCAACAGCGAATGATGATGTAAAGAAAATCTTCCTTAACAGCGTTGACGGTATTCCATGCTACGACAGCGAGCTTGAAATGCTTGATGCACATCCTGAGATTGAAGCTGTTGTTCTTGCCAGTGAAAACAGCGATCATCTTCGTCAGATGAAGCTTTGCGCAGAACGCGGAATTCATATTCTTTCTATGAAGATTCCGACCTTTGATATGGATGAATATGACGAGATGATAAAGCTCGTTGACGAAAATAATCTCGTTTGTCAGATAGAGCTTGAAATGCATTATAACCCCGTTATCGCAAGGCTTAAAGAGCTTGTAAAGAACGGCGAAATCGGAAAAATTAAGTCATTCAATGCAACAAACATCACGCTTTCTCCCGTGTGGGCATTTCCGTGGCAGGGTGTTCCGGAAAAGAGCTACGGCAAGCGCGTAAGCATAAAAGACGGAGATTCCCGCTTCCGCGGCGGCGCACTCTGTGATCATCCGCACATTTTTGATATGATAAGGCATATGACCGGAAGCGATTTTGAAAGTATTTATGCAGAAGTTGCTCCGAATATCCGCCCTGATATTGAGGAAGAGGATATGCTTTCCGTTATCGGAAGAATGAAGGATGGCACGATTTTCTCTCTTGACCCGTCATGGTCAAAGATGGAAGAACGTCTTCCTGTTCCGGGTCCCGGCTGGGAAGTTTTCCCGAAGCGTATGGAAGTAAACATCACTCTCAACGGTGAAAAGGGAACTGTTATGGCGGATTGCTTTGGTCCGAACGTATACCACAACGGATGCCCGAATGACCGCTATACTGTTCAGTACACATATTTTGACGAGTGGGTTGGTCTTATCGACGAGTTTGTTGACAACATCAGAAATAACAAAACTCCGCTTATAAATCTCAAGTGGCATAAGAGAACGATTGAGGCAATGAACGCAGTTTATGAAAGCATCACAACAGGAAAAACTGTAAAACTCTGATAGGAATGATGAGTATGAATTTTAATGCTTTTTTTAAAGGTCTCGGCTTAAAAACACCCGATAAATGCTTTGAGGGCACTTTTTTTAGTGTCCTTGAAGAGTATCAGAAAGACGGTGTGTTTTTTCTCGATTCTGAATATATTGATTATATAAATTCTTTTGAAAGCTGCATTTCAAATTGCATTGACGATGTAAAGCGCGCTGCAAAAAAGATACTTGAAAGGGAAACTCTTGCTGTGTATGCGCTGTTTCTGTATCACGCAATGCAGAAGCGAAAAAGCTTTATGGAGCATATAAGCGAGTTTGAGTTTCCGGAAGGAGACGAAGCAGAGCTTGACCTGCTTCCGTTTATTGTTATTATAACGGCAATTCCGGAGCTGTATAAAAGCTTGAAAAAACGCGGAGTTCCGGACGATATTATTTCCCAAACTCTGCGCCAGTTTGAAGACTGCGTGTATCTCACAGAGGAACGCACCGGCAGACCGGGCTACCTCAAACGCTATTTTGACCATATGCAGCTCTATGTTGATGAGAAGATACTCAACATCGGAAGACTTCGCTTCCAGATGGTGCCGGAGCTTGAAAGTAACATTACTGTCCTTGAAAACAAAGCAGGAGAGCTTGCCGTTCTGTTTGACGGTGCCAAGATAAATTCTGCCGGCATGCTTTTGGGCACACCACCGGAAGAAGATAATAAAAAAAGCTTCCGCGCTGATGTCGTAGAGACGGAAGACAGCTTTTTCGGGCTTTGTGCGGACTGCATGGGAAATTGCACAGCTGAGCCTTCGGAATACCCGAAAAGTGAATGGCAGTTGCTTTTAAAAAAGGGTGATCCGATTCTCTCGGTGCATATCCCGAACAAGGGGGCGCTGACTAAAGAGGCGTGCGAACAAAGCTATGCGCGCGCACGCGAGGTCTTTAAAGATTGTTATCCGGAATTTGAATATAACGCATTTCATTGTCATAGCTGGATGCTTGATGCAAAGCTTCGTGAATTTCTTCACGAGAGCTCAAATGTCCTTGCGTTTCAGAAAAAGTATACTTTGTATGCAGGCGAAACGGAAGGAATAGATGTTTTCAACTTTGTGTTTAAAATGCAGTACACAAAAGAAGTCGATTACAACAGCATACCCGAAGATACAAGCCTTCAGCGAGCGCTGAAAAAACTGTACCTTGACGGAAAATACATTTATGAATACGAAGGGGTATTTTCATCGTTTGCAAAATAATCATTACATAATGTTTAAAACGCAAAACCCGTGGGAGTGTTTGTTGACTCCTACGGGTTTCTTTGTATAAATCTTGCAATTGTTGGGTTTGTTCCCCTTGCACATTTATTTACTGCTTTTTAATGATTTTATATACTCTGATGGAGACATTCCGGTTTTGTTTTTGAAGAACTTGGAGAAGTACGCTGCGTTTGAAAAACCGAGACGTGCAGCGATTTCCGCATAACTAAGTGACGTGTTGCACATAAGATCGATTGCTGCTTCAAGCTTCAGTTGATTAAAATATTGCATCGGGGCACAGGTGTGCTTTTTATAAAACAGCTTTCGTATTTTTGCAACGCTTATGAGAGTTGCTTCCGAGAGCTCATTTACCGTAAGAGGTTTATCTATATTGCGTTTTAAATAACTTATAAGTTCATCAAGCTTCTTATCGTCCGGAAACCTATAGATCGCTGCATTGATAGAGTTTTCTTCTGTGAGATACAAATCAATGAGGAACAGCTCAAACAGATTTTTAAACTTCTGTAACTCAAGCGGATTTGCACGGGAATGAAGAGAGTTTCCAATGGTATAACCTTTTTGCGGAATATTTTCAAGAAGACGAAGTCCGATTGCAACAACTTGCTCAAGCTGTTGTGTTTGCCTGCCGTTAAGAGTTATAACACGGTTATAAAGCTTGTTTATGTCCGAAAAATCGACATCAAAGGTGATTGTATAAACAATTGCATTGGTTGGCAAATGATTGGAATGTTCTGAGTTTGGGGAAAAGAATAATATCTGACCTGCATTTAATGTGTACATTTTGTTGTTCAGCACAACAGTATATGGTGGTGAACCCATAGGGAGATAGGTTAGCTCTGCGAATGAATACGAAAAAATGTGCTCTGTTGCACATGAGTGCATATTTGCATGGTAAATAGAAAAAACAGAGGTTACCGAAAGTGGCGAAGGAAGAGTGTGGCGCGCAATAGAATTTTCCATTAAATCCCATCCTTTCTATGATTTAGATGTCATGGCTCATATTTTACAACTTTTATCCTATTTTGTCCATAGATTATCAAAAAAATTTGTATTAAAATTAAAATAAATATAGTAGGAAGAATAATCGAAATGAACAAAAAACATAGGTTCGAAGTGCGATGAAAAGCGATTAATAGAAAGGGGTATGGTATGAAAAAGGATGTAGTATTAAACGGAGTTCAGATTGGTGAACACGGTTTTGTTCCGGAAAAGATAATCGAAGAGATTAAAGAACGCTGTGTTGACTATGGCTTCAATTTTGTTTCTCTCAGACCACGAGGAGATGCATTTCCGCAGGAATACTTTGTGGAATGGGCAAAATACCTTGCAGAAAATAAAATTTACTTCATACATAACTATGTTACACAGCATCCGCCGGAGGGAATGGAATGCCGTCTCACAGAGGAGACAATTGCAAAGATGCGTGAGGTCGCAGGTGAGTATTACCTTGGTGAGCTTTTCGGCGAAACAGGAAGTCAGTTTGCTTGTAAGCTTCCGGGATATTATGTTGACCGCAAAGGCGTAAATGAAATGAATCGTGTAGAAGCAGAAGAATATGATATGTCAAAATATATCGACCGATTCCGAAACTTCCGACTTAAGCGATACGATGATATGAAATCGGCATATGAAGGATTCATTTCAGTTTTGTCAAAGTTTACAAAGATAAGCAAAAGACTCGGAACACCAAAAACCTTCTGCGTTGAAGCAAATGCCTTTGCAAAGCATAATGCAGCAGCGGGGATCGATATTCCGATACTTGAAATATGCCCGGGAAATCCCGATGTTCTTGTGTCATTTTTCAGAGGTGTTGCTAAAGCGTTTGATTCCGAGCGTTGGGGAACGTTTGTTGCTCACGAATGGTATGGCGGTCTTCGCCACGATGACCCGCTCAAGATGAAGAGACTTGAGCTTACATACAAATATGCATATCTTGCAGGTTCAAGTATGTTTGTTCTTGAAAACGGTGATAAAAAAGTCCGCAGCTATGGAATGGAATTTGATGCAGATTCGGAGGTTTGCGAAAACTACAGAAGAGTTCTTACCTTGATGCATGATATTATAAAGAAAGACGAAAGACCTGCAGGCGGGCCGAAAGTAAAAGTCGGATTTGTATCCGGACTTTACGATGGCTGGGCAGGAAAATGGGGCAGAAGCTGTCTGTATAACCAGTTCCACAGCGAAGAATGGGGATACAGCGACCCTGAATATTCATGGAAGCTGCTCTTTGAGCTTAACGATCGGATCAATAATCTGCTGGCGGAGCGCTTCCATGTGTTCCGCCTTTTCCTTTTCCGCGGCTTTTTCCGGCATATAGAACGGCTTCAGCCAGCGTCCGCGGTGAATTCCGTTCTTGCGGACATAGTTTTCC
>JAZQDV010000016.1:0-44640 GCA_045546975.1 Eubacteriales bacterium
GGATACGAAGATATCGTCTTTCCATAATCCTCTGGGATACCATTCGGGATTTAATTCTACACTGCTGCAGGATGTTAAAAGCAAAAGGGATAAAACGAGCAAAAAGATTTTTTTCATAAAACTCTACCTTTCAATATTAAAATCAACGTAAATAGCAGCTTTGAAAAATCGCAAAACAGAGGTCTTAGTTTATTCCATATATGGGCTTATAGTTATATCGGGTAGAAGTCTGTTGCTTTTTTGATATGTTCCGCCATAGTCTCCAACAAAAACAACGGGAAGTTTATTGGTGCCGCGCACAAGCTTAAATCTATCGCTTCCCGTTTCTTTGTCATAGGCACAAATGCTTCTGTCTTTTAGAAGTTTTCCTTCATCCTGCGGAAAATGTCCTTCGATGCAAACGTCGTAATCCATCTTGCTTTTTATTGTCAGGTAACACTCTATGTATGCTTTTTCATCTTCAACTCGAAAATTCATAAAAAAACTTTCATCGTGGTTTATTTCTGCTCTGGATACGCGGGCATATTTTGTATTGTGCCAGAAGTATGGCCATACATCATTATCGGCATTACCGCCGAGGGCAGTCCAGACACATTCTTCCCATTTGTCATATTCCCACTTACCGTCTGTTTTTTTGAAGATCAACACGTTACCCATAGAATAATTTTGGCCTATACAATAAAGTTCCGCCTGTTCTTTACCGTATGACATAACCTTAAAGGATTGTGTTTTGGGAATTAAACTATTTTGTTTACATAGCTCTTCAAGATTAAACTCATATCCATATCTTGCTGTAAGGTATTCGCATTTTATCATTGGAATACCCCACACTATGAAAACAATAACAAGAATAACAGATATGAACTTCAAGAAAAATTTCATATTAAGTCAACTCCTGTTCCATACCTAATAAGTATTGCATGTATGGATAATTAGCCTTTGCAAACAATCCAAATTCTCTAGGTTTTGGAGATGAGTTTATCCCTCTTTCTCCGCCGTATTCTCCAATGTTGTACAATGTAGCTAAAATTGCGGTATCTCCTGAGATCTCCGGATATTCTTTGTTCCACATATTTTGAATCATAGCTAAATATGCTGCGGCATGATTTATGTTTGTTTCAGGATCTTTTAATTTGTGATAAATCTCTTTGTCACGGCTATAAGTATCCGACGAATATACCGACTTGCCTGTAAAAGGGTTTCTGAAATTGTAGTTTGTTGCTTCACTATCATAGGTTGTTGGCATATGTCCCTTATCTTCCACTTTTTTTGCAGTAGAGACCCTCACTTGACCCAAAC
The DNA here is from genome assembly GCA_045546975.1 of Eubacteriales bacterium. Classification (GTDB taxonomy): domain Bacteria; phylum Bacillota; class Clostridia; order Oscillospirales; family JAAYXM01; genus SIG480. Next base: position 1,300 of record JAZQDV010000016.1, read on the forward strand.
CAACTGAACAATCCATACCTAAAAACGATTGAGTCATATCCTCAAGATCTTCGGTAATTGTTACGTTGTTAGCTTGTTCTGCATAAATGCATGCAGCAAGAATAGCTGGATTAACACCATGCCGTTTTGCAGCAGACTTTATAAATTCAGCATTTTCAATAATAACGTCAGATGCCTTGCGGGTTTTCCATACAGACTTACCGTTCATTTCAGCGTTTTCACTAACTTTTTTCTTATACTGTTCCTCTTTAGCTTTTTGCTGTGCAGCAGAATAGTCACCGTTTTCGAACCACATTGTCGGTTCTTTCTTATTTGACAACTGTGTTATAACAGGTTCTTCGTTCGGATTATGGATGCCGATGGGCTCAACTTCGTTTTTGGCGTTTGGATTGCGATTGATGGCATTTGTTATCGTAGGAGAAGGATTGAATCTTTGCTCTTTCGGTTTCAATTCACCCTTAAATTGCGAGCCGCGGAAAGCTCTTTGCAATTCATTCAATGCACGGTTTGTATCATCGGAAAGCTTTGGGTTTAATATGCCGGTTGTCTTGTTTCCGATCGAATCAAGAATCCACTTGTTTTCTTCTTTTGAATCCTGATTAAACCCTTCAAGGAATGGATCTGTTTGCGGAGATAGTGTACTCTCAAAAACTCTGAATCGATTATCGGCATTTTCACGAATTTTTGCAAATCTTTCCTTTCGTTCTTGTTCTCGTTTCTCTCCGTAGGGATCACTAAAGCCTTCTAAGAAATCGTCCTTCTGCTGCTTGTTCGAGCTAATGCTTACAGAATTAAGAAAAGCTTCTCTTTCGATTTTTTCTCCTGTTCCGAAATCGTAATAGTATCTTTGATTTTCGTTTTAAGATTTCTCCACTCTCTTTTTATCTGTATTTTTCTATAAGCTCGATGTATTCTTTTGCGTTGTGACGGATCGAGTCGACCTCGCCGTCTGAAAGCTCGCGCTTGACACTTGCGGGGGAGCCGAGAATTAAGCTGCGCGGCGGAAATTTTTTATTCCCCGTGACAAGCGCGCCTGCACCGATTATTGAATCCTTACCGATTTCGGCACCGTCGAGGACGATTGCGCCCATACCGACGAGAACATTGTCGCCCACGGTACAGCCGTGTACGATTGCGTTGTGACCTATCGTGACGCCGCGCCCGATTTTTGTTTTTGAGTGCACCGTTGCGTTGTCCTGGATATTTGTATTATCACCGATTTCTATGCTGCCCTCATCGCCGCGGATTGCCGCGCCAAACCATACGCTGACGTTTTCTCCGAGCTCCACATCACCGACAACTGCGGCAGAGTCTGCCACAAAAACATTATCCGAAAGCCTTGGGGATTTTCCTTTCAAATCATATATCATTTCAAATTCACCTCAAAAATATTGTAGCACAATATTTTATTTGTTGCAAATGAGCGGGTTTTGTATTGAAAAACCCCAAAAAGATAGTATAATAGATGTATACGAGACAAGGATGGTGTTGTGCATGAAGGTAATGGTAACGGGCGGTTGCGGGTTTATAGGCTCACACATAGTAGATGCGCTCGTGGAGGATGGGCATACCGTCGCGGTAGCGGACAATCTCTCAACAGGTAATATAAAAAATCTTAATCCGAAGGCAAAGTTCTATGAGGTTGATATTCTTACAGACGCTTTCAGGGATGCGGTTGCGGATTTCAAGCCCGAGGTTATCTATCACGAGGCGGCGCAGATAGATATTCAGTGCTCAATAAAAAACTCGTCGTTTGATGCCATGACAAACGTTGTGGGAACGGTAAAGGTGCTTGAGGCAGTTCGCGATTTCGGAGTAAAGAAAATTATTTATGCATCCTCTGCCGCAGTTTACGGAAATCCCGAGTATTTGCCCGTTGACGAGAAGCATCCGAAGGCTCCCATGTCATTCTACGGAATATCAAAGTTCACTCCTGAGTATTACATAAAGACATTCTCCGATATCTACGGTTTTAAGTTTACAATTCTTCGCTATGCGAACGTATTCGGAATCCGTCAGGACCCGAAGGGTGAGGGCGGCGTCGTTTCAATCTTCACGGATAAGCTTCTCCGTGGAGAGACTCCGATTATCTTCGGTGACGGTGAGCAGACTCGTGACTTCGTATATGTAGGTGACATCGCGGGTGCAAACCTTGCAGCACTCACAAAGGGTGACGGAGAGATAATAAACGTAGCAACCTGCAAAAAGACAACTGTAAATGAGCTTTTTGCCGTTATGTCAGGTGGGAAGGTGAAGGCGGAATACCGAGAAGCCCGTGCGGGCGATATTCTCCACAGCTACCTTGATAACACAAAGCTTAAGACAATTCTCGGATACGATATCAAGTACTCACTTACTGAGGGCGTAAATCTCACAATGGAGCATTACAGAAAGAAGATTCAGGGCTAAACAAAACCGCGATACTGTAAAAACAGTATCGCGGCTCTTCTTTATTTGAGTATATCTGCAAGTACCGATCTTAAAAGTATGAGCGTTGAGTCGTCATAATAAGGTGCGGTGTAGTGCTGACCGCTTGGGACCTTGTCACCCTCGGTGTAGGTGAACTGTGAGAGGATGAGGTCAACCTCTCCTGCCTCAAACGCATCGAGGAGTTTCTTTTCAGGGTACTCCTTGATTATAAGCTCTGCTTTCATACCCTTTGCAATTTCGTATGCAACGTCTACGTTTATGCCTGTGAGTTTACCGTCCTTCTTGAAGTTGAATGGGTAAGCTTCATCACTGCATATACCGACGGTAAGCGTCTTGTCGCCCGATGTTTCGAAATTCTCTTCGCGGACGTAGGCTTCGCCGTCGCCTGGGTACTTTGCATAGGAGCGGGCGATTTTTTCACCCGTCTTAAGGTCTTTGAGCTTTGTGATTTCGGTTTCAACAAGCATAAATACCGAAGGGTCGTTTTTGCAGATTCCGCGGATTTGCCTGTCAATCAATGGATACTGCATCTTTATAAATCTCTCGTTTTCTGCCACTGCGAGATTTGCGTAGAAAGCAGGAAGAACAAGACCGCTGATTTTCTTGTTTAGGAGAGCATCGAGTCCTTTTTCTATACTGCTGTACTTAACGACGATGGGAGAATCGATTCTCTCAGTAATCGTCTTTTTCGAAACAAACTCTGTTACGGTACCGAGCTTATAGTCCGTAAACTGCTCTGCAACAACAAATCCGATTGGTGGCGGGGCTTTGAGTTCTTCTCCGCATGAGGTGAGAAGTGTTATAAGAAGAATAGCGGAGATGAGGCCGCATATAAACTTTTTCATGAGTAACACCTTCTTAAAAAAAGATTAAATATATTATACTTCAAAACACAGGAAATTACAAGTATAGTTTGACATTGAAGAAGGAAATGGTGTATAATGTATTCTGTGAAAAAATGTTTAGTTATGTACATAAGATATATCGCAATGGAGGTTTTTTCAAATGCAGTACATGGGATTAAACGAACTTCGCGAAAAGTTTTTAAGCTTCTTTGAAAGCAAAGGACACTTGCGTCTTAAAAGCTTTCCGCTTCTTCCGCAGGGAGATAACTCACTTCTCCTCATAAATTCAGGTATGGCACCGATGAAGCCGTACTTCTCAGGTGAGGTAACACCGCCGCGCACACGCGTAACTACCTGCCAGAAGTGTATCCGTACCCCTGATATTGAGCGTGTCGGAAAGACTTCACGACACGGAACCTTCTTTGAAATGCTCGGAAACTTCTCTTTTGGTGATTACTTCAAGCCCGATGCAACAAAGTGGGCATGGGAGTTTGTAACAGAGGTTCTTGAGATTCCAAAGGAATTGCTCTATGTCTCCGTATACCTTGACGATGACGAAACCTATAATATGTGGGTTAACGAGCATGGTGTTGACCCGTCACACATGGTTCGCCTCGGCAAGGAGGACAACTTCTGGGAAATTGGTGCAGGTCCGTGCGGCCCGTGCTCTGAGATTTACTTTGACCGCGGCCCCGAAAACGGCTGTGGCTCTCCTGACTGTAAAGTAGGTTGCGACTGCGACAGATATGTCGAGTTCTGGAACCTCGTGTTCACACAGTTCAATAACGACGGTAACGACAACTACACAGAGCTCAAGCAGAAGAATATAGATACAGGTATGGGTCTTGAACGTCTTGCTTGTATTATGCAGGGTGTAAACTCACTCTTCGAGGTTGATACCGTAAAGAATATTATGGAGCACATCTCCCGTCTTGCAAATGTCACGTACGGTGCAGACGAGAAGACCGATATTTCCCTCCGTATAATCACAGACCACATCCGCTCAACAACGATGATGGTATGCGACGGTGTTATGCCGTCAAATGAGGGCAGAGGCTATGTTCTCCGCCGCCTCCTTCGCCGTGCGGCACGTCACGGAAGACTCCTTGGCATCAAGGGCACCTTCCTTCACGAGGTATGCAATACCGTTATAAAGGAAAGCTCCGGTGCATATCCTGAGCTTTTAGAGAAGGGCGAATACATCAAAAAGGTAATAAGCATGGAAGAAGAAGGCTTCAACCGCACAATCGATGCAGGTCTCTCTATCCTTGAGGATATGATGAAGAAGGTAGCGGATGCGGGAGAAAAGGTGCTTTCGGGCGACGATGCATTCAAGCTTGCCGATACTTACGGCTTCCCGGTTGACCTCACGGTTGAGATTTTAGAGGAAAAGGGAATGTCACTTGACCGCGAGCGCTTTGATGCTTGCCTTAACGAACAGCGCGAGCGCGCACGTGCGGCTCAGGCGGCACTCGGCGATTTTGCATGGGAAAAGCTCGACCTCGGTATTGACAAGAGCGTAAAAACAGAGTTCTTCGGTTATGATGCACTCTCAGGTGAGGGCAAGGTACTTGCCATTGTCCGCGGCGGTGAGGTTGTCAAATCCGCCGAGGCAGGAGAGCGCGTTGAGATAGTGCTTGATCGCACACCGTTCTATGCAGAATCCGGTGGACAGCTTGCTGACCACGGAAAGCTTACAAGCAAGTCAGGTTCGGTCAAGATTGAAAATGTAAAGAAGACAAAGGACGGAAAGTTCCTGCACATAGGCGAGGTTTCAGAGGGTGTTGTCTCAAGCGGAGACACGGTAGATGCAAAGGTATGCGAAAAGCGCCGTATTGCGACTGAACGTGCACACTCTGCAACGCACCTTCTCCAGAAGGCACTCCGAAACACTCTCGGTACCCATGTTGAGCAGGCAGGCTCACTTGTAGGCCCTGACTCTCTCCGTTTTGACTTTACTCACTTCTCTGCACTTACAGCAGAGGAGATTAAAAAGGTAGAAGCAGAAGTAAACTCCCAGATTCTCAAGGGAAGTGAAATTGTTGTACGCGAGATGCCGCTTGAAGAGGCAAAGAAGCTTGGCGCAATGGCACTTTTTGGTGAAAAGTACGGTGAGACGGTCCGCGTCGTAACGATGGGCGACTACTCTCTCGAGTTCTGCGGCGGTACACATCTTGACAACACTGCAAAGGCAGGTATTTTCAAAATTGTATCAGAAACAAGCATTGCATCAGGCGTAAGACGAATTGAAGCAATTTGCGGTATGAGCGTAATTGAAAAGATAGCTGAGCTTGAAACAACAATCTTCGATGTGGCAGACGCACTCAAGTCCGCACCGAAGGAAGTCGTAACAAAGGCAACGCATCAGACAGAAGAAATAAAGACACTCCGTCAGGAGCTTTCTGCAATGAACTCGCGTATGGCAGCTCTCGATGCGGCCGACTACTTAAAGGAAGCATGCGATGTTTCCGGAATTAAGTTTGTTGCAAAGGAGATAAAGAACGCAAAGGGCGATGACCTCCGTGCAATCTGTGATGAGATGAGAAGCCTTGACGGTTCCGTCGCAGCTCTTCTCCTTTCCGTCAGTGGCGGAAAGGTAGTACTCGCTGCAACCTGCGGTCGTGACGTTGTTGCACGCGGAATAAAGGCCGGCGATATGGTACGCGAAAGTGCAAAGACACTTGGTGGAAACGGCGGCGGAAAGCCGGATTTTGCTATGGCTGGCGCAAATGACACCTCAAAGCTTTCTGAGGCTATGAAGACAGCACTTGACTTTGTTTCACAAAAAGCATAAGCAGGAGGATAGATTAATGTCAGACTGTTTGTTTTGTAAGATAATAAAGGGTGAGATACCCTCGACAAAGGTATATGAGGATGAGCTTGTGTATGCATTCCGTGATATTGCGCCACAGGCACCGACCCACATCCTTGTGATTCCGAAGGAGCATATTGCATGCGTTGCGGAGATAAACGAAAAAAACTCCGCCGTTGTATCACACATCTTTGAAGTGATAGCAAAGATTGCAAAGGCTGAAGGACTTGAAGACGGATACCGCGTAGTATCCAACTGCGGGGCAGATGCAGGACAGACTGTTTTCCACCTCCACTTTCACATTCTCGGCGGAAAGAAACTCAATGTAGAAATGGCATAAAAAATACCGCGAAAGAGTTTTCTTTCGCGGTATTTTTGCGTTATAGACTATGCGTTTGCTTCGATGTATGCGATAACATCGCCGATTGTCTTGAAGTTCTGCGCATCACTGTCGTTGATCGTGATGTTGAACTCCTCTTCAACGCTCATCATAAGCTCTACCATATCAAGAGAGTCTGCGCCGAGGTCGTCTATAATGTTTGTGCTTTCGGAAATTGTAGCGGGGTCAACGTCAAGCTGCTCTTCGAGAAGCTTTTTCAAAGTATCAAGAATCATACTGAATCCTCCGTAAATTGAGTGTTTGTTTATATCCGTATAATAGCATTATTACATAAAAATTGCAATAGAAATTTCGGAAATCAGACAAGTTTTTTTGTCACGACGGCAAGGAATTTGTCCACCTCTTCCTCCGCTGAAAATCGAGAAAAGCTTATTCTCACTGAGCTTCCGATGAGCTTTTCGGGCACTTTCATCGCGCGGAGAACATGGCTCTTTTTGCCACGGCTGCAGGCTGAGCCTGCCGAGACGTATATGCCATCCTCTTCGAGAAGACGCATAACAACCTCTGACGGGTATTTTGTGAATGAAACGTTCAGAATATGCGGTGCGCGATGAAGCGGCGCAAGAACGTGAACGTTCGGCAAAACTTCAAGTGAGGCTTTCATGCGTTCGGAAAGCTTTGAGATTTTTTCAAAGTCCTCAACTTGCGTCTTTACTGCTTCTTTAACCGCTGCGGAAAACGCAGAAATCTGCCCTGTTGCCTCTGTCCCTGAACGGAGACCGCGTTCCTGACCTCCACCGAGCAGCTGAGGAGTTATTCCGACACCGCGACGGATATAAATTGCGCCGATGCCTTTCGGTGCGTGGACCTTATGTCCGCTTATTGAGATAATATCTGCACCGTATTTGCGCGTATCTATCGGTATCTTCAGGAAGGCCTGAATAGCGTCTGTGTGGAAGATGACACTGGGGTTTTTGAGCTTCACTGCGCGGGAGATAGCAGGGATATCCATAACCGCGCCGAGCTCATTGTTTACGCTCATCACCGAGACCATAAAGGTGTCCTCGCGAACGGCATCTGCAACGTCGCCCGGGAATACACTTCCGTCAGCGCGCGGCTCAATATATGTAACGTCAAACCCGTCATGCGAAAGCTTCTTTGCGACCTCGAGTACTGACGGGTGCTCGTATGCAGTTGTGATGAAATGTTTCTTTTTGCCCGCTCTTGCTGCTGCACCGAGAATGGCGAGATTGTTGCTCTCACTTCCGCACGAGGTAAAGGTTATCTCAGTTGGGTCGCAAAAAAGTGCGGCGGCGATAGTGGATTTTGCCTGGGATACGGTTTTTTCTGCAGTTATTCCAAGCCCGTGAAGGGATGACGGATTTCCGAAATCCTCGCACATAGAGACCATTGCGGCGCTTGCGGCTTCGGGGATAACCCTTGTTGTTGCAGCATTGTCGAAATATATCATAACTTCTTCTCCGTGAAACTTGTAGTATTGTCTATATTATAGAACATTTACGAGGATAAATCCAGCTATTTTATACTTGTAAGCACAAAACATTTGTGCTATAATACCAAGTGGAATAAAAAAGGAGGTCGTTTTATGTCAGGAAAGGTTGTTCTCGGCGCTCAGTGGGGCGACGAGGGAAAAGGAAAATTTATTGATATTTTTGCGTCGGAGGCAGACCTCGTCGTCCGTTCGCAGGGCGGAAACAATGCGGGCCATACCGTTATCGTAGGAGATAATGTATATAAGCTCCACCTCATTCCGTCAGGTATCTTATATCCGGGAACAAAGAATATTATCGGAGCAGGTGTTGTTCTTGACCCGAAGGTCGTTCTTGCTGAAATGGACGAGCTTGCAAAGAAGGGAGCACCGCTTGATAATCTTTTTATAGATCAGCGCACACACGTAATTATGCCTTGGCACATTGAACAGGACGGTCTTGAAGAGGCTGCCCGAGGTGCCGGCGATATCGGTACAACAAAGAAGGGTATCGGCCCGTGCTATATGGACAAAGCACAACGTGTCGGCATCCGTATGCATGACTTTATCTCAAAAGAAAAGTTCGCAGCTGCAGTAAAGCGTATAGGCGAGATGAAGAACAAGCTCTTTGTGAGCTACTACGGTGCAAAGGCTCTTGACCTGGATGCTATTATTGAGGAATACTGGTCATACGCCGAGCGTCTTGCTCCGTATGTCTGCGATACAAGCGTCATGGTATTTGATGCGCTCCGCGAGAACAAGAAAGTTCTCTTTGAAGGTGCACAGGGCACACTTCTCGATATCGATATGGGAACATATCCGTATGTTACATCTTCACATCCGGTAGCCGGCGGTGTCTGTGTAGGCGCAGGTATCGGTCCGACATACATTGACGAGGTTGTCGGAATATTCAAGGGCTATACAACACGTGTTGGCAAGGGTCCATTCCCGACAGAGCTTGATAACGAGGTTGGCGAGTACATTAGACAGGCAGGTGCGGAGTTTGGTGTTACCACAGGCCGCGCTCGCAGAACAGGTTGGTTTGATGCTGTTATGGCGAGATACACAGTCCGCGTAAACGGCCTTACTTCAATAGTTATAAACAAAATTGACCCGCTTCGCGGTCTTCCGAAAATCAAGCTTTGCACAGCTTATGAGATGGACGGAAAGATTATAAACGATTTCCCTGCAGACCTTGATGACCTTGCAAAGTGCAAGCCCGTTTACGAGGAGTTTGACGGCTTCGATGAGGACATCTCAGGTGTTAAGGATTATAACGACTTCCCTGAAAATATAAAGAAATACATCAGCGCTGTTGAGGCGGCTTGCGGCTGTAAGGTTTCAATCGTCGGCGTAGGTCCTGACAGAGAGCAGATAGTATATAAAGATTAGTAAAAGGCAGAGGACAAACTTATGTCAAAGATAAACGTTGTCGGTCTTGGATACATCGGTCTTCCAACTGCACTCATATTCGCATCCCACGGTGTTGAGGTCGTTGGAACAGACTATAACGCAGAACTTGTTGCGACCCTCAATGCAGGAAAGACTACCTTTGAGGAGGACGGTCTCACAGAGCTGTTTGAGAGTGCGATTAAGAAGGGAATAACATTCACAACGGAATATATCTCAACGGATGTGTATATCGTTTCTGTTCCGACCCCCTATGACAAGGCGAGCAAGAAGATTGACGCAAAGTATGTCATAAGCGCGGTAAAGAGCGTTATGGCAGTTTGTCCGAAGGGCGCAACGGTTGTTGTTGAGTCAACCGTTTCTCCCGGCACAATTGACCGCTTTATCCGCCCTGTTATAGAGGAAAACGGGTTTGTTATCGGGAAAGACATCAATCTTGTTCACGCTCCTGAGCGAATCATCCCGGGCAATATGGTCTATGAGCTCGAACACAATTCAAGGACGATAGGTGCAGATTCAAAAGAAATAGGAGAGAAGATAAAGTCACTTTATGCTTCCTTCTGCAAGGGCGAGATTGTCGTAACCGACATCCGCACAGCTGAAATGTCAAAGGTTGTTGAAAACACCTTCCGCGACATTAATATTGCTTTTGCAAACGAGCTTGCAAAGATTTGCAGAAGCGACAATATGGATGTTTACGAGATCATAAGAATCGCAAACAAGCACCCGAGAGTCAATATTCTCCAGCCGGGGCCCGGTGTCGGCGGTCACTGTATCTCCGTTGACCCGTGGTTTTTGGTGGGTGATTATCCCGGCCTTGCAAATATCATCCTTGCAGCCCGAAAGATAAACGATTCTATGCCTGAGTTTGTACTCTCCAGAATTCGTGAGATTATGGACGAAAACGGAATCGAGGATATATCCCGCGTCGGTCTTTACGGTCTTACCTATAAGGAGGATGTGGACGACGTAAGAGAAAGTCCGGCTCTCCAGCTTCTTGAGAGCATGAGGGTACATCTCGGCGGAAAAATCCGCGCATACGACCCGTTTGTGACAAAAAAACTCTGTGACGGTCAGATGTTTGACTTTGATGAGTTTCTTGATGCGTGTGATATAGTGGTGATTATGACATCGCATACACATATAAAGGAAAATCTTTCAAAGCTTTCAGGAAAGATTGTCTTTGACACGAAAAACATAACTTCAGGTCCCAAGGTATATAAGCTTTAATAAAAAACACCGACATGTATTCACATATCGGTGTTTTTCATATCTCTTATTGTCTTGTTTATTTCCGCACCAAGTATGAGAAGAATTCCCGCAAAGTACATCCAGAGCATTGCGAGGATGACAGCTCCGACTGAGCCGTACACGACTGCCTCGGATACAACGATGTTTACGTATACGGAAAACAGCCATGTGAGAATCATGAAGGTGCAAATGGAAAAGATTGTTCCGGGTACGGTCTCACGGAAGGGAACCTTTTCTGAGGGTATAAACTTGTATATAATGCTGATTGAAATAAAAAGCACTGCAGCCGTCGTAAGCCAGCGCATAAGGGAAGAAAGGTCGATAAATGCAAGTGCAATATTCATATCGGAAAGGGTCTTTGCTATAAAGTCGTTTCCGAATGCGACAACGGTGATAAGAACAATGAGTATTATTGCAAAGATAAAAATGAACAGCATGGAAAAGAAAATCTGAGAGAAAAACCCTCTCGCGTTATCAACTCCGTAGGCTCGGTCAAAAGCGTTTTTGAGGGAACGCACGGATTTGGATGAAGAAAACACCGCAAGGAGAATACCAAATGAGAGTAGGCTTAACGAGCTCTGTGAGTTTATATACTCAAGATAATGCCCGATAAAAGCGATTATTTGCTGTGGTAAGAATGGCGAAAGAAAAGAAATTGCCGCCTCCGACGGTATATTAAATGATGCTATGAGTGAGTTTATGAAAATTAGAAAAGGAAAGACGGAAAGAATGAAAAAGTATGCTATCTGACCGCCGACATAGATTATCTCGTGTTCCTTTGCCCTTTTCCAAACCGTTCGCGAAAATGAAAATAAGGAATATAATTGCTCTTTGAGTTTGCCTGTCATAACAAAACCTCCCGGAGCTTTGATATGTACATTATACAATATATTTCCGCTTTTGCAAATAGCTTTCTTCATATATATTGTATTTTCGGGCGCGATTTGGTATAATATACCCATAAAGAATAAAAGGAAAACAGTGAAATGAAATTGACTCAATGGAAAGTTGGAACATACGACGAAACACTCGTTAGTGAGCTTGTATCTGTTCTTAGGATACCCTCCCTCACGGCAAAGCTTCTTGTAGCAAGGGGCATTACGAACGAAAAAGATATAGAAAGCTTTACAAAAAAGGACCTTTCCTCGCTTTATGACCCGTTTCTATTAAAAGATATGGAAAAAGCAGTTTTTAGAATTGAGACGGCGATAGAAAAAAACGAAAAGGTTTGTATTTACGGTGACTATGACGCTGATGGCGTTACATCGACATACATAATGGTGCACTATCTGCGCTCTCGCGGGGTGGATTGCACATACTATATCCCGGACCGCTTTGAGGACGGTTACGGGGTTTCCAAAACCGCGATCGACGGAATCAAAGAAAGTGGAGTCTCGCTTATCATAACTGTCGATACCGGAATCACAGCTGTTGATGAGATAGAATATGCAAACGGGCTCGGCATTGACGTTGTCGTCACGGACCACCACAAATGCGGAGAAGTACTGCCGCCAGCTCTGGCGATAGTAAACCCCAACCGCGAGGATTGCACATATCCTTTCTGTTCTCTTGCCGGTGTTGGTGTTGCCTTCAAGCTTGTTTCGGCACTCGCAAAGGGCGAGCGCGCAGTGCTTGAAAAGTATCTTCCGTATGTTTGCATAGGCACAGTTGCGGACGTTATGCCGATAACAGAAGAAAACAGAATCATCGTGTCTTGCGGTCTTCAGCGTATTTCCGACAGGAAAGAACCGGGGATAACTGCACTTTTAGATGCTGCAGGCTCAAGAAAAAATGAACCGATTACGTCAGGCGGAGTGGGATTTCTTATAGGCCCACGAATGAACGCGGCCGGAAGAATGGGGAATGCCGAGCTCGCTCTCAAACTCCTTTTTGCAGAGGGAAAAGAAGCGGAGAAGCTTGCAGAAGAGCTCAACGAGAAAAATCGTGAGCGTCAGGCGTGCGAAAGTATGATAATGAAGGAAGCACTCGCAGTTCTTTCGGAGCATCCTGAATACAAAGAAGGAAACGCCATAGTAATAAGCGGGGAAAAGTGGCACCACGGTGTACTTGGTATCGTAGCCTCAAGAATCTGCAATATGTTTGAAAAACCCACCATCCTTATTTCGGTTGAGGAGGATGAGTGCCGCGGTTCAGGCCGAAGTGTTGCGGGGGTGAGCTTGCACCGCGCTCTTGGTGCGTGCTCAGAGCTTCTTGTGAAGTTCGGCGGACACGACCTCGCCGCAGGAATATCCATTTTACCTGAAAACATTGAGACATTCAGGGGAAAACTCAATTTAGAGCTTTCCGCTGAAATGGGGAGCTTTGTCCCTGTACTCAATATCGATTTTGAGGTGGGTCCTGAGGAATTAACGCGTGAACAGGTGCGTTCACTTGATGTTATGGAGCCGTACGGCAAACTCAATGAAGAGCCTGTTATGAGAATAAATAAGTGCAAGGTATCAAAAATAATACCGATAGGAAACGGGTCACACACAAAGCTCGTTATTGAGCACGGTGGCACCTTCCAGTGTGTATACTTCGGAAAGACAAGTGATTCTCTTCCGTTTTCTGAGGGCGATTATGCTGACTTTGCATTTACGCCAAAGATAAATACGATGTACGGTGAAAATGTACAGCTTCATATAAAGGACGCGCGCCCGTGCGAAAGTGTACTGAAAGAGCTTGAAGAGGCAGAGAAGCTTCTCTCGGGAGAACGGGTGGATAACCTTGAAGTTTCCTACGAGGAGCTTGGACTAATCTGGAGATTGATTTCGAAAGATGCATTTCCAAAATCCGTTCCGCTCACGTCGATTTTGCGCCACGCGACCTTGCTAAACCGTGCAATAGACATAAAAAAACTTGTTCTTGCCCTTGTCATTTTCTCCGAGGTAAACCTTTTAAGCTTTGATTATGAAGGATACAGGGTGCAGATAAGGATTGCAGAGCATAATAATAAAGTAGACCTTAATGATTCGGAAACATACCGTATATATAAAAGTTGTGGGAGCAAATAAGTTATGATGCCTGAAGCTAAATATCAAGAACTTATAAGTAAAATAAAAGGACACATTCCGTCTGTGGATGAGAAGCGTATCCACGATGCGTACGATTGTGCAACGGAAGCGCATGAGGGACAGAAGCGCCGTGACGGTAGCGACTATGTAACTCATCCTATCGCTGTTGCGGAAATCGTTGCGGATATGGAACTGGATACGGACTCTGTTGTCGCGGCTCTCCTGCACGACTGCATAGAGGATACTGAGCTTGGCTACGATAAAATCAAAGCGAAGTTCGGGAAAGAAGTTGCGGACATTGTTGAGGGTGTTTCAAAGCTTACCAAAATGCCGTATGCAAGTAAGGAAGAGGAACAGGTCGAGAGCCTTCGTAAGATGTTTCTTGCGATGGGTAAGGACATCCGCGTTATCCTCATAAAGATTGCAGACCGCCTGCACAATATGCGCACAATTGAGTTCCACAAGCCTGACAAGCAGCGCGAAAAGGCACTTGAAACAATGGAGGTATATGCACCGCTTGCCCACAGACTTGGTATGCAGAAAATCAAGTGGGAGCTTGAGGACCGCTCTCTGCGTTGTCTTGACCCTGTAGGATACGCGGAAATCACAGAGGAGCTTGAGAAGAGAAGCGAAGAACGCGATGAGTTTATGGGTCAGATTAAAGAGCGACTTGTAAACCGACTGAAAGAAGCGGAGATAGACGGTTACGTCCAGAGCCGCGTGAAGCACATATACAGTATTTACAGAAAAATGTACGGTCAGCACAAGACGATAGACGAGGTGTATGACCTTTATGCAATGCGCGTTATAGTAAAAACAGTCGCGGACTGCTATAACGTTCTTGGCTTTATCCATGATATGTACCACCCCATACCCGGCCGCTTTAAGGACTATATAAGCACGCCGAAGCCCAATATGTATCAGTCACTCCACACGACAGTTATCGGGCGAGAGGGAATTCCGTTTGAGGTGCAGATAAGAACAGAAGAGATGCACCAGACATCAGAGTACGGTATCGCGGCACATTGGAAGTACAAATCGGGAGTCGGAGGCAAGAGTAGTCTCGAGGAGCGCCTTGCATGGGTAAGAAAGCTTCTTGAAAACCAGGAGGTTGAAGACGAGGACTTTGTAACGTCGCTTAAGACAGATATGTTCGGCGATGAGGTTTTTGTATTCACGCCGAACGGCGACGTAGTAAGTCTTCCATCAGGCTCAACGCCTATTGACTTTGCATATTCCATACACTCCGCGGTCGGAAACCGTATGGTGGGTGCCAAGGTCAACGGACGTATAGTCCAGCTTGACTATAAGCTCCAGAACGGCGAAATTGTAGAGGTAATAACCTCGGGCGCAGGCAAGGGTCCGAGCCGAGATTGGCTAAAAATTGTAAAGACGGGCGAGGCGCGAAATAAGATTAAGCAGTGGTTCAAGCGCGAGTGCCGTGATGAGAACATCGCGCGCGGAAGAAACGAGCTTGATATGATGCTTAAGCGTGAGGGTATAATACTCACTGAAGAAGAGGCAGAAAGGATTCTCCTCTCCGTTGCAAACAGGATGTCGTTCCACCAGATTGATGAGATGTATGCAAGTCTTGGATACGGCGGTATAAAGATAAGCCGGGTAGTCAACAGAATCAAGTCTGAAAAGCAGAGGACAGAGTCCCCGGTTCAGAATGAGGAAGAAATTATCCGCGAGCAAATTTCGGCACCTCAGAAGCCGCAGACATCAAATTCGGGTGTAATAGTTCCGGGTGTTGAAAATTGCCTTGTAAAGTTTGCAAGATGCTGTACGCCGATCCCGGGTGACTCGATAATAGGCTTTATAACACGCGGATACGGTGTATCTGTTCACCGTGCGGACTGTCACAATGTCGCAAATGCAATGAAGGAGTCTGATGATTTAAGCCGTTGGATAAGCGTGTCGTGGGCGGATGATATAAACGACAAGTTCCAGACCTCCTTGCAGATTTCCGCAAAGGACCGTGCGGGGCTTATTTTGGATATTGCGTCTGTTCTCAGCAATATCAAGATATCCGTTCTTCAGATGGATGCAAGACGTCTCGGCGACGGCTATGCGATAGTAAATATTGTTCTGAGCACAAACGGAAAAGATCAGCTTGAGTATGTTATGAACAAGCTCAACGGTGTTGAGGGAATAATAGACGTAAAGAGATCGCGAAACTAAGGAGGCAAATATGCGAGCAGTTATAACACGTGTAAAATCGGCAGAGGTGAAAATCTCCGGTGAGACACATTCAAAAATAAAAAACGGACTTCTCATCCTGCTCGGTGTATCTCACAACGACACAGCAGCTGATGCGGAATACCTTGCAAAGAAAATCTCAATGATGCGGATTTTTGAGGATTCCGAAGAGAAAATGAACCTCTCCTGCTCAGAGGTAAACGGTGAGATGATGGTAGTTTCAAACTTTACACTCTATGCAAATACGCAGAAGGGCAATCGCCCGAGCTTTGTCGATGCGGCTCGTCCGGAGCTTGCGAGACCTCTTTATGAGTACTTTGTATCACTTCTGCGGGATGCGGGGTATAAGACGGAAACAGGCGTGTTTGGTGCATATATGGAGCTTGAGTCGGTAAACGACGGCCCTGTGACTGTAGTTATAAGCACCGAGGATGTTTTCGGGGGAGCAGAAAGATGAAAATAGACCGCTTGACAGTCGGATTTCTTTCCACAAATTGCTATATTGTAAGCGATGGGGAAAATGCAGTTGTGATTGATCCGGGCGCAGATGCGGAGGGGATACTCCAAAAGCTTTCTGATGAAAAACTCCGGCTTTCCGCCATCTTTTTAACTCATGCACACTTTGACCATACCCTTGCGGTGAAGAAGATAAAAGACGAAACGGGCGCACCCATATATGCGGCAGCGGGAGAAAAAGAGCGTCTGCGCGATGCGGAAATTTCAGGACATACGATGCTTCGTCGACGTGAGTTCGTTCCACTCTCAGCAGATGAGGAGTTTTTTGACGGTATGAAGCTCACCTTCGGGGAAATGGATTTTGAGATTATTTTAACGCCCGGACATACCGAGGGAAGTGTATGTATAATCACGGAAGATGCGATGTTTTCGGGGGATACTCTCTTTGAGGGCACCTGCGGACGCTGTGACCTTCAAGGCGGAAGCTTTCCTGAAATGCTCAAATCTCTTAAAAGGCTCTATAATATAGAGCGCGATTATGATGTGTACCCGGGTCACGGGGAAAAGACTACACTTTCCCGTGAAAAAATGTATAATCCGTATATGGCAGAGGCGGTAAAACAGTGAAGATTTATCTTAAAGGTCACGACCTTGAGTTTGCAACGCAGCAGATATATATGTGTATGTTTCCGGGACTTCATGCGGAGTTTGTCCCATTAGAACCAAATGAAGGAGACTATATAGTTTCAAGTCTTGAGGTTTTGGGAGAAGAGCTTGTTTCACAAACCGAAATGCATCTTGGTGGAAAAGAAGTTGTAAAAACTGCAACCGAGCCGTATCCAAAAACCGATGACTGTGAGGAAATAAAGCGCGCAAAGCGTCGAGCCGTAAAGACTTCGCTTTATCTTGCTTCGGTAGAGTTTTTGCCCCAAAAACCTGCTTGGGGAGCGCTTACGGGAATACGACCGTCGAAGGTCGCAATCAAATATCTTGAGGATGGAAAGAGCGCAGAGGAAACAATAGAGCTTATGCAGAGCGACTATTTCGTTTCGCCTGAGCGGGCAAAGCTTGCAACAACATGTGCAGTTCGCGCACGTGAGCTTTCAAAAAAAGCAAGCAGGCACGATGTATCGCTCTATGTCGGCATCCCGTTTTGTGCATCAAGATGCAAATACTGTTCATTTGTCAGCCACTCCGTAGAAAAGGCGCGTCACCTTATCTCTCCGTATCTCGAAATGCTGAGAAGTGAAATAGAACTTCTCGGACGTGCTGTGCGCGAAGTAGGGCTCAATCTTGCGTCAGTCTATATAGGCGGAGGTACACCGACTGCGCTTTCAAATGATGAGCTTCGCTTTGTCATGGAGTGCATAGCACGGAATTTCGATATAAAGAATGTTCCTGAGTATACAGTTGAGGGTGGAAGACCGGATACGCTATCGCGAGAAAAAATAAAGACAATACGCTCTCTCGGAGCAACACGCATAAGTGTAAATCCGCAGACAATGAACGACGGTATCTTAAAGGCAATGGACCGTCGCCATACGGCAGACGATGTCGTTCGGGCGATAGGTGATGTGAGAAATGTCGGCGGACTTGTCATAAACACCGACCTTATAGCAGGGCTTCCGGGAGACGATCTCAAAAGCTTTGAAAACTCGATAGACCGGGTGGTAGAGCTTGACCCTGAAAACATAACGGTACATACTCTTGCGCTAAAAAAAGGCTCATCTCTCAGGCGAGAGGGTGCGGGGATTCCAAATGGTGATGTGACGGCAGAGATGGTAAACTACGCACTCTCACTTCTTGGTGAGAAAGGATATGTTCCGTATTACCTTTACAGGCAGAAGTATATGTCGGGAAATCTTGAAAACGTGGGATATTCAAAGCCTGGTTTTGAAAACTTATATAACAACTATATTATGGATGAGCTCCACACAATTCTCTCGGCAGGAGCAGGTGGAGTAACAAAGCTTATTGACAAGGGTGCGGGAAAAATAGAGCGAATATTCAACCCCAAATATCCATATGAATACAATAATGCAGAAGAGAAGATAAAAGAGACGGAAAAGAGGATAAAAGAATTTTTTTAATCAGGATGATGACTTATGGCATTGAATTTAAGTGAAGTTAATCGTAGAATTATCTCCGACCCTCGCGGTTTTGTTGCGGAGTGTGAGCAAAACTACAGTGATATGGTTATGTCTGCGGCAAGAAAGATAGCAGACAGAATAAATGAAAGCTGTGTTGTTCTTCTTTCCGGCCCGTCAGGCTCGGGAAAGACAACGACGGCCTTGAAGCTTGAAAGCGCGCTTGAAAAACTCGGCGTTGGCTCTGTTCCAATTTCGCTTGACGACTATTTTCTCACAGTTGATTATGAAACTGCGCCCAAGGACGAAAAGGGGAATATAGATTACGAGTCACCCGACTGTATAGATATACCGCTTCTTGACGCTCACATAAAGGAACTTATAAACGGTGGAGAGGTACTTGTGCCGAAGTTTGACTTTAAGTCGCAGTCGCGATCCGGTATAACTACTCCGCTGAGACTCCGTAAAAACGAGATTGTAATTTTTGAAGGAATCCACGCGCTTAACGATAGGATAACCTCATCAGCAGGGGAGCACGGAACAAGGCTCTATATTTCCGCACGCGAAAACTTCCTTCACGACGGGAAACTGTTTTTCAAAGGCACGTGGACCCGCCTCACCAGAAGACTTGTCCGTGACAATCTTTTCCGCGGAGCAAGTGCGGATTTCACGCTTCCGATATGGGACAACATCCGTCGCGGTGAGAAGAAGTACATTTCTCCATTCAAGGACCGTGCGGACATAACGATAAACTCAACCCACGGATATGAGATAAACGTACTCAAAAAACACCTCAAAGCAGCGATTACAAGCGTACCTGAGGGAATTCCGCGCTACAATGAAATATTGGAGCTTCTCGATAATATAGAGGCATTTTCAGACCTTTCGGACCTTTTTGTGCCAAAGGATTCGCTTCTTCGCGAGTTTATAGGCGGCGGAAACTTCAAGTATTGATTTTAGAATTAAGAAATAGTATAATTTAATTGTAAAACACAGGGAGGTTTATGGAATGAACGATAAGATTAAGAACATCTGGGATAAAATAGTTGCAGGCGCGGGCGTTGCAGGTGAGTTTGCAACAAAAACTGCAAATACTGCAGGAAAGAAAGCAACAGATATTTATAATACATCCAAATTAAGCCTCAAGGTTTTTGATTTGAAGACGGATGTGGACGTACTCTACAAAGAAGTCGGACGTATCATTTATGCAGCACACACAAACGAGGCTGCTTCGACCGAGGAGCTTGATGAAAAGCTTCTCAAGATAGACGCAAAGCTTTCGGAGATAGAAGAGATAAAGGCGACGATCGAAAGTATGAAGTCTGCAAAGCGTTGTCCTGAGTGCAACAAGGAAAATCCGCGCGACAGTGCATTTTGCGCAAGCTGCGGAGCAAAGTTTGAAGACTGATAAGAAGGCGGCGCAAAACGCCGCCTGAAGTTTTATAAGGAAGTTTGTTATGGATATACTTTTTAAGAATGCAACTGTGATTACAATGGATGAGAGTGTCCCTTATCTTGAAAACGCATACATTGCAATCAAGGGAAAAACAATAGAGTATATAGGAAAAGATAAGCCGAAAGAAGTCGCCTCCCGTGAGATTGATGCGAGCGGCAAAGTCATTATGCCGGGACTTATAAATACCCATACCCACGTGCCGATGACCTTGTTTCGTGGGCTGTCTGACGACTGCGAGCTTAACGATTGGTTATTCAACCATATTTTCCCCGCCGAGGACAAGCTTACGGCAGAAAAGGTATATGCCGGGACAAGCCTTGCTCTTTGCGAGATGCTCGCATCCGGAACCACTTCGTTTTCGGACAGCTATTTTTTCACAGATGCAATTTTTGATGCAACGCTCTCTTCGGGTATAAAGGCAAACCTCTCCCGCTCAATTGTCGGTGACGGTGAGGGTTTTGAATCTATGCCGTCTGTTTCTGAAATGGAGAGTCTGATTGAAAAGACAAGGGCTCAGGGTGGGGGTAGAGTCCGTGCGGATATATCAATCCATGCAGAATATACATCCGAAACACTCTGCAGACAAAAGGTTTCAGAGTATGCAAAAAAGAACGGGCTTATTCTTCAGATTCATACCTCTGAGACAAAATCCGAGCACGAGGCGTGCGTTAAGAAGTACGGAAGAACTCCAACGGAACAGTTTGAGCACGAAGGCCTTTTTGAAGGAGTGAAGCCTCTTCTCGCACATTGCTGCTATGTGACGGAAAACGATATGGAAATCATAAAGAGTTATGGAGGCTCCGTTGCTCATTGTCCATGTAGTAACTTAAAGCTCGCTTCCGGTGTTGCTCCTGTCCTTGAAATGCAGAGGAAGGGTATAAACGTGACGCTCGGAACAGACGGTGTTGCAAGTAACAACAATACTGATATGTTTGAGGAGATAAAGCTTTTTGCGATTCTCCATAAAGGAATAAACAACAACCCGACTGCAATTGATGCGCTCAATTCCCTTCGCACAGCAACAGTAAGCGGAGCCTGTGCGCAGGGAAGAGACGATACTGCAGTTCTCAAAAAAGGATTTTGTGCAGACCTTATTATGCTCGATTTTAACCGTCCGCACCTTACACCTGCATATAGTGCGGCCTCAAACATCGTATATGCTGCAAATGGAAGCGATGTTGTTCTTACGATGGTTGACGGCAGGATACTCTACGAGAACGGCGAGTTTATGACACTTGACGTTGAACGTATTATGCATGATGTAAACGCGCTTGTGACCGCATAAAAAATAAAAGCATGACATAAATTCACATATCAGTATTTTGAGGATGTGAACTTGTGTTATGAAAGAGAGAAAACAAAGCTTTATCCACGGTGCTGCCGTCCTTGCTGTGTCTGGGGTGGCAGTAAAGCTTATCGGTGCGCTTTTTAAGATTCCTCTGGGGACAATTCTTGGTCCGGTGGGAATGGCAAGTTTTTCAGTTGCGTATAACATCTATGCACTCTTGTTTGTGCTTTCAACGGCGGGTGTGCCGATTGCCGTATCGAAGCTTGTTTCTGAAAGTGTTGCACGTTCAAGATATTACGAGGCAGGAAAGATTTATAGGGTTTCAAGGCTTGTTTTTGTTCTTTTCGGTCTTTCTGGGTTTGCATTGCTTTACTTTTTCGCGCCTCAAATTTCGGGGATTATGGGAAACCGTGAGGCATACCTTGCAGTCAGGGCGATATCTCCTGCGGTGCTTTTCGTTTCCTTCTCTGCGATAAACCGCGGATATTTTCAGGGTCTTTCTGATATGTACCCGACCGCAACGTCCGAGGTGCTTGAGGCTCTCGGCAAACTTATTTTCGGGCTTTTGCCTGCACTTTACTTAAAAAGGTGTGGCTGTTCGGATTTTGAGGTTGCGGCAGGTGCCGTTCTGGGAGTCAGCTCAGGCGCCCTTTTGTCGGCTTTGTTTTTTGCTTTGAGGAAAGGCAAGTTCGACAAAACTTCGCGTGGTGAGAGCAGAAAGGCAAAGGAAATACTTTTTTCTCTTTTGAGGATGAGTGTGCCGATAACTCTCGGCGCGTCTGTGATAAGCCTTACAAACGTGATAGACAGCGCAATTGTGATGAATCTTATGCAAAAAGCTACTATGATAAGTGAAGAACGCGCGAAGTGGCTTTTTGGTGCATATAACTTTTCTTCAACGGTATTCAATCTTCCGTCGGCTCTTGTTATGACACTCTCGGTATCACTGGTCCCGACGGTGTCCGCGGCTTTTGCAAAAGGTGAGATGAAAAAGCTTTCATACACGGTTAATACAGGTGTGAAATTTACTATGCTGCTGTCAATGGCTTCAATGTGTGGCATACTCGCACTTTCTGAGGGAATAATTGATTTGATTTACGGGAGCGGGATAGGGCGAGAATGCGTATCCGTCTCGGGACAGCTTCTTGCAATAATGTCACCTGCAATAGCCCCGCTATCGCTTGTGAGCATCACGAATGCCATACATCAGGCACTTGGATATGCCCAAGTTCCCGTAAAGTCATGTATAGCAGGCTGTGTTGTAAAAATCGTATCAAACCTTATACTTGTCGCAATACCCGAAATAAACATTTACGGTGCGGCAGTAAGCACGGTACTGTGTTATATGACCATAGCAGTGCTGAATCTTCGCGCGGTTTTGAAATATGGATTCGTACGACTCAAGTTATCCGATGCTTTCATGAAACCTGTTTTGCTTGGAATAGTTACATATTCTGCAGCAATACTTTCAAAAAAGGTATTATGTGCGGCATTAAGTGAAAAAATATCTACTCTTGCATCGGTTGGCGCAGGAGGTGTGGCTTGTATTGTTTGCGCGTTTCTGCTGGGAGTGGTAAGTTTGAAGGAAATAAAAGGACTGTTTTGTCGAAAAAAGTATTCAATTTTTTGAATTAAGGTTGAAAAGTTTAGATATTTCAAAAAAATACTTGCAGGAGTGATTCAAATATGGTAGACTTTTTACGTAAAGATAAGTACGGCTTTGAGGACCTTGTTGAGATAACAAAAATCCTCCGCTCAGATGAGGGATGTCCGTGGGACCGTGAGCAAACACACAAAAGCGTTCGTATGAATTTCGTTGAGGAAGCATTCGAAGCTTGTGAGGCTATTGACAATGACGACCCCGTTCTGCTGCTTGAGGAGCTTGGTGATGTTTTGGCACAGGTCGTTTTTCATTCCCAGATGGAGGCGGAAGAGGGCAGATTTGATATAAACGATGTTGCTGACGGTGTCTGCAAGAAGTTTATTCATCGCCATCCTCACGTTTTCGGAACAGTTTCGGCGGAGACCGCTGACGAGGTTTTGAAAAACTGGGATGATATCAAACGCCGTGAAAAGAACCAGAATACGCACTTTTCTGCAATGGATTCCGTTGCGCGCAGCTTGCCGGCACTTATGCGTGCAGAGAAGCTTCAGAGCAAGGCAAAGAAGGCAGGACTTCCTGTAAAGTCGGCAGAGGAGATATTGGCGCATATAAAAAACTTGCTTGAGAGTGAGAACGTCGATATCGGCAGCCTTCTTTTCGACGTCGTTGCACTGTCTAGAGCAATTAACGTAAATCCTGAGCAGGAGCTTGATACAAGAAACGAAAGGTTTATCGAAAACTTCAAAAAGCTTGAAGGGGAAGCTGGGGAGCTTTCAACCCTTCTTTCCGAAAATGCGGACAAGCTTTGATTCTCTTGACTAAATAGGTCGGAGTGGCCTTTTAGATAAAAAATAGGAGGAAGTAACACATGAACAAAGCAGATTTGGTAAATGTAGTTGCACAGCAGACAGGCTTTTCAAAGAAGGATGCTGAGAAGGCTATCACAACAACTTTCGATGCTATCACAGCAGCTCTCAAGGCAGGCGATAAGGTTCAGCTCGTAGGCTTTGGTGCTTTTGAGGTTAAGTCCCGTGCAGCACGTCAGGGCAGAAACCCGCGTACCAAGGAGACTATCACTATCCCCGCATCAAAGAGCCCTGCATTCAAGGCAGGAAAGGCTCTTAAGGACGCTGTTTCCAAGTAATTAAACTGATTTTGTGTTTGGGGCAGGGTAATTCTTGCCCCAAAGGACAAAACAAAATTCTCGCAAACGAAGGTCAATTATGAGAATAGATAAGTATCTCAAGGTATCACGACTTATAAAAAGAAGAACGGTTGCAAATGAAGCCTGTGACAACGGCAGAATCTCGGTAAACGGAAAACCGGTTAAAGCGTCGTATGACGTTAAGGTGTCCGATATTATTGAGATTTCTTTTGGTACCCGTACGCTTGCAGTGCGCGTTCTTGCCGTTTCTGAGCATATTCATAAGGATGAAGCGCACACAATGTATGAGGAAGTGCGCTGATTTTTATATCCAAGCGTATTAACTTTGCGAATAAACTGCCGAGCCACCTAATATACTTAAGCGAAAAGCTTTTGGAGGTGCGATTATGCAGTTTGAAGATAAAAATATTTTGAGAGATGCCCCACAGAATATCATTATAGAAAATCGGGGCAGACTTTCCGTGTCAGGCGTTTCGGATGTTGAAAATTTTGACGAAACTCAGGTTGTGCTCTACACAAGCTGTGGGCTCTTGTCAATCCGGGGTGCAGGACTTCATATTGAACGCTTAAGCCTTGAAACGGGTGAACTCGCAGTTGAAGGAACGATAGACGCCATAGAGTATTCAAATGAGGTCGAGTCGGGCTCGTTCTGGTCACGACTTTTCAGATAGCGGTGAAGAGTTTTGGAAAATGCCGTATCTGTACAGACCTCAGAGTTCTTATATTCTGCGCTTTTAGGAGTGTTTCTTGGGCTGTTGTTTGATGTTTTTCGCGTGGCACGGGTTTATTCAGGACGAAAAAAGTCGATAAATGCACTTCTTGATGTCCTTTTCTGGATGTCTGCAACCGTAAGTCTTATGGTGTTTATCCTTACGGTATCTGAAGGAAAGATGCGATGGTATGTGCTTTTCGGAGTGTTCTCCGGCGCTTTCGTATATATGTCAGCACTCGGTGAGATTGTATTCAAGGTGCTTTTGAATGTCGTTCGCGCTGTGAAAAAGGCACTTAGGCTTATGACATATCCGATAAAGCTATTTTTGAGTTTTGTATTAAAAAAGGCAAAGAAGCTCTCTCGTAGCGTTGAGAAGAGAGCTCGGGAGAAGATAAGAGAAAAACGAAAGAAAAAGAAGAGGGCGGGAAATGGCAAGAAAGAAGAAAAAAACAGGAAACGGGATATTTGCTAAGCTTATACTTGCTGTGTTCTTTATATATGCTGCTATAAACCTCATTTCAAATCAGGTAAAAATATCAAAACTCGAGCGTGAAACCGCAGAACGAAATGAGATAATCCAGACAGAGGAAATGCGGAAGGCACAGCTTGAGCAGGCACTCTCTGCCGAGATTGATGATGACTATGTCACAAAAGAAGCACAGAATCAGGGCTACGCCGCGCCTAACGAGCGCGTTTTTGTAGATATTTCAAAGAACTAGGCGTTTTAACTTTACGAAGGAGGAAGCAAACAGAGTATGGGACTCGAAGTAGGAACTATTTGCATTGGAAAGGTAACGTCAATAACAAAGTACGGTGCCTTCATGTCGCTTGAAGGGGGAAAAAGCGGTATGGTACATATTTCCGAGGTGTCACACAGCTATGTAAATGACATCAACGAGCACTTGCAAATAGGTCAGGAAATCAAGGTGAAGATTATAGAGGTTGACGAGAAGGGGAGGATAAGTCTTTCTATAAGAAAGGCGGAGCCGAAGCCTGAGCGTCACATATCACCGCCTCCTCAGAAATTCGCAGCTCCGCCCAAACCGTCTGAGCTTTCGTTTGAGGATAAACTTAAGCAGTTTATGCAGGATAGCGACAGCAAGATTTCAGGAATAAAGCAATATTCTGACAGAAGAACAAACACACGAAGAAGAGCAAGATAAAGAAAACCCGAAGCAGATTTTTGATTTGCTTCGGTTTTTTGCATTTTCAGATAAAACTGCCAATATACTTTAAGTAGACAAGTATATTCGGAGGTTTAACGCAGGATGAGAAAGAGCAGAGGAACATTAAAGCTCGCGGCCGCTTTTTTTGGCTTTGCGATAGTAATAAAACTTCTTTCGTCGGGTTTTGTGAACGAAAGCGTAAAAAATACATTACATGATATAGCGTCAGACGGAGAGCTTTTAAGATATGCTGTATCTGAGGAAACTCAGCTTCTTGGAAATGACTCACAGAAAAAGCTTCTTGGAAAGCTCGTTTCTGAAACGACGCTAGCACCCGCAGAAACCTCCGATGCTAAAACTTCAGAGGAACGCGAAGAACTTGTTGTCTGGGAGTACACCCCGGGCGGTGAGAAAAAAGAAAAGGTATATCCTGTTGAGAATATAACCATAAGTCCCAAAAGTGCGAACGGGTATGTAACGTATGAAAATATATGGGTAAAGAATGACAGCTCAAAGGGGATTGACCTCAAATGGTTACTTTCTGCAAAGCTTCCGTTCAAGCTCTCGGGGAACGGTCCGCACGTGCTTATAGTACATACCCACGCAAGTGAGTGCTATTTTCCTCAGGGAAAAGAGACGTATACGCTTACGGATGTCGAGCGGACATCAGATAAAAAGTATAATATGATACGTGTAGGTGACGAGCTTGAAAAGACTCTTCGAGAAAACGGAATCTCCGTAATTCATGACAGAAATATATACGACAGTCCATCCTATAACGGCTCATATACAAGGACGCTTGATGCTATCGGCAAAACCCTCAAACAAAACCCGTCAATAAAGGTTGTAATAGATCTGCACCGCGATGCGATGACAACGGAGGATGGGGTAAAGTACCGTACCGTTGCAGAGGTTGACGGAAAGAGACTTGCACAGATGATGATAGTTATGTCGACGGGTGAGAGCGGGCTTCCACATCCGGACTGGGCGGAGAACTTAAAGCTTGCGGTAAAGCTGCAAAACGCACTTGCCGGGAAGTATAAGGATCTTATGCGTCCGATAAATTTGAGAAAAGAAAGGTTTAATATGCACGCAACATATGGCTCTATGCTTGTCGAGGTCGGAACGAGTGCGAACTCACTTGACGAAGCGCTCGGTTCAGTCCGCCTTCTTGGAAAAGAGCTTGCTCCGATACTGAAAACGGCAAAATAAAGAGGTGGCCTACGCCACCTCTTATCTATCTATTTTCCAACGCAGAAGCGCGAGAATATTTCTGATACGATAACATCCTGAGCGGATTTCCCCGTGATTTCTCCTAAAATATTTATCGCATTTTCGATATCGGTTACCGCGAGATCCGCATAAGTTCCGTTTTTGAAACCCTCTGCTGCCTGAACTATCGCGTCGTATGCTCGAAGAAGTGTAGAGGCGTGTCTTGGGTTTGTCACCGTTGTTCCGTCGCATGCAATATCTTTTGCACCTACAATCTCGCAGACGAGATCGCAAAGCTCAGGAATGCCGATGCCCTCTTTTGCGGAGAGGGTAAGCGTGGGCAGGGGCGCGAAAACAGAGGAATTAAGAACGGCTTTTTTATCGCTCTTATTTATAACACATACAGACGGCTTCTCTTTTGCAAGAGTGAGTACTTCGTCATCGTAGGGGGTGAGAGGCTCACTTCCGTCAAACACTGCAATAAGGATGTCTGCATCAGTTGCTGACTTGCGGCTTCGCTCGATGCCAAGTTTCTCGGGCTCGGTCGCGGCGTCGCGCAATCCTGCAGTATCGATGAGGTGCAGAGCAATCGAATTTACAGAGAAGGATTCCTCGACCGTATCCCGCGTAGTTCCTTCAATATCTGTAACAATGCTTCGCTCAGTTCCAAGGATAGCGTTCAGAAGTGATGACTTTCCGACGTTCGGGCGGCCGATTAGGGCAACCTTGACACCGTTCCGGAGAAGTCTTCCGCGGTCGTATGTTCCTGCGAGTTTTTTTGTTTTTTTAGCGACGTCAAAAAGCTTTTCTGATATTTCTTCCCGCTCGCTCTGCAGTATTTCGTCATCGGGGTAGTCGACAAAGGCGTAAAACTCCGCGGCAATAGCAGAAAGTGAATCAAGGACAGAAGAAATCTCACGACCCATTGCACCGTTCATCTGCTCTGCTGCATTTTTTGCGGCGAGCTCGGTTTCGGAATCTATGAGGTCTATTATCGCCTCGGCTTGAGTGAGGTCTATTTTCCCGTTCAAAAATGCTCTTTCAGTAAACTCTCCCGCTCTTGCAGGACGCGCGCCCGCAGAATAAATTGCGGACAAGACTGACTTGAGAACGGCAGTAGAGCCATGGCAGAAAAGCTCGACAGAATCCTCACCTGTGAAGCTCTTCGGTGCTTTGAAATATACTCCCATTCCAAAGTCGAGCACTTCTCCGTCTTGTGAAATGAATTTTCCTGTTACCATTTCTCGCGGTTTTTCCAAAAGGTTTCCGCGGAATACGCATGAGGAAACGGCAAGAGCCCGATCTCCTGATATTCGTATTATGCCAAGCGCACTTTTTACGGGTGCGGTAGAGATTGCGGCAATGGTATCTGCCATAAAAAACACCCCGGATATATCATCGTATTTTCTCTTATTGTATCACAAAACGGCGCATTAGCCAATAGGAAAGTATCTTTACAAAAAAGCGTAATTTTGATATACTGTAGACGATACATTTGCGCTCGTAGCTCAGTTGGATAGAGCGTCAGACTCCGACTCTGAAGGCCGCAGGTTCGACTCCTGTCGGGCGCGCCAACAAAGAAACATCGCCCATCGGGCGGTGTTTCTTTGTTGTTATGAATCAAAAAGGAGTTGAAAGGCGGCTCTTGGAAACAGTCCGGTGGACTGTTTCAACCGCCGTGGCTTTTCCTCAGAAAAGCGACTCCTGTCGGGCGTGCCAACAAAGAAAAACAGCGTACTGAACTTTTGCTCAGTACGCTGCTTTGTTTAATATAAATTAGTCGTCAATTGAGTTATCTGTTGCGCGTGCGTAGATGTCAAGAACTTCCTGCGAAGGTTTCTTGTCGATGAGGGTTACGATAACTGCGCCGATAGCACTCGCAATAAAGCCGGGGATGATTTCATAAACACCTGTGATAGCTGTGAGCGTGCTTCCTGCGACCGGGAGCCAGAGCCATGCCATATCAACAACTGCACCTATGATGATGCCGGCAACTGCGCCTTTGTATGTAAAGCGCTTCCAGAAAAGTGAGAAGAGGACCGCGGGTCCGAATGCAGCACCGAAGATACCCCAGGCATTGGATACAAGATTCATAATTGCCTGTGCAGCCTCGCCTTCACTTGATGCGATGAAGAATGCAACGACTGCGATAACCAAAACAATGATACGGCTTACCCAGAGCATCTCTTTATCTGATGCGTTCTTTCTGACGATCGGCTTATAAAGGTCAGAAGAGAAGGAAGATGCCGCAACAAGAAGCTGTGAGTCAGCAGTTGACATACTTGCTGCAATAATTGCCGCGAGAAGGAGTCCTGCGATAAATGCGGGGAATACATCACGTGCAAGTTCTACGAAAATAAGTGACTGGCTACCCTCGGAGAGCAACTTTGCAGAGAGGTCTACGCCGTTTGAATAAACAAACATACGTCCGAGATATCCGACAAGAATAGTTGCGCCAAGAGCAAGAACAACCCAGATGATAGCAACGGTTGCGCTCTTTTTAACCATTGACGGCTTTTCAATAGCCATAAATCTTACGATGATATGGGGCATACCGAAGTATCCAAGGCCCCAGCCGAGACCTGAGAGAATGTCCTGCCAGCTTGCATTTGCAAAGCTGGCGACGAACTTGAACTCTTCACCATTCGGTCCTGCGTATACGGTGTTGAGAGCGTTGAGGTCAAGGTCCTTAACAAAGCCTACGACTATCGGAACGATGAGAAGCGCTGCAATCATAAGAAGACCCTGGAAGAAGTCTGTCCAGCAAACTGCATTGAAACCGCCGAGGAAAGTATAGATAAGAACGATAGCGGCAAAGATAATCATAGCTATCGAATAATTAAGCTCGGGTATAAGTGTTGTGAAAACGTCTGCACCTGCAACGAAAGCGGATGCAACGTAGATTGTAAAACAAACGAGGAACACGATCGCGCAGATGATACTGAGAGTGTGGCTCTTTGAAGCAAAACGGTTTGATAGATACTGCGGAAGTGTGATAGAGTCACCTGCGGCACGTGAGAACTTGCGAAGTCTCCTTGCAACAATGATCCAGTTGGCTGCAGTGCCTATTGCAAGGCCTATACCGATCCATGCCTGACCGAATCCGAATGCGAGGATAGAGCCGGGAAGACCCATAAGAAGCCAAGCCGACATATCGGAGGCTTGTGCACTCATAGCAGTTACCCACGGACCCATCTTACGGCCACCGAGGAAGTAGTCTTTTTCAGTGTTGCTCTTCGATTTGAAGAAGAAAAAAACGCCTGTTGCGAGCATCGCAACAAAGTATAATGCAAACGCTAAAATATCCATAATATTGTCTCCTTTTTTATAGGATTTGCATAGATATGCATTATATCACAAATTCTGCCAAAAATCAAGGGTGTTGAAATAAAAGGTCCTTTGTGTTATACTACTCTCTGTTTGGAGGTAATATTATGAGTAAAGTTTTGGCAAAAGTAGGAAACGTATCAATTACAGAATCTGATGTAGATGCTACAATAAAGGCGTTGGGTCCGCGTGGCGCAAGCTACAACACACCTGACGGAAGAAAAGCAGTGCTTGAACAGATTATCGCAAAGAATCTTTTTCTCAACGAAGCTCGTGCAAATTCATATGAAAAGGATGCACGTTTTATAGAGGACCTTGCAAAGGTGAAGGATGAGATGCTTGCAAACTTTGCAATTGAGAAGACGATCTCAGAAATAACTGTAAGTGATGACGAGTTAAAGAAATACTATGATGAGCACCAGAGCGAGTTTTCTTTCCCTGAGACTGTCACTGCAAGTCACATCCTTGTAGCAGAAGAGGACAAGATAAAGGAGATTGCAGCAGATATCACAGCGGGCAAGATGTCCTTTGAGGAGGCAGCGAAGAAATTCAGTACATGCCCGTCAGGACAGCAGGGCGGAGCTCTTGGTGAGTTTGGTCGCGGTCAGATGGTGCGCGAGTTTGAAGATGCAGCATTTTCTATGAATATCGGAGAGATTTCAGCTCCCGTAAAGACGCAGTTTGGATATCACCTCATAAAGCTCCAGGCAAAGAAAGAGCCGGGAACACTTCCTTTTGAAAAGGTGGAGGCTGAGCTTCGCAATGTAGTGCTTCAGGACAAGCAACAGTCGGCATACGCATCAAAGCTCAATCAGCTTAAAATTGTCTATCCCGTTGATATTTATTAAAAGCAAATCCCCGTACTTTTGTACGGGGATTTTTCATTTTGTTACACCTTCCTCCGAAAGGTACTGACTCGGTGTGATGCCGTAATGCTTCTTAAAAAGTCGGTAACCGTAGGAAACATCAAAGATTGAAACACTTTCGCACGCGTCC
Source organism: Eubacteriales bacterium (assembly GCA_045546975.1). GTDB lineage: Bacteria > Bacillota > Clostridia > Oscillospirales > JAAYXM01 > SIG480. The sequence goes on from JAZQDV010000016.1 coordinate 32,561, forward strand.
TTGAATGAGAGATTTCGTTTTTTTATGCACTCTCCGATGATTCTTACCTTTTCCTTTGTTATATATTGGTGAATACCTGTACCGTTGCTTTTTTTGAAAATCGTGTTTAGGTGATTTGAGGATTTTCCGAGATCCTCTGCGACAGATTTGAGTGAAATGGGTTTACTTATATTGTCAGAAATATACCGTTTGATTTTATATTCAAGTATTGAAGATTTCTTCTTTGAGGTGTCAAGGCTCTTGAAATATATGCTGTCAAGCCTTGAGAGTATACCCATTGCGCGCATTAAGGCCGGGAAATTACCGTCGTGACCAAAAGTGCTTGTTGTTGAAATAACAGAGAAAAGCTCGCGCTTTATTGTTTCACTTTCCGGGCTTGGCGGAACTATCATCGGGATAAACATACCGTTTTTGTGATATGGAGGCAAGTCTGTATCCTTCGGAAAAAATTCAATGCTTCCCGTTGTGTTTATTTGCACGGTGCAATGGCTCTGTGAAGAACCATTTGCGGCAGAGAGACGGACAGGGAGGTTTCTGCAAAGCACAAACACACTCCCCGGCAAAACTTCATACTCCTTATCGTAAATGCTTACCGTCAGTGTGCCTGATTTTACGTAAACAATTTCGAAGCTGTTTTCATCGCCTCTGTAAGTTTGGGAGTAATTGTCCATATTGAAATGGTGTGCAAAACCTATGGTAGGAAGCTCGTCAAAACTTATATAGACACTTGCCATAATGCACTTCCTCTCGCGTTTGAATACAAAAATATACTAACATAAAATCCACGTTTTGTCCATAACCGTTTTTTTTGTGAATTGATATCTGAGAAGACATAGTGTATCGTTTATATATCAAAAAGGAGGATAAATAATGAAAAAAGCATTCTTTTTTATCGATGACGTTATCTGGGTGTTGCGTGACCTTACACGCATGAATCCGAAGTCAATCTTTGACGTTCCGTACTTCAAGGCACTTAAGAATACACACGACCGCTATGGTGCAAAGGTGCAGCTCAATCTCTTTTACCGCACGGACTTTTTCTACGGTGATGACGAGTTTACACTTGCGGAAGTACCTGATAAGTACAAGGCAGAGTTTGAGGCGAATTCCGACTGGTTGAGATTTGCTTTCCACGCAAAGCAGGAGTTTCCAGATTACCCGTATGTAAACATCTCATACGAGGATATGGATAAGAACTTCAAGGCGATATACAACGAGGTCTGCCGTTTTGCAGGGGAGAAGTCGTTTTCCTACCAGACTGTTTCTCACTGGCTTCCGGTAAGTCGCGAGGGTGTTCAGGCGCTTTATGACAATGGTGTAAGAATGATGATGTCTTCTCACGGTGAAAAGACAGAATACAACGGCGATCCGTCAATACTTCCGTACGGTCATGCAGGAAGACTGCTCCAGAACAAAAAGCCTGAGACAGCACTCTTCTCAAGAATAAACGCAGGTGAATCAATTGAGAATTCAATTTGTGGATACAACCACATTTCGCAGGAAGATGCCGACTCTATAATGTATAACCAAGGCTACGTTGTAGATGAGGGAACGGGAATGAAGTATAAGATAACGGGACATTGTGCCTTGAATCTTATAAACCTCTCAGAGCTTCCTGAGGTTCTGGGAGAGTTTATGCAGGGCGATTATGTAGGAATAGGCGACCACGAGCAGTATTTCTATTCTGATTACTTTGCATATCAGCCTGACCACGCAGAGAAGTTTTATCTTATGGGCAAAGTTATATCAGAGGCAGGCTATACGTTTGTGAACGGAGACGAACTGGAATAAGAATAAAAATAAAAAAAGAAGTTATCCAACGGATAACTTCTTTTTTATTATTGTTTTGTTTTAGAATACGCCTTCTGCGAGCATTGCTTCTGCAACCTTCTTAAAGCCTGCGATGTTAGCACCTGCAATAAGGTCATAGCCGAGACCAACTTCTTCTGATGCTGCGGCGGAGTTGTCATGAATGCTCTTCATGATGCCCTTGAGCTTTGCATCGACTTCTTCAGGAGACCAGCTGTAACGCATGGAGTTCTGAGCCATTTCAAGAGCTGAAGTAGCAACGCCGCCTGCGTTAACTGCTTTTGACGGAGCAACGATTTTTACGTTCTCCCTAAGGTAAGCAATAGCCTCATTTGTTGTCGGCATATTTGCAACCTCGATGTAGTACTGTACACCGTTCTTTGCAATCTGCTCTGCTTCAACCATACCGATTTCGTTCTGGTATGCACAGGGCATTGCGATGTCAACCTTCTCGCCCCAGACCTTTGCCTTCGGTACGAACTTGCAACCGAACTTATCTGCGTAATCCTGAGCGCGGTCACGACCTGAAGAGCGCATCTCGAGGAGGAAGTCAATCTTTTCGTCTGTGATGATACCGTCCGGATCGTAGCAGTAACCGTCAGGACCTGAGATTGTAACAACCTTGCCACCGAGCTCGGCAACCTTCTTGCAGACACCCCAGGCAACGTTACCAAATCCTGATACTGCAACAGTCTTGCCCTTTATGTTATCGCCAAAGTGCTTTAATACTTCTTCGAGATAGTAAACTGCGCCAAAGCCTGTTGCTTCGGGGCGGAAGTAAGAGCCGCCGAAGGACATACCTTTACCTGTGAGAACACCGTTCTCCCAGCAAGCCTTGATGCGCTTATACTGACCAAAGAGGTAACCGACCTCACGTGCACCAACGCCGATATCGCCTGCCGGAACGTCAACGTCCGGGCCGATGTGACGGTAGAGCTCTGTCATAAAGCTCTGGCAGAAACGCATAATTTCGTTGTCGGACTTACCGCGCGGGTCAAAGTCAGAACCGCCCTTTGCACCGCCGATCGGGAGACCTGTGAGGCTGTTCTTGAAGGTCTGTTCAAAGCCTAAGAACTTCATTGTATCGAGTGTAACAGAGGGGTGGAAACGGAGACCGCCTTTATAGGGGCCGATTGCACCGTTGAACTGTACGCGGAAGCCGCGGTTTGTGTGGAACTTGCCGTTGTCATCTTCCCATGTAACGCGGAAAGAAATCTGGCGGTCAGGCTCGCACATACGCTCGAGAAGCCCTGCTTCTTCATATTCGGGGTGCTGAGCAACGATGGGCTCAATGCTTGAAAAAACTTCTTCTACTGTCTGGATGAAGAGATCTTCACCTTTATTACGAGCTTTGACTTCGTCAAGAACTCTCTGCATATAAGCTGTCATAAAAAATTCCCTCCATTATAAAATGCAATTTTATCATGTATAAATTTTATCACGATATCGAAAAATGTCAATATACCATATCGAAAAAACAAAATTTCGTCAGATAAAACAAAAAGTAAAGTTTCTGAAAAGGTTATTTTATCGCATTTATCATAAAATCAATACCTTCATTTGACGGATTTACGATATGTCCGCCACTCCAGATGTTAAAATGCAAGTTTTCTTGCATTTTGCAAGATTCGTAAGTCTTTCTTGCAATTTTGTATTCAGTCTCGGCGTCTGCAAGATTAAATATATCGTCCTTTTCACCAACTTCAATAAAAACGGGACGAGGTGCACAAAGTGCGATAAAGTCAGAGTCGCGCGGGGTTTGTGAGATGTCGCGAAAAAACCACTCGGGCCAACGCATATCGAGTCCGCCGTATGTACAGGACATGAAATAGCCGCACCTGACAGCCGGGAATATAGCCATTGTACGAAGGGTCAGGAAAGCACCGTATGACATTCCGCAGGCCGCAATCTTATCCGTATCGAGAAAACGAAGCTTTGAAAGGGCGGAAATGGCGCGAAGAAGGCAGAATATTTCGATTGAGTTTATACCGCCCGAGACCTCTTTGAGCTTTTTATCGATTTCTGTTCTGTCATAGGTGGTTTTGTACACCGGTTTTGCCGGACTCTGTCCGCAGTTCCAGAGAAGAAACTGTGGAGAGAATACAGCAACACCTTTCGTAAGAATCCGTCGTGTGAGGTCAGAGTAGCCGTTCTTTCCGTGCATACCGTACATGAGCTCGGGGGTACCGAGAAGTCCGTTGGCAGCAATGACAAGCGGAAGCTTTCCAGCTATACCTTTTGGGATAAACAGAAGCCCATAGAAGGGAAGACCCGGAAGTGCCATAAAACGAAGCCTTATGATTTCACACAGGCCGTCCTCCCCTACATACTCCTGCGAGACGGTGCAGGGAAAGTCTATGGTGAGATTAAGAGGCGCTCCGAAGGCTTTTATAAGCTCGGGTGCGTCTACATCTTCAGTATATTCAGAAAAACCCTTTTGGGATATAGAAAGAAGCGCGTCTCTGTATTCAAGACGCGCTGATTCACTTTTTTCGGGTGCTTCTGTGTATCTGTCAATCATTTTTATCACTCGCTTTAATTTCATCAAGCTCATGCTTCATACGCGAAAGCTCAACGCGAAGAGCACAAAGCTCTTGTGCAATCGGGTCGGGAATGTGTATCTGGTCAAGGTCAGCAACGGGTGGTTTAACTCCACCCCGACGTGCAACTCGTGCAGGAACACCAACTGCCGTGGAATCCGGCGGAACGGTGTCCAGAACTACTGCGTTTGCAGCAATTTTTGAGTTGTCACCAACCGTGAACGGGCCGAGTACCTTTGAACCGGCACCAATCATAACATTATTACCGATAGTGGGATGTCGTTTGCCGACGTCTTTTCCCGTACCGCCGAGCGTTGCACCCTGATAAATTGTGCAGTTTTCACCTATTTCGGTAGTCTCGCCAATAACGATTCCGCTGCCGTGGTCAATAAAGAAGCCAGGGCCGATTTTTGCGGCAGGGTGTATCTCTACTCCTGTAACGAGCTTGTTGTATTGAGATACAAGACGTGCAAGGAAGAAAAGGTGGTGTCTGTAATAGAAATGTGCGATTCTGTGTCTACAGATTGCGTGAAAACCGGAATAGAGAAGAAAAACTTCCAAATTGGATCTTGCGGCAGGGTCGCGCTCTCGCGCCGCGCGCAAATCACGTCGCATATTATAAAACATACACAAACCTCCTATTCTATGAATCCGCCACCAAGGAGACGCTCACCGTCGTACAGCACAAGTGACTGACCGGGCGAGACTCCGCGCTGAGGGGAGTCAAATTCAGCAATCACGTATCCGTCGCGGATGGTTATTCTCGCTTTTTGCGCCTTCTGATTATAACGGATTTTACCTAAAGCCTCAAAGCTTTCGGGTATCTCCTTTTCGCTTATAAAAGAAAAGTCACGGGCTACAACACGAGAAGAACTCTGCGAGCCCTCAAGACCGAGGATGACTTCGTTTTTCTCGGTATCGAGCTTTGATACAAAAATCCTCTCGGAATATGGTATGCCAAGGCCACGCCTTTGTCCAACTGTATAGTGGATAAGTCCGCGGTGCTCACCAAGATCCTCACCGCGTGGACCGCGAAACCGTCCGGGATTCTGACGTCCGAAGCGGTCCTCGATGTATTTTGCATAGTCGCCACCAGGGATAAAGCAGATATCCTGACTGTCACTCTTTTCCGCAACGGAGAGTCCGAGTTCTCTTGCGATATCGCGAACCTCATCCTTTGAAATTTCTCCGAGCGGGAAAAGTGATTTTGAAAGTTGCTTTTGGGTTACGCGGCACAGCGCATAAGTCTGGTCTTTTTCAGAATATAGTGCGCGAGCGGGGAAAAGTTCACCGTTATATTCCGTAAGACGGGAATAATGTCCCGTTGCGATAAAATCAGCACCGCAGTTCTCTGCGATTTCGTGCATAAGACCGAATTTTATGTAACGGTTACATAAAATACACGGATTTGGTGTACGGGCTGAGAGGTATTCACTTGTGAAGTTTGATATGACGTGCTCTTGAAATTTCTTTGAGGCATCATATGAAAAATGCTCGATACCGAGCTTTTTTGCAACGTCTTTCGCGTCGGAATCGTCGTTTCCGTGCAAAAGCAGGGTGACGCCCACAACGTCATAATCGCGCATTAAGAGGTGCGCTGCAACACTTGAGTCAACGCCACCGCTCATGCCGATAAGAACTTTTTTCCTCATAAGCTTTTCCTTTATAAAGTTATATTGACTCTGTGCGGTGCGTGGGTGAGGACCTCGCAACCACTTTCCGTGACTACAACGCTGTCCTCAATCCTTACACCACCGAGCCCCTCGACATAAAGACCGGGCTCGATTGTTACTACCATACCTTTTGAAAGGACGGTGTCTGAACGTCTTGATAAGGTGGGGTCCTCATGTATGGCAAGACCTACACCGTGGCCGAGCGCGTGGGTAAAATACTTGTCCACACCGTGTTCGGCAAAAAGTGCGTGGGCAAGGGCGTCGAGGGCCTTTGCCTCTTTTCCGGCCGAGACCGCCGCAAGGCATTTTTGCTGGACGTCAAGAACTATATCAAAAAGGTCGGAAAGGTCCTGCGATGGATTTCCAACATGGATTGTACGTGTTATGTCAGATTTGTATCCGTCAACAGTTGCGCCGAAGTCGAAGGTCATAAGGCAGTTGTTCGGGATTTCAATATCCTCAGCTTCTGCGTGAGGCATAGAGCCGCGGATTTCACTTGCGGCAATGGTGTTGAAGGCGGGCGCGGGGCTCTTGCGCTTTGCCATTTCGTATTCAAGCGTTGCTGCTGCTTCGCGCTCCGTCATTCCTTTTGTTATTTTAGTACACAGCGCGAGGAATGCGTTATCTGCAATTTCAGCAGCGCGGCGCATTGATGAAATTTCGTTTTCGTCCTTGATCATGCGGATTTCCTTGCCGAAATCAGGACACGGAACAAATTCGCATGCTGCGGCACACGACTTGATTCTGTTTAAGAAAAAGTCCGTTATCGTATGAGTTTCGTAACCGATTCTGACCGCTTCGATGTTATCCAGAATTTCCGCGATATGCTCAGGCATGGTGCGTTCAATAATAATTGACTCAAATCCCTTTGCCTGATTTTTTATCTGGACGATATATCGCCCGTCAGTAAAGGCGAAAGCCTGGCTTTTTGTAATGATAAGGGCACAGTTACTCCCCGAAAAACCGGAGAAATACCGGTAGTTCTCAAACGAGGTGACGAGATATGCGTCAAGACCCTCGCGTTCGATTTTTTCACGGAGACATCTGATACGGGCGTTCATTATCTCACCTCGAATTTCCATTCTCTGTAAAGAGTATTTCCTGCACGGTCGCGTGCGACTACCTTTATCGTATGGAAGCCGGGCTTCAGTGCATTTTTGATGGTGTAGGAAATTTTGCCTGTTTCCGCATTATAATCACGGTCTTGGCAGTTGTAGCCGTTAACCCAGAACTCTACACTCTCCGGAACAATGCCTGCGTCCGTCTCAGTTGCAGTGTTGTCTGCAATGATGACACCGAGAGAGGGAGTTTTTGCGTAGATGAGCATATTGCTGCTCGGCCACGCCTTTGTGATTTTTGGTAAGGTTATGTCCATATCAGCATCGATATCGTCATAAACTGCCATGAGCTTATCGAAATAGAGACAGCCCTGTGTGAGCTTTTCGGGGTTTGAAACGAGGTTTACAGGAACCTTTATATATATGGGCCCCTCAATCATTTCGGGTAGAGTTGCCTCCATGTACTGCCAACCCGTATGCTCGATTTTGCCGTAGGAAATATAGTGTTGATTTCCGTTTGCGTCCTCGATTATGGAACGAAGGGTGATTCCGCTTCCGTCGCCGTAGACATACATACCGAGCTTTGCTGGAAGATCAGAAATGGTATATGTGCTCGTGTCAGGAGATTCAGGGGAAATCATATAGTATGAGCCGACTGCCCCCTCTGTGTTGAGAAAGTTATAGTAAATCTTAAATGAGCGCACACCGTCATATACGAAACTACGGTCAGTTTCAATCTTTGAGTTCGGCTTTACCTTGGTCGAGATTCCGCAGGGAATAAAGGAGACGTTATCGTCCTCGAAGTCGGTGATTGTAAAGGGCGGTTTCTTGGGGATCTCGGGTACTTCTTCAACTTCCTGTTTTTCACAGATTACTGAAACAGAAGTCGAGATATCGCCGTAGCTAACGGTTATCGTGCCTCCTTCAGAATTATCGGCTACCGTAAATTTGCCGGGCGCTGTAAAGAACCCGAGTGTTTCGGGAGCTTCCCAGGTGAAGAGATCGTTTGAGGAAAGAACATCCTCACCGCCGCTTCTGACAGAAGCATTTATGTCAAAGCTCTCGCCCGGTTTTGCATAAATTTCCTTTACATCAGTTGTGATTTCGTCGGGGGAGGAGATGACGCGTACTTCGGCATTTCCCATCGCTGTACCTGCGCGTGCAGTAACTATTGCGCTGCCGATGCTGTCAGCATAAAAAATGCCGTCGTCTGAAATATCAAATTTCGAGGAATTAACCGACCACGATACAGGGGACTCAACCTTGTGTGGCTGATAGTTTTCATCGTATGCTCCGACTACATCAAGCCTATATTCTCCGCCTTTCAAAACAAGACACGAGGAGGGAGAAATTGAGAGATACTTAGGTGTTTTATATGAAGCGGTGTTCATAAGCACAAGTGCGTTTGCAACCTGTCGCGGACTGCTTCCCGAAATGCTGTTGACGACTTGTGTTTTCATAGCACCCGGTGTGCGGAGAACAAAGGTTGTACTTCCGCCACCGTCGAGGTTGAGTGCATCACGGCAGCCGAGCGCGAGAAGTGCCTTTGCGGCACTTTCATAGCTCATACCTGCTGCCTTGTCCTGACGGCCGTCAAAGGTGGCCATAACAACGCTTCCGTCTTCCCTCATACCGATAGCGGTGCGAGGTTGTTTTGTCTTATCAGTGGTGCTAAAAACCTCTCCATTCTGAAGGAGAAGTTCTTTTCCGCCAACGGCAAATTTTACGTTCGACCAGAACTCGTTGAATCTGAAAGTTATTTCGGAAAAATCACCGACGGTGAGTTTTTTGAGCTCGTCAATCATCGTGCCCTGAGCCGAAAGAACTATATATCCATCGCCGAGAGCCGTGTTTCCAACTGAATCAAAAACCTCTTCGACAGTAAATGTAACGGTATCGCCGTGACGCACCTCACCTGAGTTTACGAGGCAACGAAGCTCGTAGGTTTCCGTTCCTGTTTTTGTGCCTCGCGCGTAGTCATCGGTATACAGAACAAGTGAGTTTGCACCCTTTGTATGCTCGATGTTTATGCCGTTCACGGGAACAAGAGTTCCGTTGATTCTGAAGATTATGTCAAGAATAGTTCCGTGGCGTACAACAAACGGCTCGTTGTCGTAGGTAAGGCCGAATGCCGCATAGTACTGCGGCGGAGTTGAGAGGATAACGCCCTCATCGATAAAAATACCGTGGGGAACACCGACTCCGAAATTGAAGAAGTCGCCATTTATCGCGGCAACTGCTGTTGCACCTCCGTCGGTATCACTCATGTTGTTTGCTATCGTGTTGACTGTCTGTGTACTGTAAACATAGCCTGCGCTCTTTCCTGCACGGAGTGAGAGAAGCGGGTTTTTCGGGTTAAACTCTATAGCGTTTACGTTCTGCTTTCCGGAGCTGTCAGAAGCCGACATTGAAATAAACTCGGTTTCCGGTGCAACGGTCGTAGCAGTGTATTTCTCAACGGAGAAATAGTCTGAAATCTCCGAAAGTGAGAATGCGGAAACACCCTGCACAAGAGAAACGGAAAGTGCAAGGGAAAGTATTAAGGAGATAAGTCTTTTTGATTTCATTTGTACCCTCCAAAACTAATCGTTTTGTCCACAACATTTCTTATATTTCTTTCCGCTGCCGCAGGGACAGGGGTCGTTTCGTCCCACCTTGTTTTCAACCTTGCGCGGAGACTTCTTTACAGGGGTGTCGTCACCGCCATGCTCACCGGTAATCTTTGCTACCGCCTCACGTTTTGGTGCATCTGCGCCTTTTATGCGCATTGTGTATATCATACGCACGGTGTTTTCGCGGATGGTATTTACCATTGCCTCAAACATTTCAAAGCCCTCGCTCTTGTATGCCATAACAGGGTCGTGCTGGGCAAAGGCGCGAAGTCCTATTCCGCGGCGGAGCTCGCTCATCGCGTCAATATGCTCCATCCAGTTTTCGTCTACACTGCGGAGAAGAACAACGCGTTCAAGCTCGCGCATAAGCTCCGGACCAAACTCTTTTTCGCGGAAAGCGTATACCTTTTCGGCAATTTCGAGAATGTCGCGTTTTAAGTCTTCACCGTTATAGTCCACACGGTTAAGATCATCGCGCGTGAGGTTGAGGTCGTTCGGACTGAGAAAGAGACCTGCAAATTTCTCGCGTATGGAGGAAAGATGATATGTCTGGACATAGGTTTCACCTGAGAGGACCTCGTCAACAGCATTTGAAATGGTATCGGAAATCATCTTCTTTATAGAATCTTTAATATCATCCCCGCCAAGAACTGACTTTCTCTGGTCGTAGATAATCGTCCTCTGCTGGTTTATAACGTCGTCGTACTGGAGAACGTTCTTTCTTATCTGGAAGTTCCTTGACTCGACACGCTTCTGAGCAGATTCAATGGCGTTTGAGAGCATTTTCTGGTCGATGGGAGTATCCTCATCAATTCCGAGCGCATTCATCATACCCATAATCCGTTCGGAGCCGAAAAGACGCATAATGTCATCCTCGAGAGAAAGGAAGAAACGGGACGCACCGGGGTCTCCCTGACGTCCTGAACGTCCGCGCAGCTGATTGTCAATACGTCTTGATTCGTGGCGCTCAGTACCTACGATGAAGAGACCGCCTGCGGCTTTTACTGTCTCTGCTTCCTTGTCGGTTTCCGCTTTGTATTTTTCATAAAGCTCCTTGTATTTCGCTCTGGCTCCAAGGATTTCGGGATCGTCTGTCGGGGCACTACCACCGGCGTCTGTGATAAGGTCTTCGTCCATACCTGATTTTCTGAGGTCGCTCTTTGCAAGAAAGTCCGGATTTCCGCCGAGCATAATATCGGTACCACGACCTGCCATGTTAGTCGCGATTGTAACGGCACCTGATTTACCTGCCTGTGCAACGATTTCCGCTTCCTTGTCGTGCTGTTTTGCGTTCAGTACAACGTGCTTTATTCCGCTCTTTTTGAGAAGGGCTGAGAGCAACTCACTCTTCTCAATGGAAACAGTACCGACAAGTACGGGCTGGCGCTTTTCTGCGCAGTCCTTAATCTGGTTTATGATAGCGCGTAGCTTTCCCGCCTCCGTCTTATATACAACGTCTGTAAGGTCGTGTCGTATCATTGGACGATTTGTGGGAATCTCTATAACGTCAAGCTTGTATATTGCTTCAAACTCGTCAGCTTCTGTAAGTGCTGTACCCGTCATACCTGAGAGCTTGTCGTACATTCTGAAATAATTCTGGAAGGTGATTGTAGCAAGGGTCTTGCTTTCGTTTCTGATGTCGACGCCTTCTTTTGCTTCAATCGCCTGATGAAGTCCTTCGGAGTAGCGTCGTCCTATCATCAGACGTCCTGTAAACTCGTCAACGATAATAACCTCGCCGTCGCGGATAACATAGTCAATGTCGCGCTGCATGATACCGCGTGCGCGTATTGCCTGGTTGATGTGATGAAAAAGCTCTGCGTTTTCGGGATCGGAGAGATTTTCTATACCAAACGCACGCTCTGCTTTTGCGATACCGGATGCGGTAAGGGTAGCTGTCCTTGCCTTCTCGTCCACGATATAGTCACCGTCGATATCGTCTGTATCTTCTTTTTCGTCAACAGATGCAATGACCACTTTTTTAAGGGATGTTGCAAACTTGTCTGCCTGACTGTATATGTGCGTCGGCTTCTCGCCCTGACCTGAGATGATAAGGGGAGTTCGCGCCTCGTCGATGAGAATGGAGTCAACCTCGTCGACGATAGCAAAGCGGTGCCCTCTCTGAACTCTGTGTTCCTTATAGAGTACCATATTATCGCGAAGATAGTCGAAGCCGAACTCGTTGTTTGTACCGTATGTGATGTCGGCATTGTATGCAGCCTGCTTTTCTTCCCGCTTGAGTCCGTGAACGACAAGACCCGTCGTAAGTCCAAGGTACTCGTGGATTCTTCCCATTTCCTCACATCCGAGTCGTGCAAGGTAATCGTTTACGGTAACGACGTGAACGCCCTTTCCCTCAAGTGCGTTGAGGTAGGACGGAAGTGTTGC
>JAZQDV010000017.1:0-9121 GCA_045546975.1 Eubacteriales bacterium
CCGTACAACTGACGTTACAGGTGTTATCACACTTGAAGACGGCGTTGAGATGTGCATGCCGGGCGATAACGTTGTTATGAACGTTGAGCTCATCACTCCGATCGCTATCGAAGAGGGTCTCCGCTTCGCTATCCGTGAAGGTGGCAGAACTGTTGGTTCAGGCGTTGTTATCGGTATTAACGCATAATCACCTTAATGCAAAACTCAATGAGACATCGGTTTTCCGATGTCTCATTTTGTATATAATTTGTTTACAATGTTTTGTTTGCATTTCCGTTACGTTTTTGTTATACTATTTACAGTATATTGCACACAATATTTGAGAGGAAGTAACAAAAATGAAAAAAGCAAAAATACTCGCACTTGCGCTTACAGTAGTTTTGGTATGCTCTTTGTTTGCGGGCTGTAGCCTCGGAAACAAGACGATAGTAGAAATTGCAGGCGTAAAAATCTCTGAAGATGTTTACACCTCTGCAGTAAACCAGGCAAATTCCTATTTTGAGCAGCAGATGGGAACAAAACTCAACGATTTTCTTGATGAGACACTTGCTGATGGAAGAACAGGAGCAATGCTTTTAAGAGATGAAGCAGATTCCCTGCTTCGTGAACTTGCATGCATCAAGCCTTTTGCGGAAAAGTACGGAATTTCTCTTTCTGCAGAGGAAAAAAAGGAAATCAAGGCAAGCAAAAAGCAGCAGATTGAGACTATGGGTGGAAAAAAGGCCTTTATTGACGCACTTAAGGCAAGTGGTGTAAATGAAGCATACTATGATTTTCTCATAGAGGGACAGATGCTGTATTCAAAGGTTTATACGGAACTCTTTACGGGCGACGGAGAGTTTGCCCTTTCTGCAGATGAGATTGCAAAGAACCTCCTCGATGGAGGATATGTAAGAGTAAAGCATGTTCTTGTACTTGCAGCCGAGGGTGACGCTGACTTTGCGGAAAAGAAAGCAAAGGCAGAGGATATTGCAAAACGCGCTAAGGCCGGTGAAGACTTTGACGCTTTGATTACAGAATTCGGTGAAGATCCCGGTATGCAGAGTCAACCGGAAGGGTACCTCATTGATAAGGAAGGCTATACTCCCGAAGGCGGACAGATGGTAGCAGAATTCACAAATGCATCTATTGCTCTTCCTGTTGATGGTGTTTCAGGTCTCGTGAAGTCAGATTATGGCTACCATATCATCAAGAGATATCCGCTCACGAAAGAATATATTGAGGCAAATTTAGACCTTTACTCAGGTACCTTTGCAACACCGCTTCTCGCTGAAAAAATTGCAGAATTCAACGAGAGCGTTGAGATTGTAAAGACATCCAACTACGACAAGATTAATCTTCACAAGATTCTTGGTGTTGAGGAAAAGCTCGGAGTTGAGGAACATTCTGAGGATGACGGCCACGACCATAGTGCCGACGCACAATAAACATATAAAAGAAAAACACATTTGGCTTTGCCAAATGTGTTTTTTGTTTTCAGAAAAGGTCAGGAGTCGAGAGGTATCGCGAGCCTGAATCCGGTGCGATTGCAAGAATCATCTTTCCTTCGTTTTCGGGAAGCTTTGCAAGAAGTGAAGCGGCATAAATTGCGGCACCTGAGGTTATTCCGGAGAACACCCCGTCAAGTCTTGCTACGTCGCGTGTCACGGAGTACGCATCGTCTGTGCTGACCGTTATAACCTCGTCAAAGCTTTCTGTATCAAGCCCTTTCGGAATGAAGTTTGCACCGATTCCCTGAAGCTTGTGTGCACCTGCACTTCCGCCCGAAAGCAGGGGGGAATCGCTCGGTTCAACTGCGATTATCTTAATATCGGGGTTTTTCTGTTTAAGAGCATGTGAAATACCCGTCACTGTACCGCCACTGCCTACTCCACAAACCACAATATCAATCTTTCCGTCGGTGTCGTTCCAGATTTCCTCGGCAGTAGTGATTTCGTGGTACTGTGCGTTCGCAGGGTTTTCAAACTGATTGGGGATAAAACTCCCGGGGATTTCGCTATGAAGCGTCTCTGCTTTTTTGATTGCACCGTCCATACCCTCTGCTCCGGGTGTGAGGACGAGCTCTGCCCCAAAGGCGGAAAGAAGAGTTTTTCTTTCTTCGCTCATAGTGTCGGGCATTGTCAGTATAACCTTATATCCGCGAGCGGCACTGATTGCCGCAAGACCGATTCCCGTATTTCCGCTTGTCGGTTCAATAATTACGCCGCCAGGTTTTAACAGTCCGCACCTTTCAGCATCAAGAATCATCCCGAGTGCTGCGCGGTCTTTGATACTGCCGGTCGGGTTAAAATACTCAAGCTTTGCAAGAAGAATGGAAAAAAGCCCACGATCACGGCTGAAGTTTCCAAGCTCGACAATAGGAGTGTGGCCTATAAGCGATTCTATTGACTTATGAATATTCATAACGTCACCTCATTTTTCCTCATAAAAGGCAGGCATTCTGCGTTTGTGTTCACTTCTCCTGTGGAAACGGTTTATTATCTCAAGAGACTCCTCATCTGCTTCACCGTAGAGGAGAAAATTATCGATTTTTTCGTAGGTTATGCCCATTTCGGCCTCGTCTGTCTGTCCGTCGAAGAGCCCGCCTGACGGTGCTTTCTTTATTATTGACTCAGGTGCACCGAGATACTCTAAAAACTCATATATTTCGCGGACTGTAAGGTCGATTATGGGGTTGAAGTCACAAGCACCGTCACCGTGCTTTGTGAAGTATCCCATATATGTTTCGCTGCGGTTTCCCGTTCCTGCGACAAGACGGTTTTCGTTTGCCGCTATTGTGTAGAGTGTTGTCATACGAAGGCGCGGGGCAATGTTTGCAAGAGCCATGGTTGACATTTTGTCCTCATCACCAATTGCGCCGAGGAGTACCTCGCGGACATCCGTGAGGTTAACTGTGCGCGTTTCAATGTCAAACTGCTCGGCAACTGCGAGCGCGTCATCAAGGTCTTCACCGAAATTGCGCTTTGAAAAACAGGGCATCTGGATACCGACGGTGTTATCGCAAGCTTTTTTACAAATAATGCTGACAAGCGCGCTGTCCTTTCCGCCACTGTTCCCGAAAATTATACCTTTAGCTCCGCTCTCGCGTAAGAGATTGCGGATAAATTCAACTCTTTTCTCGAGTTCCTCGCCGTAATTTCTCATAAGGGTGCCTCCTTCGATAAAGTGAGATATTTATCTCACTTCCTGTTTATATTATAGCATTGTGAAGAAAAAATATCAACGGCGTACGCAAAATTGCGTACGCCGTAGGTTTTATAAGAGATTTTTGCGAAGCTCCTCACCGCTTGCGGGGTGGAGGTATGATGGGGGAAGGTCAAGTATCGTTTTTGCACCCGTTATCCCTTCCGCATTGAGCCTTGCTGCTGCTCTTGCACATGCGACAAGTACGCTTGCGGTAAACTCGGGATTTGAATCAAGCTTCAAGCTATACTCGATAATGTGTGAGTTTTTGCCGCCGTTTGTCTTGCCTGTGCGGAATACGCGTCCGCCGTGGGGAATGCCTGCGTGGTCGCGTGCCATTTCCTCCGCGGAGATGAAGTGTACGGTTGTATCATAATCCGCAAAGTAGTTCGGCATAGTCTTTATTTCGTTTTCGATGCTTGCCTTGTCAGCACCGTCCTTTGCAACTACAAAGCACTCGCGTGTGTGCTTTTCACGTGTTGTAAGGGTTGGAGACTCTCCGCGTCTGACGCTTTCAAGTGCGGATTCTACGGGGATAGTGTACTGTCTTGCGTCAAGAACACCGTCTATTCGTCTTATTGCATCTGAATGGCCCTGGCTTACGCCCTTGCCCCAGAAGGTGTAATCAACACCCGATGGGAGAATTGCCTGACCGTAGAGGCGGTTGATGGAGAACATGCCGGGGTCCCATCCGCATGAGATAACACCGACTTTGCCCGATTTCTTACAGGACGCATCAACAGCAGCAAAATGCTCGGGGATTTTTGCGTGGGTATCAAAGCTGTCGATGACGTTGAAATGTTCGGCAAGTGCCGGAGTCTGCTTCGGAAGGTCGTTTGCACTTCCGCCGCAGATGATAAGGACGTCGATTTCATCCTTCATAGCTTCTGCCTTGTCCATAGAATATACGGGAACACCGCTTGCGGTTTTAATGGATTCGGGATCGCGCCTTGTGAAGAGTGCGGTGAGCTCCATGTCGTGAGCCTCACATACTGCGCTCTCAACACCGCGACCGAGATTTCCGTATCCTGCGATTGCGATTCTGAGTTTCATAATGTTTATCATCCCTTCAATGAGACTTTGATTCAATGATGAATAATTAAAACACAAAATGTGTGAAAAGTCAATAAGGAAGCACGCCCAAACTTGACAAAGCATAACTTCGAGCGTATAATGAATACGTATAAATTGGCAAATTATGACCCTGAGTAGAACTTGAGGAGAAGCGGTATGTTCAACATAAAAATAGCCGATGTTTCCGTAGGAATAGACAATAAATACAAGTTTATAAAGCATATGTGCCGTGATTACATAACTCTTGACAGAGCGAAGTTCACGGTTTCCGTAACAGATGAGGAAATTGAGAGAGAACAGACGGGAGAGGAAAAGTTCCCGCCTGAGTATCTTGAGGCGCTTGCAATATACAGGAAAATTGCGGGAAGACTTTCGGAATACGACGGCTTCCTCATGCATGGGGTTCTTTTGTCTGTTGCCGGCAGAGGTATCCTCCTATGCGCCGCAAGCGGCACCGGAAAGACGACACACGCTCTTCTCTGGAAAGAACTTCTGGGTGATAAGTGTGAGATAATAAACGGCGACAAACCGATTGTCAGAATAAAGGATGGCGTTCCGTACGCCTATGGTACGCCCTGGTGCGGAAAAGAAAATATACATAAAAACGCATCTGTAAGAATTACAGACATTTGCTTTGTGCATCGTGCGGAGGAAAATTCTGTCGAGGATATGATGCGCCGCGAGATTCTTCCGAGCCTTCTTCCCAGCATACACATTCCAGACAGCGGAGTGGCTAAGGTGCTTGACGCGATAGACGCCTTTGCGAGAAACGTGTCCTTTAAGAGACTTTACTGTAATCAGGATATAACAGCCGCAAAGGTCGCGTATAACGCAATTTTTGGAGAATAACCCAACAGAGAGGATTGTTTCCGATTTGTTGTGTCATATAAAATCAACGGAGGTAGATAAAATGATAGAAATGACAAAGTGGGAGCAGATTGCCGCAGAGAATGTAGGCAAGAGAAACACTGCTCCGGGAAGACTTTCAGGTAAAATTTCAATAGTAACAGGCAGTGCTCAGGGTTTTGGTAAGGGCATTGCTGAGATTCTTTATGCCGAGGGTGCAAGTGTTGTCATCGCAGACCTCAATGAGGAGCTTGCAAAGACAGTTGCAGGAGAACTTGGCGACCGTGCATTCGCGGTGAAGGTTGATGTTTCAAACGAAGAAAGCGTTGCAGGAATGATTCAGTGCACTGTTGAGCATTTTGGCGGTCTCGACCTTCTCGTGTCAAACGCAGGCGTTCTTAAAGCAGGCTCACTTGATGAGATGGAGAAGCGCGATTTTGACTTTGTTACAAACATCAACTACTCAGCATTCTTCACTTGCGTAAAGTATGCTCAGAGAATCTTCAAGGCACAGTTTGGCGCTGACCCGAACTGGATGGGCGACGTTGTTCAGGTAAACAGCAAGTCAGGCCTTTCGGGAAGCAACAAGAACTTCGCATACGCAGGCGGAAAGTTTGGCGGCATCGGTCTTGTACAGAGCTTTGCTATGGAACTTGCTCCGTATAACGTAAAGGTAAACGCGATCTGCCCCGGAAACTTCTATGACGGTCCTCTCTGGAGTGACCCACAGCGCGGTCTCTTCGTTCAGTACCTCAACGCAGGAAAGGTACCCGGTGCAAAGACAATCGAGGACGTTAAGAAGTTCTATCTTTCAAAGTCCCTCATTCAGCGCGGTTGCTTGCCGTCAGACGTTGCAAAGGCAATTATGTACGCTGTTGAGCAGACTTACGAGACAGGTCAGGCTATCCCCGTAACAGGCGGACAGATAATGTTAAGTTAAAACCTCGCAGAAAAGATTTGTATAAGAGGAAAAGAATATGATTGACATTTCAATTTTGGAAAGACTTAATGCAGGGAGTGCCGAGGATCGCTTAAAAGAGCTTCCGAAGGTACTTTCGGAAACAACGTTCCGGCCGCAGGATGAGCGTATGATAAATAACCACATCCATACGCAGTATTCCTTCTCACCGTACAGCCCGACAGCTGCGGTATATGCCGCTCGTGCTGAAGGTCTTGCAACCTGCGGCATTGTCGACCACGACAGTATCGGCGGTGCGCGCGAGTTTATTGCAGCGGGCGAGATTGTGGGTATCCCGACGACTATCGGTATTGAGGCGCGTATCTCAATGCGCGAGACTCCGTTTGCAAACGTAAGAACAAACAATCCGGACCAGGTCGGCGTGTCGTATATGGTACTTCACGGTGTTCCGCACGACCAGATTGACGAAATCCAGAACTTCTTTGAGCCGCTCCGTCAGAAGAGAAACGAGCGTAACCGCAAGATGGTTGCACGTATAAACGAGCTTTATCGGGATCAGGGCATTGAGCTTGATTTTGACCGCGATGTTCTTCCGCTTTCGCTCAATCATCTCGGCGGCAGTGTAACAGAGCGTCACCTCATGTATGCTCTTGCAAAGAAGCTCTCCACATCCGACGATATAATGGAGGTCTATGACCTTGTCGGAACGCTCAAAAAGGACTGCATTCCGAAGGTGTATATAGATGCTGACGAGGAGTGTGCAAGTCTTTCAGAGATTGTTGCTCTTGCAAAGAGAACAGGTGCAATCCTTGCTTATGCTTATCTCGGCGATGTAACGGCATCCGTTACGGGCGATAAGAAGGCACAGAGCTTTGAGGACAGCTACCTTGATGAGCTTTTTGAGTGCCTTGCAAAGTTTGGTGTAAATGCGATCACATATATGCCGACACGAAACACAAACGAGCAGCTCACGCGTCTGCGTGCACTTTGCGACAGCTACAATATGTTGCAGATAAGCGGTGAAGATGTAAACTCTCCGCGACAGAGCTTCAGAATAGAGAAGATGAACGACCCGCAGTTTGCAAATCTCATCGAAAGCACATGGCACGTAATCCGCCACGAGAAAGGCGAAAACAAGTAATAAAAATAGCTAAAGGAAATTTCCTTTAGCTATTTTATTTTGCAATTTTTTGTGATAAAATGTATATGTGAGAATTTTTTTGCACATCGGAGGAACAAATATGAGAAAGACAAAAATAGTTTGCACAATAGGCCCTGCAAGCAGTAATGCCGGAACCTTTGAGGAAATGTGCCGCGCAGGACTTAATGTTGCAAGGCTTAACTTTTCTCACGGTACGCACGCAGAGCACAAAAAGGCAATAGATATGATAAAGGAAGTCCGCGAAAAGCTTAATCTTCCGATTGCGATAATGCTTGATACAAAGGGTCCTGAATACAGAATCGGTATCTTCAAAAACGGAAAGGTAACGGTTTGTGAGGGTGATGCCTTCACGTTCACCACGGACGAAGTCGAGGGCGATTCGGAGCGAGTTTCCGTAAATTACGACGGACTTGCAAACGACCTGTCAGTCGGGGACCGGATCCTTGTAAATAACGGACTTGTAATCTTTGAGGTAAAAGAGATAAAGGACAAGGATGTTTTGTGCGAGGTTGTCGTGGGAGGAGAGCTTTCCAACCGCAAGAGTATGAGCTTTCCGAACAAAGTCTTGAAAATGAAATATTTAAGCGAGCAGGACAAGGAAGATATTTTATTTGGCATTGAGAATAATGTAAGCTTCATTGCAGCATCGTTTGTATCGTCAAAACAGGACATTTTAGATATTAAAGAGTTTCTTGCCCAAAACGGCGGAGATAATATCGAGGTTATTGCAAAGATTGAAAACCGCTCGGGTGTCGATAATATCGAGGAAATCTGTGAGGTGTGCGAGGGTGTTATGGTAGCGCGAGGAGATCTCGGCGTTGAGCTTCCGTTTGCAGAGCTCCCCGCAATACAGAAATACCTCATCACAAAATGCCGCCTTCTCGGCAAACGCGTAATCACCGCAACCGAGATGCTTGAGTCTATGATACACAATCCGCGCCCGACCCGTGCGGAGATTTCGGACGTCGCAAACGCGGTTTATGACGGAACAAGTGCCGTTATGCTCTCGGGTGAGACAGCGGCAGGAAAGTATCCCGTCGAAACGGTTGCAACGATGGGGGAAATCGTGGAGGAGACGGAAAAGAACATCCACTATGAAAAGCGCTTTAAGACGAGCGAGTTCAAGATAAAAAACCAGGTCGATGCAATTTCTCATGCGACCTGCGGTATGGCAATAGACATCGGCGCCAAGGCAATCGTTGTAAGCTCAATGTCGGGAATGACGGTGCGAATGGTCTCGCGTTTCCGTGCACCGACTGATATTATCGGTATGGCGACAAATAAGGACGTATGGTACAAGCTCTCGCTTTCCTGGGGAGTTCTGCCCGTGCTCAGCGAACAGTTCTCATCATCGGATGTGCTTTTCTACCATGCAACGAGAGCTGCGCGTGATAACCTTCCGCTTGAAAAGGGTGATCTTGTAGTGCTTACAGCGGGCGTAATCAACGGAAAATCAGGAAACACGAACACGATTAAAGTTGAAAGTATATAGAAAAAACCAGCCCAAGGGCTGGTTTTTTTAGAGAATAGTGAAGAGAGAAAAGAGAAGAGAGAAGAGTACAAAGAAGAACGGCAATTTCTATTTCAGAAATAGCCGTTCTTCCTTTGGTGGACCCGAAGGGGATCTGCCCGCGGACTAAAAAGCGTGCCCCCGGCACCCTTTTTGCGCTCTGCGGAGCGCCGTCCTGTTCGATCCCTCATCGTGTCGCGTAGCACGAAAGAAAAAACACACCAACCTTGGGTGGTGCTCCATAGGGAGAATACGGTTTTGGATTGCTCTTTTTCGTTTATAGTGCACAAAAAAATACAGACATACGTCAGTATGTCCGCATTTTTTAATTTCTCTAAGACGAAAAATATCTAACCCAAAACTGCTTCGCACCAAAAAATCATAAGTTTGAGTGCAGAACAAGATAAAAAAGCTCGCAACCCTGACG
>JAZQDV010000018.1:0-37417 GCA_045546975.1 Eubacteriales bacterium
TAATATTGAAAGGTAGAGTTTTATGAAAAAAATCTTTTTGCTCGTTTTATCCCTTTTGCTTTTAACATCCTGCAGCAGTGTAGAATTAAATCCCGAATGGTATCCCAGAGGATTATGGAAAGACGATATCTTCGTATCCAGGCCAAACGGTAAGTTTAATATTGCGCAGTGTTCCGAAATACAGGTTCTTTTTGTTTATAAAGAGGATAATGATCGAGACACGCTTTTGAATTTTGTAACTGACCATAAGCGAAATGAGGATAAGGTGTATATATACTCCGACGAAGGTTATTGCGTTATTGATGAAACTACCAATACCGCAGAGATTCTTGTTACCGTAGAAGAACAGTATACATTATCAGGTACGAATGATCCTGCCGTCACATACCTGAAATCATTTGACGATTTTTCACATGAGGCAAAAAAGATTCTTGCAGAGATGGAAGAATATTGGTCGGATAAGGATTATCGCAGGTATGGTTCAGATGACAAAATATATCCCGACGGCACGATTGTGTATTCGGGAATTCCACAAATTTTCGTAGTCGGACCTGTCGTTGCAGTTTGCATACCTGTTATTATCGGCATGATTTTCCTTCTCGGGCATCTGATAAAACAAAAAAGAAAAAATAACTCATAAAACTTTCCTATTAAAACGCGGCAGAGCAGAGGGAATCCCCTCTGCTCTGTTTTTGTTTTCACGCTCTTCACACTAGGTCTATGCTATAAATTTGTGCGAGATTTATAACGGACGCTCCTGTGCGCGCAGGACATCCGCTTTTCTTGCAAAAATAATGCAAGTATACTATACGCAACAAAATCCCCGCAATACAATAAGTATTGCGGGGATTTTATCTCTCTTTTACGGGCGGAGACCGAGACCGCCTTCGAGCGTTACGGTTTCACCTGTCATAAACTTAAAGTCGGGGTGTGCAAGCTGTACGCAGACACGTCCGATTTCAAGCTCAGAGTCACCAAAATGGCCAATCGGCGGCACCTTTACGTTCTTCTCAAAAGCCTCCGGGTATGCGCTCTGGAACTGCTCAAGCTGTGCTGTCCAAGCAAGCGGGCAAACAACGTTTACGTTGATGTTATCGCGTGCCCACTCTGTTGCAGCAACACGTGAAAGGCCACGGATGCCTTCCTTTGCAGCAGCGTATGCGCACTGACCGAAGTTGCCAAATAAACCTGCGCCTGATGCAAAGTTGATGACCGAACCCTGGGTCTCCTTAAGGTACGGATAACACGCCTTCATATAGTAGAAGGATGCATAAAGACCTGAATACATCGAGAGGTTAAACTGCTCCGTTGTGTTTTCTGCAAGCGGAACGCCGGAAGCTGATGCCTGTGCGTTGTTGATGAGAACGTCAATACGTCCAAACTTTTCAATTGTCTTGTCCACTACATTTTTTACGGTTGCTTCGTTGTCGTTATCAGCAGAGATGTCTGCCTGAACAACAAGCACCTTTATGCCGTAAAGTCTCTCAAGCTCTTCCTTTGCATCCTCAAGCTTCTTTACGTTTCTACCTGTGATAACGAGGTTTGCGCCCTCTTTTGCGTATGCTGTTGCAATACCGTAACCGATAGAGCCGCAACGTCCATCAGAAAGAATTGCACGTCCTGCGCCTGTGATAATTGCTGTTTTTCCTGTCAAGAATCCCATAATTACACCTCATTTATACTATTCTGAAATTATGTGCTACATTTTTGATATGGCCTTTGAAACAAGTAACTTAAAGTCCTTGCCTATCCGCATTGCCATTGCCTTTATATCGTCATGCGAAAGCGGTGCGGGGTTCAGTCCTGCCGCCATATTTGATATACAGCTTATTCCGCAGACCCGCATTCCCGCGTGTCTTGCCGCCATTGCTTCACACGCCGTACTCATACCTACGACATCTGCACCGAGGATTTCATAGGCGCGGATTTCTGCAGGTGTTTCGTAGTTTGGGCCTGTAGTCTGGATATATACTCCTTTTTCGAGCGGAATGTTAAGTTCATGTGCCGAAGCTACGATTATATCGCAAAGCTCCTTATCGTAAACCCTGCTCATATCAGGAAAGCGTGTTCCGAGCTCTTTTATATTCTCTCCGCGAAGCGGGGATGGAACAAGGCTTGAGATATGGTCCTCTATCATCATAAGACAGCCTTCCGAAAAACTCTTGTTTATTCCGCCTGCGGCGTTTGTTAAAAACAGAGTCTCCGCACCCATAAGACGCATAAGGCGGATTGGCATTACGACATCCTCAATGTCATACCCCTCGTAATAATGGACTCGTCCCTGCATAATAACTGCCGGAACTCCGTTTATATACTTAAATACAAACCTGCCCTTATGTCCCGGTACAGAAGACGTCGGAAAATCGGGAAGTTCGCTATAATCTATCTCCGACATAATATCATCACCCTCAGCAAAATCGCCAAGTCCCGAGCCGAGAACAAGTGCAACGCGCGGAGTGAAATCTGTCTTTTCCCTGATTTTATCAAGTGCCCTTAAAAGCTTTTTATATGTTTCACTCATTGTGTTTTCATTTCCCTTTAATGATTATATTTCTACGCCGAGAAAATGCTTTGCAGCAATGCCTACAAAGAATGAAAGAAGTGCAACGGAAACGCTGATTGCTGTCATTTCAAGAAAGCGCGGACGGAATTTTTCACCCTGTGCTACTGAAATGTAGTATGTGAAGCCTGCAATAATGAGTATTACAATTGCAATCATGATAAAAAGCGCCGTCATATACTTTGCACTTTCAAGAAGAAGGTACGGAAGTATTAGAAGTGCCACTGTGATAAGATACGCAACGCCCGTATATGTGCAGGACTTAAGCGCATCACTTCTCCCCTCACTTCGTGCTGACAAGAACTCACTTGAAGCCATCGAGAAAGTTGCGGAAATGCCGATGATGAGTCCTGACAGTGCGATGAGCCTCGTGTTCTGCATAGCGAACGTAAAGCCCGCAAGTGAGCCCGTCAGCTCAACAAGTGCGTCATTCATACCGAGCACCATGCTTCCGACGTATTTGAGGCTTTCCTCGTCAAGTATTGAGAGCAGGGCCTCTTCGTGTTCTTCCTCTTGTCTGCGTATTTCTACGCTCTCTTCCACTTCATCTGCAAGAAGCGCATACTCGCCCTGTGCATTTCCCTCGCCAAGCTCCATGAGCTTTACTGCAAAGGTGAACCCGAGGATTCTTGCAATTATTGAATACTTCCATATCTTAAGCTTTTGGGGTTTGAGCTCAGACCCTGTGTATTTCTTCCATATCTCGTAGTGAGCTTTTTCTTCAGCTGCAAGGCGAAGAAGGACCTTCTTGTTCTCCTCGCCCTTTGCAAACTTCGCTATCTTTTCATATATGATACTCTCGTTAAGCTCATTCTGTTGCATCCTTCTGATGACTGAAAGAGCTTTTTCCGAAACGTCTTTCTTCATCCTTTATCACTCCGTGATTATAAGTTGTAGTATTTATCAAACTCAGCAGGATGCGGGATTGCCGAAAGCTCCCTGCACTCAGCTCTCTTTGTCTCGACAAATTTTTCAATCATGAACTCAGGGAATACTCCGCCTGCGGTGAGGTAGTCGTGGTCAGCCTCAAGCGCATCAAGAGCCTCATCGAGAGAGGTCGGAAGATGAGAAAGCTTTGCCTTTTCCTCATCGCTTAAGTGGTAAAGATTCATATCATACGGTCCCCAACCGTTTTCATGAGGATCAATCTTATTCTTGATTCCGTCAAGACCTGCCATAAGAATTGCAGCGTAGCAGAAGTACGGATTGCACGTTGCATCAGGATTTCGAAGCTCAAAGCGACGGAGCTCAGGAGACTTTGCATAAGCAGGGATACGGATAACCGCACTTCTGTTTGAGGTTGCGTATCCTACCGTAACAGGAGCTTCAAAGCCCGGAACAAGACGCTTGAAAGAGTTTGTGCTCGGGTTTGTAAGAGCGCAGAGCGATGCTATGTGCTTGAGCAGTCCGCCCATAAAATAGTGTGCCTCACGGCTCAAGTTTGAATACCCGTTGTCATCCGAAAACACGGGTTTTCCATCCTTTAAGAGAAGCATGTGAACATGCATACCGCTTCCTGCCTCACCTGCCACAGGCTTTGGCATAAAGGTTGCAGAGAGTCCATACTTCTTTGCTACATTGTGGATTATATACTTTACCATCATTGTCGCATCTGCCATCATTGACATCTTGCCGAGGTGCGGCTCAATCTCGAACTGTCCACCTGCGCCAACTTCGGGATGATGGTAGTTAAGAGGAATACCTGCCTCCTCCATAAGCATACACATTTCACTGCGCGCCTCGTATGAGACGTCAAACGGCTTTGCTACATGGTAATTTTTCTGCTTCGGAACGATATTTCCGCTGCCCTCTTCTTCGCTGTTCCAGTGCGCCTGAACCGCATCCACCTCAGCACTTATCTTGTTAGGTGAAACTACCCAGCCCGCCTTATCAAAGAGGTAGAACTCAAACTCAGGGAGAATCATCATTGTATCAGCGATTCCAAGATCCGCCATATACTTTTCTGCAGCGAGAACAATATTTCTCGGATACTGCGGAAGCGGACGGTTCTCGGGACTCGC
The DNA here is from genome assembly GCA_045546975.1 of Eubacteriales bacterium. Classification (GTDB taxonomy): domain Bacteria; phylum Bacillota; class Clostridia; order Oscillospirales; family JAAYXM01; genus SIG480. Next base: position 4,582 of record JAZQDV010000018.1, read on the forward strand.
AATAATCATCGCGTTACCCGTCATTGAAAGTGTGGGTATCTGGCAGAACGGATCAATGAGCGCAGTATCGGGGTCGGGAATAAACACCATATCGCTCTTTTCAACTACTGCATAGCCGTAGTTCGATGCGTCAAATCCGATTCCGTTTTTCATAACATTTTCGTTAAAGTTCTTTGCAGGAATGGTGACATGACGGTACTGACCGCTGAAGTCCACCATCTTAAAATCGACCATTTTGATGTCTTTTTCTTTAATGAGTGCAATAATATCTTTTATTTTCTTATCCATAGTTTTTCTCCTTATATATGGAAAATTTCTTCCATATTAGCCCACCATTCGCCTTCTTTTCTTGTGGGTATGGGTTCCTGACACGGATCTGTACACATGAGCCAACGGATGTTTTCTTCATCCTCGTCAAGCCTCTTCATATCACCTTCAAAATCGGTTCCTGTATACTCAAAATAATTGAAGAGGTAACCGTCCTTATAGAAAATTGTGAAGTTGTGCATATTTGCCCTGTGAATTTTTTCCACAATACCCGGCCAGATGTTATCGTGGAGTTCTCTGTACTCTGCGTATTTTTCGGGCCTTACCTTAATAACTCTTCCGTAGCGTACCATGTGACTTTCCTCCTGATGTTTCTTTAATAGTATTATCCAATTTTTGTATGAATCTGTCAAGATGCAATCAAAACAAATCGCCTATTTTTCAGTATAGAACGACACCTGCCCCGGTATAATCCGGGGCGTGTTCATTTACTATTCTTTTTCTCCTTTTGTGCTCTCGCCTATACCCGTGATTTCTGAAAATACAACGCCTGATTTTGCCATATTTACAGTGTCTGTGGGCACAATTATTTTCGAAGCCTTGCCGTCTGACATTGCAACAAGTGCCTCATACTTTTTAAGCTCAAGAACTGAAGCGTCAACTCCTGCCTCTTTAAGAGCTCGAAGTCCGTCCGCCTCTGCCTTCTTTGCAAGGAAAATAGCCTTGGCCTCACCCTCTGCGCGAGCTATGCGCGCATCTCTTTCACCTTCAGCTGCAAGAACCATTGCTCTTGCCTCACCTTCAGCGCGGGTGATTGCTGCCGCCTTGTGTCCCTCCGCCTGAAGAAGTGTCTCACGGCGGTCGCGTTCAGCCTTCATCTGCTTTTCCATAGCGTTCTGGATTTCCGCAGGCGGAATGATATTCTTAAGCTCAACACGGTTTACCTTTATTCCCCACTTATCAGTTGCATCGTCAAGTATTGTTGTCATCTTGCCGTTGATTGTATCTCGTGAGGTCAGGGTTCCGTCAAGCTCAAGCTCACCGACAAGGTTTCTGAGAGTAGTTGCAGCAAGGTTTGCAAGTGCGGAAATCGGGTTTACCGCGCCGTATGCATAAAGCTTTGCATCAAATACCGCAAAATAAATGACAGTATCAATCTGCATGGTTACGTTATCTTTTGTGATAACGGGCTGTGGCGGAGAATCGAGCACCTGTTCTTTTAATGTAACCTTTTTGGACACTCTTTCAAGAAGCGGAATTTTAATATGAATTCCCGCAGACCACGTCTTTCTGTACTTACCTAAAAGCTCGACAACATATTCATGTGCCTGAGGTACGATTTTGATATTTGCAATTATGATAGCTGCGATTATTACGATTATACCAAGTAAAATTCCCATATTTTTCTTCCTTTCTAAAATGCTTTTTCTTTTATGATTATTCCATCTCGGATAAGCTTTTATGAAAAGCTTTCCTCAAATGCAATCGAACTGATTGTTGAGGGGCTGTATCCGTTTTTGTGGCACCACTCAACAGCTCTGAATATACGCTCCTTGTAGTCAGGCTCATAAGCAGGATAGTCCTCGTAGAAATACTGCTCATGAATTAGGAGATAGTGGAAACAGTTATTTTTTTGAGCGCTTATTTCTTCCATATATCCGTCAATCTTATCAAGGTCTACATCATTTATGATAATGTCATCCTTTACAAAGATTATATCCTCGCTGTTATCCACCCAGAAATCGCGCGTTGCGGCGTGTGCCGTCTGCTCGCGGTCAAGGTAATATGCAACATACGGGTCACCATTGTCGTCAAATAGGAAATATGCGTCTATGCACTTAAAGCCGAGGTTTCGGAATGCTCTCGTCGCACGGCGGTTAGAGTCTGCCCAGTGCTCGGAGGTGACGTTTGACATGACCTCCCGCCCTGCAAAGCGCAAAAGCTCACGCTCGACCATCTTACCCTCCTCCATGACCTGCTCGTATGTAGCAAACTTGTATGGGCTATCGGGATGGTCTGCACGGGCATGGAAGGTGAACTTGAGCCAGTCACCGTTTGTCTGAAACTCTTTCTTGTACTTATCCGGAAACATTGAGAGGTTGAACTTTTTATCGTCCGTCTCGTAATAAACGTGCATATGCACAAACGTGCCATACTTCTCGTGAAGCTCGCGGTAAAGATTAAGGAACGGATCATCAAAAATCGAGGTGTATTCGTCCCTATGATTATATATGTTCTCAAAGCAACGGATAACATCATCGACGCCAAGGCGGTATGTCTTATACCCGTGCCGGAACCAATAAATTACGATTTTTTCCGTTTCTCCGCTTTCAGTATCAGTTGCCTCCACCGTATTACGATATGCATCTATATAAATCACGGCAGTGTAGACTCCCTCTTTTTCCTCTGCCAAAACCCCGTTTATCTCTATTTTTTTGTCTTTTGGCGCCTCTACGGAAACTGTTGTTTTAAGACCGTCACCGAAAAGCTCGCCGTCGGCATGCGAAAACAGTACGTCGCCGTCAACAGGTGATAAAAACTTCATATATTTTCTCCTTTTTCGTACATATCCCGTTTGAAAGTTCTACATCCACGCAATAAAAACCATGCAATGAAACAACTACTTTTTCAATGCCTTGCGGATTGCAGGCACAATGATGAGTGCCACGGCACCGCCAATCAATGCCGTAAACAACTGAGGCCAACTGAAAGTTGCGGGAAGAACTTTGAGCATAGGCGGCTTAAGTGTCCCCAAATCCAGAAGTGACTGCGCCATAACACCACATATAAGCTTTGAAACGATAAGGTACAGAACAACAAACTTTGAAGCTGCTGCCACAATCCATGCACCACCCTGCCTGAGCAAGTTTTTTCCGCTTTTGTCAGCAAGAAGGAACAGAAGCAATACATAGACGGAATTTCCCACCATAATGGCAGGCACCGTGAGAATTTGTGGCGCGATACCAAGCAGAAAGGCAAGTATCGGGGAAACAATTGCAATCGTAAGGCCACTCAGCAAACCTCCTACCAATACAGACACTGCCAGAACTGCATTGACACAGGAGCCTGTAACCAGCTGCCCCGCCGGTTTTGTCAGCGCCTGCAAAGTAACAAGAAGTGCCAACATAATGGCGGTTTCTGCTATCCAACGAAGTTTCTTGTTCATAAGGTTTTCCTTCTTTCTTAATATGTTTGCAAATCAATATCTCTAAAAAATTGCCGCACCCGTAAAAGGTGCGGCAATAATGCAACAACCCATAAAACTGTGTAGTGGGGTCATATTGGCACCTTCACCAAGCCTTATACTCTTAATGCCAAGCTTTTATTGATCAGTCGTTAAAACCCTCTCTTGCTGCATAAGTTGTGTGCAACAACTCATGAGCCTTGTGCGAATTCGGCTTGTCTAAAAACTCATCATAAAGTGCCTTTATCTGAGGATTGTTGTGTGATTGGCGAAGAACCTGTCTCTCATCCTCACTGTACAGAGCCTTTGCTCTCTTCTCCTTGAATGTGTCGAGAATGTCGTCTGACTCATTTGGTAAGAAGCAGGGTCTGACATAGGGCTGACCGCCGCCTGCGATACATCCGCCGGGGCAACCCATAATCTCGATAAAGTGGTACTTGGACTTTCCTGCACGAATCTCGTCAAGCAGGACCTTTGCGTTCTTCATACCGTGTGCAATTGCAACGTTTACCACGGTGCCGTTAATATCAAGAGATGCCTCGCGAATACCGTCAAAGCCACGAACAGCCTCAAACTTTATAGCCTCATGCTCCTTACCTGTCAGCACGAAGTAAACAGTACGCAAAGCTGCCTCCATAACACCGCCGGTAACACCGAATATAACGCCGGCTCCTGTGTAATCGCCCATCAAATCCTGGTCGAATTCCTCATCAGGCAAACGGTTGAACAAGATACCTGCACGCTTTATCATACGGGCAAGCTCACGGGTAGTCAGAACTGCATCGACGTCCTTTATGCCGTCCTTCTGCAACTGTTCGCGTTCTTTTTCGTCCTTCTTTGCTGTACACGGCATAATGGAAACAACAAACATATCCTTGGGATCAATGCCGTTTTTCTCAGCATAGTAGCTCTTGAGGATAGCACCCATCATTTCGTGCGGAGACTTGCAGGAGGAGAGATGACCCAAAAGGTCACCGTAGTTGTACTCTGCATAGTTAACCCAACCCGGAGAGCAGGAAGTAATCATAGGCAGAGTTCCGCCGTTCTGCAGTCTGTCTAAAAGCTCAGTGCCTTCCTCCATAATGGTGAGGTCAGCAGCGAAGTTTGTGTCATATACTTTATTGAAGCCGAGACGACGTAGCGCAGCTACCATCTTACCTGTAACGGCTGTGCCTATTGGCATACCGAACTCTTCACCTAAAGCTGCACGAACAGCAGGTGCGGTCTGAACTACAACAAACTTGCCCTCTCTCATAGCCTCGTCGACCTTTGAAATCTCAGATTTCTCCATGAGAGCGCCTGTGGGACAAACACTTACGCACTGACCGCACAGGATACAGGGAGAATCTGCCATGGAACGGTTCTCAGCGGGAGCAACGATAGTTTTGAAACCGCGGTTTTCAAAGCCCAAAATTCCAATGCCGTGAGCATTCTTACATCTCGCAACACAACGGCCGCACAGTATGCACTTTGAAGTATCGCGAACTATGGAAGGAGTAAGCTCATCAACCGTCACAGGGGTCTTTGTACCGCGGAACACCCCTTCACGAGCACCGGTAAGATAAGCAACATTCAAAAGCTCACACTGTCCGTTCTTGTCGCACTGCTGACAGTTCTGGTTGTGGTTTGAGAGAAGAAGCTCAACAGAAACGCGGCGCGCCTCAGTAGCACGCGGAGTTGAGATATGAATGTCCATACCCTCACTTACGGGATATACGCAGGAGGCAACAAGACCTCTTGCTCCGGTCACCTCGACCAGACACACACGGCAGGAACCATTGGAGCACTCACCGTGGTTAAAAGCACACAATGATGGAATCTCATAGCCACAAGCCTTTGCAGCCTCCAAAATTGTGAGACCCTCTTCCACCTGATAGGAGACACCTTCAATCTTTATATTAACCTTAGCCATCTTCGATTGCCCTCCTGATTACTTCTTAATGATTGCCTTGAACTTACATGTAGCGATACATGCGCCACACTTTACGCACTTATCCGGGTCAATATGATAAGAAGGCAGCTTCTTACCCGGAGCGATATAATCAGTCTTGATAATAGCATCTGCAGGACACGACTTTGCACACATACCGCAACCAAAGCAATTATCCTGAATGATAGTGTAGTGCATCAAGCTCTTGCAAACCTTGGCAGGACAGACCTTATCGACGATATGAGCAAGATACTCATCTTTGAAATGTTTAAGCGTAGAAATAACGGGGTTTGCGGCAGTCTGACCAAGTGCACACAAAGAGTTTGCCTTTATATGACGGCTCAGTTCTTCGAGCTCGTCAAAATCCTTCATGGTGCCGTTACCCTCAGTAATGCGAGTGAGAATTTCAAGCATTCTCTTGGTACCGATACGGCATGGCGAACACTTACCGCAGGACTCGTCGCAGATAAACTCCATATAGAACTTTGCAACGTCTACCATGCAGTTGTCCTCGTCCATTACGATAGCACCGCCCGAACCCATCATCGAGCCCTTGGCTACAAGATTATCGAAATCGATAGGCTCATCAAGGTTTTCAGCTGTTAAACATCCACCTGAAGGACCACCGGTCTGAATAGCCTTGAACTGCTTATTGCCGGGAATGCCTCCGCCAATATCATAAATCAGCTCACGCAATGTAGTTCCCATAGGAATCTCAACAAGACCAACATTGTTTACCTTGCCGCCGAGAGCAAACACCTTTGTTCCCTTTGATTTTTCAGTACCGCAGCTTGCAAATTCAGCTGCACCCTCACGCATAATATACGGAACACAAGCCAAAGTCTCAACATTATTAACAATGGTGGGCTTGCCCCACAGACCCTTTACAGCGGGGAAAGGAGGACGGGGACGAGGCATACCGCGTTTACCCTCAATTGAGTTGAGAAGAGCTGTCTCCTCACCGCAAACGAACGCACCTGCACCCAAACGGATATGTGCGTGGAAGCTGAAGCCCGAACCCATAATATTGTCGCCAAGAATGCCCATTGCATTCATCTGCTGAATTGCATTGCGCAGACGGTTGACCGCGATGGGATATTCTGCACGAACGTAGAAATAACCCTCAGTCGCGCCGATAGCATAACCTGCAATCATCATACCTTCCAAAACCGCGAAGGGGTTGCCCTCGAGGATTGAACGGTCCATAAACGCGCCGGGATCACCCTCGTCGCCGTTACATACAACGTACTTCTGGTCAGCCTTCTCAGCACTCGCAAAGCTCCATTTGCGTCCGGTGGGGAAACCACCGCCGCCACGACCACGCAGGCCTGAAGCTAACACTTCATCAATAACATCCTTGGGATCCATCTGAAGAGCACGCGCAAGGCCCTTGAAAGCACCGCTTCCGATAGCTTCGTCGATATTTTCAGGATTGATAACACCGCAACCGTAAAGAGCGACTCTCTTCTGTTTCTTGTAGAAGTTGATATCTTCCTGTTTTGCAACCTTTTGTGTTGTGCCGGGCTCTACATAGAGCAAGCGCTCTACAATCTCACCGCCAAGGATATCTTTTTCAAAGATCTCATCAACATCGTCTATCCGGACGAGGCGGTAGAGAGTATCTTCAGGGAAAATCTTTACGAAAGGTCCCTGAGAACAGAAGCCGAAGCAACCGACGATATTTACGGTAACCTTATCGCCGACACCTTTGTCCGCAATCAGCTTCTCGAATTTTTCTTTTATTTCCAGAGAGTTGGAGGAAATGCATCCTGTACCTCCGCACAGCAGGATAGCGCGCTTGCCGTTTGAGCCGTCAATCTTGCTGTTGAGAGCTTCGGTACAACTGCAAATTTTAGAATCAAGTTCAGCAAAAGTTTTCATTAGTTATTACCTCCGAGAGCACGATATTCTTCAACAATGTCTGCTACGGCATCAACGGATACCTTGGGATATACCTTACCGTTTATGGTAACAGCAGGAGCAATACCACAAGCACCGATGCAACGCAAAGCGTCAATCGTGAACATACCGTCAGGGGTGGTCTCGCCCGGCTTTATATCCAAAATTTCCGAGAACTTATCAATGACCTGCTGAGCACCCTTTACATAGCAAGCAGTACCCAGGCAGCAACCGATGACGTACTTGCCCTTTGGCTCAAGAGAAAAGAAGGAATAGAAAGTAACTACACCGTAGATCTCCGCGACAGAAATTCCTGTTCTTTCGGATACTATCTCCTGTACCTCCAAAGGAATGTAGCCGTATTCGTTCTGGATGTCACTGAGAATCATCATCAATGGTGTCTTTTCTTCTATGTATCTGTCACAGATCTCATTGATTTTTTTGATACCGGCTTCATTGATACGCGCCATAAAAATACCTCCCAATCGATATATAAGTATCAAAAATATATCGTGACGCTTATATATCATAAATATTGCACATTTTCCGCTGAAATTTGATGGAATATTTCTTCAAATCTCCCCTTTGGAATATTATACATCTTTCCGGGAATAAAAACAACTGTTTTCACTTATTTTCGACACAGTTGCACCACACACTCCACGTGCTTTGTTCTCGGAAACATATCGACAGGTTGTACGGACATTACCTCATAATCCCCGTTTTCCGTAAATATCTTAAGGTCGCGCGCAAGCGTTGCAGGGTCGCACGAGACGTACACAACAGTCCTCGGCGACATTTTCTTTATCGTTTCTATAACCTCGGCAGAAAGTCCCTTTCGCGGCGGGTCTACAACGACGGCATCAGGCTTTTCACCGCGCTTTTCAAGCATAGCAGCCGCAGGCGTTGCATCTGCACAGATAAACTCTGCGTTTTTTGTTCCGTTGATTGCGGCATTCTTCTTTGCATCTTCTATCGCCTGAGGAACAATCTCAACACCTATAACTCTTTTCGCGCGTTTTGCAAGAGCGAGGGTTATAGTACCGATTCCACAATAGAGGTCAAGTATGCTCTCCACTCCGTTCTGTGTGGCAAGGTTTACCGTAAGAGAATAAAGCTTTTCCGTCTGGTCGTGGTTTACCTGGTAAAACGCTGCAGGTGATATGGAAAATCGGTTTCCGTAAAGCTCATCGGAAAGCGACGACTCACCAAATTCAGATATGTATTTATTGCCAAGAATGACGTTCGTGTTTTTGTTGTTGATATTCGTGACAAGTCCGGCGACTTCATGACATTCTTCCAAAAGCTTGTCCCAAAGCTTTTGGAGCTTGTCCGGCCTTTTTGTTACAACAAGGCAGAGAATCGCACCGCCTTTGCCGCTTCTTACATAGATATGTCGAAGTATCCCCTTGCCTGTCCTCTCGTTATATGAAGAGATTCCGTGTTCCTCCTGCCATGCATGGACAAGAGCACGAATTTTATCAGACACTTCACTCTGTATGAGGCATTCACTCGAGGGCACTATATCGTGGCTTCGCGGTCTGTAAAAACCGCTTTTGCCCTCATTTACGGGAAACTGTGCCTTATTGCGATAGCGGTAAAGTGTATCCGCACCGATAACAGGAGAAACTTTTACGTCAAGTCCTGCTATACGCGAAATAACAGACTGTACGCGCTCGTGTTTGAACTTAAGTTCCTCTTCATAGCTCATATGCCAGAGGTCGCAACCACCGCATTTCGGAAAATATTTACACTCAGACTCGCGTCTTTCTGGCGATTCTTTGATAACACCAATAAGCTTTGCAAATGCAAAGCTTTTTTCTACTTTGAGTATCATTATTTCGCACGTCTCACCGCAGAGTGCAAGAGGAACAAAAACTGCCATTCCCGAAACCCTTGCGATTCCTGCGCCATCCGACGTGTAGCCCGTAATTTCAACGGTGAAAATATCGCCTTTTTTCATTTATCTTCGTATACCCATACTTTCAAGTATTTCTTCCTGACGTGAAAAGTGGAGCTTTTCGTCCTCATCTGACCGCTCATGGTCGTATCCTAGCAGATGAAGCATTCCGTGAACGGTGAGAAATGCCATTTCACGCTCAATGCTGTGGCCGTACTCCCCCGCCTGTGCCTCCGCCTTTTCCTTTGAGATGACAATATCACCAAGCATAACAGCACCTGTTGTTGCATCAATCTCAAGGGGTGACACCTTTAGCTCCTCGCCCGGACAAAGCTCCAGCATTGGAAATGAAAGAACATCGGTCTCTCGGTCAATGTCACGGTACTCTGAATTGAGCTTTTTTATGCTCGCGTTATCGGTTACCATAACGCAGACATCACACGCCTGCTCTATCTTTTCAGAATCAAGAGCCGCCTGCACGGCACTTTCTATCACACCGTCAAATTTCTTATCGGCTATTTCATTTACAACAGTTATGCTATGCTTTGCCATTTTTCATACCCCGCCTTCCCTGTTGAAGCTTCTTTTCTCTTTCGCGGTCGCGCTTTTCGTATGCATTTATTATCCTCTGTACGAGTGCGTGTCGGACAACGTCCTTTGAAGTGAGAACGCACTGTGCGACATCCTCAATGCCCTGAAGCACGCGCATCGCATCGCGAAGACCCGAACTTTTTCCGTCAGGTAAGTCTATCTGGGTTATGTCGCCCGTTATAACCGCCTTTGAATTAAAGCCAAGTCGCGTTAAAAACATCTTCATCTGCTCAGGCGTCGTGTTCTGCGCCTCATCAAGAATTATAAAGGAATCGTCGAGAGTTCTTCCGCGCATATACGCAAGCGGTGCAACCTCTATTGTTCCGCGCTCCATATACCTCTGGAACGATTCAGGGCCTATCATATCATAAAGCCCGTCATAAAGCGGACGCAGATACGGGTCAACCTTGCTCTGCAAATCACCCGGCAAGAACCCGAGCTTTTCTCCCGCCTCAATTGCCGGTCGGGTAAGTATAATCCTGCTGACCTTTTTCTCGCGGAAGGCATTTACAGCCGCCGCAACAGCAAGGTACGTCTTGCCCGTACCTGCAGGACCGATGCCAAGCGTTACGGTATTTGACTGAATTGCGTTTATATAATCACGCTGACCGATAGTCTTTGGTTTTATGGGTTTTCCTTTTGTTGTTATGCAGATTATATCGCGTGAAAGCTCTGCAATCTGCGACTCTTTATTCTCCTCAACAAGCCCTATTGCATAGCGGATGTTCTGCTCATTTATTGCCTCCCCCTTAGAAGAAAGGACGAGTAAGCTCTCAAGAACTCTCACCGCACGCAAGGCTTCTTCCTCCTCGCCGATGACTTTAAGCTCGGTGTTGCGGTTTAATACCGTAACGCCGAGCTCACGCTCAAGTATTGCGATATTCTCGTCAAACGAGCCGAAAATATCAGTAATCTGTGAAAGCTCTACCATTTTTATAGTTTTTTCTACCATAATCAATCTTCCTTTAGTATTTCTCGCTTCACTCCGATTTTCTCTATCCTCTCGACTGTGAGAGTCGCATAGGCGAAGGTCTCATCTGCCGAGGTTTTAAGCTCTGCATTCACCGTCTCACCCCGCTCTTCAATGCGACCGTTTATCCCGTTGCCAAGAAGCTCATACGCCTCCTCGTCAGAAAGCACAACCTCTTCAGTTTCGTATTCGAGGTAAGTCGCCTTTTCAAGAGCAATCGGCAAGCGGAGATTGTCAGAAAAAGTGAGGTCATTTCTTTTAATTATTTTATCACACTTTATATATGAAATTCCACTACCTAAATATAAATTTATTCGTTTTCCGAGAATAATAAACGTATATCGGCTTTTTTGCCGTCCCGTGTAGCTTTTTTTCTCCATTTTCTTTTGTGTCCGGGCAGTCTCCTTTTCCCATGTCCGTGCGCGTATCTCAGCATCGGCGTGAGTCAGAATCGTCGTACCTGCACGTCCTGTTATGTATCCACTTGCAAGAAGGTCGCCTCGCATAACCGTATCACCGCGCCCGACCTCAGGCGTACCTGTTTTCACAGTTATATCGCATATTATCCCGTCTCGGTCAGAAATTATGTCACAAGGCGCATCCTCCGGAAGAATATCAGGCGGGAACTCACGTTTCCTCACCGTCACCTCCGCGTGCGAGCCGTAAAACTTTACGGATACATAAGAAAGCTCGGGCATATCTATAAGAACAGAATTCCGAAGCTCCGAAATATTGATGTTTGAGGTAAGACTGCCGTGTTTAAGCCCTGCATTTTCAAGGCTTTCCATAAGCTTGCCTGTGTCAAGTCCGCTATAGCCATCAATATTTATAACCCAGATAAAGCTTGTGAACACCCAAGCTGCAACAAAAAATGCAGTGCCGCCAAGCACAAACGGAACCCTTTTCCGAAAACGCTTCGCAAAAAACGGAAATCCGCGTTTCTTTACTATATGCACCTTGCACATAGCCCGTCTTGCAACACTTTTTATTCTTCGGTAGCTTGATATCGTCATATCAAGACGCATTCTTCCAAGCTCTATTTCCTCCACGTTCCAGAACTCTATTCCGTTTCGCGCAGAAAGATTGAAAAAGCGTTCAGGATACGCACCGAATATCTCAACTCTCACGCTTCCGCGAAAGTAATTAACTATATTCTGCAAAGTGTCCTCACCTATCCATTAAATTCATTAAAAGTCACACTCTTTATTTTGCCGCGTATTCGCACCTCGGATGCGTTCATTGCAAGAACGGCAAGTCCTTCTCCCGTAACTGAAAAAGTTTCACGACCAAGGCTTATCTCTACCTCTTCCTCCGAGAGCATCAGTATGCCCTTGTGATTTTCGCAGAACAGCTCTCCCCTTCCAGAGAGTTCAATGTGTGTTTCTCCTCCCAGAACATCTGTGGGTATATCAAAAACCTTCGCGGCTTTTTGCAAAACACCTTTTTTCTCCATTTTCGATACCTCCCTCTACGTTATTTTATTATTCCGGAGATGCATATATGAACAGTAATTCGTCGCTTTCTCTTGATTTTTCCGCACAGGTGTACTATAATGTATAGACGTGTGTAAGGGAGGTAGATTTTTTGCTTTCGTTTTTGAATTTTGCAAACACCTTACTTTTTATATTTTTTACATTGCTATATTCGTATCAGCTTATATATGTTTTTGTTTCTCTGCTCGGAAAGAAAAAAGATTTTTCTGCTTCAAAAAACCATAAGTTCGCAATATTCATTGCAGCGAGGAATGAGCACCTCGTTATAAGTCAGCTTATAGAGAGCATAAGGCTTCAGAAATATCCGTCTGAGCTGTATGACATCTACGTTATAGCAGATAACTGTACCGACAGCACAGCAGAGGTTGCAAAAGCTTCCGGCGCAACGGTTTTTGAGAGAAATGACACAAATCTCATAGGCAAGGGATATGCTCTTAACTTCGGTTTCAAAAAGCTCCTTGAACTTGGCACTTTCTCAGATTACGACGGTTTTTTTGTCTTTGATGCGGACAACCTTCTCGATGAAAACTACATTGCTGAAATGAATAAGGTTTTCGATTCGGGATACAGAATAATAACGAGCTACAGAAACTCCAAAAATTACGATACAAACTGGATTTCCGCCGGCTCCTCTCTTTGGTTTCTGCGAGAGGCAAAATACATCAACGCTCCGCGTATGAAGCTCGGCGTGAGCTGTGCCGTTTCCGGCACCGGCTTTCTTGTAGCACGCGAGATAATCGAGAAGAGTGACGGTTGGAAGTATTATCTTCTCACCGAGGATATTGAGTTTTCAATTGACAGCGTTATCAACAATGAGACTATAGGTTATGCAGAAAATGCTATCCTCTACGACGAACAGCCTTACACATTTAGGGCTTCGTGGGATCAGCGCACGCGTTGGGCAAAGGGATTTTTCCAGGTTTTTGGCGCATACGGAAAAAAGCTTTTCTGTTCGATATTCAAAAATAAAAGCTTTTCTTCCTATGATATGCTTATGACTATTATGCCGGCAATGATGCTCACCTGCCTCGGTGCAATTCTCAATGCAGGTTTTCTTATCTACTCACTTACAAATCTCCCTGAGACTTCTGTTCTTGCAGGGGTTTCCGGAGTAGCGCTCTTTATGACGTTTTTTAACTTCTATATGATTTTACTTTTCTTTGGTGCAGTGACCACCCTCACCGAATGGAAGAACATAAATGCAAAAAAGAGCAAGAAGATAAAATATGTCTTTACCTTCCCGCTCTTTATCCTGACCTATATCCCGATTTCGATAGCTGCTCTCTTCAAAAAAATTCAATGGAAACCGATTACGCACGATGTTGCAAAAAACATAAAGGAATTCCAGAAATAGTCAAAATTCCATAGCCGATATAATCGGCTATGGAATTTTTTATTGCAATACACATTCTGTATCTGTACCTTCTTCTGACATCACAATTTTATATTCGCCTTCACGCCTTGAATTTTCAAGAAACATACTTGAAAGCTTATCTGTAACAAAACTTGAGACAGCACGACGCAGAGGTCTTGCACCAAAGCGTGGATCAAATCCTTTTTCTGCTATAAAGTCACGCGCAGATTGGGACACCACGAGCTTTACGCCCACATCATTTGCCCTCTTAGCTACATTCTCTATCTCCATATCACAGATTTTCGTAATGTCCTCGCGCCCAAGTCTTTCAAACACCACGATACTGTCTATCCTGTTTATTATCTCGGGTCGAAAGCTTTTGTTTATCGCGCTGATAACTTCCTTTTCCGCACGTTTTTGGGTCTTTTCCTTATCCGTTTCAAAAAATCCAAGCTCGTTAACAAACAGCTTTTGTGCACCGACATTTGATGTCATAACAACTATCGTGTTTCGAAAATCCGCGACTCTCCCGCTTGAATCTGTAAGCTCGCCCTCTTCAAGTATCTGCAAAAGAAGGTTTGCGACATCGGGATGCGCTTTTTCAATTTCGTCAAACAGTACAAGCGAGTACGGTTTTTTTCTCACCCTATCGACAAGGGTATTCCCCTCACCAAAACCCACATATCCGGGCGGTGATCCTATGAGCTTCGCCGCCTCGTGCTTTTCCATATACTCTGACATATCGATTCTTATAAAACTCTCTTTATCGTCGAACATTATCTCTGAAAGCACCTTGCAAACGGCACTTTTCCCCACTCCTGTCGGACCTGCAAACAAAAACGAGCCTATCGGTCTGGAAGCCTCCGAAAAGCCGCATCTGCTCCGTCTTATCGCCCTTGCAATAGATGAGATAGCCTTTTCCTGTCCCACTATGCGATCATGAATAAGCTCTTCAAGTCGCGAGATTCTCTTGCCTTCTTCGTCATCAAGCTTTGATATCGGAATCCCCGTTATCCGAGATACAATTCTCATGATATGCTCAACTTTTACTATTACCGTTTCTTCCCTTGCGTTTATTTCACGAAGGCTTAAAAGCACCTTTTCCTCCGCTTCTTTCAGATTTGCAGCATTCTGAAACTCCTCATTTTTTACGCATAATGCCTTTTGCTTTCGGATTTTTTCAAGCTTTTCCTCTGCCTCCACAATGCTTTCCTGTGGAGTTTGACCGTGCATTCTTACAAAACTTGCCGCCTCATCGAGAAGGTCAATGGCTTTATCGGGAAGCATCCTCTCTGTGATATAGCGTTCCGATAGCTTTATCGCGCTGTATATCGCCTCGTCACATATTTTTACTTTGTGATGGTCTTCCAGGTCCTCGCGTATGCCAAAAAGAAGCTGTTCGCACTCCCTCACACTCGGTGGCGCGAGAGTCACCGTCTGAAATCTGCGTGAAAGTGCCGCATCACGTTCTATATATTTCTTGTATTCTGAAAATGTAGTTGTGCCAATAATCTGAACCTCTCGACGCGAAATAACCGGTTTTAAGATATTCGCCGCGTCTATGGCGCCCTCGGCAGATCCTGCACCAACTATTGTGTGCAGCTCATCGATAAAAAGTATTATATTTCCTGCACGTGAAGCTTCCGAAAGTATTGCCTTTACGCGCTCCTCAAACTCACCACGGTATTTCGTTCCTGCAACGATTGAAGGAATATCAATCCTGAAAATTCTCTTGTCCGCAAGTGCACGAGGTACGTTTCCCGAGTTGATTTTTGCAGAAATTCCCTCAACAAGCGCAGTTTTTCCAACTCCCGGCTCACCTATTACAAGAGGATTGTTTTTCGTTTTCCGCAAGAGAATTTCAAGAACCCTTTCACTTTCCTTTTCCCTGCCTATCACCCGGTCAAGCTTTCCTTGTCGCGCCGCATCACACATATCGCACCCAAAGGATCGAAGGTTCTTGAGTTCATTTTTATCTCTTGCAGTGCGAATATCGGAAGTATGAGTATTACTCGAATCGCTCTCACCAAAAACTAGGAGCGCTCGTCTCAGGCGCGAAACGTCAGCCCTGCTTTCGGACAGGATACGCTTCCCCTCGCTTTCTTCCTCCGAAAGAATAGCTAAAAGGATATGGTCTGTGCTTATATAGCTCTTCCCCTGCTTCTTGGCAATGCTGTTTGCTCTTTTCACTATATTCTCTGCAGACGGCGTCAGTCCCTGTGCGGTTACAACACCACGGACTCCACGGCCGATGTTTTCTATAATTTTTGAGGATATGTCCTTTTTCTCTACACCTTCACCCATAAGCAGTTTTGACGCATGCCCATCGTTCTGGTTAAGTATTCCTAGAAGCAGGTGCTCGCTTCCTACATACGCGTGCCCGAGGCTTGACGCACATTCATGAGCACTGCGAAGTGCACGCTCCGCACTTAATGTAAATCTGTTTTTGAAAAACATCGCTTTCCTCCGTAACCTTTCTCATCCTTTAGTATCTCCGAAGAATCTCTGTTTTAGTATTTTTTTGAAATTATATTAAAATTTGAATTTTATTGTTGATTTTTTTGCTATTCATTGTTACAATAGGTGTATCAAATACATGGAGGTGTTTTTCCAATGGCACATGTAATTAGTGACGAGTGCATCAAGTGCGGTTCTTGCGTAGCTGAATGCCCCGTAGGTTGCATTTCTGAAGGCGATGCAAAATACATAATTGACAAGGATGCTTGTGCAGACTGCGGTGCTTGCGCAGGTGCATGCCCTGTTGACGCTATCAGCGCTGAATAATCACAAAAAGGAAGAGGTTCAAGGTACTTACCTTGAACCTCTTTTCTTTTTTTACTTGAGGTAAATTACACGAACAAGTCCACCCTCTGACTGTGACCTGTCATAATACGCCCAAACCTCACCTGTATGTGATACCGCCTCATCAAGCGTTGTGAGAATCTTTCTGTCGTCTACCACTCTGTAAACGAGCACCTTTGAAGAGATGTTGTGCTTCGTACCGTTTTTGAGTGTTATATACGCCGGGGTGACAAGAGAAACCGTATCAAGTCTCTTGAGGTTTTCGATTGTCGAAATCCCGCCGTTTACGTATTTGAGCACGCACGGACCGACCGTGATATTTGCTGCCTTAACAGATGTTCTTCCCGAAGCTCCGCCGACATCATAGGTGTATGTGTACGACGTTATGACACCTGTACTTGAGACGTTCCTGGTTACATCGGTTATGATTCCGTATTTATCAGTATCGCCCGTTACATTCTTGATGATAAGTCCATCGATGCTTCCTGCCGAATTCTTTGAGACAAGGAGAACATCCTCTGAATCAATCCTTACTCCGTCAAGCCGAGAGAGGTTTACTGAGGTTATATTCCCGCTATTATCCATCTCAAGAATTTTTATTTCGGTTGAAAGCGAAGCAGTTCCTAACTTATAAGTGGTAGCATTTACCGTTCCCGAAGCCTTGCCATTTGCTGATGCACTTCGGATCTTGCCTGTTGCAGAATCAAACTCGACGACCTTTCCGACAAGTGAATCAGAATCATTTGTCTGTTCAATATCCACAAAGCTTCCGTCAATTGTCAGTATCGTTGCATAATAACCACTTCTCTTGTTTCCGTCTGCCATTGTTATTGATTTTGCAGAAACATCTGTTACGACTCCAAGTATTGTCTTGTACAGTGCGTTTGCTTCATACGCATCACAAACGTTTCCGTTCTTATCGAGAAGCATCGTCACTGTCTTTCCCACAGCAAGTCCGTCAATACCAAATGCGCGCTGTGCAGCATAATATGGAAGACTGTATGTGACGCCCGAAACCGTTACGGAAGTCGCTGACTCTTTGTTTGGTGCAACAGACTCCAAAACGCCGGAAACCTTCTGTGAGTATGCCCATACAGCATTACTTTTTGTACTGTAATATATTACGTCATACTCCGCAATATCGGATACAGTTGCGGTGCTTCCGTTTCTGTAAACCCTCGCATTTGAGAGACCAAGCGATGAAATCGTTCCCGCCTTTACCGTGACAGGGCCAGTCACGTTATCGTCAAGCACGTCACCGATTGTCAGAAGTTCACTTGTCGGAGTATATCCGAGGTTTGAGGCGTATATCTTCTGCTCGCCCTTTTTAGGAGTGTTGAGCATATTGTATATGAGTTTTGCCATATCGTTTCTCATTATCGGTGCTCCTGCCGTTGTATAAACACCATCGGAGATGCCGAGATCTGCCGCTTTTGCTATCTGACCTGCAGGATATGCACCTGTATAGTCGGCACTTGTATACCCCAGAAGTCGCAGAATAGCACTTAATGCCTCTTCATAGAGTATCGTCTTATCAGGGCGAAAATTGCCATCTGAATATCCCGTCATAAAGCCGTTTTTTGAAGCGACACTTATATACGGAGCTCCCCAGTGCGTGAACATAACGTCACCGAACGGAGAAATGCGCGAGCCTGCCGTTACCGCACCCTTATACTGTGACGAGGTTACAAGAATTTTTGCGAGAGCCGCACGCGAAACATACTGTCCCTCGTTAAAGTTTCCTTTACTGTCATAAGTCATAATCCCCATAACATCCAAAATCGTCTCAATGTCATCATCCGCAGGGAGGGACGACGCACTTGCCGCCGGCACGAGAGAGATTGTGATGACGAGGCACAAAATAATTGCCACAAACCTTTTTAACATAATAATTTCCCCTTTTTTATCAATCGTAACGCAAAGCGTCAATTGGATTAAGCTTTGATGCTTTTGCCGCCGGAAAGTATCCGAAAAGTATACCTATAAGCACCGAAACCGAGAACGAAAGGATAACCGCAGAGATTGAAACTCCACCCGAAACGCCCAGTAGCCCGGCAAGTATGGTTGAAAGAATCGCGCCGACTATGATTCCGATAATTCCGCCAAGCCCGCTTGTTATGATTGCCTCAATAACAAACTGCATCAGTATATCCCGGCGTTTTCCGCCAATTGCCTTGCGTATGCCTATTTCACGTGTTCGCTCGGTTACCGAAACAAGCATTATGTTCATAATGCCTATACCACCGACAAGAAGAGAGATTGCTGCAATACCTGCAAGGACAAGTGCAAGAGTGTCCGTAAGCTCCGTAATCTGTTCCACAACCTCCGAAAGGTTTGAAACAGAATATGCGTTCTCATCATCAAACGCATCGTAGAGATAATCCTCTATAACTGTCTTTGCCTCTTGTATCTTATCTGCATCGGAGACGACATAGGTGTAGTTTGAAATTGTTGCGTTTCTTGCGAGGCGTGAGGCTGACGAATATGGAATTATTACCATATTGTCCGTGCTCGTTTCCGTGCTGTCAGCCTCCTCTTCAAGCACTCCTATTACCTTGTAGGCAGAGCCGTTGATCTTCACCATCTTTCCTATCGGATCATTTGTCCCAAAAAGCTCGTTTGCTACATATGTACCGATTACGCAGACGTAATTTCGGTTTTCCGTATCCATATACGAAATAAATCTGCCGTTTGAAACTGCGTAGTCTTTGATTTTTGAGTATTCCTCGTTTGCGCCCGTGACGCTTGATGTTATATTCTCCGAACTGTATTTTACCGTTGCCCCCATTATGGATACCGTGGGCGTCACCGCCGAAAACAGGTCGGAGTTTTCATCTGCAAGGTCAAGCATCTCCTGAGGCTTTATGTTCATATTTCCACCGCGACCCGAAAGAGTTACCGTAATGTTGTTTGTTCCCATCGAGTCAAACACTGAGACCATGTCATTTGAAAAACCCTGAACGACACTTACAAGAGTGATAACCGCTGCAATACCGATTATTACACCGAGCATAGTCAGAAATGAGCGCATTTTGTTGCCTGCAATGCTTTTGAGCGCAAGCTTGAGTGACTGTTGAATATTCATACTCTACCTCCTGCGCTAATTAAGGTTTTCAAGTTTCGGAACATTGGGCTCATCTGAGATGATTTTTCCGTCGTGAATCCTTATTATCCTTTTCGCACATTCTGCAATACTGTTATCGTGAGTTATAAGTATAATGGTTTTACCCTTTTCGTGAATGTCCAAAAGGAATCTCATAACGTCCTTGCCCGTCTTTGAGTCCAGTGCACCCGTAGGCTCGTCAGCAAGAATGACGGGAGGGTTTGTCGCAAGAGCTCTTGCGATTGACACTCTTTGCTGCTGTCCGCCCGAAAGCTGATTTGGCATATGCTTTTCCCTGTCGCGAAGTCCTACACGTTCAAGCGCTTCGAGCGCCTTCTCTCGACGTTCCCGTACCCCAATCCCCTGATAGATCAAAGGAAGCTCGACATTCTCAAAAATAGTGTTCTTTGAAATGAGGTTATACTGTTGGAATACAAAACCCAAGGTTTTATTCCTTATCTCTGCAAGCTCGTTATCCGTGAGAAGTGACACATCTGTTCCGTTGAGCCTGTATGTACCACGCGTCGGAACATCAAGTGCACCTATTATATTCATGCATGTGGATTTTCCCGAGCCTGACTTTCCGACGATAGCAACAAATTCTCCCTTTTCTATGCGGAAGGATACGCCGTCAAGCGCGCGCACTTCATTTTCTCCCTCATCATATATCTTATATACATCCAGAAGTTCTATCATCGCATACCACCGCCACTCGGCATTCCACCACTCGGCATCCTGCCGCCACTCGGCATTCCTCCCATACCGCCGGTCATACCTCCGCCCATACCGAAGCCTACCTGTGATGTCTGTGTATTCTTTATGACGCTTATGTAAATCTCGTCACCCTCAGAAAGTCCGGAAACTATTTCAACGTAGTCATCGTTTGCAACTCCGGTTTCTACCATAGTATATTTATAGCCCTTGGGTGCCTCGGACATTCTTGCACCGTTTTTGTCGTTCTTTTCTTCTGCCGGAGCAATGCCTTCGACATTGGAGTTGTTCTTTACAAGTACAAGATTTCCTCTTGAAACTGCGTTGACAGGTACGGTAAGAACATCCTTTGCGTTGCTTATTACTATCTCTGCGTCAACATTCATTCCCGGAAGCAGTCCCTCATACTCTGAAATAACTACCGTTACCGGATATACCGTAACGCCGTTTACAGGTGTTCCTATTATACTCACCGTATCGACGACACCCTCAAATCTCTGTCCTGGGATTGCGTCTGCTGTAACCGACACCGTCTGTCCGACATTAATATCCTTTATGTAAAGCTCATCGACGGATATATCAAACGTAAGCTTTGACATATCCGCAACTATCGCAAGAGAGGACTTGTTACCGTCGAGCGTATCCCCCTGCTTCATTGTCTTTGATATGATTGTTCCCGAAATCGAGGAACGTATAGTGTAGTCGTCAAGTTTTTCCACCTGGTCGTCAAGAGAAAGCTTTGAGTTCTTAAGTGAAAGCTCGCTTGAACGCAAGTCGTCATAGGAACTATCATTTGATATGTTCATGATGAGCCTTCCGCTTGCGACACTGTCGCCTTTTGAGTAGCGGAGATTTGTTATGTCGCCCGAGACCTCTGCCGTAACAACCTTTGTTGTGCTCGGATTTACCGTACCGTAGTCGTTGCAGGCGTAGCTTCCTATCGTTGCTGTGACCTGCTCACCTGCAACAATCGCACCGGGGTTTTTGAACGTTATCTCGACATCCGAGACAATCGCACCCGCGCCCGTCACATATGTACCTGTTGCAACGTGCGAAACGTAGCCTGTGTGAGACTCGTTTCTCTCCTCAAAGTAAATCGTTGCTGTCTGATTTTCGTATATATTCTTCGCGTTGCCTGCAATAAACGGGATGTTCACTGTAAGATATGTTGTGTTCTCTATCTCAAAAAGTTTTGTGCCAACGTTGACAGAATCGCCGTTTTTTACATAAAGTTCTTTGATAACACCGTCCGTCGAAGCATAAATGCTCTTTGCCTCTTCAGCCTCGTTAAAATCATCAACCTTTTTGTTGTGTGAGATCAGTTGCTGCTCATATGAGGATTCCGCACGCTCGAGGTTATTCTCTGCAGAGGATGAGTCTATTACATAGAGAATATCGTCCTTTTGCACCTCTTTACCTACCGTAACATAATCCTCAAGTATATCCCCCGTCACGATGGACTGGATTTCATACTGTTCTATCGGCGCAACAGTACCGCTTCCTGTCACGGAAACCGTAATATCACCACGGGCTACCGTGTACGGCTCAAGCTCCATTACATCAGCCTCATTTCCGCCCTTTATGCAGGAAGAAACTCCCGAAACAATCAGTACCACGAGCACTAAGAGTACCGCAATAATCGAAACCAGCTTTTTCTTGGGAAGTTTCTGTATCTCAGAAAACTTGGGGATTTCCAAACTTTGCAATTTTTTTGGAATTGTAAATTTCATCAGGTTTTCCTCCGAACATATTGTCATTTTATACTCTATCATATGTTTATGTACTGAATCTGAAATGAAAATTAATTTTCTGTAAACAATTTCATTTTTATTAAAAAAGACAAAAACTGCAAGGAACAAAGTCCTTGCAGTTTTGCTTTTTAATATCTCTTTTTCTTTGCGCGTGCGGCTTCGCTCTTCTTGCGGCGCTTTACGCTCGGGCTTTCATAATGCTCTCGCTTACGCAGCTCGGAGAGAACGCCTGACTTTGCGCAGGAACGCTTAAATCTTTTGAGAGCACTCTCCAAAGATTCGTTTTCCTTTAAACGGATTTCTGACATTGTTATCCCTCCCTCCGCGTTCAAACCAAAAATAAATATTAACAGAACTATTATAATAAAAAACTCTTACATTGTCAACAGGAATAATTTTTAATTATCCGTAAACTTTTACTTTATGATAAGATTTACGAGTTTATTCTTGACAACAATGCTCTTGACGAGTGTTCCCGAAGCAAGTGCTTCGCGTACTTTCTCCTCTTCACATGCGCGTGCAACAACTGCATCGTCGCTTGAATCTGCAGGGAGAGTAATTCTTCCGCGGAGCTTTCCGCACACCTGAACTGCCATCTCAACTTCGGATTCCTTTGTCTTTGACTCGTCAAATGTCGGCCATGCACTTGTTGAGAGAAGTGACTTTTCGCCAAACATTTCCCAGAGTTCCTCTGTGATATGCGGTGCAAACGGGTTTAAGAGCTTTAAGAATATCTTCATCTCGCCACGTGTTACACCGTTATCCGCAAAATCGTTCATAAGTGCCATCATTGCAGCGATTGCAGTATTGAACTTCATTGCCTCTATATCGTCGCCGACCTTCTTTATGGTCTTATGGATAGCAACTTCGTTCTTTGCTGTAATCTCATCGGAATCAGTCGCAGACTCTGCCATGTTCCATACACGGTCCAAGAATCTCTTACAGCCCTTTACAGACTGAGGAGACCACGGTGCAGCCTTTTCAAAGTCACCGATAAACATAATGTAAAGACGCATAGTGTCCGCGCCGTACTGATTTACAATATCAGTCGGGTTGACAACATTTCCGCGTGATTTTGACATCTTCTCGCCGCCTTCGCCGAGAATCATACCGTGGCTTGTGCGCTTTGCGTACGGCTCCTTTGTGGGAACAACGCCGATGTCATAAAGGAACTTATGCCAGAAGCGTGAATAGAGAAGATGGAGCGTTGTGTGCTCCATACCACCGTTGTACCAGTCAACCGGTGTCCAGTAATCAAGCGCCTCACGGGACGCGAGAGCTGTATCACAGTTCGGATCGGTATAACGGAGGAAGTACCAGCTTGAGCCTGCCCACTGCGGCATTGTATCTGTCTCGCGCTTTGCTTTCGCTCCACACTTCGGGCAGGTGGTTTCTACCCATTCTGTAATATTTGCAATCGGAGATTCTCCGTTGTCTGTCGGCTCGTAGGACTCAACATCGGGAAGAGTGAGCGGAAGCTCGCTTTCCGGAAGCGGAACCCATCCGCAATGAGGGCACTCGACAAGAGGAATCGGCTCGCCCCAGTAACGCTGACGTGAGAATACCCAGTCGCGGAGCTTGAAGTTTGTTTTCGGTTCTCCAACGCCTTTTTCTGCAAGGAACTCAATAATCTTTTTCTTTGCATCGCGTACCTCAAGACCGTCGAGGAAGCCCGAGTTTACCATCTTGCCTGTTTCAACATCGGTAAATGCTTCGTTCTGAACATCACCGCCTGCAACGACCTCAATTATCGGGAGGTCAAACTTCTTTGCAAACTCCCAGTCGCGCGTATCGTGGGCAGGAACCGCCATAATTGCACCTGTACCGTATGACATAAGCACGTAGTCGGAGATGAATATCGGAATTTCTTTTCCGTTTACGGGGTTTATTGCCGAAACTCCGTCGATTCTTGCACCTGTCTTATCCTTTGCAAGCTCTGTACGCTCAAAGTCCGACTTCTTTGCAGAAAGCTCAATGTATGCAGAAACCTCGTCGTAGTTCTTTATCATATCCTTCCACTTTTCAACATACGGGTGCTCCGGTGCGATTACCATATATGTAGCGCCGAAAAGTGTGTCCGGGCGTGTTGTGTAAACTGTGAGAGTATCACCTGCAGTGGTCTCAAACTTGACCTCTGCGCCCTCAGATTTGCCTATCCAGTTCTTCTGCTGAATCTTTACACGCTCAATGAAGTTTACATCGTCAAGGTCGGAAATGAGTCTGTCAGCGTACTCTGTGATTTTGAGCATCCACTGACTCTTTTCCTTACGGACAACTTCACTTCCGCAACGCTCGCAAACGCCGTCTACAACCTCTTCGTTTGCAAGAACGCACTTGCAGGAGGTACACCAGTTAACAGGCATCTTTGTCTTATATGCAAGGCCCTTCTCAAAGAGCTTTAAGAATATCCACTGTGTCCACTTCACGTAGCTCGGGTCAGTCGTGTTTATCTCGCGGTCCCAGTCTATTGAATATCCAAGAGACTGAAGCTGACCTTTGAACATCGCAACGTTATTCTTTGTTACTTCGCGCGGATGGATTTTGTTCTTTATCGCAAAGTTCTCTGTAGGAAGGCCGAAAGCGTCCCATCCCATCGGGAAGAGTACGTTATATCCGTCCATACGTCTTTTTCTCGAAACAACGTCAAGAGCTGTATATGGACGCGCGTGTCCTACGTGAAGGCCGTTTCCCGAGGGATACGGGAACTCTACGAGAGCGTAGAACTTTTCCTTATCGCCGCCGTTTTCTGCGCGGAAAGCCTTTTCGTCTTCCCAACGCTTCTGCCATTTCTTCTCAATCGTGCTAAAATCGTATTTCATCTCTATCTCTCCTTATAACATCTCTGAAAGAGGAATGGGTGTTGCATCCGCCCAGACCTTATCGAGCTGATAAAACTGTCTTCCGTCTTCTGTGAAGATGTGAATAACGATGCTTCCGTAATCCATAAGTACCCACGCACCACTATGTCCTTCAACGTGGTGCGGTGCAATACCTACCTCGTCAAACTTCTGCTCTATTGCATCGCAAAGTGCTCTGACGTGAGTGTTTGAAGTACCTGTGCAAATTACAAAATACTCTGAAAGAGTTGTTATTTCCTCTATCCTGAGAACATTTATATCCGCCGCGATTTTCGCATCAAGTGCACCTACCGCAAGCTTTAACATTTCATTTACTTCCATTTTTACACCTGCCTATTTCTTCTTTATAAGGTTAAGCCTTGAAATCTCCGTTGTGTACGGATTAAAGCTTTCGTTGACCACAGAAAGTATTTCGCTCTCCGACGGGAAGTAATACGAAAGACCCTCATAATACTCCGCATATCCCGGGAGCGTAAGCATTTTTACGTCCTCCTCGAGATTCATTGAAAGCATTTTCTTGCCTATCCATATCTGGTTTCCGAGGGTTAGATCGGTTTCCACATTTCTCGAGATGATTTTTGCTATCTCCGGGATTTTCACAAAGGTTGAGGGCTTGAGCATCTTCTTTATAAGCGCCTCAATAAATGTGTGCTGAACCTTGATTCTTCCTATATCGCCCTCGGCATACGTTTTTCTGTATCTCATAAAGCCCATAGCGTCGTATCCGTCAAGCTTCTGATATCCTTTTTTTATGTTGATTTTAAGGTCCTGAGTCGGGTCTTCGTAAATCATATCAATCGGGACATCTACCTCAACACCTCCGATTTCGTCAATAAGCTCGACAAAACCGTCAACCGTTACAAGCGCGTATTTGTCGGGGATTATACCCGTTATATCCTCTATATCGCTATACAGCGCATATATATCCTTGTGATTTGCGATGTATGTGGAGTTTATTTTTTTGTTTGAACGGGCGGTATTTGTGATTGTATCGCGCGGAATACTCATTATTCCCATTTTGGAGTTGTCAATATCAAGGGACACGAGCATTATCGTATCTGTACTGTTACTTGCAGCATCGATACCGACAACAAGCATCGTGAAGAAGTTTTCACGATGGTCACGTCCCATCGCTGCAACTGCTTCGTCAGTCCTCTCATCACGAACTATTTCTTCTTCTGTATCAGGAGGACGTACGTTGTTTATGACAAGCGATGCGGAAAGCATAATAATTGCAAGCACAAACAAAACTGCCGCAAACATATATTTTGATTTTTTCAGTTTTCTTTTGTTCATTTTCTATCCTCTCGACGCTATCTCAAATTCGCGCGCCTTTATCATATTCTCGTCAATTTCTTTTCCGCCCTCACGCAAAAAACGAAGCGTTGTATCGAATCCTAGAGTAAGTGCCGCCGAAAGGTCTTGAAATGCAAGTGAGCGTATTTCTTCAACACCTTCAAACGTGCGTCCCTCTTCGGTAAGATCGGAAATCCAGATTATCTTTTCCAGAAGCGGCATCCCTGCGCGCGCGGTGGTATGCCACCGTATTGCCGAGATGACTTCCTCGCACTCTCCGAATTCCTTTTCTGCAATAATTGCACCGGTAAATGCGTGGATTATCTTCTCAGAGCGCTGGATATCCGAGAGTGCTACGCCTTCTTTTTCTATAAGTGCAAGCTGGTCACTATACGGCATTTCCTTTGCTATATCGTGAAGCCATGCGGCACGACGGGCAAGATTAACATCCGCGCCATAGTGTCTTGCAAGCTTTTCTGCCGTTCTGACACAGCCTTCTGTATGCTTGAAGCGCTTCTCGCGAAGTCTTGATTTTACTGCACTGATAATTTCATTTTCAGTCAAAATCTGCCGCCGCCTTTGCATAGAGTTTATTTTCTTTTATATACGAAGAAATCTCTTCCGGAATGAACTTTTTCATCTCGTCTGCCCTGATCCCGGGACGTAGCTCCGACGATGATATTGTAACCGCAGGGACATCTATTATCCTTGTCTCTGCACCGTATTTTTTTCTTAAAATCTCACTGTATGAGAGAAGCTTTTCCTGGTCTCCGTCACCTCTCGGCACACACGCGATTGACGATAGCTCAAATATCCTTTCGGGGCTTTTCCACTCCTCAAGAGTTAAAAACATATCGGTTCCGACAATGAGCCACAGCTCGTCTTCCGGATACTTATCGGAAAGTGTTGCCAAAGTATCAACCGTATAGCTTTTTCCTCCGCGCGCGATTTCAATATCGCTCACCTCGGCGCCGAGAAGTTTTGCAAGTATTCCCGTCATATCAAGTCTTTGTTCTGCTGTTGCCGAGCCTTCTGCAATTTTTTTGTGTGGAGGAGTTGCTGTCGGGATAAGTATGAGCTTTGAAAGTGCAAGCTCGCGACGTGCCGCCTTGGCTGCATTTATATGCCCTGTATGCGGAGGATTGAATGTCCCTCCCATAATACCGATACGCATTTTACAAAACTTCCTCAAGCTTTTTTGCCATAATCTCAAGTGCACGTGCGCGGTGCGAAATTTCGTTCTTGCGCTCACTTGAAATCTCTGCCATTGTCTTTCCCTCACTCGGGATAAAGAACACGGGGTCGTAGCCAAAGCCGCCTTCACCTTGCGGGGCAAACAGTATCTCTCCCTCGATTTCACCGCGTGCTGAGAGCTCGCGACCGTCAGGGAATGTACAGGTTATAACGGAGACAAATCTTGCACTTCTCTTTCCTTCGGGTACGTTTTCCATATTCTTGAGAAGAAACTCATATCTCTCAGTATCGTCCTTGCACTCGTCTCCGCCGTATCTTGCAGAGTATATACCGGGTTCTCCGCCAAGGGAGTCAACCTCAAGTCCCGAATCGTCTGCTATTGCAGGAAGCCCACCGATTTCCATTGCGGAAACCGCTTTTATTCTCGAATTCTCCTCAAATGTAGTGCCAGTTTCCTCAGCATCTGAGACAATTCCCGCCTCTTTGAGCGAAATTGCGTTGACACCGAATTTTTGAAGTATCGCACCAAGTTCACGGAGCTTTTTCTTGTTGTTTGTCGCAATAATAAAATTCATAAAATCACCCGTTTATTATTCAAACAGTGCATCTGTAAAGGAGGCGGCATCAAATTCCATAAGGTCGTCAATCCCCTCTCCGACTCCGATGTACTTTATCGGGAGCTGCATTTCGTCTGCAATCGAGATTACGATTCCGCCCTTTGCCGTGCCGTCAAGCTTTGTAAGTATTATTCCGTTAAGGCTTGAAACCTCATTGAACTTTTTTGCCTGTATAAGCGCATTCTGACCCGTAGTTGCATCAAGCACGAGGTATGACTCAATTTCAAAGTCAGAAAGCTCGCGCTCAAGCACACGTCGGATTTTTGCAAGCTCCGCCATAAGGTTTGCGTTGTTATGAAGCCTGCCTGCCGTGTCACAGATGAGAACATCCGCGCCTCTTGCGCGCGCCGCATTTGCGGCATCAAATATGACGGAGGCCGGATCTGCGCCCTCGCCATGCTTTACGATTTCGGCACCTGAGCGTTTTGCCCATATATCAAGCTGCTCACCTGCTGCCGCACGGAAAGTATCACCTGCCGCAAGAATTACGCGCTTTCCGTCTTCAATTAATCGTGATGCAAGCTTCCCGATTGTTGTGGTCTTACCGACACCGTTTACGCCGATTATAAGTATCGCACGCTTTTTGTCGAAAGGCTCCTTTTCTGCATTTGCATTCAGGATATCAAGGATAATCGCCTTTATTTCGGAAAGGATTTCATCGTTTTCGCGAAGCTTTTTTTCCTTTATGCTCTCACGGAGCTTTTCGGTGATATTCATTGCAGTCGCAACACCGAGGTCTGCCATAATAAGCGTTTCCTCAAGCTCCTCAAGCATCTCCTCACGGTTTGAGGAAAACGAGCGCACAATAGTGCTTATATGTGCACCGCATGCCTCACGTGTCTTTTTAAGACCGTTTCTGATTTTATCAAATAAACCCATAGTTAACTTTTAATTCTCCTCGAATCAATTGAGCTTTACTCCCAATGAGCGCTCTACCTCAGAAATGCTTATTGCAAGCATCTTTGAAACGCCTTTTTCCTGCATCGTTACACCGTAGAGCATATCAGCTTCTTCCATCGTACCGCGACGGTGGGTAATAACGATAAACTGTGTTGTAGATGCAAGACGTCGCAAGTACTCGGCGTAGCGCGCAACGTTTACATCGTCAAGCGCCGCTTCGATTTCGTCGAGCACGCAGAACGGAGTCGGGCGCACCTTCATGATTGCAAAATAGAGAGCGATTGCTACGAATGCACGCTCACCGCCTGAGAGGAGCGTAATTGTCTTAAGTGTCTTTCCAGGCGGCTGAACGCGGATTTCAATGCCACAGTTAAGGATGTCGCTTTCGTCCTCAAGCACAAGCTCAGCCTTTCCTCCGCCGAATATCTCAGCAAAAGTTTCTGCAAAGTTGCGGTTGATAACCTTGAACTGCTCTGCAAAGATAGTCTGCATATCGCCCGTGATTTCTTCAATCATCTTTATAAGCTCGGTCTTTGCCTTTTCAAGGTCACCGACCTGCTTTGTCATAAACTCATAGCGCTCGGAAATCTCTTCGTATTCCTCAATCGCATTTATGTTTACGTTGCCAAGCTTCTTCTTTTCGCTCCGAAGCTCTGAAATACGTCTTGTCGCGTCAGACATCGACTCTATCTCAACAAGATACTTCTCAGCTGTGCCGAGAGTGAGCTCGTATGACTCCCAGAGATTTTCTGTGATGGTCTGCTCCTCACGTGCTGCCGCATCCTTCTTTGCTTCAAGGCGCGAACGCTCACGCTCAAGGCGTAATATCTCCTCGTTCTTTTCCTTGGACTCGCGGTCCTTGCGGTTTCTCTCCGCCTCAAACTCAAGACGCTTTCCCGCAATACGTGAAATCTCATCCGAGATTTCTTTTACCGCGTGGCGCATTTCTTCAGCTTTTTCTTTCTTTTCTGTAATCTCGCGCTTAAGACCTTCATTTTCCTCTTCAATGCCGCGGATTACACTTTCCTTGGACTCGCGGTCCCCTGCAAGCGCATCGGCAAGTGACTTGATTTCTGAAAGCGAACGCTCAGCCTCTGCCCTTTCCGCACGTGTTGCAGCAAGTCCTGCCTGGAGGTTTGAAAGCTCTTCTGCAAGTGCGGTTCTCTGCTCTGCAAGTGCAGAGTTACCCGCAATAAGCTCCTGCTCGGAAAGGTTGAGTTTTGTAAGTTCCTCGGTTTTTGCGGAAATTGCTGCCTTTGTTTCTTCCCTGAATCTTCCCGCCGCACTCATCTTACCGTCAAGGGTAAGGAGTTCTTCTTCGAGGTCATCTATTCTTGCATTTATAAGATTATGAAGAGTTTTGAAGTGCTCTATCTCGGTCTCTGCTTTGAGAAGAACATCTTCAGCTGCGCGCTTGTCGTTGCGGCAGACTTCCATTTCATACATGAGTGCGTTATAATCACGCTCGGCTTCTGCCTTTTCCGTCTCCGCATTTTCTATCTTCTTTGCGATGTCGGAAATTGAAGCTTCGAGCTTTCTTATTTCGTTTGTTCGTGTAAGTATTCCGGAAGTCTTATTTACGCTACCGCCCGTATACGTACCGCCTGCGTTTATTATCTGTCCGTCAAGCGTAACTATGCGGAAGCTGTAACCGTATTTTTTAGCAAGCGCAGATGCGCTGTTTATGTTATCGCAAACTGCGATTTTGCCGAGAAGGAACTTTACTGCTGCGGTGTACTTTTTGTCATAATCGACAAGATTTGCCGCAATACCCACAAAGCCCTCCTGGCTATTGAGGTCTTTTTTATCAAGCTCGCTTGTCTTTAATGTATCAAGCGGCATAAATGTAGCTCGTCCACCATCTGTGCGCTTTAAGAACGCAATGGCCTCCTTTGATGCACGCTCACTCTCAACAACAACGTTCTGGAGTGCACCGCCGAGGATTGTTTCAATGGCTACTGTGTACTTGTCCTCAACGTGAATAAGCTGGGAAACTGTTCCGAAAATGCCGCCTAGCGTTCCCTTTCCCTTTTCCTTCAAGAGGTTTTTGACGGCGAAGGAATAGCCCTGCATTTCCTTTTCCATATCACAGAGCATACGGTGTTTGTTTTCCATAGATTCGCGCGAGAGATTAAGCTTTGTGACCTCGTCACGAAGCTTTTCAAACTTCTCACCACGTGTCTTGTGCTTGATTTCAAAGCCGTTTAACATATTCTCGGCACTGGCGTGTTTGTCCTGCGCCTCCTCATAGGCTTCCTTAACGGCTGAAAACTTCTTCTTCGATTCAGAAAGCTCGTCGCGACGTGTACTAAGTTCAGCTTCAATATCTGACCTTCTTTCCTTGCCGCTTTCCTCTTCCTGAAGTGATGCGGAAATTGACATCTCCAGGCGCGCAATATCATCCTCAAAAAGCTTTGCGCGGATTCTTATGTCGTCAAGTTTGCCTTCAACATCATCGCTTTTGCCCGATGCCACTTCTGCCTCATTGCGGATGTCGGAAATTTTCTTTTCCGCCTCTGTTGCGAGTTCATCAAGCTCTGAAATTCTCTCCTCACGGGCTTTTATCTGGTTTAATATTTCTTCTGCGCGGTTTTCTTCGTCTCCGATTTCAGAACGGATACGCTCAATATTACCTATATTGTTGCGAAGTGTTGCCTCAAGTGCCGTAATCTCATTTGATATTTCGTTTATCTGTCGCTCACTCTCGCGCTCACGCTCACGGGCATTATCCGCCTCAACGTCACGCTCACGCATCTTCTCCGCGAGATTCTCCATTTCCTTGTAAAGGTTTTCAAGAGCTGCCTCACTTGCGGAGAACTGGCTGCAAATGACCTCATAGTCGTTTATGTATTTCTGGGCATTCTCACGGGCGCGGGCAAGGTTTTCCGTCCATACGGTAACCTCAAGACCGCGAAGCTCGTCAAATATCTTGATATACTCCCTTGCCTTTTCCGCCTGTACTTTAAGCGGACCGACCTGCGCCTCTATCTCGGTGAGAATATCGCGGAGACGGACAAGGTTTTCCTCAGTTGAGGCAAGCTTGCGCTCTGACTCTTCCTTGCGATGACGGAACTTTGAGATACCGGATGCCTCTTCAAAGATTTCACGGCGGTCTCCACTCTTTGCGGAAAGGATTTCGTCAATCCTGCCCTGACCGATGATTGAATAGCCGTCACGTCCAAGACCCGTATCCATAAACATCTCGTTTATGTCACGAAGGCGGACAGACGCACGGTTTATAAAATACTCACTCTCACCCGAGCGGTAAAGACGGCGGGTTACGGTGACCTCGTTATAGTCACAGGCGAGGCACCCATCAGAGTTGTCTATCGTAAGCGAAACCTCTGCAAAGCCCACTGCTCCTCTTTTCTGTGTACCTGCAAAGATAACGTCCTGCATATTGCTTCCGCGAAGCGTTTTTGTGGACTGCTCACCCAAAACCCAGCGCACAGCATCGGAAATGTTAGACTTTCCGCTTCCGTTAGGACCAACTATGGCTGTTATGCCGTCGTCAAAATTGATAACGGTCTTGTCGGGAAAGGACTTAAAACCCTGCAATTCAAGACTTTTTAAGCGCAAACAATCCACCTCCTCAAACTTATTTTAGAGTTTATACATATACTATTATATTCTATCAATTTCTCGGCTGTTTTGCAAGAAATATTTTCAATATTATGATATTTTGGTATTTACTTTTTTCGACCATTTTGTTATAATTTTTATGCTGAAAAATGTACATATATGGGCTCGTAGCTCAGCTGGGAGAGCGTACGGTTCGCATCCGTAAGGTCGAGGGTTCGATCCCCTTCGGGTCCACCAAAGGAAGAACACACCATCCAAGGGTGGCGCTTCATAGGGATAAAACGCCAAAAAAACACGATTTTGGCACATAACTGCGTCAAAAAAGCTCCCAACCCGTCAGGGTTGCGAGCTTTTTTATCTTGTTCTGCACTCAAACTTATGATTTTTTGGTGCGAAGCAGTTTTGGGTTAGATATTTTTCGTCTTAGAGAAATT